>JABFGC010000001.1 GCA_013112685.1 Chloroflexota bacterium | reverse complement strand
CCGGGTTGCCGCGGCTGATGACGATGTTCGTCCCGGCGTTTGCGAGCGGGTCATCCTTCAAGCCCCGGATCGCGCTCAGGACTTCTTCGAGGGAGGAATATTGATCCGACGCTTTGAATAAGTCGGCTTGAAACATGCTGGCATCCTTTGAGGAGTTTCGGTTATTTTACCGCTTGCATGGGTAATTAGACTGCATCGGAAATAACTTTCTCCACGAAGAAACACGAATTTCTTTCGCTTTTTCGTGAAAATAGGCGGACTCCGCAAGTTCTACTTGCGGAAATTCCAGAAGTAGAACTCTTGTGGAATTCCAAAAGTAGAACTTCTGGACTCCTTTTTCATCCTTCAGGAGTGAATGGAGTTCATGGATATTTTGTGGATCTCTTCTTATCTCCGATAAGGTCTATTTTTCCTCCAGCGGCGCGAACCCGCCGCCAAGAATTTCCCTGCGCCGGCGAGACAATAACCACCGCTTTGGGGCCCTCCCGGCAACCGCGGATTTGAGGTTGTGAACTTCGGTGATGGTCAACGCGCACATGAGGACGGAATGCACGTTCCCCTGTGTACATGCCCTTGCCCTGCAAGGCGGTCACGCCGCGTTTGAGATCGGTGAGGATGCGTTTGGAAACGGGACCGGCTTTATCGGTGATGATGAGCGCGAGCAGTTGTCTGCGCCTGCGGCGTGGGACGAGCAACGCGCGCAAGCCGGTATGCCTGCCCTCCTGCGACGGCGCGGCGGGCGCGGATTCATCGCCAAAGCGCGGCAGGATCTCGCCCGTGGCGCGCGTCATGGTGACGGTGGCAATCGCAACCGCCGCGAGCGCGGTGTAATACGCCAGCCCCAGCAAAATCATCGCCTCGCCGGGGATGATCCCCACCGCGTCAGCGGGGCTCACGAATTCCGCCAGGCTTTGGGCGGGTTCGGGGGAAGAGCCAGATCTTCGCCACCCACGAGGCATACAGGATGAGAAAGATCCAAAGTAATTCCGGCGCGACCGCCTGCCGAACGCCTCCCACATCGAAATGGGGAAACTCGGCGTGAGCAAATTTTCGGCAGGTTCTCCGCCCATTCGGGCGAGGATGGAACGGCGGCACGAGCATCGCGGCGTAGAAATCCGTCTCCATCAGGCGCACGCGGTAACTCCACAATTCGTAATAGCGGTAGCGCCGCGCCTCGATGAACAGGAACCACATCACCAGCAACGTGTTCAGGATGATGATGCCGTGATGGACGCCCGGCTGGCTGAACGCAATCGAAAGCGTTGCGCCCGTGGCGACCACCGCCCAGTTTGTCGTCGTGTCCAACCGCTGACGCCAGACGTTCGCCCGCTGGATCTCGGCGCGGAAGAAGTGCACCATCGCCGTGACGAACTCGCTGGTTTTGAGCCTGTACCCGCGATACGTCCAAACCGGTTCTTCGACGACCGGCTCCTCCTGTTTGGGTTTCGACTTTGCTTTTGAAGATTTGACTGCCATGTTTCTTCCGCGGCGCTGGCTCAACCTTCGAGTTTATCGAACAGGCTGACCAGCTTCTGGGGTTTGGCGCGCTCGCTCTGGGCGATCTGGGCGTAGGTCTCTCTCAGGCGCTGACTCAGCGACTTTAGCAGAGACAGCCCCAGGTCGGTCTGCGGCGCACGAGGGCGAATAACGTGGACTGGCGGATGAGCAAAATATCCACAGGTTCGATGGTCACAATATCCGCCTGATGCGGTGCGCCGTCGAACAGCGACGTTTCGGCAAAGTAGTTCTTGGCTCCCAGCGTTGCCAGCCGCACAATGGAGCCGGTGCGGGCTTGCCGGCCTGGACGGAAACGCGTCCCTTGATGATGAGATAAAGCGTTTTGGTGGTATCGCCCTGCGAGAAAATTTTATGTTCCGCCGGGTAACTGACCTCCTCGCTGATGCCCGCCAGATGGAGATTTCGCGGAAGGGCAGTTCGCTAAAGAAGGGCACTTCCTTGAGGAAGATGACTTTTTCGATCAGGGTCAGGGGTTGTTCGGCAGACATGGGAGGATCCTTTGCGCTTGGGTTCAGTTCGTTCAACGCGCGTTCCGCCGCCTCGCGAACGTTGGCGCGGAATCGTTTTGCAGGGTAAGGGTCAGAGCCGCGCGGATGGTTTCGGCTGGGATGGAAATTTCCGCTTCGACCTGACCGAGGCGGCGGGCTTCGGTCAGCAGGTGAATTGCGGCGGCGGTCAGCCAGCCGTCGTTGTAGAATTTTTGCACGCGCCGGGGATTGCCGTCGCGGTGTTTCCGGGGTTCAACTGAGACCAAGCCGCCTGCAAAACCTGGGCGAGCGTGGGTTGGTTCAATTCAAGTTCTCGGGGAAGCCGCGGCCGGGCGATCTTTTCATCGGAAGAGCCGTCCAACAGATGCCGCAACTGACGCGCGGTTGCAGGCGCGAGATTTGCCTCCAACGCCTCCGCCGCATTCGCCCGTTCCGCCGCGTCGCCGGACAGGAGAGCGCGCTTCACCGCCTGAATTTCCTCCTCGCTGGTAGTGGCGCTCAACAACCAGAGCAGGTGATCCGCCGCGTGAAGCGAATCCTCCCACAGGGCGTTTGCCATGAGGAGCGCGCCGGGACGCGGGCTGGATTGCTTCAACGCCAGCGCCTGCAAGGTAAGCCAATAGGCGTCGTGGATCAGCGAATCTGCCATGCGGCTCAATGCCGCGCTCACCCCCGCTGACCAGCACGCCGGAGCAGGTAGATGGCGCTTTCCGCGCGGTTGAGTTCCCCATCGTCGAGACAATCCCACAATGCGCGGATCGTCGCCCGGTCGAGGCGAATCTCCAGGTTGCAGACCGCACGGCGAATTTCCAAAGCCGGGTCGTTCAACGCCTTCCACAAGACCGGCTTGAGCGGCATGGTTCCAACATCGTCCGCCAGTTCTTCGATCACCGCCGGGGCGGATGCTCTCTTCGGGGGTCATCGAGGAGCCGCGCCAGGAACTGCACCGACCAGTATCTCTCGTCCCAATACGCGAGGCGGCTCTCGCGCACCAGAGCCGGAATCACTTGATGACGAATGTAAGGATCGGAGTGGCTGACCAGCCTGCCGGTCAGGTCTTTGAAGCGGTTGGGCTGGGTGTTGCTCAGATGTTTGAGTTCGGAAGAGTTCGCGGGGCGCAGTCTGGCGATCAATCCCTGTCGTTCGGTTTCCGCCAGCACGACCAGCGCGGCTTCGAGCACAGGTAGATTGTCCTCACCGCCCGCGGGACGATCCAGGTCTGCGGCGGCGAGCCAGTTTTCCAGCAGACTGCGCGCCTTGGATTTCTGCCCGGGCGACCCGCCCCGCATCAACAGGACGACGAGTTGCGCGTGCTCATCGAGCGGAAGGTCGTCCAGGCGGTGGAACAGGCTGTTCAAGATGGAATCTTCCGGGATGATGGCGCTGCGGCTGTCCGAATCGCGGTTGAGATAATCGAGCAATGCGGCGGCGGCGGATTCCTGCACCATCGGCTCGGGGTCTTCCAATCCGCGCTGGCACAGGCGGATGAAATCAACGTGCGCCACGCCAGCCTGAGCCAGAAATTCGATGGTACCTTTGCGGAAGACCGCGCTGCGTCCCTTCGCCATGTCCAGCATCAGCGGCAGGGCGGCGTCGGTGTCCATGTCGTACAGCATCTGGCTGATGAACAGGGCTTGCCGGTCCGCGCTGGAATCGGTGGGCAGGGTTTCCAGTTTTTGGCGCAACCATTTCACCGTTTCCGGGTCGGTCGGAACCATCTCGGAAGCATCCTGCCGGAAGAAGGCGAGTTCGTCGCCTCCGAGCAGGCTGGTGAGCGCTTTTGCGTACTCGCGCCGCACGGTAAACATGACCAGCACGTACAGGAGGGCGGCGCCCAGCCCAATCCCGACGATCATGGGCGCGGTAAAGGCTTGAACTTTGACCGCCAGGATGATCAAACCGGCAGATAACGTCCCAGCCGGGACGATGACGCCGTTCACGAATCCGCGCGCCCGCGCCTTGTTGGTCACCGGGATGCTGTTGTAAAGCATCGCGTCCAGCGGGTTGCGGAAGGTCTGCTTGAGCATGTTCGTATCCAGCCGGGCGAAAATTCCCGAAGCCATGCCCGGCGCGGCGTTGATCGCCGCCACCGAACCCAGCGTCAGAAACGGGAAGAGGAGGTTCATGGTCCCCACGCCCAGCCAGTTGATCAGGCGGCTGAGGAGCAGGGACTGGATGAGCAGCCCGCCCACGTTCGAGACGCCGCCCAACAGACCGTAGAACGCAAACAAGCCGTCCGGGTCGTTGGCGTACTCGCTGGCAAACACACGGCTCGATTGAAAGATGAGGAGGTTCATCAGCACCACCATGGCGAAGGTGGCGATGGCGAGCGCGCGCATCAAACCGGACCTGCGGACGAACTCAAAGCCTTCGCGCAGGTTTTGCAGACCGCCTTTTTCGGTTCTCTTTTTGGAGTACGCCTGCTGGCGGCGGCGTTCGATCTGTTCCAAATCGCCGCGCAGACGGCGTTCGATTCCCATGACCAAAATGAAACACCCGACCGGGCAGACCGCCCAGATCAACGGCGTGTTTTCCAGCCCAAACAAACGGTTGAGCAGGGACGTGGTGAAACCCGCCAGCGTCCCCCGGCGATGCCCGCCGAAAGCATGAGCGGCAGGGCGCGTTTGGCGGCGCGCGTATCGTAGAAGTCGTTGATGTAGGTCAGGATGTGCATCGTGGCGAGGTCACGAAACGCGCTGTATGCCAGGTAGAAGTAGGGATAGACCGCGCCGCGCGGTCCGCCGTTCGTTTCCAGCAGGATGCGCACCGAGATCAGCCATACGACCATCACGCCCATGATGATCTTCAACAGAAGACCGTTGCTGATGCGGTCGGCGACGAACGCATACGCCAGCCCGATGATAAACCCCAGCACGGCATACGCCACGAACACCAAAGCGAGGTCGTCCGCAGACCATGCCGAGAGGAAAAGCGTCTCGCGCGCGGCGTCGCCCCACATCAAGCCGAGGTAAAAGACCAGGTGGAGGGAATACAGCAGGGCGGTCTTCCGCCCCTCTCCGGGCGCAATCGAAAACAGTTTGGCTAAAGCGCGCAGCATGACTGAAACGGCTTGCGTTTATTTCTCGGAATCGGAGAACGGTTTCTGGCGCTTGCGGATTTCCGAAGCGCGTTTGGAAAGTTCCTGGAAGAATTCATTGTCGGTGATCTCTTCCACCGCCTTTTTGCGTTTGGCTTCGTCAATGACGATCTTCAAACTTTCGACCTGTTTCCGCGACGTGGTCTCACGGGCATAGATCTGCTTTGCCATGGAAGCGAACACGCGCGCAAGTTGACCGACTTCCGCGCCGCCGCCGGATTTCTCCAACTCGGCGGTGTTCACCTTCTCCCAGTGACCGGCTTCGATGGTCTTGGCTTCGTCGGTCAGGCGCAGGATGGGCGAGACGATGGTGCGCGCCAGCAGGATCGCCGGGAAGAACGCCACCGCCAGCGTCCCCGTGATCAATTGCAGCGTGAATTTGACCAGTTCGTCAATGCGGCTGTCGAACTGGTTGCTCAACACTTCCGCGTCAATGTGGAAGCGGTCTCCATCCGTACTCAGCACCACCAGGCCGAATCCGGCAGGGGTGTTGTACTGCCCGCCGTCGTAGGGGATGGTGGCAAAAATCAGCACGCGCGGACTCCCGCCCCACGGCGTTGCCCTCAGCCATCCGTTCTTGCCCTCCTGGTTGAGTGCCACCAGTTTTGGGAAGGCAGGGTCAATGAACCCCATCAGGCTCAGGTTGCCGGGACGGTCGAGGTTATCGGGCTTGTCCTGGTCTTCCTCGCTGATGGCTTTCACCGGTCGCCCATTCTCATCCACGCCGTAGATGTTGAAGTGACGCGGCTGGCTGATCGCCCAGCCTTCGGGGCTGACCATGTAGGAGAAGTCCGCTTCGCGCGCGTCTATCTCCGCCTGCGGCTCCGGGTTGGACGGCGCGACGTGCGCGGTAAATTCAAGCAGGTGCAGCATTTCCACCGCCATGACGAGCGTGCCAATCCTGCGCCCGTTTTCGTAAACGGGCGCGGCAAAACGCAGGACGCCGCGATACCGCTCCCCCGGAACGGAACTGCGCGCTGGCATAGGCAATCTCGGACGAAAGATGAAAGCCGATGGGCTTGCCGACGTAGATTTGCCCAAGTTTCAACGCGGCGCTGTCTGCAAAAATAGGTCTCACTGCGATACAGCGTATTGGCTGGCAGGCTTACGTCAACGAGGCGGCTGTCTGAGATCATCGCGCACTTGAACGGATATTCCTCGCATTCGTTGCTCACCTTGATCTGTTCCCGCCCGTCCAAATCCAGGAAGGCGATCTCGCGGTAGATGGGCAGGGTGAAATTCGTCTCGACGCCGTCGCCCGTCACCGTCCACAGATCGCCGTTCTTGTTTTTGGCAAACCCCAGATAAGTCTGAACGTCCGGGGGCTGGCTGGCGAGGAAACGCACATCCTGTTCGCGTTCCTCCAGGAAATCGGCTGCGCTGTTTGCCAGCATAATGGCGCGCGCCTGTAATCCCTGAATGGCTTTTTCATCCAGCGCCGCCTGGCTCTGGCTGACCACCTCGGAACGGGTCGCTTCGTAACTCCGCTGTGAGAACAGCCGGATAATGTAGATGGGGACAACCGAAACGACGAGCGACGCCACCGTGATTCGCAGCAACAAACCGGATCTCAACCAACGCAACATAATTCATTCTCCTAACGGGTTCATCGCCGCGCAACGACGAGCAGGTGAACTTCGGGATAAAACACCGGCTGGTCGCCTGAAGCCGCCAGCGATTCAAGACGCGCCTCCCCTTCCGCCGCGCCTTCGGGACTCAGAAAGGAAAACATGGACCATGCCTTTTCGCGCATCAGCGTGAGCATTTGCGAAGGGCGCATGAAACCTTCCTTGAACGTGGATTTCGACGTAACCGGCGCAAACCCGATTCCCTCCAGCATGGCGGTCATCTCGGGAACATCGGGATAGATGCTCAGCATGAACGGCATCAACTCTGGGAAGATTTCCAGCAAATCCCAGCGCGCCTTCAATTGGGCGTGGGAATAGGTTTTGATGTAGAGACCGCCGCCGGGTTTGAGACAGCGGAAAAATTCATGTCCGCTTCTTTCCTGCACCGACAGATGGTGCCAAACCTGCGAGAGGAAGACAACCCTTAGCGTTCCATCCGCAAACGGCAGGGATTCCGCCAGTCCCTGCAACCAGTTGAGTTTGTCCGTCCTTTCCTTGTGCAGAGCCTGCCTCAGCATTGACCTGGCGGGGTCAATGCCAGCCACACGTCCAGCCATTTGACGCGCAAAGTGGGCGGCGAACAAACCGGTGCCGGTGCCGACATCCAGCACCCAATCCGCCTCGCCCACCGGCGTATGGCGTTGAATCTCCTCCACCGGTGGCTGCCCCTGTTCAAAGGCGCGTCCCTGGTCGTAATGGGGGGTGATTTTTGAAAAGTGCTCCTTCGAGACTTGCCGCCATTTTTCCAGGCTGACATTCGAGGTCTGTTCCATGCTTACCAGGATGTCGCCGAATAAGACAGGATGCGCTGCACCTGGATGGCGGCTTCGTTGAGCGCATCCTCCGGTGTCATCTCGCCGCGGTACGCCGCCTGAAGCGCCTCCGCCATGACCGAGGCGATGTCGCCGCTTCTGACGTTCAGCGGCTCGAACCGACCGGTGGGCAGTTTCTCCATAAAGAAGGCGAATGCCTGGTTTTCCTTGAACTGTGCATTTTCCGCCACCGATACCTTCTCCGGCAGGACGCCCTCGGTGAGGACGTATTTCAAGCGGTATTGGTCGGCATACAGGAATTCGATGAACTTCCAGGCAGCATCCTTGTTTTGCGCCTGCTTGAACAAAATCAGGGTGTCCTGCGCGGCGAGCGTGGTCGGCGTCGTCTGGTAGGGAATGGTGGATAATCCATAGTCCAAGTCGGGAGCCTCGTTCGCCAGCCGCCGCGCCAGCCAGGGTCCCGTGATGACCATGCCAAGCCTGCCTTCCACAAATGCCGTTTCAAGGTCGGCGCGGCTGCTTTGGGTTGGGTTGGGCTGGGTGAGTCCCTCGTTGATCATTCGAGTGATGAAGGTGATCGCTTCCTGTCCCGCCGCGCCGTTGAACGCCGGGCGCGTGCCATCCTCCGTCAGGATCTCGCCCCCATTGCCCCACAGGAAGTAATAGAAATAGGTCGAAGTTTCGAGGTCCTTCCCTTGAACGCCAAACCCATAGGTGTCGGGGTCCAAGTTTATGGATGGTTTGCGCCGCTTCGTACAGTTCATCCCAATTGGTCGGGGGAGAGGCGACGCCAGCCTGTTTGAACAGGTCTTCGTTGTAGTAAAAGGCGCGGGACGAGACCGTAATCGGAAGCCCGAATGTCCGCCCTTCGTATTGAGACCCTTCGTTGATCAGCAATGGAATGAACTGGGCGCGAAAGTCGGGGGTCATGTAGTGGTCCACCGGTTCGAGCAGACCCGCCGCCACATATTCGGGAATCCAGCGGGTGGCGACGCGCGCCAGGGTCGGCGGATTCCCCTGGTCAATCATCTCCTGAATTTTTTGACGCCCCTCATCCCACGTGAAAATGAACAGGTTGACCTTTATATTCGGGTTTTCCGCCTCGAATGCCCGGATGACCTCCTGCCAGTATGGCTCAGTCTGGTCGCTGGTCCGCATGAAGACGAAATTTATCTCCTGGCGTTCCTGCGGCGCGCAGGCTCCCAGCAGGGCGGCGAACAAACCGATAACCAGCAATGCCCTCACGAAATTGGGAAGACGATAAATTGCCATACGCTCCTCTTCTCTGAGTATGGGACTGGATTTGATTCCGAATTTCTAATACGATGTGGGATATTCTAACCCAACTGGCTTCAAATCGCAGTCGGTTTTTCGGCGGGGGCGCGCTCAAAGTGTGTTGGTCAGATGCTCAAGCCGCTGTCCTCGGCGGTGTGCGGCAAGAAAAAACGTTCGACGCGTCTCTGGCGGGAGCAGGCGGCATCGTCTCTGGCAGATGCTTTACCCATCCCATAAACTGAGACTCCGCACTCACGTCCGCCCAACAAGGTTGTAAGGCGTTTCAAGCCGCATGTTTGTAAGTTTCACGGGATTGTGCTAAGATTTGGCGTGTTCGATCCTTCACCCCGCGGAGGCACGTTTTGGGAAAAAAAATATTGCTGATCGACGATGACCCTGACCTGGGCAGGTTGGTGGAATCCATTTTGCGCCCCATGGACCTGACGGTCTACCAGTCTTATACGGGCTTGGACGGTTTACGAAAGTGCTACGAGATCCACCCCGACCTGGTCATCCTGGACATCATGATGCCCGACCTGAACGGGTTCGACGTTTGTGCGCGCCTGCGCGAAATGTCCAGCGTGCCTGTCTTGATGCTGACCGCCCGCACCACGGAGAACGATATGCTTCGAGGGTTTACAGTGGGGGTGGACGATTTCGTGAAAAAGCCGTTCAATAAAAATGAATTTGAAGCGCGCGTGCGGGCTTTGCTTCGCCGCTCCCATCATCGAACCTCAAGTCCCGCCGCATATATCCTTTCCTATAAGGATGCCTATCTCGAAATTGACCTGAATTCCCAGGTCGTAAAGTTGAACAACAAAATCCTCGATCTTTCCCCAAGAGAATATGGCTTGCTGGCGTATCTGGTGCGGGAACAGGGAAAGATCGTCTCCAAAAGGGAATTGGTGCGCGAAGTGTGGGGCGAGCCGGCATCCATCGGCGTATCCAACCCGTCGCTGTATATTTTCTACCTTCGCAAAAAACTGGAAGATGGAAAATACGGGCACCAATATATCCACACCCTCTGGGGACGCGGTTATTGGTTTGAACCGCGGAAGGAAAGTTAGGGTCGTTCAATCAGACGAACCGCCGCTATACCGCGCAAACCCGCTCAAATGAAGGATGATGCGCGGTATCTTTATTTTTGCCACTTATTAACTGACGTTACGCAGTTAAGCCCTTTTCTTATCGCCAAGGCGCCAAGAACGCCAAGAGAAGAGTAAAAGGCGTAAAAAAACTTGGCGACATGGCGTCTTGGCGGTTTACTGCGTAAGGTGAGTTATTAAGGAAGGACAAGGAAATCTTCTTTGACGTTGCAGATAACATCAACGGCATTGTCTAGGGCGGTTAAACAAATTCAAATAATCTTCAAAGGAATAAAAAAAGTTATTTTGATAATGTAAATCTGGTGGTGGTCACCAAATGTATTTCCGACCCACCTACCAGGAGCATTCCATGGAATGGAGATTCTATCTTGCAGTCCTGTGGCGACGCAAATGGGGCATTGCAGCCACAATCGCAGCCGCGCTGGTTATGGTGGCGCTCGGAAACAGATCCTCGGTTCCTTACTACGAATCGAATGCCGTTTTGCGCGTGGCAATTTATGCCACCGCCAGTCAGGCGCCCACTCTTTATACCTACAACGACGAACTAAAGAACACCTTTGTAAAGATCGCCACCAGCACCCTGGTCATGGAAGAGCTTGCAAACCGCCTGCAATCCCCCCGCCTTCCCTCGATGACGGTGGAAGTCATTACAGGAACCGAACTGATCCTTATCACAGCCGCCGATGCGGATCCTGAATTGGCTGCCCGGGCGGCAAACACCCTGGGAGAAATTCTCGTTGAACAGGGAAGGTCGCTGTATTCAGGCAGCGCCGTGAATGCCAAGGACGTTTTGGGCGTCCAGCTGGAGCAATCCCGAACGGAACTGGATGAAATGCGAAAGGAGTATGAAAAACTGCTCCTGCAAACGCCCCCGCCTTCCGATGAAATCCTGGTCGCCAGCCAGCTTTTGCTGGAAAAGCAGAGGACCTACGAAACCCTGCTCCGTCAATACGAGCAGGCGGTGTATCGCGAAGGACTCGAAGCCGGCATGATCACCCTCGTTCAACGCGCCGAGCCTTCCCAAACCCCAATCGGGCAAACCGGGTCAATCGCCTACTTTATTGCCATCGCCGCGGGGTTGGTGGCGGGCATATTCCTGGCTTTCGCAATCGAACGGCTGGATACCCGTGTGTACGCGACCAAAGAGATCGAGAGCGTGGTAAGCGCAACGCCGTTGGCAAAGTTCCCCAAGACCGGGAGCGGTCACTTGCTTCTTTCCCAAAATGGGACCTCGCCGCTTGCCGACTCCGTACGCCACCTCGCCGCAAACCTTCAACTGATGAGCAACAACCAATATCACAAGGTGCTCCTGCTGGTCGGCGCAGAAACCGGGCAGGGGACAACCACGACGGCGGCAAACCTGGCGGACGCGCTGACCGAACTTGGCAGAAACGTCCTTTTGGTGGACTGCAATCTGCGCGATCCGAAACTGCACCAGGTCTTCGATCTCCCGAACGACAAAGGCTTGACCGACGTGCTTGCTGATAATGTGGACCCGATGAAGGTAATACAAAAAAAGGCGGATGGACGACCGTCGCTTCTTCTCTCTGGACCTGCGCCTGCCTCTTCTTCATTGGTTTTTGCCTCCGCTCGAATTGGGTCTCTCTTCAATACCCTTCGCAAGCAGTTTGACTACGTGATTATTGATGTACCCGCCCTTCCGGCGGCGGACATCATAAACCTTGCTCCGAACGCTGATGAAATCATCCTGATGGTAAGGCGCTCTCACGTTCGGCGGGATTCCATCCGGTCGGCAGAGGAATTCCTCTCCCGATTCAAGGACAAGTTCATTGGCTTGGTTGTGAACGAAGCAGAAAGCCAGGGCATTTATTCTTTATCCTAATTTTTATTCAGAAAGGTGGAGTGTCATGCAAAACGAAATTAATCTTAAGTCCGTGCGCGAATTCGATTCAGGGATTTTGCGCCCAGCCATCACGGGGAGAGACATGTATTATTTCTCGAAGCGGGTCATGGATGTCATCCTTGCGGGACTCCTTTTGATCCTCCTGTCGCCCATCATGGCGGTAATTGCGCTTGCGATCTTCATCTATTCCCCCGGTCCGGTCTTCTTCAAACAGGAACGCGTGGGGGCAAGGCGGATTCGGCGCGGCAATTCATATTACTGGCAGAGGGAAAATTTTCATTGCTACAAATTCAGGACGATGAAGATCAACGCCGACCCGTCCCTCCACAAAGACTACGTACAGGCGTTGATCCAGAACGACCACAAGACCATGACCAGACTTCAGGGACAGCAAACCACGGTCCGAAAACTGGTCAACGACCCCCGCCTCATCCATCCGGGCAAGTTCCTTCGGAAGTTCAGCCTCGATGAATTGCCGCAATTTTGGAATGTCATCATTGGCAATATGAGCATGGTGGGTCCCCGCCCCGCCATCCCATACGAAGTGGAGATATACAAGCCCTGGCATCTTCGCCGCCTCGAGGCCCAACCCGGGATATCCGGCTTGCAGCAGGTCAAGGCGCGCTGCATCACCGACTTCGATGAACAGGTGAAATTCGATATCGAATACGTTGACAACCAGTCATTGTGGCTGGATATAAAGATTGCATTGCAGACTCCCCTGGCAATCCTCACGAGCAGGGGCGCAGGCTAAAAGGAGGCCTACAAAATGAACAGACTTAAGGTGGGCGTCATCGGTTTCGGCTACTGGGGACCAAACCTGGCGCGCAATTTCTTCGATCTCCCCTCTTCAGATTTGGTCGCCATCTCGGATCTGAAGCAGGAACGGCTGCAGCGCGCTCGTTCACTGTATCCTGCGATAACCCTGACGGATGATTACACCAAGTTATTCAGTATGGGGCTGGATGCGGTCGTCGTCTCGACCCCTCCCGCGCTGCACTACCAGATTACAAAGGATTGTCTGGAACACGGCTTGAGTGTTTTGGTGGAAAAACCCCTCACCCTAAGCAGTCAGCATGCGCAGGAGTTGATTGACCTGGCTGAGACAAAGGGTCTGACCCTGATGGTCGGGCATACCTTTGAATACAACTCGGCGGTCAGGTCGCTCAAGGCATATATAGACAGCGGGGAATTGGGCGATATTTATTATATTGATACTGCCAGGTTGAATCTGGGCTTGTTCCAACGCGACTCCAACGTGCTGTGGGATCTGGCGCCGCACGACATTTCGATCCTGCTTTACCTGCTGGGACAGGCTCCCGAAACGGTCAGCGCCCAGGGCATGCCGTGCGTCTTCGAGGAAATCTTCGACGTGGCGTACGTGAACCTGATGTTCCCAAGCGGCATCCCGGCGCATATTCACGTTTCCTGGCTCGACCCGTGCAAGGTCCGGCGGGTCACGGTCGTCGGCAGCAAGAAGATGATCGTCTACAACGACCTGGAGAATGAACAAAAACTGAAGATCTACGACAAGGGAGTTGAGGCGCCCGAATATACGAACGGGTTCGGCGAATTTCAGTGCAACTACCGCTCCGGCGACATTGTGATCCCCAACATACGTTTTGTCGAACCGTTGCGCGAGGAATGCCAGCACTTCGTCGATTCCATCGTCAACCAAACCCAACCGTGGAGCAGCGGACGCGAAGGCTTGAAAGTGGTCAAAGTCCTCGAAGCCGCCGAATCCTCCATGAGAAATGGATCAAAACAGGAGAGAATCGTATGGGAGCACCAGAATATTCCCGCATTGCCCCAGATGTAAAACTTGGCAAAGACGTGAAGATCTACGCCTTCGTAAACCTCTACGGCTGTGAAGTGGACGATGAAAGCCGGATCGGGACCTTCGTCGAGATTCAGAAGGGCGCAAAGATCGGAAAGCGGGTCAAAGTCTCCAGCCATTCCTTCATTTGTGAAGGCGTCACGATCGAGGACGAGGTCTTCATCGGGCACGGCGTCATGTTCATCAATGATAAATATCCGCGCGCGACCACAGCCGACGGGTCGCCTCAATCCGAAGCGGACTGGGTATGCGTCCCAACGGTCATCAAGAAGCGCGCCTCGATTGGCAGTAACGTCACCATTTTGTGCGGCGTGACGATTGGAGAAGGGGCGCTTGTGGGCGCAGGAAGCGTTGTAACGCGCGACGTACCGGCAGGCGCAGTGGTGGCTGGAAATCCCGCCCGCCCGATTGCAGTGAAGGAATCTTGAAAGCGAGAACAATATGAACATCCCTTTTGTCGAATTGACAACCCAACACAAAGTTTTGAGAAATGAGATCAACGCCGCCATTCAGGGCGTGCTGGAGCGCGGCGACTTCATCCTGGGTCAGGACGTCGCCAAACTGGAAGAGGAATTTGCCGCCTATTGCGGCGCCAAATATGCCGTCGGCGTGGATAACGGACTCTCCGCTCTGGAACTGAGCCTGCGCGCATTCGGCATCGGTGAAGGGGACGAGGTCATTGTGCCAACGCACACCTTTACCGCCAGCGCCGCGGCGATCACTTTCGCCGGCGCGACGCCCGTATTCGTTGATGCGGACCCCGAGACCTGGAACATTGACGTGGAGAAGATCGAGGATGCCATCACCCCGCGCACGAAAGCCATCCTTCCGGTTCATCTATACGGCTTGCCCGCAGATATGCACATGATCCTGGGCATCGCTGAAAAATACAACCTGGTAGTGGTGGAGGATGCCTGTCAGGCGCACGGCGCAAGGTACAAGGGATACCGCGTTGGGAGTTTCGGCAATGCCGCGGGGTTCAGTTTTTACCCGACCAAAAACCTGGGCGGATGCGGAGACGGCGGCATTATCACCACCAATGACGCCAAGGCGGCGGAAGCGATGCGCGCATTGCGCAATTGCGGCCAGCGCAACAAAAACATCCACGAACTCGAACCGTTCAACCATCGCCTCGACAGCCTGCAAGCCGCGATCCTGCGCGTCAAATTGAAATATCTCGACGAATGGATCGCCTCGCGCCGCCGGCTGGCGGAGATGTATAACAGACTCCTCGCGGGGAGCAGCGTCACCACGCCCGTCGAACTCCCCGGCTATCAGCATGTCTATCACCTGTACGTGGTTCGCTCACCGCACAGGGATGCGCTGCAGGCTCACTTGAAGGAACGCGGAATCGGCACGGCGATCCATTACCCGTCGCCCGTTCACCTTCAGCCGTTCTATGCCAACGGTCAGAATAGACGCGGGCAATTCCCCATTGCGGAAAAACTCTGCAACGAGATTCTATCCCTGCCCATGTTCCCGGAAATGACCGAGGAGCAGGTGGAAATCGTGGCTTCCGAAGTTGCGAAAATGCCGGTTCCCGTTCCCTAACGACGAGAAGCGCCGTTAACCACAGGAAAACCAAGATGCGTGTTACCGAATCCTTGCGCGGCAATTGGAATATCACGGGGGGGAAAGGGTTTTGGAATTTCATAGGGGGGAAAGGGCTATTGCCGCGCCTGGATTTGGCGTTGGGGGTTGCCGCCGGGGCATTGGTCGGACTCTCGTTGATCGCGCTGGGACCGCTTCTGACCGTCGGGGTCGTGCTGGTCCTGATTTATGTGGTGATCCTGGTCAAAGCGCCCGAACTTCCAATCCTGGCAATCCTGGTCTTCTCCTCCGGCTTGCTGCCCCGTTATCTCAACCGCTTTGTAAATCTCGGCGTCGGGAACTTTCAAATATCCGATCTGATTCTCCTTTCCCTTCTCGGACTGACTGGATTTCGTATTTTCGCCGAGCGCGGTTTCACCTTCCGAAAGACGCCCCTGGATCTGCCGGTGATGCTTTACTGTTTCGCGGTAATTTTCGGAATGTATACCGCCGTTTCACAATACGGCATCGAATTCAGTTATACGACCTACGAAGCGCGCATCATGCTCTCCTATTCGATCTTTTTCGTCATAACGCAATTATTGAGAACCCCTCAACAGATCAAACGGCTGGTGATCGGGATAGCCATCATTGGATTGACCGTTTCCACCCTTCTGCTGCTGCAAGTGACCACAGGGTTCACCATACCGTTCATCCCGTCGCTGTATTTTCGGGCAGACAGGTTGAGCAGGGCGTATCACCCCGGCTTCTATGCCGTCTTCATCACCATGATGATGCTGGTTTGCTACCAGTCAACCCACAAGTCGAATCTCCGAACGCTGGCTCTTTGGCTGGCGGTGTTCATGCTCGGGCTGAGCATCACCATCTCGCTCGGCAGAAACATCGTTTTTTCCACGCTGATCGCGCTGGCGATGCTTGGAATTCTCCTGCAAGGGAAGGAACGCCGCAGATTGGCATTGCTGATCCTGGCGATTATCCTCGTCGCCGCCTCGCTCTTCGCCGTACTCAAGGTACTGAGTCCGAACTCCGCGCTGCTGGCGTATCCGCGGGCATTGATGGGACGCCTGTTCAATCTTGTCGAAACCAACCCGTTATCGCCGGATGAAACCCTTTTGTGGCGCGTCGAAGAAACGAACTACGCCTGGCAGCACATCCAGGAGCATCCGCTGGTCGGGATCGGATTGTTCAATCCCTACCGCCCGGTCTTTTTCATCGGCGACACGCTTCAAACATACATTCACAACGGCTATCTTTGGGTCTGGCTGAAAACGGGATTGCTTGGCTTCATACCGTTCGTCGTTTTTATCTTTGGCTTCATCCTGCACGGCTTCCTGAAATGGAGAAGCGTGCAAGACCCGTTTCTTCGCGCCATCGCCCTGGGCGCCCCCCTCATCATCTTCGCAATGACGTTCAGCAACACCGTCGCTCCGATCTTCATCGAGGGCTTCAACCTGGCTTTCTTTGCCGCGACGATCGGAATTGGGGAATCGATTCTCGCCTTGAAAGAGGATACCCAATGAGTTTGCGCATCCTTTTTTTCGGAACGCAGGATAACGGCGCTCCCTTCCTGAGCGGTCTGCTCGCTGACGGAAAGCATCAGGTGGCGGGGGTGGTCGCCCCGTCGCAAAAAAGGTCAGCGGGCGGGGACCCCGCACCTGGCTCCGGGCGGCTCGACAAACCTGGCAGAGTTGGAAGCCAACCACAAGCACAACCTCCGGGATCGCCCGCCGCGCCGGCCTGCCCGTTTGGAATCAGCCTCTCAATACGGATTCATTCCCCGAGTTCGTTGCCCGCCTCAAACCGGACCTGTTTGTGGTTGCCTCTTTCAGCAGAATTCTCAAACCCCAGACCCTTTCGCTCGCGCCGCGCGGCGTGATCAACGTCCACCCATCCCTCCTGCCCAAATATCGCGGCGCAGACCCCATCTTTTGGGCGCTCGTCAACAACGAAAAGGAGACCGGCATCACCATCCACTGGATGGACGAAGGCGTGGATACCGGCTCCCTGCTCGGACAGCGTGTCCTACCCATCGGCGAAGGGGATGATTCTATTTCCCTGGCTGGGAAACTCACCAACGCAGGGGTGGAACTTCTGCTCGAAGTGTTGGATCAAATCGAAGGCGGGCAGGCAGCCTCCGTGTCGCAGGATGAGGCGGGCGCAAGTTACTTCCCCCCGGCATCCAGGGAATATCGAACCATCCGCTGGGAGGATTGCGCTGATTCGATCTCGCGCCTGGTTCGCGCTTCCGTTTCCTACGGAGGAGCCTCGGCGGTGCTCGAGGGGCGCACTGTAAAAATCATCAAAAGCGAAGCGGTAAAAAGAACGCCCCAGCCCTTTCCCGGCAAATTGCTCAACAGCAACGACGGCTGGGCGGAAGTCTCGTGCAAGGACGCAGTTCTAAAATTAGTGTTTGCGGGAGGTACGTCATGAAAGTGGTCATCCTGGCTGGCGGATTCGGCACACGCCTTTCAGAGGAAACGGAAGTCCGTCCCAAACCCATGGTGGAGATCGGCGGACGACCCATCCTCTGGCACATTATGAAGATCTATGCCGCGCATGGGTTCAAGGAATTCATTCTCGCGCTTGGATACAAGGGCGAATTCATCAAGAATTACTTCATCAATTATCGTCAGTTGCAGCGAGACCTGACCGTCTGCCTGAAGGACGGCAGTGTGGAAGTGCACGACGGCGAAACCGAGGATTGGACCATCCATCTTGTGGATACGGGTCCCAAAACGGAAACCGGCGGGCGCATCAAACGTCTCGCCTCGTTGATCGGAAATGAACGCTTCATGATGACCTACGGCGACGGCGTTTCCAGCGTGGACATCAGCGGACTGGTGCGCTTCCACGAAGAACAGGGGAAACTCGCCACGGTCACGGCGGTGCGCCCGCCTGCGCGCTTCGGCGGGATGGTGCTCGCCAACAACCATGTGGTCGAATTCAAGGAGAAGCCGCAGATCGGCGAAGGCTGGATCAACGGCGGGTTCTTCGTGCTGGAGCCGCAGGTGTTGAACTACATCAACGGCGACGCCACCGACTTTGAACGCGAATCGGTGGAGATGCTCGTGGCTGAAAACCAGCTTGCGGCGTACCGGCACCAGGGCTTCTGGCAGTGCATGGACACTTTGCGCGACGTGCGCTACCTGCAGGGCATGTGGCAATCCGGGGAGGCGCCCTGGAAAGTCTGGGCTTCGTGAAATGAGGAGAGAATGTCAAACCGGCTCGCTTCGCAACCTGCTTCATTTCCCGATTACCCGCTGGAAGACCTGAGCGAATTCCTTCAAGACCCTTCCCTCTCGGAGTTGAACCAACAATCCGTGCTCGTCACCGGCGGGACGGGCTTCATCGGCAGCCACCTCGTCCGCACATTGGATGCGATGGGGGTCCGTCCCTCGTTGTTCGTGCTGGATTACGAGCGACAGACCCTTCCGGCGGGTTCTTCCATCTATCACGGCAACCTGGCAAACCTGCACGACTGCCTGCGCATCGTCGGGCGCGTCAACCCGGAGATCGTTTTTCACCTCGCCGCCCAGCCGCTCGTGGATACCGCCATGGACTCGGTCATTGACACGATGGAAAGCAACGTGCGCGGCGCGTACAACTTCCTCGAAGCCTGCCGCAACGTCGGCAAGCGCATCAAAGCCATCGTGTGGATTTCCACCGACAAGGTCTACGGCGACCAGCCGGATGCGTACGACGAATCCTCGCCGCTCATCGGCTTCGACCACCCCTACGACGCCTCGAAACTGTGCGGCGACCTGCTCGCTCAAACCTATGCCAGGGCGTTCCAGATGCCCATCGTCATCGTGCGAAGCGGGAACATCTACGGCGAAGGCGACCTGCATTGGGACCGCCTGATTCCCGGCACGATCCGCTCGGCGTTGTTCGGCAAGCCGCCGCTCATCCGCAGCAACGGCTTGCTCAAGCGCGACTACATCTATGCGGGCGACATTATCCGCGCCTATTTGAAAACACTCTCCGCCGCCCTGCAGGGAAAACTCGCCGCAGGCGCCGCCATCAATTTCGGAGCGATGCAGTCGCACACGGTTCTGGATGTGGTGCAAAAGATTCTCACGGTCATGGAAAGACCCGACCTCGCGCCCGTCATTCAAGACCACGCCCGCAACGAAATCCCGGAACAGCACGTCACATTCGACTTTGCAAGGACGGTCCTGGGTTGGGAACCGTCGGTGGATTTGGAGCGCGGGATTCAAAAGAGCGTGGATTGGTACACGCGCTTCTTCAATCTCGATGAAATGCCGGAGCCGCTTTAGATGGATATCAAACCGCTTCGTTTGCAGGGATGTTACGAGATTCGCCTCACGCCGCGCCGCGATGAACGCGGTTACTTCATGCGGACGTTCGACCGCGAGATTTTCCTCCGCAATGGATTGACTGCGAACTGGCTTCAGGAGAATCAATCCATGTCGCTTCGCAAAGGGACCTTGCGCGGACTTCACTTTCAGAAGCTGCCCCACGCCGAAACCAAACTCGTGCGGGCGTTGTCGGGAGCGGTGCTGGATGTGTTCGCCGATCTCCGAAGCGACAGCCCAACTTTCGGTCAGTGGGAGGCGGTGGAACTATCCGCAGAGGCGTTCAACTATGTCTACATCCCAAAGGGATTCGCGCACGGCTTCTGCTCGCTTACCGAAAACGCAATCGTCCACTACCACGTGGATGCCTGCTACGCGCCTGAAGCCGAGGGCGGCATCCGCTGGGACGACGAAACGTTGAAGATTGACTGGCCCGTCAAAACCCCGGTGGTATCCGCGAAAGACCAGGCGCTGCCGCGCCTTGCCGAATTTATATCGCCCTTCACTTTAAGCAATTGTGTCGTTATTTCGCAACAGGAGATGGCTCATGTCCGATAAACCCCGTATGCAAGTCCGTTTGTTCAAACCCAGCGTCGGCGAGGAGGAACTCGAAAACCTGCGCGGCGTGTTCGAACGCGCCTGGCTGGGGTTGGGACCGCTGGTTTCCCAATTCGAAAAGGAGTGGAGCGAATACATCGGTGCGAAGATGTCGGTGGGGGTCAACTCCGCCACCGCCGCCCTGCACCTCGCGCTCACCGCCTATCACTTTCCGCGCGGCTCCAAAGTGCTGGTGCCAGCCATCACGTTCGCTTCCACAGCCACGGCGGTGCTTTACAACGATCTCGTCCCCGTGTTCGTGGATGTGGACCCGGTCTCGCTCTCGATGGACTTGAACGACATGGAACGCAAGATCACGCCGGATTGCGTGGCGGTCATTCCCGTGCATTTGGGCGGTCACCCCGTCCCGATGGAAAAACTGATGGAGATCGCAAAGGCACATCGCCTGGCAGTGATCGAAGACTGCGCCCATTGCGCGGGCGGTTTTTACAAAGGCAAACGCCTCGGCATGTGGGGCGACATCGGCTGTTTCAGTTTCGAGGAAAAGAAAAGCATGACCACCGGCGACGGCGGCATGATCTGCTCCGACCAAACCGAACTCATCGAACCCCTGCATGCCCACCGCTGGATCGGCATTGACAAGGATACCTGGAAACGTTCGGCGGGTTACACCAGCCAGGAAATGCTCGAAGCGCGCCACTGGTATTACGAAATTTCGGTGCTTGGCTACAAATACAACATGAACGACGTGATGGCGGCGATTGGGCTTGCCCAGATGAAGAAACTCGACCGCATGAACGCCCGCCGTGCCGAGATCATCCGCCGCTACCTCGACGGTATCAAGGATTGCAAAACGATCAAGCCGCTCCTGCCCTATGAATTGGAAAATGCCGCCTACTGGCTGTTCGGCGTGCCGCGCGATCCAGCGCGACAAACTCATCATCCACCTGAAGAAACTCGGCATTGCCACGGGCGTGCACTTCCTGCCGCTCCCCCTGCATCCGTTGTTCTCGCAGTTCGACGACCCGATTCCCGTCGCCAAACAACTCTGGCAAACCTTCGTCACCCTGCCGCTCTTCCCCGATCTGACCCATGAAGAAGTGGATTACGTGATCGAAGCGCTGCAGGAATTCGATTCAAAGCAGGTTTAGAAGATGAAGCCGTCCTATATTACCGTTGTATCGGGTCTGCCGCGCTCGGGCACATCCATGATGATGAAGATGCTCGAAGCGGGCGGCATGTCCCCGCTGACCGACAACCTCCGCGCCGCCGATGCGGACAACCCGAACGGCTATTACGAGTTCGAGCGCGTCAAAAAACTTCCGCAGGGCGATTCCGCCTGGCTCGCCGATGCGCAGGGGAAGGTCGTCAAAATCGTGGCGGTCTTCCTGCCCTATCTTCCGCCTCAATTCGACTACCGCATCATCTTCATGCAAAGGTCGGTCCGGGAAGTCACCGCCTCGCAGCACACCATGCTCGAACACCGCGGCAACAGCCAGCAGGTCAGCGCCGAAGAGTTGATCGCCCTGTTTCAAAAACACCTCAACCAGGTGGATGCCTGGTTCAAGACCCAGCCGCGCGTAAAACGATTGGACGTCAATTACAACGACCTGCTGCGCAACCCTGCCCCTTACATCGAAAACATCCGCCTCTTTCTGGACCTCGGGCTGGATTCTGAAAAAATGGGCGCGATCGTGGACCCGAACCTGTACCGCCAGCGAGTCAACCCGGAGGCGCCGCAAGTATGAACATCCCGAAGGTATTCGTCCTCATCCTGAGTTACAACGGCACCAAATGGCTGAAGGATTGCCTGCCCGCCGTGCTGAGCATGGACTACCTGAACTATGAAGTCGTTGTCATTGACAATGGCTCATCCGACGGCACCGAGGACTATGTGCATAAGAATTTCCCGCAGGTGCATGTCCTTGCGCTCAAACCCAACCGCGGATACGCAGGCGGGTTCGTTGCAGGGCTCGAATATGCCGCCAACCTCGGCGCGGATTACTTCCTCGTCATGAACAACGACACCGAGATTGACAGCCACGCGCTCACCGCCCTGGTGGATGCAGCCGAATCCCTCGACCGCGCCGGGTTTGTGACAGGAAAAGTTTATTTCCACGACCACCCGGATACGCTCCAAACGACGGGGCGCAACGAGCATCCAGTCATCTGGACGGGACGTCACATCGGCTTGCTGGAGAAGGATACCGGTCAATACGACCAGGTCGCCGAACGGGTCTTCATTGACGATGTGTACACGCTCGTGAGCCGCAAGATGTACGACGAAATCGGCGGGTACGACCCGCAGTTCTACCTGCAATGCGAAGAACTCGATTGGCAGCTGCGGGCGAAGAAAGCCGGCTGGAAGATCTATTACACCCCCCACGCCAGGATATGGCACCGCGTAAGCGCCACCACCGGCGGAACGGACAGCGCCATCAACAACTACTTCCTGGAACGGAGCCGCATCATTGTGATGTCAAAGCACGGCAGCGCGGGGCGAATCATCCGCTACGTTATCTCAAGCGGCGCGCAGGCTCTCTACCGTCTCATGGGCGCCGTCCTGCGCCTGAACTATCGCACCTTTAAGCCCCGGCTGGCTCGTCTGCTTGGCATCGGCGCAGGGGTCATGTGGCTGATTCACCACCGACCCATGAAAGCGGTGCCCGGGCTGATTCTGAGTCTCTCCACCTGAGAGGAAGCATATCCAATGTCGAAGACCGTGTTTCGAAGAGTTGACATCACCAATTTGGACAGCCGTGATTATGAGGCGATTAATCACGTTGTCAACAATTCGAAAAATTCGAGCGTCTTCCACACGGTCGAATGGAACTCGCTTCTAATCCGCAGGTTTCGCCTGCCGCACATCACCCTGCTCGCCTGTGTGAACGGCGCCGTCACCGGCATTTATACCTTTCACAGACTGCAAGGCGGCACGTACAACTCTCCGGCGATCCACCTCCAAAGCGCATACGGCGGGCCCATTTCGCTGGAGGACGATCCCGACACGCTCATGCAGCTGCTTCAGGAAGCGGAACGCGTCGCCCCCATCGCGTATTTCCAACTGTGGACGCCGCCGCTGGTACAGGAACTGCCCGTCGAACAGATTGGTTATGCGGTCGAAGAAATGTACACCCCCATCATGAGGCTCGACGGCTCGGAAGAAGAAAGGTTCTCCAGGCTTCATAAGGACAAACGATACAAAATCCGGCGCGCTCAGAAACTGGGCGTTACGGTGGAAGAAGCGCAAAAAGAAGACCTTCCAACCTATCACAACCTGGTCGCTGAAACCTTGATTCCCGCAGGCGTCACCCCGGTGCCTTTGGATTTTCTCCAAGCCGTCCTTACGGAACTGGGTCCCCTGGGAAAAGCCCGGTTTTTCCTTGCAAAGTTCGAGCAAAACGTGGTCTCCGGGACCATCATCCTGTATCACAGGGACACTGCTTACGGCTGGGATATCGGCTGGCGCAGGGAATTCGCCAACTTATCCCCCAACGACCTCCTCACCTGGGAGGTCACCGAGCGGGCTTGCAAAGACGGCTGCAAGAATTTCGACCTTTTGCGCATCGAGCCAGACCGCCTGCCCGGAATCGCCAAATGGAAGGCGACCTTCGGCGGCGATATTGTGAAGTGCTATCTGCTGCGAAAAGCGACAAAAGGATATCGTCTCATTCACCCGCTAAAGGTATTGCTTACAAATCCCGCAAGAGTCGTCAGGAAAATACGCTCGGTTTTTGTTCGGAGCGCGCAATCGTGAGATCGGTTTCACGGAAAAACCCGGCGAATTTTTTCCGAACGTCCGCTCTCCTTTCTAAATCAGGTTATGGCTTGTAAGAGTCAACGGAGCATTTTGGCATGGCTAATGAAAACCCGCTGGTCAAGGCGAGAAAACAGTTGAAGTCCCTTCTTTGGGAACTTCCCATCACCGGCGATTATTTGCAGGGAAGATACCTGCGCCAGCATTTCGGCACAGAGATGGAGTTGATCAAAGGCAATGGAAGGAACGGCAATGGACATCCCAGCATCATCCATTTCTCGGTCAACAAAGCGGCGACCCAATACGTGAGGGACTTGCTAAGGCGCTGCATCGCCGGGACGGGCATGATCAGCGTGGGGCTGGCGGAATACGCCTTCCATACCGACTTTCCATACCTGGATACCCTCTCCGCCGCCGACATGCAAAAATACCAACACATATTCCATCCAACCGGCTACCTGTACAGCGTGTTTGGCGGGATGATCGAAGGCGTTGCAAACCTGGAGAAATACCGGGTGGTCTTGATGGTCAGGGACCCGCGGGACGTGCTCGTTTCCGAGTATTATTCAATCGCTTACAGCCATTCGGAGCCTTCCCTGCGCGGTAACAAGTATCAGGACTTTATGAAGATGCGGCAGCAGGCTCGACGCATCACCGTGGACGAATATGTCGTCGGCGAATGTGACCGGGTTCATGCGACATACAGCCGCTACATGGACCTTCTACTTAAAAATTACCCTCACGTCCATGCAGCCAAATATGAAGCGATGACGGACGAATTTGAAACGTGGCTCGATCGGTTGCTGGAATACTGCGGGCTGGAAATTTCGGACCCGCTCCGCCAGGATTTGCTCCGGGAAGCGACGCGCATCCAGCCGAGGCAGGAGAACATCCAGCAACACATCCGAAAAGGAAAGCCCGGCGACCACAAGGAAAAACTGAAACCGGAAACGGTCGAACGCCTCAATGCCAAATTCTCGGACGTATTGGAACGGTTCCAATATCCGCTTCATTGATTTCCACCGGCGGTCACCATCTCTTATTGATGCATTATTCAGGAAAAAATAATCGAATGAAAACCGGACGAACAATCCTCAAAAATACAACCGTCACGCTGCTCGGCCGCGCGCTTACGATTTTGCTCGGCATCCTTTACATCACCGCGCTTTCGCGCCACGTGGGTGCGGCGGGAATCGGCATGATCGCCACTGCCGCCGCCGTGGTGCCCATGGCAAGCCTGCTGATCAACTTTGGGCTGAACGATGTCACGGTCCGGGATGTGGCGGTGGATAAAAGCCGCGCGGGGATTTATCTTCCCAATCTGTTCTTCATCCGCGGCGGCTTGATCCTCGCCTTTGGGGCGGTGATTTTTATGACCGTAAACGTGGTGGGCTACCCGCCCGAAACGACTGCCATTATTTTCATCTACAGTTTTTCCTACATGTTCGATGAACTGAGCGCCATTTGCTTTGCGATCTTCAACGCTCACGAAAAAATGGAATACTCCGCCGGTCTGCAAACCGGCAGGGACCTGTTGAACATGGTGCTCAGCCTGACGGCAATCGCGTTCAAAGCCGATCTGTATCTGATTGTCGGCATATCCGTCCTGGCGAGCCTGCTCAAGTTGATCGTCAGCCTGGTCATCGTCCGGCGGAAGTTTGCGCTCGCGCCCAAACTACAGATTGACCTGAGCCTCAGCCGCCGCCTGCTGAAAACAACCCTGCCGTTTGCGGCGCTGCTGATGATCTCGGTCTTCCTGCAAAACGTGGACACTTTCATCCTTTCTCTGTTTCGCCCGACGAAGGAAGTCGGTTGGTACGGCTCGGCAAACCTGCTCATCAACTATCTGCTCCTGGTTCCGACCATCTTTCTTCAGTCTGTGTTCCCCGTCTTTGCCAGGTTTAACGCCACCTCGCGCGACGACCTCAAAATCACATACTCCCTCGCCTTCAAGTTCCTGCTTGTGCTCGGGTTCGCCATGAGCTTCGGGATATTGGTCACCGCCGATAAAGTGGTCGAGTTGATCTACGGCTCAGGCTTTGAACCGGCATCCACCGCCCTTCGGATTTTGTGCATTCTGCTGCTTTGGATATTCGGATTTGCCAACGGTTCGCTTCTCAACGCGACGGGAGGTCAGGGCATTGCGACAAAGTTTGCCGTCGTCGGGCTGATCCTGGCGGTCGGGCTTTCCCTTCTGCTCACCCCCCGCTTCGGCTTGGCTGGGACGGCTCTCGCCCGCATCGTTCCGGGAGCCTTGTTCTCTCTCCCTTTGACGTGGATCAGCCACCGGCGGCTGGATCTTCGCCTGCCATACGGATTGGCTTTCAAAACCCTCATCTCCGCGCTGATCATGTCCGGGGTTTCCTTATTTGCACTTAACAACCAGGTGTCGCTTTTTATCGTCATCTTGTTGATTGCCCCGCTGGTATACGGGATTTGCCTCGTGACGCTGGGCGTTATCAACCGCGCGGACTTCGGGCGAATCGCAACGTTATTCGAGCGCAAAAAGATCAAAACCAAGGATGACGCCGTCATCCCTGGCGAACTTTAGGAGAAGAATCATGACCACAACGATCCTTGGATTGGACGGAGCCGACTGGCAAATCATCGATTCCCTGCTGGAGCGGGGCGAACTGCCGGTATTGGGCGGCTTGATCGAGAAGGGCTGTCACGGAACCCTGCATTCCACAACGCCCCCGAACTCGCCGCCTGCGTGGGCGTCCATGATCACGGGAGTCAACCCCGGAAAACACAACATCTTCGATTTCACCTACATTGATGAATCCTACAAAAGGTCCGGTGGATGCGATGTCCCGCATCGTCTGCGGCCGCCGCTTTGGCAGATTCTGAACCGGTTCGGCATGTCAACCGGCGTGGTGAATCTTCCCATCCACTACCCCGCCGAGCCTGTGAACGGCTTCGTCATCTGCGGGCTCGTCACCCCCTGGAGCGCGGAAGTTTTCACCTACCCGCCGGAAATCAGCCGCGAGATTGGCAACCCGGCTGATCATTGGCTGATCGGGCAAACCCTCGTCCGCGGGGGCAGCCCAAAGGAATTCCTGGAAGAGATTCGGGAAAAGACCCGCACGCAAACGGATTGGATTCTTCGCCTTCAGAAGGAACACCGCCCAGACTTCCTCATGGCGGTCTTCGACGGCACGGACAAACTCCAGCACTTTTTCTGGAAACATTGGGATAAAACCCATTCGCGTCACGACCCGCGAGCCGCCAGGGAATTGAGAGAGGCGATCCCCGATTACTACCGCTACGTGGATGCGTGCCTCGGCGAAGTCCTTCGAGCGCGCGGCGAAACCGACGTTTTCATCGTCTCCGACCATGGTTTTACGAGGATGGAACGGGATGTCTTCATTGAAAATTGGCTCATAGAAAATGGATACCTGCGTCTCAAAAGCGCGCCGCCTTCCGCCACCCAGAAGCAGTTCGAAAAAACCGGGCGTTCCATCTGGAACACGTTTGCAGGCAATGGGACGTTGAAGAGCATCCTGAAAAGGAACAAACTGACCAACTGGCTGATCGGCAGGATCAAGAACAAGGCGGAGGAAAGCGAGAACGCCTCGAAATTGAATCAAAACGTGGACTGGTCGGCAACGCGGGTGTTCTTTGCAGGCGTCTCCTCCCAGTCTCTGCAAGTCAACCTCAAGGGACGCCAAACCTTCGGGATCGTCGAACCGGAGGAATACGAGTCGCTTGTCCGCGAGGTGATTGATGGTTTGGGGAAGATTCTCGATCCCATAAACGGGAAACCTGTCGTTCGAGCCGCCCACGGCAAGGATGAAATCTATCACGGCTCGTGGATGGAAAACGCAGCCGATGTGATCGTCATCACCGAGGATGGATATTCCCTGCAAGAGGGGTTCCCCGGTCATCTTGTCGCCGAATCCAATTTGTACGGAACAGACCGCTCCGGCGGGCACCGCCCCGAGGGCATCTTCATCGCCTGTGGACCGAACATCCGCAGCAACCCGGTCAGGATGGAAGCGCGCATCACGGACATCACGCCGACGGTCCTGTACCTGAACCAACTCCCCATCCCCGATTATGCGGATGGAAGCGTGCTGACAGATCTGGTGGACGAAACCTATCTTGCCTCCAACCCGCTGGAGATCACAGACCAGATCACGCTCTCGCAATCCAAATCCGTCGAGATGACGCCCGAGGAGAAAGAACTGCTCGAAAACCACCTGCGCGCGCTCGGTTATTTCTAAAGGAATCATAACGAAATGCACTCTGGACGTATCCTCTTCATCGGCGGCTGGCACCTGCTTTCGGGGCTCAACCACCGCACCCGTCACATGGCGAACTACTTCGAAGGACGGTTCGCCGGGATGGACGTGGTCGGTTACCGGAAGATGTATGGCGGCGCGCCCGTCCCCGTCCTGCAAAAGATGCGCGTCGGCGCGCGCAACCTGGCGTGGGACAGGATCGAAATCGGGGGCAACGGACACTCGCGCCGCATCACCATCCGGGATGTCTTTGCGCCCAGCGCCGTCGAAATGCCCATCAAAGACCTGTGGCGTTATTTGAACCTCTGCCAGTGCATCGAAGCGCCCTACGACGCCGCCGTCTTCGGTTACCCCGGCAACGCATGGACGGCGGCGCTCCTCAAACGCTCCGGGCGGGTGAAGAAACTCATCTACGACGATTGGGATTACCACCCCGGCCTGGAGACCCACTCCTTCAACCGGAACATGGTCGAGCGGCGCGAACGACTTTGCGCCCGCGCATCGGACGTGGTCATCACCGTCAACGGTTTGCTCGCAGACCTGCGCAGGAAGCAGGGCGCAAAACACGTGGAGGTCATCCCCAACGGCTTGGACCTTTCGTTGTTCTCGCAGGCGAGAGAAAAACAGCCCCACCCGCCCACGCTCCTGTACATGGGAAGCCTCTCGCTCTTGTGGAACGTCGAACTCGCCATCCGCGCGCTGCCCGCCATCGCCAAAAGCATCCCCGACGTCCGGTCGCTGATCGTGGGCTATGGACCCGCTGAGCTTTCCCTGCGTCAACTCAGCCGCGAACTCGGGGCAGGAGGAACGTGTGAAATTCCTCGGCACATTCGCCTATGAAGCGCTTCCGTCCATCCTTGCGCAGGCGGATATCGGCATCACCACCGCGCTGCCCGGCAGCACCTTCCGTCATTACGCCACGCCGTTGAAGATCATCGAATACATGGCGGCGGGACTGCCCGTCATTGCCAGCCGCCTCGGTCAGACTGAAATCATTATGCAGGAATCAAAAGCCGGTTTGCTAATTCGCAACTCCGCCGATGAATTCGCCAAAGCCGCAATCACCCTCTTCAGGGATCGAACGCTGTACCGGCTGTGTTCCGAAGCGGCGCTGAATTACTCGACCGCATTCGACTGGAACCTGCTTCTCGAAGACGCCTACCAGGTCGTTACCCGCACCATCGGAGAGACACTATCATGAGTCCCCTGCGTATCGGTTTGATCGTCTCAGACGATTTGGATTACGGTCTCGACCTTGCCAACGCATTGGCGGATGCGGATGTTTCGGTGACTCTCTACCTCTCGCAGACGAACCTCGCCTACTATCTTGGCGTCCCGCCAAACGCCTCTTCTTCGGACGCGCTGGCTGCTTCACTTTACAGCAAGCGGCTCCTCCCCGAAAGCGTGATCGTGCGGCTCTTCCAATTTCCGCGTATGCGCGACCCGCGCTCCCTCCCCGCCGCGAACCGCCTGCGCCGCATGATCGAAGCCGACTCGCTGGATGTGGCGCACATCCTGATGGGACCCGGCGAATTGTGGATCGCCGTCCTCGCCTGCCTGGTTCGCAAAACGCCCGTCGTTTCCACGATGATCATCCCCCAGCCCAACCTCGGCGAGAAACTGCCCGCCTTCGTCCTGTGGACGATTGCCAAACTGCTCACGCTCGGCTCGGATTTGATCATCGTCAACGGCGCAGACCAGGTGGATGTCGTCCGGCGGTTGTATTCCGTCCCGGCGCACAGGGTCGCTTACGTGTCGCTCATTCCGCGCATTGCCGCGGCGAAATGGGCGGAGGGACAATGCGAAGAAGAACCTTACACCGTGCTCTTCCCCGGCAAAGCCCAGCCCCGCAAAGGACTGGAGTTTCTCATCCGCGCCCAGCCGTACGTGAACGAGAAAATCCCGAACGCGCGTTTTCTGATCGCCGCACACGGCGAAGACCTGCCGCGCTGCCGGGAACTGATCGAAGACGAAAGCAAATTCGAGATCCGCGAAGGGTTTTTGACCTCAGCCAAACTGGCGGAGTATTTCCAAAAGGCAAGTCTCGTGGCTCTGCCGTATCTTTCCGCCTCGACCAGCGGCATGTTGACCACCGCCTACGTGTTCGGAAAGCCCGTGGTGGCGACGAATGTCGGCGCGCTGCCCGAATATGTGCGGGAAGGCGAGACCGGTTTCCTCGTCCCCCCCGCCGACCCGGAGCGCCTGGCGCAGGCGATTGTGCGCGTCCTTCAGGATGAAGCCCTGCGCCGCCGCATGGAAGAAAACGCCAGGGCATGGGTGCGGTGCGAACAGGAACGGGTTGCGTTCGAAACCAGAGAAGTCTATCTGAAAGCCCAAGCAGGGCTTTGAAAAGGAGCAATACATGACGAATTCAAAGACGCCTCGAATTGCCGTGATCGGCTGCGGCGCAATCGCAGAGGAATACTATCTGCCCGCATTGGCATCCTTCCCATCGGTGATGGAAAACCTGATCCTGGTGGACCGGGACCAGGCTCGGCTCGATAAATTCACGGCGAAGTACCAGGTCCGGCGCAGCGCGCGGGACCACCGCGAGGTCCAGAATGAAGCGGACGGGGTCATCATCGCGCTTCCGACCGGTTTGCACGCTCCCATCGGAGTCGAGTTCCTCTCGCGCAAGATTCCCGTCCTGTGCGAAAAGCCGCTGGCGGAAGACGCCGCCCATGCGCGCATCCTGATCGAGATGGCGCATCAAAAGGAGACCGCGCTGGCGGTCAATTACCTCCAGCGGATCATCCCACACTTCGCGCACGTAAAAAAACTGCTGAGCGAAAAAACGTACGGCGCCCCGTTGAAGATGGAATACGTCATCGGCGAGATTTTCAACTGGCCCACCGTAAGCGGTTTCTATTTCCAGTCCGACCCTTCCACACGCGGAATTTTGCGTGACCGCGGCGCCCATGCCGTGGACCACATCTGCTGGTGGCTGGGGGGCAAACCCGATCTGCTCTCTTCATATAACGATGCGTTCGGCGGCAGCGAAGCCGTGGCGCACGTCGCATTTGAAAAGGACGCCTGCAAAGGCAGGCTGGTGATGAGTTGGTTTGCGGATGTGCCCTGCCGCTTCTCCATCGAATGCGAACGCGGGACCATCGAGGGCGAAATCTACGACTACCAGAAACTGATCATCACCGAGGGCGGAAGGAAGCGCGAGGTCTTCGTCAACTCGCCGATTCACACCAAGCTGGACGTGGCGCGCGAGATCGTCTCCAATTTCATCGCCGTGATCGAAAAGGGCGCAAAACCGCTGGTGCAGGGCGCGGATGTGCTGGAGTCCATCGAGTTTACCGACGAAGCGTACGAAAAGACGCAATTGTTGGATATGCCCTGGTATCGCTCTGCGGAGGTGCGGGATGCCGTCTAAAAACATCACTCTCGTAACGGGCGCCGGCGGCTTCATCGGCGGCTGGGTGGCGGAAACGCTTTACCTGAACGGCGAGCGGGTGCGCGCCGGCGTGCATAACTGGTCCGGCGCGGCGCGTCCGGCGCGCTTTCGTATGGAGATCGTGCCATGCAACATCATGGAGCCCGCCGAACTCGACGCCGCCATGCAGGGCGTGACGCGCGTCATCCACTGCGCCAAGGGCGCGGATGAATCCATCGCCCAAGGCACGCGCAACGTGCTGGAAGCGGCGCACAAGCACGGCGTGGAGCGCTTCGTGCATGTTTCCACCACGGAAGTGTTCGGCGAGCAGTCCGGCAGCATTGACGAATCCTTCCCCTGCCAGAGCATGCACGATTCCTACGCCGATAACAAAATCCTCGCCGAGGAAGTCTGCTGGGAATACCACGACAAAGGCTTGCCGCTTGTCATCCTGCGCCCGCCGATTGTGTACGGACCGTTCAGCAAAACCTTCACGGTCAACCTGGCATACAAACTACTGGCGGGCAACTGGGGCATCTTCAAAGGCGCGGCGGACGGCATCTGCAACCTCATTTACGCCACCGACCTTGTGGACGGCATCCTGCTCGCCGCGAAAAACGACGACGCCGTCGGGCAGGTCTTCATCCTCAACGGACCCGAACGCCCGACCTGGAACGAATACTTCGAGCGTTTCAACCATGAGCTCGGCCTGCCGCCGTTGAAAGTGTACGAATCCCAGGGCATCGGTTTCAAGACCAAACTGATGGAGCCGCTGCGCGATTCGATCAAGTTTGCGCGCAGCCGCTTCGAGCGGCTGATCAAACTGGTCGCCGCCAAACAAAGGCAGGCGCGGCGCGCCATGAAGTTTGTGGAAACGCGCATGAAGACCATGCCGCGCGTCCACGACCTCAAACTGTACGGACGCAAGGCGGTTTACGTCTCCTCAAAAGCCCATCACCTGCTCGCATTCCAGCCCAGCGTCGGCTTGGACGAAGGTTTGCGCATGAGCGTGCAATGGCTGGAGCAGATCGGCATGAGAAATTTTCAACACACAAAAGGCGCGCGCTAAATGTCCCCCGACCCCGTCCTCAGCGTTGTGATCGCCACTTGGAATCGAAAGCGGGATGTGCTGGAAACCATCCGCTCGGTGTACGAGCAGGATTATCCCGATTTCTGAAATCATCGTGGTGGATAACGCTTCGATGGATGGAACCCCGGAGGAAATCCACGCCTCCTTCCCGGACGTGAAGTTGGTCTGCCTCTCAGAGAATCACGGCGCCTCAGGCGGACGCAACGTCGGCTTGCGGCAGGCGCGCGGCAGGTACATCCTCTGCCTCGACAGCGACGCCAGTCCCGAACGCGGCGCGCTGAATGCCATCGTCCGCGCCTTCGAGCAGGATGAAACCATCGGCGTGGTGAACTCGAAGGTCGTCAACGCCCACACGCGGGATTTCGATCCCGCCGCCGGTTGGGCATACAGCGAAAAGCAAAAGACGAAAGGCGACCAGGAGTTCTTCACCCACAACTTCTCCGAGACGGGCTGCGCCTTCCGCAGGGATGCGCTCCTCAAGGCGGGTCTGTTTTGGGAGCGCTTGTTCTTCGGGCGCGAGGGCGAAGAACTGGCATTACGGATGCTGGATGCAGGCTACAAGATTTTGTACTGTCCCTCGGCGGTGGTCCTGCATCGCGTCTCGCCCCAGAAGCGAATCGCCAGCACGGAGCGCAAATACCACGATTTCCGCAACACCCTGCGCATTTACATCGTCCGCTACCCGTGGTGGATGCTGGTCTGGATGCTGCCGCTGAAAGTCGCTGCCGAACTGGCGAAGGGATTGCGGCGCGGGCGCGTGGGCTGGGTCTTCAAGGCGGTCTGGCACATCGTCCGCGAACTGCCTGAGTTGTTGAAGGAGCGCAAGCCCATCCACAACCGCACCGCGCTCGATTACTTGCATTTTCAGCGCGAGCATGGGTCGCTCAGTTGGAGTCTGTCTTCGTGGCTCAAATACAAAACTTAATCTCCTGCGCCGCAGGTTACTTGCTTGCAGGCGGAAGCGATTTGTGAAAGCAATTATTTTTGCTGATTCGATGCGCAAACACCGAACATCAAACCGGAGGAATACATGAGTACGAGCATCAGCATATTTGGTCTGGGGTATATCGGCACGGTCTCCGCCGCCTGTTTTGCCAGGCAGGGACACCGCGTCGTGGGCGTGGACGTCAACCCGCAGAAGGTCGAAATCATCAACAGCGGTCACAGCACCGTGGTCGAAGAGGATATTGACGAAATGGTCGGTGAGATGGTGAAAATTGGACGCCTGCGAGCCACCACCGACGTGGACGACGCCATCATGAACTCGGACGTGTCCATGATCTGCGTGGGCACGCCCAGCAACCACAACGGAAGCCTCGACCTCACCTACGTCAGGAGGGTGGTCTCAGAGATCGGCGCGGCATTGGCGAAGAAAGAAGCCTTCCACATCGTCATCCTGCGCAGCACGGTCCTGCCCGGCACCACCGAGACGGTTGTGATCCCCGAATTGGAACGCACCTCCGGCAAGACCGCCGGCAGGGATTTCGGGATCTGCTTCAATCCTGAGTTCCTGCGCGAGGGGACGTCCGTACGCGACTTTTTCCAGCCGCCTTTCACGGTGATCGGCGCCTACGATCCGCAAACCGTCGAAGCGGCTTCCGGCTTGTACCAGCCGTTGAACGCGCCATTGTTCACCGTCCCCATCAAAAGCGCGGAGATGATCAAGTACGCGAACAACGCCTTCCATGCCCTGAAAGTGACCTTTGCCAACGAAATTGGGAACATCTGCAAGGCGCAGGAGATTGACAGCCGTCAAGTCATGGATATTTTCTGCATGGATACCAAACTGAATCTCTCGCCCTACTACCTCAAGCCCGGCTTTGCCTTCGGCGGCTCCTGCCTGCCGAAGGATTTGCGCGCGCTTCTCTATCACGGTCGCCGCCTGGATTTGAATTTGCCGGTGCTGGAAGCCATCCTGCCGAGCAACGACGGGCAGATCAAGCGCGGGTTTGAAATGATCCAGAAGACCGGGCGGAACAAAGTGGGCATCCTGGGTTTCAGTTTCAAAGCCGGCACCGACGACCTGCGCGAGAGTCCGCTGGTGATGCTGATCGAAACGCTGATCGGCAAAGGCTACGATGTCATGATCTACGACCGGAACGTTTCGCTCGCCCGCCTGCACGGGTCGAACCGGGATTACATCGAACGGGTGATTCCGCATGTCGCCGCCCTGATGTGCGATTCCATCGAGGAAGTGGTGGCGAACAGCGAAGTCATCGTCATCGGCAACGGCTCGCCCGAATTTCAAACCGCCATCCAAAAGACGCGTCCCGACCAGATCGTTGTAGACCTGGTCTGCATTTCTCAAAATGGAGTGGAACTCGCCGCCCAATACGACGGCATTTGCTGGTAACAGGGATCACGCATGAAAAATAATCACTCGCAAACCTCGAAAACCCCCGCACGCCACTGCATGGTCGTCCACGCCTACTATCCCCTTGGGGAGACGCGCGTGGAGCGCGAAGCCCTGGCGCTCGTAAAGCACGGCATCGAGGTGGATGTCATCTGCCTCAGCAAACCGGGCGACCCGGAATCCGAGCGCATCCATGGCGTACAAGTCCACCGCCTGCCCGTCCAGCGGCAGAGGGGGCAGGGTTTGTTTGCCCAACTCTTCGAATACCTGGCGTTCTTTGTCCGCGCCTTCTTCCGCCTCACGAGCCTATACTTCAAGAACCGCTACGATGTCGTCCAAGTCCATAACCTGCCGGATTTTCTGGTCTTTGTCGCGTTGATTCCCAAACTGATGGGCGCCAAGGCGATTCTCGACATCCACGACCTGATGCCGGAGTTTTATGCCGAGCGCTACCAGCGCCCAATGAACAACTTCCTCGTCCGGCTCATCCGCTTGCAGGAATGGCTTTCCTGCCGGTTTGCCAGCCACATCATCACAGTGACCGAATTATGGAAGCAGTCGCTGGTCGAACGCGGTCAGCCCGCCGAAAAGATCTCGGTGGTGATGAACGTGGCGGACGACAATATTTTCCACCGGAGCGCGGGCACACATACGCCGAAGAAAGATCAATTCTTGATGATCTATCACGGCGTGATCGGTCAGCGGCACGGCTTGGATCTCGTCCTGAGAGCGATGCACAAAATAAAAGGCGAGGCGCCGGATGTTCGTTTCCTCCTGCACGGCTGGGGCGAATATTCGAACGACCTGTTGAACCTGGCGGAAGAACTGGGCATATCGAATCTCGTCCAATTCAGCACGACAGGCTTGTCAACGAGCGAACTGCCCACACTGCTTACATCCGCCGACCTTGCCGTGGTGCCCTACCGCAACGGCGTGTTTACCGGGGGAATCCTCCCCACCAAACTGATGGAATATGCCGCGCTGGGAGTCCCAGCCATCGCCGCGCGGACACCCGCCATTGCGGCTTATTTCGACGACGAAACCGTCCAGTTCTTCGCGCCCGATAACGTGGATGACCTTGCCGCTTGTATTTTGTCCCTTTACCGGGACCGTGCCAGGCTTTCCGCCCTGGCGCGCAACATCGTCAAGTTCAACGAAAAGTACAACTGGCAGCGCGTCAGCGAAGATTATGTAAAACTGGTGAACCGTCTGGGAACGAACGGTCGAAGATAAGCGAGAGAGAAAACATGACTGTGGACGTACTGAACTCCATCCCTCACGAGCAATGGCAGGATTTTGTGAAATCCCACCCCCAAGGGAACATCTTTCACACGCCTGAGATGCTCGAGGTGTGGAGGGAAACCAAAGGCTTTTTCCCGCAGGTTTGGGCAGCAATGGATGATGAAGGCATCGCCGCCTTGTGGATTCCCGTGCATATTTCGCTGTCCGACGGGCTGCTAAAAAAATTGACCACCCGCACGGTCGTCTTCGGCGGCGCGCTTTGCCGCGAAGGGCAGTCTGGTTCACAGGCATTATCCGAACTTCTGAGTCAATACAAACGCAGCGCGGGAATGGCATCCCTGTTTACCGAAGTGCGAAACGTATCTGAACCGAACGGATTACTCCCGGTTTTGGCGGAATCCGGCTTCCGGTACGAAGAACACTTGAATTACCTGATCAACCTCCAGGGTCCGGTTGAGGCGGTTTTTAATCGGATCGGTTCGCGCACCCGCCAGCACATCCGCAAAGGCATCAAACGAAACAAGGTCCGAATCGAGGAAATCCACGAACGGGACAAAGTGACGGACTGTTACCGCCTTCTGGAGAAAACGTACGGAAGGGCAAATGTTCCGCTGCCGGATATTTCATTGTTCCATTCTGCGCTCGACCGGCTCGCTCCCGCGAACATGGTGCGCTTTGCGCTCGCGTTTGTGGAAGATGAACCCGCTGCCGTTTCGGTGGAACTGCTTTACAAAGACACGGTCTACGGCTGGTACGGCGGCGTGGACAGGCGCTTCATGTCCAGCGTGCCGAACGAACTTTTGATGTGGAACGTGCTGGAATGGGGCTGCAAGAACGGATACCGGGTTTACGACTTCGGCGGGGCAGGCAAGCCGGATGAGAAGTACGGCGTCCGCGATTTCAAAGCCAAGTTCGGCGGCGAGCTGGTCGGTTTCGGAAGAAACATTTGGGTTGCAAAACCGGCGCTTTTTGCCGCCAGCAAGTTTGCCTATTCCATCCTGCGCCGCATACTTTATAAAACCTAGGAGAAGAAACCATGAGAAAAGACGCCATCACGATTGAGGAATCCCGCGTTGCCGACGAGCAAGCCTCGCTGGCGTTTCCCCCGTTCAAGGAGCGCCACCGCGTTTTCCCCGCCATCTTCGAGAACCGGAACCACAAAAAGATTCTCGACCTCGCCGCGGGGATCGGGTATGTCACGCAGCGTGTGCTGGAAAATTACCCGGCAAAGATCATCAGCCACGACCTCAGCCCATCCTGCCTGAAACACCTCAACAAACTGGGCGCGCCGACCCTCGATTTCGACATTGACAGTTCAGATACCGGATTCCCCTTCGCATCGTCCTCCTTCGACGCGGTCATCTCGCTGGTGACGATAGAGCACGTGCTGTTTGTGGATGAATTTTTATCCGAGATCAACCGTATCTTGTGTGATGGCGGCTACCTTTACATTTCAACGCCGAATTACGCCGCGCCGGAATATCTCGTCGAACCGGTGCTTTACGGGCGCGCCTACCACCATCCCAGTTCGCCGGCTTCGCGTTATGAATTCTACGCTCACGTGCGGTATTTCACGTTCAAGACCCTGGGAGTCATGCTGGAAGCGCACGGCTTCGCGCTCGATGCCGTGTACCTCGCCATGCCCGAAGGCTCGGAGCGATATCAAAAGTTGCACCAGGAATCGAAGTTGAAAGCCTTTGCGTTCCGAAGCCTGATGCGGCTCAAAGCCCAACTCCTTCCGCTGCACCGCGCGCCGGAGCCGATCCTGTGCCTCCAAAAAACCTCCGTCATGCGCCCGCCCAGGTTCAAAAAGGTCCTGCTCTAAAAGGAGTTCCGGTGAACAATTCCCTGCCGCCCGTGGACGTGCCCAACGCCTTCGACATTTACGAGGATGTGGAGTACCAGCTTTATTGGCAAAGTCTCTCGCGCCAAAAACTGGACGAACTCGAGCCGCGCCATCCTGCGCGAATTACTGCCGTCGCACGGCAACGCTATCATTGACCTGGTCGCGGGTATGGGCGTTTGTTCCCGTGTTATGCAGACCGCTTTGAACACATCGTCCTGTTCGATGGTTCCGAATCGCTTTTGCGGCAGGCTCAATCGTCGCACCGCGAAAGAGCGCTCTACGTGCTGGGCGATATCCACAAACTCCCGTTCCGCCCCGCCGCGTTCGACGCCGCCGTGATGGTGCGCGTTTTTCATCATTTAAACCGCTCCGATCAGGTGATGAAATCCATCGCCGACATCCTGTGCAGGGACGGCGCATTGATCTTCAACTACAGCAACAAACGCAACCTGTTGCAGATGTTGAAATATCGGCTTGGGAGGACCAAACACAATCCCTTCAGCCATGAACCGCTGACCGTGGAGGCGAATTTCTTCCATCACCATCCCGCCTCGGTCTCTGGACTGCTGGCTGGTCTGGGGTTCCAAAAATTGATCTACCGTGGAGCGGGTGTCTTCGATAAACTGGCGCCCATCTTCGGTCCGTTGAGTCGTTTCTCCCCGAGCGGCATGAGCCTGGCGCCCTGGCTCGGAAAGACCGCATTGGCTCCCTGGATATTTTGTAAAGCGCAGGCTCCAAGCGCCGAGCCGCAGATCGCTGTCAAGAACCCTGAAGAACTGCTTGCCTGTCCGGTTTGTGGAGGCGGGTTGGGCAGGCACGGCTCGGACCTGGTCTGCGAATCCTGCTCGCGCGGCTATCCGGTGAGGGATGGCATTGTGGATATGAGGAGTAATATATGAACCATCGTCTGCAAAGAACAAGGAAAGTGTATATTGAAACCGTATTGGGGGTTTGCAACAGGAGGTCGCTCGATGCGGAAAAAATCGCCGCCTTCTTTCGCTTGAATCATTATGAGGTCGTATCGAACCCAGCCAGCGCCGATTTTCTCATCCTGGTCACATGCGCCGTCTCGCTGGACCGGGAAGCCAACTCGCTAAGGCGAATCCATGCCTTGAAGAAATTCGACGGCGAGTTGGTCGTCTATGGCTGTCTGCCAGCCATCAACGGGCAGGCGGTATCGTCCATCCATAGCGGGAGGACTCTTGCAACCTCCCGGTTGAACGATTTTGACAGCCTGTTTTCAAACGAGAAATTCAAATTCACCGAGCTGGGGGATGCCAACCAATATTTTCCCTCCTATGAAGGTCTTTTTGGGTTCAAGTTTTGGAAAGTTCTCTCTTCGAAGATTCAATCCCTTCGATGGGCATCCGTTGGCTATATCCTGAAAAAAGAAGTCCCCACAGCCATTCGGAAGACCCTGGAGAGAAACAAACCACAGCAGCTGTCCCCCTACCCCATCCGGGTATCGTGGGGATGCAACCAAAACTGTTCGTATTGCGGTATTCGTTCCGCCGTTGGAAAGTTTCACAGCAAACCTCTTGAAGTTTGCCTGGATGAATTCAAAGCAGGATTGGAAAAAGGATATCGTGATTTTGAAATTATTGCAGACGATGTTGGCGCGTATGGGGTGGATATTGGCGTGCAGTTCCCTGAGTTGTTGAACGCTTTGTGCGATCTGCCGGGTCGGTATAAGGTCCGTGTTTGGAACCTGTCCCCGGTCTGGCTGATTAAATATGAGGAAGATTTCCTGAACGTCCTTCGGAAGGGTAAGATCGAAGAAATTCATTACCCCATCCAATCGGGCAGCAGCCGCATCCTCCACGCCATGCACCGCTACAGCGATGTGTTCAAATTGGAAGAGTCGATCCAGGCTTTAAGGGATCACCGCACAAAGATGCTGCTCACGACGGATATCATCATCGGGTTCCCCGGGGAAACGGACGAGGACGTAACCGATACGATAAACGTGCTTCGTCACGGAGGCTTTGATCGGGTTTACATATTTTTGTACAACGAGATTCCGGTGGCGGAGTCTTCCAAGGCTCCTTCCAAGGTTTCGCAGGAGACTGCGCTGAAAAGAATTGACCGGATCCAAAAAGAACTCGACGAACTGCACATGGACTATTCCGTGGTCGTATGAGCAGCGATGTTTGAGAAGGTGCCTCCCATGCCGCGCGGTTTGCCGTCAACGACAGCGCCAAGTTCCTACGATCTGTATGAAGGGGTATCCTATCAGGACTACTGGGAAAGCAAGGACACGGCAAACTTCAACGCGCTCGAACAAGCCATCGTCCGCGAGCTTTTGCCGTCTCATGGAAACCGCCTGCTCGACCTGGGCTGTGGGCACGGGCGCTTTGCCGGTTGTTACATGGACCGCTTTGAAAGCGTGGTCATGTTCGACGGCTCGCGTTCCCTGCTGAAGACGGCGCAAGAGGCGACGAACGGGAAAGCCTGTTACGTCTGGGGGGACGTAAACTATCTCCCGTTTCGCGCCGGAGCCTTTGACGAGGTTCTGCTGGTTCGAGTCTTTCAACACCTGGTCGATTCGCGCGGCTGCATACAAGGCGTGCGCAAAATCCTGAGACCGGGCGGACGTTTTCTTTTCAACTACAGCAACAAGAGGAACGCCTATCGGGTTGTTAAGTACCTTCTCGGCGGAACACGACATAATCCATTCGAGAAGAAGCCCTTGATGGTGGAAGCGAATCATTTTCACCATCACCCGGCGTATATGGCAGACTTGCTGGACGCCGCAGGTTTCGAGGTATTAGCCTGCCGCGGAGCGGGAGTGTTCAACAAGATCGTGGAATATTCGGGCTTCCTGGCGGATTTCATCCCGCCGGGCATTTCACTCGCCCCATTCCTGGGCAGGTCTTCCCTTGCACCGTGGATCTTTCTGGATGCGCGCGTCAAAGAGGACGAGCCGCCTGTGCTTGCCGATGAGTCTTTGTTCGCTTGTCCGCGCTGCGGCTCGGACCTGCTTACAGAACCTGGATTTTTTGAATGTACCAACTGCCGAAGAACCTATCCGATTGAGGATGGGATCATTGACATGCGCGTAGCATCGCTTTAGCGAGTATCGAAAGGAATTTCCAATGTCCCCTATTCCAATTGTTCTTACCCCGCTCGATGAGCACATGGGATTGGATATTGCGCGTTCCCTGCACAAACGCGGCATCCCAATCTACGGCTTGGACCACGACAAACACGCGGTCGGCAAATACTCGAACACCTGTCAGTTCGTCTTATCGCCGGACCCGCAAAAAAACAGCCGGGAATTTCTGGAATTCCTCGTCCGGTTTTCGAAACAGCTGGGGGGCAAGCCGGTGCTGGTTCCGTTAAGCGATGAGCACGTGCTGACCATTTCCCGCAACCGGGAAATGCTGAAGAACTATTACGAATTCGTCATGCCGAATAAGGAAACGATTGAGGCGCTTTGCACCAAGGTCGGCTTGATCGAGTCGGCGCGCAGGCTAAACATCCCCGCACCCGCCACTTTTTTCCCAGCCTCAACCGATGAAATAGAGCAGATCGCGGCTCGAATATCGTATCCCGCCATCATCAAACCCGGAGAAAGCCCACAGTGGCATGATCCGCTCATTGAAAGACGACTCAGGCACGGGGTCCTGGAAGGACGCGCGAAGGTTGTCCTGTGCAACAATGCAGACGAGTTGAAAAACGCCTATCGCCAGCTGGCTTCGATCAATCCCGAATTGATCATTCAAGAAGTTATCCCCGGCGAAGACAGCCGCCTGTATTATGTATCGTTCTATATGAATCGCCAATCGCAGCCGCTGGCGGCTTTTGCCGGGCGCAAGGACCGCGTCATCCCGATCGGTTTCGGCTCCGCAAGTTTCGTCCACAGTTATTACGACCCGGAACTGATCGCGATGGGATTGCGCGTGTTTCAGGGAGCGGGGTATCAGGGGCTGGGCGGCATCGAGTTCAAAAAAGACCCGCGCGATGAAACTTATAAACTCATCGAAGTCAACACCCGCTTCGGCATGTGGGACGGGCTGGGCGCGCGCTGCGGCGTTGACCTCGGATATATCGCATACTGTGATACGTTGAATCTTCCCGTCGAGCCGTGCCTCACTTTTCGCACGGGGGTCATCTGGCTGGATTGGCGGCTGGATTTGCGCGCCGCCATTGCCTATGTGCGCAAGCGCGTGCTGACCTGGCGCGAATGGCTGGTATCCCTGCGCGGCGAAAAGATGTGGGCGGTCTATTCGCGCTCAGACCCCCTGCCTGGCATCTTTTTCACGCTTCGTTTGATTCGCATCCTGTTTGCCAGGCTTCTTCCGAATAAATTATGACCATCAATCTTTGGGCTGTAAACACCTCGAAGAATTTCTGGCGGCTCCACCATCCCGTGGATGATTCGATTTGGGAGGATGCCGTCCGCAAAGCGCTGCCCGTTCTGCGGCTGAACTCAACCCCAAAGGATGAGGGCGAACTTCTCGAACTCGTGCTGGGCGAGGGTCAATTTGGGAACGGTCATTGGGAACTCAGCAAAATTCGACGGCTCTACTATGTGCTGAAGCCGTTCATCCCGCGGATTCTCAGCCGCGCGCTTCGTCAACTCCTGCAATCGCGCCACAAACGGGACTTTGAGCTGGGCTGGCCCATCGAGGAGCGTTATCCACGCTTTCAGTTTGACGTGTTGAAAAACGTCCTCGAATTGACCGGCATGTCCTCGGTCCGGTTCGGGCCGTTCTGGGCCTCAAGGCAGGCGCCGCGCCTTTGTCCTCACCCATGACATCGAAGAAGCGAAGGGACAGCAATTCGTCCGCGAAGTGGCGGAATTGGAAGAGAGTCTCGGTTTTCGTTCCTCGTTCAATTTCGTCCCGGAACGGTATCGCGTGGACAGGTCATTGATCGGCGAACTGCGTGAACGCGGCTTTGAGATCGGCATCCACGGCTTGAAGCACGACGGCAAACTCTTCAGTTCCCATACGGAGTTCATGCGCCGCGCCGCGCGAATCAACCATTACCTCAAAGAGTACGGCGCGGTTGGTTTTCGTTCGCCGCTCACCCACCGCCACCCGTATTGGATGCAGGCGCTCGAAATCGAATACGACCTGTCCTTCTTCGACAGCGACCCCTTCGAACCCATGCCGGGCGGAACGATGAGCATCCATCCTTTCTTCATCGGGCGTTTCGTGGAACTGCCCTACACGCTGGCACAGGATTACACGTTGACATCCGTGCTGGGCGAGACCACTCCGCGACTGTGGCTGGAGAAGGTGGATTTCATCGAAAAATATCATGGCATGGCGCTGGTCAATTCCCATCCTGATTACCTGCGCGATCCAGCCAGTTTTGAAATATACAAGGATTTCCTCTCAACGATGAAGGCGCGCAATCAGTACTGGCACGCTTTGTCCCGTGATGTTGCCGTTTGGTGGAAAAACCGCGCGGACTCTCGTCCGCGCGGTGAAATGGAAGTGGAGACTACGGCAGTCGCCGTTTTGAAGGATGGACAGTTATCCGTTGAAGCGGCTCATGGCGCCCATTCATACGCACCAATTTCGTAACCGCTTCCCTGGGGGCGGGCCGTCCCTGCATAATCTGACTTGACGATGGTAAGTATTGCACCCTTGTCAATCAAACGTGACCCTGCCTGTAAGCGGAAGTCGCCCGCCGCAGCATCCACGAAGAGCGGATTTACATTCCACAAATCTCCAGGATACTTTTTGCCTCGAACGAGCCTTCCATCACTTCGATAAATATTGTTGTCCCCTATTTCGATGCCTTGTTTAGAAATAGTGTCTGCAAAGTGAATTACCTTATTCAACGGATCATAAAATATGTTATTTTTAATTATGCTGTAGGGTGTGTTTTTTAAGGTGATCATTGAGGGGCTGTTAATAGTGGATAGACCGAGTTTGTTGGTAAACGTGTTATTGACAATTCGCAGGTTGCTGCTGTTTATGGCTTGCAACACACGATATGCCCGCAGGATATTGTTTCGAATGGTCAGAGTGTTCGCATTTTCAATCATGAACGCCTTCCCAACTTCCATGGGAGATTGGGCTTGCACGTTCTCACATAAGTTCTGTTCGATTATGACATTGCTCGCCGCTTCATGATAAGAGCCGTCCGAAAACGTCTGGAAACAATCAATGTGCGGGTTGGGGTTTTCGGGAATGCCATAAACAATGTCATGGATGTAATTCCTTCTGATACGATGTCCTGAACCATGGAAACGTATGCCGTCAGCGTCCGCCCAGCTTGGAGGGTTTGTCCATTTTGGATGGCGTTGGATGGTTCCCCAGATTTCATTCCCCTCCACCCGATTCTTTCGTCCGCGAATCTCGATTCCCACGAATCCATTCCGGTACAAACGATTATTCCTTACCACACAATTACGAGTAGACCTTTCCTTTCCCGGAGTCACAAACAGGAGAATACCGCCTCTCGTCGCATTATAAATATAGTTGTTCTCTATCACACAATTTCTCCCTTTGAGCCAAATCCCCCATCCATCTGTAGAGTCATTGGGAGTATTTGTAATATTAAAACCGCGAATAGTTATAAAATGCGCATTTACTGTAAAGCCCTGCATCTCAACTGTTCCCTGCGCCGAGTATATAATTCGGGCATCTGACGCACCAGAGCGAGAAATCCTGACGCGTTCAAGATATACTCCTTCCAGAACGATTACAGTGGAGCCTGGCAGGACAGTATTTGCCGCATGCTGGATGGTACGCCATGGATCAGTTTGCGCGCCCGACCCTCCGTCATTCCCATTGGGAGAGACATAAAAGATTCCAGGAGCATCTATCGCCGCTACTGAAGAAGATTTTTCTACCGCATCCGTGCCGGTCGGGATTGGCGTATCTGTCATTTGCATATCGGCAGGAGTCGGAGACAACGTTGGGGTGGCGGAGGGTTCCGGTGTGACAGAGGCGGTTTCAGTCGTTGATGTAGCAGAAGGCTCCGGCGTGATAGTAGCGGTTTCAGTGACTACATCCGTAGAAGTCGCCGTTAAAGTCTCTGTCAATTGATCTGCGAACGCATACAGAGCCTTTGCCGTTGACGTTTGTGCAATCATCATCCATAGAAGTACACCGGCTAACACCAAGCCGGCACCCGGATATATTTTGTGTTTCTTCATTGGTTCTCCTTGTTTTATTGCACCTCCATCTTAACCAAGTTTTGGGCGACTCACCTATTACAAAAGTCCCCTTATCAAATCTGTAATAGGCGAAGGAAATTTGCGCGATTCAACCCGCTTTTGACTTTTCAAAAATGATAGAAAATTCTAAGATTGAGGAAAGATTCCCTCAATTTTTACAAATTTTCGAAAAAATACGAATAAATCCGGGCATGGAAGGCATTCTCGAAGAATAGCGCCAAAAACCCTAAAACTGCATTTATTGCAAAAAGGGAGGCAATTTTAAGAAAATTATGACAAGGAAATCGTCCGGGTTGAGCGAATTGTCAGACATCCATTCGTCCGAGCCGATATCATAGCCGCTCCCTTGGGGACGCGGATCGTCATCATAATCCGTCGAAACAATGGCAAGAGAAGCGCCCACGTCAATGAGCGGGGAATTAGGCTGCAGGTGAAAATCCCCCTGTTCGTAATTTACGAACAGAGGATCTACATTCCACAGGTCGTTCGGGTACGGCGTCCCGCGTACATTCCTTCCATCGCTCCGAAAGACATTGTTATGTCCAATATCCGCGCCGGTTTCCGAGACGTTGTCATTGAAATAAATGACGTGCAACAGCGGGTTGAAGAAAATGTTGTTCTTAACCAGGCTGTCGAGAGTATTGGTAAATGTAATCATTGCCGGGCTGTTTCTCACGGACAGGTCGAGCTGGTTGGTAAATGTGTTGTTGATGATTTGCAGGTTATTGCTGTCAATGGCTTGCAGTACCCGATAGGACCGCAAAACGTTATTGCGGATGATCAAATTATTTGCATTCTGAATCATGAAAGCCTTTCCGGCTTCCAGCGGAGTTTGCGCCTGCATGTTCTCGCAAAGGTTTTGTTCGAAGATAACGTCGCTCGCCGCTTCGTGATAACTGCCATCTGTAAAGGTTTGGAAACAATCAATGTGCGGTTTGGGATTTTCGGGAACACCGTACACAATGTCGTGGATGTAATTCTTTCGAAATACATGCCCCGCACCGTGGAAACGTATCCCATCCGCATCCGCCCACCTCGGAGGGTCAAGCCATTTTGGATGAAGCTGGATTGTGCCCCAAACTTCATTTCCTTCCACAAGGTGGCTGCGCCCGCGGACTTCGATTCCGGCAAACGCATTTCGGTAGAGCCGGTTATTTCTCACCACACAATCGTGGACTTGGGTCTCCTCCCCCGGCAGGACAAACAGAAGGATGCCGCCCCGCGTTGCATCATGCACATAATTATTTTCTATGATGCAGTAACTGCTTCGCGCCCAGATCCCCCAGCCATCCCGCACATGGTCGGGCGTATCGGTGATTTCAAATCCGCGAATGGACACGTAATTGGCGGCAATGGTAAACCCCTGCGTAACGACCCTCCCCTCCGCCTCAAACCGGAGCGGCAGGTCTGCTGTGCCCGAGTGGATTATAGCAACCCGTTCAGCATAATTCCCCTCTTTTACGAACACCGTCCCTCCCCCAACGACCGTGTTCGCCGCGTTCTGGATCGTCCGCCAGGGCTTGCTTTGTGTACCATTGTTGGCGTCATCCCCGTCCGGGCTGACGTAGTAAATGCCGTCTGGCATCTCGATGGGAGTCGCCATGGGCGTCGGCGTCGGCATCGCGGTCGGCGGGACCGAGAGAGTGCAAAATATGTTTGCAATCCCCAATAACAAAAAGAAAGCCGGAATCCTGTATATTTTCTTCATGACGGGTTATCCATTAAATTTTGCCATGCACATTCTACCCGTTTCGAGGGATGATAACCAGTGTAGTAACACGGCAATTTTCCGGGCCGCCGCCCAAAGCGGACTTCCGTTACAGCCTTTGTCCGAACTATCCGGTACAATCCAGGCAACCAATTAACGGAGATTGAATATGATCAGAAAATGGTTTGCTTTCGCGCTTTCTTTGGGATTGTTCATCCCAACCCTGGTTGTTTTTGCCAAGGGCGACTTTTCCTACATCACCGTGAAGGGACCCGGCATCACAGGCGAGATCAACGTCACCGACCCCGCGCTCACGCAGGACTTTTTCGCCTTTGCCGATTTCTCGCAGGCTGAAATCCCCGCTCCCGCCGACCCCGGACAGGGCTACCAGATTGTGCGCGTGTACGTGGAATTTACCGACGACAAGCCGAAAGACATCCCCTTCGATCAGCTTCATTATTACCCGTACACGGATTATGTTTTTTACGATGGATTGGTGGAAGGTTCATCGGAATATGACGGAAAATGGTACGCCGCCAACCCCGCCGCCGAAGCCCCCTTCCGCAGTGTGCTGGTTCAGCGCGCACTGCTCGCGTGGATTCCATTTGGAGTATTGGTGGTTGCATTGCTCTGGTTCGTGGTGGCGTACAACCGAAAACCAAAAAAGACGATGGACGATAGACCATAGACCATCAAGCGGGACTGATCGTCCATGGTCCATGGTCTATCGTCTGTTATCGCAACACAAACGCATCCAACTTCTCATCATACGCAAGGATTAACGCCCTGCCCTTTTCAAAGCTTACCTCGCCCGAATACGACAAACGGTAATCGTTCGCGTCGTCCTTGATCCACACTTCCACCTGATGAACGCCCGGGGCGATTTCCAAAAATTCCAGCGCCGAGATGCGTCCGTTGCCGCTGATGCCCGACGGCTTATAGGTTTCATCCAGGATCGTTTCGCCGTCCACCAACACGCGCACGCTGACGGGGAAATGCACACCGCCGAAAATCTGCACGGGGTCCCGCGCCTTCGGGCAGGGTCACGCCTTCGGGGATCGCCGCCGCTTCGACCCTGCCTTTCGCATCCACCGCCACCCTCAAAGCGCTTTGCTCCGCCGCCCGCATGCCCGCCGAAACATCCAGCGGCAAAGCCAATGCGAACAGCCCCAACAACAGCATGGTTCCAACCAGCCCGCTCACCAGCGACGGGATGAATTTGTTTCTCTCCTTCACAGGAGGCAGGGCAGGCGGATGCTTTCCATTTTGCAGTTCCGGCTTGTGCAGGTCGTTCAAAAAACCTTCAACCGTCTTGGCATCGCCGGGCGTGACTTCGAGCCAGTGCAATCCCTCCTTCACCAGCGCGGGGCGTAAATGCAGGCGGTTCAAAATCCAATGCGCATCTTCGCGGTTGAGGCTGTCGTCGTACGGCTGTGAAAGGATGACGATATCGCGCGTGCCGTCCTGATGAAGCGACTTGATCCACTCGATGTTGACCGCGCCTGCAGAAGGAATGACCGCCGTGACAACGCGCGCCGCCTCATCCTCACCCCAGGCGGATACTGTGATTGGAGAGCCATCCTTGCTGACGGTTAACCGGGCGGGCAGACTCCCCAACGCTTCGTCGCGCTGGCTCGCAAACAGGACGGTGACGGAATTCCCCTCGCTCATCTCACGATGCAGCGCGCCCTTCACCGCATTGAAGACCTGCTCCCCGCTGTAGCCGCCCTCCAACGCAATCGCGTCGGTGGGACATGCCCCCACACAAATGCCGCATCCCGTACACTGCGCGGCGTTGATGACGGCGAGTTTGCGATAACCCGTCTCGTCGTCGCGGTCCGTCATGCGGATGGCGTCGTACGGACATTCGGCGTAGCAAATGTTACAGCCAGTACAAGCCGGGTCGGTGACAGTGGCAGGCCCGAGGTCCCGCCCCGAAGCGAGCCAGGGGAGCAGGAACAAACTCCCGCCGAGCAGAATTGCCAGTCCCCAGAAAATCAGGTTTCCCCATTGGTCAATCACCGGAAGGAAGCCGAGATAGTACGCATCCATCGGCACGGATTGGACGAGGGTGGAAAGGTCTGCCTGCGCAAAGGATTGGACGGGTTTGATGAGCGAAAGGATCACCAAACCGATGAGCGCCTGAACGCTTACCCAGCGCGGCGACCACCAGCGCGCGCGGGAAAGGCGCAAGCCGTGAATGTAAATGCCGAGAAAACCGATGATCGGCAAAAAGACGTGCAAAAATAGAATGATGACGAAGTTGGAAAACGTGCGTGATTCGATATCCGCCGCGACGTAGGTGAGACCCGACGTGCCCGCCAGGGTCTGCATCATGTATTCGGTCATCCACTGCGCGCGCTGATCCCAGACGAGCCAGTAGCCCATCGTTCCGGTCAGCCACACGCCTGCGAGCATGATCCAGCCGCTCGTCCACGCCAGCCAGCGCTGACCCCAGAATTTGTCGCTGAACAACATCTTGAGGATGTGCAGGATGATGAGCAGGATCATCGCGTCGCTGGCGTAGCGGTGAATACTGCGGATGAGCGAGCCGAACCAAGTCGAATCGATTTTTTCGACGGTGGCGTAGGCAACGTCCAAGCCCGGGCGGTAGAAGACGGTGAGATACACGCCCGTGGCGAGCAGGACGATCAGCATGAAGATGGTCAGCGTGCCGAGATGATAGAGCGGGTTGAAATCCGATTTGGTAAAGCGGTTGACTACGCCTTCCATGCGCGCCCATAGTTTTTCGAGCATGCGTAAAAGTTTGCGTTGTGCGTAGGGGTTGTCAGGTATCATGTGTCAGGTTTCAGGTTCCAGGTATCAGGTTTCAGGTGTCAGGTGGCAGCGTTCTCTTCATCCAATAATGGAAATTTATTCATCTTCATCGCATTGCTCGTGACGAAGACGCTGCTCGCCACCATTGCAAACGCGGAGAAGACGGGCTGCAACAAGCCAGCCATCGCCAGCGCCACGCCGAGCAGGTTGTAGACCACCGCCCAGCCGAGGTTTTGGCGCACGCGTTTCATGGATTCGCGCGAAAGGTCCACGAGCCAGGGGATGACTCTCAAATCGTCGCGCATCAGCACAATGTCGGCGGCGGTGCGCGCCACATCGGTGCCGTGATTCATCGCCAGCCCAACCGTCGCGGCGGCAAGCGCGGGTCCATCGTTGATCCCGTCGCCGACCATCGCGGCGTTTTCCGCCAGCCGTTTCATTTTTTCATCGGGCGTGAGCGCCGCCTGCACGGGGATGCCCAGCGTTTTTTGCCAGCGTTCGCCTGCACCGGCTTCGTCGCCCGTCAGCATGCCAAGCTTCAGTCCGCGCGAATGCAACTGAGCGACAACCTCTTTCGCCTCCGCGCGGACTGTCTCCCCTAACCCCACTGCCCCGACAACATGCCCATCCCACCCGGCATAGACGACGACCAAGCCCGCTTCTTTCCACGCCTCAGCCTGTTGACGTATTTCCTCGGGCATTTCCAACCCCTCGGCAGACATGAGACGTGAAGAGCCGATGGCAATTGGGGAATTGGTAATTGGGGAATTGGGTAATTTGCCCATTACGCCAAGTGCGGGCAGGGCTTTGAAGGATTCGGGTTTTTGCAGTTCGATGCCTTGCGCTTTTGCATATTCCACAATCGCCTTCGCCAGCGGATGTTCCGACTCGTTTTCGATGGAGGCGATGATTTGAAGAAATTCCACTTCTGGAGTCAGCCAGCTCGCTGGCGACAAGCCTGCGGCTGACGGGAGCAAGCTCTCGGAAGACGGGAGCAAGCTCCCTGACTCCACATGGATTTTCTGCACTTTCATCGGCAGTTGACTCAGCGTGCCGGTTTTATCGAAGAAAACCGTTTCGACCTTTGCCAGTCGTTCGAGCGCGGCGGTGCTTCGCAGAATCGCGCCCGATTCGGCGGCGCGCTCCAGAGACAGCCACAGGGTAAGCGGTGTGGCAAGCCCCAGCGCGCAGGGACAGGCGATCAGCAGAACGGACAAGGCGACCAGCAAGCCTGTTTCGACGCCGGAAACATAATTCCAAACGAGGAAGGCAATCGTCGCAAGCGCAAGCGCGGCGGGTGTCATCCACGCCGAGAGTTTATCCACCATGCGTTCGAGCGGAGAGCGCGCCCACAAGGCTTCGTGTAAAAGCCTGCCGATTTGACCCGCCATCGTGGTTTCGCCCACCGCCGCAGCGATGACCTCGAGCTGCCGTCGAGGTTGACCGTCCCCGCTTTGACCGCGTCCCCTGCGCGGCGCGGGACGGGCTTGGGTTCCCCCGTCAGGAGCGATTCGTCCACGTCGCCCTCTCCGGCGGCGATCAAACCGTCTACGGGGAAGCGGGCTCCGGTCGAACCCGGAGGCGCATGCCCGGTTTGAGGTCGGATACGTTCACTTCCCTATCCGCTTCACTTGTGACCACTGTCGCCGTGGTTGGAATCTGCTCCAACAGTTTCATCACCGCTTTGTTGCCGGATTTGTGCGCCTGCATTTCGAGCCAGCGCCCAACCGAGACCAAGAAGATGAGCATGGTGGCGGTATCGAAGTACAAGCCGCCGTAACCAACGATGAGGTGATAGACGGACAGACCAAACGCGGAGAACGTGCCGATGGTGATCAGCGTGTGGATGTTGGGCTGTCCGCGCAGGAGGGAGGCGAAGCCTGCGCGCAGAATCGGCAGGCCGAGCAGGATCAAAACCGGGATGCTGGTGATCATCATCATCACCTGGAAGAAGTCCACCAGTGGCTGCGATTCGGGGGTTGCCCAGCCGAAGATTTCACGCGCGTAGATGCCGGTACCCACGATCAAATCATGCAGAACCATTACGCCGCCGATGAGCAGGCGGGTGAAAAAGGACTCTTCTTCGTCGTGCGGTTTTTCATCCGGCAGCGCGGCTTGATAGCCGAGCGAGCGCACGCGCTTTTTGAGTAATTTGGGATTGGTGATCGCCGAGTCAAACGTCAGGTTGGCTTGCCCCTGGATGAAACTGACCTCCGCATCCACCACGCCTTTTGTGCGTTTGAGTTGTTCGCTCACGAGCCAGGCGCAGGATGAGCACCACATGCCGCCAAGCGTGAGGGTGATATTTTCGCTTCGCCCCTGGACCTGGACCTGCTCCCGCTCCCCGGCCGGATTCTCCGCCAGCAAAGACTGCCACCTCCCTGCACGAGGGACAGCAGAAGACATCCCCTCGTTCATTGGTGAGCGGATGCAGGGTGGTTAATCCGCACAGGGAGCAGACGACAAGGGGCTTGGCTGGAGAAACATTCGCTGCAAGTGACATTGTGAAAAATATGTCAAAGATTATCACAAAGAAAACGGATAAAAACCGTAACTTTTGTTACATTCAAAGGGCTAGCGCAAACGAGGCGGCTTCTTCGATGGTCATCCCTCTCCCCGCCGACCAGAAGGAATCGAAATCCTTTTCTAACTTTTTGCGCAATGTTTGGGCGTGGGCCTCATAATCCCCGCGCATGACGGGTGGAATCGGCGTGCCCATTTTATCGCGCATCGCCTCCGCCGCCGCAAACAGGCGCGTGGCGCGCGCGAAATCGTTTTCCGTCACGGCGACCTTCCCAAGTCCCTCCAAACATTCGGGAACGCGGATGAACCAACGCATTTTGTTCACGCCCTCGAGCGCCTCGAGATATGTCTGTTTGGCGCGCGGAATATCCTTTTCCAGCCAAAGGGCGTGGGCGAACCAGGGCAGGATGTCATGCGCGTCCAAGGGGGTCTCAGATTTCATGCGCGCAAGCTCCGTCTCGATCTTTTCGCGCCCCTGCGAGACCCGACCGTTGAAACATTCCATGAACCCGGCAAAGGCTTTCAAGAGTGAAATATCCTCCAGCACGCCCGTTTTCTCGATGCTGGTCAGCGCGGAGAGCAGATTTCGATGCGCCCGCTCACCTTGCCCTACAGCCCATTCGATCAACCCTATTCGATATTGCGTCCACGCAGCTTCGGAGGCGTCGCTGATGGCTTCGGCGATTGCGAGACTCTTATCGAGGAACCCGCGCGCTACGGCGTAATCCCCTTGCAAATAATATACCCTTGCCAACCCCCGCAGACTGTTGGAAATCCAACTGCGGTTTCCCAACTCCTCGAAGGTTTGGATGCTTTCGTGGAAAACTTTTTTTGCCGCCTCCAAATCTCCCTGGTTGGCGGCAAGCCGGGCCGTATCCCCGACGGGATGATAGAGACTCCAGCGGTCGCCAACGGGCTGGAGGACCTCCAGACTCCGATCGAATAAACGGAATGCCTCCTCGGTGTTTCCCTTGTGTTCGGCGGCGTGAGCGAGGCAGTGGATACAAGCTCCTATTCCCCAGGGGTCGTTGATCCGTTCGTACACGGCAAGGCTTTCTTCATAGGCAGATTGAGCCTTATCTATATTTCCCGAATATGCCGGGATGTACGCCGCATGATACAGCGCATGTCCAAGCCGGAAGTCCTCGCCAGACTCGCGATAAATCCTCACCACTTCATCCATCTCCGGTTGGAAGTGTGTCAAGGTTCTGGAAATGGCGGTGGATAGCGCAAAACGCGCGTGAGCGGCGTTCGCCCATGCAAGCGGATGATTTTGCTTCGCGTTCGTTTCATCCACTTTCAACGCCTGGGTCAGCCAGTTGATTCCTTCGCGATAATGCCCGTGAATATCCCAAAAATATCCAAGCGCGGCGGGGATGCGCAAAGCCTGCTCGACGTCCTTTCGCTCGATACTCCAACTCATCGCGGCGCGCAGGTTGTCGTGTTCCATTTCCAGCCGTTCGAGCCAGGGCAGTTGCCCGCCTGTGCGGAGGATAGGTTCCGCCTCTTCCGCCAATTGCATAAACCAGTCGCGGTGACGGTCCTTGACCTCCTCCACTTCCTCCGAAGCGAACAGTTTGAACTGCGCGTACTGGCGGATGGTTTCGAGCATGTGGAAACGCGCTTCGCCGTTGATCTCTTCCTTGTTGACGAGAGATTTGTCCACCAGCCTTGCGAGATCGTCGAGGATGGCTTCGCCTCCTTCTCCGCCGAAAATGGATTCGGCCGCCTCGAGCGACCAGCCCCCCGAAAACACAGACAGCCTGCGGAAAAGATTCTTTTCTGATTCGGAGAGCAGGTCATAACTCCATTCGATCAATGCGCGTAACGTTTGCTGGCGCGGCAACGCGGTGCGGCTTCCGCTGGTGAGCAGGCTGAATACGTCGCCGAGTCTCGAAGCCATCTGCTCCACCGACATGACCTTGACACGAGCCGCCGCCAACTCCAGGGCGAGGGGAATGCCGTCGAGACGGGAACAGATTTGGGCGACGGATGAGGCGTTCTTTTCCGTCAAGGAAAACGAAGGGACGTAGGTCTTCACGCGCTCGACGAACAACTGCACCGATTCGCATTTTGCGATCTCGTTCAGCGGAGGCAGGTGTTTGGTATCAGGGAAGGGCAGGGAGGGGACGCGATATGGATGCTCGCCGGGGATGCCGAGCGCTTCGCGGCTGGATGTAAGCACATGCAGTTTTGGGCAGGCTTGCGTAAGGCGTTCCACCAGACGGGCGCAGGATTCGATAAGATGCTCGCAGTTGTCGAGAATTAGCAGGGTGGGATGCGAACCAATTGTGTTCGCAAGCAGTTGAATGTCGCTGTCTTTTTCGCGCAAACCCATCGCAGAGGTGATCGCGCCGGTGATGAGGGACGCATCTGTCAGCGCCGCCAGTTCCACGAACCAGACTCCATTTGTGAAAGCTTCAAGACATTCCGCGCCCGCTTGCAGGCTGAGGCGGGTCTTTCCCGCGCCGCCCGAACCTGTGAGCGTGACGATGCGATGGTTTGCGATGAGCGCCTTGACCTCCGCGATCTCGTTCTCGCGTCCGATGAAGGCGGTGGTCTGCGCCGGGAGATTGTTGCGGAAAATATCCAGCGTCTTGAGCGGCGGAAAATCGGTGGGAAGATCGGGGATGACGAGTTGGAAAATGTTTTCAGGCTGCGTCAGGTCTTTGAGACGCTTCTCGCCCATGTCGCGCAGGGCAGCATGGTCGGAGAGCGCGCCGCGCACCAGTTCCTGCGTCGCGCGCGAAAGAAGAGTCTGCCCGCCGTGCCCCGCAGACATGAGTCTCTGCACACGGCTCAATGACAGGTAGCCCTGGTACAGTCCGTTCTCCTGGATGTCTGCATTGCCCGTATGGATTCCCATCCGTACTTTGATGACGGCGTCGCCCCAGTCTTCCGCTTGCAATGCAGATTGAGCGAGGATGGATGCACGGACCGCGTCCTCCGCATGTTGAAAGGCGCAGCAGAACGAGTCACCGATGATTTGAAAAACATACCCACGATTTTCCTCCACCGCCGCCTGCAAGATCTGGTTGTGACGCGCATGGGCAGTCTTCATCGCTTCGGGATGGTTTTCCCAAAGTTTGGTCGAGCCTTCGATGTCGGTAAAGAGGAAGGTGACAGTGCCGGTGGGGAACATGGAAGTCATATTCTAATTGATGTTTAACTCCTCAACCCATCCCGCAATTGACCTGCGAGACGCGACAACTCCTCCAACTCTGACTCATTCAAATATTACGGTGCAACCTGATCGCTCAGCGATGTTCCAAAAATTCGAGTATCCTGCTGTTCACCGTGTCTGCCTGCACAAACGTCAAATCGTGTCCGGCCCGGGGAATGATTTCGGTTTTGACCTGGGGCGCAACCCGATTAAGCCGGCTGACCGCTTTTTGAGCAGGATACATCTTTTCGTTTTCGCCGACCATGAATAAAACGGGGATTTTGAAACTTTGCCAGGCCTTGTCGTTTAAGATCGTTGCCGGGATCATGGGCATGGGGCTGAAGCACCTTTCGGCTGTCTTCCAGTCCGCGATGGCTTCATCAACTAAGGCTTGTCCTGAGTTTCCGCTTTGTACTGCGTCATGAAGCAACCAGTAGTAAAACCGCCTATGAAAATCCGCGAATGGGATGCGGGTGAGCAGCGCCCGAAGGATGAGGGCGAACGACACCGGTAAAACGGTCAACGCCGGAGCCAATAACACGACCTTTTGAATGCGTTCAGGATAACGGAGCGCGTACTGACTTGCGAGCCATCCCCCATAGGATAAACCAACCAGACTCAGCGTCCCTTCGGGGACAAGCGCCGATAATACCTCCGCCAGCCAGGTTATGATGTCCTCCCGAGTTTTGATCCTTCGGCGGCTTACGCTCAACCCGAAGTCGTAAATGCTATCGAGGGCGTACGTCCTGTAATGGGCGGATAAAGCTGCGATGTTGGGAATCCACGTAAGCGATGTGGCGAGGCTGCCGGGCAATAACACCAGCGGCGGATTTGCGATCCCCCCGCTCGCGCGTACAAAGGTCCATCCTGAAGGAGTTTCGATGAACCTGGTCTCCGACGCGACGGGCCATGCCCTGGACCTTTCCATGTACAGGGCATGATATTCCGCCCTGGCTTGCGCCGACCGAAAAGGGTGAAACGACGATGTTTTCACATCCCTTCCCTGCCTACCAAAACATGAACGAACCGAGCGTGAGATGATCCACCCATCCAAGCGAGGCGAACCCGCGCATGGCGAATTGGAAGCCGAAGAGCATCAGGACGAGAGAGGCGAGTCCGCGTGACCAGAGGCGGGAGGCGGATTTCGCCGCCAGCCATTTGACGGCGAGCAGGCTGGGGATGGTGGCAGCGCCAAAGACGAGCATGTTCAACGCGCCGAGCCAGGCGGATTTGGAAGCAACTGCGGTGATGAGCGCGGTCAGGACCAAGCCGCAGGGTAGGAGTCCCCACAGGAGGCCGAGCAGGTATGAGGTCCAGAGAGAGGCGGTTTTGAAATTGCGGATGGCTTTCCCCCAGCGTTGAGTCCAGCCGGAGAGCAAAAGTTCGGGCGAGGGGGTTAATCCAATGAAGGCGGAGGCGAGATAGAAGGCGATCAGTGCAAAGAGAATCGAGAGGATCGCTTGCAGGTTTCCGAACGACCAGAGGGTCTGACCGAACATGCCGAAGACGAAGCCAAGCAGGGAATAAGTGGTGATGCGCCCCGCATGGGCGAGAACCCAAGCGAATTTATTTTGAAAAATGGGCTGGCGATCAAAAAGGATGATGACGGCGCTGCACATCCCCACACAATGACCGAGACTGCCGAATAAGCCGAGGAGAAAAGAAGCGGGCATCATGTCCCTGTAAAATTGTCATGTCATTGCGAGGGGCGTTAGTCCCCGAAGCAATCTCTTCGTCGCGTAAAAGGGATCGCTTCGCCGCCTGGTCTCGATATGTGGCGTCGTTGACGCCACTACTCGACCGACGGCGGCTCGCAATGACATGAAAAGGAGAGTGTTACCGGATGAACCAGGTACGTCCGAGCAGCCACCAGTTGCCGAGGTAATACATGGCGAACCAGACGAGGAAGGCAAAGACCAACACCAGCGTGCCTTTGGGCTGGTTCTGTTTGCTTTCCATCTGTTCGTCGGTCAGTTGGGTGGATTCAAGCAGTGGGTTGTTCGCGCCGCTGACGAGCAGCATGTTGGTCGCTTCCTTGCGCTCGCCGGTGAGGATGGAGACCAGGACGATGGTCACGTACATGATGCCGCCGGTGACGGCGATAAGCGCACCGATGCCGAAGATGGCAAGCGTGAGATCCACCGTGCCGGGGACGACGCCCGCGAAGGTGATGTCCCAGTTGCGGCGGGAGACGCCCTGCAAGCCGCTGGTGATCATGCCGAGGGAGACAAGCGCGGAACCGACGCCATACACGTAAGGCTGCCAGACCGCCCACTTTTTGAGTTTGAGTTCCTTGCGGAAGATGAGCGGGATGACGTAATAGGTAAAGCCCATGAAGGCGAGCGTGGTGCCGCCGACGACGGTGGCATGGAAGTGACCGGGCAGGCGCGGCGTGTTGTGCGCGAGCATGTTGATCTGCTCGGTGCCGATGGTGACGCCGGTGACGCCGCCGATCCAGCCGAAGAGGATCATGGACACGACAAGAGCGCCGAAGCCGGGTTCGTTCCACGGTCGTTGCGCGACCAGCCGAACAAGCCTTTGGTATGTCCCTTGGCGCGCTGGGCAACCTCCATAGCGGCGGGGATGGAGAAGGCGTGCATCATCGAACCAAGCACGGCGAGGTACATGGCGTAGGAGGTGTTGACGGCCTTCCAGGCAAAACTGAGACCGGGATCCACCAGCAGGTGGTGGGCGGAACCGAGGTTGATGAAGAACAGGTAGAGGATGAAGGCGAGGCGCGAGAACTTCTCGTTGAGCGGGCGGATGCCGACGGTCATCTGCGCGAGCATGTACCAGATGGCAACCATCGCCGCGAGATTGACCTGCTGGGCGGGATGACCAAAGCCCCAGAAGAAGTTGCGGTAGATGCCGGGGTCGTAATCGGGCAGGATGCCAAGCGACCAGAAGAAGGCCGGCACAATGGCGGCGGCGCCTTCGAGCAGGGTGTAGACCGCCAGGATGGCGGCGGTCATCAAGCCGAAGACGGCCAAAGGCAGGGAGCCTTCGAAGCGTTTTTCGCGTTTGGCAACGACGAGGTTGATGAAGAAGGTGATGACCGTAATCAACGCGCCGACGGCGAAGAGGATGTAACTGAGATAGAACAGCGGGTGAGCCTTGAGCGGCACATACGCGGTGAAGGTGACGATGCTCTTCGGGTCGAACAGGATGACGAAGTTCGCCATCAGACCGCCGACCGCCATCAGGATGAAACCAGACCATGCGAGTTTGGGCGCGGCGTGACGCGCGTTGAGCAGGGCGGTGGAACCGAAGTGCAAGCCCGCCATTTCAAAGAACACGATCCACGCCACGAGCATGTCAACGCCGTGCAGGGTGAGCAGGCGGTAGAACCAGGTCGCGTCGAGCAGGTGGATTGCCTGCCAGCGGGTGAGCGCGATCAACAGCGCCGCGATGCCGCCAAGCACAAGGCAGACAACCGCCATTACCGCGTTGGCGATGATGAGGCGTTCGGTTTGCATATCCACTTTGAGGGTGGTCACGCCGCAGACGCGGTAATCCGCCTTTGCGCCTTTGATCCAGGGAGTTGTGGGAGCGAGTGCAGCCATCTTGTTCCTCCTATTTCACGATAATTTTGCCGATCATGGTGTGATGACCGAGCGAGCAGAATTCATTGCAAACGATGGTGAACTCGCCTGTCGAGGTCGGGATGATGGTTGCGACGTAGTCGTAACCGGGCAGGACTTGCAGGTTGATGTTTACAGGCTGGAGCGAGAAACCGTGCTGTAAATCCATCGAAGAAATGTGCAGGCGGTAGGTCTCGCCTTTTTTGAACTGCAAAATGGGATACCATTGCCAGGTGCTGGCGCGCAGGTACACGTCGCTTCCGGGGGGCGCCTCCACCACCGGCAGGGTCACGCCGTTGATGGTATCTTCGCCGACCTTGTACTGCTCCACAAAGGCGTTCACGGTTTCATTGAATTGGGACGGCGTGGTTTTGTAAGTCTCGGCGGGCACGTTCTGTTTGCCCATGAAATACCAGAGCGGCATCATCAGGGTGAGGAACACACACCACACAAACGCCACGGTGAGCCAGGTCTTTTCCATCCGGCCCATCGGCTTCCACCAGGTTTTTTCGGGTGCTAGCATGTCAATTCTCCTTTCCTATGGGGCGGGCGGGACGTTCAAAAGATCATACAAACCCCAGGCGTTGTAGATGATTCCGCTGATGAGCAGGGAGAGCAGGAACAACAGCCAGATGTTGTCGAACACGGCTTGCCATTTGGAGGCGGACTCGGTCTCGTGCTTATCTTTCTCGGACATGGGATTCTCCTCTTGCGTAATGTGTCTTTTTTCACAAATATTGTCTCATTATCTGATAATACCCACGATTACCGAACCTATCCGTGACTTTTGTTACATTCTGTTTGAAGAATTGGCTGGATGGAAATCCCCCGCCGTGCGGATGCGCGCCACAGACGGTTGAATACCCGGCGTCAAAACGCATCATCCCGGACCGATGACCTGCGCCGTCAACCCGGGGAGAATTCCCGCTCGAGCCGATTCAAGGGACTTCCCGCTCGTCCAGGATGCGCGAAAAGTTTGTAGAGGAGTCTGCTCCCTTCGCCGTCCTCAGAGAGTGTCTGAAAAATCAAACCTCTATACCACAACGACGCGAAGACTCCAAGACTCAAAGAAAAAACTTTGGGGCTTCGTGCCTTAGCGCCTTCGCGGTCGGGTTTTCAGACGGTCTCTCAGCGAAGGCTTTTCTTGCGGCACGCCGCCGGTCATAGGACAAGCCGCGTCTGCGTTACATCTGTCCGCAAATTTAAGCGACCTGTTAGTAACACTGCATCGCGGCGGGATGCTAGAATGATTGAGCAAAAGATAATCCGATGCCGTCGAATTCAAACGGCAATCGGACAAACCGAAAGGAGAATGAATATGCAAACGAATCGTTCCAACACCGGCGCGTTGATCTGGGGCGCGCTCCTGATCGCGTTCGGTCTGCTGGCTCTGGCGGCTCAGTTCGTCCGCAACGTGGATTGGGGTTTCCTCTGGCCCTTCATCGTCATCGTGGTTGGCGTCCTGTTCTTCGTGGCGATGTTTGCGGCGGGCAGGCAGGTTTCCGGGCTTGCCGTCCCTGGCAGCATCATCGGCGGCATTGGGCTGATCCTGCTCTTCCAAAACATCACCCAACACTGGGAGTCCATGTCCTACTTCTGGGCGCTGATCATCGTCTTTGTCGGCGCCGGGATTTACATCATGGGCTGGTACGGCGGCGATGAGAATCAAAAGAGGTCGGGCGTGAGCGTGATGAAGGTGGGCATCGTGCTGTTCATCATCTTTGGCGCGTTCTTCGAGATGATCTTCTCATCGTTCAACAACTTCCTGTTCCCCATCCTGCTCATTGCCCTGGGCGCGTACCTGATCTTGAAGCGTTCCGGTCTATTCGGCGGCAAAAAGGACGACACCCAGGACTCCGTCCCGCCGGCAAGTTGATCAATCACGTCTCGGCTTGAGCCGTCTGAAAAGTCCAAAGCCTGGTCTATTCCCCACAGATACCGCATTTGCGTTCTGCGTCTCACCTGCACTCGCGCAGCGAACGGCGGTGCAAGTGTCTGTGGTTGGGCAGGGTTTCAGACGGTGCCGGTGCATCAACAAGTCAAATTGCCTTGTATCTTCATGCTGCCTGACTGCCAGGCTCTGACTCTGGGGAAAAAGTACGATAGAAAATGTGAGATAAAAGAAAGAAGGAAATCATGTCACAACCGCGTTCTATCTTCGGTCCCCTGTTTCTCATCGCCGCGGGAGCAATCTGGCTGTTGATTCAGGGGAACGTCATCCCCGCTTCCAACCTTTGGGCGTTGACCCGCATCTGGCCCTACCTGCTCATTGCGGCGGGCGCGGGGATGATCCTGAAAGCCTATTGGAAGTATGTCCCCCTCGTACTGGATGTCATCATCGTCGGCGGCGCAGTGCTTGCAGTTGTCTACGCCCCGCAATTGGGTTGGGATAACCCCGCCTTTCCCTCCTTTGGAGGCGAAGGCGAGTTTTTCATCGGGCCCGGAATCCGCGGCTCCGGCAATGTCATCGCCCAATCGCGTGAGTTCGGCAGTTTCGATGCCGTCAGCGTGGACTACCCCGCGCAGGTGACCATCCTCCAGGGCGAAAACGAAGCGCTCACCATCGAGGCGGAGGATAACCTACTGCCCGATCTGAAAACGCAGATTGACCGGGGCACGCTCGAAATCTTCTATCAGAAAACCGGCGAGAGGCACGTCAACCCGACGAGACCCGTCGTCATCACCATCACGGTCAAGACCCTGAAGGACGTGGATTTCTCGAGCGCAGGCGAACTCACCATTGACGGGCTGCAAACCGACGACCTGTTCGTCTCCCTTAGCGGCGCAGGGAATTTGAAACTTGTGGACATTAAAGTCCGGGAACTCTCGGTGAATTTGAGCGGCGCAGGGAGTCTGACCGCCTCCGGCACGACCGACAGCCTCGACGTAAACATCAGCGGGTTCGGCGGGTTCGACGGCGCAAACCTGCACGGAAGCAACGCCGACGTCCACATCAGCGGCGCGGGCAGCGCCACCGTATGGGTGGATGACGAATTGGACGCCGAAATTTCCGGCGCCGGTTCGGTCAATTACTACGGCTCAGCCGAGGTGAGCAAACAGATCAACGGCGTCGGCGGCGTGAACCACCGGGCGATAAATGACGAGTCGTTCGAGCCTCCCTCCTTGAAGAATCCAAGACTCCCCCACCGGCGGGGGAGTCCTTTTTGCCGGATGCCGAGATCGTATCGAAAGGATACAACCATGTCGCAAATTCTTATTTCCATCTCCACCTGGCTTCATGCGCTGGCAACCGTGATTTTTATCGGGCATTACCTCTTGCTTGCGTTGATCTACCTGCCTGCACTCGCAAAACGCGGGGACGGTTTCGCGCTGAGCGAAATCTCGAAGCGCAGCCGCAACTGGATGTATGCAGCCCTGCTCGTCTTCATCGTCACAGGAACCCACCTCATGATCGTGGACACGGGCTATCTGGGGTTCATGAACTTCGGCAACCTTTGGGGCGCCCTCATGTTGGCGAAACACATCCTTATCGCTGCGATGATCGCGGTGGGGTTCTGGTTCAACGCCGTCATGCGGGTCGGTCCGCTGATGAGTTCGAACCACCCGGAGCAGGCAATCGCCCGCTTCCGAACGTACGTCAACGCGATGGCGGCTCTGGGCGGTCTGGTGCTTTGCTCCTCACCGCTTTTGCCCAGACGGAGTAAAGGATTGGGACTTACCCTGTGCGCGCGCCCGCCCTGGCGTGGTTGACAAAAAAGTGCATCCGGTTGAAGAAGTTCACCTCGCTGACGCCCGCATCCGCATCCAGGAATAACAGGTTGATGTGCGGGTACTTCTCCTGCAAGCGCTTCTGCACGCCCTTGGCGATGACGTGGTTGGCAATGCAGCCAAAGGGTTGCAGGCACAGCACATTCGTTACGCCGTCGCGCGCAAACGAAGCGATTTCCCCTGCAATCAGCCAGCCCTCGCCGTATTGGTGGTTCAGGCTCAGGATTTCCTGCGCCCGCTTCGCCACGTCGTGGATGCTGTGATGGGGATGGCAGCGGCGATACCCCCGCATGACCGCATCGAACTTGTCCAGGAAGCGGCTTGCCAGTTTTTGTCCCAGCATGGTCAACAGCCAGTAGGCATCGCGTCTTTTGACGTGGGTCTTCACGCCGTGTTCCGCGCTGACCAGCCCGCCGTCGAAAAACTCGAAGAAACTGGGCATGACCACTTCCAGCCCCTGATCCATCAGCCATTGAGCGACGTGATTGTTTGAAAACGCGTTGTATTTGACGTAAATCTCGCCCACGATACCCACGCGCGGAAGGTCGCCGGGAACCGTCTCGATGGCGTTGAAGTCCCGCACGGCGCGCGCCAGCCATTCGAGCAGGGCGGTTTTCGTGACCGGGATCGTCCCATCCATGAACCAGTTCAGGTATTTGTCCGCGACGGTTTGCGTCTCGCCTTTATGTTTCTCGCGAATGATGGTCGAGTGGTACATATCCGAGAGCGCATCGTTGAACATCATGCCGATGGCGGCTTTGTAGATGTAATCCCTGCTGTTGAATTGGAACCCCGGCTGGTCGTTCAGGACGCTCAGGCTGGTGGAAAGCGTCACCACGGGGATGTTCTCGAAGCCCGCCGCCACCAGCGCCTTCTTGATCATGGACGGATAACTGGTGGCGCGGCACTGACCCCCAGTTTGGGAAAAGCCAATGGCAGTGCGGGAAAGGTCAAAGGTCCCGGATTGAAGCGCCTTGACCAAATCCCCCAGTGTGATGATGCCCGGATAGCATATCTCGTTATTGGTGTATTTGAGTCCCACATCCACCGAGGCGTGGTCCGGCTCGGGCAGTTGCACGATCCGGTAACCCAGGTCCATGAATGGGCGCACGATCGGCGGGGACGTGAACGGGGAGAAATCCGGCACGATCAGGGTGCGGATGCGGTCTTCGAGCTGGTAGGGCTTCGTCGTCCGGCGCGGGACGCGGATGCGGGCGGCGTGCCCGTTTGCCTGCCGCAGGGATTCCATCATCGAACGCAGGCGCAGTTTCGTCGAACCGGCGCTCTCGATCTCGTCAATGCGAATGACGGTGGGGCGTTTGCCGTGTTCCGCCAATATCGCGCGCACTTCGTCCAAAATAAACGGGTCGGGACCGCAGCCGAACGAATTGAGTTGGACGAGTTCTACGTTTTCGCGTCGAGCCGCCCAGCGCGCGGCATGGAAGTAGCGGTTGAGATATTCCCACTGCGTCATGACGTGGCGGTTGTTGAGTTCCGCGCCGTTCATCGGGAGGCAGTCCTCGGTGATGACATCCACGCCGAAATCGGTCAGCAGGTCGGGGATGTTGTGATTGATGAGCGGGTCAATGTGATAAGGACGCCACATCAGCAGGATGAGCGGACGTCCGCCAGCTTCGGACTCACGGATGACTTTTGCGCCCATCTCGACGACTTTTTGCTTGAAATCGTTCTGGGCGGCGCGGGCTTTCTTCAGCGCCTCTTTGATGACGCCGCGCCTGACTCCGAGGCTGGACAGGTATTCGGCGCAAGCCTGGTCGAGCAGGGCATCGTCGCGGAAGGTGATGGCGGGCATGTCGAACGGGACGTTGTATTTTCCCTGCGGGTTGATGGCGGAACGGATCACATCCGGGTAGCCGGAGACCACCGGGCAGTTGAAACTGTTGTTGGCGTCGGCGAATTCGTTTTTCTCGTAAAAGACCATCGGGTAGAAAATGCGGTCAACACCCGCCCGGATCAAATCCATGATGTGCCCGCTGACCAGTTTGCCGGGGAAGCATAGATTCTCCGACATGATGTGCGCCGCGCCGCCCTGGTAGAGCGCATTGCCCGATGGAGCGGAGAGCCGCACCCGCAAGCCGCATTCCGTGAACAGCGCGTGCCAGAACGGATAGTTCTCGAACATGTTCAGCACGCGCGGGATGCCGATGGTGAGCGAAACGCCCTCACCCCCATCCCCTCTCCCGCCGGGACGTGTGCCCGTATGGGTAGAAGGGTGCAGGGGTGAGGGAGAACCATCGCGGTCGAACAACAGCGCATACTTCAACGCTGGAACACTCACCCCTTTCCGTTCCGCCTTCCCGCCGTTGGAATAGATTTTCTCGCACCGGTTCCCCGAAAAGAAACTGTTCCCGTTCGGGAAACTGAGTTTCGTCACCGCGCATTTGTTCTCGCAGCCTTTACAGCGGATATCGCGCCGCTGGTACTCGCCGAGCGCGTCCACGTTCTCCAAACCGACGAAGGTGCTCAGTTCATGCGCGCCGTTCAACCACGCATCGCGCGCCGTCAACGCCGCGCCATACGCGCCCATCAACTCCGCCAGGTCCGGGCAGACGACCGGACGCCCGATAAGCGTCTCCAGCGCCTTCTGCACCGCCGGGTTGCGGAACGTCCCACCCTGCACCACGATATGCCCGCCGAGGATATCGGTATTGGTGATCTTCAACACCTTATACAGCGCGTTCTTGATGACCGAATACGCCAGCCCCGCCGAAATATCGTTGATTTTTGCGCCTTCGCGCAACGCCTGCTTGACGCGCGAATTCATGAACACCGTACAGCGCGTGCCCGGGTTGTACGGCGACTCCGCCGCGCACGCCAGCCGGGCAAAATCCGCCACGCCGTAGCCCATGTTGCGCGCAAACGACTCGATGAACGAGCCGCATCCCGACGAGCACGCCTCGTTGATCTCGATGTTCTGGATTTGCCCCTCTTTGATGAAGATCGCCTTCATGTCCTGCCCGCCGATGTCCAGAATGAACGTCACCTGCGGATCGAAAGCCTGCGCCGCCCGGAAGTGCGCCAGCGTCTCGACGATTCCCGCGTCCATGCCGAACGCGGCGCGGATCAAATCCTCCCCGTAGCCTGTCACCACACTGCGAGCGATTCGCGCCCCCCTCCCAAAAAACGGAACGCCGTCGTTTTCAGGAGAGGAGAAGGCTTCACGCAACTTAATCAAGCCGGTCTGCGCCGCCTGAATGGAGTTCCCGCCGTTGTTGGAATAATGGCTGAACGCCACCCGCCCTTCCGCATCAATCAGGACCACTTTGGTGGTCGTCGAACCCGAATCGATTCCCAGGAAAAATTCCCCGCTGCCGCACTGCGACGGGTCAACCTTTTCGATGCGGTGATTTTTCTGATTCTGCGCCCAATCCCGGTACTGCTCCGGCGAGGCGAACAACGCCCCATGCCAGTTGACCTGCGCCTGGGCATGGACTCTTTCCTCCGACAAAGCCTCGATTAATCCTTGAATGGATTCGGTCCTCCGCGCCGCGCTCTGCGCAAGCGCCGCTCCCAGCGCCGGGAGCAGTTCCGGCGACTCTGCGTTGACCACATCCGCGTCTGTCAGGTTCAGCACCTTGAGAAACGCCGTCTTTAAGGATGGCATGAACGTGAACGGACCCCCGCTGAACAGCAACGCGGGGCGCACCTCCCGCCCGCGCGCCAGCGTCGCCAGCGTTTGCAGCACCACCGCATGGAACACCGACGCGGCAATATCCTCCTTTGGGACCTGCCTGCTCAATAAATTCTGCAAATCGGTCTTGGCAAACACCCCGCAACGCGACGCCATCGGGTAGATGGTGGTATGCCTGCCGGCGAGCCCGTCCAATTCCGAGACCGGCACACCCAACAGCGTCGCCATATCGTCAATGAACGCCCCCGTCCCCCCGGCGCACGAACCGTTCATGCGGATGTCGGGGCGGTAGCGCTCGTCGAAGAAGATGATCTTGGCATCTTCGCCACCGATGTCAATCAATGTCCGCACTTCCGGGTGGCGCCGGTGAATCACCTCCGCCGACGCAACGACTTCCTGGATGAACGGCAGATTGTACGTTTCCGCCACGCCCATCCCGGCGGAACCCGTCACCAGAAACTCGACGTTCGCATTCCCCAGTCTTTCCATCGCCTCGCGCAGGATGGCTCGCAGTGTGACCAGCGTCTCCGCGTTGTGGCGGCGATAGGCGGAGAAAACACATTCACCGGACGAGTTCAAAAGCACAGCCTTTGCCGTGGTCGAACCAATATCAATGCCAAGTCGGTAAAGATTTGTGTCCATGGTTGGTTTCATCGGTAAGGAATAAACGCGTTTCGATAAAACGCTGCCCATGCCGGGCGGGTCGCCCCCCAGGATCGGCGGAAAATTTTGCGTAATGCAGGTGAGGCAACCCAGTGTTGATGGTCCACCCTCAGTATAGTAAATCCCAGCGATGAAGTGTTGAAATTTTTTGGAAGAAGTGCTTTAAGTCGTAACGTATCAATTACTTTCATCTCCCGCTGAAAGGCTGGTCATAAACATCAGCCGCAGCGAGAGGGATGAGCAATCGCTTCATGGGGAAAAGCCCATTGCGCGTATCATAGCCCTGCCCCCTGTGCGCGTCCTGCGCCGGATGGCGGTAAGACCGATAGGCAAATCTGCCTATGTGCGGATACGCCACGCGGCTCTTCAAGCGGCTGGCTGGTCTCCATAAAATGGGATTATCCGTTTATCGGACTTCCGAGGCGACGATGAGTTTTTCACCTTTTTTATCCGTCAACCAGCCCTGCGGCGAAGCGCTGCAATGGGCAAACCAACAGTTAAGGAAGGCGGGATTGCGCCCGATGCAAACATTTGACCTGCACGCCGCGCGAATCGGTCTGCAAGATTGTCCCTGCCCGCATCACGGGACCGAGGATTGCGATTGCCAGATGGTGGTCCTGCTGGTGTATGGGAGGTCCGCCGAGCCAGCGACCTTGATCCTGCACGGCAATAACGGGCAGACCTGGCTGTCGTTTGCAGAAAGCGCCCGCGCAGGCAGCGACCCGAAACTATCCGCCGCCATTCAAAAGGCGTTGGACGTCACGTCCCTGGTTACCGTTCCACGGAATGGATAGGCAATTTTGCCTATTTTCCTGTACGATATTTGGCTCTCGAATCACCCCGCCGGGCGTCTATAATTGGGCGATAAACTTTATAATCGAAAGGAAAGAACAGACATGGTTTGGAAAAAGTTTCTCGTTTTGATCGCCGCCGCCCTGGGGTTAGCCGCCTGCGGCGGGCAGAAAGGCACAGTGGAAGTCCAGGTCACGTTGACCGAATTTGGCATCGAATCGTCGCTGACGGAATTCGAGGCCGGCGTTCCGTATCGGTTGGTCGTGACGAACGAAGGCGCAGTCAATCACGAGTTTATGATCATGCCGCCATTAACGGAAGATCAGATGGGCATGACGATGGACATGCACGAACTGGACGAAAATGCCCTGGCGATGATCGCGGAGGATCAACTGACGCCCGGAGCGACGGCAACCCTTGAATTCACCTTTCCAGAAGCCGCGCCCGCCGGAGCCCTCGAATTTTCCTGCCATACGCCGGGGCACTACGAAGCGGGGATGAAACTGCCAATCGTCGTCAAATAGACAATCCCTGGTAAAGCCCATGTCCTCCATCACCACGACCACCCTTTCAAAGCCGAAACCATCCGTCTTCCAATGGATCGGGAATCATTGGTACGAAACCTTCCTGGTCCTGTATGGCTTATGGGTGTTCGTTCCCTTTCTCGCGCCCGTCTTCATGCAGATCGGCTGGACGGGCGCGGGAAAGGCGCTCTACTTCTTTTATTCGTTCTTCTGTCACCAACTGCCCCAACGCTCCTTCTTTCTGTTCGGCGAAAAAACCATGTACTCTCTCGTCGAAATTCAATCCGCCTGGAAGGATACGCTCAACCCGCTCATCCTGCGTCAATTCGTCGGCAACGAAGCCTTCGGCTGGAAGATCGCCTGGTCCGACCGCATGATCTCGTTCTACACCAGCATCTGGTTCTTCGCCGCGCTGTGGTTCCCGTTCCGCCGCCGGGTCAGGACCATCTCCTGGCTGGGATTTCTTTTACTCCTGCTCCCTCTCATCATAGACGGCGGTACGCACATGCTCAGCGATCTGTCGGGCATCGGGCGGGGATTCCGTGATACAAATGAGTGGCTGGCAACATTGACGGGATATTCCCTGCCCGCGGCGTTTTACGCGGGCGACGCGCTCGGCTCGTTCAACTCCCTCATGCGCTTCATTACGGGACTTTTGGCTGGTCTGGGCATCGTTTGGCTTGTCTTCCCGTATGTTTTTCAGACTCAAATCTACAACCGACAACTGGATGAATTGAGTTATGCCAAAGTCATCGAACAGATCAAAAGACAAAATCCGCATCCTCCTGGCGGATGACCACCACATCGTCCGTGCGGGGGTGAGGCAACTGCTCGAAAGCGCAGACAGCCTCCAGGTCATTGCCGAGGCGGGAGACGGGGAAGAGGCGCAGGCGCTCATCCAGAAACACAAACCCGATGTCGCCGTTCTCGATATCCAAATGCCGAAAGCCAGCGGCATCGAAGTCACCCGCTGGGTGCGCGCGAATTTGCCCAACGTGGGCGTTTTGATTCTCACCGCGTATGACGACGACCCATACGTGATGGCGGTCTTGCAGGCGGGCGCGAACGGTTACGTGTTGAAGACCGCGCAAGCCGATGAATTGATCCAAGCCGTGCGCGATGTGCATGAAGGCAAGTCCGCGCTCGACCCGAACGTCACGCGCAAGTTGATGTCCAACCTCTTCAAGGGCCCCGATAAGAAGATGATCGAGCCGCTGACCGACCGCGAACTGGACGTCTTGCGGCTCGCTGCGAAGGGCTACACCAACAAAGCCATCGGCGTGCAGTTGAGCATCAGCGACCGCACCGTGCAGGGACATCTCGCGCACATCTTCGCCAAACTGCAAGCCAACAGCCGCACCGAAGCCGTGATGCGTGCGGTGTCATTGGGATTGATTTCGCAAAGCGCTGGCACGTTGGCAGGTGAATAACAGACCCTAAAGGTCTTGAAGACCTTTAGGGTCGGAACGATTACAGGTAAAAAATCGAGCATGAAAACCAACGGACAATCGAACCGCCCCCCTTTTTTGGCGCGACCTGACCTTGCGGATGATTGCAACGATCTTCATCCCGCTCACCCTGCTCTCGGTGGTCATCGCGGTCGGGAGTGTGATCGCACATCGCGAGGAGATGCGATTGCATTTATCCGAGGAAGCGTGGAAGATCGTCACCGATCCCATCCTCGAATTGACCCTGCTCGCGCCGCTGGTGTTGATCCCGCCGCTGTTGTTTGCGGTCGCCGCGCTGTGGTTCGCCGCCGGGCAGATCGTCCAGCCGCTGCAAAAACTCGAAGAAAAAGCCGCCGCGCTGGCATGGGGCGATTTTGAATCCATCCGAGGAGCCTGTTGGGGGGATCTCAGAAATCCAGCACCTGCAAGCCGAATTGACCGAAATGTCGCGCAAGGTGCGGGCGGCGCAGGATGGATTGCACGACTACATCGGTGCGATCACCTCGGCGCAGGAGGAGGAACGGACGCGGCTGGCGCGCGAACTGCACGACGATACCATTCAGGCGGTCATCGCCTTGAAACAGCGCCTTCAACTCGCGCAGAAGACGGTCAAAGACCAGGCTGGGAAGCAATCGCTCAAGGAGTTGGAAACGCTCGCCGAGCAGACCATCGAAAACCTGCGCCGCCTCACGCGCGCGCTGAGACCGATCTACCTCGAAGACCTGGGGCTGGTCACCGCGCTGGAAATGCTGGCGCGCGAGACGAGCCAGAATAACCATCTGGCTGTGGATTTCCAGAAGACGGGGCGGGAACGCCGCCTCTCGCGCGAAGTGGAGTTGTCGCTGTACCGCATCGCGCAGGAGGCGCTCAACAACACGGTCAAACATTCCAACGCCTCGCGCGCGAATTTGAAGATCGCGTTTGAAGATTCGGAAATCCAAATGGAGGTGGGCGATAACGGCGATGGGTTTGCGGTCCCCAACAGTCCCACGGAGTTCGCCCCCGCCGGTCATTTCGGTTTGCTGGGCGTGCACGAGCGCGCGGATTTGATCGGCGCAAGGCTCGAGCTGGAATCCGCTTTGGGGAAGGGGACCAGACTCAAAGTCAGATTGTGAAGCGGGCACGCCGATTTGCCTGTTTCCCGGCAAGCCAGTCTGCACTGCCGCATCCTTTATAATCGGCGCATATTCCACGAAAGGAGACCAACGTATGACCACCACCGTACACGACCCCGTCTGCCACATGGACATTGACCCCGCCACCGCCGCCGGTACGTCCGAGTACAAGGGGCAGACCTATTACTTCTGCTCGCTCGGCTGCAAGAAAGCGTTCGACGAGAACCCTGAGAAGTATCTCGGCAAGGAACACGAGCAGCGCTAACCCGAATGATCCGCCCGCCTGGGCGGGTCATTTGCTTTTCGGATAGTTCCCCAAAGAGAAACCTTCAATCGCCCTTTGCAATGCCTTTACAAAATCTTTAATCACGCCTGATACCCTTGAATTGTCAAGAAAGGAGCAAGCATGTTTCTGATGTGGATCGTTCCCCTGTTGCTCATTGGTCTGGTCGTCTTTGCCGCCGCCGGCGGCTCTCTTACCCAGGTGTTCAAGCCCGCTTCAAGCCGCGCCTGCCCGAACTGCGGTAAAACGGCGCAAAACGATTGGAAAATCTGCCCGTACTGCGGACGGACGTTATGAAAGGATGACAAAATGAAAAAAGTTAATTGGCTCGTGGTCGGAGTGATTGGCGTCCTGGCGCTCCTCTTTCTGTTTTGGGGAGGCACCATGCTGGGGCGCGGATATGACAACTGGCGGTATCACGGCTGGGGCATGATGGGTCCCGGCATGATGGGCGGCTGGGGATACTCGCCCTTCGGCTGGTTCGGAATGGGACTCGGAATGCTTTTCGCGTGGCTGATTCCCATCGGCATCATCACGCTCATCGTACTCGGCATCATTTCGCTGGCGCGGAACACCGGCGCCCCCACGCCTCCTGCTCCTCAAAAGCCCTGTCCCAACTGCGGCAAAAGCACGCAAGCCGACTGGCAGAACTGTCCCTACTGCGGCACGGCGTTGAAGTAAAGCCCGACCCGTTTCAGCCGATAGCCTGTCCTTTGGACAGGCTATTTTGCTTACGTCGGATCAGGCTGAAAACCGCTACCCTGCCGTCTCAAATGGTCATACACTGATGGTGGATGAGGTTATGCCATGGCACAAAACGATTCCCACTATGTTCCCGCGTTTGGGTTATCCGCGCTCACGCCGTATTACGACTCCTTTGCCAAACTCGTCAATCCGTACCGCCGCCGCCTGATCCATCACGCGAAGGTTCAGCCCGGTCAGCGCGTGCTGGACGTCGGTCGCGGCACGGGTCTGTTGACGATGATGGTCAAGCAGGCGGTTCCCGAAGCGCGTGTGACGGGCTTGGACGGCGACCCGCAGGTGTTGGAAATTGCGCGGGAGAATTCGCGCGGCGCGGATATTCAATGGGATCACGCACTGGCTTTCGACATGCCCTATCCCGGCGGGTCGTTTGACGCGGCGGTGAGCAGTTTCGTCACACATCATTTGACCAGCGCGGACAAAGTGCGCGCCTTCAAGGAAGTCCGCCGCGTCCTCCGACCCGACGGCTGGTTCTTCATCCTGGACTTTGGTCCACCCTTCAACTTTCTCACCCGCATCCAGGCGTCTGTGATGAAATACTTCGAGCTCACCGCGGATAACTTCAACGGGCGGATCATGCCCATGCTGGCAGAGGCGGGTTTCGCCGAGGTCGAAGAGGCGGAGCGTTTCGTCATTCCGTTCGGTCCACTGTCGTTATGGCGGGCTGGTCGTGGAATAAAAGGTTCGAGAAGTCTAGTGACCTCCGCCCCCAAGCCGCCGAGAACCATCGTACAATAAGGTCCAGCCGGCGCGCGGATGTTTTGCAAGGACTGCATGGGATGAGACTCCAAATGTCATTGCGAGGAGGGCATTCTCCCTGCGCTTGCACGCAGGGCAAATGTCCCGATGAAGCAATCCGCTGTAAACGTGGAGATTGCTCCGCACTTCGCGCTCGCAACGACATGATCGTATTTTATGAAACGCGACTTGTATTTTAGCAAACCCCTCATCAACGCCGCGGGGTCGCTGGGATTCTTCCCGGACCTCCGAGGTCAAGACTTCCGAAGTCTGCGAGACTTCGGAAGTCTGAATCGGTTCGGCGCTTTTGTGACAAATCCGATCTCTCTGCGTCCGCGCCTGCCGACCGCCCATCCGGCTGTGATCGAATTCCCAGGCGGATTTCTCTTGCACACCGGTTTGCCGAATCCCGGTTTCCATGCGGCGTTGAAGAAGTATTCCGCAAAGTGGAACCGCGCCGACCTGCCCGTCATCGTTCATCTCATGGCAGACCGCCCCGAAGAGACCCAGCGCATGGTGCGCAAACTCGAAAACGCGGAGAATGTGATGGCGGTCCAACTTGGGTTTGCGCCTTTGCTGGCAGACGACATCATCCTGCTGACGTTGGAAATGTGCCTGGGCGAATTGCCGCTGATCTTTGCCCTGCCTCACGAGCAGGTGTTGACGCTGGGTCCAAAGTTGATGGAAGGCGGCGCGAGCGCGGTCAGTTTGGCGGCGCCGCGCGGGGCGGTTTACGACAGGAAGGGAACTTTAGTGACCGGAAGGGTGTATGGGCAATCGTTATTCCCCCGCGCGCTGGAGGTGGTCCGCTCGGCGGCGATGATTGGGCTGCCGGTCATCGGGTCGAGCGGGGTGTGGTCGGAGGCGGATGTGGAGTCCATGCTCAAGGCGGGGGCAATGGCTGTCGAAACGGATGCCCGGCTTTGGGTCCCGAAAGCGGCGACTCCCACCCTGTCCCCTTCAAAATCAGACTGAAATGCCGTCTGATTTTTGGGGAGGCAAAAAAAGAGCCCCGTCTCACGACGAGGCTCTTTGGCAGGGTTCAGGTTAGAGAACCACGACATCCGCGGCTTGCAAACCTTTGGGTCCTTTTTCGATGGTGAATTCCACCTTCTGGCCCTCTTGCAGGTTCTTGAAGCCTTCGCCGCGAATGGCGGAAAAGTGGACGAAGACGTCGGGACCGCCTTCTCGTTCGATGAAACCGTACCCCTTGGTCCCATTGAACCACTTTACCGTACCGATGATACGTTCAGCCATATTTGCCTCCTGAGCAAAAGAAAAAAATTGGGTGACGCAGTTGTGTTCATCGGGTGGTAAAAAAATACGGCTCAGGTCTTGCTTTGAGCCGTCGTCTTCTTCCGTACCACAACGAAAACCTCTTGCATCCTTCAAGCCCAACTTTATCATGAAATTCTAATCTTGGCAATTATTTTAGGGGGGCGAGGAGCATGACCGGGATGCGCCGATGGGGGACAAGACGCCTGTATTTTTCGTAGCCGGGGTTGACGGCGAGAGCCTTTTGCCAGTACGCTTCGCGCTCGTCCCCTTCGGCTTCGCACGCCACATAATCGGAAATCCGCCCGTTGCGATTGACCCTGCACCGGGGGTTGGCTTTCAGGTTGTAATACCAGGCCGGGTTCCGTTCCCTGCCGAAATTCGAAGCGATGAGGGCGATCCTCTCTCCATCGTAAATGCCGATGAGCGGATGGATGCGCTCCACGCCGCTTTTCGCCCCGCGAGCGATCAACTGGATCATGGCAACCCCGCCCAGTATTTCCGTCAACGATGTTTTGCCGCCGGTCAGTTTATACGTCATGGAATCAAGCGGCTGATGCGCCACGCGCCAGAAGGGGATTAACACGGGGAGGTTATAAACCCGCAGGATGAACCTTTGCAAAGCGGTGGGCTTTTTGTTCATTTCTCCAGCCAGATGGTGACCGGTCCGTCGTTGTGGATTTCCACTTCCATGTGCGCGCCGAATTGACCGGTCTGGGTCGGCACGCCATGGCTGTTCAACAGTTCGGCGAAGCGATGGACGAGCGGTTCGGCGGCTTCGGGCAGGGCGGCGTCTATAAAAGAAGGACGGCGTCCCTTGCGGGTGTCGGCATAGAGCGTGAACTGGGAAACCACAATCGCTTCGCCCCGGACCTCGAGCACAGACAGGTTACTCTTGCCTTGTTCGTCCTCGAAAATGCGCAGATTGGCGATCTTCTCTGCGAGGAACTTCGCCTGCTCCTCCCCATCGCCGTGACCGACGCCCAACAAAATCAACAGGCCTTTCCCAATTTTCGAAATGACCTGTTTTTCGACAGTAACGCTGGCTTGGGAAACTCGCTGGATGAGGGCGCGCATGGGGGTGTTACGTACACAAAGTAGACAAGTACACAAGTAAATAGGTACACAAGCAGACAGATATGCACGACCTGTGTACCTGTTTACCTATTTACATTCTCACGGCAACTTCATCGCCTCGCGGACTTCCATCATCGTCTTCTGCGCGATAGCTTGAGCGCGCTTTCCGCCGTCGTCGAGGATATCCTGCACGTAGCCGGGTTTTGCCTCCAGTTCGGCGCGTTTGGCGCGGAAGGGTTCGAGATGTTTGTTGAGGTTGCTGGCAAAGCGCAGTTTGCAATCCACACAGCCAATGCCCGCGCGGCGGCATTCGACGTTGATCATGTCCACTTCCTCCTGCGGGGAGAAAATCTTGTGCATGGTGAACACGTTGCAGACATCGGGATTGCCGGGGTCGGTCCTGCGTTGACGCGCCGGGTCGGTGACCATTTCGCGCACTCGTTTAGTGGTCTCTTCGGCGGTGGAGGCAAGTTCGATGTGGTTGTTCAGGCTCTTGCTCATCTTGTCTTTGCCGTCAATGCCGACCACCTTCAAGACCTCGGTATGTTTTACCTGCGGCTCGATCAATACCTGGGTATTGAAGCGATAGTTGAACGAACGCACGGTCTCGCGCGCAAATTCGAGGTGCGGAGCCTGGTCAATGCCGACAGGAACGATGTCCGTTTTGTAGAGGACGATGTCCGCAGTCATCAGGACGGGATAGCCAAGCAAGCCATAGTTGACGTTATCCGGTGCTGGCGGACTTTCTCCTTGAAGGTCGGCAGGTCGGTCAGTTTGCCGAACGGCGTGACCATCGAAAGATAGGTGTGCAGTTCCATCACTTCGGGGACGTGCGATTGAACGAACAGGATCGCCTCCTCCGGGCGGATGCCTGCGGCGAGCCAGTCCAGCGCCATTTCAAGCGTATTCTGTTTCAGGTTTTCGGTGGTCTCCACCGTCGTCAGCGCGTGGACGTCCACGATGCAGTACACGCAGTCGTAGTCCGCCTGAAGCGCCACGTAGTTTTGAATCGCGCCGAGGTAGTTCCCCAAATGCTGTCGTCCTGTGGGACGCGCGCCTGAAAATACTCGTCCTTTTTTTGCCATTCGTATGCCTCTTTGTAATTCTGAACTCAGAAATTTAATCACTGATGTTACGCGCCCTCTCCCCCGTCCCCTCTCCCAATGGGAGAGGGGTGAAGGGGTGAGGGAGAAGGAATCGCGTAAGGTGAGTTAATCAACCATCTTCGAAATCAGCCCCAAAATCTCACCCGCTTCGGCGTGACGTTTGGTCTGCAACTTGGAGTAGAGCAGCCTCCCGTTCACACTGACCTCGAACTTGCCTCCGTCCGAGGGGACGAGCGCCAGCGATTCGATGACGTGTTCGTACTCCTTCAGCAGTTCCTCCGCCAGGCTCACGGCCCGGCCCGTGTAATGTCAGACCGCGCAGTAGACGATCTCGATTTTGAGCATGGGTTTCTCCAGAAGACCTGACAGGTCCTGGAGGCCTGTCAGGTCTGAGTTTATAAGAAAATTATAACATGCCGCCTCGGAGGGCTTGCCACGCCATGATAAGGGGACTATAATGCCGCAGTCGTATTCAAGGAAAGTTATTGCAAGAGCAAGGAGAAGTTCGTATGCCCGTCTATACCTATCGCTGTGAGAATTGCGGAATCCAGTTCGAGCGCCAGCAATCCTTCACCGATGCCCCTTTGAAGACCTGCCCCGAGTGCCGCAGGAAGGCGTTGAAGAAGGTCATCACCCCCACCAAGGTCATCTTCAAAGGGTCGGGGTTCTATGCCACCGACCATAGATCGCCGTCGGGCGACACGAGTTCATCGAAGAAGGGCGATGCCGAGAGCAAACCCTCTTCCGAAAAGTCGGACTAAACCCGACAAACACCCCAAGCGCGACGAGACCCGTCGCGTTTATTTTTTAAGAGCCATTCATTGGAACGCATACAAACGCATCTTGCCGCGCTGACCGATGAAGCGCAGACCGAGCGCTTCGAGGTCCACCTCGTCGTTGTAGATGGGCGGGAAGATTTCGCCGCGATAGTGACTGTTCTGCGAGAGGACGAGGAAACGGATCCCCTGCTCGCGGCAGGCTGAGGCGAAGGCTTCCCACGCGTCGTTGGGGAGGGCAGGGAATTCCTCCGCGTAGCCCCACACCCAGCCTGCCGACCAATTGCCGATCTGGCGCGAACGATAGGGCATGGTGTTCGGGGTGTAGAAATCGTATCGGTCTGCAAAGACTTCAGTCGGGGAGATCATGCCGTTATCGAGCAAAGTCTGTTCGACGACCGAAAGCACTTTGCGCTCTGCGTGCGCGGCGCGGACCAAGCCGATGTCGTACTCCGCCCAGCTGTAGAAGGTGCGAAAGCCCGCCGCGACGAACAAAACCGCGATGCCCCACTCCACCCAGCGGCTCGAAAAGCGAATGTGCTTCTTTCCCAGGTCGGTCAGCGCGGCGAGCAAAACCGCCGCCGAAGGCAGGTACACGCTCATCAGGATGACCGGCGAACGCGCGCTGTCGCTCACGGAAATGGGAATGGCGTACAGCACGATGAAAATCAGGGAGAAAAGGGAAAAGCGCGCGTAACGTCCCTTCGGCGAGAGGAGGAAAGCCAGCGCCGCCGCCCAGGTATGAGAAATAAAGTAGAGAAAGAAAGGTTTGTATAAACCAAACGCGCGGGCGGGGTCTTCGGCAATCGTTTGGAACAACGAGAAGTCTTCAAGGTCGGCAGGCGTGGGCGGATGGGTCCAGTCCACGCCATAGAAAAATTTATACAAATTGAACGCCTGCCCGGTCTCGAATGCGCCGTGACCGGAGATGAGGTTTATGACCACCTGTAAACCCGCCACCGCCGCGAGCGAAGCCGCCATCCACAAACGCGGGCGGATGGGATACAGTCCTTTCAGCAGGATGTAACCGACCGCAACGGCAACGATGGAGACGGCGGCGTGCGTGCGCCAGAGGAAGGAAAGACCGAGCGAGATACCGGCAAGGATGAAACGGGCATCCAAAGTTTGGAGGTCATGGACGGCGGCAACTTGTCCTTGCAGAGGATGTGTGCCGCCGTTGCGAGATAAATCTCGCGGTACTGGATCAAACCAATCCCTGCACAAAAGGAAAACCGCAAACGCCGTGAATGCCGCCGCGCCGATGTCGGGGCTGAGAGTGTTGGCGTTTTGAAAGACGAAAGGCGCGGCAATGGAGGAATAGAATGCAACGAGCGTGGCGGGAACGGATCGGGCGTAGGAAACCAGCGTCGAAACAGAGGCAACTAAAAGTCCGGCAAGAAGCGCATTCAGCAAGTACGAAAGCGGAAGCACGTACGTGAACGGCATCTGCCCGATGAGGAAGGCATATCCAAACGGATAAAACCCGTTGTAGAGCGACTCGGGCTGAGCCAGCGTCATGCGCCTGCCGTAATAGAGGATGTTCCAATAGTCGTTGCTCAGCGCGTGAAATTGAATGGAATTACCAATCGCAAAGGTCAACCCCGCGCCAACGGCAAAGAACAAAAAGAATAACCGGAAATGCGGTCCGAGAATTTTTTTCATCAAGCCGTTTTCAACGCCGCCGTTTTCCTGCTCATCCACACAAAAACAACCGTCAGCGGAATCAACGCCACCGCCGCGCTGACGTACGCCATCATGTTATAGCCGAGCGACGCAAAAATAAAACCGCTTTCCAGGCTGCCGAGCGCCGAGGCAAGCCCCACCAGCAAATCGTTGAAGCCCTGCGTGCGTGCGCGTTCCAGCGGCGAGAGTTGGTCGGCAAGCAGGGTCGAACCGCCCACGTAACAGAAGTTCCAGCCCAAGCCGAGCAAAAACAACGCCACGCCGAGCGGCAGGACATCCGGGGAAATCGTCGCCGCCAGGCAGGCGACCACCAGCGTGGCGGAGCCAGCCAGAATCACGCGCCCCCGCCCGAAGCGGTCCGCGAGGCGCCCTGACACAATCGAAAACGCAAACATGCCGAACGTATGCGATGAAATCACCGTGGAAATATCGGTCAGGTCGTGGTTGTGCCCGCGCATGTGCAGCGAGGTGATGACCATGACGAGCACCATCACCATCTGACCGAGCACCATGCTGATGACCGCCACCAGCGCCGCGGGTTGACGCAAGATCTGAAGCACGCTTCGCACTTCGCCGTTGGTTGTTCCTGTTTCCGGGAATTGTTCCGCCACCTGTTTGCCGATCTCTCTGGGGTCGGGGCGCAGACCGAAGAACACCACCACCGCCCCCACCGCAAACAATATCGCCGCCACAAGATACGCGCCCGCCAGTTCGTCCACGCCCCAGGAACCGACGACCGAGCCTGCGGGTCCCGCCACGAACGGACCGACGACCGAGCCGACCGTCCCGCCGATGACCACGTTGGAGATGGCGCGCCCGCGATGTTCGGGCTTGTTCACTTCCGCCGCCGCAAAGCGACCCAGTTGCACCGCCGCATTGGCGACGCCCATCAGCACCATGCCGAGCAGGAAGAACGGGAAGGAATGAATCGCAATCGCATAAAACGTCACACCTGCGCCAATCATCCCTGTGACAAGTCCGCTTGTCAGCCCGCCGCGTCGTCCGATCGCATCGAAGACGTAACCCCACAGAAACGCCGAAAATGCGCCCGCGAGCAGATACACTGCCGTCGGCACGCCCGCCCAACTGGAGTTTTGGCTGAGTTCCTTGCCGACGATGGCGTTGAGCGTCGCCGCCGCAATGAACCCCGCCGAAGCGAGGGATTGCTGGGCAAAGAGAATACCGGTAATTTTTCTTGCAATGGATTCGAGGTTGGTCATGAAATTGTTCCTGTTTCAAAATAAGGGGAAGTATAACAAAAGTGGGCTCTCCCGTTTCTGGCAGGGAAAAGTCTAAACACAAAGGGCACAATGTACACAAAGGGGGGTAAGGAAGGCAAGTGCGTTTTTCCTTTGTGACCTTGGTGTCCTAAGCCCTCAGCATGAGGGTCGTGTTTGAAAATGGATGTTCCCGTTAAACGGTAGACCCCAAAGGCTCTCACCTTCAGGGTCTCACTTACCAATTACCAATTTCTAATTTCTAATTTCTAATCTCTAATCCTCTAATCTCAGCTCTTCACGAACGTCCCATCGCATCCATCACCGCCACCGCAGCGATCTGCACAATGGCATTGACATCATCGCCGGTTTGCAGCACGTGCACCGGTGCGCCCACGCCGAGCAGGATGGGACCGATCGCCATCGCGTTGCCAAGCCGCGCCAATAATTTGTAGGCAATGTTCGCCGATTCAAGCGACGGGAAGACCAGCACGTTGGCGTCCTTCACCGCGCTGAACGGATAACGCTCCTCGATGATCTCCGGCATGACGGCGGTATCCGCCTGCATCTCGCCGTCCACAGGCAGGTCGGGGCGGCGCTGCTTCACCAGTTCCACCGCGCGGCGCACCTTGTCCGAGAGCGGATGCGGCGTGGAGCCGAAGTTCGAGAACGAGAGGAACGCCACGCGCGGGTCGAGTTCCAACTTCACTGCGTAGTCCGCGGCGAGACAGGCGATCTCCGCCAGGTCTTCCGCCGTCGGGTCAATGTTCACGGTCGCGTCGGTGAACAAGTACACCTGGTCGTCCACAATCATGATGTACACGCCCGCGGCGCGCGCCGCGCCCGGCGCGGTATGATGGATCCGCGGCGCAGGGCGGATGACATCCGGGTAATCGTAGGTCAAACCGGAGACAAACGCATCCGCATCGCCCATCTTGACTATCATCGAGCCCAAAATATTGGCTTGCCGCACCCGCTTGCGGGCGACCGCGAGCGTCACGCCTTTGCGTCCGCGCAGTTCGAAATAGGCGCGGGCATACGCCTCATGTTTCTCGAAATTATATGGATCAATCACCGCCGGACTCCAGGATAATCCCAAGTCCTCGATGTGTTTTTGAATCACCTCCGGGCGTCCAAGCAAAATGGGAGTGGCGATGCCCTCCTCCTTGACCTGATACGCCGCGCGGATGATCTTCGTCTCCTCGCCTTCGGCAAACGCCACGCGCGTCTTCCCGCCCGAGGAGCGCGCCTTGTTCTGGAAGAAATAGCGGATGCGTTCGCCTTTGCCCTGGCGATACGCCAGTTGTTCTTTGTATTCGGCAATGTCAATCGTCCTGCGCGCCACGCCGGTCTTCATGCCCATCTCGGCGACAGCAGGCGCCTCCCACAACAGCACGCGCGGATCGAGCGGCTTGGGAATGATGTAATCGCGCCCGAATTTGATCGGCTCGCCGCCATAAGCGCGGATGACCGAATCCGGCACATCCTCCTTCGCCAGCGCCGCCAGCGCTTTCGAGGCGGCGAACTTCATCTCCTCGTTGATTTGCTTCGCACGCACATCCAGCGCGCCGCGGAAGATGAACGGAAAACCCAGCACATTGTTGACCTGATTGACATAATCCGAGCGCCCGGTCGCGATGACGACATCCTTGCGGGCTTCACGCGCCAGTTCAGGTTTGATCTCCGGGTCGGGGTTTGCCATCGCGAAGATGATCGGGTCCTCCGCCATGCTCTTGACCATCTCCGGCGAAAGCACGTTCGCAACCGACAAGCCATAGAACACATCCGCGCCTCTGACGGCGTCCGCCAGCGTACGGTGACCTTTGTCATCCACTGCCAGCATTTCCTTGTACTTGTTCATGCCCTCTTTGCGTCCCTTATACACGACGCCTTTGGTATCCACGAGCATGATGTTCTCGCGCTTCACACCCCACGAGATCGCCAGTTCCGCGCACGAGATTGCCGAAGCGCCCGCGCCGGAGATGACGAGTCGAATGTCCTTATGTTTCTTGCCCACGATCTCCAGCGCGTTTGCCAGCCCCGCCGCCGAGATGATCGCCGTCCCGTGCTGGTCGTCGTGGAAGACGGGGATATCCAGCATCTTCTTCAATTCTTCTTCGATGTAAAAACATTCGGGGGCTTTGATGTCTTCGAGGTTGATGCCGCCGAAGGTCGGCGAAATCGCCGCGACCACCTTGATGATCTCATCCGGGTCGTGCGAATTGACCTCGATATCGAACACATCAATATCCGCGAACTTCTTGAACAGCACGCCCTTGCCTTCCATTACGGGTTTGCCCGCCAGCGCGCCTCGGTCGCCGAGACCCAAAATCGCCGTCCCGTTGGAAATGACCGCCACCAGGTTGCCCTTCGACGTGTATTCGTAGGCGTCTTCAGGATTCTTTTCGATCTCAAGCACGGGTTCCGCCACGCCCGGGGAATATGCCAAACTCAGGTCCCGCTGGGTATCCATCGGCTTGGTCGGCACAATCGCCACCTTGCCGGGCTTGCCTTTCAAACGATGATATTCGAGCGCATCTTCACGTGTGAACTTAGCCATACAGCCTCCAGAATGTTTTTATCGTATCCGAATCAATCGAACGACATTTCGAGATTATCGCATGACTTGAATAAAGAGAATAGTTGCTTTTGTCACAATTTTGAACGTTATCGGCTGGAATAATTCCATATATTCTTACCCCTTTGGCGCAAAAAGTTTCGAGGCCCGCAGCGCGAGATAGTATCTCGCGCTACATGAATTCACGGATAACCCAACTCACCCGCCGGACCTGCTCCTCCATCATTTCCGGGTACAGGGGCAGGGATAGCGCTTCGCGCGCGGCTCTCTCGGACTTTGAGAGGCTCCCAACCATCGAGTTTAAGTTTGCATACGCAGGCTGGAGATGCACCGGCACGGGATAATGTACCAGCGTGTGAATCCCCTGCGCCAGAAGGTGGGCTTGCAAAGCGTCCCGCCTGGGGTGGCGAATCACAAACTGGTGGAAGACATGCTCACTGTCCACCGGCTGGCTCGGCAGGATCAAACCCGCGCCGTGAAGTAGGTCAAGATAAAGGCTGGCAAGTTCCCTGCGGCGCGCGTTCCATTCATCCAGGCGGCGCAGTTTGACGCGCAGAATCGCGGCTTGCAATTCATCGAGGCGGCTGTTCATCCCTTTGACCTGGCTGACGTAGCGTTCCTTCCAGCCGTATTGGCGAAGCAGGCGCACTTTCCCAGCCAAATCGGCGTTGTTCGTCGTCACCGCACCGCCGTCACCGAATGCGCCGAGATTCTTCGTGGGATAAAAACTGAACGCGGCAATATCGCCCCACGCGCCGACCTTTCGTCCGTGATACAGCGCGCCGTGCGCCTGCGAGCAATCTTCGATGACGAAAATATTCTTTTCGCGCGCGATCTGCAAAATGGGATTCAAATCCGCCGGGCAGCCGTACAAATGCACGGGGATCACTGCACGGGTTCGCGCAGTTACCGCCGCGGCAACCGCTCCCGGGTCCAGACCGAAGCGCTCAAGTTCGATGTCCACCAAAACCGGTGATGCGCCGGTCATCTCGATGGCGGCAATCGTCGCCACCGCCGTTTGAGACGGCGCGATGACTTCATCCCCCCGCGCCAATGCCGCACGCCCGCAGCGCCAATTGAAGCGCATCCGTGCCGGATGCCACGCCCACCGCGTGAGAGACGCCGCAATATTCAGCGAACTCGTCTTCAAACGCTGCCACTTCCGCGCCCAGAATGAACGCGCCCTTCGCAAGCACGCGCGCAATCGCGTCATCCAACTCCACGCGGATGGACTGGTATTGTTTCTTCAAATCGAGGATCGGAATCTCTTCCATGCTAAAAATAATGCGCCTTGTTTTCGATATAAAAGTCCAACAGCCGTTTGATGCCCTCGCGTAAAGGGACGCACGGCTTCCAGCCGAGTTCATCCTTGGCGAGGCTGTAATCGCCGTAATAATTGCCGATGTCAATGCGTTTGCGGTCTTCGGGAAAAGGCACGAGCGCAAATTTGCCGCCGCCGAACGTTTCGACCATCAGGCGGGCAAGGTCGAGCAGGCTGACGGGTTCGCCGCCCAGGTTGTAGATCTTCCCGCGCGCGGCGGGATGACAGGCACAGCGCAGGAGGGCATCCACCACGTCGTCCACATAGTTCAGGTCGCGCATCTGACTGCCGTCGCCGAAGATCTGAATCTCGCCGCCCTCCAACAGTTGGCGCACCCACCAGCCGATGAACGTCAGTTTATCGTCCTTGATCCTCATGCGCGGACCGTAGGTGTTCGTCATCCGCAGGACGCAGGTGGACATGCCGTACACGCGGTTGTAAACGATGTGATACATCTCGCCCGCGCGCTTGCTGACGCCGTTGTTATCGAGCGGCGAAAGGAGATGATTTTCATCCACAGGCAGGTATTTCGGTTTTCCGTACACCTGGCGCGTCCCGGCAAAGACGATGTTAACTCCCGGGTTGACCGCCCGGCAAACCTCCAAAAGCCGCAGCTGCGCCACCGCATTGACGTTCAAATCCTTGAACGGGTCCTGCATGCTGCCCACATGACTCATCTGCCCGCCGAGGTTGAAGAGATATGCCTGACCTTCGACCGCAGACTTCATCCCGGCTTCGTCTCCGAGATCCGCTTCAATCACCCGGACTTCGCGCCTGATCTCCGCCACGTTGAAGAGATTCGCCCCCGAATCGGGATCGAGGTTATCCACGATGGTGACGTTCGCGCCGAGTTCGACCAGCCTGCGCGCAAGGTTACTGCCGATAAACCCCAACCCGCCGGTAACGAGCACATTTTGTCCAGAATACGTGGTTTGGATGTTCATCAGGTATTTTTACGAAGATGCTCTTTCTCGACGACAAGCGATTGGTACAAGCCGGCAATCTGCCTGAGGGAGCGGAAAATCCGCGTGGGGGTGAAGAATTGGGATACACCGTACTGCCGCGGGTAGTGACCGACCGGCACTTCGGCGAAGACATAGCCGAGGTCTTCGATCTTCTTGACCAGTTCCAGGCAGATCGCCCCGCTGTCGCTTTTCAGGTCTACCTCGTTGAGGATGCGCCGGGGAATCAGGCGAAAATCGCAATCCACATCGCGGATGCGAAAGCCAAATAGAAGTTTGACGAAGCGATGATAGGCTCGCCCGACCAGGATGCGCATCAGGGAATCGTGACGGGAGACCTTGTATCCGTTGACGGCATCCACGCCGTCTCGAAGCGCATTCGCCAGCGCCGCCAGTTCCAGCGGGTTGTATTGGGCGTCCCCGTCGGTGTAAAAGACCCAGTCTTTTTGCGCGGCGGAAAACCCGCTGCGAAGCGCCCCGCCGTAGCCGCGGTTGACCTCATGTGTGATCACTCGCAGTTCCGAATAACGTCCCATCAGTTCCTCCAGCACGCGGGCGGTGTAATCGGTACTGCCGTCGTTCACGACGATAATCTCGAAATCCCCGGTGAGTTGGCGGCACGCAACCGAAGCGGCGGCGACCATGCTGGCAATCGTCCCGCCGTCGTTGTACGCCGGGAAGACGGCGCTGATGCTGGAGATTCGTCCTACAGCCATTACGAACGCTTCCTGCCCACCGCCGCCACGCTCAAGCCAAACGGCAAGCCGAATTTGGCAACGAGCGGCGCCTCGCTCGCAAGAACGGATTTGAACCACCCATCGAAGATGCCCGTCTCCAGCGTCAGGTCGGATTCGCCATCGCGGGATGGAAAAAGCCTTTCGCCGAGTCGCTTCATCACCGCCAGCGGGAAGAGAAACATATTGGCGTAGGAAATGTGTTCCACCGCGAAGCCCGCCTGCTCGAACAATTTCCGCACCCGTTTTTTCGTGTACCTGCGCCCTGGTGTGAACGCGTTCGTCGTGCCTGCCGCGCGACCAGTCGTAGGCGGGCAGGCGCGGCGAGGATTCGCCCGGAGGGGGTCAGGACGCGGGCAAACTCGCGCAGGGCGGTCAGGTCGTCGGCAACGGCTCGTTCGTACAAAACGTCAAAGGAGGCGACAAGGTCGAAGGAAACAGGAGCAAACGGCAGGTCCAGAACGGAGGCGCGGGCGAGACGGGTCGCGTTGCGCTTGCGGCAGAAATCCAGCGCCTGTGGGTATAAATCCACGCCGGTGACATCGCCGTAATCCGCCAGATAAGTGGTCATAGCGGCGCCAGTCCCGCACCCGGCATCCAAAATCTTCAGGCGGGCGGCGGGCTGAACCCAGCGTTCGATGAGCGCCCGCGTGACGGCTTCCATGCCCCGATACCACCAGTGATGGTCTTCGACGCGGTACATGACCTCATATTCGCGCGGGGTCCAAATTGCCTCGTCAGGGAACGCGGTAAGACAGCAGGATGGTTGTATCGCAGTCGTATTCGTAGTGCAGCTGCCCGCCGGGGTGCGCGCGCATCCAGGTTTCCAACTCTTCGATGCGGCTCGGTGGGGCGATGATGGTCTCGCCGGAAACAACATCCAGCGCATCCACGGGGTCGGGGAAGTTCGTGACCGGTTTGTGGCGGCTGAGGAGGATGGTGGAGGGATGCGTTCCATGCATGTATAAGCCATCGCTGAGCAGGTAGACCTTTTGTTCGCTGTCAAGACGGCTTAGTTCGGAGCCGAGGTACGATGCGAAGCGTCCGGGCAGGTTTTCGGCAAAGCGGCACTTCCCGGCGAAGTCCCCGTAGTACGTCCACAGGTTGAAGATTATCAGGCTGGAAAGCACGGCGGAAACCGCGAAGCGGTAGGCGTGTTGCGTCTTTTCCGCTTCCACGCCCATAAACTCTAGGACTTGATTCAACCCAAGCGATGCCAGCGTCATGGCGGCGGGAAGCGCCATCAACATACGGTAGGAATCCGCCGAGGGCGGGGTGGCAAAGATTCCAATTGCAGCCACCGAGCCCCACAAGTAGCCGTTCAAGAGCAGGTAGGCGGGATTGCGAATGCGCCAGAGTGCAAGCCCCAGCCCAGCCAGGAACATGACGGTGGAGATCATGCTCATCATCGGCACGGGCGAGCCGTAGAAATCGAGCGCGGGATAATAGAATAACGATAAAAAGGCATGCACCACTCGTTCGAAGAGAATCTGGGACGCGCTTTTTCCGGTCAACTCCATCGTGAGTTCCAGCCAGCCGGATTGGAACGTCCCCGCCTGGGTGAGGCGGTGCAGAAACGCGGCAGGGTCGCGGTAGGCAAAATACACGGTCGGCAGGATGACGATGATAAAGCCGCCCCAAAACGTCAATGCCTGCGAGATGCGTTGTTTGAACCAGTTCCGGTAAAAAACCGCCAAGAGGATCATGTAAATGAGGACCAGCCCGGTGACGATCTGAGAGGTGAGGTAAAAGGAATAATGGATCGCAAGCAGGACGCCGCTCAACGCCGTCCGCCAGGACTCGCGCTTTTCAAGCCCGCTGACCAGAAAATACAACTCCAGCGGAATCAGCCAGGTATCCTGGATGTATGCCACTGAAACGATGCGGCTGAAATGGATGTGAGAGTGCGAAAAGGCGAGCATGATCGCCGCGCTCAGGGCAATCCTACGCCCGCCGACCTGCCGCGCAAAAGATAGACCGCCGGTACCGCCAGCACACCGGCAATGGCGGGCAGAACCCTCAAGCCGAGGGCGCCAGCCCCGAAAAAATTCATGCTCAAGTTGATCAATTGCAGGTACAGCCCGCCAAAGTTTTCCCACGAGGCAAATGGGTTGCTAAGCGCGCCGCCGGCGGTCAACTGCGCCTGCAAGCCCACTGCGCCTTCGTCGCCGTCCAAAACACGGGGGATTCCACCAAGCCGGTAGAAACGCACCGCCGCGGCAAAGACCATGACGATCAACACGGAGAGAATCTCAGCGCGGTGCGCCTTGACCCAATCTGTGAGCGAACCAATGCTGAGGGTAGAGTCCGATTTTACGAAGGCATACACATAACTCGCCGCGCCCAGCAGCCAGACCGTGACCACAGGAATGTAATTGACGCGCGTGAACGTCATGAAAAAGGCGGTTGCCCCAGCCGCCAGCAGGGAAAACAGCGCGCCGCCGAAAATCCAAAACGCCCGATCGCCGAAGAACCGCTTCCGCGCCAGCCTGCTCCAGAAGGGAGTGGGGCGGATCAACTGGCTGAGGATCAGCACAATCACCCCCGCGATGCCCAGCGGGGCATACGGCGGCAGGAGCACATCCTCCACAACCGGTTGTGAAAAAACCAGGAACTGACTAAGCAGGAGGATAAACACCCCCAAAAACGCGACAAGCCTCTGAATGTTTCTTACATCCCCTTCGTCATCAGGTTGACGTTCGGTCATAATACCTCCATCAAATCATGCGTTGTGTGGATTTGGATTATACCCAACAAAGGGGGGGCAATATCGGACGGGACTCCCGCAGCCGGTATTGAAACGCATCCGAAATGTTAACAAATTTTAATTTTCAAGTATAATCAGGGAAAATTCTTGAACACTTCCGCCGCAACGCGGTCCTTGCTTGAAACTGACTGGAAAATTCGCGCACGATCCTCCCCGGGTTTGGGAGTTTTTAGTGAAGTCTTTTAGGAAAAAATTGACCACCAGACCGGCTTCACCTTAAGTCGAATGTGCCGAACGTGACGTAGTTTGTCGCGTGGTTTGACCTATCCCGCACCGCCTCCTTCGGGACCCGGTGACTGGTCGCCCAACCCAGACGTTTTCCACAGCCGAGGTCCGATTCCGCCGGAAGCCCCGGCTGTGTGTGTTTAAGTACCGCGAAATTCATTTCGCGCACATCGCGCAAGATAAATCTTGTAGTACCGCGAAATTCATTTCGCACCTCTCGCCGCAAGATAAATCTTGCAGTACAAAACCAGAAATGAAAAAGATAACCGCCATCGAAGCGCAAAAGAAGAACCCCAACCGGGTGAACATCCACCTCGAAGGGGAGTTCGCCTTCGCGCTGGCGCGCATCACAGCCGCCTGGCTCAAGGTCGGCGATTTGCTCAGCGATGAGAAGATCGCCAAACTGCAACAGGAAGACGCAAGAGAACGGGCATACCAGCAAGCCATGCTCTTCCTGAGTTACCGCGCCCGTTCCGAAAAGGAATTACGGCAAAACCTGCTCAAGCACGAATATCCCGAAGACGCGATCGAAACGACCCTCCAGCGCCTTCGCGAGAGCGGTCTTGCCAATGACAACGAATTTGCCCGCGCGTGGGTGGAAAACCGCAACACCTTCCGCCCTCGCAGCCGCCGCGCATTGACGATGGAACTTCGTCAAAAAGGGCTGGATGCGGAAACGGTGCACGCCGCCGTCTCCGCGGTGGATGAATCCGCCCTCGCCTATGAAACAGCCCAAAAACGGGCTGCCAGACTCACCGGTCTGGAATGGAGCGAGTTTCGCAGGAAACTTTCCGAATACCTTGCAAGGCGCGGCTTCCCCTACTCCGTCATCGCGCCCGTCGTCACCCAGATCTGGAACGAGACGCACACGGAGGAAATTCATTACGAAGACGAGGACTCGACATGAACCCAATCAACATTGCGATTGATATTCTGGCGCTCATCATCGGCGTGACCGCCGGTTATTTCTTCCACCGTTACCAGGTGGAGCGCGCCGCAAAAGCCAAACAGGACAAAGCCGAAGATATTCTCAAAGCCGCCAACACCCAGGCGCGCCTGATCGAAACCAGCGCGCGGGAGAACGCCACCAAGATCATCCAGGCTGCCGAAGCCGAAATCAAGGAACGGCGCATCGAACTGAACCGCGAAACCGAACGCCTCGACAAGCGCCGCGCCGAACTGGACAGCCGCTTCGACAAGATGGAACAGCGCGAACAGAACCTCAACCGCCGCCAGTCGCAGATTGACCGGCGCGGAAACGAAATTGACAAACTATATGAAGAGCAGGTGAAGCGCCTCGAACAGATCGCCAAGATGACCCAGGAGGACGCGCGCAAGGAACTCTTCACCGCCGTGGAGAAGGAAGCGCGCGGCGACATGGCGCGCATCATCCGCCAGATCGAAGCGGAAGCGCGCGAGGAAGGCGAGAAGCGCGCCCGCAAACTCATCGCCGACGCCATCCAGCGCGTCGCCTCCGAGCACGTGGCGGAAGTCACCCGCGCGGTCGTCACCCTGCCCAGCGAGGAAATGAAGGGACGCATCGTGGGACGCAACGGACGCAACATCAAAGCCTTCGAGCAGGCGACCGGCGTGGATGTGATCGTGGATGACACGCCCGATTCCGTCACCATCTCCTGCTTCGATTCGGTGCGCCGCGAGATCGCCCGCCGCGCGCTCGCCAAACTCGTGCTGGATGGGCGCATCCACCCCGCTCACATCGAAAAGATCGTGGAAGACGAAACCAAAGCCGTCGAGAAGATCATCAACGAAGCGGGGGAGCAAGCCGCTTTTGAAGCCAACATCGCCGGTCTGCACCCCGAAGTGCTGCGCATGATGGGGCGGCTCAAATTCCGCACCTCCTACGGGCAGAACCAACTCGCCCATGCGGTGGAGGTCGCAAAACTGGCGGGCATTCTTGCCGCGGAGATCGGCGCAAACGTGGAATGGGCAAAACAGGGCGGCTTCCTGCACGACATCGGCAAAGCCATGGATCACAACCAGGAAGGGACTCACGCCGGACTCGGCGCGGAATTCTGCAAACGCTACGGCGTCAACCCGGTGGTCGTGAACGCCATCGCTTCGCACCACCATGAAGTGGATCAGGAGACCGTGGAAGCGGTCATCGCCGAAGCCGCCGACGCCATCTCCGGCGCGCGCCCCGGCGCACGCCGCGAAGACCTCGAAGCGTACATCAAACGCATCCGCTCGCTGGAGGAGATGTCCATGTCGTTCGACGGCGTACAGCAAGCCTTCGCCATCCAAGCGGGACGCGAAGTGCGCATCATCGTCAAACCGGAAGCGCTCGACGATCTCGGTTCGGCGCGGCTGGCGCGCGACATCGCCAAGAAAATCGAAGAGACCATGCAATATCCCGGTCAGATTCGGGTAACGGTTATCCGCGAAACCCGCTCGACCGAATATGCCAAGTAGGCCGCACCTCCCGCAGAGAAGACGAACTGCGGGAGTTTGCTTTTGAAACCATGCCAACGTCGTACCTTAGCGGTTTGATCTGTTCAACGTGCGGAAATCCATTTTCTGCGGACCAGGTGCAGACCTTTTGCCCGGACTGTCAAGCCACATTGCTGGCGGCGTATGACCTCGAATCCGCACGCCGCCATGCAGACCGGGACGAGTTCAGCCGCCGGACGAAGGGCATGTGGCGCTGGCGCGAATTCTTACCGGTCCGGGAAGAGGCGAACCAGATCACGCTGGGAGAGGGCGACACGCCCCTCCTCCCCATCCCGAAGATCGCAAAGGCGCTCGGTCTCACTTTTCTTTATGTCAAGGAGGAGAGCGCCAATCCCACCGGTTCGTTCAAGGCGCGGGGACTCTCCGCGGCGATTTCCAAGGCGAAGGAACTGGGTATCGAAAAGGTCGTCATCCCAACCGCGGGGAACGCGGGCGGAGCGATGGCTTCCTATGCCGCGCGCGCCGGACTGCAAGCCATGATCTATATGCCGAAAGATACGCCCCGGGCGAATGTCGAGGAAAGCCGCATCGTCGGCGCGGAAGTGGTGCTGATTGACGGCTTGATCAGCGATGCGGCGGGCATGGCGGGCATCAAGGCGCGCGAAGAAGGCTGGTTCGACGTCTCGACCTTCAAGGAACCCTACCGCACCGAAGGCAAAAAGATCATGGGTTATGAATTGGCGGAGCATTTCAAGTGGGAACTCCCCGATGTCATCGTCTATCCCACCGGCGGCGGGACGGGACTGGTGGGCATGTGGAAAGCCTTTCAGGAAATGGAAGCGCTCGGCTGGCTAAAGAACAAGAAACGTCCGCGCATGGTTTCGGTGCAGGCTTCGGGATGCGCCCCCGTCCCGCGCGCATTCGAAAAGAAAGCCGCGTTCTGCGATTTCTGGACGAACGCCTCCACCATCGCCTCCGGTTTGCGCGTGCCCAAAAGTTTCGCCGATCATTTGATTCTGAAATGCCTTTACGAGAGCAACGGCACTGCCATTGCTGTTGATGACGAACAGATCATGAAAGCGCAAAAGGAACTTGCGGTGGCGGAGGGCATTTTCGCCGCCCCCGAAGGCGCCGCCACCTACGCCGCCCTGAAGGACCTCGTCGCCCAAAATTGGATCCAAGCCGATGAAAGGGTGGTGCTGTTCAATACGGGGTCGGGGTTGAAGTATCTGGACAGGACTTGATAAAAGAGAACCTCCCGCTTGGACTGGCGGGAGGTTTTGTTTTATAACTTCACGACCACATCCGGGTCGTCCTGGTATTTCAATAATCGCAAGCCTTCCAAGCGCAAGGCTTCGGGGAATAATGCCTTGTAAATCCTGCAATTCGGCGATTTGACATCATATCGCCCAGTTGCTCGATACGTTGCCAGTGGGCACCCACCCGCACACCAGTGTTTCCATTCACAGGTCTTACAACCTTCCTTCTCTTCTACTGAAATGTTTTGAATTCCAATCTGGTCCGCCCGAATGACTGCCAATGGATCAGCCACGTGAAGGTCTGTGATCGGTTTGCGGATGTGCATCTGGCATTTCGCCACCTGCCCATTCTGATCGAAGACCAGATAATTTTGCCCTACGCCACAAGTGTGTGTATGCGAGGCGGACAGGTTGGCGCGGTCAATGATCCCGCCGAGGAAGGATCGGCGCGGCAGGTTGTTTTCGATCACCTTGAATGCCGCCAACATGCCGTTGATGATCTTTTCCTCGTCCAGCCGCATATCCTCGTGAGATGCTGAAAGTTCGTTCTCGCGATAGAAGTTCAGGCTGAACGGCAGGTCGCGATCCAAAATCCAAGCCATCACTTCTGGCAAGCCTTCCGCCGTGCGGCTGCTGATCGTGACGGAAACGTTCGGCACAAGTCCGTTTGCCAGAGCCAGGTCAACTGCTTCTGCCACATCCGCGAAGGAACCGCGCCCGCCCGCATAGGGGCGATGACTGTCGTGGTATTGTCCCAGCCCATCCAGGGAAATCATCAGGCGCAAGCCCAGGGACTTCAAGGTCTCAACCATTTCAGAGGTCAGAAGCGTGCCATTGCTTAAAACCACGCCTTCAAGATCAATCCCATGTTTTTCGGCAATCTGCCGGGCATACGTATGTAACTCCTCAATAAGCGGAAAACGCAGGAGCGGCTCCCCGCCCGCGTATTTGAGCTTGACTTGCTTGAAGCCATTTTTTACCGCTGAACGGAACGTCGCGTCAATTGCGGCGCGCCCCGTCTCGGGAGACATGTCCTCGCGCACATGGGGGAGGTAGCAATACGAACAGCGCAGGTTGCAGCGGTCCGTGAGGTGGAGCCAGGCACTCATAACCTGAGGAACGAGAGGAAGGCAAATTTCCGCACTTTCATCCTTCACATCCAGCAAACCGGAATTTATCATGCCTGTGATGATTTCGAGATTATCTTCAGGGTGTATCATTCTTGGAAGTCGAAACGACTCCAACAGATCCCTGCCAAGGGTGTTTACCACCGTAACGCCGTTTCCGGTCAATGGGTTGAAGGCAAGCACATGCTCCCGGTCAATATCCTTGTATTGAAGATTGGAAACACCGATAAAAAGCCTTGACGGCGGGAGGTGGCTTGATGAGAGATTGACATCGGCGGCGCAGGCGCAGTCGCAATCACAATCCTCCTGCGCAGCTGGATTTCCACATGCTTGAGTAGGCAACAATAAAATCGGTTTTGTAACCATAGGTCAGTCCCTCCCCTTATTTGTATGGATGTATTCCCAACACCACTGAACCAAATCCGGGAAGATTTCCTCCTGAGCCAGCGTACTTCTCCGTCCGCCAAGGAACCGCTTCTCTTCCCAGGCATCGATGAATGCTCTACACCATACCTCTGCCTCTCTGCGAGGTAACTTCTCGATTTGCCTTGTCAGGTGAGAAAAATGCGATTTATATCGGGTACGTCCATAGCCTGGATCAGCCGCCAGCCCAATATATCCCTCCAAATAACCTTTTAGCGCCTGTTTATACTTCCGCGCCTGATAGTTAACCGCTGCCTTCTCCAATTTATACAGATTCTCAAACACCGGGAATTGATATATCTTGAACGGATTTTTTCGATGCTTATCCAACGCACGCTTAAGATTGTCCAACGCGTCCCGGTGTTCCTGGGGAAGTTTTCCACGTCCGATGACCCTGATAAAATCATCATAAAGGAACGCAAGTTCCGTTTGATTGCTCAGCTCCTCCAAGTCTTCATCGGTCTGCACGGCATACTTAAGCCCCTGCTCGAAGTAATACTTCGCCTGTTCCAAAAACTTCCGGGCATCCTGTTTGTTCCCCTTCTCCAACTCGTGCAAGGCGCGGTCATGCAGCACCCGCCCCATTCGCCGGTTGGCAGTGTCCCGCTCCTCCTTGATACGATACCGCTCACAGAGAAACAGGCTCTCCTGAATATCCTCTTCTGCCCTCTTGATATTTTCCACATACCCTGACTCATCCTTCTCTTTATACCTCGCCCATGCGATCCTGCGATAGGTTTCTCCCCTTGAGAACAACGACTTCGCCTGCCATCTGGGATTATTTACTTTCTTGAACAACTCATGTGCCTCGGTGTAATTGCTCAGGGAGGCGTCCAGATCCTCATCATAACGGTAGATTTCTCCCAGGGTGTTATATGACAATCCCAATTGGAATCTGGCTTTTGATAGCCTTTTTTTCTTGCGATTCAGCTCGTCATGCAGTTTTGCCTTCTGAGCCTTACTCTTCGATGTTCTCCACTTTGTTTCAAGTATATTAATTTCCTGTTCAATCTGCAGTAGGAGGCTCTTGCGAGTCTTCTGACCTTCCTTCACATTCTTTCGGCATTCCCCCCAATTGCCCACGTGGGAATAGGCATAGCCAAGGTCGTTGGCGATCTGTGCTCCCAAAGCCTTATCCTGTGAGTTCTTTTGAAACTCCTTCCGTGCTTTCCGGTACCAGCGGATCGCTTTCTCGACATCTTGCAACTTGCGGTAGGCAAACCCAATGTTGTAATAAACCCTCGGCAAATACCCGCGCGCGTGCTTCTCGCAAAATATTCGTGCTTTTTGGAAAGCCGCCAGTGACTTGCCGGCTCCTCTTTCGCAATTTGCCAGCCCAAACAAGGCGGAAGCGATCCAATCGTTGCGCTTTGCTTCTTTGCCCAGCTCGAGTTCCATTTCTCTTTCCCCTCGCGCCTGGGTGATGTGACCGGCTTCATACTCCATCTCCGCAATCCGGACATGGATCTCGTGTCTCGTTTCCAAGTCGAAATCCTTTTTGTAATCCTTTATCTCCCCTGGCAGCAAACTGTTGATATATTCGTCATCCAAATCCGCCAGGTCAAGCCACAGGCGCTTTCCCGTGTCCAGCGGGTCTCGCTCCAATGCATAATATAACTGCTCAATACGCAGAGTATCCTGTAGATCTTCATCTTCTGCATCCTTGATCATCTGATCATAGAGCCTAATTACTGAGATCAACAGTCTCTGTTTTTCTTCTGCGCGGTCGGGGGACGACCACAAATGTTCCCGCACCAAACGTGCCACCTCATCGTGCAAACGAAGAACAATTCCTTCCCCCTCCACGGTTTGCGCTTTGACGAAGAAATATCTCTCCAAGTGTTCAATGATTTCCTTCTCCTCAACCCTGTCACTATTCAGGCGGATGTACCCTTCATCAACCAAAAACTTTAGGATTTTTTGGTCGAACCGACGAGTGACATACCCCATGCAAACGAAAATATCATACGCTGCTTCGCGCACATCGAGATGCGAGGCGTCCAATACCACGTCTGCACCATAATCTCGAACCATTTGCATTATTCTCTTTTCAAACTGATCGTAAGTGACATCCACCAGGCTTTTTGTGGATAGAATCGTTCCAGCCCAGCGAAACGCCATTTCCAGTTTTAATGGATGTCCATTCGTAATCTTTTGTAGATGTCTAAAATCGCTTGACCCCAAATCCTCCTCCCTCACACTTGCGGCAGCGGCAATGCCCTGGCTCGTTTCCGCAACGATTTTTTGATAAAAATCTTCAATCTCAGGTATTGTAAACCCGGATATTTCGATGGGTTTTACCAAAGGATTTACAGTATATCTTTGAAGATTTTCTTTCTCGGAACGCCCCGCGACGATACAGACCAACCCGGGCACCTGCAAACCTTCATCACCTTCTGCAAACAGCCAGTTGCTTGCGACTGTACCCAAAACCTCAAAGGTGTCAAAAGCAAGCACCAGGGGGGTTTTCTTACAAAACTCCCGTAAACATCGGTTGAATTGCTCACTTGTATTGCGGTTATCTTTGAAAAACTCGGCAAATGGGCTCTGTTCCTCCTTGAGACCAGTCAGGGTTTCGATGACCTCGATGATCTTCGACTGGATGCCATCTATGGAGCGAAGTTGCGTGGTAGATAAGTCTAGAGGATTTTGGGGCATGAGGATGCCAAGTTTATCCACTTCCTTTAGCTCGAGCATTCTTTCTATCAGCTTGGTCTTTCCAATTCCCCCGCTCCCCAATACGAACAATATACGAACCTTGCCGTAGGGTTTCGCCACCATTCTGCGAAATGCCCGAAGCTCAGTTTCGCGACCGACGAAGGTCTTATGGTTTTTGGGCGACATTTCCAGCACCTCCTAGCCTGCCACTTACGAACAATAATCAAAATTATTTTTTTGTACGCTTACGAAACAACTTCTTCTCTTTAAAGGTTTGCACTTGATCTACCAGATCAGATATGGAAGGTAAATACTCCGCCAATTCTTTGTCGTTACTAATTTCGCCCTCCAGGCGATCCAAGGCGTTTTCCAGCGCCTTCTCATCCTTGAAACGATCGGGGTATTCCTTCAATCGCCCATCAAGTATTGCCCGCAAACTCCTCCGTTCATTGACCTGTAAGAGCGCGGCATTATGATACAGTTCCTCCACAACAAATAGACCGCGATTGTCCACGGGGCGTTCCAACCAATCTTCATATATTCGTAACGCAGCCCGATTCGCCGCGATAAATGTCCTAGGTTCGGATGTTATAAAGTACTTTTGGATAATATGCCGCAAACTGGCGTCAAGGGCATACCCCTTTTCCCAGACCAGCAATTGGGTCTTTTTTAATTGCAAAAGGAGCTCTCCAAAATCCTCCTGTGTCCAGGACTTAAAAGTGTCCCTCGCACAGGCCCGAAGGATCTCTCGCAGCATTGTTGAGTCGAAGAACCTTACCAAAGCCAGGAATTTGCATGCAACTTTCAGATCCTTGGAAGCCAGTTCCTTGAAAGCATAACCGTCTATAAATTTATGAAAGACATCCGCAAGAAGCTTGGTTTCAAAATCCGGGAATGTTTCAGGCGTAACCTCTTCACCCTGATTGGCAAGCGTATCCAATTCATTAATGACAATGAAACTCGCAAAAGGATGCCCACCCGTAAGAGAATGAACATTTTTAAACAGCTCTTTTACTAAGTCCGGTTTTGCACTGCCAGACTGAATCTGTTCCTTCACCATATCAGGTTCGAAGACTGTCAGCATTTCGCTTGTTAACCGACGCCGGATTTCGGGCCTTTTCCAACGCCAGGGGCGGCGCGCGGTCCAAACAATGACGCAGTGTTTGATCTGAATCAACGGATTGATTATCCACTCTTCGATCCAATCCACCAATTCGATATTCGCGTACTCGGTCTCATCAAAGAATAGAACCACCGGGCGAACGTCATCAGCTTTTGGTAAATTATTAATCAGTTTTATGAAGGCGATGACCACGTTGCGCAACTCAGTAAGCCAATCAGGGCGTTGGTAAAGCCGCGTCTCCTGATCCATGGCTGAATAAGCAAAAACAACCCCTTCATCCGGCAATGAAGCGGTTCGATATCCCTTAAGCGCCTTATCGAATTCGCGCGTATCCGAATCAATTTGGCTCCTAAAGGAGGAGACGATTTCCTCAATAAGCGTAATGGGATCGTGAAGATATGTTTTTATCTTTCCGGTTGAGTTTTGGAAATTAATAATCATCCATACGGCATGCTTCTTCTGCGCCCTCTGCGACAGCATCGTCACGAGCATGGATTTCCCAATCCCTGGGCTGCCATACCACTCGAACAGATTGGAGGAGACCGGTCCCTGGCGGCTGATACGGTCAAGAACGTCGGTAAATTTATTCAGCTGTTCTTCACGATCCACTAATTGTTCGAGAGCAGGCGAAATGATTTGGGGCATTTTTGCACCTAGTGAGTTCCCTGAATGCTCTGTCATGTCTTCCTCCTTAAATTAAACACGAAAACCGCCCTTTACAAAAGGTAAAAACCCAGACGATTTTAATCTAAAATTAATCCGCACTACAAGTATACCGCATAAAAGCTAAAATTCAAGAATATAGGACTTACACAAAATAGGCGTAAAACCACCAAATGTGGTATTTACCTAGGTCGCAAAACGGCATATATGGGTAGTTTTGCGTAAGTCCTAAATAAAACAAACCTGCACTATCGCCTACACAGCCTTTGCTTCAGTTTAACTTTTGGTCCAAATATTCCTGACACCACTGAACCAAATCTGGGAAGATTTCCTCCTGAGCCAGCGTACTCTTTCGTCTTCCAATGAGGCGCTTCTCCTTCCAAGCCTTGATGAACTCCTTACACCAAACCTCCGCCTCTCTGCGAGGTAACTTCTCGATTTGCCTTGTCAAGTGAGAAAAATGCGATTTATATCGGGTACGTCCATAGCCTGGATCAGCCGCCAGCCCAATATATCCCTCCAAATAACCTTTTAGCGCCTGTTTATACTTCCGCGCCTGATAGTTAACCGCTGCCTTCTCCAATTTATACAGATTCTCAAACACCGGGAATTGATATACCTTGAACGGATTTTTTCGATGCTTATCCAACGCACGCTTAAGATTGTCCAACGCGTCCCGGTGTTCCTGGGGAAGTTTTCCACGTCCGATGACCCTGATAAAATCATCATAAAGGAACACAAGTTCCGTTTGATTGCTCAGCTCTTCCAAGTCTTCATCGGTCTGCACGGCATACTTAAGCCCCTGCTCGAAGTAATACTTCGCCTGTTCCAAAAACTTCCGGGCATCCTGTTTGTTCCCCTTCTCCAACTCGTGCAAGGCGCAGTCATGCAGCACCCGCCCCATTCGCCGGTTGGCAGTGTCCCGCTCCTCCTTGATACGATACCTCTCACAGAGAAACAGGCTCGCCTGAATATCCTCTTCTGCCCTCTTGATATTTTCCACATACCCTGACTCATCCTTCTCTTTATACCTCGCCCACGCGATCCTGCGATAGGTTTCGCCCCTTGAGAACAACGCCTTCGCCTGCCACCTGGGATTATTTACTTTCTTGAACAACTCATGCGCCTCGGTGTAATTGCTCAGGGAGGCGTCCAGATCCTCATCATAACGGTAGATTTCTCCCAGGGTGTTATATGACAACCCCAATTGGAATCTGGCTTTTGCCAGTCTGTTCTTCTTGCGTTTCAAGTCATCGTGCAATTTTGCTCTCAGGGTTTTGCTCTTCGTTTTCTTCAACTTTGCTTCAAGTATATTAACTTCCTGTTCAATCTGCAGTAAGAGGCTCTTGCGAGTCTTCTGACCTTCCTTCACATTTTTCCGGCATTCCCCCCAATTGCCCACGTGGGAATAGGCATAGCCAAGGTCGTTGGCGATCTGTGCTCCCAAAGCCTTATCCTGTGAGTTCTTTTGAAACTCCTTCCGTGCTTTCCGGTACCAGCGGATCGCTTTCTCGACATCTTGCAACCTGCGGTAGGCAAACCCAATGTTGTAATAAACCCTCGGCAAATACCCGCGCGCGTGCTTCTCGCAAAATATTCGTGCTTTTTGGAAAGCCGCCAGTGACTTGCCCGCTCCTCTTTCGCAATTTGCCAGCCCAAACAAGGCGGAAGCGATCCAATCGTTGCGCTTTGCTTCTTTGCCCAGCTCGAGTTCCAGTTCCCTTTCCCCTCGCGCCTGGGTGATGTGACCGGCTTCATACTCCATCTCCGCAATCCGGACATGGATCTCGTGTCTCGTTTCCGGGTCGAAATCCTTTTTGTAATCCTTTATCTCCCCTGGCAGCAAACTGTTGATATATTCGTCATCCAAATCCGCCAGGTCAAACCACAGACGTTTTCCCGCGTCCAGCGGGTCTCGCTCCAATGCATAATATAACTGCTCAATACGCAGAGTATCCTGTAGATCTTCATCTTCTGCATCCTTGATCATCTGATCATAGAGCCTAATTACTGAGATCAACAGTCTCTGTTTTTCTTCTGCGCGGTCGGGGGACGACCACAAATGTTCCCGCACCAAACGTGCCACCTCATCGTGCAAACGAAGAACAATTCCTTCCCCCTCCACGGTTTGCGCTTTGACGAAGAAATATCTCTCCAAGTGTTCAATGATTTCCTTCTCCTCAACCCTGTCACTATTCAGGCGGATGTACCCTTCATCAACCAAAAACTTTAGGATTTTTTGGTCGAACCGACGAGTGACATACCCCATGCAAACGAAAATATCATACGCTGCTTCGCGCACATCGAGATGCGAGGCGTCCAATACCACGTCTGCACCATAATCTCGAACCATTTGCATTATTCTCTTTTCAAACTGATCGTAAGTGACATCCACCAGGCTTTTTGTGGATAGAATCGTTCCAGCCCAGCGAAACGCCATTTCCAGTTTTAATGGATGTCCATTCGTAATCTTTTGTAGATGTCTAAAATCGCTTGACCCCAAATCCTCCTCCCTCACACTTGCGGCAGCGGCAATGACCCGGCTTGTTTCTGCAACGATTTTTTGATAAAAATCTTCAATCTCAGGTATTGTAAACCCGGATATTTCGATGGGTTTTACCAAAGGATTTACAGTATATCTTTGAAGATTTTCTTTCTCGGAACGCCCCGCGACGATACAGACCAACCCGGGCACCTGCAAACCTTCATCACCTTCTGCAAACAGCCAGTTGCTTGCGACTGTACCCAAAACCTCAAAGGTGTCAAAAGCAAGCACCAGGGGGGTTTTCTTACAAAACTCCCGTAAACATCGGTTGAATTGCTCACTTGTATTGCGGTTATCTTTGAAAAACTCGGCAAATGGGCTCTGTTCCTCCTTGAGACCAGTCAGGGTTTCGATGACTTCGATGATCTTCAACTGGATACCGTCTATGGAGCGAAGTTGCGTGGTAGATAAGTCTAGAGGATTTTCTGGAGCCAAGATAGTAGATTCTCTTAACATCTTCGTTATTAGTTTAGTTTTCCCAATTCCCCCACCGCCCAAAAGAAACAGGATTCGCTTCTTGCCATTTGGAGATGTGAGAATACGTTCAAATTCCTCAAGTTCAGATTCACGACCAACAAAGGGGTGTGAAAATTGTTTTAAACCCCGTGATATAAGAGTTGGACTCCGAAGGTCACCATCTTTCTCCACAGCAAATACTTTTAGTTTCAAAATATTAGAAAGATCAGCATATTCACAAAGGTACTTGTATGCCAATTCGCGCAGGGCTTCATCGGGCATTTCTAGAACCACCCTTACATTGCCATCTTGGACACGCAATATCTTTATGTCCTCTTTGTTGACAAGCAAAATTTGGGAGAGAGTAGAATGAAATCTATCTAAGTTCCAATCTTTCAATCTTACACGAGTCATTATTACCCTTTTCCTATCAGAAGAAGAGGGGATTTCCACGCCAAGAATCTCCGCACGGTTTCTCAGAGAAAGCAAAAGTTTCTCGTACCAGCCCTTCTTGTTACAATTTATGGATTGCCACTTAGATAATTCCGATTCCTTTGGCAATTCAGAGTCATCTAAAAGTATTGGAATTAAAAAGCCTGATCCTTCGGGTTTTTCGCGCGCAACCTCCAAGGCAGTTTTAATTTCAGATTGAACATATCCTTCTTTTCTAATTGACAACTCGGAAACAAATACAAGCATACAACCAGCGTTCCGAATTGCTTTGTTGATCTCTAATTTCCAGTCTTGTCCACCAAGCAATCTTTCTATATCAAGCCACGGAGATAGCCACCTTTCGCTTTGCAATCGTTTATAGATTTTCTTTACTCTAGGCTTATCTTCTTGGGCATGCGATAAGAAAACCTTAAGTTGAGAAATGGGCGAATTGGAATTCATTGAAAACACCTATGAGGAAAAGCATAAATGTAATGAATTACTTTGTTAACTGGATTTCCTTACTATCCGCACAGAACATGAATCCTCCTACCTCCACCTTGACCGGATATAGTTCACGGTTTCAGGCAGGCTGAGCTTGATGGTGGAGTTCATGGTACGGAGGTAAAACTCGCTGTCGTTTCCGTTCCTAACATAGACCGGACTCCCGCTTTTCTCGATGAATACCACACAGACAACACGCCCATCCAAATCTTCAAAATGCAGGTGGACATTGACCAGAAATTCCCCGTCCAAATGGGCTTTCAATAGGTCTTTGAGTGCCAGTTGAAAGCCGTCCACACTTTTTTTGGTGAGAGTTTCAAAGTCCTTTTCGATGCCGAGAATCTGACCCTCGTCATTGACGCCAACGATCAGGATGCCGCCGGAGCGGTTCATGAATCCGGCTATGGTTTTGACAATTGCCAGCCCAAGTTCATCCTTGTTAATGATCTGGCGTTTGTAGTCATAACGCATACTGGACTTGAACTCCAGTGCTTCACCTTCGCCTTTTGCGATCAGGGCAAGGATATCCTCCTTCTGGATGGAAACAGGGGCGCTCTCAAGAATCGACGGTTCTTCAAAAGCCTGTCTCGCCACTTCAAAATCCTGCCGGTTCAGTTGATAGGGGTCGTCCTGATCTTGGATGTCCATACGGCAGTGCGCCGAGACCATGAGTGAACAAAAATTCATCAAGTGGCGGGGATTTCTCTTTACAATCTTGACAATGTTCTGCTCGATCTGCCCTCTCAACTCAGGCACGCATAAGGCGTCGAACCCGGCTGCGGTCCGGTCACGAATCTCATAGTCCGGGCGGCGAAGCGCATCCAACCGCTCGCGCAGGATGCGAATCAAATCGTCCTTTTGCCATTCCAGTTTCTGGATGACAAATCCCCTATCCTTCCTGAATGCAGAGTCGGAGAGCACGATCTGCTCCAGATCCGAGGGCAGAAAGAATTTCAATGCAAGATGATGCGTTTCATCCATCAAGCGCAGGTGGGTAAGCAGCGGGCGGATGAGATAGTGGGCGTATTGGCGATCGGCTGCCGACTCCATCAATTCATCCACACCGTCCACAAGCACATACGTGGCTTTGATGCCGATGGCGGGCATCAGCTTTGCCCAGCGCTCCAAATGAAAAAGCGGGGACGCTCCAACCCTTTGCTGGTAATAGTCGGATTCCCAGGAAGTCGGACGGTTATGTGAATCGGTTTGCCCAACGAATCCCTTCATCGAACTTTCCAGAGGGGGCATATCCACCCCAAACCTCCGCAGGAAATCCTTTTGCGGAGCTGTCAAGTACATGGAGTAGCAAAGAAGATAAAAACTTAGGTCTTCAAAGTCTGCTTTTGAAAGCGCCTTGATACGATCCACAAAGGTCGTGTTTTTAGCGATCAAATTCACAAAAGCGGGTATTGCCTGCCGCATGATCTCAATCACATGATGCTCGACGGTAATTTCCGAGGAATTCCCAGGTTGGGTGGACCGATGCGCAATTAGACGGACATTATCCAAGCGAATGTGTGGAACGCTTAATACGTAGTTCGATTCGCCGAACTTGGAGGAACTTAACCTTGCCAGTCCGTTCTGGCAGTAGTATTCCATCATGACGCGGCAGGCGGTCTTGCCAGTTCCGCGCGTCGCGAACAACAAGGAAGTAACAGGGGAATCCGCCTGACCAAAGGCGCGTTCAAACCCCCGGGGTTCGACAAAGCAGGAGGCAAGAAACTCAGGGCGGGCAAATTCCTCATTCCCCGCTTCCGGGCGATCGAACGGGAAACGTTGAAAACCAAAATAGTTTACCCACTGGCTTTCTGTGATAGTAGCCATAGTGACTGCCTACCCTACCTCACATCAAAAGACCGTCAAACAATGTTGAGTTTACAACACCTTTCCCCGAAAAGCAAATTCAATTTAGATTCGAAATATCCGGCCTCAAACCTAGTTCATCAATCAGCCCATTCAACTCCTCATCGGTCAATCGTCGCCCCTTCCCTGCATAAGCCGTGAGCATGGCTTCGGTGGTGTTCGTGCCAAAAGAGCGTCCATCGTAGCGCGGGGTGGTTGTTATCACCGTCTTCACGCCGCGTTCCTTCAGCAGGGCAATGTTCTCTTCCGTTGTTGTGTTCGTCACGATCGTCTTGCCACTCAGGTTTTTCGGCATATATTTTCGCGTGAACAGGAAGTCGCCCGCGATCAAATCGGATTCCTCGAAATATTTCACGTACTTCGGTTCATGCTCCGCGCCGCCGCTGCCATAGAAGATCATGCTCATGGGGAAGTGGCTGACGATGGGCAGCATGATTCGCGCGACGCGTTTGAAGGCAGGAATGCCATAGATGGGAATCGGCACACCGAGGGCGACCATCAAATCCCCGAACACGCATCGTTCGCTGACCTCGGAGACTGCCTGCGCCAACCCAAGCCGGTCCACCGCGACAGGGATGAACGTCTGTTTGAAGCGGACTTCTCCGATCTGTTCCTTTGCCAGTTCAAAGACGCGCTGCTCGAGGGTGTGCTTGAGTCCGCGTCCGTCGCAGAGTGGAGTCTGCTTGACGCCAGCAACCAACTTCAAGGCGGCATGAAGCGGATATTCCCTCTGGTCGAGGCGCAGGTACAAGTCCACACCGCCCACGCCGAAGGCATCCACTTTCCCATCCAGGTCCAAATACATTTGGCGAGCTTTGGCGATGTCGCCATCCGTGCCGATGCGCTCGACGAGAATCTCCACCCCGTTGAGATTGACCTTCACGCTCTTATCGCGCTTCGAACTCCCCAGGCTGATGCTCACTGCACGTTTCATTTTTCCTCCACCATTTCGAGCGAAATAAATTTCGTGTTACGAATGTTCTCCCACAAACGGATTTCCCCTCTTCTCCCTCCCCACTGTCGTCTCGGGACCGTGACCGGAAAGCAATCGCGTATCATCGGGCAAAGTGAAAATCTGCGTGCGGATGCTGCGTTCGAGCGTATCCCAGTCGCCGCCGGGCAGGTCGGTGCGACCGACGCTCCCGCTGAAAATGACATCACCGCAAAAGCAGACCCTTTCTCCGGCGCAGTACAACACGCAGTGACCCCTCGTATGCCCCGGCGTACAGCGGACTTCAAATTCGTTCGAGCCGAGTTTGAGGTTCATGCCGTGAACGAAGTCAATCGTCGGTTCAGGACCGGGGTCAATGTCAAAGCCGAAGAACGAGCCACCGCCGCCCGCCCGCCAGAGGACGTGGTCTTCGGGATGCAAAGCCACATGCGGCAAGGGATTCAGCGAGTCAGCGATGGCAGCGGCTCCGCCGATGTGATCGAAGTGCGCGTGCGTGTACCACAAGTGACCGATGCGCCAGCCGCGATCCTGCGCTGCTTTGAGGATGATATGTCCGTCCCAGGATGGGTCAACGACGGCGGCTTCTTTCGTTTCAGGGTCGGCAATCAGGTAGGCATTGGTGGAGGCGGGTCCGAGCGTGAACGGGACGATTTCAAGCATGGAAAACCTTTCAATTTACGATTTGCGATTGACGAGGAGCGATTTACGAGTTTTGAGGTACGGGTTGGACAATGTGCGGGGCGAAGAGGTAACTGACCATGATCGAAGTTATTATCAGCCCGATGGCAAGCGGGTAGATAAGGAACGGATCGCGGTCGAAGATAAAGCCCGCAATCGGCGGGGAGATGATGAAAATGATCGCGCTGACCGTCTCCATCGCCCCGTAGGAAAGCCCCATTTGCGAGTCATGCACCAGCCCGCGCGCCAGCGCCAGCGCCATCGGTCGCGCCGCGCGAAACCCGCCGAGCAGGAAATAACCAAGCACAAAGATGGGCAAGCCCAACCCCTGCCAGATCAGGGCGGCAAAGGACATGACCAGAAGGTGCGCGAACAAAAATCCGCGGCGCGGGTTGATGCGGCTGAATACGAACGTCAGCACGGAATTCCCCAGCGCACCTGCGGAGAAGACCAGCCCGGTCTCGCTCAGCGTCAGTTCGCGCACACCTTTCAGAAAGTTCGGCGTAAGCGGCTGGGATAGATACAACGCAAACATGGCGAAGGCATAGATCGCCAGAAAATTGACGAAGCGCATGTTGTTGAACAGGTTCGGCGGCGGCGACTCGGGGTCGTGATGGTCAATCGGTTGGGGCTGAATGAAAATCAGGAACAAAGTCGAAACGGCGAAAATTCCGAAGGCGATCAGATAGCTCATGCTCATCCCATATTGTTCCGCGATCCATCCGCCCGTCACGGGACCGAGCGCCATGCCCAGGTTGAACATGGCGGAGGTCAGGGAAAGCACTGTGCCTACCTCCCATTTTCCGCGCGCCGCCGTGACATAACTGCTGAGCGGCGAAGCCACGAACGCCGTCAAGCCGTAGCCGAACAAGCCCATCAGGTACAAGGGCAGACCTTTCGCCAATCCCATTGCCAATGTGGAAAACACGCCCAACAACCATGCCGTGATCAATAACGGACGCCTGCCGATTCGGTCCGAGAGATGACCGCCGGGAATGTGCGTGATCGCCATGAAAAAGCCGAACGCGCCCAGCGCCAACCCCACCTGCGGCTTGCTCAACAGGAACTCGCTCTCCAGGCGGATCGGCACAAAGTTGAAGAACATCCCCTCGCCCACCCCCCAAAAGAACAAGGCAAAAGCAATAAAGAAAAGGTTTCGATTCAAGGCATCCTCTTCGAAGTTTTATCAACTCATGTTACGCGGTAGGGGCGACCCATCCATGTTTTTGCAAAATATCTGGCACAGGGCGACCCTTTCTTGTAGATTGGCTGCCCGTTTCCCCCAAACGGGTCGCCCCTACGATGAAATCGCGTAAGGTGAGTTATTAAGACCCGACGGGTTTTGAAAACCTGTCAGGTCTCAGTCGCTCGATGAATGAAATCCCGCGCCAGTTCAAAGACCTGATGACGAGCCGCGTCGCGCGTGACGACATGACCTGCCTCGACCACATACGCCTTTTTCTTGTCCGGCGCATTGACCAGTCCTTCATGGATCCGCTCCATGTTTTCGGGCAGGACGTATTTGTCGTTTTTGGAATGAATCAACAGCACGGGTTTCCTCACCAGCGGCAGGGCGGATCGCATCTCCGCCAGCAGCAGTTTCAACTCCGCAACCGCACGGACGGGATTGCGCGGATAGGAAATGTGATCCTTGAAGGCTTCCTTGTCAAACCACGAAGAACCCGGCTCTTCGGTGGATTTCGGCGCATATTTGACAAACATCCCATACAGCCTGATAAACCAGACGGGATAATTCCTCGGGTCGCGCGGCAGCAAATACGGCGTGGACATCGCAATTACGCCCGCCACATCCAGTCGGGTGGACATCAACAACGACAACACGCCGCCCATCGAAAGCCCCGCGAGGAAGATTCGGTCGGTCACGCCGGAGAGCAGGTGAAAACCGCCTTCAACGGAAGCAGTCCAATCGGTCCAGCGCGAGGCGGGCATATCTTCGGGAGTCGTGGCGTGTCCCGCGAGTCGAATCCCCAGGCACGTACATCCCTGCTCGTGGAGATATTCCCCCATCCAACGCATCTCTTTCGGCGTGCCGGTGAAACCATGAATAAGCAAAACGCCTGTACGCCCGCCTGAGAAAAAGAAAGGTTCGGCTGTCGGAATGATCTGGGTCACGTCCTGATTATATCAATGAGCCCGCGCAGCCCCAGTTCGTACGAGCGCCAGCCGAAGCCCGTCACCCTGCCTTTGCACACCGCCGAAATCAACGACGTGTGGCGAAACTCTTCGCGCGCATACACGTTCGATAAATGCACTTCGACCACCGGGGTTTGAATCGCGGAGACGGCATCGCGCAATGCAACCGAGGTGTGCGTGTACCCGCCGGGGTTGAAGACCACGCCTGCCGCCCACGCGCGCGCATCGTGCAGGGCGTCAATCAACGCGCCTTCGTGATTCGATTGCAGGCAGGTTACTTCCGCGCCGAGTTCTCTTCCAAGCGCAACCATTTTTTCATTGATGTCGTTCAACGTCATCGAGCCGTACACGTCCGGCTCGCGCGTGCCGAGCAGATTCAAATTGGGACCGTGCAATACAAGAATTTTCATCGTTCCTCTCTTCATGTCATTGCGAGGAGCGGCGCGAACCGCGCCACGACGAAGCAATCTTATCATTGTGTGGGGGATTGCTTCGTGGCGCTGAAAGCGCCACTCGCAATGACAGATTCCAAATCATCCATGCTCACATCCACCAACTCCACCCTGCCAATTTCAACCGGCAGCGCAAACCGGATGGACTTCGCATTCTTCTTTTTATCCACCCGCATTGCGCGGATGATTTCGTCTTTTGACATTTCTTCGGGGATGCGGATGGGCAATCCCAACGCTGTGAGCGACTCTTCGACCGCCTCGACCAACCCGTGAGCTACCAGCCCGACCCGGACCGCGTACCCCGCCTCAGCCGCCATGCCGATGGCGACCGCCTCGCCATGACGCAGTCTAAATCCGCTGACAAGTTCCACCGCGTGACCGACGGTGTGACCCAAATTCAACGCCGCGCGGATTCCTTTTTCGTAGGGGTCGTCTTCGATGATTCCTATTTTCACCGCTATTGCGCGCTTGATCACTTCTTCGAGATTGGCTTTCACCCATTCCATGCCGTGTTTGCACAATGCGAACAATTCCGGGTCGGCGATGACACCATGCTTGACCACTTCCGCCATGCCGGAGCGGAATTCACGTTCGGGCAAGGTGGAAAGCAATTGCGGGTCAGCCAGCACCAGCCGGGGCGGGTGGAACGCGCCGATGAGGTTCTTCCCTTCGGGCAGGTCGAAGCCGGTCTTGCCGCCAAGCGAGGCATCCACCATCGCGAGCAGGGTGGTTGGGATGGCGATCCAATCAACGCCGCGCATGTACGCGGAGGCGGCGAAACCTGTCAGGTCGCCAATCACGCCGCCGCCCAGGGCAATGACCGTGCTTTTGCGGTCCAGTCCATTCTCTAGGAAGGCTTTCCACAAGCGCGAGACGGTTTCGAGGTTTTTATGCTCTTCGCCTGCGGGGAGGATGACGGATTCGGCGTTGAAAAGGTTTTGAACTTTTTCGAGATGAAACTTTGCCACATTCTCATCGGTGATGATGATCGAAGCCGGGCAACGGGACAAATTGGAAATTTGTCCTACAAGCACATCGTATTCCCCCATCGCAGAGAGATGATGCCGCCCCAGTGCAATCTGCGCCTGATGTGCATTCTGCTCGGTGGTTTTCCCATCCACGTGGATTTTCAATGGGAAGGAGTTGTAATGTTCCCTTCGCTTTTCAAGCAATGCTGAAAGTTTCGATTCCAAATCTCCCGCGAGCAGGGGGCGTTGGTTTGAGTCTTTGCCGAGTCTTTCCATCAAGGTATCTATTTTCGCCGCGAGAAAAATCACTTTGCCTTTGCTTTCAACAAAAGCGCGGTTTTCCTCCCGCAACAGCGCGCCGCCGCCAAGGGCGATAATTGATTCTGTAGGGCGGGTTTGTAACCTGCCGCGTTCCGTCACGCTCAAAGCGTGACCTACTGTTTCCATTAATACGGCGGTTTCCAAATCACGAAATGCCGTCTCGCCTTGGGTCTCCATGATCTGTGAAATGGACATACCCGCGTTCGTTTCGATGACTCTGTCCAAGTCCAGGAAGGGAAGTTTGAGTCTCCGCGCCAGGAGTTTGCCGATGGTGGTTTTGCCCGTGCCGGGGGGACCGTAGAGGAAGATGTGCATATCAGTGATCAGTAATCAGTAATCAGTGATCAGTAAATCAGTCACTCCCAAAACACGCGCGGGAGGTTGTCCATTCGCAAATCTTCGAGTGTGGCTTTGCGGAGGGATTCAAATCTTGGTTTCATTTCGTTCAGCGAGTCGCCGCCGAGTTTTTCGAGCAGGGCATCCGCGAGCACAAACGCGACCATCGCTTCGAGGATTGGCACGGCGCGCGGAACGGGGCAGAAGTCGGAGCGCTCATATCGGGTGGGGGCTTCGCTCCCCGAAGCAAGGTCAACCGTCGGCTGGGGAAGAAGCGTGGTGGCAATCGGTTTCATCGCGGCGCGGATGACGATGGGCTGTCCGTTGCTGATTCCGCCTTCGATGCCGCCTGCTCTGTTGGTTGAACGTTGAAGGTTGAAGGTTGAAGGGCGAAGGTTGATTGGGTCATGCGCTTGTGTGCCGAGTTGCCTCGTGTTTTCAAAAGCGTCGCCGACCTCCACGCCTTTGATGGCTTGCACCGACATGACCGCCATCGCCAGTTTGGCTTCGAGGCGCCTGTCCCATTGCGCGAAACTGCCAAGCCCCACTGGGAGGTTGAGGGCGACGATTTCCAACACGCCACCGAGGGTGTTTTTGCCGTGAATGACCTTTTCGATCTCGTCCCGCATCTTCTGCGCGGATGATTCAACCGGACAGCGCACATCGGACTCTTCGGCACGGGTGAAGCGTTCTTCGTAGGGCATCCCGCCAAAATCGGCTTGCGCTTCGCCAATGGAAGCAACGTATCCGCCGACGATGATTCCGAACTGGTCGAGAAAGTGTTTGCAAACCGCTCCAACGGCTACACGCACGGCAGTTTCGCGGGCGGACGCTCGTTCGAGAGCGGGGCGCAGGTCTTTATAGCCGTATTTGACCGCGCCGGTTAAGTCGGCATGACCCGGACGCGGCGCAGTCATCGGCTCGATGGCTTTGCCTTTCCATTTGACGTGGTCCGCGTTTTCGACCAGCATGGCAATCGGCGCGCCTGTGGTCTCGCCGCCCATCACACCGCCGAGGATTTGCACCGTGTCCTTTTCGATCTTCATGCGCCCGCCTGAGCCGTATCCATGCTGGCGGCGGGCAAGTTCTTTGTTGACGATGTCGGGGGTCAGCGGCAAACCGGCAGGGATTCCATCCAGGATTGTGGTCAAAGAGGGTCCGTGTGATTCGCCAGCGGTGAGGAAGCGTAGCATGGAGGAACTCCGTAAGTGGTAATTCGTGATTGGAGAATCTGAGAATTAGAGATTGGAGACTGGAGATTGTTCGACGGAGGCGCGCAGGGTTTCTCGCGGCGGATTGTATCCGGTCCAGAGTTGAAAGGAGAGAGCGGCTTGTTCGATCAGCATACCGAGTCCGGTGGCGGCTTGTAATCCCTGGGCGCGAGCGTTGCGGACGAGTTTGGTTTCGGACGGATTGTAGACGAGATCATAGATAATAACATTGGAAGGCAATGACAGATTTTCAGGGAGGGGGGATTGATCGGTATTGGGCGTCATGCCGAGGGGGGTGGTGTTGACGATGAGTTGAAAGTTGGCAGGTTGAAAAGTTTGAAAGTTGAAAGGTTGGAAGGTTCGAAGGTTGATAATTGGCAATTGGTAATTGGCGAAGGATCGAGCCAGTTCCCGGGCTTGTTCGATTCTACGCGCGGCGATGACGACGTTCCAACCATCGTTCGCCAAAGCGTATACCACTGCCCGCGCAGAACCGCCTGCACCGAGAACCAGCGCCGATTTCTCCCTCACCCCTGACCCCTCTCCCAAAACGGGAGAGGGGGACTCCGCCATGAACTTCTTCAAGTCAGACAGAAATCCCGGCGCATCTGTATTATCGCCGATCAACTTTTCCTCCCGCAGATAAATGGTGTTGACCGCGCCGATGGTTTGGGCGGTAGGGGTAAGTTCGTCGAGAAACCTAATCACCGTTTGTTTGTGCGGAATCGTGACGTTGAGGCCATGGATTTCACCGATGCGGACGCGCGTCAACAGGTCTTTCAACGTCGCCGTGTTATCCGGGTGAACAGGGAATAGGGAATAGTTTCCGTCCAAGCCGCAGGCTTTTAAAGCAGCGGCATGAATTTTGGGCGAGAGGGAATGGCTGAGGGGAGAGCCGGTGAGCCCGAGGCAAAAGGATGAAGGATGAAGGATAAAGGATGAAGACATGGATGCAAAATGCAAATTATCAGGGAGCAGTTACGCCAATTGGCTGAGAACGTCGAAGAAGTTGGGAAATGTCTTTGAGACGCAGGACGGGTTTTCAATGGTGACGCCGTCGAAGCGCAAACCAATGAGGGAGAATGCCATCGCCATGCGGTGATCGTTGTAAGTCTGGATGACGGCGGGACGCATCGTTTCGACGGGATGGATGGTCATTCCATCTTCATGCTCCTCCACGCGGACGCCGAGTCTCCCCAGCTCGGTGCAGGTTGCATGGATGCGGTCCGTCTCTTTGAGGCGGGCGGAGGCGATGCCGCGAATCCGTGTGGGGGATGCCGCAAACGGCGCAATGACGGCAAGGGTCTGGGCGGTATCCGGGATGTCGCGCATGTTTATGTCAAGCCCGACGATGGACGATGGACGATGGACCATGATCGAGTCATCTGACTCAGTCACCATACAACCCATTTTTTGAAGTACATCGAGGAAGGCAATATCGCCCTGCTTTGAATTGCGTGAAATATTTTCCACTTTGACCATCCCGCCGCAGATGGCTGGCGCGGCGAAGAAATAGGAGGCGGCGGAGGCGTCGGGTTCGATGGGGTAAAAAGATTGGAGATTAGAGATTGGAGATTGGGAGGGGAGGATTGGAGGATTGGAGAATTGAAGGATTGGTAATTCGTAATTAGTAATTGGGATGGTGAAAGATTGATAGCCGTTGCGTTTTACTTCCACACCGAAATCCCGCATGACGGCAAGGGTCATGTCCACGTAGGGTTTGGAATTGAGGTCGGTGATGAGTTCGATTTCGATGGGGGTCCGGGCGTAGGGAGCGACCATGAGCAGGGCGGAGAGGAATTGGGAAGAGATGCCGCCCGCAATTTTGGTCTTTCCGCCGGGGAGACCCGAGGCGATGATTTTGAGAGGAAGGGAAATTTGACCATGGACCATGGACGGTGGACGATGGTCTGCGGTCAATGGTCTATCGTCCTCTTGTTTCACTGGTCGAATGTTGCAACCCAAATGAGACAAAGATTCCACCAAATCGCCGATGGGTCGTTCGCGCATCCTGGCATCGCCGTCGAGGATATATTCGCCGCTGCCGAGCGTGAGAAACGCGGAGAGAAATCGGGCGGCTGTCCCTGCATTGCCGATGAAAAGTTCAGCCTTCTTCGCCGGGATTTTCCCACCCAACCCGGTGACGGTCATTTCGGAGGCGGCTTCGTCAAGTTGAACGTCAAAGCCGAGGGTTTGCAGGGCTTGGGCAAAGTAGCGCGAGTCGTCGGAGAAGAGCGCGTTGACGAGGCGGGTTCGTCCATTTGCAAGGGCGGCAATCAACAAGGCGCGGTTGGTGAGGGACTTCGAGCCAGGCACACGGACGGCGGCGTTGAGGGGATGGGGGATGGGGATGATACGCATGGAAGTAATTGGTGGAAGAGAGAATTAGAGATTGGAGACTTGTGTACCTGTTTCCGTATGTACCTGTTTCCGTATGTACCTGTTTTCGTGTGTACTGTTACCCATCCACCAGAGCAAGATAGTCGGCTTGGGATTGGTTGAGAATGTCTTCGAGTGCCGTGTAATCTTCAGCCATAAGCGAGAGTTTGATTCGAGCAAGTTGTTCTTGAAATGTGGACAGTGCACTTAAAACATTGTCTCGATTGGATTTGAGAATTCCCAACATCATGCTTGAAGGAGTCCCCGCAAGGCGGGATGTCGAGCGGAAGCCGGGTCCGATGAGGGGAGCAAAGTCATGCGCAGTGGAACGGACAAGGGCGGATGCCAGCAAAAAGGGCAGATGACTCGTGGAGGCAAGGATGCGGTCGTGATCGTCGGCGTTCATTTCGATATATTTTGCGCCGAGGGCTGAGACAAGTTGCCGAGCGATGCGTAGTGCGTGTTGCGTAGTGCGTTCGAGAGGAGTGATGACGAATGGCGCGTTTTGATATAAGTTAGCGTCCGCATTTTCCAAACCGAGTTTTTCCCTGCCGCAAATGGGATGCCCGCCGATGGGGTCAAAGTTTTCGGGCAGGGCAGACATGGCTCGGAGGATGTCGCGTTTTGTGGAGCCGATGTCTAAAATGGTAATTGGGGATTGGTAATTCGTACTTTGTAGTTGATGGAGTAGTTGGAGGATGGAGGGGACGGGAGTCGCGAGGATGAGGAGGTTGACTTTGCCCTCACCCCTATCCCCTCTCCCTGCAGGAGAGGGGAATAACATCCCAGCGTGGTCAATGATTCCTTTGGAAAGAGCAACTTCGAGCGCGGGGAGATGCGTATCGTATCCAATCAGGCGGGCACACTTCCCTTTCAGGCTCATGGCGAGCGAGCCGCCCATGAGACCCAATCCAACGATCCCGATGGTTGAATCCTTCAGCGAAAAGCCATCCTCCATGATTACCATCCAACCGCGACGGACTTCCTGATGGGTGCGATGCGGCGCCCCATGACCTCGGCAATGGCTTTGACTTGTTTGACCATCTCGGCGAACTTTTCGGGCTTGAGCGATTGCTTGCCGTCGGAGACCGCATGGGCGGGGTCGGGATGGACCTCGACCATGAGACCGTCGGCGCCTGCGGCAATGGCGGCGCGCGCAATCGCGGCGACATAATCGGCGTGACCGGTGGCGTGCGACGGATCGAGGATGACGGGCAGGTGCGTGAGATGTTTCAAAACGGGAATCGCGTTGATGTCGGTGGTGTTGCGCGTGGAGGTCTCGAACGTGCGGATGCCGCGCTCGCACAGAATGACCTGCTTGTTCCCGCCCGCGAGAAGATATTCGGCGGACATGAGCAGTTCCTCGATGGTTGCGCTCAAGCCGCGTTTGAGCAGCACCGTCTTGCGCGTTTCACCGAGCGCACGCAGAAGGTTGAAGTTCTGCATGTTGCGCGCGCCGACTTGAAAGACATCCACATAATTCAGCATGAGTTCGAGCTGGGTCTGCGACATGATCTCGACCACGATGGGCATGCCCGTCTGCTCGCGCGCCTCGGCGAGATATTCGAGCCCTTCTTCGCCGAGACCCTGGAACGAGTATGGGGATGTGCGCGGCTTGAAGACTCCTCCGCGAAGCGCGTTCGCGCCCGCCTCTCTCACCGCGTGAGCGGTTTCCAAAATCTGACTGCGCGACTCCACCGCACACGGTCCCGCGATCAGGACGATGTCCTCGCCGCCGACGCTGAAACCGTCAATGGGGAAGACAGTATTCTGAGGATGAACCTGGCGCGAACCGAGTTTGAACGGCTGGGAGGATCCGCTTCCACGCTCTCAACTCCTTCGAGGACTTCGAACGGGTCCCAGCGACGAGACATGAAACTCCCCGACAGCGGCAACGATGGCGGTCTCGACTCCGTAGGTGATGTGCGGGGTCAATCCGTGCGCGCGGACAGCCGCGACGACGGCTTCGAGTTGCTGCGGGGTGTAGTTGGATTTCATTATGATGATCATGGTGGTTTCTCCTTGTGAGTAGGTAGACAGGTATACAGGTATACAAGTACACAGGTACACAGGCTAGCGGAACGTGTTTACGTGTCTACATGTTTACGTGTCCACATGCCTACGTGTTTACGTGTCTACATGTTTACATGTCTACATTCTTACTTCGTCACTGTGCCGAGACCAAATCGGGTCTTAGCCTTACGGCGTCACGCAAATAGACGTGCGTCACTTCTGATTGTAGTACTTCCGTGTTCCAATGAACAAGCACGCGAATCACCCTGGGCAGGCTGCCCGGCACGGGGATTTCACGCGCGCACAGCATCGGGACGAGGTCCCAGCCCATTTGGCGTGCCGCCTGCGCCGGGAAGGTGGAGGCGAGGTCGTCAGTGACGGTGAAGAAGGCGCTGACGATGTCTTCGGGGCGCATATCGCTGTTTTCGGCGAGGATTTCCTCGAGCAATTCGCGTGTGGCTTCGAGGATGAGTTCGGGATCGTCTGCCGCGACGGTGGTGGCGCCGCGAATTCCACGGATGGGCATAAATGGCTCCTTGATTCACCCTCACTCCGCCTTCGGCACCCTTCTTCCTAAGGGAGAGAGGACGGGGGTAAGGGACAGATAAAAAAAGAGCGAGACCGTCGTGGTCTCGCTCTTTAGGTGAACAGGTTCAATCTCTGTTTACTTAAGCGCCACCAACGGCAACCGAACCTCGGAAACCGTAATAAAAATAAAACGCAAACCAGCGGGCGGACTTAAGCATATTGGGCGCTATTCTATGCCTGTCATCGAGATGCGTCAAGGGGGAGTTTGGAGACGATTGCCTGCGGCTCTTTCAACTTCCGCATCACATCCAGCGTGGCGGATGCCATGGCTTCAGAGGAGAATTTTTCAAAGACCGCCTGCCGTCCCTGCCGGGCGAGCCGCTTGCGCAACTCCGCGTCGCGCAGGAGGACGGCGAGTTTCTCCGCCAGGTCGAGGCTGTCGCCGGGTCGGCACAGCAGACCGCCCTGCGTGGCTCGAATCCATTCGGGGTAGGAGCCATGCTCCGGCTGGACAACCGGCACACCGGCGGCAAGCGCCTCAAGGATGGAGATTCCTTTCGGCTCGCGATACGGCGCAGGAACGGAGAACACATCCATCCGGCGGAAGAGATTCAACTTTTGAGCGCGATCCAGCGTACCGAGCAGTTGGATGCGCTCTTCGAGACCGTTGCTTTTTATCTTTTTGCGGATGCCGTCAATGTAGGTCTTGTAGGCGCGGCTCATGTATCCGCCTGCAAGCAGTTGCAGGTTTGGGAATTTGCCGGAACGCACAAGGGTGGCAAAAGCATCCACGAGCAGATGCAGCCCCTTTTCCGGGACGAAGCGCGCGAGGAAGCCAATCGTCAGCGGGCGGCCGGCGGACGGGTCGGGAGTCAAATCGCGGTAATCGTTCAGGGCGATGCCCGGGTAGACCACATCTATCTTGTCCGGGTCAATGCCCACCCACTTCGAGAACATGTCGCCATAATACGAACTGATGGCGAGGAAGCGGTCCACGTCGTGTGCGCGGTCGCGGATCAAGGCTAGCGCCTCGTTCTGATATTGCAGCGGCAAGCCTTCGAGGAAAATATCCTCGCCGTGCAAGCCGCAGGTAATGGGGATGTTCAGCGAACGCTTCAATTCGCGGACGACGCCGATCATCAGCGCGTTGGTGACGTGGATGATATCGGGCTGGTAATGTTTTCGAATCCACTCGATGAGTTCCTGCAACAATTCCTTTTGGTTGCCCTGCTCGCCCCTCAGCATGGAAATGGTCAACTCGGCGTTTGCCACCGGGTCCACCGCCGAGCCGATGTCGAAATGGGGCATCAGGCGGTGCAGGAATTGCGAACCCGCCAGGCGCATCAGCAAGTTCCGCCCCGGAAAGGGGGTCGGGAAGCGCTGCATCATGTAGGCTTTGATGCCGCCGTAAAGGATCTGCTTCTCGCCGACCGCTTCTTCATCGAGACGCATCGGCGTGTACAACGTAAACAGGCTGACGTCCTCGCCCGCATCCTTCATCCCTGCGGCGAGCGCATTATCGTGCATGCAGCTGCCGCAATACATATTCGCCGCGCCGGTTGCAAGGTAGACGATTTTCATGCCTTCTTCCCCAGCACAATTTCCACCGGCAGCCCCCACATGGACGAGACGCTCACGTCCTGAATCGCAAAGCCGTTTTGTTCCATCGCCCGCCGCGCAAAAATGGGACGGCAATCGGCGTAGTTCGGCATGGTCTCATGGAACCATTCGTAAATGCGGACCGCCGCGCCGGGCGGCTCGGTCTTCGTCATGGAAACGACAGCGACGCGCCCACCGGGTTTCAAAACGCGGCGACATTCCTGAAGCACGAGCGGGATTTCCGGGTTGTCGAAAAGTTCCAGCGTAAAACTCATGAAGACGCCGTCGAGCGAGCCCGTTTCGGTGAAATCCAGCCTGGCGGCATCGCCGAGGCGCAAATCCACGCGCCCATCCAAGCCCGTTTTTTGGAGGCGATCCCTGGCGACGGCAAGCATCCCGTCGGAGATATCCAACCCAATCACGCGTCCAGCCGGACCGACAGCCTGCGCCAGCGCTGCGAGGCAGTGTCCCGTCCCAAAGCCAATTTCCAAAATCGTTTCGCCGGGCTGGGCGGATAATTTCTGCAAGCCCATGTCGCGGTACTTCTTCTCGGTGCTTCCGGCGATCACGTCGTACCAGCGGCTGAGACGGTTGTAACTTGTGCGGGCGTCTTCCTTGGAACGGTTCACACGGGCGATTGTCGCATCCATAAACGGTTTTCCTGACCGCCAATTATATGAGCGGACACTCTTTTTGTACACGGAATTTCGACTGCAACCCCGGAAAAATACTTACACCTTCCTTACGACGCCCAAAGCAGGTCGCGCCAGATACCCAGTATGGATATGAAGCGTGGCATACAGAGTTTCCCCCCAAAAAATTTCGCGGCAGGGATTCCCCGCTGTTGGAAGTATAATCGCCTGAGTATGTCCATCTTTTCAGGTAAACACATCATCCTTGGCGTCACGGGGTCCATTGCGGCGTACAAGGCGGCAGAGATAGCGTCCAAACTGGCGCAGGCGGGCGCGCTGGTGGATGTCATTCTGACAGGCGCAGGGGAAAAATTCGTCAGCCCGCTCACGTTCCAATCCGTCACCGGGCGCAAAGCATTTACCGACAAAGACCTGTGGGGAGACGAAGCCCACATCATGCACATCAGCCTCGGCAAGACAGCCGATCTGCTCGTCATCGCGCCCTGCACTGCCGATACAATGGCAAAACTCGCGCACGGCATTGCCGATAACCTCCTCACCGTCACCACATTGGCGGCAAAATGTCCCATCCTGATCGCGCCTGCCATGGACGGCGGCATGTTCGATCACCCCGCCACGCAAGCCAATCTCGCCACGCTCACATCGCGTGGAGCGATTGCCGTCGGTCCGGCGGAGGGACATCTCGCCTCCGGGCTTTCGGGCAAGGGACGCATGGTGGAGCCTGCCGAGGTGCTGGGGCACATCCGCCTCGCGCTCGGACGAAGCGGCAGGCTCGCCGGTAAAAAGATCGTCGTCACCGCCGGCGGGACACAGGAAGCCATTGACCCGGTGCGCGTCATCACCAACCGCTCGTCCGGCAGGCAGGGGTATGCCCTCGCGCAAGCCGCCCTCGACCAGGGCGCGGACGTGACGCTCATCACCACGCCCACTGCGTTGACTCCGCCGGTGGGCGCGAAAATTGTCAATGTAAAAAGCGTGCAGGAAATGCTCGACGCCCTGCTCAACGAAAGCGCGGATGCGCTGATCATGGCGGCGGCGGCGGCGGACTTCCGCCCGAAACATGCGGCGAAGGACAAACTCAAGAAGCGGGATGGGATTCCGCAGATCGAACTCGAAGCGGCACCCGACATCCTGAAAACAGTGACAGGCTCCGGGCCAGGAACGAGGCGCTTTTCCATCATGGTGGGGTTCGCAGCCGAGAGCCGCGACCTGCTGGCAAACGCATCCGAGAAATTAAAATCCAAAGGCTTGGATCTTATCGCCGCCAACGACATCTCTGCCAGCGACGCCGGTTTTGCTGTGGAAACCAACCGCATCACGCTGCTGTTTGCGGACGGCAAAAAAGAACCATTGCCGTTGACGACCAAGACAGAAGCGGCTGAAAAAATCATCGAACACGTTGCAAGGCTGTTGGAGTAATATGCGGATTCTGGTCCTATCGGATATTCATGCGAATTACACGGCGCTCGAAGCCGTTTTGAAGGACGCCGGTGAAGTGGACGAAACCTGGTGCCTCGGCGACCTCGTGGGCTACGGCCCCGACCCGAACGCCGTGGTGGAGGAGGTGCGCGAGCTCAAGAACCTCACCTGCCTGCTGGGCAATCACGACGTGGCGGTCATCGGCAAGATGCCGCTGGAGACCTTCAACGGCGACGCCAAACGTTCGCTCTTGCATCACGAAAAAGTGCTGACCGCCACCAACATGGATTTCATGCGTTCCCTGCCCTCCAGGGTGAAAGTGCGCGGCGAGGCGACCATCGCACACGGCAGTCCGCGCGACCCGTTGTGGGAATACATCCTGAATGCGCTGACCGCGCGATTGAACTTCGACCACTTCGACACGCCCTGGTGTTTTGTGGGACATTCGCACATCCAAAGCGTTTTCGTGCGCGATGACAAATCGGACCGGGTGACGGTGGAGCAGACCCGGCCGGGCGTGCCGCTTCGACTCCACCCGAAGTTGATCCTGAACCCCGGAAGCGTGGGTCAACCCCGAGACCGGGACCCGCGCGCCGCCTATGCCATCTACGACACTGAAGCCCGCACGTGGACTCCGAAGCGCGTGGCGTACAACATCGCCGAAGTGCAGGAACGCATCCGCTCGGTGGGCTTGCCGGAAAAACACGCGGTGAGAATCGCAGAAGGGTGGTAAGTTTGGATGATGGACGACAGACCGTAGACCATGGACGATCCCATTCCCTGCCATAACCGTCCATTGTCCGTCGTCCACCGTCCATCGTCTTGAAGGGTCGGAACTATTTCCCGACGAGTCGCGTCCTTTAGGCAGAGAAATCGCCGATCAAAAAAGGAGAAGAAGATGAAACGCATTTTGCCCTTTGGAATTGTCCTCATCGCTGCATTGATTCTGACAGCCTGTGGAGGCAGCGCGGCAGCTACCGAAGCGCCTGCCATGATGGAAGAGTTTGACTCTGCCGGTGCGCCGGAACCCATGCCCACCTACATGCCCGCCGCGCAGGAGGCGCCCTCCAGCGGAGGCGGAGGCGACGCCCGCGCCGCCAGCGTGGAGCGCATCGTCATCCAAAACGCGGACTTATCCATCGTCGTCGCGGATGTGGAAGCCCGCATGAACGAGATACAGGAAATGGCGGAAAAGATGGGCGGATTCGTGGTCTCGTCCAGCCTGTACCAGAGTTACACCAGCGACTACACCCCCGTCCCTGAGGGAACCATTACCATCCGCGTCCCTTCCGAGAAGTTGGATGAAGCGCTGGACAAGATCAAGGCGGACGTGGTCGAAGTCCAGAATGAAACCCGTTCCGGTCAGGATGTCACCGCCGAGTACGTGGATTTGAAGTCCCGCCTCAAGACTTATCAAGCCGCCGAGCAGGAACTGACCGAGTTGATGAAAAGCGCGGCGGATACGGATGAGGTCGTCAACATCTTCAACCAATTGATGTACTACCGCGAGCAGATCGAGATCATCCAGGGACAGATCAATTACTACGAAGAAGCGGCGGCGCTTTCCGCCATCAGTATCCGCATCATCGCCGAGGAGACCATCCAGCCGATCCAGATCGCCGGGTGGGAGCCGCAGGGCGTGGCGCGCGACGCCATCCAGGACCTGATCTACTTCTGGCAAGGCTTCGTGGACTTCGTCATCCGCTTCACGCTTTATACGCTGCCTGTTCTGGTCACCGTTGGTATCCCGCTTTACCTGGTCTTCCTCGGCGGACGTTGGGTCTTCCGCAGACTGCGCGGCAACAAGAAGAAGGTCGAGCCGCAGGTTGAAGAAGTGAAGAAGTAATCAGTGAGTGGTCGGTGGAGGATGACGCGCAAGATGTCATCCTCCTTTTTATGTCATTGCTTTATAATCTCCCGTATGGACTCCCTCATCCAGGATGCGAAAACGCTTTTCAACGTCCACCTTACGGCGCGGCAGGTGATGGCGCTCATTAATTACGAAAAGGAACTGGTGGAGTGGAATCAAAAATTCAACCTGACCGCCATTCGGGATATCGAGTCCATCCGCACCAAGCATTTTTTGGATTCTTATTCCTGCGTGGCGGCATGGAAAGCCAACCCTCCGCATCGCCTCGTGGACGTGGGGACGGGCGCGGGGTTCCCGGGCATTCCCTTGAAGATAATTTATCCAGCCACGCGCGTGACGCTGGTCGAGTCGGTGGGCAAGAAAGCCATGTTCTGCCAGCACATCATCCGCACACTGGGGCTGGAGGATATCGAAATCATCCACGCCCGCGCCGAGGATTTGGGACAAAATCCCGCGCATCGTGAGTCCTACGATTGGGCGGTGGCGCGCTCCGTGGCAAACCTCAACATCCTGAGCGAGTACCTTCTGCCGCTGGTACAGATCGGCGGGACGATGCTCGCCCAAAAAGGCGAAAGCGGACCCGCCGAAGCGCAGTCCGCAGAAAAGGCAATGAAGATATTGGGTGGAAAGTTAAAGCAATTGATCCCCGTCCATTTGCCGGGCGTCGCCGACGACCGCTACCTCGTGCTGGTGGAGAAAGTCGCTGCCACCCCGCCGAAGTATCCGCGTAAGGCGGGGGTTCCGATGAAGACGCCGTTGTAGGCTAACAACTCTCGTCCACGATCCTGATCACATCCTCCTTGTTGGGGACAATGCACAGGAACTCGAACGGTTCACTGCCTGTATTTTCATACGAATGGATCGCTCCCGCCGGAATGAAGACCACATCCCCAGTCTTGACGTGATGCGTCTCGCCACCAATGGTGATGACCGCTTCGCCGCGCAGGACATACTGCTCATGCTCCACTTCGTTGGTATGACGCGGCATCCCTCCACCGGGCTGCATGGAAAACTTCCGCAGGGCAAAGTTCGGTCCCTCCTGCGAAGAGATCAATACCTGAATGGTCGTATCTTTCCCCGCGGCGACGTTCTTCGCTTCGACATCATGGGAATGTTTTATGGTCATGACAGCCTCCGAATAAAAACTTCCGAAGTCACTCTTCGGAAGTTCATTTTAACTATTTGCCGAACCACATGCGTCCGAGCAGATTATCCCTGCGGATGAACTGGTGATACATCGCCGCGCCGAAATGCAGAGCCACCAGTCCCAACAGCAGCCAGGAGAAAAGCCCGTGACCGCCGCGCGGCAGGTAATCGAAGAAGTTGGCGGGATACGGCTGTGCGCCGCTGAACACGGCGGGCAGGTTCGCCAGTTGATATAGTCCCAGCCCACTGACCGCCATGCCAACCAGGAGCAAATAAAGCAGGAAATGCACCGCTTTCGCCGTCCAATTCAGGAAGGCATTCCCCGCGTCCGCGGGCTCGGGACGTTTGGTGGTGAAGCGCAGAATCAGCCGGATAATCAACAGGACAGCGATCGCCCCGCCGATATAGGCATGGGATTGGAGGATCGTCACCTTTTGCGAGTCTTCGGGTGAGACACCCGGCATGACGACCTTGCCGACTCCGAGCATCAGAAGGACGAGTAACGCCATCAGCCAATGGATGACGACATGTGCAGGATGGTAGCGTTTTGGGGCGGTTTCAGACATGATCTTTTCTCCTCGATTTCAAATTGGGTTTATTTAACAAGACAATTCCTTAAATTACTTTCTTACAAAGCACGAGCAGGGGTAAAATGGATATGTTCAAATTTCCCCCCGCCGTGTTTCGACGGGTACCTTTACCCCAAGGAGAAACCTCATGTATCACACTTTAATCATCGTCGGCAATGTAGGCAAGGATCCGGAAATGCGCTATACCCCCTCCGGTCAGGCTGTTACATCCTTTTCAGTTGCCACCAACCGCCAATACACCGCCGGGAACGGTGAGCAGGTGAAGGAGACCATCTGGTTTCGCATTTCCACTTGGGGCAAAACAGCGGAAGTATGCAACCAATATCTCAAGAAAGGTACCAAGGTGTTGATTGAGGGACGCTTGACGCCCGATAAAACCACAGGTGGTCCGCGCATCTGGACCAAACAGGACGGTACAGCCGGCGCTTCTTTTGAGGTTACTGCGCAAACTGTGCGTTTCCTATCTTCACGTGCGGAAGGTGAAAGTGCTCCCATGGCGGGCGGCAGCATGGAAATGGCGGAACTTCCCCCCGAAGACGAAATTCCCTTCTAAAAATTATCAAGACCCTGAAGGTCTTCGAGACCTTCAGGGTCTCACCAAAAAATGACCACACCCCAAACCCCTCCCAAGCCCGCCGGTCCCACGCTGGTGCTCCCGCCGGACCTTGAACTGGTCTACGCCAACCTCGCGCGCATCGCCCACTCCCCCTCCGACATTGTCTTCGATTTCGCGCATCTCCTGCCCGGCGAAACCAACGCAAAGATTCGCTCGCGCGTGGTGATGACCCCGCTCAGCGCAAAACTCCTGCTGAGGGCGTTGACCGAAAATATCGCGCGCTACGAAGCCGCCTTTGGCGAAATCAATCTTCCCAGCAACCCATCCCTGGCAGACAGCCTCTTCCGCCCGCTTCAAGGGCCGCCACCCGAGCCGCCAAAGCCCGAACCGCCCAAAGAATAGCAATGCACAAACTCGAAGCCATTGCCGAGCAGATTCGTAAAAGTTTCGACGCGCGTACCGCCGCGCGCGACCAGGCGCTTGCCCAGGCGCGTCAACTGACCCGCGCGTGCTCGCTCGCCATCCGCGCCGCGCACCGCGACGATGTCGAAACGATGGACGCCCAACTGCGCGAAGCCCGTCAACTGGCGGATGCCTTGCGCAAGTCCCTCGCCGCCCACCCCGACCTGTATTATGCGGGATACACACAGGATGCGCTCAAGGAATTCGTGGAAGCGAACGTCACCTGCGCCTTGATCCGAAACCAGCCGCTTCAGACTCCCGAGGAGCTGGTCGTTGAACCCGCAACTTATCTCAACGGGTTGGCGGAGGTCGTCGGCGAGTTGCGCCGCCGCACGCTGGATATTCTCCGTCACGGCTACTCGGAGGGAGCGGAACGTCTGCTCGGCTACATGGACGACATCTACTCCATCCTCGTTACCATGGATTACCCCGACGCCATCACCAACGGACTGCGCCGTCAGACCGACCTGGCGCGCGGCATCGTCGAAAAGACGCGCGGCGATATCACCTTCAGCCTGCGGGGCGGGCATCTCGAAGAAGCCATCGGGAAGTTGATCGCTCAATTGAAAGCGGACGAGTCCAGAGGTCCGGGGGGAAGCGGCGGCAGTTTTGAACCGTAGCGGAAATTTTCATCCATGGCAAAAGGCGGACGCCGTTATCCCCTCGTTATCTATACCCACATGATGAACCGCTGGTATCCGGCGGTTTTGACGCTTGGGCTGGCGTTGCTTGGCTTGGCTTGGGCTTTGTACAGTTGGGGGTTTGAAGAGTGGCGCTGGCTGGGTTCTGCAAGCGCCGGCGTGTTGAGTTTGTTTGTCGGCCTGCTGATGTTCCTGCTGAGGAAGAGCGCTTACGTACAGCCGTTCAGCGACCACCTGCGGCTGGCGACTCCGTTCCTGCGGTTGAACATTTCGTACAAACGGATCCGCCGCGCCTCATCCTCCACCATGCAAGCGTTGTTCCCGCCCAAGAGCGTTCCCAAGTCCATGATTGATGTCGTCGCGCCGCTTTCGAAGATGACCGCGATCGTGATCGAGTTGACATCGTTCCCCATGTCGCAGTCTTCCCTGCGCCTCTTCCTCTCGCCGCTTTTCTTCAAGGATAAGACCCCGCATTTCGTCCTGCTCGTCCAGGATTGGATGCGTTTCAGCGCCGAACTGGAGAGCATGCGCAGAGGCACGACCGCGTCCACGCCGCAGAAGACGCGCGATACGTCCATCCTTTCCCGCCTGCCCCGCAAATGAACCTCTCAAGGCTCCCGCCGCGGAATCAGTTTCAAAACCTGAAATCCGGTTTGTGAAGATTATCACATTTATTCGGTGACATTCTACGATGTCCGAAACAGGAAATTGGGGTTAACATACGATTGGAGACGGCAACAGACACCTCTACTTTGCACATCCTGTCTCCTCCTTTGGCGAAAGTTGCCGCCGGGCTAACCCCCGGCGGCAACATGTTTAAGGCTTGTCTGAATTTTGCTGCCGTATAAATGTCGTTGCGAGGGCGTTCTTCCCGAAGCAACCTCCTGTTTTGCGAGGCATTTCCGGTTAATCGCAGGTTGCCGCGCCGCCAAAAAAACAAAGAGCGGGGGCATCCCGCTCCACAAAAATAATCATTGCTTGATCCGCGGCTCTACTCGATCGAGGGGGAGCAAAGACCACGAAGGCGGAGCCTTCCCCCACTTTCGATTCCACCCACACGCGTCCCTGGTGGCTGTCTGCCACCGACTTGACGATTGCCAGCCCCAAGCCCGTGCCTTCCACGCCCTGCGGACGGTTCGAGGCGCGATAGAACTTTTCGAAGATGCGGTTTTGCTCCTCCGGCGGGATGCCCGGACCGGTATCCTCCACGCGAATCACGATCTGATTCTCCTGCATGGACATTTCCACCCGCACGCGCCCGCCCTCCGGCGTGTATTTGATGGCGTTCCCCACCAGGTTATCCAGCATCTGGCGGATGCGAATCGGGTTGGCGCGAAGCGGTTTTAGATCCCCGGCAATGTTGGACTCGATCTTGATCTTCTTTTTCTTGATCTGCGCGTCGAACACATCGAGCGTATATTTGAGCACATTCTCCGGCTGGACCAACTCGCGGCGGGTGTCGAAGCCCGCTTCGAGCCGTCCCAGGTCGAGCAGATCGTTCACCAAATTGGTCATGTGCTGGACGCTGCCCTGCAGGCGGCGCATGAATTCCAACTGGTTTTCATTCAACGGACCGGTGCGCTCGACCAGTTCCATGTAGCCGAATACGGCGGTCAACGGGGAGCGCAGGTCGTGGGAAATGGTATGGATGAAATCGTTCTTGAGGCGGTCGAGTTCCTTCAGGTAGGAAATATCCTGCATGGTGATCGCGCCGCCGATCTTCGGGATGGGCGTGTATTGCGCGTTGTAAACGCGCCCGTCGTCGAAGTTGACCTCGTGATATTTCAGCGCGCCCTCGCGGGTGCGAGCCATCAGGGCGGACAGGTCGGCGTTTGTGATGACGTCCTCCAACGCCCTGCCCAGCAGGGGGTTATCGCCCAGGCTGAAAATATCGCGGATCATTCGATTTGCCAGCAGGATGTTGTGCTGGTCGTCCAGCACGACCACGCCGTCCTGGATATTGGAAATAATCGCCTCCAGCTTGACGCGCTCGGCTTCCGAAATTTTGGCTTTCTCTTCCAGCGACGCCGTCGTGCGCTTGACTTCCCGCCTCAGCCAGTCTCCCAGTTTGCGGGCGCGCGTCAGACTGCGCTGCACTTCGTTGACGATGTCCTCCATCTTGAGCGGCGGATAAAGGTAGCCGGTCATGCCGGCTTTGAGCGCGGACTTTGCATGTCCGGTCATATCCTGTCTGGCATAGAGGATGATTGGCAGGGTCGGGAAACGCTCCAGCATGTCGTTCGCAACGACAAACCCGTCCTGGTCTGCAAACGTTTCGCCGACGACGACTAGGGATGGAATGGCTTCCTGCACCGATTTATCCAGCCCGGGGCGGTCTTTCACCATGGCAACCTCAAACCCGGCGGCGCGCAACGCCCGCTCCATTAAATCCAGAATGGGAGAAGCGTCGAGCGCCAGTAGGATGATTTCCTGTTTTGCCATGAGGTTCCGGGTTGACTTGCGTTATTTTGGTGTGACTGTTTTTTCCGAGGAGCGCGAAAGGCGTTGTAACGCGGCTTGCACCGATTCGAGCGCCTTCTTCTGTTCGGGATTGAGCGCGCCGGGCATTTCCGTCAACACGAGATTGAGCGGATAGAGCGCCGCCTGCACCTCGCTGTGGATCGCCCCCCGCAGGGTTTCCAACGCGGCATGACGGTATTTTTCCCCGGCGCGGGCGTTCTCCACGGCTTCGCTCGAGCGCGCGGAACAGGCGCGCGTTGACCATCGAGATCGAGGCGTAATCCGCCATGGCTTCGAGCATCATTTGCACGTCGCGCGTGAATTCGCGGTCGTTGCGGCGGACGATCATCAGCAAGCCGATGACTTCGGTCTTGATCTTGATGGGAATCACGCCGACCGATTTCCCCAGCGCCGCCAGTTTGAACTTTTGCAGCGGCGTGCCGTTCATGAAGAGACTCTCGCCGGAGAGCGCCACCAGTGAACTGATGCCGTCATCCACCGGCTGGTTCATTTTCTTCGACCAGGAATCGGGCAGGTTGCGGTGCGCGCGCAGCAAAAAGGTGTTGCCCTTGTCCTCACGCAGCATCAGCCAGCAGATGTCCGCCTCCCCCAATTGCAGGGCGCTTTCGAGGATGCGGTCGAACAACTGGCGCTGGTCGGTGACCGAGATCACCGCCTTGGCAATCCCCATGATGGTGGTCAGGTCGCGCAGCCGTTTTTGCAGTTCGTCGTTGGTGGCTTTCAGCTGGCGGTCCAGTTTTTGGCGTTCGCGCATTTCCTGCGTCTGGCGCATGGCGCGCTCGACGATGGAGACCACTTCGGCGTCGCGCAGGGGCCAGAACATCACGTCCGTTGCGCCGAGGCGGAAGGCTTGGATCGCGTCGGTCTCCTGCCCTTTTTCGGCGATCACGATCACCGGGGATTTGACATTCTGGGAACCGAACGCCGCCAGCAGGTCTTTTCCGCTCAAGCCGGGCAGATTGATATTGGCGAGGATCAGGTCCGGGGGAGTCTGAACCGCATGTTTCATTGCGGACGCCGCATCGCCCACCACCGTCACCTGGTAACCAAGCGGTTTAAGCGATTGTCTCCCGATCAAATCGGCAATATCTGGGTCACTTTCGACAATGAGAATCTGTTCGCCAGGGGGCATTCGATTGTTCCTTGCCAAAATTCTATCACCTTTTCGATTACAATTTTATACATGAATTTCGCCAAATTCAAAATCGCCGTCGTCATCCCGGCGTACCGCGTGGAACGGGACATCCAGAACGTGTTGGGCGGAATCCCCGCCTACGTCAAATCCATCGTCGTGGTGGACGACGCCTCCCCCGACTCCAGCGCAGACCTCGCGACTGCCGCCGCCAAACGGGACAAACGCATCACCCTGATCCGGCACGAGGAAAACCGGGGCGTGGGCGGGGCGATGGTGAGCGGGTTTCGCAAGGCGCTCGAACTCGGCGCGCAGATCGTCGTCAAACTGGACGGCGACGGACAGATGGACCCGGTGCACATCCCGGCGCTGGTCACGCCGCTCATCACAGGCAACGCCGACTACGTGAAGGGCAACCGCTTCCGCGATTTTGGCGCGCTGGGACAAATGCCGCTCGTGCGGCGCATCGGCAACCTCGGCTTGAGTTTCCTCACCAAAGCCGCCACCGGCTACTGGAACATCTTCGACCCGACGAACGGTTACTTCGCCATCCGCGCCGACGTGCTGGCGCAGCTGCCGCTCGAAAAGCTCGACAAAGGCTATTTCTTTGAGACCTCCATGCTCTCGCACCTCTACCTGCTGGACGCCTTCGTCCTGGACGTGACCATCCCCGCGCGTTACGGGGGCGAGACCTCCAACCTCTCCATCCGCCGCGCGCTGTTCGAGTTTCCGTTCAAGCTCACGCGCACGCTCCTGCGCCGCATGGTGCTGAAATATTTCATCTTCGATTTTTCGATGATGTCCATCTACCTGTTGACGGGCATCCCACTTCTGTTCTTCGGTCTCATCTTCGGCATCACCAAATGGATCCAATACGCCAACCTCGGCGTCGCCGCGCCGACCGGCACGGTCATCCTCCCCACCCTTTCGGTCATCCTTGCAATTCAAATTTTGCTTTCCGCCATCGAAATTGACCTGAACGCCGCCCCGCGAAAAGTCATCAGCAAAGCGCTGGTGTGAGATGGATTTCAAACCCTACCTTCCGGGATTCAAACCCGCAGACTCGGGACCCCTCTCCAGGTTTTTGCCTGCGCTGGAAGACGGGGTGGTCTCTGCATGGCTCTCGCATCAAACCCTGACCGGTAACTGGTCACTGGGCCCCGTTCGGATTCTCCCCGCGGCTTGCGCTGGAAGCCGCCCGCGCCGGATACCGCGTGCTGGTCACGGCGAACAACCCGGTGACGCGCTTCCTGCTGGAGACGTTCGCCAACCCGCCGCCCCAGTCCGAGTTCATCGCCGCGCTCGCCGACCTGGGCGCGCTCAAAAAGGGGGAGGAACGGCTCGAAGCCCATTTGCAATCCCTGTACCTGACCGCGTGCGAAAAATGCGAGCAACGAATTTATGCAACCGCCTTCCTCTGGCGCAAAGGCGAGGATGCACCCTACGCGCGAATCTACGAATGCAAACACTGCGGCGACTCGGGCGAGCACATCGCAACCGAGGAGGATAAGGAACGCGCGAAGAAGATCGCCGCGACGGACGCCCTGCATCGTTCGCGGTTGTTCGAGCGGGTGGTCTCCCTCAAGGACGAAGACCGCAACTACGCGGAGGAAGCCATCGAACATTACCTGCCGCGTCCGCTGTATGCGCTGAGCACCATCATCAACCGGCTGGACAGCCTGCACATCTCCGAGGCGCGCCGCCGCGCATTGACCGCGCTCACCCTGCTGGCGTGCGACGCGGGCAACACGCTTTGGGCGCACCCGGCGGAACGTCCGCGACCGAAGCAGTTGAGCACGCCGAATCAATTCCGCGAGGACAATCTGTGGACCATGCTCGAACGTGGAGTCGCTTTGTTTGCCGAATCAGGCTCCCCGGTCCCGTTCGAGGCGTGGCCGAAGAAGATTCCCGAAGCGGGCGGAATCTGCATCTACGAAGGTCGTCTCAAAGACCTTGCCCACCAGGTCAAACGGGAAATTCCAATTGCCGCCGTCATCGGTTCAGCGCCGAGACCCAACCAGGCGTTCTGGACGTTCTCCGCGCTGTGGGCGGGCTGGCTGTGGGGAAAGGAAGCCGTGGAACCGTACAAGGCGGCGCTGCGGCGCAGGCGCTACGATTGGGCGTGGAACGCTACGGCGTTGTTTGCCATGTTCAGCCATTTAAAATGAACTGCTCGCAGACGGCGTGCCGGTGTTTGGCTTGCTCCCCGAACCCGAAGCGCCGTTTTTGACCTCGGCGTTTACCGCCGCGCAACTTGCCGGATTCCAATTGGAGAGCGTCGCGCTGAGGACCGAGCACGACCCGGTGCAGGTCGTTTGGAAGAGCGGACAAAAACCCCAGCCCGCGCTGCTGGAGATCGAAACGATCCGCAGCGCCATGCGTGAATTTCTATCGGCGCGCGGCGAACCGGCGGGATATCTGCATTTGCACGCGGCGGGGCTGATCGCACTGGCGGAAGCCAACGCTTTGAAACAGACCGAAGACGAGTTCGACCTTGCCATGCGGAAAATCCAAAGCGCGATGGAAGGGGCGTTGAAGGGCAGCGGCGAGTTTGCCCATTATTCCTCGGGCGAGGCTGTGGATTCGGGAATGTGGGGGCTGAGAGTTGGACACGATACGAGCGGGACAAGCGCCCGCTCCGCTCGACAGGCGGATGATGGAGAGTCGCTTTCCGACCGGGTGGAAGTTGCGATTGTGACGCACCTGCAAAAGAATCCCACCGCCATTTATCTTGAAGTGGAAGAGGAGTTGTACAACCTGTTTCCGGGTTTGATGACTCCGTCCAAGGGGTTGATCTACGCCGTGTTGAATTCCTACGCCGAAAAGGACGGCGGGAGCTGGCGACTGCGCAGGGAAGATCTTGCTTCGACGCGGCGCGAGGAAATGAAAAAGGTGTTTGCCCTGCTGGAGGAGATCGGCGCGCGGCTTAACTACGCTTCCGCCAGGGATGATAAAGTATTGACCTGGCTCGAAGACAAGCAGCCCGTTAGAAAGTTCTACGTGCTGGCTTCCGCATTGGTCCATCGCGCGCTGGAACATTCGGACGAGCAAACCGTCATGGTCATCCCCGGCGGGCGCGCGGCGCTGGTGGCATACAAACAGGATCGCGACCCATCACTGAAGGAGCGGTTGAAGAAATACCGGCTGGTGAAATACCGCCCGCTTCGCAGCCTGCTTGAACTCCCGATCCTGACGCGCGAGACCTTCGAAGAGCAGATCGCCAGTGACCCGGTGGAGAAATCCACGGGGCAAATGATGATGTTTTAGGGAGTTGGGTGGTTGGGTGGTTGGGTAGTTGGATAGTTGAGTAGTGAGTAGTTGAGTAGTTGGGTAGTTGCGGAGTTTCATGTTCAAGAAATTGATTCTTTTGGTCACGTTATTTTTGGCGTCCTGCATTTCGTTGGAAGTGGAAGGCGCGCCCACGCCGACACAGTCGGGCTTTGTGACTGCCACGCTCGCGCCGACCAAATCGGGCTACGTGCCGCCCACGCCGACCGCCACGCCGGACGTGACGCCCACACCCACGCCTGCCGTGACCATCCCGCCGAACTGCACGAACAGCGCGGTGCTTGTCCGCGATGTGACCATCCGAGACGGGACGCGCATCAACCCGGGCGAGAAATTCACGAAGACGTGGGAATTCATCAACAACGGGACCTGCCCCTGGATTGGCTATGTCCTCAAGTTTGCGTCAGGCGACCAGATGAACGCGCCTCTTTCCGCGCCGATAGCGGATACGCTTCCGAAGGAGTCGGTCCAGGTCTCGGTGGAGTTGACCGCGCCCACAGCAAACGGATCCTACACGGGCTACTTCACGCTGAACGACCCGAACGGAAAGGACGTGCCGATTGGAATCGAGAAAACGTTTTGGGTGAAGATTACAGTGGGAAGCGGCGGGACATCTCCCCAGCCGACAAGTTCCGGGAGCGTGAACACACCCTCCGGTTCAACGAGCGGAGGCGTAAACTGCAATTACAGCCAGAACGCCGGGTATGTGAATCAGATCGCGTCAATGATCAATGAGGAACGCGCCAACGCAGGTCTGCCTGCGTTGACGATCAATTCCCTGCTGGCGGGCGCGGCGCAAGGTCACGCCGCGGATATGGCGTGCAGCAACCGCATCAGTCACACCGGTTCGGACGGTTCTTCGGCATACGCGCGCATCCTCGCTTCAGGATATGTGCCTTCCTACGCGGAGGAAATCATCTACGGCAGGGGCGGTCCGCAGGCGGCGATGACCTGGTGGATGAACGACCAGATCCACCACGACGCCATCCTCAGCGCCAAATCCACGGGGATGGGCGTGGGGTATGCGTATTATTCAAACGGCTCTTATGGAGATTTTTTTGTAGTGACTTTTGGAAGTCCATGATTCCCACACGAGATTCATGGAATCCTTCCATAAGGTCCGTTCAATCCGTGTACATAAACGGCTTGGGAGTCCTGAAGTTCTACTTCAGGCTCGGCTTTTCCAAAAGTAGAACTTTCGGAATCCATCCCCTGCCCTCTGTGACATTCCTCATAAGCCATTTGGCGTATGGTTCCGCCCGCCATCCTGCGCTGGAGGGGACTTAATTGTCAGACTACCATTGGGTCATCCGAACACGGAGGACCCGACATGCTTTCAAAGGCAAATAAACTCTTACTCGCCTCTCTCGCCGCAGTTTTATTGACCGCTGCAATTTCCGCCTGCTCCGCACAAAGCGAATCCACAGACCTGCACATGATGCCGCTCGAACAAATGCCCGCCGAGGTGCAATCCGCGCCTGTGACGGTGCAGGGGGCGTATCAATTCAACGCCGCAAACCCCGACATTATGAAGGACATTCCCTGCTACTGCGGATGCGGCAGCATCGGTCACACCTCCAATTACGATTGCTACGTCTCCAGCGTGGACGCCAACGGCGTCATCACCTTCGACAACCACGCCCTCGGCTGTTCCATCTGCGTGGACATCACCCAGGACGTGATGCGCATGATGCAGGAGGGGAAAAGTCCGCAGGATGCCAGGGCGTATATAGATGCGACGTATTCCAAGTACGGACCGTCGAACATCCCTTAAGTTGATGAATCCGCGCTTCTCCCTCGTCCTCCTTGCGATGGCTGGACTGGTCGTGGCGTTCGCGCCCTTGCCGGTCTCATTCACTGCGCCTCAAACGCGGACCTTTGAGCTTGACGCCCGCCAGTTTGCCTATTCTCCCTCCGAACTTCACGTCAGCCCCGGCGACACCGTGACCATCCGCCTCGTCAGCACGGACGTGGTTCACGGCATTTACATTGACGGCTACGACCTTTCCGTCACAGCCGACCCGGGTCAAACCGCGACCCTGACGTTCGTCGCCGACAAGCCCGGCTCCTTCCGTTTTCGGTGCAACGTCACCTGCGGCGCGATGCACCCCTTCATGATCGGCAAACTGACCGTCGGCGCGAACGACTGGCTGTATCGCTCGATTGGATTTTCCATTCTCGCAATCCTCGGTCTCCTCTCCGCCCGCCCACTGATAACCGATTACTGATTACTGCTCACTGCTATGGAACTCACCCGCCTGCCTCTCCTCAAATCCGCGCTGAAAAGCCGCTACCCGCAACTGGCGGTCTTTATCGTCATGCTGGTCGGATATATTTTCGCCATCCTCGCCGGGCTGATCGGCACACCGGTCGGCAGTCATAACTTCAGCATCGTCTTCGTGTGGATCGCGTGGTGGGCAATCCTCATTCTCGTCGCCGTCCCCTTCTTCGGGCGCGGATGGTGCGCGGTATGTCCGATCCCTTTACCCGGCGAGTGGCTGCAACGCGGCGCAGTACTTGCCCCGCCGGATAAAAAACCGAAATGGCTCAACCTGCGCGTGCCAAAGATGTTCCGCAACATCTGGCTGCAAAATCTCTCCTTCCTTCTGCTGGCTCTCTTCAGCAGTGTCCTGCTGACCACGCCGACTATCACCGGCATTGTCCTCGCCGCGATGCTCTTCGCCGCGATTGGATTGAGCATGGTCTTCGAGCGTCGTTCGTTCTGCCGCTATCTCTGTCCTGTCGGCGGATTTATCGGTCTCTATTCGCAAACCGCGCCGGCTGAATTACGAATCAAGGACAAACAGGTCTGTGCGAAGTGCGAAGGCAAACCCTGTTACAACGGCTCGGATACAGGATATGGCTGTCCATGGGACGTTTTCCCCGGCGGGCTGACGAAGAACACCTACTGCGGCTTGTGCATGGAATGTATCCGCACCTGCCCGTATGACAACATTGCGATCAATCTCCGTCCATTTTCCGCCGACCTTGCGAAACCATCCGCAAAGATGGACGAAGCCTTCAAAGCCTTCATCATGCTCGGCTCGGCGATGATCTACGCGGGCGTGCTGCTGGGTCCGTGGGGTGCGCTCAAAGACGCGGCGTACAACGTCGGCACAGGCGCGTGGTTTATTTATGCGGCGACGTTTCTTGGAATTATTTTCGTTGTCTTGCCAGGCTTTTTTGCTCTTGCGCTCTCCCTCTCCCCTGGTCCCTCTCCCAATGGGAGAGGGGGTGGGGTGAGGGTCTTCTCCAGCCTCTCCACTTCCCTCATTCCCCTTGGCTTGATGTTCTGGGTTGCGTTCAGCGTCTCGTTCGTCCTGACGAACGCCTCCTACATCCTCGCCGCGCTCTCCGACCCGCTTGGGCTTGGCTGGAATCTTTTCGGCACAGCCAACGCTGCATGGCGACCGATACTCACCTCCATGCTCGCGCCTGCGCAGACGCTGGCTCTGGTCGGAGGATTGGCTTGGTCGGCGCACACAGCCCAACGGTCCGGGCATGAGGCGAACGTATCTTCAATCCCGGTCATTGTTTATTGCTTCATCGCCACGTTGATCATGCTTTGGTTGCTGCTATGAAACGTCCCGAATTCCTTGCCCGCCTTCTGGTCATCGCAGGAATTTTTCTTGCGATTGGCGCGCCAATTTATTTTTGGAATCGCACGCCGCTCATCCACGCGCGCATGGCGGAGGACGGCGGCTGGAGTCCCGATGTCATCCGGGCGGCGGTCAACGAACCGCTTCATTTGAAATTGACCTCGGACGATGTGGTGCATGGTTTTGCCGTCGGTCAAACGGATATGCCAGGCGTGGAGATTCTGCCCGGCAAAGTATCCGAGGTCACGCTGACCTTCGACAAGCCCGGAATTTATACATTTTATTGCACGCGCTGGTGCGGACTCAATCACTGGCGGATGCGCGGCACGATCGAAGTGACAGGCGCTTCCGACTCGCCCGAACCTGCTGCTGTTCCCCTTTACGTTTCTCTCAGCCTCGACATTGACGCTCCGCACAATGCGCCTGTCATCCCCGAGCAAAAACCCTCCGCGCTTCGCGGTCGTGAGTTCACCGCCAATTCCCCATTCCTCCAATCCTCAGATTACTACTTCACACATTCCCCCTTACCAAGCCTTCATTGATTTATCCGATACCTCCCTCACCGAATCCCAACGCTGGGACGCGGTCGCGTACATCTGGGAATCGAACACGACAAAAGGGTCTCTCGCCAACGGGAAACAACTCTACGCCCAAAACTGCGCGGCGTGCCATGGGGAGAATGGCGCAGGCGACGGCGTCTTCGCGGACGACCTCGCGCAGGCTGGCGAAGAGTCCATGCAGACCATGAGCGGCGCAATGGACATGACGATGCAGACACCCGTTGATTTCACAAACCCTGCGCGGATGCTCGGCGCAAGTCCCGCGCTGCTGCAGGGGAAAATCCTGCGCGGCGGCATGGGCACGGGCATGCCGATGTGGGGCGCGATCTTTACCGAAGACCAGATCTGGGATTTGGTCGCCTATATTTACTCATTTCAATTCGACTACCAGAAATAAGGAGGCTCGATGAGCAAAAAACATAAAAGACAAAAACAAAGGCGGCAGTTTCCGTGGATGCTTCTCGCTTTGGGAGGCGTTTTGGTTGCCGCCGCCCTAATTCTGTTCACAAGGCAGGGCGGCGGAATGCCGTCCATCACCGTAGACCAGCAAAGGATTGATTATGGCGACGTGAAATTCGACACTCCCAAGACCTTCGCCGTCAAAGTCACCAACATGGGGGACGGCATATTGCGGTTCAAGGAAGAGCCGTACATCGAAGTCGTGGAGGGATGCTGACCGCCTCAACTGACCATCGGTTCGATGGTTCTCAAACCCGGCGAAAGCACGATGATTGAATCATCCGTCTTCATGATGCACGAAGGCATGGACGGTCCGCATAATTTCGCGGTGCACCTCAAGACCAACGACCCGGACAACCCGGATATGGTTGTGAACGTGCTATCCAACTGGATTCCGTAGCATTCCCCTCACGAACAACCCGAACGGAACAAAGCAAACCAGTCCCATGACGAAGACCACGATGAAATCTGTTGTTGGGAAAGGAACACCCGCCACGACAGGCTGCAAAATGAAGAAGACCAGAAGCGCGACGAACAACATGCTGGCTTGGAAGAGCAGTCCCGCCCCGCTGATATAACCGAGAGGCTTTTTCCGCCAAAGCAAAATCCCGCCGATGACCCAGAGGGGAGTGATTAGAAGATCAGCAATTATTACCGCCAGTTCTGGTCCGGTAATGGAGGCTTGCACCAGTTGCCCAATTCCGCGCAGGAAGAAGAGCGCGCCAAGACCTGCCAGTACGCCGCCAGCGAAGCGTTCAGGTATTTTGCCGTTGAGTCTCTGCTGGATGGATCTTCCATCCAAACTGGTCATCAGACGATAGATAATGAATCCGCTCAGGACAACCAGCAAAACGTACGGAATGAACTGCCAGGTCAACGGCATGGCAACTGCATAGGCGATGTAGTTGTAGGTCACGTACAACAAGGCGCCAGGCAGGAACAACAACCCGATCAATTGTCCGCGCCGCGCCCACGCCATCGAGCCGAGCAGGATGGGCAAGCCAATGAAAAGATTGACTATATCATTCGAGAGGAAGGAACGCCGCAATTCCTCAGTCTGATAGAGAGCGTCGGGAACGAACAGCCCGATCACAGACATGGCAGCCATGAGCAGGGCTGTGATGAGAGAGAGGGTATATTCAACTGAGAGACTGCGAGTGATGGGGGATTTGGGGTTGCTTGATGCGTTCATCATAATAGTTCCTAAACTTACAAACAGGAGATTGCTTCGGGAAAACCGCCCTCGCAATGACATCACAAGACTTCTGGCGCAAGTAAGACGATATTGCCAACCACCTGCCCGCTTTCGAGCAGTTCGTTGGCTTTCCGCGCTTCCAGGATGGGGAACTTCGCCGCAATGACGGGAGCAATTTTGCCTTCTGCAAGCAGCCTGAACAATGCCGCCCAGTCTTCCAAAAAAGGACGCCGGTCCAAAAAGGAAGCGCCGGTACCATAGAGTTTGACCGCCCTCCCATTTGGCAGGAGGTTGAGCCAGAGGACGCGACTGAGCAACTGAAACATGCCTGAGAGACTCCGCGGGTTGGCATATCCCACCCACACGCCGCCGCGCTTGAGCAGGGAGAAACCGCGCCGCAGGTACTCGCCGCCCATGCCGTCGAAAACGGCGTCCAGTCCAATCGGCTCCATCCGGCGGATGACCTCCACAAAGTCCTCGGGTGCGGTAATCAATCAGCGTCGCGCCGTATTGCTCCAGCGCCGCATGTTTGCTTCTGGATGCCACGCCATACATCTTCAGTCCTGCCGCGCGACCCAACTGCAAAAAAGCGGTGCCAATCCCGCCGCTCGCGCCGATGATCAGCACGCGCTTCCCAGCCTTGACTTTCGCCGAGCGGTGCAGACATTGATAAGCGACGATGTAATTCAGGATGAGCGGGACAACCTGCGCCGGTTCGAGACCTGCCGGGACGGGGATCAGTTTCTTTTCGGACAGATAGACCATCTCGGAATAGCCGCCGTAGACGGTCAGCGCCGCGACCCGATCATTTACCTTTGCCTGAGTCACATGCGCTCCCACCGCGTCCACTACGCCGACGATGGCATAGCCCGGCGTGAAGGGGACTCTGGGCGGGAACGGCGAGCGCCATAGCGCGCTTCCACCTCCGGCAGGGTGACGGACGCAGCCAGGACTTTGATCCGCACTTCGCCAGGCTTCGGTGAGCGCAGATCGTTCTCGACCACCTGAAGCATTTCCGGTCCGCCCCTTTGTACCGCGACAACGCTTTTGTATTTCATATCCTTTTCCCGGACATCAAATAGAGGGTGATGCCCATGGCAAGAACCAGCAAAATCGGGGCAATGTTATGGATTAATTTCACAACCTGATAGTTCACGTTTCCAATGCTCAACAAAGCGCCGCTGGCGAACAACGCCACGACACTTACCCCGGCAAGGACGATCAGGACGATGAGCAGGGTTTGAGTCTCTGCTGTTTTGAGCCATTGATAGATTTGCATGGCAGCGAGGACCACTGTTCCCAGCGCGATCAACTTATGGACGTTGAAGAGAACTCCATTATACGGTCTGCCGACGTGGCTTACCCAGAACCCAAAAGCCAGCGTCAGTATAAATCCGATTCCGGGGAGGGTGAATTTTGACAGAAACTCCATTCGATATTCCTCTCTATTCCATTGCTACCTGGACATCGTGGGCATAAGCGGTGTAGACGGAGAGCGGAAGCATCGTCAAGATCAAGAGTAACCCGAAGCCCATGATGCTTTTCAAAAAGTCGTTGAAGAGATAACCGACAGCGAATTGACCCAGCAGCCAGATCATCAACACGACCAGCGGCCAGGGCCATAATTTTGCAGCGGCTCGCACCCGACCGTTGACCTGATCCTGCACAATCGGCTTATGGATTTTCATCCCAGCCGCGCCGCCGATGATGCCGATTAGCGGCGGAAAGAACCCGCCCCCAAAAAGGAGCAGCACTAATGAAAGCAGAATCAGCGCCAGCCCGCCGTGCCTGCGCTGGAGAAATCCCGCCGACCAGACGATAACCAGCAGTCCAAAGATCACGGTTAGAATGCCGGAGACAAGGAAGTTGGGGATGATCGTCATGGCAGGTTCGCAGGCATTCCAGGCTGCGGCTGGGTCACAAGGCGTCCCTATGGAGGCAATCATCAATCCGCTTGGACGGATGTTGCCTTGCAGGATCTCGAAATAGCCGTGTTCGAGTCCCGCCAGCCCGGCGACGACTCCCAGCCATGTGGCGACAGTTTTCGTTGCATTTCTCATTCTTATTTACCTTTCAGCCTGCAAGTTGCAGGATACCTTGTTGCCGGATCACATGCTCAAAAGGTCCGCCCCTTCCACTTCGATGGTCACAGCGTCGATCCGTTTTACGTTCGGGCGCTTTGCATTTTCATCCGCAAACTTTGCTTCGGTAAACTCCGTGCGAACGTGATAGGGAGGTTGGATACAAAAAGGTTCCAGCGTTCCCACTTTCGTCATTGCCCGCCTCGCTCCCTCCCGGATGAGGGTGCATGCCTTCTGAGGCGACAAACTGATCATTGGCGCCTGCGCGAGACCCCTGGCTTCCGAAGCGATGCCTTCCTTCACGATCACACCCTCGATATCAGGAACTAACGCGCGCGCCTCCTCCACTGCCGCTCGATCGCCGCTGATAAACACTGTCGGAACGCCGAACTGTCCGGCTGTGGCGCAATTCATCCCAATTTCGCCCACCTTCAAACCGTTGATCCAGCACGCTGTAATATCGGGCATGAAACTGTGACTCAAAACAGCCCGGGTTGTTCCAGCCATCGAATGCAAGCCCAATTGAAATACCGCGTCGAACGAAGCATCCAAGCCAGCCGGACCTCCATCTCCAGCGCCCATGACGAGTTTGCATTCTGGATGCAATAACTCCACGTCCAAGCCTCCTGGGAAATTGCCATGCCCATCCCAAGCCACGATTTCTGTTGCGCCTCCCTCCAGGGCTCCTTCTACGAGCGCGTTGAGTTCAAGGGTAGCCAGCTTCCGAGCCTGCTTGTAATACTCGCCGTCGAACCAGCATTGTTGACGATGATCCACAACCCCCGCCACGCCTTCCAGGTCGCATATCACATAGATCTTCATTTCAAAGGCTCCTGTTTCTGTTTGCTCTATTTTTACATACACCTGACCAGCCTAATGATATTCCAGTCGGATGCAATCGCCTATGACATTTCCTGCATAAAAAGTGTCATTTTGCGCATTCTTTTTGGGTTATGATAAACGCATGGTCATCCCGCCGGAACCCATCACCGTTTCCGTGACCGTCCTCTCGCAGATGTTTCTCTATCTCGATTCGCTGAAAGTGGATATTGACGCCTTTCTGCGCTCCATCGGCGTTGACCCTGCGCTGGTCAGATCGCCCGATTCGCGCCTCCCGGTCGAGACGTACCTGCTCATTCAGGATGAGGCGGCGGAGTACGTCAACGACCCGTATTTTGGATTGCACATGGGCGAGTTTGCCGAAGCGGGCAGTTGGTCCATTCTGGGTTATATGATGATGAACTGCAAAACGCTGGGAGAAGCCTTCGAGAAAGCCGGGCGCTATTCGCGCATCATCGGCAACCTGATTGATGCCCGCGCCGAAGTGAAACTCAACAGGATCAAGGCGGTCTACTTCACCCCGCCTCATGCGCCGCAGATGTCGCGGCATTGTTTCGAGTCAACCTTCTCCAGCAGCGTGCGGATGATGCGGAGCCTGACCGGCGCGGAGATCAATCCGCTGGAGGTGAGGTTTGTTTATCCCGAACCCGCTTCGAGGTCCGAATATGAACGCATCTTCCGCTGCCCGGTCCTGTTCGGGCAAAAGGAGAATTCGCTCACGATCCATCCGAGCCTCGTCCATACGCCCATCCTGATGGCGAACCCGGGGTTGCTGGAATACTTCGAAAAATACGCGCAGGATTTTCTGGCGGAAATGGATCGCAAGGACGAACACACGCGCGCGGCGGCGAAGATCATCCTGGCGAAGTTGGACGATGAGACGTTGTCCATCGAGAAGGTCGCCCGCGAAATGGCGGTCAGCGTCCGAACGTTACAAAAGCGATTGGAAGCGGAGGGGGTTGTTTTCAGCGACCTGGTCAAAGACATCCGTCAGCGGCTTGCCCAAAAGTACCTGCGCGAAAACTATACGGTGGAACAAATCACCTATCTGCTCGGCTTTTCCGAGCCGAGCGTTTTTCGCAAGGCGTTCAAGAGGTGGTCGGGCGTCACACCGCGGGAGTATCGGGAAGGTTCGTTTGCAACGGCAAAACGAATATGAAGGTCCCGCCGGGCGGCAGGGACAATCCATCAGGAAACGGCATACCATTCCATCAGCCGGTTCAGGAATTCCGCGCCGTCCCAGTCTTCCACTTGAAAGCGCGGCAGTTGGAAGGGGTCTGCGCCGGGGGAAACACATTCGGATTTGGTCGTGCAGGCACATTGAAAACCGGACTTTCGAACAAGGGCGGCTGTTTCGGTTGAATAATCGCCGTGAGGGTAGGCAAAACTGGTCACCGGACGGTTGAGAAAATTCTCAAGTTGGGTTTTGCTCTCCTGAATTTCGTCCAGTTGCTCAGCGCTGGAAAGCAACGGGAGCGAGGGATGGGTCACGGTATGCGCTCCCAGCGCGACCAAACCTCCCGCACCCAGCGCAACTATCTCGTCCGGGTGAAGCGCGCGGTTTTCGTCCCGGCTGTCGCGTCCTGTTCCCGCCCAACGACAGATCATCTCCAACGCCTCCGCTCGTTCACGCTTGGGCAACGACACGAGATGTTTCCAAACCGAATAGAAGAAAGCCAGCCGTGTTCCGGGGGAAGCCTCCCAGGGATTTCGGTTTCGATCCTCCTGCCGGTCTTCGATGCGATAGCGCGAGGCATCGCCCAATTGCCACGTTTGGGATTTGCCGTTCGTGTTCAACTCGAGACCGGCGGGAAGCGCACCCGGCTGCAACAAAGCCCATTCGAGTTCGTCCCACCAAAAGTGACGGGCATCGCGCAGGATATCTGCGACAAGGAAAATTGTGGCTGGCACGCCGAAGCGCTCGAGCAGGGGTTTGGCAACATGGAGGTTATCGGCGTAGCCATCGTCGAAGGTGAGGACGACGGACCGGTTTGGAAGTTTTCCATCCCGGCGCTGCGCTGCCAGGTCTTGCAGGCTCAAGGGATGAAAATGTCGTTGTATCGCTTCCAGTTGCTCCGCAAAATGATTCGGCGAAACGCTCAAACGCCAGGGGTCGAGCTCCGGCTCTGCGATGCGGTGATACATCAGAATGATTCCCTTCGGCTGGAATCTTCCCCTCCGTTTTGCCGTGACTCGTTTCAGCAGATTCATCATTGCGGGGTTCTCCCAGACTCGTCTTGGACCGGGTAACCGGCAAAGGCAAGCCACGCCACCGTCCGGCGGCAGGCTTCCGGGAACGAAACAGGCGGTTGATAGCCCAGAATCCTCGCGGCTTTTTCGTGCGGTAGTTTGTACTGGCAGGAGTAAAGCATACTCATCTCGTGGGAGAGTTCGTGCCGGGGATGTTCAGGCGGCGTGGAAGGAACCGCTTGCGGCTGGAGGATGGTTCGGTAGGCAAGGAAAGCCGCCAGTCTGAGCCGATGCGGAAAGACCGACAGAAATCCCTGCACCGGTTTCGAGGCGCGTATCGGCTCCAGGCGGTCAAACCAGGCAGTTCTTTCCACGGAGACGACCCCTTCGGGAATCTCCGCAAGGTCGTAACCCAGCGCTTCGGCAACGGGACGATAGAGATCAGCCCAGGTCACTTGTTCCCGGTCGCCAACGAGGAACGCCTCCCGGTCCGCCGACGGTTTCGTGGCGGCAAGGTAAACGGCATGGACGAGGTTATCCACGTAGATGCTGTTGCAAATCCCCTGCCCGTGATCCAGCAAGGCGGCTTTCCCGGCGCGCAAATCGTTCGCAAAACGGGTGATCCAGGTCGAACGCGGTCCAAAGACGATGCCGGGTCTGAGGATGACTGCCTCCACATCGCCCTGATCGCGCAGCGCCAGGAGATTCCGCTCCGCTTGAACTTTGGCATTGTTGTAAGGCAACGCCTGACGGTCACTGAGCGCGCTGCGCTCGTCCGTTCCCGGTTTGGGATTTTGCCCATGCACCGATGCCGAACTCAGATAAACCCCCCGCCTCACACCGGACCGTTGAGCGGCTCGATACTCCGGAGTTATCGTTTCGAGGACGGTTTTGACGTCTCCCGCCACAGCATGGACGACGACCTCGCACCCGTGAAACGCGGATTCTAACGCCTGCTGGTCGAAGGCATCTGCCACACGGGATTCCAAATCGAAGCGCGACGACCGCGCCAGGCTGGAATAACTCCGAACGACGGGACGCACGTCCGCCCAATCGTTCAGGGTGAGCATTTCCACGAGGCGGGCGCCGATGAAACCGTTCGCCCCAAGAACCGCGATTTTGATCATCTCTCCAGTCCATCCTTGAGTTGGCGGGCGCGCATCGCCTCCTGCGCGCCGAGCCAGGGCATTTCCATCAAGGTGCGATGCGCGTAACACTGCTCGATCACCTTCAAACTGCGCAATCCCTCCTCCGCAGGGACGGCGAGCGTCTCCGCGCCGCGCACAGCCGAAACCACATTCTGCAACTGACGGACAAAGGCTTGCCGGAAGTCATCCGCAGGTGAAGCGGCGTTTCCATCCGCCCTGCGAAGTTGAACATCCTGAAAGTAACCGGAATCAACGAAGCCCATTTGAAGCCTGTTCGTTTCGTCAATATCCCATTGAAGCCAGCCCTTTTCAAATTGAATTCGATAGAAGTTGGGCAGCGGGTTATCGCGGCTCAGGCACACTTCGCCTCGAAACCCCTGCGGGAATTTCAGGCGAATCCGGCAATTCACTTCCACTCCGCCCATCGCATCGTCCTCGTAAGCGACTTCCTCCGGCAGACCCCACCACCAGGTCAGCAGATCCAGCGCATGGACGCCGATGTCGCGCAGGACGCCGTTATCCCGAAAATAAGAGGCGGATTGAACGGGCCAGCGAAAGACCCTGCCTTCGTAACAGGAGAACGACAGGACATCTCCCAAAACATTCCGGGACACAATGTCGTGAATCGTCTGCGCGGCGGGGAAGAAACGGCGGACAAGACCGATGGACAGGACGCGGTTGGAGGTCGAAGCGGCGGCGGTCATCGCCTCCCCCTTCGGCAACCGAGAGCGCCATCGGCTTTTCGCACAAAACGGGCCACCCGGCTTGCAGGAGATGAATCGTCTGCCCGGCATGGTATTGCGGCGGCGATGCGACGATTGCCAAATCGAGACCCAAGCCGGTCAATTCATCGAAGTCTCGAACCTGCGCTGCACCCGGAAACTCCTGATGGATTTGAGCCAGGTTGGCGGGGTCCGGGTCGAAGAGCGCGGCGACCTGTACCTGCCTGAGGCTTTCAAGTTGTTTGAGCGCCGGCACATAGTAGAGTTTCGACACAGCGCCGCAACCGACCAGCGCCACGCCAAGAGGTCTGGGGTCAGTCATGAGCATCCCTCCCGATCATGCGGCGTGTCCAATCCGCGCCAGCCCGCAGGAGCGACCGGGCGATTCGCGCAAGGACTTTCCACGAACGGCTCAGAGAAACCGCCTCGCGCATTTGCGCAAACATGGCGGATAGATCGCGCCTGAGAAACATGGAATAAGCGGTGTCGAGCGCAGAGAAGGCGTATGTCTCCCTCGCCTTTTTGGATAAACGTTCCGCCTTCCCCTGTGGCAAATAAGACTTGAAGATTTCGATTGCCATGCGGGTGTATCGCATATCCTCTCCCGTTCGGGTGTGCCGTCCCGTGTTCGAGTCGGAGTGCATCCGGTAGACCGCCAGCGGTTCGGTCTCATACCAGATCGGGTATTCCGAAGCGATGCGCACCCACATTTCCCAATCTTCGCTGCAAACCAGGCGGCGGTCGAACCCGCCCAGTTTCTCGTACACCTCGCGGCGCACGGCAATCGAGGGAGTCATGATTCTCTGTTCCAGCGCAAGCCGCTCCAACCCGTTGACGAGGATGCCGCTTTCCGCCTGTTCGAGCGGGGAGATGGACTGCCAGTTCCCCGCCTCATCCATGAAGATCTGACGGCAGAACGCCGCCCCGATCTCCGGCTGGCTCTCGAAAGCATGTTGGAGTTTTCGATAGAAGCCGTCCCGCACGCAGTCGTCTCCATGCAAAAGATGGACGACCTTTCCACGCGCCCGCATCAAGCAGGACTGGAAGTTTTTCGTGTGCCCCAGGTTTTGTGCCTGCCGATAAAAAGCCACCCGCCCGCGGCCTACTTCTGTTACCACCGCTTCGGGATCGTCCAGCGTGGAGTGATCATCCACCACTTCGATCTGCATCCAATCGGGTCCGGGGTCTTGAATCAACACGCTCTCCAGGGTTGGACGCAGGAAGCGCGCGCAGTGATAGGCGGGAATCATAACAGACCAAAAGGGGCGCGGAGTCCCAGCCGGGACGGGCGGGATTTCAGCGCGAAAGGATCGGGACGGGTTCATGTAACCAATCTGCGTCCGAGTAAAACGCGTTCGATATATCCTGCACGGCGCGGCGAATCCTTTCAATCTCCGAAGCCGTCAGCCTGTTCTTCCAGTTCCAGATGTTGGAGGCGCTGTTTCGCATGAGAATCTCCTCGGATCCAACCGGGGCATCCGTATCGCCAGGGTTGGCAGGACCGCTGTATCTCTCGATGACCCGCTGAATCCGCGCCGAAAACTCCAGCCCCAGCCGATGGTAGAGTTCCTGGTATCCCGCAATGGGATCACGAGACAGGTCTTCATGGCGGACGAAAATCCAATCTGTGTGAGACGCTCGATATTGGATCATGGTGTGGTGAATCAATTTCCAAAGCAGGATGGCTTCGTCAATCAATTCGTGCTCGCGCGAAGCGAAGTCTCTGATTTCATCTGCGAATGGATGCAAACGCTCCCGCATCAAGTCGGGCTGTGCGAGAAAGTGCGGCAGCGGATGACGCCAGTTCAGTTTTTTGATGCTGCTGACGAACGCCGCAGGATGCCGGATGACCATGACCACCTTCATATCGAAACGTTCCGCCAGCCATTCCGCCGAGAAGAAAGCGATCGGGTCCTTGATCAGCGCCTTCGAACCTTTGAGGCGATGCTTCAAGAAACAGGTATATTCACGAAGCAGTTCGCTCGTCGTTTTTATCGAGCGATAGGTTTGAAGCCCGCCAGCGAGGTCATACTTCAACCGGACGGTGTTGCGGATGGGTTCGTAAAAAGCGGCTTCATTCCGGCGGGTGACGTACGTGAACCAGTAATCGAACTTTGCGTTGCAAACGCCGCGGCTCGGGGCGTCCGTCACGCTGAACGGCTCGTGGACGTACAGCAAGCCGGGCGCTTCTGCGAGCATCCTCCCGACCCAGGTGGTGCCGGAGCGGTGCGAACCGGAAACGAGGACAGGCTTGTGTGAATCCATCAGCGGGTTAGCCACATCCTGAGCAGCCTTCTCTTCGGGATGAATGAATTGAGCGGGCGTCCCGAAAGGCATATTTTCAGGCATTCCTTCATTCTTTTCAAATCTCCCCTGTTTTTATACTCCTCCGCCCATTCAAAAAAATACCTGGAAATGGCAACGTTGATGATCCTGTCATAGCGGTAGTTCAAGTGCCGGTTCACTGCCCGGTAAAACTTCAGCGTGATCTCCTGTTTTTGGGCTTCGCTATAGGGGGAATACTCCCCTCCCGGATGGTATCGGTATATCCCCATCACTTCGTCAATGTAGCCAATCCTGCCTAACTCGGCATTCAAAATGTGCAGGGGCCAGTCTGTGAGCATGGGGTCGAGATCAACATACCACTGGGGAATCTCCCAAATCAATCCCCTGCGAAACATGGTGGAACAGGTGGCGATGAAATTTCCCATCCAAAGGTCTTCCAGGGTGGAAATTTCCTTGTGCCCGGCGGGCGTCCAGTTGCGCCCTTCCCGTCCCTCCGTTTCATGGTAAATCCTGGCATTGTGAAAGCAAATCGAACATTCGGGGTGGCTGTCCAGAAAATCAACCTGACGCTGAAGTTTATGCGGGGAAATCCAATAATCGTCGCCGTCCAGCAGGGCGATGTACTGCCCGCGCGCGGCTCGAATCCCCCGCGCAACGATTTCGTTGCTGTGGATGTTCCGTTCGGAGAGCAGCAACCGGGTCCGGGTGGGATGCGCTTTTTGAAACTCCAAAACGATCTCGCGCGTGCGGTCCGTGGAACAATCCTCGCTAATGAGAATCTCGTAATCGAAGTTCGTCTTTTGCATCAAGACGCTCTCCAGCGCCTGCGCGATGAACTTCTCGTGATTGCAGGTCATGACCAGGACGGTCACCTTCATTTTTGCATCCTTTCCGGTTTGACCGCCCGCACTGCGATCAACGTTTGGTAGTGAGAGTCGCAATGGTCGAGTTCCGCCCGGTCGAGTTCTTCGGCAGCCAATCCCTGCAGGAACGCGGTAGCGGCAAGTACATTTCCATACGATCGAATCTCCAGGTTTTTCGCCGGAAACGCCTGTTGGAACAAACGATGCGCCGAATGGACGGTGAACGACCAGTACCACGAATCCGCCCATTCATCTATGCTGAGCTGGCTGATGCCGGGAAAGGTCGCCAGCAGGACGCCGCCGGGTTTCAATATTCGACAAAGGGTTTCGATTGCCGCTGGAACATTGTAGACCAGGTGAAGGGTCTGCGTGAGGATGATGCAATCGAAGAGGTTCGAAGGGATATGATTCGCCCGCGCCAGGTCCGCGACAATGGTCGCCGCCGGGTTGCCCCCGTGCGCGTGAAGGATGTCCTTCTTCGTCACCCGCCCGCCGCCGAACCTGCGCGTGTAGGTATCGTCCCCCACCTCCAGCACATGTCCCTGAATGTCGCTTGCATGACGCGCAAGAAAGGTTTCGATGTAATACCGGTCAACGGGCGTGCCGCGTTCAAAACCAAACTCGCGGCTGATCGGCATTAACCGCCGGAAATCGCCGAATTGGACTTTGCCTTTTGCAGGGATTCGGGATCCAGTCCGTGCACCTGCCGGGATATAACGGGCTGGAAGAGTGAGAATCCTTTTCACGATGCGCCTGGCAAAGCCAACCACGCTCCAAAATGTATATCCGGCGAACTGATACGGCGCATGGCGGAACCACTGTCCCATCGTACTCAGGACTTGCCGCATCTGCCCCGCAGACCATTGTTGGGTCAATTGACCGAAGAATTTCTCGCTGTAGTACTCCCGCCAGGACCTTACCCCCGCCCAATAAGCCTCCCGGTATGTTTCGTTTGCGCGGACATCATCCCAATTGGATTTCATCACCGCCAGCACCGTCTTCAACATCAAGCCCGGGTCGCGGGACATGTTCTGGCTGTGCAGCCGGTAATCGGCGATCAAGTCCTGATGCACCGAGACCGGATATTTGCGGGCAATGCGGAGATAAAGGTCGTAATCTTCACAGGCGGGCAGGGAGGGATTAAACCCCCCGACCGCTTCAAGAACCTCGCGCCGGTAGGCGACCGTCGCGTGCATCCCGATATAGTTGCCGCGCAGGAAGGATGCGTATGGGTCGGTCTCGGCGGGCTTCTGGCTGTACTCGCGCAGGATCGCGCCGTCTTCCTTTATATAGCGGTAACGCCCGGAAACGAACGCGCTCCCCGGCGCATTGGAAAGGTGATGGACTCCCCGCTCCACCGCCTCGGGGAGCAGGCGGTCATCCGAGTCGAGGAACACGAGGATTTCCCCATGACTTTCGCGCAAACCGGCATTGCGCGCCGCGCCGAGACCCTGGTTCTCCTGTCGGATGTATCGCACTTCGGGGTAACGCGCCGCCTCTTCAGCGGTATGGTCGGTCGAGCCATCATCCACCACAATCACTTCGATGCGCGGATACGCTTGCGACAGGACGCTCCCGATGGCTTCTCCCAGGAAACGCGCCTGGTTATAGCAGGGAATCACAACAGATACCAATGGAAGCGCCGCAATCTCTTCTTTACTTCTCTTTCCTGACCGCGCTTGCGCCAGCCTGGTTTGGAACGCTTCTTCGAGACTCGCCCCGGAAGTCACTTCGGCGATGAATTCGCGCTTCACTTCCTGGACCATCTGGCTTGCCCGCTCCCCACATGCCCGCGCCAACGCCCGAGCCTCATCCGTCAGGCAGAAATCCAACGCCTTTTGCAATGCCTTCTCGTCCAGGTCATCCACATTGAAAGTGACGTGCCAGCCGACCAGTTCCGCCAGGCGGCGGATTTTCCACCCGCCCACTTCCGGGTCAATGGCAAGGACGGGAACGCCGTTCTTCAGCGAAAGCGCCGTCCCATGCAGGCGCGTGGTGACAACGACGTCCATCCGGGCGAGCAAAGACTCGACCTCGGCGGGGGTGCGCAGACCGGTTTGATTCGTATCGAGGCGCGTGTCAATGGGGACCACGGCAACCTCGTTCGATTCCAACAGCCGCTGAATGGCGACATTCGCTTCCTCGACGGGCGCGCCCTCGTAATGTTCCACCAAACAGAGTCCGATCACGGGTACGTGAGGCTGTCGGGACAGGAAAGAAATGTCGGGATGGACGATGCGCGAACTGTTCCGTTCGATCAAAAAGTCGAACGGGTTCCACTCGTCCAACGGAAGTTTCATCGAGAGGTTCATCCCAATCAAACGGCATTCGTTGAAGCGCTTGAGGAATTCCTGTTCATGCTCATCCCGCCCGAACGGACCGCAGACAAAGACAACGTGGGTGAATGCCTGCGGGTCTGCGGTGCGCCAATCCAGCCCGCCGGTAAACGGAGGCGCGGCGGCAACATCGTAGGGCATCCCGGCCTCCACCAGCCACTCGCAGACCAGATCGCGGGTGAGCAGATCGCCAGCCGTGGCATGACCGTCCTCGAAACTGAACCACCCAGCCACCAGCGCTCTCATTGCAGAGCCTCCTTCGAGCCGGGCGTAATCCAACGATGGTGAATCAAGAGGTTGCCATACCCGCCCTCCTGAGGCGCGGGACGCCCCCCAAATTCTCCCTGCTCCACGCTGAAATACGCCGCCGCTTCGAGGTGATCCTGATATTCGCCGTTCCACATCACCGCGGCGTTGATGCGGTAGCGTCCCGGCATCAGGGTCAATTCATCCACCTCGCACACAAACGCGGACGTATCGGGCAACCCGCTCACATCCCCCCTGCCATGGACCGCCGAGTCGAAAAAGGTCACCGGCTGACCGAACTGGTCGTAAACCGTGAACGAGCAGGACATCCCTGGGCGGGCTCGATCCACAGAAAAGGCAAACCGCGCCGGGCGTCCCGTCGCCAAAATCGAGGCGGGGCTATTCCCACCCATCGAGATTTCCACTCGCGTGATGCGGATCAACCCCTTTCCGCCTCGGTCTGGACGGGTGGAGAGGTCCTGCGACGCGAACCCCTCCAGCCTGCGGAGGTAAGCCCCCACCGTTTCAGCCGCATCGCCATCCGCAAGCACCGTCCCGTTTTGCAACAGGATGGCGCGGCTGCAAAGCGTTTGAATGACTCCGATATTATGACTGACAAACAACACAGTCCTGCCTCCTTTGGCAACCTCGTTCATCTTTCCCAGGCATTTCCTTTGAAAAGCGGTATCCCCCACCGCCAACACCTCATCCACGATCAGAATCTCCGGCTCCAGGTGCGCCGCCACCGCAAACGCCAGGCGGACATACATCCCGCTGGAATAATGCTTGACCGGCGTATCGAGGAAGCGGTTGATCTCGGCAAAGGCAACGATCTCATCGAATTTTCGGGCGATCTCCGTTTTCTTCATGCCCAGCATGGCGCCGTTCAGGTAGATGTTCTCCCGTCCGGTCAGTTCGGGGTGGAAACCCGTCCCAATTTCGAGCAGGCTGCCCACCCGTCCGCGCCGTTCGATGCGTCCTTCGGTCGGCAGGGTGATCTTCGAGAGGATCTTGAGCAGGGTGCTTTTCCCGGCGCCGTTCCTGCCGATGATGCCGACCACCTCGCCTTTGCGAATCTCGAACGAGACATCTTTCAATGCCCAGATCGTGGGATTCTTCGACGGTCTCCCCGCCTCTTTCCTGACGAGTGAGCGGAGGGCGCGCACTGGAAGTTTTGCGGCGTTTGACAGGGATTCCTGCAAGGTCCGGTGGGATTGAAGTTGACCGATGCGGTAACTCTTGCCCAGGCGTTCGACGCGGATGACGGGATCATTCATATCACATCCGCGAAGGTTTTTTCGGTGCGGTTGAAATAAAGCAGACCGCTCACAAGAAGCAAAAGGACAATGGGGAGCGAGAGAAGCGCTGAAAATTCCAGCGTCTGGACCTTGCCCAGCAAAGCCCAGCGGAAGCCCTCCACCACGCCCACCATCGGGTTCAATCCATACAGGATGCGCCAGCGCTCGGGCACCAGGCTGGCGGGATAAAAGATCGGCGTGGCGAACATCAGGAACTGAGTCAAAAACGTGATGACGTGGTGCACGTCGCGGTAGACGACATTCAGGGCGGAAGTCCACAACCCCAGCGCCAGGGCGGTGAGCAGGGTGAGCAAAAGATACAACGGCAGGGTAAGAGCCGCCCAAGTCAGGTTGATTCTGTAATAGTACATCATGCCGAGCAGGACGGTAAACGCAATCGCAAAGTCAATCAGCCCGCCCAGGATGACCGACAGCGGGACAAACAGGCGCGGGAAATACACCTTGGTAATGAGACTCTGGTTCATCACCAGGCTCCGGCTCGAAGCGAAAAAAGCGGACGCAAACAAATGCCAGGGCAGGAGCGCGGTGTAGGTGAAGATCGGGTAGGGGATATCCTCCGAGGGGATTCTCGCCAGCGCGCCGAAAAATATGCTGAAGATCACCATCGGCATGACCGGCTGCAGAATCACCCACACGCCTCCCAAAATCGTTTGTTTGTAGCGGACTTTGATGTCCCGCCAGATGAAGAAGTAGAGCAGTTCGCGGTACTCCCACAATTCATGGAAATCGAAGGAGAGCCAGCCTTTCAGCGGTTCGATGACCACCGCAGGCTGCGGTTCTTCGCTCACGGAAGTTTTGGCTTGCAGAAGGGAATTCTCACCCAAAATGGTTTCTCCTTAAATCAATCGGGACGCATCCAGCCCGGCGCGCTGGACGCCCCTCCAAAAGTAATAGTTGTAAAAAAGCGGGAACCACTTGAACGATCCCGCCCGCTTCCCGGCAAACCGCTGGAGTTGTTCCATGCGCCGGGCAGAGGGGTTGGCAGCCTGCAAAAGCCGCCAGACCAATTTCCAGGAGAGCCGGTTTTCCTGAAGATGGCTGAACAATTTCGGCTGGGTCGGCGGGTGGCGGCGCGCCAGTTCCACGCAAGCCTCGCCGGAAAGTTCGGCGTCGGCGGAAAGTTCCCGAAAGCCCTTGCTTTCATGTTGTTCCCCAAGCGCATCCGTCAGATATTCGAAGGAGCATCCATACTGCTTGAGGCGATAGGCGAGTTCGACATCGTAGGCTCGTTTCAGGTCTGCGGCGTTCCCGCCCACCGCCAGGAACGCCTCGCGGGAGACCGACATGTTGCCGCCGTAGCAGTCGTCCCAGTCCGGCGGGCGTTTGCCTCGATTCAGTTCCGCGTAGTGCATCTCCCAGTATTGCGCGAAGCCGCGCACAAACCAATCCGCTTCGGGGGGCAGGATCAACTTGATTTGCCCGACGCCAACTACCCGGGTCCCGGCTGCGATGCGGGCGAAGATGTTCCTCCAGGAAGCGGGGAGTCACCGTGATGTCGTCGTCGAGAAAGATGCAGATCCGCCCGTGCGCCTCCGCCGCGCCGCGGTTCAACGCCGCGCACTGACCGGCGTTCGACTGGGGGATGACCCGCAGGCGGAACGGCGTTTGCAGCGCTGCAAGCATTTCGAGGGTGTCGTCGGTGGAGCCATCCACCACAACAAGGACTTCGAAATCCGCAGCCGGGTGCGTCTGACCGGCAAGCGCTTGCAAACAACGGCGGAGTTTCCCGGCGCGGTTGTAGGTTGGGATGATGACGCTGGCTTCCATCATGAACCTTTCCGCGCTTGTGTCGCTCTCCAGCGGACCGCGCCGTAGAAGACGCCGAACGCCGAGAAAAGATAATCGAGCCTCAGGCGTCTCTTTCGCCGTAAATGTCCCAGGAAATTCTTCAGGTTCTCGCCGACATCGTGAGTCATTCGGGCAGCGATGTACCGGTCCCGTCTGTTCATGTGCTTTGCATAAAAAGCCCCCTGCCCCACGCCATATCTCCATTCGAGCGAAAGGATCTCGCCTTTGGAACGCCAGGCGCGGTGGAACACGACCGCTTCCGGCGCGTAGCAGATGCGGTATCCCCGCTCGAGCAGGCGAAAGCCGAGGTCGTTATCCTCAGCGGAGGGAAACGCCGCCCCCGGCCCAAGCCGTTCGTCGAAAACGCCCACCGCTTCAAAACAGACCGGTATGCGCCCATGTTGCCCGAATAGAGGACATCCCTGCCAATCCGCCCCTGATAAACGGCAGGCTCTTGATCCGCCTTGGTGGAAGGCGATGTCTTCTGGTCGGGCATCTCCGATTCTCCCGGAAGGACCCGCCCGGTGACGACGCTCGACCGACCCGCATGGACGACAGCCCGCATAAGATTGTCGTACCAGTCCGAAGCGACGAACATATCGTCGTCAATGAAAATGAGGACATCGTACCGGGAGGAGGTGATCCCCAGATTCCTGCCCGCGCTCACGCCGACAGTCTTGGAATGAAGATAGCGAACTTCACATGGGCGTTCCGTTTTCATCTCTGGCAGGTCGGGGTTGGGCTCGGCGCTTTGATCCACGATGACCATTTCGGCCGGGAGTTGGCTGCCGCGCAGCACTGATTCAACCGTCTCGAAAAGGAGGCGTGGACGATTCCGCGAACAGATGATCAGCGAGCTTGGAGGTAATCTGGATTCCATGTTTATTTTGCACCGTTCGATTTACAACGCGACACTGCGTAACATTGGTTCATTCGTTTCATGATATAGGCTCATCCGAGTTTGAAACCGTACGCCAGACCGCGGGAGCATCCCCTCAGGCTCAACAGTCCCTCTCCGGCATGAAGCCGCTTTCGGGGAAAGAGCCCCGTCCGCCAGAACAACCAGAACGCCCAAACTCCCAGGATATATCCGGCATAAAGGTCGCCCCGGCGAAGATGCTTGGCGGAAATGGCGCCAACTCCGTAACTGTAGTTCCAAAAACTTTGAAGGAGGCGCGCTTCGTCCTGACGTTCGTGATAGATCACCGCTTTGGGTTCGTAGCAGATGGCCGCCCCGGCGCGAAGGAGGCGGTAAAAGAGGTCCATATCCTCGGCGGCTTTGCCGGGAGAGCCGGGTCCGAGTCTCTCGTCGTAGCCTCCCACGCGGGCAAGCCAATCCCGCCGGATGGCAAAGTTCCCGCCGCTTCCTCCGTACCATGGGAGCGCCCGGTTGCGGAACTCGAATCTTTCGTTCCTGATGCGCACGGAAACCGCAAATGTCCCCGGAGATTCGCTTCCGAGCGGCAGGATGTTCCCGGTCACTCCGGCGATTGCAGGAGATGCCGAGAATGTTCCCGCCATCCATGCAAGCCAGCCCGCATCCGGCACACAATCATCGTCTGTAAATGCGATGATTTGGCAGTTTGCCCGGGCGCCGGCAAGATTGCGCGCGGCGGAAACCCCCTGCCGGGATTGTTGTATGTGAATGACGGGCGTCCGTTCGGATTGAAAACGTTCGATGATCGAGCGGGTCACGCGGCTCTCGCCCTGGTCAACGACCAGCACTTCCGCAGGCTGCAGTGAGCCGCTAAAAATCCCTTCCAGGCAGCGCAACAACGCTTGCGGTCGGTCAAGGGTGGGAATTGCTACGGTAATATCGGAGGCTTTTTCCATAACGGGTGTACGGGGAACTTCAAAACAAATCGGACCGAATCACGGACGCCTTATCGCGAAGGTTGGAGCGAGGCGGTTTCTCCAGCAATTCTTTGTAAAGAATTTCATATTTTTCATTGGCTCGATCCTGTCCGAGGTGGTCGCATGCCCAGGCTCGCGCGCGTCCGGCAAGCGAGAGGCGTTCCTCATCGTCTTTCAGCAGGCGTACGATGCGCTCTGCAAACTCCGCATCATTCCCAGCCAGAACGACTTCTTCGCCGTCCGCAAGGTTCAATCCCTCGATAGCCAGCGGCGTTGTAACCACAGCCTTGCCCGCCGCAAGCGCTTCGAGCACTTTGATTCGCATCCCGCCGCCAAGATACATTGGGGCGGCAAACAAAGCCGCCCGGTCGAGATATGGCGTCACATCCGGCACCCAGCCGGTGATGACGACGTTCTCCCCAGCCAATTCTCTCAATCGAGCGGGAGGATGAGCGCCCACAATAAACAGTTGAACTTCGGGCAACTGCCTTCGCACGGCTGGAAAGATGGATTGAACAAGCCGCCGGGCGGCATCCACGTTTGGAGTGTGAACGAAATTCCCAACGAACAGCAGGTTTCTTGGATGACCCCCAAGCGGATCGAGCGGACGTTCCGGGATGGTCGTCCCGGGCGGGATGACATACACGGGCGTCTGCCCCGCCGCTTCTTTAATGGACCTTTGGTCTGCTTCTGTAAAAACGACGATGGCTCCCACCCGACGGTACAACCAGCGCTCGTACCGCCGCCATGAAGTCCCATCCATCCTGTTGAGCAGTCCGTTCAAGAACGGGGGCAGGGTTCGGATGTATCCAGCCGCGCGCGTCCCCGGTTCATATTCGATCAGTATTCGCCGCGCTTCAATTCCCTCCAGCGCAGAAAGATACTGCCCCATAATGTGGTACTCCGCCTGTATAACATCCGGTTGAAACCGCCGGGCAGCATCGCGGACTTTCATCGCAAACGCCGGGCTGTCCCAATCCGCAACCCAAAGGGGACGCAATCGAACAAGGGCGGACATCCAATGAAGATACCGCAGAAGCCGCGCCGCGCCGGATTTTTCACTCGCCGGGCGGACGATCTCCTCAATCAGTTCGCACCGCTCGCGGAAAAATGAGTCGGCGCCGGGTTCGTCCGCTTCCCGAAAACAGACGATGGCGACCCGGTGCCGCTTCGTGATCCCGGTCAGGAACTGGGCAATGACGCGCCCGCCGCCATGGGCGGCATCCAGCCGGGGTGCGAATGGGAGCAGGAGAAGCAGCCGCATATCGTCCGCCTTCTAAACGGGAACCGCCGTCCCCCCGTGTGAGCGCCTGCTCCAGCGTCCGATGATCAAGTCGCGCTGCACCGTCCGATCCGTTTGCAGGTCGGAACGTTGTTTGGAATCACGGGTTGCCTGCATCAGAAGAATGTCGCGCATCAACCTGAAGAACGCGAAGGTCTTCACCATCAAAATCAACCCGACCAGATAATGCCTTGGATAATGCTTGAGGTAGAACTCCGCCAGGCTGGCAAAGTATTGCAAGGTCATCCCGCCCCGCTCCTGTTCCGTGCTGGCGCCACCCACATGAACGATCTCCGCCCCTGGCACAAAGTGCACCTGCCAGCCCTGCCTGGAAGCGCGATAACACAAGTCAACCTCTTCAAAATACATGAAGAAAGATTCATCGAAACCGCCAAGAACTTCAAAGGTCTCGCGGCGAAACGCCAGCGCCGCACCCAACACCCAGGGGACCGCCCCGGCTGAACCGGCGGATGCCTTTTGAAAGGAAAATTTTCGCAGGAGTGGAATTCGGGGAATCAGCCTGTACAAACCGGAGAGATACAGAAAAATATGAGGCGGCGTCGGGAAGTGAAAACACGAAGTTTGGGGCGAGCCGTCAGGGTTCAAGATGCGCGGACCAATGAGGGCGGCGGAGTCGCAGGCTTCAAGATACCGGCTCAGGCAGCGAAGCGCGCCGGGTTTGACGACGGTATCGCCGTTGAGCAAAAGGATGTGCTCGGAACGGCAATGCTTAACCGCCCGGTTCGAGGCGGCTCCGTAGCCGATGTTCTCATTCAGGCGAATCAACTTAACGGACGGGAAATCCAATTCCACCATTTCCGCGCTGCCGTCGGCGGAGGCGTCGTCAACCACGACGATTTCATCGGGGTTTTCCGCCAGCGCCGAATGCAGGCAGGCGCGCAGCAAATCGCGCGTGTTGTAGTTGACGATACAGACGGCGATTGTTTTCATATTAGCGGCTTTCCACCCGTTCGGTCCTGCCCCATGAACGCGACCGGTCCAGGACGGTATCCAGCATCGCGCGCGAGGCGGCGAAAATATCGAGCGCAAAAAAGAGGGGCACCAGCGGCAGCCTGAGCCACATGGCGGCGCTCATGCGCTCCCTGATGAAAAGCCCGATGATCTGCATAAACGGCGTCAGCAGGGAAACCAGAATGACGTCAAGGTAGAAGCGGAAGGGACCCCCGCTCAGGTAGGAATAAACCGTCAGGATTCCCGCGCCGATCAGCGCCAGCCGATCCAGGTAACCGGAGGCGAAGAGCAGGAGTTCCAGCCGAAGCAGGAAGGGGAATTTGCGTTTGCGCAGGATGTCCAGGCTGTGGGTTTTGGAGACATCGTTCAAGCCGCGTCCCCAACGGATGTGCTGTTTCAAATAGCCCCTGACGGTTTGAGGGACCTGCTGGCGGGAGACGACATCCTCTGCAAAACGCACCTTGTATCCCGCCTTATAAAATGTAACGGTGAGGTCGGAATCCTCCGAGAACGCCCCTTTGCGGAAGCCCCCGTGCTCCATCAAAATTTTCCGGCGATACCCGCAGTTCGAGCCAAGCAGGGCGGGAGCAAGCCCGAGGCGGTCTTTTGCCCGGATCGTAACCAGCTGGTTGACGTAACTCTCGACAGTGGAGTAATAAGCGCTCGGGCTTGAAATTGGATTCACAATTTCTGTAAAACCGGTGACGGCGGCAACCTGTGGGTCTTTAAAATAATGCGCAAGGCGGATGAGCGCCTGGGGATCGGGGCGGTGGTCGGCATCGAGGATATAGATCAATTCGCCAAACGGGTAACGGGATAATGCGGCATTCAGGGCGGCGGCTTTCCCAAGATTGTTGGGGAGTTTGAAGAAGTTCCAGCCCGCGGCTTGTTCCGCCTGCCCGCGCATCGCGGCGGCGGTGCCATCGGTGGACGCATCGTCAATCAGGACGACTTGCAGTTTTTTCTGCGGGTACTCCATCCGCCTCAACGACTCTGCCAGGTCCGGGATCATGCCCGCTTCGTCACGGCAGGAGGCGAGAACGAGAACATCCGGCAGATCGCCCTCCCCGGTCAGCGTTCCCCCGCCGCTTCGTTTAGGAGAAACGAGGATGGCAGCGAGGAAAACGATCCGGCGAAGCGTGAAAATCAGCAGGATCGTTAGGATCGGAAAGGCAATCAAAGTCGTTACAAACAGTGTCATCGTTCTTTCTCATGCGAAAACCGCTTTCTCTCACGGAAGTCGGCAAGCCTGTTGTAAATGTAGGCGAAAAAGTACCCGGCGGCAAACCCTAAAAAGAAGGCGTACAGAAATCCAACGATGCTTCCGGCAAAAGTGACCGTGTACCCAAAGAAGAAATGCCCGAGCAAAGCCAGATGGGGACCGACAACCTCGCCGCCTTTTATCACCAGGATATTGGTGGCAAGGCAGAGCGTCAGCCCGAGAAGAAGCCCCAGGACCAAGCCCGTGATCGCCGCATTCAGCCGCATAAGCCGAATAAGCACCAACCGTTCGATGCTCTTCTCATCCTCGTCCATTTCATTGACCTCCTGTTTTCATTAAATTCCCGTTGGGCAGCGCGTATGTCAGCGTGTCATCGGTAAACGGTTTCAGGAGACTTCACCAGAATTTACTTTTTCTCCACGAAGTTCACGAAGGAACACGAAATTCTTTCGCTTTTTCGTGAACATCCGTGTTCTGCTATGAAAATAGGAGGACTCCGCAAGTTCTACTTGCGGAAGTCCAGAAGTTCTACTTCTGGACTCCATTTTCATCCTTCGGGTGAATGGAGTTCATGGATACTACGTGGATTTTCCTCTTATTTCCGATAAAGCCTAATCAAAATCGAACAACCGTTGAAGAAGCTGCAATTCAATATCCTGGTGGATCACCCGCGCGCTGGCATATACAATGAGATTCCTGCAATACGCGGCCATGGAACCGAACGCAAACCCAAAGATGAACATATCCAACATGCCCAGCAGCACGCCGCGCCAACTGACCGAAAACCCCGGCAGGAATTGACTGAGCAGTCCCGCGTAGGAACTGAGCGTCTCGTTGCCGTTGATGAGCATGAAAAGCGTGGCAATAAAAATACCCAAACTGCCCGTGATGCCCGCGGAGAGACCGAAAGACACCGGGTCGAGTTTCGGGAAGACACGGGTGATGGTATCAGCAAACTTCTTATCCTCCGGTTCCTTCTCATCCGAATGAATTTCCTCCTGGTATCTCAAGTCGCTGTTCACAGCCCAAAGGTCGTTCTTTTCCCCAAAGACCACGTTGCGGACCGCCAACATGCCTGTAATCATGGAATGGTCCTGGTTGTTATAGCGATGCAAACCGTTCCTGCCGATGGTCTGAAAGTTCTCGAGACCGCCCAGGAACTCCTGTATGACTCTCAGGCAGTCGCGATAGCTCGAGTCGTAGACCGGGTATGCCTTGGGGACCCGGAAGACACAACCGTCCACCACGTCGCTGGAATGCGCCAGGCCGATCTGTTCCAGTTCCTTCCTTGCCTGTTCGACAAGTTCATGATCGGGGGTGCTCCAAATATCGTCGCCCTCGGTGCAGAAATATTCCAAGCCAAGGCTGGTCTTCGTGACGTCGGGTACCATGTCCTGGCTCCAGTTTTTGAAATTTTGAATCCGGCCCACCCTGACGTTGGGCGAATGGATGTAGATCCAATTGTCGGGGAAGAGATTGGGCTTGTTCACGATGAGGCACACGATCAGGAAATCACGGTATGCCAGTTTGTTCGCCGCATCGAGCACGGGCGCAGGCACCGGCTCCAGTTTCTTGATGAATTCCGAGACCGGCATGCTCGAGATGAAATCCGTGCCGCGGACGATGGTCTCGCCGTCCCCGTTCCCCGAAGCGACCACGTAGTCAATCCGGCTGCCGGTGCGATGGATTTTCGTCACCGGGCTGTTCAAATGCACCGCCCCGCCATCACGCTCGATCCGTTCCTTTACCCGATTCCACAACATGCCCGGACCCAGCCGCGGATAATCGAACTCTTCGATCAGGGAAGTGATAGCATCGCGCGGCTTTACAAACACGCTGATCAGGGCGGACTTCAACGAGAGGTCTTTGATCCGCTGCGCAGCCCATTCCGCTCTCAACTCCGAACACGGGATGCCCCATACTTTTTCCGTGTACGTCTTGAAGAATATTTCGAACAGCCGCTTTCCAAAGCGGTTGGTGACCCAGTGCTCGAAGGTTATCTCCTGCTTGTAGGGGAAAATCTGCCACTTGACGTAGCTGAGGATGATCAGGATCGCCTGTCCGATCCCGAGTCCAAAAAGCGCGTTGATGATCTTCAAGGGATAGTAGAAGAACCTGCCGCGATAGAAAATTCTCGAAAGCCGCGGGCGGCGCAGGAAGTCGTCGCCGAGGATTTCATCCCAGAGCCTTTTTACGTCCTCCGCTTTGGTAAAAAACCGGTGCCCGCCCATGTCGAAGTGATAGCCCTTGTAATTTTCGGTGCAGGCGATTCCCCCGACCTTGTCGTTCTGTTCAAGCACAACCGGGGCAAGATTGTGCCTGGCTAATTGATAGGCGGCGGTCAAGCCCGCGGGACCCCCGCCGATCACGACGACCTTCTTTTCGGATTCAGATGTCATGGCGGGATTCCTTGACGAGTTCCACCGGGCTGACGATGGAACGCGCATCCTTTCTGCGCCCCGAGACGAGATGTCCGCCCCAGAGCAGTCCAAACACAAGGCTGCTGTAGCAGAAATACAACGCGTGCAGAGCCGCGCCTGCAAGCGCAAATAGAAACCCGCCGCGTTGACGGAAAAAATAATACAATTCAAAATTCAGGATCAGAAAGAGCGCGAGGAACGGCAATGTGCCCATCCATGCAGCAGGCAGCCAGAATCCAAGCCCGATGCCCAGCAGCATCCCCCAAACGCACAGCGCGCTGACGCGGCTCTTTGGATCAAGGTTCAGGTCAGAGGGAAGATGCGAACTGGAGAGAATCAACCGCGTCCACGGAACCGCCCGCTGAAAAATATCGGAGCGCAATAAACTGAAGAAGTTCCAGCGCTTCAGGTGCGTGACCTGGATATCCGGGCAGAGCCACACCCGGTAACCGGAATTCCTGAGCCGCAGGCCCAGTTCAATATCTTCGATAGACGGCTGTGCATAGGTTTCGTTGAAGCCGCCGAGTTTGGCGAATACGTCCCGCCGGATCGCCCCCGCGCCCGCCCAAAACGTGGATGCGTCTCGTTTGCCGTGCTGGTGAACAAAATGGTGCTGAAGGTTCTTGTACAGCGAAACCGGGCTGCGATGGGGAGGATGATCGTCATACGAACCGAACACGGCGGCGATTTCCGGCTGCCGTGTGAGATACCCTTCGAAAGCCGCCAGCGCATCTTCATGGACCTGTACATCGGCATCAATAAAAACAAGAATCTCCCCTTGGGCGGTTTCCGCGCCTCGGTTGCGCGATTTCGCGGGTCCCACCGGGGCCTGTCCCTGGGCGATCACCCGCGCGCCAAACTCAGACGCGACCCGGGCGGAGGCATCCGTGGAGGCATCGTCCACGACGATCAACTCATCGGGCAGACGGGTGGACCTGGACAGCGCCGTCAGGCAATGCCGAAAATCCCCTCCGCCGTTATGAACCGGCACAATGACTGACAAGCGCATAAGACTCACTCCTAATGCTTTGCGATATGAAGAACGGGACTACGGACCGAACGGGAAAAAGTGGGCTTCCCGTATCCAGTTGGCAAACAGGTAAAGATTTCCAGCCTCAAAAAGAAGCCCAAGGATGATCGTTCTTTCGGCGTACACCGGGAAGCGGCGCAGTACGCGGGCGACCACAATGGCAATCGCCGGAAATACGGGTAAAAAGTACCGGTGATCCGGCAAGGTAAGAAAGAGGGAGGCGGATACCGCTCCGATCCAGAGCAGCACGATCGGGTTGGCGGGATTTTTGTCCTTGATCAGATACAACATGCCCAGGATGATCAACGGAGCATAGTGGACGCCCAGGGAGGAGGGAATCCTCGTCAACAGCGACTCGAGCCCCAGGCGGAGGATTCCGCTCTGCATCCGATCCCCCTGCCCCTGGTCGAGGCTTTCGCCCTGGGATTCCGGCTGAGCGGACGGAGACGGAGGCGCTTGGTTCTCCTCCACCAAATTCCCGACCACATGATAGATGCCGGAGAAATTCAGGATTTTCTCTATCTGGCGTGGAAGGAGGCCAATGGAGTTGGCGTACGAAAGCCATCCTGCAAAAATGGACGCCGAAACCAGGGTCGCGGCGAGAAGGTGAAACTTGATCTTTCGGAAGCTGGGAAGTAACAGAACGAAAAAGAACAAGACCACGAATATGAAGATCATGATGTACTTGGTCAAAAGACCCAGCCCCACCGCCGCGCCCGCGGCGCACGCAAGCCAAACGGACGGCTGTTTCGCCGGGCGGACCAACATCCACATCGCAAGGCAGAAGAAAAACGCCAGTTGAACATCGAGCATGGCGGAAGCGCCCAGCCGGATTACAAGCGGGAACGACAGAAAAAGGATGGGCGCAAGATAGCCCATGTCCCTGCCATACAGTTCACGCCCCAGAAGATAGGTGACTGCCAGGACTCCGGCGAGGAACAAGACCGAGACCAGCCGCAGGTACAGCAGATTCGCTCCGAACAGCCGGACAACGAATCCATATATTAAAGGAATGAGCGGGGGGTGATTCATCATCCACCCGCTTTCCATGTAAGCAGTGACAAGCGGATTGGAGGAAAGGATGGTTGCCACCCTGAAACTCTCTTTTTCGTCGCCCCACAGGTGCTGGATGCCGGCATAAACAACGCCGATGAGGATTGCGGCAAGAGCGAGCGACAAAAGCGTTCGTTTTTCGCTGACGAACAGCCGGTCCACCGGCTCTTTGAATTTCAGGATGATGCGGTCCGGCAGATAGATGACCGCAAGCGTTGCGGCGACCGAAAAAATCGCAAGGGCGAGAATCAAACCGTATCTTGTGCTCGTCCCCGTCCCCACGATCACAGCCAGCCACAATAGTTGAAGCAAGCCCATCGCAGCAGGCAGAGATCGAGTCTGCAAGAACTGTCTGGACAAAGCCAGCGTGCCGGCAAACGGTTTTTTCAAGAACAACGGCAGTTGAGATATGTTCATTTTCTCGATGTACCAGGTCTTTCGCAAAGTAGAACGTAAAGTGCCACTGTTAATATTCTTCGTCCCATGCAACAACTGCGCGTGACTGCATTATTTTTGAATTCGTCTCCGCTAGGTCGTGGAATGCTTCACGGGCGGCTAAACTCCATGGGTCACATACAATTCATCCGGGCGGTTGAAGCGGCGTAATTAAACAAATAGTCCAGCACCCAGGCTGGGGTACTGACCACAAACCCCTGCACAATGACATTACGATCCATCACCATGCCTGCCCCCTGCCAGCGTAACCGCAATTGTGACCACAATACCCCGTTCCCTGCATCACAGACCGTGAGCCGATTTTTTCATTCCATAAACACACTCCTGGCAGGCGCGCTGAATTACGGGGTTGGTTCCGCCAAAGATACATTATCAAAATTGTTCTTTTAAATCCTTTGAAAATTATTTGAATTTATTTCCCCGCTTCTTCCCGCAACCCGACTCTGTGCGATTTATCACAGCAAGGCAGGCTCTCAACAACGTTTTGCATGTAAATTTCACAAACTGGACGGATTCCTCGCAACTTTTTATAGCAAGCGCCGCGATGTTCGTGCGGCTGCGCACAAAGAACAAACCTTGATTTTATGAATCCCATTTTTGGGGGCTTGCATTTTTGTTAAGACTGCTTATAATGAAAAACAATATCTGATATTTTTTCCCTTATTTATCTTTATAGAGCGGCATGAGGGTAAGTGAAGGCTCACGCCAATCGAGAAAGAAAGGCCGTGCCAATCCATCTGCGGGCGATTAGAGCGGAAGATGCAGAGTTCCTGCTTGCTGTTTATTCCAGCACACGGGCGGATGAGATGCGGCTTGTGAACTGGGATGAAGCCCAAAAAGAAGCCTTCCTGCGGATGCAGTTCAATGCGCAAACTCGATATTACACAGACAATTATCCGGGGGCTGAATTCCAGATCATCCAGTTGGGGGAACAGCCAATCGGACGGTTGTACATTCATAGAAGAAAAAATGAACTCCGCATCATGGACATCTCGTTGCTGCCCGAATATCGCGGAAACGGGATCGGCTCCTCCCTGCTGAACCGGATCATGGCGGAAGCCGCAGAGAACGCTTTACCTGTCACCATCCACGTGGAGCGATTCAACTCAGCCTTGCGTTTGTATGAACGGCTGGGTTTTTGTATGGCTGAGGAAAGAGGCGTGTATTTCCTGATGAAATGGACGCCCGCGCCGGAGTTGGAGGAATATGACTTCGCTGGATAAATTGCAAAGCGCCGATTTTCTCCCCTGCATCAACCAGACGTTTCGCATCCAACTTAACGGGAGCGGGTCTGTGGACCTGGAATTGGTCAACGTGACAGAGGCGGACTCGATGCGCCGCCCTGAGCGCGCCGCACCTGCAGCGAGACAGCCGTTTTCGCTCCACTTTCTGGGACCCGTCAGTTCCCAATATCTTGCCCAACATATCTACCGTCTTGAACACGCTCAGTTGGGCGCGTTCGATCTGTTTATTGTGCCTCTCGGTCCCGAAGCGGGACGCATGCGTTACGAGGCAATTTTCGCGTGAGCCCCTGCCGTAGACCGCCCTATTTTTAGAGAAAGGGAAAGAAGATGTCCAAATTATCTGCATTGTTGATTGTTGTCGCCCTGACTGTCAGCGCGTTTGTCCCAGCCAGCAACGGCGCCGCGAGCGGGGTCAACGCGCCCGCCCTCACGGTGGGGACCGTACTGCGGGACTCCCGCCGTTGTGCCCCTGCTGAGGAATCTCAAGATGAATATCAACACGGGGACGGTGACGGTCGCAAACGATGAGACCACACTCTACGTCACCTATGCCACAGTCCCGAACTGGACGCTCAAGCAAACCGACCTGGCGGTGGCGAATTCCCTGGCGGGCATACCGGTTACCAACAAGGGCATTCCCAAGATCGGTCAATTCCCTTATCGAAGCGCCCACTCCGGCGTCTCTTCGTTTACGTACGAGATCCCGCTCAGCGGCTTTGGAAACACGTTGTATCTCTCTGCCCACGCCTATGTGCTGAAAACCGGGAAATACAAAGCAGAGGATGCCTGGGCGGATGGCACACCCTTCACGGGCAAACGCAATCAGGGCATGTATTTCACGTATACCGTCCAGCCCTGCAATCAGCCGCCGGTGGCGGTGAACGATACGGCAAGTGTGGCGGAGGATTCCGGCGCGAACACCATCAACGTTCTCGCCAACGACTTCGACCCGGACAGCGATCCCTTCACCATCGCTTCCGCTAGCGATCCTGCCAACGGGACGGTTGTGGTGGCGGGCGACGGGCTCAGCCTCACGTACGAACCGGATGCGAACTACTGCAACAACGGTACGCCAACCGATACGTTTACTTATACCCTCGATCCCGGCGGTTCGACTGCCACCGTCGCGGTGACCGTCACCTGCTTGGATGATCCGCCTGTCGCAGTGAACGACGCTCGCGGCGTGGCGGAGGACGCCTCCGCGACAACCTTCGACGTGCTGACCAACGATTCCGACGCGGACGGCGACCCCTTCACCATTGGGTCGGTGACCCAACCTGCGAATGGCACTGTTGTCAATAACGGCGGAGACCTCACCTACCAGCCCAATGCAGGTTACTGCAATGACGGCTCACCCACCGATGACTTCACCTACAGCCTCAACCCCGGCGGTTCGACCGCTACGGTCGCGGTGACGGTCGTCTGCGTGGACGATGCGCCTGTGGCTATCGCCGATGCCCCGACCGTGAACGAGGATTCCGGCGCGAACACCATCAACGTACTCGTCAACGACTTCGACCCGGACGGCGGCTCCATCAGCATTGACTCGGTGACCCAGCCCGCCAACGGAACAGTGGTCATCACCAACAGCGGCGCAGACCTCACCTACGAGCCAGACGCCAATTACTGCAACGGCGGCTCGCCTACCGACGATTTCACCTATACTTTGACTCCCGGCGGCTCGACTACCACCGTCGCGGTGAACGTCACCTGTGTGGATGACCCGCCAGCGGCAGTCAATGATGCGGCGACCGTTGACGAGGATTCCGCCGCGACGACGATCAACGTTCTCGCGAACGATACCGACGTGGATGGCGGCTCGATCAGCATTGGCTCGGTGACCCAGCCTGCCAACGGAACGGTGGTCATCACCAACGGCGGCGCAGACCTCACCTACGAGCCGAACGCCAATTCCTGCAATGACGGCTCGCCGACCGATGACTTCACCTACACCTTGACTCCCGGCGGCTCGACCGCGACGGTCGCTGTCACCGTGACCTGCATCAACGACGCTCCGAGTTTTGACCTGCCCGCCAGCCCGAACCAGGCGGTTGTGCAGGATTCGGGGCCCGCAGACCGTTTCGGGTTTCGCAACCAACATCAGCGCAGGGCCCGCCAATGAATCAGGGCAGACGCTGACGTTCTTTGTGTCCAACGACAACAACGCGCTGTTCTCCACACAACCCGACATTGACGAGACCACCGGCGACCTGACTTACGAGTCTGCCAGCGGCGCGACGGGTTCAGCCACCGTCAGCGTGTACCTGATGGACGACGGCGGCACCGCGAACGGCGGCGTGGACACGAGCGCGACGCAGCAATTTACGATCACCGTCACGCCCCCGAACGCCGCGCCTGTGGCAAGTGGTCAATCAGTATCCACAAATGAAGATACGCTCAAGACCATCACCCTTTCCGCCACCGATGCGGACGGCGATACATTGACCTTCTCCATCGTCAGCGGTCCTTCGAACGGATCGCTTGGCAGTCTAGGTTCTGTGACTTGTGTTGGCAATCCCAGCACCTGCACGGTGGATGTGGATTACACGCCCGCCGCGAACTTCAACGGACCCGATAGTTTCACTTTCAAAGCCAATGATGGGCAGGCGGATTCCAACACGGCAACCGTGGACATTACAGTTGACGCGGTCAACGACGCGCCGAGCTTTACCTCGGGCGGCAATGTCACCGTGGACGAAGACTCGGGCGCGTACAGTGCGGCTTGGGCAACGGGCATGAGCGCCGGTCCAGCCGATGAAAGCGGACAAACCCTGAGCTTTAGCATCCAGAGCAACAGCAATCCATCCCTGTTCAGCGTTGCTCCCTCCATCGCGCCCGATGGCACGCTGTCCTTCACGCCTGCCGCGAACGCCAACGGCTCGGCAAACCTGAGCGTTGTTTTGCAGGATAACGGCGGCGTTGCCAACGGCGGGGCAGACACAAGCGCGCCAGTCAACTTCACCATCACGGTGACGGCAGTCAACGACGCGCCGGTCAACACCGTTCCTGCCGCGCAGAGCGTGAACGAGGATACCGACCTGGTCTTCTCTTCGGGCAACAGCAATGCGTTGAGCGTAGCGGATATCGACGCGGCTTCGGGTAGCATTCAAGTGACTGTCTCCGCGTTGAACGGGACGATCACCCCGGCAACCGGCTCGGGCGCGACGATCGGCGGTTCCGGCACTTCGAGCGCGACCATCACCGGGACATTGACTCAAGTGAACAACGCCCTGAACGGACTCAAATACAAGGGCAACACCAACTTCAACCAGACGCGCGGTTCCGAAACGCTGACCATCGTCACAGACGACCAGGGGCAACACCGGCTCCGGCGGAGCGCTCGCCGATACCGACACAGTCAACATCACGGTCAACGCGGTCAACGACGCGCCGACGGCCTAGCAAAGAACTTCAACGCTCAAGCCAACATGAAGATCACCGGCTTGACCGGCCTGCTGACCGGCGCGACGGACCCCGACACCGGCGACAGCGGTTATACCGCCACATTCACCGTCGGCACGGTGAGCGCGACCACGCCCGCGGGCGGCGTAATCAGCAACCTCAACACTGCCACTGGCACGTTCGACTTCGATCCGCCTCCCGGCGCGAGCGGCAACGTCACCTTCACCTACACCGTCTGCGACAGCGGCAACCCCGCGCCCCCCGTGTGCGGCGCGCCCGCAACCGTGACCGTCAACGTGGCGGGACCCGTGATCTGGTTCGTCAACCCGGCGGCGGGCGTGAACGGTTCCGGCACACTCAACAGCCCGTTCAACAATCTCGCTTCCGCGGCGGCTGTGGACGCCTCCACGCATCGCATCTTTGTCTACACTGGCACAGCCACCACTGGCATTACGCTCAACACGGACGAATGGCTCATCGGGCAGGGCGTGACCGGCACGACCTTCGACGCGCTCTTCGGCATCACACCGCCGATCGGCACCATCGCGCGTCCGAGCATCAACGGGACGCGGCCCGTTATCGAGGGCAACGTCGCCATGGCAACCAGCGACGCGGTGCGCGGCTTGAACATCCAGCCCGCCCCCGGCACGCAGGGACTCAGCGCCAGCGGCGCGACCAGCCTTACGGTCAATGAAGTAAGCGTGACCACGTCCAACGCGGCGGCGGTCAATCTATCCAGTTCGGGCGGCACGATCAGCCTGACCATGGTCAATGCGAACGGCGGCTCGAGAGGCATCGTCCTCGACAACACGACCGGCACGTTCACCGTCACAGGAAGCGGCGGGACGTGTACCGATGCAAATACAGGCGGTTGTTCGGGCGGCGTGATCCAGAACATGACCGGCGCGGATGACTCCGGCGCAACGCCCGTCGGCACAGGCATCGTACTCAACAACGCGGCGGGCGTATCACTCACGCGCATGTACATCCACGACCACTCCAACTACGGCATCCGCGGCACGAGCGTGAACGGCTTCAACCTCAATAACAGCGTCGTGAGCGGCGTCAACGGCACGAATGTCGCTACGCCGTTCAATGATGGCAGTATCCTGTTTGCTGAACTCTCTGGCACATCCGCTATCACGAATTCGGCGATCTCGGGCGGCTACCAGCGCAACATCAGCGTGGACAACACCACCGGTACGCTGACGTTGACGATCAGCAACAGCAGTATCCACAACACCGGTAACGCCCAGGGCGACGACGGCATCCTCATCGAGATCGGAGGCGGCAATGCCACGCTCAACGTGACCAACAACACCTTCTCGGCGCATGGCGGCGATCACCTCAACGTCAGCCTGCTCGGTTCACCCACAGTGGACCTGACCTTCAGCGGCAACTTGTGGACCGGCGGGCATCCCATCGGTCTGGGTCAGGGACTCTTCATCCTTGCCGCGTCCTTCAATGGCACATTCACCTACGACATCCTGAACAACGGCACGGTCGCCAACCCGCTGGTGGGCAACAACTCCGGCGGCGCGATCCATGTCAATAAGGGAAGCGGCACCGGCACGTTCAGCGGCACGATCTCGAACAACGTCATTGGCGACCCGGCAGTGAACAGTTCCGGCTCCTTGAACGCCTCCGGCATTGACGTGGAAGCGCACGGTGCGGGCGGTTCGCATACGGTGCTGATCACCAACAACCTGGTGCGCCAGTTCCATAACGACGGCATCCTCATCCTTGCCGGGGAAGGCAATGCGGCGTTCAATGTGACCATGACCGGCAACACGGTTTCCAACCCCGACGCCACAATCGTCTCGTTCCACGGCGTCCACTTCAACATCGGGACGCTTCCGACGGACGCGTTGGTCGCCTGCCTGGATGTGAGGAACAACACGCTCACCAACGCGGCGAACGAAGCCAACGGCGGCGTGGACTTACGCATGCGCCAGCGGCAACTCACGACCGTGCGCATGCCCGGTTATGCAGGCGCAAACAACGATAATACCGCCGTGCAGAACTTCCTGATCGCGAACGGCAACGCGGTCACGACCATCCTCGCGAGCAACACGGTGGCTACCGGCGGAGGCGGTTATCTAAACACTGCCGGCGGCGCGGCTTGCCCGCAGCCAGCCCCATAAATAACTCACCTTACGCACCCTCGCCCCCGTCCCCTCTCCCAGTGGGAGAGGGGTGAAGGGGTGAGGGAGAAGGAACTGCGTAACGTGAGTAAATAATTTATAAAAGGAAGGGACGCGCTGCTCGCGGTCCCTCCCCCAGTCAACACAACAGGAGACATCAAAATGGCAGAACCCTTCCTCGCAGAAATCCGCATCATGAGTTTCGTCTTTGCCCCCAAAGGCTGGGCGTTGTGCAACGGTCAGTTATTGCCGATCAACCAGAACCAGGCGCTGTTCTCTTTATTGGGAACAACTTACGGCGGCGATGGACGCGTCAACTTCGCCCTGCCCGACCTGCGCGCCCGTGTCCCCATCCACGAAGGAAGCGGACACACGCTCGGTGAGCGCGGCGGCGAGAATGCTCATACGTTGAGCATCGCCGAACTCCCCACCCATACGCACGTGACGCAGGCGTCGTCGAACCTGGGCGATGCGGTCAACCCCACGAACGCGCCGCTCGCCTCCGCCTCCAACGTCTACCGCACGGCGGATAATCTCGCCGCCCTCAGCCCGGCTTCCGTGACCAATGTGGGCGGCAGTCAGGCACACGAAAACCGCCAGCCGTTCCTCACGCTCAACTTCTGCATTGCACTGCAGGGCATCTTCCCCAGCCCGAACTAAAGGAAACTTTCTATATTCCGCTCAAGGCGGTGTGAGCGGTTTGATCAGATACCAAGGAGACATCATGGCGCAACCCTACGTTGGCGAAATACGAATGTTCGCGGGCAACTTCGCCCCCGCAGGCTGGTTGTTCTGCGAAGGACAACTCCTGCCGATTTCGGAGAACGAAACCCTCTTTCAACTCATCGGCACGACCTACGGCGGAGACGGACAATCCACCTTTGCCCTGCCGGATTTGCGCGGGCGCGTTCCGATCCATCAGGGCAACGGAGTCATCCTGGCGGAGAACGGCGGCGTGGAGGAAATCACGCTGACTGTGAATCAGATCCCGGCTCATTCCCACCCTCTGCTTGCCTCAACCGGGCCCGGCAGTTCCAACGCTCCGAGCGGAAACGTGACGGGCGAATCGGCGGCGGTGAAGATCTACGTGGCAGAAGCGCCCACTGCCAGCCTGCATCCCCGGGCGGTTTCCCCCCGTTGGCGGCGACCAGCCGCACACCAACTTCCAGCCGTACCTGTGCATCAATTTCATCATATCGTTATTCGGCATCTTCCCCTCGCCGACCTAAAGGAGAACATCATGGCAGATCCATTTGTGGCTGAAATCCGCATCTTTCCGTTCAACTTTGCTCCCAAGGGCTGGGCTTTTTGCGACGGGCAATTGTTGCCGATTAGTCAGAACACCGCGCTCTTCGCCCTGCTTGGCACAACCTACGGCGGCGACGGCAAAAGCACCTTTGCCCTTCCCGACTTGCAGGGAAGCGCACCCATGCACCCCGGTCAGGGGCCCGGCTTGTCGCTTCATGATCTGGGCGAAACCGGCGGCACTGAAACCGTGACCCTGCTTGAATCCGAAATCCCATCGCATACCCACGCCCTGCGCGCCGACGCGGCGGATCCCGCCGACGTGCAGGCTCCATCTGCGGCGGTGGTATTGGCGCGTTCGTCGGGCGGCAATGCGTACACAGCCAACATCGGCGGGCTGGTATCCATGGCGCCTCAGATGCTGGCGCCCGCAGGCGGCGACGCTCCCCACAACAACCTGATGCCCTATCTCACGCTGAACTTCTGCATCGCAATGCAGGGCGTATTCCCGCCGCGCAGTTGACAAAGAGAGACCCTGAAAGGTTTTGTTCTCTACCGTACATCGTGTTTATTATGTCGTTGCGCGGCAACCTCCGATTGACCGGAACCGCCTCGCAAAACAGCGCTTCGGGGAGAACACCCTCGCAACGACATTTGTACGGCAGCAAAAAGGTTTTGAGGACCTTTAGGGTCTGCCAGAGGAACAGCCATGAACCGACGCGACTTTTTGAAATTGAGCGGCTTGATGTCAACTATCCTTTTCCTGCCGCTGGGGAAAGCGGCGAACCTGTCCATCGAAGCGCAGGCTGGAGGCAGTCACTATCGCGGCACACTGGACGGCAGGGTCTACGTCTCGCCGGACGCGGGCAGGACCTGGCAGCTGCACACCGATTTCGGCTCCATGTTCCCCGTGCTCGACATGGCGGCTGATGGGCACGAAAACGTCCATGCCCGGCTCGGCTTTAGCGGCTACACATTCAGACTGACATTATCCCCAAACAGCAAAGCCTGGCGGACGGTATAGGTCGGTTCAAGCACAGTCACTGACAAAATAAGTTGGCACAGCGGGATGCAATGCCAACATCCGCATTTGCTCTCGAAGGTTGTACAATCAGACGAGGACAGGTCATTCTGCGCCTGTCGAAAAAACAGCGGACCACGCCGCTTTGTATGATATGGTTCTACCGTTTTTTAACAGGAAGATCATTTTTACCTGTGCCAGGTACTGGCAAATACGAAGTCCACAAAGTATGAAACGAGTTTCACTCGAAGGATGAAAAGGAGTCCAGAAGTTCTACTTCTGGAATTCCGCAAGAGAACTTGCAGAGTCCGCCTATTTTCATAGCAGGTCACGAAGAAAACGAGTATAAAATCCGTTCCTTCCCCCCTTTGTGGACTTGGTGCCCTTTGTGTTGAGACTCTTTCCCGTCAATTACAGAAGAGCCCATGATATCCAATGCGGCCATGTTAAGTCTTTTCCTCCTCTCCGCCGCCACGCTGGCGTTCGAGATCAACCTGACGCGCCTGTTCTCGGTGGCGCAGTTCTATCATTTCGCCTTCATGATCGTCAGCATCGCCCTGCTCGGCTTTGGGGCGAGCGGCACGGCGCTGACCATTTTCCCTGCGCTTCAAAAAGAGAATCCCAAAAAGCGTTTGAGCCAACTGGCACTTGGAGTGGGCGTCAGCATGTTGACCGCTTTTTTGCTGACCAACCACCTGCCCTTTGACTCATTCAGCATCGCCTGGGACCGCCGCCAGGTATGGATTCTCATCCTGCATTACATCGCCCTCGCCGCGCCGTTCTTCTTCAGCGGCATGGCGCTCGGATTTTTGTTGAACGCCTTTCCGCAATCTGCGGGGACAACGTACGCGGTCAACCTGCTTGGGTCAGCGATGGGCTGCATCGTTGCGCTGGTTGCCCCTCCGTTCCTCGGCGCGGAGGGGATGGTGACTCTCAGCATCGCCTTCGCGTCGCTGGCTGGCATGACTTCATCCTTCCGCCCCCGCCAATTTTCCAATTCTCTGCTTCTCTCAATCTCCGCCCTCTTCCTCTTCTCCCTCCTCGACCTCGGCTTGCGGTTGACCGGCAACTCTTCGTTCACGTTTCTTGAACTCCGCATTTCGCCGTATAAAAGTCTTTCGTATGCCCTGCAAAATCCTGGTGCGGCTGTGATCCATCGCCAGTGGAATGCCTTCTCGCACGTGGATGTGGTGCGAAGCAATGCCATCCATTCATTGCCCGGACTCAGTTATCGCTATCTCGAACCGCTCCCGCCATTCGATGGTTTGCTTGTGGATGGCAATGACCTCAGCCCCATCCTCCAATCCTCACAACCCTCATCCGACTCTGCCTTCGCCTCTTTCCTCCCCAATTCCCTTGCGCTTCATCTCCAGCCCCAAGCCAGCGTGCTGATTCTCGAACCGCGCGGCGGCTTGGACATTCTCACCGCTCTCACGCTGAGTTCGGGTGAAGTCACCGCCGTCGAAATCAATCCGCTCATCGTGGCGGTTACGCCGATCTATGCCGACCCGCGCGTGGAAGTCCGTGTGGAGTCCGGCAGAAGTTTTCTTCGCCGCGCAGAATCAAAATACGATGTGATCATTCTTTCGCTGGCTTCTTCGTTTCATCCCGTGCGTTCGGGCGCATACACGCTGGCGGAGGACTATCGTTACACGGTCGAATCGTTCAGCGACGCGCTGGCGCATCTGACGCCCGACGGATTGCTGGCTGCCACACGCTGGCTTCAAGACCCTCCTAGCGAAGACCTGCGTCTCTTCGCATTGGCGGTCACGGCTTTGGAAAAAACCGATGCGGATCCGCGCACGCAAATCGTCGCGTTTCGCGGCTTCAACACCGCGACCATCCTCGTCAAAAACGGCGCGTTCACTTCCGATGAATTGACCTCCATTCGCGCTTTCCTCGCCGAGCGCGCCTTCGATCTCACTTATGCGCCCGACGTCCAAGCCGAAGAAACAAATCAATACAACATCCTGCCCGAGTCAAAGTACTATCAAACCTATCTGAACTTCCTCAATGCCGATCCCCGCGAAAAATTTTACGACGAATACGAGTACGATGTCCGCCCGCCCACCGACGACCATCCCTTCTTCGGGCATTACTTCAAATGGGTGCAAGCGCCGCAGGTCATTGCCGAGTTTGGCAGGGCATGGCAGCCTTTCGGCGGCGCGGGATATTTCGTCATCGTGGCGTTGCTCGCTCTCGCCATCATCCTCGCCGCTATACTTATTTTTTTGCCAGTCGCGATTTGGGAAAATCTATTGATCAGGAGATTGCTTCGGGAAAAACACCCTCGCAATGAAATTTCCAAGATAATGAAACACGCACCACGCAACACCCCTTTCTCCCTCCGCCGCCTCCTCTACTTCGGCTTGCTCGGTTTCGCTTTCCTTCTCGTTGAAATCCCCCTGCTCCAGCGTTTCATCCTCTATCTCGGCAATCCCGCCTATGCTTTCACCGCCGTCCTGTTCTCCCTGCTTTTCTTTTCTGGATTGGGAAGCCGATGGAACGACCGCCTGCCTCTTCGACTCTCGCTGGCAATTCTCGTAATTCTCACGCTCCTCATCCCTGCCTTGCTTCCCCGCCTCTTTGCTTTGACCTTGGGCTTGCCTCTGTCCATCCGGCTTGGTCTGACCATCCTGATCCTTTCGCCGCTCGGCTTGCTGATGGGAATCCCCTTCCCGGCGGGGATCCGCTCGATGAAACGGGAACAGGTCCAGGGTCCAGAAAATGAAGCGCAAGACGTCAGCATTCCCTGGGTTTGGGCGGTGAACGGCGCGGCGTCTGTGGTCGCATCCATTCTATCCGCTCTGTTGGCTCTGACGTTCGGCTTCAGTTGGGTGTTAAGGATTGGCGCGCTGTGTTACGCGGGCGCGTGGCTCATGGCGTGGAGGTCGGCTCGACCTGATGTCCTTCGATCCCCGGACCGGTGAACGGCACGAACGCCACGCCGCCCAGGTTGTACGCCTTCAATTCCCCGTTCTCTTTGACGAACTTCCACAAACTCTGATAAAAACCCGGCGGACCGATGGGGATGACGATCCGCCCGCCCTCCGCCAGTTGATCTGCGAGCGGCGCGGGGAGATGGTCGGGCGCGGCGGTAACGATGATGGCGTCGAAGGGGGCATACGCGGACCAGCCGTAGTAGCCGTCGTCCTGTTTGATGCGGACCCGGTCGTAGCCCAATTCCTCCAGGCGCGCTTCGGCGCTCTCCGCCAGTTCGGGGACGATCTCGATACTGTAAACATCCACATAGCCCAGTTCCGCCAGGACAGCCGCCTGATAGCCCGAACCGGTGCCGATCTCCAGAACCTTTTCGCCGGGCTTGAGTTCCAGCAACTCGGTCATCCACGCCACGATGAACGGCTGGGAGATGGTCTGACCGTATCCAATGGGAAGTGGGTGATCCTCGTACGCCTGATCGAGATAATCCCCGGGGACGAATTTATGGCGCGGGACAGCCCGCATGGCGCGTAAAACATCCTTGTTCATAATACCAGCCCCTTCAATATCATTTTCAACCAACTCAAGCCGCGCCTGAGTGAAGGCATCCTCTTCAAGCGGGGAGGCCGTCGGGTCCGTCTTCTGCCCGCAGCCCGCCAATAGGAGCATTGCCAATACGAAGAAATGCAACATGCCTCGCAGACCTGCCTTACTCACTCATGTTACGCAGTTCCTTTCCCCTCACCCCTTCACCCCTCTCCCGCTGGGAGAGGGGACGGGGGTGAGGGTGCGTAAGGTGAGTTACTCACTCATACACTTTCTCGCCGTCCACATCTGTATTTGGCGCATCCGCTTCGACATCACGGGCGGAGAGCGGTTGGGCGAGAAGTTCCCTGAAATACTCGTGCTGGATGACCAGGTTCATGATCTCGTTCGTGCCCGTCCAGATGGTCATGAGGCGGGCATCCCGCAGCAACCGTTCAATGGGATAGACGTTAGTATACCCAATCCCGCCCATGATTTGCATCGCATCGTTGACCACCGCCCAGGCAGTCTCGGTGGCAAACTTTTTCGACTCGGATACCATGCGGCGGACGTAGTTCGAGTTGCCAATGGAATCAATGATGCGCGCCGTCTCACGCACCAGCGCGCGCGCCGCATCGAGGCGCGTCAGACTCTCGGCGACCTTGAAATTGACTCCCTCGAACTCGCGGATCTTCTGCCCGAAGGCTTTGCGCCGGTCCGAATAGCGCGCGGCAATCTCCAACGCGGCGCGGGCAAGTCCGAGCGCGCCAGCCGCGCTGGTCATCCGCTCGGGGATCATCATCTGGTTGAAGACTTCGTACGCGCCGTGCTCCTGCCCGATGAGATTCGCGGCAGGCACGCGCACATCGCGGAAGTAAACCCGCCCCGTCCCGCCGCCGCGCGCGCCCATCAACCCGTAGACGTGCTGTACCTCCAGTCCCTCTCCGCGCTCGACCAGGGAATACGCTGATGGCTTTGTGGCTCGATGCGTCTGGATTTGTCCGCGCGTAGACCAGGGAATAAATCCGCGCCTTCTGCGCCGACGATGAATCGCTTCTGCCCGTTCAGGATGTAGCAATCCCCCTCCCGCCTTGCGGTTGCCGCCGCGCCGAAAAAGTCCGAGCCGCCGCGTGGTTCGGTCAACGCCTCGGCGACGGTCATTACCCCGGCGAGAATCGGCTTGAGATATGTTTCCTTTTGTTCGCGCGAACCAAAGACGTTTATCGCCTCTCCCACAATGGACGGCAGGGAGAACAAACATGCCGGGCTCGCTCCCAGCACGCCGATTTCCTCCAGCGCCAGAGCCTCGTGCGACCAGTCCAATCCGCGCCCACCCCACTCCTGCGGGAAGCGCACTCCGAGCAAACGGCGCTCCGCGAGTTTCTGCACGTACCCGCGCGGATAACGAACCTTGTCCGCATCCATATCGAGCAGTAACTGGCGCGGCACTTCCTCGCGCGCAAACGTCCGCGCTTCATCGCGCAAAGCCAGCTGTCCTGAGGTCAATATCGCATCCGGCATGTTCCCTCCGTACTTCATTATAGACATGCAGAGGCAATATACAAGTGACTTTTTTCTGCGTCCCGCAAATGGACATGGTTTTCTCAATTTAGACTGCGATTACTCTTTTGAACCGCCAAGGCGCGGAGAGCGCTAAGAAAAAAGTGAGGATCGCGACGTCTTGGCGTTCTAAGCCCCTAGAATGAGGGTGGAGGTTATTGGAACAAGACTCGCCCGACTTTGGGAAAGCCATAGCGAAGGCAAAATTGGAGTTGCGCAATGGGTTAATTAGATATATAATGTCGTCATTCTGTGTATTCGGGCATTCCACATCGCAGAGACTCAGAACAGAGGTTGAGAGGCTACGTTTTACCGCGTGAGCAGTTTTTAAACTGTCATGGCCCCTTAACAATTTTGCCTGTCAGGTCTCTCCCGAACTGCGCTTTCTTCCGGGTGGGTAAAGCATCATAAAGATTGCATCATCTCAACAACGCACTCAACCGTTTTCACCCACCTCCGAAACCAGGGCGGAGTTTGTCACTGTGAACCACACCCCCCAAACCGACAGCAACCGGACCCGGATGCGCCTGCGCCTGATTTTTCGCACAGGCATATCCCGGACGGAATCATTTCACAAAACACAGCCAGGGCAGTGAACTCTTTATTTTCACAAGGTTATCCCCACCTGGATAACCGCCGGTAAAAGGTTTCCGGCTGGTCGTCAGAAACCCACTTGCCAAGGAGATCAAAAAGGATGAACGCTTCGAATATTCTGGTTATTGAAGACGACGACATTGTAGCAAGGACGATTGAACGCTGCCTGCGTGGAAAAGAATTTCACGTCAACATGGCGAACAGCGGCGTGGCTGGATTGAAAGCCGCTCATCGCAAGGTGCCCGACCTGGTGATCCTGGATGTCATCATGCCGGGCATGGACGGGTTCACGGTTTGCAGGGAAATGAGGGAAGACCCAATTCTCAAGGAAGTCCCCATTTTATTCCTGACCGCAAAAATCAAACCCGAGGACGCCATCCTCGGTTTGAGTCTGGGCGCAGACGACTACTTGCGTAAGCCCTTCAACGTGGACGAACTGCTTCTGCGGGTCATCGCCATCCTGCGCCGGACCAAAAACAATGTCAGGAAGGAGGCGTCAAATCCTGAAACCGAAGACGCCAGCCAGAAGACTCTTCCTATTAACCAGGCGGCGGACAGCCACATTCTTCGAATCGGTGAATATTCCCTGAACACCCGAACTTATATATTTTCCAGCCCGATCAAAGGCGAGTTCCGGGTCACGCCGGTCCAATACGCCCTGCTGTATCATCTCATGTCTCATCCGAACAAGATATTCTCGCCTTCCCTGCTCCTGGAGGAAGTGTGGGATTATCCAAATACGGCGGGCAGCGCAGACCTGGTCCGTGTCCATATCAAAAATCTGCGCGAAGCCATTGAGCCGGATCCGCAGGAACCCGCCTTCATAAAAACAATCAAAGGATATGGGTACACCATCCAGCAGGATGAATCCCGGGACACGGATCGCAAAGCCCGAAAACCGAAGGCAAAATGAATCTGGCATCCGAACTTCATCTTCTCGAGGCGTTGCTGGAGGAACGAAACGGAAACGGCGGTCAATACGCCATCCCCGTGAAAACCATTGGCAACATCAAGGAGTACGTTGGGGCAAGCGACGCAATCCTCCTGTTATTCGACCGGGAAAGCCCCGGATGGGTGAACCGGAAATTGCTCGGCGGCAAGCAAACCTGGAAATCCGAGACCGCTTTTCCCACGACAGACAGCGCCCTCTGCGCTTCCCTCGGGGACGAGATCGCCCTGATTGACGACGCTTCAAAACCGGACCTCGGAGTTGATCCTGCCATTCGTGCGGAGGCAACGCTGTCGGTCAGGACCGTCCTGCTTGCCCCCTTGTCCGTCAACGACATCAGGCTGGGAGCAATGCTATTCATCAATCCCGGATTGGATATTGCCAATGACGAACGCGACAATTTTCTGAGGTTGATCGCCAAGGCGGTGGCAAACGCAATCTTCTCGGCGGACCAGAACCGCCAGTTGATAGCCAATAACGCCGACCTGGAAGCAACCCAATGGCAGATCCTGAACTCGCGCAATACGCTCCGAACATTTTTCGACAACATCCCTTCCAGCGTGACCATCGTGGACCGCTCTTACACCATCATTGCCATCAACAAGCACCGCAGCGAAAGGGTCGGCAAACAACCCGAAGAACTGGTGGGGGAAAAATGCTACGAAAAACTCAAGGGGAGCTCCGCTCCGTGCGCGCTGTGCCGCATCATGGACTCGTTCGACGGGATTCCCACCATCCGCACGTCGAGCGAACTCGAACCGGATGAGTCACTAACCCACTGGGAGATCACCACCGTCCCGATCCGCGAGGAGGACAATTCCGTCGAACGGGTGATCATCTTCGAGGAGGACATCACGGAAAAATGGGTGCTGGAGGAAAACCTGATCCAATCGGAAAAAATGGCGTCCATCGGGCAGCTTGCCGCCAACGTGGCGCACGAGATCAACAACCCGCTGGCGGCGATCATCGCCAATGCCCAATTGCTGATGCGGGACCTGTCCCAGGCGGACGACGACATCATCAATTCGCTCAAGTTGATCGAGACAGCCGGGGACCGCGCCGCGAGAATCGTCAACAACCTCCTGGACAGCGCGCGCCGGGAAAAACACTTCGAGTTCGAGGAAGTCTCGCTCAATGAAACGATCGAGGACGCGATTTCCCTCCTGCGATATGAGATCAACAAGCGTGCGATTTCGGTCAAACTCAATCTGGCGAGGGAACTTCCTCCCATTTTCGCCAACAAAAACCAGTTAAAGGGGGTCTGGATCAACCTGATTAACAATGCGATTGGAGCCGTCGAATCGAAGCGGGGCAGGATATCCATTTCGACGCGGTACGAAAACAGGGGGTTCAGCGTCGTCATCTCGGACAACGGCAGAGGCATAGCGTCGGAACATCAGGCGCACGTCTTCAAGCCGTTTTTCACCACCAAGGAAGTGGGCAAGGGCACCGGCTTGGGTCTCTCGGTCAGCCTTCAGGCAATCAAGGAACACCGCGGGGATATTCAATTCGAAACCACGCCCGGCAAAGGCACGAAGTTTATTATCACACTCCCGGCGACCGATCCTGCCGAATATTGAATCAGCCGCACTAACCGGGAGAACGAGCCAGGCGAAATCCAATGGAAGGGGAAAGGTGGCTGGCGACGATTCCCTCACGCGCGGCGCAACGCGCCAGTTTGCGAGTGTAGTACCACGCCCCCCTCGTACAACGTAACGCCCTTTGGCTTTGATTTCCCCCCCGTGCGCCGCGGCGTTGTAGGGATATTGCAAAAACAATGACTGCGTCCATTCCCAGACGTTCCCCACCATGTCTGCCGCGCTGCATGGGCTGTCCCCTGTGGGCGAATAAAAGCCGACCGCGGTGGTCCCTTTCTTGGCGCTTTCGGCTGTATTGCACCGCCAAGGATCGAAGGTATTCCCCCACGGGTAGATGCGCCCGTCGTTTCCGCGCGCCGCCCGTTCCCACTCCGCCTCGGTCGGAAGCCTGAAACTCATCCCAGTCTTTTGGTTCAGCCATTCGATATACGCCTCGGCGTCGGTCTTGGACACGCCCGTCACCGGGTGGTTTTCGGTATCCTCCTGGAAGGTAAAGCCGGTCCAATTGCGCGGGAGGCGGTGCCCGACATCCAGGACGAAATTATGGTAATCGGCATTGGTCACCGGGTATTTGGCGATCTCGAATGCAGGCAGCGAAACGATGTGCTGCGGCTGTTCTGCAATGAAGAAATCGTTGTCAGCCCATTCATAAGCCCAGTCCGACTCCCGTATTTGCAACTGCACGATGTTCTCATCGCTCGTGCCCATCAGGAATTCGCCCGCAGGGATTTCGATCATGACGGGGGGTTTTACCGCGTTGGAAGGACGGGGAGTGACCTCCCATCCTTCAGCGTTCAATTTCGGGTTGGGGCTTATCATCCTGCACCTGATCACTTCGCCTGAATAAGGATGCGGGTAAAAAGTTTAAGCACTTTATCAATATTCACGTTGATGTCCTGGCTGAGGGCAAACAGGAACGGTTCTCCCGCCGCCCTTTTTTGAAGGGTATCCATATTGTCCATCGCCTTCAAAATGGCGGTTTCCCAGGCGTCGGGTGTATTCTGAACAAATTTCCCAAACCGGGCAAGATCGCGGAGGACGGGCTGGTTGCTGACAAGCCAGGGGGTCTTCGATACCATAAACTCTAGCAGGCTGATCCTTCCCAGCCGAAGGTCGTAATCTCCGCAAATGGGCAAAAGCCCGATATCCAATTTGGGCAGAATATCAGCCCATTCTTCGAAGGAGTTGAGCGGATAACTCATCCGTTGCGAGGCACGGATGCCCTCCAGCCCATGTCCATCCTCTTCTATGGCGGGCGTTACCAGTTTCACGTGTGGATGCCTGCGGCAAACGTTCTCCAACGCGCTTAGAAGTCCGCTGTCTCTCATGCTGGCGTTCCTCGTGCCGTTCGCCACGCCGATCCAAATTTCATCCTCGTGCGCCTGCTTGAAGCCGGGATACTGGTCTGTATTAAGATAGTCGGGAACCTCATGGACATCCATATAACGCGGCCAATCCGCCATGAGCCGGGAGGAGGATACGATCGCCGCGTCAATCATCCCCAACCCCTGCTTGAATTCCTCCAGCGGCGTCAAGACGGCTTGGCTTCCCCGAACCCCGTTCGCGCCGCCTCCCAAAGGAGCGTCCTCCAACCAGAATGAATCGCCGGGGACATCGGGAGTGAGGCGGCCAATGGCTTGGTCGAAATCCACGATCACTTTTTTGTCATGCGCCTTCCAATACGCTATGGCTTGCAGGACGGAACCTTGGAAACAGCGGCGGACGAGGTGAACGATCAGAAGGTCCGACGCGGCACAGACTTTGTGAGCATCCGGGGTATCCTGAATAAAGGAATTCATATCCAGCAAATGCGCGCTATGCCAGCCCACGCGATTGATCGCGTCGGAAAAATTCCGGCATCTTAACCGTACTTGCAGTTCGTCTTCCGGGCTGTCCAAATGAATATACGTGATGATCACTTTTCTGCTCCAGCATCGAATAAGGTTTCGCTATACTCTTTCCATCATCCGCGATCGGGCAGCGCTTACGTGAGCTGCCCGCGCGATAACCTCCAGCCACAAATCTCCCACACGGCTCATCTCTCTCATTTGGGCGGCGTTCCTGCCTGCCTTTCCCAGTCTTTTGCAAAACTCCTGATCCTTCACCAACTGCCGCAGGGAGAGATGCCATTCATCCAAAGACTCGGGGAGGATTCCCCCAGCCGCCCAGCGGCGAAACGCGGGAATCGGAGATGCGATCCAGGGGATGCCCCTTGCCCCTGCCTCCACAAGGATCGTATCGGGCAGGGAGATGTTATAAGGGGCGCTGCGGAGGGGAACTGCCAGCACATCGAGCTGGCTGAGAAGATGGGGAAATTCCTCGTGCGCCGCCATCGGCAGGTACAGGCGTCTGTGTTCCGGCAAACCGTCGAAGAGGCGGTAGGCTTGGGAATCGCCGATGATGACAATGCGGGTGTTGGAAAACTCGCGGACGATCCGTACCAGGAAACGACGGATCATCATCAAGTCTTCGAGTTGACCGCCCGCTCCGCATCCGACCCAGCCGAGGTTGATCGTGCCGCGAGGAGCCGGATCCTTCTCCCAAAGCCGGTTCCGGCGGGACCAACCGTCGGGGATCACGCAAACCTGGCGCGTCAGGCCCCTGAAGCGAGGCGGCTTGCTCCTCGGAGGGCACGGAAACGATATCCGCAAGCGAGAGCGCGGCTGTGTAGGCGTTGCTGAGTGCGTGAGTGCCCAATCCCTTTGTGTCATATTCCCGATGCGAAACCGGTAAATGCTCGAAATCGGAGTCGAGATCAAGGATGATCGGAATACCCGCAGCAGACAACGCCGACAGGCTTTCGAGCAGCGCAGGATTGGTGTGCGGGTTGCCTGCAATCACAACCTCCGGTTTGGGGTCGCGTCCCGGAACATAGTCATCCTTTTCATTGACCCTGCACCCAAGGGATCCCAACGCCGGGGATAGAAGCGCCATACGCTTCGATTTTTGTTCGAGATCGGGCAGAAGCATCAGGAGGTCGCCCTGAAATATGGCATGGTTCGACGCCGTGCGGTCGTCAAAAACGGGTTTAGCGTCCTCCCTCGTGGTCAACTGGTAATCTATGTTGAGTTGCAGGTTTCGCAGGGCTTCAGCCACTTCAAGCCGCCCATCGGCATGAGCCTGGCGGATGTTCACTTCGATCAACGCCAGCAGGAGGCTGTCAATCTCGTCCAGATGGTTGGATATCAGCCCGGCAGGGTTTTCGCTGTGGATGATCTTTTCGAGCAGCTGCGCCGCGCGTAAAATGTCCTTTTCCTGAACGCCGCGTGTGCCGCCCGTCAAACGCTGGAGCAGGCGCGCCACCGCTTCAAGGTCGGTGGGAACCGGTTCGGCAGAGCCGCTGTCTTCCAATTCCTCCGCCATCACGATCTGGCGCGCGATGGCTTGATTCTGCGGGTCCAACTGTTGCGCGCGCAGATAGATGCTTTTGGCGGTCTTTCCGTCCCCGCCTGCCAGGTAGAAACCGCCCAGGATGAGAAGCGTTTCGAGATCGTCGGGATAATCCATCAGAATCTTTGTGAAAATATCCAGCGCCTCGGCAAGCCGATTCTCGTTGAGATAGGTCCGACCGAGTATTTTCCTGACCTGTAGTTCCGGCTGCATGGATTTCATCGGACGGGCAAATCGAACAGGGGGTTGTGTTGACATAATCGAAGAACCATGCGCTTAATATAGTTGATATGAGCGCGTCAGCCTATAAAACCCTTCTGAATACTGCGTAAAGACGGGATAAAACAATTTAGACGCACATAACAGCATTTTTATGCCTCCTTTACTGCGCTTCCCCGGTTGTGCCTATACAATGGGTGCATTATGACAAACATCTTCAGCCCGATCTCCCCGACCTACGGTCTCTCCTCCGGGGAAGTCGCCCAACCCAAAAATGCAGCGACGTCAACATCCGGCATCGTTTCTTCCTTTAAGGAAATTTTGTCGGTCATGACCGCCACGAGCGGCATGACCGGGATGGGTCCATCCGCCGGTTTGGGGATGAGCATGAGCGATTTGATGGCGCCGTTGATGCTGCTCCTGATCGAAAGGCTCGTGGAACAGCAACTGGAACAGGATTCGTCCGGCAATGTTTCAGCCGCCGCACAAAGCCCATTTTCAGCAGGAGCAGTCACCGGGTCCCAGCCTGAACCGTTGGGCCGTCCCGTCACAGGAGGAAGATTAACGCAGGAATTCCATGGCAGGCATAAAGGTCTGGACATCGGCATCCCTGTGGGGACGCCGGTCCGAACCACGATGGATGGCAGGGTCGTACATGCCGGTTGGAACGATCAGGGCTATGGGAATTTGGTCATTGTCGAGAACGGCGCATATCGGACGTATTATGCGCATCTCTCCAGCATTCCGGTTTCGGTGGGAGATTTTGTAAAGGCGGGCGTCACCATTGGGCTTTCTGGAAACACCGGAAATTCCACGGGACCGCATTTGCATTATGAGATCCGCAAGAACAGAGTCCCCATTGATCCAACTTCCGCCACACTGGGCGGGGGTTGAATCGTCCTTCGAGAATCCCCTTGATGCTCGGCGTAAACCCATACCCGTTGTTGGAGCAGATTGCCAGAAACCAATCCGGGATCAAGTTGTTGAATATCTTCAAGGGTCTGCCCATCTCGTACGACGCCCGCATCAACTCCATCGGCGGCTCGGAGATACAAGTGCGCAGCAACATGTATCAACTTGCCTGCCTCTATTTTCAGCGGGAAACGTATTTGCTGGGGGAGGAACTGCCTTTCATTCTCCATTCGCAGGTGGTCGGTCTCCATTTGGGGAGGGAGGAGGCAACATTGGCAAACCTGGAAACGGCGCAGAAAGGGATCGGCGAACGGATGCAGATTCGGGTGGAGCCCGAGTCGCCATTGATCATGATCGTCAAATTCGAGGGTTCCGCCTCGGAGTTTTACGCCCTGCTGGCGGATATTTCTGCGGAAGGGGCGGGCATTTATTTCGAGGATTATATGTTCCCTTCGAGGCTGTGCCAGGCGGGACGCACACTCTCGGCGACGCTCTCACTCCCGGACGGGATATCGCAAAAAATCAGGAAACCCACCCGACCCCTGCGGGAGGGACGTGTCACCGGTTCCCTGTCCCAGTCTGAACTGCCAAAGGGACAGGACGGCAGGGTGGTGATCACAACGCAGGGGAAGGTCGTTTCTGTGCATCCCGATTTTCCCCTCAGCCGCTACCGGGTGGGGTTGAGGCTGTTCTTCAAGGACCTCGCGCGCGCGGCGGTTTTGCAATACATCGCCCAGCGCCAGACCGAGATCATCCGGGATTTGGGGGTATTGTCGGATGGGCTGCACAATCTCAAAAAGTAAATGTTTCTCTGCTGATCGGAAACCCAAAACCCCTGCCAGTGATTTCACGAATTGGCACGGATTTTTTTACTCGTCACATGCCCTCACCTTAACCCTCTCCGAATGGGAGAGGGACTCCCTTCCCCCTCTGGGGGAAGGGTTGGGGATGAGGGTGTGTAACATGAGTAAATAAGAAAACCGGCTGGCATCGTTTTCGACACCAGCCGGTTTTTCAACGTACCTTTTAGCGCTTGAGGTTGACTAACTCCTGCAGGATTTCATCTGATGTGGTGATCACGCGCGAAGACGCCTGGAAGCCGCGCTGGGCGAGGATCATGTTGGTGAATTCCTGCGCCATGTCCACGTTGGAGGCTTCAAGGTAGCCGGAGGCGATACTGCCGCGTCCGCCGGTGGAGGCAGCGCCGATCTGCGCCTCGCCGGAGTTAATTCCCGCGATGAACGCGGTGCCTTCCGCTTTCAGCAAACCGTTGGGATTGTTGAAACGCGCCAATGCCACCTGCCCCACCTGTTCGGTCATCCCATTCGAATACACAAGGGAGATCACGCCGTCGTTGGGGGAAATATACACGTCGGACACGTTTCCGGCGGGCAAGCCGTCCTGGCTGGTGACTGCGACGCTGGCGGCGGAGTTCAACATGGTCAGTTTGGAAAAATCAAGCGTCAGGGCGACCTGACCCCCGTTGGCAGAACCAGCCGAACCGGGGATTTGAACCGGAGTCGTCACCGTTGGGTTGGTCGCCAGGGTTGCATCCAGCTGGCCGTTCGCATCGAAGGTGATCGTGCCAGCGCCTGCGCCGGCGGCGGGATCGGGAAGCCCGGTGGCGGGGTCAACGATTGCCCAATCCCACACGAGCGGGTCGGCGGCTTGGCGCGTGAATTTGACCGAAGCGGTCTGGAGAGCGCCCAGCGAGTCGTACACACCCATAGAGACCGTCACCGTGCCGGTGCCGTCTGTGGGCGTTGCCGCGTTCAAATTGCCGCCCAGATAAACATTTTCCGTGGCTTTGGCAACCGTCTTGTCGGTGACGATTTGGATGTCGTCCACTGGCAGGTTGGTATCCACTCCATCGTCGCCGACCAGCCATCCCTGAGTCCGCAGACCCGTCGCTGAGTTGACGAGGTAGCCTTCGGCGTCGAGACTCATCGAGCCTTCGCGCGAGTAACGGCGGGCGGCATCCTGACCGTAAACAAAGAAGCCGTCGCCCTGAATGCCGAGGGCCCATGTTGCGGCCCGTGTTTTGCAGGGTCCCCCCGGGTAAAGTTCGGGGAGACGTAGCCGAGGCGCACGCCGAGCCCGATTTGGGTCGGGTTGGTGCCGCCGAGAACGTCGGTGGGTCCCGAACCGGGCGCGAGGATTTGGGAAAACTGGTCATGGAACAGGACGCGACTGGATTTGTAACCGTTGGTATTGGCGTTGGCGAGGTTGTTGGCGGTGACATCCAGGTATTTCTGGTGCATGTTCAAAGCACTGATCGAGGTAAACATCGAGCGGATCATTTTGTTTTCTCCTGTAGGTTGGTTTGCAGGCTTTCCTCCAAGAGGGCCAGCCTGTTTGAAAATCGGTATGGAAAGGTTATCCTTTTACGTCTATGGATGATTTGGGGTCGGCAAAGACCACGCTGTCAATCCGGGTGAACACGCCCTCGCCGCGCTGGTTCGCATCCAGCGCCGTGACCACGATGCGGTCCTGGACGTTCACGATGAAAGCCAGATCATCCACCATCACGAGCGACGATTTCCCGCCGCGCTTTTCAGCCTTGTCAATCGCCTCCGACAGCCGGTTTACGTTTTCGCTGTCCAGATGGATCGCGCGGCTTTGCAGGCGCTTGAGGGCATGGTTGGAAAATCGGACGCCCTGCACTTGTTCAAGCATTTCGATGAAACTGGGACCCGGCACCGGCTTGAGCGTGCGGTCCGCCTTTACTGGCTGTTCGCCTCCTCCATGCACCCGTCCAAGTTGAACGTGGAATGGATCGGTCATGCGTCTGTTCCTTTCACCTCGATCACATCGGCGAGGGATGCCTTCTCGTCCCCGATGCGCAGTTGAGGATTGTCCTTTTCGGTGACGACTTCTTCGACCACGCCCTCGATCACATTTCCATCCGGGCGGTTGACCTTCACCGATTTTCCGATCAAACTCGCCAGGTAGATGACCTGGTTGGAAGCCGCCAGTTTGTCCATGCCGGTGTGAATCTCGCGCAATTCCTGGAGCGAATTGAGTTGCGAGAACTGCGTCAGCATTTCGGCGTTATCCATCGGTTCGAGCGGGTTCTGATGGGTCATCTGCGCCAGCAGGATCTGCATGAACTGATTAGTGTCGAGCGCGTTGCCTGCCGCGCGCGCCAGGCTGGCAAGGCTTTCCGATGCGGTTGCCTGATTGACATTTGCAATACCGTTCACTTGCATGTCTTTCTCCTTTCATGAAATTTTCTAGATTCGATAATCAACCTCGCCGGTCTGCCCGGCGAGTTGTCCCGCGCGCGGGGGTTCCTGCCCGGGTTCATCCGGCATGAATTCGCGCGGGGGGCGGGGGACAAATTCTGTCTCCTGGCTGAAGGTTCCTCCTTTCTGTCCGTATGAACTGTGCTGGCTGATGTTCAGCCCTGAGAGCTGCACGCCGGAATCCACGAGCGAGTCGCGTAACTGCTTCATTCCCGATTCCAAAAGTTTCCCGGTTTCGGCTTGTTCCACAAAGAACGTCACCTGCACCCCCTGTGGACGACCGACCATTTCCACGTCAATCGCGCCCAACTCTTTGGGGTGCAATTGCAGGCGCATGGATGCGGGTCCGCTTTTGAGCCTGCCGTTCATTTGACGGATGATCTGCTGGACCACTTCCACGGCTGGAATATTCACCTGGATTCCCGGCATCCTTCCGCTGGACTCAACCACCGCTTCTTTTCCCGGACTGGCGGCCGCGGCGGCGACCCCGTGCATTTGATTCAGCCTCGGCTGTACGGCGTCGAGACGCCAATCTGCCCGGCGCGACTTTTCATCTGTGGAAGTGAAACGCCCGGCGGAAACTTCGTCCGTGCCGCTTGTTTCGGCGGGAATAACGGCGACCCCCGCTTGAACCTCCGCATCGGACCTTGCTTCAGTTTGCGGAGGCATGACCATCGTCGTTTCAGCGCTTGCAATCGGCGTTTCGGCTTGCGTGTTGCCGCTCCCAGTTCCGGGGTTGACCTTTGAATCAACCGCCGGTCGTGTCGGCAGGGACGCATCAGCCAACCGAGCCGGTTTTGCCCGGCTGGTTTCGGATTCGTCAACAGGCTGTGGAACAACCTTTACCGTCTCATTCTCTGCGTCTGCCGGGACGATGGCGGGAGGCGCGGATGGCGTTCCTGCAATGACTTTTTCCGTCCCGGCATGTGCAGGGTTTGCCGTTGGCGAAGCATCCTGGGATTCCATTTTTTGCATTGGAAGTTGTGACGGATCAACGTCAACAGTGACAGGGGTTCGCTCTTCAACTTCCACCGGAACGGTCTCAGAGAGCGCATGAAAGCCCGTCTTCACCACAGACGAACGCAGATAAAAAGGATTTGCCATTGCGTTCGCAGAGGCTTTATCGAAAAATCGGCGTTCATCCGTATCGGTCTGTGGTGAATTCGACAACCCAGCAGCGGGTTGGGGAGCGACAGGCTGGGAAGCGCGATGATGAACGACGGGGGGCGCATCTGGCAGGTCGATTTGCGGCGGTGTGGATTCGTCCTCCCTTCCCGGCATGGATTGAGCGGGGAAAGCGACCGCAGCGGTTTCGTCCGCCGGCTTCATTGCGGGGATGGCGATTCCCGCCGCGGAAGAATTCAGAGTGCCGTCCAAGCGCGCGAGGGGTTCCGCCTGCGGCTGGATATTCCCCGATTTGGCTTTTGGGTTAGACGGAATATCCTGGGGCCATGGAGCCGAATGTGATGGAATGCCGGTTAGCGGCGGAGCGGTCCCAGCCTGGGCGTTGGAAAATATCTCCGAAGCGGGAGCAGGCAAATCGGTCGAAACGAGGCGGCTTGCTGGAGGCGCGGTCACGGCAGGTTGGGGAAAGCCGTCGAGGGGCGTTGATGAGTCAACCTGCATTCCGATTGGATCTGATTCAACGGTCATGGTTTGCTGCGCCTGTCCAATGGCGGGTATCGCCGTTCGTGTTGTTTCGGGCTGGACGGAAAGAACGTCAGCCCCGCCGCCGGTTTCGCCTTCCGCTACAACTGGTATGGGCAAGGTCTGCCACGCCGCCAACGCCGCGGCAACCGAAGCCGCGCCGACGCCTTGTTCCTGTTGCAGCTGCTTTTCCTGCATCTTCAAGTGTTCCGCAAAGGAAAGGGGTTGGAGCGTTTCGGAATCCAGGGGCAGGGATTTTGCGGGCATGCCTTCGAGCGGAAGAGACTGGGCGGGCAGGTGCAAGCCGAAGACCATGTTATTTCGCCAGGTTTTTCAGGAGCAATAGTTTTTGCGAGACCGCCTGGCTGACCGCCTGGTATTGAATGCCCGTCTCGGACATGTCTATCATCTCGACATCAATATCCACGTTGTTCTGGTCGGCGCGGAAACTTCCGCCGGGACGCATGGACGCGGAAAAACCGGCGGCTTGTGAAGCGGGGACTTGATGCGAGATATCCGTGACCTGCATCGGCAGCGAATCGCCGTTCCCGATCAGGCGTTTCAGGGTCTCTTCAAAGTCAATCGTCTGCGCCTGATAACCGGGCGTATCAATATTCGCCAGGTTGCGGCTGATGATTTGCTGGCGCAGGCTGAGACCGTCGAGGGCGGCTTTTGCGAGGCGTATGGCAGCGTCGGAAAAAAGTGAATTGCTCATCGCTTCATCCCTGCCATTGATTCGTGGACTGGTAATAACCCAGCACGCGCGTGACGTAGGTTTGCGTTTCCCTGTAGGGCGGGATGCCGCCGTACCGGTCCACCGCGCCGGGACCGGCGTTATACGCCGCCAGCGCCAGCCGGACATTGCCATCGTACCGGTTCAATAATTGACGGAGGAACTTGACCCCGCCTTCGATGTTCTGCGCGGGATCGAGGGGGTTGCTCACGCCGAGTCCGCGGGCGGTGCCCGGCATCAACTGCATCAGTCCCATCGCGCCTGCCGAGGAAACCGCGCTGGGGTTGAAATTGGATTCGGCTTTGATCACGGCTTGCACCAGCGCGGGGTTGACGCCGTATTTCTGCGCGGCTTGATGGATGAGACTCGAAAAACTCCCGCCGACGGGCGCGCCCGGCGAATCTGTGGAAGCGGGGGCGGGCGATGAAACACTCGCCGGTTGGTTCTTTCCGCCGCTCTCGAGGCGGTCGAGCAGTCTTTCGATCAGGGCGAACATCAGTTTCTGCATCACCGACTGCACCTGCCCGGTAAAAAAGGAATTGTTCATGATCGTCTATGCTCCTTGCTGCTGGTTGCGGAACGCCCGGGCGATGTAGAGGTCGTCCTGCGCCCGGGCTTCGATCTGCGCCTGTTCCGCTTGATACGCTTCGTGCCGTTTCTGTTTCAGGATTTCCAGCGTCTCCTCGGACTGTTTGGCTTGAACCAACTCCAGCCTTTTTTCGCCCGCCTCGCGGGTCAGTCTCGCCAGTTCGAGGGATACGTTTTCCATGTAAGTATTTACCTGCCAGAGGTTCAATCGGATCAAACCGATCTTCGAGAGATCAATCTCGCCCAGTTGGGCGTCCTTCAGCTGCTCCAGCAGATCGCGCTGGAATTCCTGCAGGGATAAAAGCCGCATCTCCATTTCCTGCCGGGCGGTCATCAGCCTGCCCAGTTCGATTTCGAGCAGTTCCACTCTTCCGCGGCGGACATCCAGCACGCTTTGCAGGGAAAATTTAGGCGGCATTTATCAAATCCTTTCGCTGTCAGGGGCGACCCGGCTGATTTCGTTCAAATATTGCAGGGTGTTCTCGAAGGCGGTCACGTCGGTGTGGTCCTGCTGGAGGAATTCCGTCAGCACGGGCATCACGAGCAGGGCGGTATCCACTTCGGGATCGGAGCCTTTGACGTAGGCGCCGATGTTGACCAGGTCGCGCACCTTCTCGAAGACCGCCAGATTCTTGCGGGCGAACGCGGCAAACTGCAAATGTTCCTTCGAAGCCAGCGCGGGCATGACGCGGCTGACGCTGTTCAGCACGTCAATGGCGGGATAATGATTGCGCGCCGCCAGCGTGCGGCTGAGGATGATGTGCCCGTCCAGGATGCCGCGCACGGCGTCGCAGATGGGTTCGTTGAAATCGTCGCCTTCGACCAGCACCGTGAAGAAACCGGTGATCGAACCGCGCTCTCCTCTCCCCGCGCGTTCGAGCAAACGCGGCAAGCATCGCAAACACGGACGGGGTATAGCCCTTGCTGGCGGGCGGCTCGCCGATGGAAAGACCGATCTCGCGTCGCGCCATCGCGTAGCGTGTGACCGAGTCCATCAGGAACATCACGTCGCTGCCCCTGTCGCGGAAGAACTCGGCGATGGTCATGGCGACCAGCGCGGCTTTCAAACGCACCAGCGCAGGTTGGTCTGAAGTGGAGACGATGATGACCGAGCGCGCCAAGCCTTCGGGGCCCAAGGTCGCGTTCGAGGAACTCGCGCACTTCGCGCCCGCGTTCGCCAATCAGGGCGATGACCGAGATGTCGCTTTCCGAGTTGCGGGCAATCGAACCGAGCAGGGTGCTTTTGCCCACGCCGCTCCCGGCAAAGATGCCCATGCGCTGACCCTTGCCGCAGGTCAGCATCCCGTCAATGACTCGCACGCCGGTGACGAGCGGCTCGTCAATGGAGGAGCGCTGTAACGGATGCGGAGGCGGCTGGTTCGTGGAAGCCCAATCCACGTTTTCCAGCGCGCCCAGGTTATCAATGGGTTCGCCCAATCCGTTCAGCACGCGCCCGATCAGCGACGTTCCCACGGGGGCTTTGAACGCGCGCGAGACCGACCTCACCGTGCTGTCCGGCTGGATGCCGTCCATGTTGCCCAGGGGCATCAGCAGGGTGTGGTTGTTGCGAAAGCCGATCACCTCCGCCATCAGCGAATTTCCGTCCCGCGTGTGGATCTCGCATACCTCGCCGATCTGGCAGTTCAAGCCCATGATCTCGATGGTGAGTCCCACCACCTGCACCACCCGTCCCGAAACAGCCAGTGGGTTGAGGCGGGTGATGGCGTTGCGATAGCGCGATGTGTCGAGTGTGAGAGTTTCCATGTTTATCCGTTTGTGATGTAACGCAAGATTCCATCTTGCGCTGCGAAGCATCCATCGTTTATCCGTTCGCCAGCGCAAGTTCATCCAGCGAATTCAACACCGCCGCGAGCTGGGTCTCCACGCGCCCATCCACCATGCCCATGCTCCCTTTCACAACGCAACCGCCGGGCGTGATCTTTTCAGAAGGGATGATTCGCACTTTGCTGCCTGTGATCATCAATTGATACTGACTCCAGGAAGGCTCGAGCAGATGGGCGTCGCGCGGGTTCAGCAGAATGTTCAGGTCGCCGAGCCGCTGCGCATGCTCCATGATGCGGTTCAGATTCAGTTGAAGCGCATGAGGGTCCAGGTTGACGCCTTCGCCGAACATGGTCTGCGCGATCTCCTTCAACATCTCCGTCAGGAAGCCTTCGCCGTGATTCACCAGCGACGATTGCCATTCACGGGTCTCTTCGACCATCGCGTGAACCGCGCTCAACGCCTGCTGGATCTCGTTCCGCGCCTCGCTCTGCCCCTGCCGATACCCATCCTGTTTTGCCTGTTCGATCTCCGCCTGCGCCTGCCGGATCAACTGGTCTGCGGCGGATCGCGCTTCGAGCAGGATTTCCTCCGCCTGGGCGCGCGCCTGCTCGACAGCCCTTCCGCCTCCTTTCTGACGAAGAGGCTGCCTGCCGTGACCACGGCGCGGTGCGCCGCTGAAAAATTCCCCCGGCGAGTTGACGAACGTCCACCCGTCGGCGTCGTTGATCGAGGGCTGGAAATCCATCTCGCCCGGGAGCCAGTTCGTGAGCGATACATCCGTCCCGGCGCGAAGCAAATTTGAACGGGGCCCGCTCTCCGGTCCGCGTGAGGCGGTTTTTTCATCCGCAGTAAAAAGGGCAAGGATTTGATCCCGCCGCATGGCATCGGCATCCGCGGGGTCGAGGTCCAGGTCGGATGCGTTCCAGGGCTTGATCGGTTCCCCCGAGGCGCGCGGGTAGACCCTAGGCAATGACTTCATATTCGTCTCCTCCGCCGCCGGCGATCACGATCTCGCCTGATTCTTCGAGCGAACGGCACACGTCCACGATCTTGCGCTGCGCGGCGTACACGTTCTTCGCCAGCTGCGGGCCGAGGATGTCAATCTCCTCTTTGAGGTTTTCGCGCGCCCGCTCGGAAAGATTGGCGAACACCTTTTCCTTGAGATGATCCGGCGCGCCTTTGAGCGCCAGCGCCAGGTCGTTCTTGTTGACGTCGCGCAGGACGCGCTGCATGGTGCGGTCGTCGAGTTTCGCCACGTCGTCGAATGTGAACATGTTGGCGCGGATCTCCTCGACCAGTTTTGCGTTCGTGGTTTCGAGCGCTTCAAAGATGGATTTCTGCACGCCGCGATCCACCTGGTTGAGCATCTTCACCAAAAAAGCCACGCCGCCCGTCGCGCGGAAGTCGGCTTCGTTGATCACGCTGGAGAGTTTGCTCTTGAGGTTCTTCTCCACCTGCTGGACGACCTGCGGCGAGACGCGATCCATCGCGGCGAGGCGCAGTGTGACTTCCACCTGGTTCTCTTTGGACATGCTCGTGAGGATGTCCGCCGCGACTTTCGCCTCAAGATATGAAAGGACGAGCGCAATCGTCTGCGGCATTTCATCCTGCAACAGCGCTGCGACCTCGGTTGGGTTGGCGTTCTTCAACATCTCGAACGAGGAGAGTTGCTGGTGAACCGAGATGCGCTCCAGAATCTCCGTGCCGCGCCGCGGACCCACCGCCCGCGCCAGCAACTGGCGGCTGTATTCGATGCCGCCGCGCAGTTCGGCGGAATCGGACAGGCTGAGTTCATACGCCTCTTTGAGCGCTTCATGCCGCGCCTCCGGCAAAACCGGCCCGGACTTGCCAAGCGCGAGCAGCACCTGTTCGATCTCGCCTTCATTCATGTATTGAAGGACTTTGGACGAAAGGTCAACGCCCAAGCCGAGCAGCAGGGCGGAGGCTTTTTCGGTGCCGGAGGTCATGACTTTTTGCCCTCGTTCAGCCAGAGTTGGATGATCTCCGCCACCGTGGCGGGATTTTCCTCCGTCAGCCGGGAAAGCACGCGGGCGCGCTGTTCATCTTCCATGGCGGTGCCGGATTGACTCTTCGACCGGAGCTGCACAACAACGTCGCCGCCATCGGGTTTTGCCTGGTCGTTCGCCCCCCGCATCGTGATCGCCGGGATGGCGCCGCCGGGATTCTGCAAAGCGGGTCCTGTGTATCCCTGCTGGAATGCGACCATTTCGCCGACGGGCCGCAGGACAGGTTTCCACGATTCCCTGGAGGCGTTGCGCAGGTTGTTGACCTGTCGGAAGATGAAGAAGAACAACGCCGCCAGGATCAGCAAGGCTCCCACCCCCAGCCCGATCTGCATGTATTGCTGTTGTTTCTGCTGCTGCTCCAACTCGGCGCTGAGGGCTTCCAGGGCGGTTCTGTCGAACTCGAAGGATTCGACGACGATCTGGTCGCCGCGCGCCAAGTCAATGCCCGCAAAGAACCTGGACTGCCGATTTGATCGCGTCCATTTGAGCCTGGTCGCTGACCCCGTCCACCATGACGGAGACGGAGATGCGGCTCACCTCTCCCGGCGCGATGATCTCGTGCGATTGCACCTGGCTGACTTCGTAATTGATGGTCTCTTCGGTGCGCTGGTAGGCGCCGCCCTCCGTCGTTGTGGCGGTGGCGACCGGCGTGGGCAGGTTGGACGGCGCGCCCGGCACTCCGCCGGCGCGCCCCTTCGGTGGAACTTTCGTTGATTTTTTGTGAACTGCGCACTGCCACCGCGGTCGGTTCGTAGGTGTTGGAGGTGATCTCGCGCTGGGTCCAGTCCATTTCCACGGTGGCTTGCACCACAGAGCGGTTCGGACCGAGGATCTTATCCAGGATGCCCTGCACGCGCTTTTGCACTTCGGCGGCATACGCTTGTTCCGCGGCACGTTGTTCGCTTTTCTGCGCCGGTCCCGTCTGGCTTTCGTCGCCGGTCCCATCCGCCAGCAGGTTGCCTTCGGTATCCACCACGACCACGTTTTCCGGTTTGAGTCCTTCCACACTGCTGGCAACCAGATGGGTGATCGAACGCACCTGGTCTGCATCCAGCGAGTAACCGGGGTTCACCTGGATCGTGACGGACGCCGTGCTGAGAGCCTGGTCGGACGACAACAGGGTCTTCTCCGGCACAACCAGGTGCACGCGGACGGCTTTCACCGCCTCGAGACTGCCGATGGTCCGCTGCAATTCCCCCTCGATGGCGCGCTGGTAATTGACTTGCTGGGAAAACTCGGTCATTCCCAGCATCGAGGTTCCGCTGAATAACTCATATCCCACCGTGCTCGATTGCGGCAATCCCTCGCGCGCCATGAGTAAACGGACGGTATAGACTTGGTCGTTCGGCACTGCGATCGTGCCGCTGTTCTTGAGTTGATAAGGGATGCTGTTCTCATCCAGTTTTTGCACGATCTGGGAGGCGTCCGCCTCGCTCAAGCCGGTGTAGGCAATGGCATAACTGGGCGCGCCCGCCCAGTTGACCAGGACGGGCGTCAGGATCAGCGCCGCCAGGATCAACGAGACCAGGGTGATCTGTTTGCCGAGGCTCTGCCTCTTCCAATAGGATGCGAATTGCTGCTGAAGTGATGAAAACATAATATTTCCCAAAAAGATCAAACTTGCATTCTCATGATTTCACGATACGCTTCCACGAGCCGGTCGCGGATGCCGAGCGCCACGTTGAAATTCACATTATTCTCTTCCAGTCCGATCATTACCGTGTGCAGGTCCACGTTTTCGCCTTGAGCCAGTTTCCGCACCAGGTCGTCCGCGCTCAACTGGGATTGGTTCAGGGACGAGAGGATGTCCTCAAAGGTCTGCCCGATGTCCCCGACATTGCCGCCTGCCGTGGATTTCTGCGATGGATCAAGCCCGCGCAAGGCAGGAATCGAATTGTTATGGATGGGCTGGATTGCCATGATTACCTCCCGATTTCGAGGGCTTTCAACGCCATGCGTTTGACGGCTTCCACCGCGGCGAGGTTGGCTTCGTACGAGCGCGTGGCAGACAGCATGTTGGTCATCTCCACCACAACATCCACGTTCGGATAATTGACATAGCCGTCCGCGTCCGCATCGGAATGGTCCGGGTCATACACCCGGGGACCTGCTTCTGTATCCGTGATGATTTGCGCCACCCTGACGCCGCCTTGCGTGATTTCCAGGCTGCCGCGCCGCCCCGCCACGACCTGCGACACGGAAGAGTCTCCCCCCTCCGCCGTGAAGATCACATCCGCCCGCTGGAAGGGACCCACCCTTTTCGGTGCGGGTGGTTTGCGCATTGGCAATATTGTTTGAAATCAAATCCAGGCGCAAACGCTGTGCGGTCAACCCGGATGCTCCAATACGAAGTGCCTGCCAAAAGCTCATGGTTTGCTCCTTGTTGGACGCATCATAGCAGAGCGGGCGGGAACCCACAGTAAAACCGGTGTGAACTTAAAATAAAAATCGTGTGAATAAAAAAAGCGCCGTTCTCCTTCCGAAAAGGCGCTTGTTCTTCGTCTGCCAGATTGTTAAAGTTCAGGTCAGGATGTTTCCCAGGGAGGCGGTGTATGCCGGAGCGTGTCGGGAGGCGATTGTCTGTTCAGTGGCAGCCCAGGCGCCGCGCAATTCCGTCAGGGTCGTCAGGGCGGAGGCATAATCTCCCTTGCGGATGCAGTCCAGGCACCACTGATAGAGGCGGAACAGTCCGACGGCGACGTCCGGGTAATCCAGGTCCAGGGTGTCGCGCAGGGCGCTGATCGTCCTGGTGGCTTTGGCAAAATCCTGTTGTTCGCAGGCGCGGATGGCGAGATCGTAGGTCATGATGACGAGCCGAAGCGGGCTTGCGTTCATAACGTCCTGCTGTTTGTATTTCTTGTACGCTTCCTGGTACATGCGCTTGACTCCTGTGTGAACTATCTGCGTTGTTGTCTGTCTTCAGTTTCGGACAAGTCGCCCTGAACTAAAGGCTCCCGCCATTAATTCCGCATGAATTTTTTGTGTTCGATTCTCAGGCGGTCAATTTCAACAATTCACCCGCCTGCAATTTTCTCAATTCACTGGCGGGAATGGAACGGATCACGCGCCGGGTTGCCCGGTCAATCACGAACACGGTCAGTTGCCGGCTGTCTTCATCCACCTGGAAGTGCAGGGATATGTTCGACAAGCGCGCTTGATCCAATTCACGCTCCGCCGGTTTTGCCGGTTTCCCCGCATCGGAAGCGGCAGGCTCGCGCGCGGCGGTCTCCGCCCTGTCCGGGAGAAGCGCCCGGCAGGGGCGGCCGATTCCGATGACCGCAAACTGCCGATTGGATGGACTGCTGTCTCGTTCATAGCACACCTTCTTTGCAACGCGGGTGAGCAGGGACGACCCTGACGGGTCGTCAAGCACCTTATTCACCTGGGCGGTCTCCTTTACGCTCAACCCGACGTATCCACGTTGGAGCCGAGATTAATGCCGAACATCTGCGCCGTGCGTCCCAGGTCCGCCAGCTGGTTCTGATATTCCAAATACTGGTTGTACAACGCCTGCTTGCGCGACGCGAGGGCGTCGCTGTATCTTCCGATGCGCTGGTCGTACATCTTGCGCTGGTTCTCAAGGGACGTTAACGACCGGGAAAGATATCCGCTGGAACCCGTAAAACGCGAGAGCAGGGCATTGATCCCGCCCATGCCCGCATCCAGCAATGCTGTGACGTCCGCCTTGTGGTTCTTGAGCGCGTCGCTGAACCTGGCGCTGTCGAACGTCAACTTCATGTCTTTATCGAAACTCAAACCGATGTCTTCGAACCGCTTGTAACTTCCATTGTTGTCGTATCGGCGGTTCATGCGGTGGAGCAGGTCGGTGCGCAGACCGCTGAAGACGGTATCGCCGGTCAGGGGTCCGCGCGTGTACGCGGTTTTGTTTCCATCCGTTCGCACAGTCGAAGCCAGTTTATCCTTCAGGTGGGTCAGCGCGGCGTTGAATTGGTTCACCATCGCGTTGACCAAACCGGCGGCTTTATCCGCGCTGGCGCTGATGCTCAGCCGCGCGCTTTTGCCCTCCGCGTCGGCTGCCAATGAGATCGTCGCCCCATCCACAATGTTGCTCAAGTTGATGTTTCCCGCCGAGGAGACATCCATGCCGTTGACTTTGAACAACGCATTCTGGGCGGGCTGCAAGGACGTGTTGAAGCCCAGGTTCGCCCCGTCGGTAAATATCAGCGCGTGATTCACGCCCGTTTGCGCGCCCGTCAACACCAGTTGGTTCGCCACAATCGAAGCCCTGAAATCGTGCCCATCCGGTTGGAGCGCCGCGTTGATCGCCGCGGCAATCGTCTGCAACGTATCGGAGGCACTGATGGAAACCGAAACGCCTTTGGCGGTGTAATGGAACGCTGCGCTTTCGAGACTCCCCAAACTGTTCAACGTGAACGTCTGCCCGCGCCCGGTGTCGTAACTGCCGTCCACCATCTTCTGCCAGTTTGCGGTGTAGGCGGATGTCCCGTCCGCGCTGCGGATCGAGACGGCATAGCCGTCCGCATTGACCATGCGGAATTGGCGCACCCCGTTCAGGTCACGGACTTGAAGCGAATAATTCCCCTCCCCCAACTCACGCTGACCGCTCGCTACGGAACTGGTCCCGCCCGCGGTCACGGAACTGTTGGGGGTCAGGTTCAGGGCGGCTGTCCCGGTCCCGCCCATCCAGAATGTGCCGCTTTTGTTCAACGCCACGTCAGGGCTTGCGGCTGCGGCGGTCGCCTTGCCTTCCGCTTTTGCCAGCCGCGTAACGGAAAAATCATACTCGGCGGCGGGCGCATTCTCGCTGGTGACGCTGGCGGTCAACACGGTTGTCCCGGCGGCGGTTGGGATAATGCCCGCTTTGGAGACCAGGTTCAATCCAAACGATGTCTGCGTGCTGATCAAAGCCTGTACGGCGCTTTGCAATGCGTCGAAATTGGATTTGACATCCTGATACACACCCCGCCGGATATCAAGCTGATCCCTTTGGGTTTGCGTCCGCTTGAGCGGGGCGGACTCAGCCTCGATGATCGCCTTGATCGTCTTTTGGAAGGTGGGCGCCAAATTCAACAACGAGGCGTCTATGGATGAAACTGTGTTTGCCATGTCTCACGTCCTGCCGGTGGAAATAATCCTTGAAAATGATAGCCGCGAAAAAAATATCATCGCTTCAGCCGCCGAACGCAGGCTCGCCATTAAGTCGCTTTTTGGAGGAGGCGTTCTGACGCCTCCTCCAAACTGTTTCTACCGGTAACGAAAGGTCGTCCGATCCTAGCGGAAGAGGCTGAGCAGGTTTTGCGGAGCCTGGTTCGCCTGCGCCAGCATCGCCAACGCCGTCTGTTGCAGGATCATGTACTTGGAGACATTCATCTGTTCTTCAGCCATGTTGGCGTTCATGATGCGGCTGTGGGCGGATTCGACGTTCACCTGGGCTGTGGTCACCGCTTCTTCCTTGAAGGTCAGGCGGGCTGAGAGCGAGCCGAGGTCGGACAGGGCGCTGGTGATCTTGTCCAATGCGTAGTTGGCTGTGGTCATGTACGCGCGCAGCCTTGGCGGCGGTGGAGACGTCCACCGAGAAGTTGTCAGCCTGTTCGTATGTGAAGGACAGCAGTTCGCCAGCCCCGATGTTCGCAAAAGCGCCCAAGGTCACGCTGACGCCGCGTCCGGATTGGTACGCCGCGCCCGCGGTCGCGTAAGAGCTCGAGCCGGAGAGCGAGCCGGAGGCGTTCCGTGCGATCTGCACTGCCTGGTCCGTAGCGTCGTTCAACTCGAACTTCGCCTGGTTGCTGTGGATGTACTCGAAGTTCATGGATTGCCCGGCGACCAGACCGCTTGGGTCGCTCGCAAAGGTCAGCGCCACGCCCAGCGTGTTTGTACCGCCCGAGTCCACGACGTTACCGGCGGAGATATCCGCATTGGAGACGGTCATCGTGCCAGTGCCGTTCCAGGTTGAATCGTCCAGGTTGGTGATGATGTAGCTGACGTCGGTCGCGCCACCCACAGCGGTGATCTTGATGTTGTAGCGGCCGGAGGTGAGTTCGGTGCCGGTGGGGTTGTTCTGCGTGCCGAGCGCATTGACGCCGGAAATCAACTGGCTGTTCACATCCAGCAGGGCTTTGCCTTGCGTGGCGGAAGTGGCTTTGTCCAGGACTTCAAACGAGTAATCGCTGGTGGCGAGTTCGGTCATGCTGCCGAGGGTGCTGCTTTCATTGACCGCAGCCGTGAAGGAATCGCTGTTCGAAAGCAGGGTCGCCGTCGCTGCGGAAACCACCTTGGAGAGGTCCCAAAGAAGCCGGGTCGAGTTTGGCGGGCAGCGACCAGGTCGTGGTCTCGCCTTCATCCACGCCGGTTTGGAAAACCTTGTTGCCGGTGGAGTTGTCGAGCAGTTTGACGCCGTTCCATTTGGTCTGGTCAACGATGTCCTGGATCTGCTGGGCATAGGACGAGAGCTGGGTCTGGATCGCGGCGCGTTCCGAGGCGCCGATCGTGTCCGAGGCAGCCTGTTCCGCCTTGTTGCGCATCTGGATGATGATGTCGGTCATTTTGCTCAAGCCGCCTTCGGCGACGGAGAGCATGTTCTTCGCGTCGCTGATGTTGTCGAGGGCGGTTTTCAAACCCTCGGAGCGGGCGAGCATTTTGGTCGCAATCGTCAAACCAGCCGGGTCGTCCGCGGCGCTGTTGATGCGCTTGCCGGTCGAGAGGCGGGTCGAGTGGGTCGCGAGTTTTGCATTGATTGTCTGAAGCGAGTTCAGTGCGTTCAGCGCGCCAATGTTTGACGCAATTCGGGTGATATCTACGGTAGCCATTTCAAACCTCCATGTTTGAATAGTGTTGGGGATCCTTCCCCAATGTTGGATTTGGGATTTTCAACTTGCCTGGTCTTGATGCGAACTGGACTTGCCGGTTGGGGATCGTGTTCCTGTTCTTCGATACGCACCTCCGAAACGTTTTTTTGTGGCGGTGATCTTCCACATCCCTATCTTCGGCAGAACTGCGGCGGACTTGAGTTCATCGGCGGGCAGCCGCATAAATTCAACGTAAATTCCTTTCCCGATTTTGCAACCCTTTGGAAACCCCCTGGACGCCGCCGCTCCTGTATAATGTTTTTACCGCCGGGAGTTGACCATGTTTTCCAGCCTGTCCGACCGTTCGAAAATCATCCTGCAAACGCTTTTTGTGCTGGCGCTATGCGCGGGGGCGGCAATCCTGCTGGCATCCTTGGGTCTCATGGATTCCCCAGCCGACAGCCATCGGGTGGAGTTCCGCGTGGAGGCGCGCGGCGGCGTGGCGATCATTACGCTGGATGCGGGGGACGCTTCAATTTCCAAGCCGACGACTGTCTCTGTTCCCTGGACCAAATCCATGCGGATTGCCAGCGGAACCGAGGTCTATCTGACAGCCTCGAATCCCACCCAGACCGGCGAGCTTACCTGCACCATTTTCCTCGATAAAAAAATCTGGAAAACGCAAACGACCACAGCGCCCAAAGACGGCGTCGCCTGCGCCGGCATTGTCCCCTGAGCCAAACGTTGATCCCTCGCGCCGTAATCCCAAATCAGGGATTCTTCTGCGACGCCGGAACACCCGCCAGTGAAATATGCTCCACCGGGTTGGGCAAGGTTCCCGACGGTTTTTCCCGCAGGGCAAGATGCACGGTGAAGAGTCCCGACCGGGTGTTCAGCGGCACCACGATGCGGGGGAAATCGAGTGTGGAGACCTGGACCCCGCTTCCGATCAAGACCGTGGGGGTGGAGATGTTCGACTGGTAGCCCGCCTCCGAGAACCGGATGGTGGCGCGGCCGCTGATGACGTTGCCCAACTCCGCGATTCCGCTCTGGGCGAGGGGGTTCATCTCGGTAAACTCCTGCCCCATGATCCTGGAGACCATGCTCAAGCCCGTGGACAGGCGCATCCCATACATCACCACGCCATAGATATCCCCCACCAGGTTGATCAACACGGTAATGTCATCCGACGTCATGGAGGACTTTTCCAGGCGAATCTCCCCGCGTGCGACGTTGGCGTCCACCTCCACGTTCAGCACTTCGACCGCGGCTTGAAGAAACGGGTTCAATAAATTTGCATTCATGTGTCATGACCTCAACGAGCGCATTGTGGCGGCGGGGAAAGTGCCACGAAGTGGTTCGCCGCCTCGAGCAGGAAATATTCATTGATTTTTGCAGGAAGTCTATTGGACTTTCCTGTAGAACGAGACGCCGAAGTTTTGAAAACCATATTTCGCCGAGCCGGAAATGATCTCGGTGCCGCCCAGGAACAACACACCGCCGGGGCGCAGAGCCGCGCTGAATTTTGCGTACAGGGTTTCCTTGGCTTCAGCCGTGAAATAAATGACGACGTTCCGGCAGACGATCAGGTCGAAACCATCCTCAAACCGGTCTGCCAGCAGGTCGTGTTCCTCGAAGCGGATATGCTTTTGCAATTCCTCGCCGACAAAATAAGGCGGGGCTGGCGTCAGGTATTTCCGGCGCTGTTTCGCATCCAGGTTGCGGACGTCCTCCGGGGTGTAGGGTCCGCCCGACTTTGCTTTGAGCAGCGCGCCGCGATCCAGGTCGGTTGCCAGCAGGGAATATTTATGTGACGGCGCAGACTCAGCCATCATCATCGCCAGAGTGTACGCCTCCGCGCCGACGGAACAACCCGCGCTCCACAATCTCAATCCGCCGGTTCGATGATGGACTCCGTTCGAATGTTGCAGCAGATAAGGCAGGACGTTTTCCTTCAGCGTAGCCCAGCGGTTGGGGTCGCGGAGAAACTCCGTCACATTGATGGTCAGGTAATCGCGGAAGCGCTCCAGTTCGGTGGAATCAATCGAGAGCAGGTTGAAATAATCGTTCCAGGTGGCGGTATGGGTGCGCGCCAGCCACGAATCCAGGCGGCGTTTCATCTGCTCCGCCTTGTAGTTTTCAAGGTCAATTTGCAGGCGGCGCTTGATGGACGCCTTGACCTGGGTGTAAATATCGGCATCCATGCGGGTTCATTCCTGTGAAAAGACCCGGCGATCCTTCGGCTTGCGGACGGCTTCTTCGAGGGCGGGGGCGATTTGAGACCGGGGGAGAACCGCATTTGCGGCTCCGGCTTCGGTCACACTGCGCGGCATCCCCCAGACCACGCAGGTGCTTTCATGCTCGGCGATGACGTAGCCGCCGTCGCCGTGCAGCGAGCCGATGCGCCGTATCGTCCGTCGCTTCCCATCCCGGTCAGGATGGCGGCAACCACGTCCCTCCCGAAGCGTTGGATCAGCGATGTCAGGGTCACGTCCACCGCGGGGCGCACACCGTGGACCGCGGCGTTCCGGTTCAGGGCGATGCGGTCGTTTTCATCCACGGTCATGTGAAAGCCGCCGGGCGCGAGCAGCACCCGACCGACCATCAACGGCTCGCCGTGTTCGGCTTCCTTCACCCGCAACGGTGAAAGGGAATCGAGGCGTTCGGATAACGAGCGGGTAAAACCGGCGGGCATGTGCTGTACGATCAACACCGGCGCAGGGAAATCGGGAGGCAGGGCGGGAATGATTTCGCCGAGTGCGCCCGGTCCCCCGGTGGAGGCGCCGATCAGGACGATGGGCGTCATCCTGCCGTAGGCGCGGATCAATTTTTCGGGACGGTCAACTCGTCTCGGTTCGGGAGGCAGTGACCGGCTGGGCGTGAAGCGTTGCACCTTTGCCCGGGCGGCGGATAGAATCTTGAGCGTCATCTCCTGCATGACCGCGCGGATGTCCGAACGGTTATCCGGTTTTGCGACGAAGTCCACCGCGCCCAGCATGAGCGCCTGGATCGTTTCGTACGCGCCTTCGCGGGTGAGACTGCTGAACATAATGACCGGGCGCGGGTAATCCACCATGATCTGGCGCAGGGTGGTCAGCCCGTCCATTTGGGGCATTTCAACGTCCAGCGTAATCACATCGGGCTGGAGTTCGGGGATCAATCCCAATGCGACCCTGCCATTGTTCGCAGCGCCGACGACCTGTATTTCGGGATGCCCGTTCAATTGCTGCGAAATGGAAAAACGCATGAACGCGGAATCATCCACGACCAGCACTCTGAGCGGATTGCGCGGCTTCGGTTCAGCCGGGGACGGCGTTTCGGGAGTCATACGCTTGTCACGACAGCAGTTTGTGGATGGCTTTCATCACGCGGTCCTGCTCGAACGGCTTGACGATGAAATCGCGCGCGCCGGATTTGACCGCTTCGAGCACCACCGATTCCTGCCCCAGCGCCGTCAGCATGATGACCCGCGCCTTGGGGTCGAACCCGACGATTTCCTTCAAGGCGGTGAGACCGTCCATCTCCGGCATGGTCACGTCCATCAAGACGACATCCGGGCGGGCTTCCTTGTACGTCGAAACGGCTTTGCTGCCGTTCTCCGCCTGGAGCACCTCGTAGCCTTCCGTGTCGAGGATCTTGTTCAACCTTACGCGGAGGAACTCTGCATCGTCCACGATTAGTATTTTTGCCATAACAGTATCCTTTCGCTTCATTTATATTTCACGTTCCTTTTCACCGATGACCCGGACGGTCACGCGGCTTTCTGCCACATACACGCGGACGGTGCGCCCGCTGTGCCCGCCGACCTCCGCCACTGCCACTGAGATGGGAAGATTCAAGCGGCTCAGGGTCGTTTTTGCGGCTTCGACGTTGCGCGTCCCGATATCGAAGGACTGCGACATCCCAGCCCCCATCAGCATATTGGCACCTCCGACGATGCGGACGATCAACCTGTCCGGTTTGGCGCCCTCCCGGACGAGCGAAGCGAGGAGATGTTCGATCCCGCTTTCGACGTATTTGCTGGAATTCGGCGCGCCGCGCTCCCCTGTTTCGGGGGTTCGGGGAAGCAGGGCATGGAGCAGCCCCGACAACCGCGAAGCCGGATCGATCATCACAACACCGAGGCAGGAACCCAACCCATACGCCACCAGGACCTCTTCCGGCTCGCGGCTGACAGCCTGCTCACCCAGCCCTACATTCGTCTCTTTCATGACTTGAGATTCTTCCCAGCCAGCGCCTGCAAGGAGTTCAAGTCGGGGATGACCCAGAAATCCGTATCCACGCGGCGGTCGCCGTCCACGAAGTTGGCTTGGAACAACAGAGCCTGCTCGCTGATGCCCTCCATGGTCGCCACGACAATATCCAGAATGGCGGCGACCATATCCACCATCACCGCCGGAGGCGAGGGGTGAATACCAAGATCGAATAGTTTTGCGACGGTGTTCAAAAAGAAAGAGCCGCACAGGTTCCCCAATTCGCCGAGCGCCGACCTTTCCAACGAGCCCAACTGCCGGGTCGTGCCCGGGGCGTTGCCCATGATCAAGTCCGCCAATTCCATCGCTTTCCCGTGCGGAATGATCAACATGATTTGCCCCGCCAGGTTCCCGTGGAAGCGCAGGTATACCCCAACGGCATCCTCATCCGGTTTACCGACGACCTGCGGGATGGTCAAGACCGGCACCAATTTCACGGCCGGGCTGCTGACCCGAATCTGGCGGCCGATCATCCCTGAAAAACCGTCCGCCGCGTTCAGCACGCCTTCGCCGGCAATGGATTTCATCATTTCCAGAAAATCGTGATCGAACAGGGTAACTTCATACATGGCTCCTGCCTTTCTACATTCCAAGCAGTTTGAATAGATTGAACACATCCACGATCAACGCCACCCGCCCATCGCCGAGGATGGTCGCGCTGGAGATGCCGGGGATGTCCCCGACGAACGCGCCCAGCGACTTAACGACGACCTCTTCCTCGCCGATCAGCGAATCGACGATCAAGCCGATCTGTTGATTCCCCGACTGGATCACCACCACGAAGAGGCGTTTTTCCTCCTTCGTCTCCGCCCGCGGAAGGTTGAAAATATCGGCAAGCGGCACCAGGGGAAGCACGTTTCCGCGCAGCAGGATGACCGGTCTCTGGTTGACGCGCCTGATCTCCGACCGCTCCAGCCGCGCCGTCTCCGTGATCATGACCATCGGCAGGGCAAAGATCGCTCCCTGCACGCTGACCAGCAGGGAGGGGATAATGGCGAGCGTGAGCGGCAGGACGATCTGAAGCCTCGTTCCCAGCCCGCGCCGGGTTTCAATCTGGATGGAACCGTTCACGCGCTGGATATTGTTCCTGACAATATCCAGACCGACGCCGCGCCCGGAAAATTCCGTGACGTTCTCCACCGTGGAAAGACCGGGAAGGAACATCAAGTCCACGCACTCCTGTTCGCCAAGCCCCGCCGCATCCTCCGCCGAAATCAAGCCTTTTTGGACGGCTTTGCGGCGCAGTTTTTCGCCGTCAATACCGCGCCCGTCATCCTCCACCGTCAGGACGATGCGCCCCTGCTCGTGGCGGGCGGTCAGGGTCACAGTGCCATGTTCCGGCTTTCCGGCGGCGAGGCGCTCCTGCGGCGTTTCGATGCCGTGGTCTACCGAATTCCGAATCAAGTGAATGAGCGGGTCGTAAATCTCGTCAATCATCGAGCGGTCCATGCGGGTCTCTTCCCCGTGAACCGCCACGCTGACCAGTTTGCCGACCCGCTGCGACATGTCATGCACCATGCGCGGGAACTTGCTGAACACACTCCCGATCGGCAACATGCGGATGCGCATGATCTCTTCCTGGAGTTGATCGGCGATCTGCCCCAGGTGCGTGACGGCTTCGGAAATCCGGTCGTAATCGCTGTTGAACCTCTGCAGGCGGCTGTGGATCTGCTTCAAACGATTGCGGTCAATGATCAGTTCGCCCACCAGGTTCATCAGGTTGTTCATGTGCTCCACGTTCATGCGGAGCGTCAGGTCGCTGATGCGCCTGCCGGATGGATCCGCGCTGCGCCGCTCGCGTAACGGTTGACCCGAACCCGCCTCATTCCTGACCTGGGGCTGGGAGGCGTTTTCCGGCTTTTCCCCCGCCCTCGGACTGGCGACTCCCCCCGAAAGCACAACCTGCCCGTTGATGGAAATTTCGTCCACGCCGGAGATGCGCGTCAACGCCGCGCTGACCTTTTCAAACGGCTGGTCCGTCACGACCATCGCCGCAAACTCCCCGACCGAGGAGGCTGTTTCGATCTCCGCCTGGCTCGGACTCATGGACTGGATCGCGCCCAGGTCCTGCAATGCCATCATCAACTGAAAGGCGCGCGCCGCCGAAGCCATGGCATTCGTATCAATCTTCGCGCGGACCTGAAACGATTTGCCCTGCAAACTGCCGGTCTCGGTTTCCATCGTCAGCGGAGCAGCCGTCTCCGGGGCTGATTCGGTTTTCTCCTCCTCGACAAGTTCTCTAAGCGCGGACACGATCTCCTCAACATCCGCGCCGCTGACCTGTGAAGTGGCGACTTCCTCGCGCAGCATCCGCAGACAATCAACGGCGTCCAGGCACAGGTTGATCAGGCGGGTCGAGATTTGGATGCTGTTCTTGCGGACGCCGTCTAGCGCATTTTCCAGCGCGTGGGTCACGTCGGTCATGCGGTGGTGACCGATCATGCCCGCCATGCCCTTGATGGTATGCGCGGAACGGAACACGATCTGAACGAGTTCGGAATTGGCTTCCTCCTGCTGTAGGTGAAGCAGACCGTTATCCAATGCCTGCAAGTGTTCATCCACTTCAGCCAGGAAGATCGGCAGTTCATCCCTGCTGATATCGAAAGCGATTCCCGTTGGTTTGTTTGTTTGCATAATCGCCGGCATGGCGCGTGCGCCATTGTCCCGTCCTAAGATAGCACAGGGTTGCCGTTTACCCAGTAAAGCGCCCATAAAGAAAAACCAAAAAGAGGATAAATTTTATTTACGCATCATGTCATTGCGAGTGGCGCAAGGCGCCGCGCGGCAACCTCTCATTGACCGGAAATGCCTTGTAGAACAGCGCTTCGAGGAAAACACCCTCGCAGCGACATTTGTACGGCAGCAAAATAAAAGCGCCCCTTTCGATGGAAAGAAGCGCTTGTTGCGAGTTAGCCCACAGGATGAAACTAACCGGAAACATCTTCCTTATTTTCCGATTCCTCCGCATCCTTTTCGCTTTCAGAAGACAACAACGTCCGCAATTGCTCGAAGGACTCCGGCTTCGTTTCCTTCGCCATCAATTCCTGAATCCTCTTCTGATCCTGCACGGCATCGAATACTTCCTTTCGCAGGATCGGCACATCGCGCGGCGCGTTGATCCCGATCTTGATCTGTTCCCCTTCGATTGCCAGCACGGTGACCACAATCGAATCGCCGATCACGATGCTTTCGTCCACTTTTCGATTTAACACCAACATATCATTTGCTCCGTAGATTTGCTTCTTCAGGCTATTCCGCGGACTAGCCACCGAGATCACAGAGACAAGAGTTTTTCTCAATGTTCTCTGTGGCAAAGAAACACTTTATCGTTTCTCAACCACTCCCTGGCGCTTTTACGATACGTTGGGTATTGTAAGCCCTACTTCAAATAATCGAAAAGGCTGAGCGCGGAAATGGCGCGCTGGCTGACCTCCAATACAACGCCGTAGGTGGTCTGCTGATTTGCCAGCAATGCGATTCCCTCCGCCATATTGATGTCGTCATTTTTAGAGAGCAGGCTTTGCGTTTCGATCTTCATCGTTTCCAGGAAATCCGCCGCCGATTCCACCTGCCGCAGCCGGGCGCCGTTGGAGGTGCGGTATTGATCCATGACATCCAGCGAGGAGCGCAGGTTCGTCAAAATGGCTGCTAAAGAAGTCGTGTCGTTTTGCTTCAGGGCATTGACCGCCAGGATCAAATTCTGCAACAACCCATTGAGCGCCTCGGTCGCCGCGCACGTTCAACGTGACGGACTGATCGGGTCCCAGGCTGCGCTGCATGATGCCCGCATCTCCAAGATAGTTCACGACCTTCGGAGTAAACGGATTACCCTGGTAATCCAACAGCGCCGCGGCAGAATCGGCCCAACTCGAAGGCTTTGGCGTTAACCTGATACCCGGCGAAGATATATTGATTGTTCATGGAGGTATTGCCGAGTTCAACCGCCTGGCTCAGCAAATCCTGCATCTCGGCTGCGAGCGGATTGGCGCGTTCATTGCCTGACAGCGAATCGTTGAGCCCGCGCAGGATCAGGTTCGATGCGCGGATGCCGATGTCGTCCAGTGCGCCGAGGGCGTTGTCGGCGGCGGTCATCCAATTTTTGGCGGACTCGGCGGTGCCGGCATAGGATTCGAGCGTCCGCAGGTTGGACTTCAGGCTCAGGCTGACCGAAGCCCGCGCCGGGTCTTCCGACGCGGCCTGGAACTGCTTCCCTGTGGACAACTTCCCTTGTAGTTTGCTCACCTTTTCCAAATTCTCCGACATGTTCTGGATGGCGTTATCCGCCATCATCTGATGCGTGATCCTCATCTCATGCTCCTTAACGCCCGACCAAGCCCATGCGGTTGATGACCAGATCGAGCAGGTCGTCGTAGGCGGTCAGGACGCGCGCCGCGGCTTGATACGCCTTCTGCGCCTTCGCCATGTCCGCGGCTTCCTCATCCAAAGAGACTCCGACAACCGATTCGCGCTGGTCGCTCAGGGCTTTTGAGACAAGCCCATGTTGATAGGCATTATCGGCGGCGCGTTTCGTGACGACCCCCAGTTCGGTGACCTGCGAGTTATAAAATTCATTGAGCGTGGCGGTCCCGGCTTTCATCCCTCTGACCGTTTTCAGATTGGTGATTTGCAGCGCGATGTCGCTGTTCCCGGCTTGACTCGCTCCGCTCGATGCGGCAATGCTCGCATGATCAAGCAATGGATTGACGGCGATGTCGCTGGCGTTCGTGCCTGAAAAGAAATCCACGCCTGTCGCGTTGTTCAAGCCGAAGCCGGTGCGGTGAATGGCATTGACCTGATGGATGATCCCGTTTGCAAAGGTATTCAACCCCGCCAGTTGATCCGCCAAAACCTTGTCGCGGACTTCCAACGTGCCTTTCAATTTTCCGCCGGGCGGATTCAACTTTTGATCGTCGCTCCAGTACACATCCACCACGCTGGAATCCGCGGCGTTGGGCTGGGTGTGTAGTTTGAAGGTGTCGTGTCCCATCACCAGCACGTGTCCGCCCACGGACACCATTATTTCTCCATTCTTTTGATTGAAAGAAACCGCGCCGGTCAATTCAGCAAGTTGATCGAGCGCGAGATCGCGTTTGTCCATGAGGTCGTTGGGTTGTTCGCCGATGGAAAGGACGCGCGAAATCTCGGCGTTGAGTTGAGCGATCTGGTCTGCCAGCGCGTTAATGTTGTTGACTTGATCCGTGACGACGAGATTCTGTTCGGCGCGCAATTGCGTAATTTGAGTCGCGCGGCGGTTCAGGGCGTTTGCCAGCGAAGCGGTGTCATCGAGAAGGACAACCCGCAAACTGGCGTTGGTTGGGTCGGCGGCAAGTTTTTGCCAGCCCGCCCAGAACTGGTCCAGTTTGGGGAGCAAGCCGTCTTCGGTGGTTTCGGCGAGCAAAGGCTCCAGCCTGGGATAAAACTCCACTCTGCGCCGACCAGTTTCCGGCTTCGGAAGAGACGGAGCGGAAGCGTGCGTCGAAAAATTCCAAATTGAAGCGTTGAATCCTCTCGACGGTTACGCCTCCGCCGCGCTGTCCCGCTCCAATTCCATGCTCGGAAGCGACAATCGGCGACGGCGCCGCGGTTGTCAGCAACGCCTTCTGCCTGCGATAACCGGGCGTGCTGGCGTTGGCGACGTTGTGCTCGATGATTTCCAACGCCTGCGAGTGCGCGAGGGCCGCCCTGGAGCGCAATGGAGATACCGGAGGAAAGGGTGGGCATCGGACTCTCCTGCACCCGCTATGCTCGGAACTCGACGCCCAGACCCGTTGTGTCCTCGGCGCGGCGAGGCGCTTTGAGGCGGACGGTAGCCGGGTCGGGCAGAAAAATGCTGATCAAAAATGATTGCGTGGCTTTGAGCCAGTCGAGTTTGGTGAGGGCGATTGCCTGGTTGGCGCGGTTCAGTTCGCGCGCCTGGCTGGCGAGACTGGAAATCCCCTCCGACAAGGTGTGAATGCGGCGCGCTTCTTCGGGCTGGAGATGCGGCAATAATTCCTGGATGGAAGTGATTTCGGATTGCAGCCGCAAAGACAGGGAAAGCCCCTGGACGATCTTGCGGCACTGGTCTTCCAGCAACGTCATTTTGTCGAGCAGCGCTTCCTTCTCTTCGACCACGCCGAGGACGGAGTCCGGGTCGCTCAATAAAGACTCGCGCTCCCTTTTGGTGAGGGCGAGCATGTCCTTCAAAATCTTGAACTGCTGCACCAGCACGTGTTCGAGTTCGAGATGGATCGGTTGTGAATGTGACGTCTGCCATTGCTGGGTCCTTATCCGGTTATTGGGGATGGAGGCGCGCGGCGAGTTTGCGGGCAAGTTCGTTGACTTGCACGGTGTAATCGCCGCTCTCGATCTGCTGGCGGAGCGCCGCGAGACGTTCGGCGTCGGTCTCGTCCACGCTGCCGAGCGCAGCGCGGGCTTTGGCTAACAGGCGCGCTTCCTCCGACATTTCGGCGGTATCCCCTCCCGCGTGCACGGAGGAGACGCCCTTCGGGGAATCCTTCTTTTCCGCGCGCCGGGCGGCATCTGCCGGCGTGGACGAAAGCGGCGGGAGGCTGGTGTTTTCGATTTTCATGGGCGGATTCTCCTGCAAGGTAGATGGTTTCACAATCCTATTATCGGCAGGTTTTGTGAAAACATTATGCCTTGCGCAGGTTGATTGCCTGGGAAATCATCGCATCGGTTTGTTGAAAAGCGGCGAGCGACATGCTGAAGGAGCGCTGCAGGGTCATCAACCGGGTCAACTCCTGCGCCAAGTCCACATTGGATTCCTCCACCTTGTGCGAGGCGATGACCCCGAAGTTTTCCGTGCCAGGCTCGCCTGCCTGCGCCGCGCCGGACGCATCGGACTCCAGCCAGACGTTGTCACCGTAACTCGTGAGTCCGCTGGGGTTGGGGAAGCGCGCCAATTGCACCGCGCCGATGTCCGCGCTTTCGCCGTCCGCGTTCAGGGCGGTGACCGTCCCGTTGGATCGAATGATGATGTCGGTGGCGTCTTCGGGGATCTCGCCCTCCCAAACGAGCGGATACCCGTTCGCATTGACGAGATTGCGCTCCGCATCCAGCATGAACTGTCCATCGCGCGTATAGCCGGTGTCGCCGTTCGGCAGGGTCACGCTGAAAAAGCCCTCACCCTGGATCGCCCAGTCGAGCGGCTTATCCGAGCTCCGCAGGGAGCCTTGCATCGGCAGCAGCTGTGTAGCAGCCAGCCGCATCCCTTCTTCGAGTTGCTGGTTCAACATCTCCTGAAAGTTGGAGCGGTTCGCTTTGTATCCAGCCGTGTTGACGTTCGCCAGGTTGCTGCTGGTCACGTCCAGGTCGCGCAGACGGTTGAGCAAATCCTGTTTGGAAATATTCAATGCGCCCAAAAGTGAGTATGGCATGTGGACTCCTTATCCGATGCGCCCAAGCGAAGCGATGGTCTTGCCCAACAACTCATCCTGGTTCTGCACCAGTTTTTGCGCGGCTTCGTACGAGCGTGCCACTTCCACGAGCTGCGTCATCACCTGCGACGGGTTGGCGTTGGACATCTCAAGATAACCCTGCACCACGCGCGGGACATCTTCGCTGGTGGAATCCGCCGGACCCGTGAACAGATTGCCCTCCGTGTGTTCGAGTTCCGTTTCGGGATTCTCGAACACGCCGATTCCCAACTGGGCAACTTCCTCCCCGTTGACAGAGATCGTCCCATCGGATGCCACCGCAACTTCCCCGTCCGGTAACTGAATCGGCTGACCCGCGGCATCCAGCACGCTGAAGCCTTCCACGGTAACAAGGTTGTTTTCGGCGTCGCGCAGGAAGCGCCCATCGCGCGTGTAGCGCTCGCCGTCGGGCGTCTCCACTCGGAAGAAGCCGCTGCCTTGCAAAGCGAAATCGAGCGGATGATCCGTCCGTTGAAGCGCGCCCTCGCTGAAATCCACGAACTCGAGACCGATCTGCGTACCCAATCCGAGATTGCCGACGTACACGGACTTTGTCCCGGCTTTGCCGTTGACGTACACCGCCTGCTCCTGCATGAAGTCGCCGGCGGAGGTGAAAATCTGCTTGAAGCCGGGCGTCTGCATGTTGGCGATGTTGTGACTGAGCGCCTGCTGGCGCACGGCGTTCATCACCATGGCTGAGACCGCTGAATAAAGACCTTTGATCATCCTGGTTATCTCCTGTTCTTCTGCTGCACGCCCAAAATCAGCCGGACTTCCTCGCGGCTCATGCCAAACTGACGGGCGATATCCACTTCCGACATATTGGCTTGCGCCATCGCGCCGATGAGACGATTGCGTTCCGCGACCGATGAAACCGACCCGGCGGAGGGCGCTTCACCGGCGCGCGAGGCTGCGATATTCAACAACGCCTTGAAATCGGACTGTCCCATCACGCCCGTGGACGGCGTGCCGGTCTGCGCCTGGTTCGCGTTGGCGATCAACCCGCGCATCTGCTCCACAACCGGATTCATCCGCTCCGCCTGCGCCTGCCGGTTCTTCGCCAGCGCCGTTTCGCGCGCCAGCTGCAAAACGTATAACGAATCTTCGAGGGATACTTTTGGGATGTTATTGCTCATCGGTCATCATCGCTTTCAGGTTGAGGATGGCGCGGGCGTGCAGCTGACAGACCCGCGACTCGGTCAGGTCGAGGACTTTTCCGATCTCCTTGAACGTCAGTTCGTCGTTGTAATACAGGGACAGGATCAACCGCTCGCGTTCGGAAAGGTTTTGAATGGCGGCTGTCATCTCCCCGATCAAACCTTCCTGCTCAACGACATCGGAGGGATCATCCTGATCCTCGTCGCGCAGATACTCATGCCGGGAGCTGTCTTCCTTCCGGTCAGAATCGAGGAGCGTATCGAGCGAGACCAGCACACGGTTTGAATCCGCCAAACCCCGCTGGACATCCTCGACCGTCGTCCCAAGATGCGCCGCGATCTCCCCTTCCGTCGGCTCGCGCAGATTCTCGGACCATAGCGTTGCGATGCTCTTCTGGATTTGCCGCGTCCGTTTGCGCGCCGCGCGCGGCATCCAGTCGGAGGCACGGAGGTAATCCAAAATCCTGCCGCGGATGCGCAGGCTGGCGTACGTGCTGAAGCGGGCGCTGAAATCCGGGTCGAACTGGTCCACGGCTTCGATCAAGCCCATCAAGCCCTGGTGCGCCAGGTCTTCGTACTCGCCCCCCATCTCCTGCGTGATCCCCATCCGCGCCAGCAGGTAATGCACCAGCGGCACGGATTGCAGGACGACCTTCTCGCGCAATTCCGGCGAGCGCGTCTGGAGGAATTCGCTCAAAACGTCTGTCGCTTCCGCCTGCATGACCATGGTTTACGATGCTCCGCTCCCGTCCTGGGTCTCGATGCGGGAGGGAACTTCCGCCACGCTCGACTGTTCCGCCTGTCCGGCTTTCTGTGCGAACAGCATGCCCGAGGAAATCTGGGCGGCGATGGACATCAACAAGCCGCCCATCACCGCCATTGCCGCGCCAGTGCGAACGATCACGGTCAGCAGACCCGCCCCGGTTAGAAAGGAAGTGACGGCAATCGTCAAACCGAGAAAGAGCAGGCCCAGGATGGAAACCGTATAAGCGAATTCGACCAGCAGGGGCAGATGGACGCCCTCGAGGTCCTTTTGATCCTTCTGCGCCCCGGCAGGTTTCTTCTTCAAGTCGTCGGAAGACGCCTGTCCGGGTTGGTTTTCCAAATTTTCCGCGTTCTCGTCCTTCATTTACTCCACTCCTTCCCGAACAATGCCGAAGCCAGGCGGACAGGGTCTGCCACTTCGAGATCGCGGGCCGCGTCCCTGCCTGCGGCAAAGTAACTCAGCGGAATCCTGTTCCTGCGGGCGAAGTTATACACGCTGCCGAAACTGTGAGTCTCATCCAACTTCGTGATGATCACGCCGTCAATGTGGAAAACGCCGAGCGACGCCGAAAGCTGGAACAGGTCCGACTCTTTGATGGTCGCCGGAGCCACGAGATACGTACAACGTTTGGGAAGTTCCGACAGCAGCGCGCCCAGTTCGATCATCTGATTCTCGCTGTACGGGTTGCAGCCGGGCGTATCCACCAAAAATAGATCGTCGGGTCCCGCGCCGAGCGTCAAATCCTTCAAGTCCTCGGGCGTGTAAACCAGTTTCAAATTGAATCCCAACGCGTCGGCATAGGCGCGCGCCTCCGCCACCGCACCCGAACGGACCGTATCCGCACACACCCACGTAATCTTTTTGTTCATCGTCTCGCTGTAGAACAAGGCCAGTTTCGCCGTCGAACTCGTCTTGCCGCCGCCGCTCCCGCCGATGAGGCAGGCAACGTTCCCCAACAAAAACCTCCCCGCCCCGCGCTGGACGGGCAATTCCGCGCCGAGCAACTGCACAATGGATTTCCTGCAAGCCTCGCCGTCTCCAAGCGTCCCGGGACTCAATGTTTCGAGCGCGAGATTTATCAAATTCCCGACCAGGTTCGCTTCCACGCCTTGATCCAACAACTGACCCTGGATTTTCTTGAGGACCGGCGGGACGTACTTGTCGTCTGCCTGGGTGTTGGATTTAGCCTTTTTAGGAGGAGCCGCCTCGGACGAAGCCGGAAGCGGGTTCTGCGTCACCGGGTTTAGATTCAGCCTCAGCCTGGGATGCGGTCGAGCGCGCAGCCCAGCCAGTTGCCGGGTCCGATTCTGATTCCCATTCGATCTCCGGTCTCTCTTCGATGAACTCGACGCCCGCCATGTTCGCGGACTGTTGCAGCACGGGCGTTTGCGAAGCCCGGGGTTCGGGCAGCGCCGCCACGATCTCCACCGACGTTTTCTTCCACGGACTCCATGCGGGTCCACTCGGCACGTCGCGCATCGAAACGACGATGGCGTTCGCGCCCAGTTCCGCCTGGACCAATTGCAGCGTTTCGAGCGGGGTATCGGCTTGGAAAGTTTTCGTGAGCATAAGACCTCTATTCCATCTTCACCATGCCATGCGCCTTGACCTTCGCGCCCTGCCCCACTTCAGAAAAAGCCATGACAATTAAATTCGGCAGCGATTGTTCCACGAGTCGGCGAAACGCCAGGCGCAGTTCGCGCGGGCAAAGCAAAATGGGAAAATATCCGAGTTGCGCCAGCGCCTCCATCTGCTCGCCGGTCTTGACCAGAATCCGGCTGCGCCAGCCCGGCGTCAATTTGAAGCGCGGGACTGCCCTCGGAGGAAACCAACGCAGAACGCAACGCGGCTTCGAGTTGCGGAGCGAGGGTGAAGACGTGCAGCGTGTTGGCTTCATCTTTATATTGACTCGAAATCGTATTCGCCATGTTCTGCCGCACGGCTTCGGCGAGGATGTTCGGGTCGCGGGTCATCGCGGCATTGTTCGCCAGCACTTCCAGAATTCCGCTCAGATCGCGGATGGGAATGCGCTCGCGCAACAGATTGCGAAGCACGCCCTGAACTTCTCCGATGTTGAGCATTTCGGGAACCACACCTTCTACCGACGCGGGAGTCTTTTGGCGCAGTTGGTTCAACATCTCCTGCACGAGCTGGCGGCTGAGCAGATCGGAGGAATGTCCGCGCACGACTTCGGTCAAATGCGTGCATAAAACCGAGAGCGGGGTGACGACCGTATAGCCTTTCAATTCGGCTTGATTCTGGTCAGACTCGTTGATCCACAACGCGGGCAGACCAAAAGCGGGTTCCGTCGTTGGAGTCCCTTGCAGTGTCTCTTCGGCATCGGAACCAGGGATTGCCAACAGGCGATCCAACATGATTTCGCCGGAAGCAACTTCCTGTCCGCGGATTTTGATGCGATAGGATTGCGGCGTCAGCCGCAGGTTGTCGCGGATGCGGACAACGGGCAGGATGAGTCCGAGTTCGCTCATCAACTGCCGGCGGATGCCGGTGATGCGGCGCAGTAAATTATCCTGGCTGTCTTCGTCAATCATCGGGATGAGGCTGTAGCCAATCTCCAACTCGATGGGATCAACCACGACCATCTCCAGCATTTGTTCGGGAGTCTCAGGCTCGACCGGAAGTGCGGGTTGCGCGGCGATGGTCTCGCGTGCCAGCGCGGCGGCTTGCGCGCGGTTGACGAGGAACGCGCCCACACCGAGACCGATGCTGACCAGCGCAAACGGAATCTTCGGCAGACCCGGCACCAAGGACATCAACGCCACGATGACCGCACCGACCGCCAGCACATTGAAATTGGAAATCTGACTCGATACTTCCGTACCGAGAGATGTTTCGGATGTGGAGCGCGTGACGATCAGGCCTGCCGCAGCGGAAACCAACAAAGATGGAACTTGAACCGCCAATCCCGCGCCGATTGTCAGAAGGACGTAGGTTTGCAAAGCGCTGGTCAACGGCATGCCGCGCTGCACCACGCCGATGACGAACCCGCCGATGATGTTGACCAGCATGATGATGATGGCGGCAATCGCATCGCCGCGCACGAATTTGCTGGCGCCGTCCATCGCGCCGTAGAAATCCGCTTCGGATTCGATGGCTTTGCGGCGCTGGCGCGCCTGGGTCTCATCAATGAGACCCGCGTTGAGGTCGGCGTCAATGGCGAGTTGTTTGCCAGGCATGGCGTCCAGCGTGAAGCGCGCCGCCACTTCTGCGACACGCCCCGCTCCGCTGTTGATGACCGCGAACTGGATAACCATCAGGATGAGGAAGATGACCACGCCCACCACGTAATTGCCGCCGACGATCAGGTTGCCGAAGGTGGTGATGATCCCGCCCGCCTCGCCGCTCAACAGGATCAGGCGGCTGACCGCGACGTTGATCCCCAGGCGGAAGAGCGTGACCAGCAACAACACGGTCGGGAACACCGAGAACTCCATCGGCTGGCTGATGAACATGGTCAACAGGACGATGCCGATGGAAACCGCAATGCTTGATGCCACTGCCAGGTCAATGACAAAGGCTGGCAGCGGAATCAACAGCATCCCGACCAAGATGACGAGGCTGAATGCCATCACGATGTCTTTGGACTGCAGGAGACTTTCGAGGGCAACAATGACCGGGTTGCGGACAGGGGTTGTGGTTGTGGTTGTGGTGAGTGTCATGAGATAAGTAGCTCTCGGCGGCGTCTCGAAGATGCCGCGCAGCGGTACCGCCGCCGGGGACGGCGGCTGGAGCGTGATGTTAAGACATTGCCGTTTGTGTCCGTGACGGAACCTTGCCGCGCAATTTGTAGATGTAGGCAAGGACTTCCGCCATTGCGAGGTACAGGTCGGGCGAGATTTCCTGCCCGATTTCGATGGTTTTGTAAATCGCGCGCGCCAGAGGGATGTTCTGGACGACGGGGATGTTATGCTCTTTGGCAATATTCACGATACGTTCGGCGACGCGGTAGGGTCCCTTTGCGAGGAGTTTGGGCGCGCGCATCCCGTCCTGGTATTCGATGGCGCAGGCGAGGTGAGTCGGGTTGGTGACGACCACGGTCGCTTTGGGGACGTTTGCCATCATGCGCCCGCGCGCCATCTGCCGCATCATCCCGCGCACGCGCTGCTTCAACATCGGGTCGCCTTCCGCGCGTTTGAGTTCCTCCTTGATCTCCTCCCTGCTCATGCGCAATTGCTTGTACAGGTCCCAGCGCTGGTAGGCGTAATCGGCAGCGGCAAGCACGATATACATCCCGCCGATGCGGATGATGAGCGAGACCGACAAGTTGCCGAACATGCCAAGCGCTGTAGCCAGGTCGTATTGGGTGTAGGCGAACAGGTCATAGTAATGAGCGCGGAGAAAACCGTAAGCGACCCACGAGACCACGCCCAGTTTCAACAGCGAACGAAGCAGTTCGATCAACCCATGAGCCGAAAAAATCCTTTTGAAGCCTTCGAGCGGATTCAGGCGTTTGAAATCGAAACCGATCTTTTTGCCGGCCCACAGGAATTGGGTCTGCATCAGCGTGGCTGCCGCGCCGGTCAACATCAAACCGGCGAGGAGGAACGAGAACGAAGGCAGGAGTTTCCCGCCGAAGGCAAAGGCGGTCTCCCTCAGCCATTCCACGGACATATCGCTGTGCGGGATGTCCATGATCGTGGTCGTCATCACCTCCCGGAAGGACGTCAGCAGTTGTTTGCCCGGTCCGCGCAGGAGGAAGACGCTCATTAGGATGACGACCGCCGTGTTGAGTTCCTGGCTGCGGACGACCTGTCCCTCCTTGCGGGCTTCCTGCAAGCGATAACTGGTGGGGGCTTCGGTTTTATCTGCCATAAGGTTTTTGATAATGATTGCTCACTGGTTTCCCCGCCGCCGGTACCGCTTCGCGGCATCTTCGAGACGGCGGCAGGAGCGCCCAATTTCACGATTTCAAAAATAGAAGCATGTTCTCCGTCATGGTTTTGAACAACGAGGACAGGTACGGGAAAATCACTGCAAACATCAGGCTCATGGCGAGCAGGGCAACCGCCACCTTGACCGGCAAGCCCAAAAAGTAAACCTGCACCTGCGGGGCGATACGCGCCAGCAGCCCGAGGACGAAGTCGGTGAGGATGAGGGCGGTCATCACCGGGAGCGCCAGGTGAATCCCGGCGGCGATGAAGGCTGAGGTGGTCGTCATGACCGCCTCCAAGCCGTCGAGAGGCAAAGGTCCATTTAACGGGAGCAGGTCAAAGGTCCGCTGGAGAGCCGTGATAACGAGATGGTGTCCGTCCGTCATCAAGAAGACCATGGTCGCGGTCATGATAAAAATCTGGTCGAAGGCGGATCCCGAATCGCCCATGGTCGGATTGAAAATCCGGCTGGATTCGAATCCGCTTCCCAAGCCCATGGCGGCTCCCGCCATTTGGATCGCGCCAAACGCCAGATCCGCCGCGTACCCGACCAGCGTGCCGATCAGAATCTCCTTGCCGATTGCCACGCCGTAAGCGAATGCCCCGATGGGCGCGGCGTCCGCAGGAAGGGGCTGCCAGGGATCAGGGCCCATCGCCAGTACAAACCCCAAGCCGATGCGCACCTGGTTCGGAATGTTCTGACCGCCCAACACCGGGATGTGAATGATGATCGCCATGATGCGGGTGAACGCCAGAAAGAAGAGTTGCGCTTGAGCGGCTGAGATCGTCATGGGAATTTTTGGTTCGATTACTTGAAGGGATGATACAGGATTCGCCCCTGTGCGTCTGTAAAAGCCGGGTGAAGCAAAACTAAAGACGGCGTAAATTATTTAACGGTGAAAGTATATTATCGGCTGGCGGGTTTGGAACTTGAGGGCGATGTTGCGTATTTCGTGTTGCGTGGATGGTTTTTGTCAGATAAGAATCAACCTTGCGCTGTCATGCCAGCGGGCGAATTTTTACTGTAACGCATGCGCCATCCCCGGCGCAGGGAGCAATCAATGGCTGAAACATTTTTTGATGCGCGTCACCAGCAGGTCGGGATCAAGCGGCTTGACGAGGAATCCGCTCGCGCCGATCTGCGCCGCTTTCTGGACGATTTCCGGGAACCCCAGCGAGGAGAGGAAGAAAACCTTTGTCCGTTTGAGAAGCACTTCCGAGTTCAGTTCGCCGATCAAATCCAATCCGTTCCGACCGGGCAGGTAGGTGTCAATCAACAAAACATCGGGCACATGTTCCAGCAGCTGCTGGCGAAGATTGGATGGCTGGTCGCAGACGATAGGCTTCATGCGACTGCGAAGGAGCGCCATTTTGATCAGGTCGCACTGAAGGACGTTCGGCTCGACAATCAGGACGGAAAGCGTTTCGCGTTTCATGGGCTTTTCTCCCCGGTTGAACCATGCGGGAACAGACCGGACGACCTCATCCCTGTTTTGAGTTTTTCCAATTTTGCGGCGTCCAATTTCAGGATGTTTAGGGATTCGGGATGCACCTGAAAACTGAACAAGCCCAGGTTGGCGTTGACGGGTTGATAATCTGCGGCGAAGGAATTGGCGATATTCACGACGGCGGGCAATTGCGGATTGACGCGGGCAAAAGAGGGATAGTGATGGAAACGGATCGCATCCACCAACGGGACAGGGAAGTTCCAGCGTTCGGCGATCCTCCCTCCCAGCCGGGCATGGTCAATGCCGAGCAGTTTTTCCTCCACCTGCCAGAGCTGCATCCGATACCGCTCCACGTACTCGACGATCCTGCTGTAGTTGCTCAACACGAACTGGTCGAGGAACAGTTTGCCAATGTCGTGAAGCAAGCCGGAGACATACGCCTCCTCCGGGTTGGGATAGCGCAGCGCCTGCGCCAGCCATTCGGAGGCAACGGCTGTGACCAGCGAGTGATGCCACAGTTCGCCTTCGCCGAACCGATAGCCTCTCAAACTGCGGTTCATCATGTTCGCCGCAGGAGAAGCCAGCAGGATGGTTTTCAGGCGTCCCAAGCCCACCTGCATGATCGCCTCGTAGAGGGTGGAGCAGGTGCGGGCGCAACCCAGCGAAGCGGAGTTGGACATCTGTAAGACCTGAGCCGCCAGAGCCTGGTCGAGGCTGATGAAATCCGAAAGCATTCCAATGCTGACGTCCGATTTGTCTATCTCCCTCAGAATCCGGGTCACGTTGGCAGGCATGGGTCTGAGTCCCGCCACGGACTGGAGGATGCCTTCGACCTTCTGCGCCAGCATGTTGCCTCGGTCAATGCACCAGGTCCGGCAGGCTGGAAAAAAGCGCGTGGGTGTAGGTCATTGCCTGTTGGAGCATCCACGAACCGAGCAGGAGCAGCACCAAAACGATGCCGATCAATTTGGGAATGAAGATCAACGTGGACTCATTGATCTGCGTGGCGGCTTGCACCAGGCTTACCAGGCTGCCAAAGATGAGGCTGACCAGCAAAATGGGACCGGACAGGGTCAGGGCAAGCATGATGGCATTCCTGCCCAGCGTAAGGACGTATGCTTCCGTCATTGTTTGGGTCTCCTAACTTCCCATGAAACTCAGCACCAGGCTGCGGACGATCAAATACCAGCCGTCCACCATCACGAAGAGCAGCAACTTGAAGGGCAGGGAGACGAGCGACGGCGGCAGCATCATCATGCCCATCGAGAGCAGGATGCTCGAAACCACCAGGTCAATCACCAGGAAGGGCAGGTAGATCACAAATCCCATCGTGAAGGCGGTCCGCAGTTCGCTGATGACAAAGGCAGGGAAAAGCGTGATGGTGGGGATGTCGTCGAGAGTGGCGGGCTGAGGCGCGTTCCCCAAATCAAGGAACAACTGGATGTCTTTCTCGCGGGTCTGATCGAACATGAATTCCCGGATCGGTTTTTGCGCCCGGGTGAAGGCGGTTTCCTGGTCAATCTGCCCGGCAAGGAACGGTTGGACGGCTTGCTCGTCCATTTGTTTGTAGACCGGCGACATGATGAAAAATGTCAACAAAAGCGACAACCCGATCAGCACCTGGTTCGGCGGGACGGACGGGGTCCCGATGGCGCTGCGCAGCATGGACAGCACGATGACGATGCGCGTGAAGGAGGTTGCCAAAATCAAGACCGCGGGCGCGAGCGAGAGCACCGTCATCAACACCAGCAGTTTCACGCCGGATGTGACCTGCTGCGGCTCCGACGCCTGCGGGTCAATGGTCAACGAGACGCCGGGGGCGGTCGAACATCCGCCCAGAAAACCGTCAAAACGAGGAGCAGACCCAGAACGAGAAAAACCCTGGTTCGTGAATTGCGCATACCTCTTGAAACTTTGGAAAACAACTTGTTCATGGCAAAACTTGTTTTTCTATTTCGAAGACCCGGCCGGCGGTTGGGAACGAAAGGTTTGAAGCAGTGAGCCAAAATCCAGGTCCGGTTGAGGGGCTGAGGTTTCGGTCTCGGCGGCATTCGAACCGGCTTCCACCGGGGAGATCAGGGAAATATTCTGGTCTGTCGCGCCGATCAAAAGTTGCCGGTCGCCTATCGAGACGAGATGAAGCGCCTGTTTCGGGGAGAGCCGCACCGTTTCGAGCAGGCGCATCCGGCGGGTGGACTTCCCGCCGAAGCCGGGTTGGAACCAGCGCCGGAACAGAATGGAACATACGACGATCAGCAACAGGACGCCGATCAGTTTCGCAAAGACGCTCACAAAATAAAGCGGGGTCGAGCCGGGCGGGTCATCGGCTTGGGTCGAGGCTCCGTTCATGGCAAAAAGCGCAAGCGTGGAGAGCAAACCGAATACCAGCAATGCCGCGGTCCGTTTTTGTTTTGGGCTGCTCGTCTCAGACCACCTTCGCAGGGACGCAAGGAAATTGTTCATCAGGAAGCCGCCGCCTTTCCATTCTTCGCGGAGACCATCTCGGTGATGCGGACGCCGAATTTATCATCCACCACTACTACTTCGCCGTGCGCCACCATGCAGTCGTTGACGAAGACGTCCACCGGGTCGCCTGCGAGGCGGTCCAATTCCACGACCGAGCCGTGCTGCAATTCCAGGATCTGAGCCAGCTGCATGCGCGTCCGCCCGAGTTCGACCGTGACGCGCATGGAGACATCCAGCAGCAGGTCAATATTATTGGAAGGCGCGGAACCTTGCACTTCCGGCAGTTCCTGGGGCGGGGTCTCGCCTCCTTCACCGACCAGTACCTTGTTTTCCAAATCGAGATTTTCCATTCGGCTTTACCTTCCTCAACAATCGGGCTGGACTTGCCCGTCACGATATACGCCGCAGATCTGAATCCCCAGGTGTTTGCGGGATTTTCCCACCCGGGCATAGAACTGTTTTTTGTTCGCCACCTGCACCACCAGCGGGTTCTCGATGGCGCTGTCCAGTTCGATGACATCCCCGACGGATAAATTCATCAGGTCCTGCATGGTGAGGTCGGCATTTCCCAGAAGCACCTTGACCGGGACGACCGCCTTCATCATGGTCTGGATGGCGGTCCGGCGCGCGGCCGGGTCCTGCTGCTGTTCCTTGCGCCCGGCGATCCAGATGTGCGGATTGAGTACGTTGGTGATCGGCTTCAGCGTATTGAACGGGATGAAAATGCTCATCGTGCCGGTCACGCCCTGGATGACGAGTTCGATGGTCAACAGCACGACGCGTTCATTTCCCATCATCATCTGCACCCAATGCTGGTTGACCGTGCTGTCCTCCAGCGACGGCTCGAGCGATACGACCTTGCCCCACGCGCCTTTGAGGTCGCCGGACATGTGCTCGACGAGTCCGCGCAACAGGGACTGGTCGATCTCGGTCAACGCATGTTCCTTGAAGCGGCCTTCGATCTTCCCGCCGAGGCGCTGTTCCAGGATCAAATAACTGACGTTGAGACTCATGGTGAGCACCATGTGCCCGGGCAGGGGCGCGAGCGAAATGATGTGGAACAACGTACTGGGCGGAAAATCCTTGATGAAGTCGTGGAAGCGGCCCTGCTCCATGTGGATCAGGTGCGGGCGCACGTTGGTCCGCAAAAAACTGGGCAGGGAGGTGGTCAGGCGTTCGCACAGGTCCTCGTGCACCAGTTCCACCGCGCGCATTTGCTCCTTGGAAAACCGGGCGGGCGACCAGAAGTTATAGGTTTGGATGCGTTTCTCCTCATCGCCGCTGTTTTTCGGCTGCTCGCCCGGCTGGTTCATGATTCCAGCCAGGTTGACCCGGTCCCCGCCATCCTTTTGGTCCATCTCGATCGTGCCGGACAACAACGCGTCAATTTCAGATTGAGCCAGCATGGTTACTGCACCACAAATTCCGTGAAATAGATCGAGATGATATGCAGGTCGGGGAGTTTGCTGGAGAGGGCGTTCATGATCTCCGCCCGCAGTCTTTCCTTGCCGTCGGCGGTGTACAGGTCTTCGTAGGTTTTGGTGGAGAGAAGCGTGATGATGATGTCGTCCATGATGGGCAGGCGGGAATTGAGTTTGTCCTCGAACTCGGTCAGGTAGGCTGTCTTTTCCTCCTCCGGCATCGAGGCGTATTCCTCGTTGTCGGGGGCGAACTCCACCACGGTGGTCAGGCGGATGTAACGCCGCCCGGTCGGGTCCACCAGGTTGATGATCTTCGTGGACATGTCCACCATGATGCCCTCGCCGGGGAGATATATATGCGGTTCCGGCGACGGGGTCGGCTGTTCAGCCTCCGGTTCAAAGGAGGCAACCGGGACGGCGCTCGAATAATCGTAAACCAGGCGAAAAGGCTTGGGCAGATTATCGGGCGCGAACAGGACGTAGGCGGTGAACATGGACACCAGGGAGGTGAGGATCAAAACGATTTGTGTGACGACATTGAGGACGTTCAAAATTTTCTTGAGCATATTCTTTCACCTTTGAGCGGCGGACCGACGGGGGAGCGTCACGGCGCGATGCTGGGGATGCCGGGATTGATCAGATTGTTCTCCACCGGGTAGACGATGATGATTTCCACCCGGGCATTCAGCCCCTTGTGTTCTTCGGTATCGTTCGGGAACAACGGGGCGTATTCCCCTTCCCCGGCAATGATGAAACGCTCCGGGGCGATCCCGGCGTTCATCATATACCGCGCCACCGACAGGGCGCGCCCCAGTGACAACTCCCAATTGGTCGGGTAGAGCGGATTGGAGGAGGGGGTATTGTTCGTGTGCCCCACCAGCCGCACCTGGTTGCCGATCGGACGCAGCATCTCCACGATGGTATCCAGCACCGGGTACGCCTCGGCGGGCAGGTCGGTCTGGTTTTCGCTGAAGATCAGGCGCTCGCTGAGCGAGATCAACACCCCCTCGATGTTGGTCTGAACGCTGACGGCGCTCCCCAGGTTTTGCGAAGCCAGCATGTTCGTCAATTGCCCGGCGACCTCCTCCGATTGGGTGGGACCTTCGGGAATGCCCGGCACCACGATCGGTTTTGAGGAACCATCCTCCTTTGTGCCGCCCGCCTGGTTGATCTGGCTGTCCACCACCTGGGAGGGTCCGCCCACCGTGAAAGCGGTGCGCATACTGTCTGCCAGGCGGCGGTACTTTTCGATATCCACCTGCGACATCGAATACAGGACGACGAACAACACCATCAACAGCGTGATGAAGTCCGCGTAGCTGACCAGCCAGCGCTCGTCGTGATGTTCCTCGTGCTCTTCGTGCCGTTGGCGGGACATGGTTTATGCCTGCGCCTTTTCAGGTTTGCCAGCCGGGGCTTTCCGGTCTGCGCCTCTGGCTTTTGCCTCGCCATCCTTGATCTCTCCCGGGGCGAGGAACGCGTTGAGTTTTTCGCGCACAATGCGCGGATTTTCACCCGCCTGGATGGCAAGGATGCCTTCCAACTGCATGTAGCGGTTGCGGGCTTCCTCTTCGCTCTTTGCCTTTAACTTCCCCGAAATGGGCAGGTAGATCAGGTTCGCCATAAACAGACCCCAGAGCGTTGCCAGGAACGCCGCCGCAATGGATTCGCCCAGGACGCTCGGGTTATCCAGCTGCTTCAACACGCTGATGAGTCCCATCACCGTGCCGATGATTCCAAACGTGGGGGCAAAGGCGCCCGCCGACGCAAAAAACGTGATCCCGTGTTTGTGGCGCGCGCGCATCTGCTCGATGCCGGTCTCCAGAATCGCCGCGACCTGTTCCGAGTCCACGCCGTCCACCACCATCATGATGCCCTTTTGCAGGAATTTATCCTTGATCTTCTTGCTGTCCTCCTCCAACGCCAGCAAACCGTCGCGGCGGGCGCGGTCGGCGAGTTTCGCCAGCAGGTTAATGGTCGCCCCGGCGTCGTAATTCCTGGTGGTGAACGCCTGGATGATGAATTTGGGGAGTTGCATCGCGATCTTCAGCGGCGTCGTGATGATCGTGGCGCTCAAAGACCCGCCGACGATCAACAGGATGGCGGAGGGATGGGCAAACAATTCGGCTGGCGTGCCTCCATCCATGATCAAGACCACGACCACGGTCACGAGGCCCGCAATGAGACCCAGAATGGTTGCAATATCCATGATTACTCCAGAGGACGGTTTTTAGGATGATGCGCCGGCTGAAGCGGAAGCCGGCGGGACGAGGGTTTTCCGCCGGTATTCGATGAAGCGTTCCGCGATTTCCTGAGGGGTATCCCTTACGATCAACTTCTTGTTATTCGTGAGCGTAACCACCGTATCGGGAGTCGCTTCCACGGATTGGATCAACTCAGGGTTGAGGTATAGTTTCGAACCGTTGGTACGGGTGACAAAGATCACGGCAATCTTCCTCGTTTGTCCAGCCAGGTCATATCCACGCCCAACTGTAGCGCAAGGTCGTCCTTTTTTCTGTAAATAGACCGTGAAGGGGATATAAAGATTTGCTAAATATTTCCCGCGTTATGCCCTCGGCGGCTGGAGCGATAAAATTTGGACGGTGGGTCAGTCTACGAAAACAGGCGGACTCCGCAAGTTCTACTTGCGGAATTCCAGAAGCAGAATTTACGGAATTCCAGACGTAAAACACAAAGGAGTCCAGAAGTAGAACTTCTGGACTCCTTTAGCAACACCCTCTTAAGCGAGACCCTGCTGCCGGCGCGTTTGCAGGATCATGGCGTTGACGGCTTCGAGCGTCTGCAATTGATCGCCGGGGAAGACAAAGTTTCCAGGCGCCCAAAATTCGCCGGAAATATTCTCGCGCCGGAAGCGCGGAAACTCTTCGAAGATTTTCTCGGAGGTATGCCGCCGCGTCAGCCGCATGAACTGGGCGGGGTTCGCGTTCAACGGCACGCGCATCACCCATTGCACATATCCGGGGCGGATCGAAAGCGCCTCCATCCGCCAGCCGTAGGAAATGCAAATCTGCTTCATCCAATCCGTCAGGCGCTCGACGATGTCGCCCGCCAGGTAATGGTGGCTGAAACGGGGAATCAAGATGCAGGTAAACGATAAGCCGGGGGAAATTGGCGGGATGGATTCCGCCCGGGAGGCGTCGCCCAGCCCGCGGGTCCGGGGAGAGGCGTTCCGGCTCCCGCTTCATTTCGAGACCTGCGCCTGCTTCCCTCATCCCGGGCATGTTCGGTCCCCTTTGGCGGGTCCCGTTTTATTTCTTCTGTTTCGACGGATGAAGCCTGATCGGTGTCCACAAAACCTCTCGAACGAATCAATGGGTTGCGAATTTGTCCCAGTATAACTTTTCATTTCGATAATCCCCGTAAAAATCGTGTGAAATCGAAGAGAGGTTCGCCCCGCCCATCGTCACACGATTTGAGTCCCGCCGATTTTCAACGGTCGCCGGCGGGCGGGCTTTTTCACGCGATATTAATGATTTCTTACCCCTTTTTTTATTGCTGAATATCCCGCGCCCTCCTACAATGGACGCACCTTGCAAAACCGCATCGTGTGATTCGGAAGAGGCTGAACATGAACGACCAGGAAAGAAAAGAGTTTTATGCCGCAACGTGCAGATGCTGCCTGCTGGCGCAGGCGATGAAAACCTGCCCGGCGTGCCGTTTTCGCATCGGGCTGGCGGAACAAGCCCGGCGGGTCTGCGCCGTTCCCGCCGAGCCAGGCGCAGGCGGCGGTTTTGGCAATGCCCGGGCGAGGTTATTTCAAGAGACAGGATACTCTTGTGAAGCCGCAAATCCAATGGAGATGAAAACAATGGAACAACAGCTTGTAGTTTTTGAACTGGCGTACGAACACTACGGGGTGGATATTTCGGCGGTGGAGAGCATCATCAAGATGCAAGCCATCACCGCCGTGCCGCGCGCCCCGGTGTTTGTGGAGGGCGTGACCAACCTGCGCGGCAAAATCCTGCCGGTGATTGACCTGCGGAAGCGTTTTGGACTGCCGCTCAAAGAGTTCACCAAGGACACCCGCATCGTCGTCGTTGAGGTGAGCGGAACCACGGTGGGCATTGTGGTGGACGGGGTAAGCGAGGTCTTTGCGGGTCAGCCCATCGAGCGTCGAGCCGCCGCCGCCCATTGCCACCACCGCAGAGTCAGCCTTCATCCGCGGCATCGCCAAAACGGATGAGCGGCTGGTGACCCTGCTCGACCTGGGCAGACTGCTCTCGGCAGAGGAAAAGACCAGCCTGACCAGCCTTCCGGCGGCAGCCTGAGCCGCACCGGTTGGAAACCAGGGGCAAAGCCCCAATCAAACCGAAAAGGAAAAAACCAACATGAAACTCAATATTCGCAACAAACTACTGCTGGCATTTGCCGCAGTGCTGGCGCTGACCGCCATCGTCGGCGCGGTGGGCGTCAACGCCGCCAATACCATCAACAATATGCTCAACAGTATGTACCTGAACAACCTGGAGCCTATACGGCAGGTTGCGGTCGCCAATCAATACCTAATCTACTTCGACCGGGATGTACTTGCCCACGTTATCGCGAGCGATAAACCAACGATGGATGCTCTCGTCACTAAAATGGATGACGATGAGAAGCAAATGATGGCATTGCTGGACGAGTACCGGAAGACCGACCTGACCGATAAGGAAAAGGAGTTGCTTGCCCAGTTCGATGCCGCCTGGCCCGAGTACCGGGCGATTGCCAACAAGATCATCGAGTTGAGCTACGCCAAGAATAATGAGGAGGCAATGGCATTGATTAATGGCGAAGGCAAGGACAAGATAAAAGTGGCTGACGACACGTTGACGGCGCTGGTCAAGCTCAACGAAGAACTGGGTAAGAAAGCCTATGACGATAGCGCCGTGCTGTACGCCCAATCGCGCAACATTATCATCGCTGTTGCAGTGGCGGCGGTGCTGGCCGGCTTGGGCGTCGCCTTCTTCCTGGCGCGCTCGATGGCTAATGCCGCCAAACTCATGGCGCAGACCGCCGAGCAAATTGCTCAGACTGATTTGGCGAGTCTGGCGCAAGCCAGCGCCGCAATTGCCGGAGGCGATTTGACCGCCACCGCGACTCTTCAAGTGAAGACCTTGACCTACAAGTCGAGCGACGAGATGGGCGACCTGGCGCAGGCTTTCAATGCGATGATCGCCCGCCTGCAGGAGACGGGCCAGTCGTTCGTCGAGATGATCGCCAACCTGCGGACGCTCATCAGCCAGGTGACTGAAAACGCCGTCAGCGTGGGCGCGGCCTCAGGGGCAACTCGCCGCTTCCGCCAACCAGGCGGGAGAAGCGACCTCACAGATCGCCACCACCATCCAGCAGGTCGCCAAAGGCACCGCCCAGCAGACCGAAGGCGTCACCCGCACCGCCGCCTCCGTCGAACAGATGAAACGCGCCATTGACGGCGTGGCGAAGGGCGCGCAGGAACAGGCGACCGCCGTCGGCAAAGCCTCCATCGTCACCTCCCAGATCACCGCCGCCATCCAGCAGGTGGAAGCCATCGCCCTGGCAGATGCGCAAGGCTCGGCGCAAGCCGCCCAGGAAGCGCGCGCCGGAGCGCAGACCGTGTCAGAAACCATCAAAGGCATGGAAACCATCCGCTCCAAGGTGGGGGTCTCCGCCGAAAAGGTCAAGGAGATGGGTCAGCGTTCCGACCAAATCGGCACGATCGTGGAGACGATTGACGACATCGCCTCCCAGACCAACCTGCTGGCGCTGAACGCCGCCATCGAAGCCGCGCGGGCGGGCGAGCACGGCAAAGGCTTTGCCGTGGTGGCGGACGAGGTCCGCAAACTGGCGGAGAAGAGCGCGGGGGCGACCAAAGAGATCGCCGCTCTCATCAAGGGGATTCAGGTCACGGTCAATGAAGCCGTGGCGGCGATGAATGAAAGCGCGGTGGAAGTCGAAACCGGCGTGGGCAAGGCAAACGAGTCGGGCCAGGCATTGACGAGCATCCTGAGCGCGGTGGAGGCGGTGCAGAAGGGGGCGGCGGAAGCGGCGGCAACCGTCCAAAAGATGAGCGTCTCTGCCAACGAGTTGGTGAGCGCCATGGACTCGGTCAGCGCGGTGGTGGAAGAGAATACCGCCGCCACCGAAGAAATGGCGGCTGGCTCCAGCGAAGTGACGCAAGCCATCGAGAACATTGCCAGCGTGAGCGAAGAGAACAGCGCGGCGGTGGAAGAGGTGAGCGCAAGCGCGGAAGAGATGAGCGCGCAGGTGGAGGAAGTGACCGCCAGCGCCCAGTCGCTGAACGAGATGGCGCAGGCGTTACAGGAACTGGTCAAACAGTTCAGGCTGGACGATGGACGACGGACGGTGGACGAGGGACGCCCGCGGAGCGCGGCGGACGATGGACGGTCGAAAGCCGAAAGCCAGCCGACGACGGTATATGTGGCGGGCCGCCGCGCGCCGGTCAAGGTTGGCGGCGGCAACGGTCACAAACAAGAAGAGTTTCCGGTGGGACAAAGTTGACGGGAAACCAAACGGAGCGCTCTCGAAAGAAGCGCTCCGTTTGCTCGATCCTCTCATCATCCATAGCGAAATCGGGCAGCATCGCGTTATTCCGATACGTCCCGTTTATAAGAGTGTAAGGGAAAATGAACGCGCCGACGCATTGATCGTCCCGATCGGGAAAGGGGAATTGGTGCGCAGGAAGATTTGAGCCGCAGAGGCGAAACGAAATTATCCCATCATCAACTTCGGGCGGTATTGCAGCGCCTCCGCCAGATGCGCAGATTGAATCTCTTCGCTCCCCGCCAGGTCTGCAATCGTTCGCGCCAGTTTGAGAATGCGGTGATATGCCCGCGCCGACAAATTGAGTTGACTCATCGCCGCACGCATCAGGCTCTGACCTTCGTCCTGCAACCTGCAAAATTGCCGTATCTCCCCGACGCGCATATCCGCATTACAGAAGATGGGATGTTTTGAATCGACCGTTGAGAAACGCGCTCGTTGAATATCCCGTGCGGCTTGAACGCGTTTGCGAATCGTCTCGCTTGATTCTCCCAACCGGTCTCCGCTCAACTTTTCATAATCCACGCGCGGGACTTCGATGTGGATGTCAATGCGGTCGAGAATGGGACCGGAGATGCGCTTCTGGTATTTGGTCACGACAGCGGGGGCGCAGGTACAGGCTTTTTGTGAATCGCCAAAGTAACCGCACTGGCACGGATTCATCGCAGCAATCAATTGAAAATTAGCGGAGAAGGTCAACGATCCCTTGGCGCGGCTGATGGTGACGACTTTGTCCTCCATCGGCTGGCGCATCACTTCGAGAACACGGCTTCCAAATTCGGGAAACTCGTCCAAAAACAAAACGCCCCTGTGCGCGAGCGATATTTCTCCGGGCTTGGGGATGTTCCCGCCGCCGACCAGACCCGCGTGACTAATCGTATGGTGCGGCGCGCGGAAGGGACGTTGTTTGATAAGCGGAGTCCCTGGCGGGAGTTGGTCTGCGACGGAATAAATGCGGGTCACATCCAGCGATTCTTCGATGCTCATTTCGGGCAATATGCCGGGCAATGCGCGGGCGAGCAGGGTTTTTCCGGCTCCGGGGCTTCCCACGAGAAGACAGTTATGTCCGCCAGCCGCGGCGACTTCGAGCGCGCGTTTGACGTGTTCCTGTCCCTTGATTTCGGCGAAGTCGGCTGGGACAAAGAGCGGGTCGGGGAGGTCGTCGCTGGAGGGTCGGTAAGGCTCGATCAAACGCCGACCGGTCAAATGGTCATAAAGATGCGCGAGCGATTTGACGGGGTAAACCTCAAGGTCCGGGATCAAAGCCGCTTCGCCCGCATCCGTTTCGGGGACGAACATCCGCCTGAATCCATTCGCTCTTGCGGCGGCTGCCATGGGAAGCACCCCGCGCGTGTGGCGGACGACCCCATCCAGCGAAAGTTCGCCGACCACCATCGCGCCTTCGATGGCGTCGTGCGGAAGATACCCAGCGAGGATGACGACGCCAAGCGCGATGGGCAGGTCGTAGGCGGGTCCTTCCTTACGGACGACGGCGGGCGCAAGATTGACGACGATGCGGTGACGGGGAAAGTGCAAGCCCGCGTTTTTGACGGCGGTTTGCACGCGTTCGCGGCTTTCTTGAACGGCGGCATCGGGAAGACCGACGATGGTGACGCCGGGGAGACCGTTGGTGTAGTCAACTTCCACTTCGACGATGACGCCTTCGAGTCCCACCACAGCGCAGGAGTAGACGCGGGAGAGCATGAGCGAATTTTATCCGATTATTGGGTTGTACAGAATTTTTATGCCTGTTCGAGAAAATCGGTGAAGGCGGATACTTCGGCTTTCAGTTGTTCGAATAAAGAGGGCGCGTCGGCAACCAGCTTCCCTATCTTGACGGGGTCAAAATTGAACGTGTACACGTTGCGAATCATGTGTCGAAACCGGCGATATTCATCCAGTTTTGTTCCTGTTTCAACGGTTATCACAGGCGGGCGGATTGACGGAATTTCCGTCATCATTTGCTGCAAAAGAAGCAAGTGCCAGCTCTCGCCGCGCGGCAGGTAACCGTCCACCGACTCGGCAATATTGGCAAAGATTTGTTCCGAACCCATATAAAAGCCATGCAAATTCAACGCCACGCCATCAAGATAATAATCATCGCTCAAACGGCGCGTGCGTTCCCAACCTTCCTTTATCCGCTTTATGACGATCTTTATTTCATCGAACTCCTGGTGGATGCGCGTGATTAATTCCTGAATCTTTTCGTCTTTCATAAAGGCTTGCCGTCCTTTTCGATGTTTTCGCGCAGGGCTGGCAGGCAAAATTCAAGATCAACCAAGTCAATCTGAAAATTCAAGTCCACCCGTTCGATCGCCGCCGATGCGGCATAGAACTTTAACGGGTCAATCCCCCGCGCGGCGAGGTCAATATCGGAATACAGGGTGAAACTTCCACGCCGCGCCAGCGAGCCGAAGAGGATGACCTCCTTTGCGCCGAATTTTTCCTTCAACAGTTTTGCGGCTTTAAGCGCAGCGGTGTACGCGCGGCGGCGGCGTTTTGCGATCTGCGCGCGGTTCTTCGCCCTGCGTTTGCGAATCGCTTCAAGCGGGCGGTATTTCTTCAGCTCCTCCGGGGAGAGTTCGAGCGCGGTAAGTGCCATGCGGAAATTATACGACGCTTTTGGAAATGTCATTCGGCAAACCCGCGAAAACAGCCATTCCAAAAAGAAGCCGCTCTCGATGGAGAGCGGCTTCTTTGATGCAGATTATCCTACTTGAACTTGAAATTGGCGAGGTGGATCGAACCGTCCTTCAGGATCACGACCAGCTGGCGGCAGGTGCCCGCCCATGCCTTGTTGGTCTTCCAGACATACGTGTACTGATCTGACAACGCGTCGTATGACAGGCTGCTTCCGCCTGCGGTCACGGTTTGTTCGATGTCATCCAATGGGCTGTTCGTATCGCAGGCGATCTTCCGCGACAACGGATAGCCGGCGAGGAAGATATCCAAGCCCTGGTCCCCGCCGAGGCTGAACTTCACCGGGATGGCGCTGCCCGCCTTGACGGCGTTCAACACCGGGATGTCGTCAATCGGCGGGAAGAATCCGCTGAAGTCGTAATGGAGCAGGTCTAAACCGACGATGACCGGGTCGTGGTCGGAAGAGCGATAGGCGTTCGGCTCATAGATCGCATCCTGTTCATTGGGCTTGAAGGAGGTGTCGTAATCCAGCAGGTCGGGCTCGTCGGCGTTGATGTGCCAGTCCGCGGCGCCGGTTACCTGCGGCGTAAGGCTGGCATTCGATAACGAATGATCCAGATAACCGAACTGACCGTCGAAGACGTAGGAGTAGGCATACTTGCCCTGATATTCCTTGACCAGGTTGGTGAAACCGCCTGACAGGATGGCGTCAATCGGATTTTCCATGGCGTACGAGTTGAGGTCGCCCATGATGATCACATCCGCGTCGCCGCTTCCGGTCGGGTCGGTTGCCAGCCAGTCCACAAGCGCTTCTGCCGCCTGGGTGCGGGTGTAGTTCCAGTAACCTTGCCCGTCGCCCTGGTCGCAATCCGGTATGTCATTATCCGGGTCATCATCCACGCAGATGCCGGGTGGATTTGTCTCATTGCCTTCGAAAGCCAACCCCGAGTCGCCTTTGGATTTGAGGTGATTGACGACAACGGTAAATCGAGCGCCGGTTGCCGCTTCCTCGAACGTCTGCGCCAACGAGGGACGATTCCTGGTATCCACAAAGCGCGGGTCAACGCTCGAATCCATGATCTTGAAATCGCCGACCGGTGTGACTTTCGCAGGTTTGTAGATCAAGCCGACTCGAATCGCATCTGTGCCGATCACGCCGGTGTCAATGTAGGCATAGGTGCCTGCTCCCAGCAGGTCGTTGAGTCCTGCCACAATGCCGTTCACGGGGTCGCCGAGAGGGTCAACTCCGGTGGTGTTTTCCAGTTCGTTGAGTCCGATGATGTCGGCGTCCAAGCCTGCGAGCGCAGCGAGGAGTTTGTCGCGCTGGCGCGTGAATTCATCGGGTTGGTTGGCGTCATGTCCGCGGCATTCCACATTCTGCAAAGGTCCGCACTTGTTGTCCAATGGATTTCCAGAAGAGTAATCCGGCGTGATGAAGAAGTTGAGTGTGTTCATCGCCGCAACCTTCAGGCTGCCGTTCACGTCTTCGGGCGCGTCTATCCGCGGATTGACCGACTCATAATCGGCGGGTTCCGTGGGCTGGATGCGATAGAGATCGAAATCATAGCCGAGGACGCCGACTACGTTTGTCACCAAGTCGCCGCCGCGGAAACGGTTCAACAGCGAGAAGGGGTCGCCGTTCGGGTGGCGGACCCGAGACCGGGTTCTGGGCGCCAAGCCCATCGTCGAGGGTGATGCGGCGCAGGCTGTTGGCAAGCGTGCGGGCGTTCGCGTCAACCCCCGGCTCGTCAACGGCTGTGCCGGTAAAGGGACGCGATTCGCCGTCGAGCGGCAGCGCCAGCACCATCTCGCCGAAACGTTCATAGTTGAAGTATTCAGAGATGACGAGCGGCTGCGAGAACCATACCAACATGCCTTCGAAACGCTCCGGGTAAGCCGCATCGGCAAAGGGCATCAGCACTTCGGTCGGTTCCACACTGCCGCTGCCGCAGTTGATAATGTTCGCGGCGGGCACGGCAGAATTATTGCTGTTCGAGCCGTTGAGCGTGGTCTGGTTGAAGCGCTCGCGCGCGTAACCGGTGACGCGCACCACCTGACCGGCGTTCACAAGATTGGCAGTGCCGGTGTAAACGAAAATGCCGTCGGAAGTCGCGGCATTCCCGTCACCGCTTGGATCCTGGAGATAAAATCCCTGAATCCCAACGCTGTTGCTTCCTTCAAAATCGCCCACCACCACGCCTTGTGTTGTGACCGTGCCGGGAATGGGCGTGGAAAGACCATCGCCCTGAATTTCATAGATGGGTGTGAAATCTGTGGCGCAAACGTCGTAAGGCGAGAAGCCGACAATGAAATTGACTTCCATGTCGTCCGGCGGGTCGTTCGCATCCTGGTCGCTGACCTGATCCGCGAAGATGGTCAACGTGCATTCCTCTCCGTGGACCAGCGACAAACCCGGGTCGAGCGTGAAGGTTGTCGGTCCACCGCTGAAAGAGGTTGCAATGCCCGCGCCGCTGACGGAACAGGAAAGGTCGAACCATGGATCGGTCACGTTGACCGGTTCACTGAAAGTGACTGTGAGGTTGGCATTGACCGGGAAGTCCGTTGCGCCGTCGTCGGGGAAGGTGTCGGCGACTTCGGGGGCGGCATCCACAGGATTACTAAAAGCGACAACACTTAAATCGTCAACCGCCAGTCCGTGATCATTGTTTGCATCGTTGATATCCTGCCAGCGCAGCCAGACTTCCTGATTGGGCTGGATATTCAAACCGGTAATGGACGCCGATAATGCCAAACGATTTGCCGGGGCGTTGCCGTCCAATGCGCTGGAGGAAACAGTGCCAAAAATCGGTGAAGTGAAGTCGAGCGTATCGAAATCGGTCCATGTGCCGCTTGTGAGGCTGGTTGCGCCCACCTGGTATTGAAAATCCAACTTCTGGGCGACCGAAGGCACGGCGGTGGAACTACCGCCAGTACGCCACTGTTCACCGGTGTAACTTATATCCAGTTGGGTGACCACGCCGCCGGTATCGTTGACGAAACGTACGCCATAGAATATTGTGCTAGTGGAGCCGGAGGCAATCGAGCCAAGCGCGCGGTCAGCGGCGGTGGTACCAAAGCTGTACAAGCCGCCTGCATTGCCCGTACCGGCGCTGGCGATATAGAGGGTGCGGGTGCTGTACCAGCCGGAAATGGTCGCGTCGTTGGTCCAGACGTTGCCAGAGCCTGTGCTCGCCAACGTGTCGAAGTTTTGTGTGTAGGTCCCCACCAGCGACGCCGGTGCGGCTTTCACCGTTTGCACGGGCATTCCGCCGAACGCCAGCGCCAGGATCGTCGCCAGCGAAAACACTTTGAACAAGAACCTATTCATGGATTATTCTCCTCTTCAGGGTCGAGATTGGTGAACTTACAGCCACGATTTGAAGCCAGCAGAATATTCGATTTTCACGTACAAAGGCGCCTCCTGACAGACTTGTCCGAATCACACCGTTGACCGTTAAATTCCACCCGTAAATTCATTTTAGATGAGACCCAACAAAAATGCAAGCGGACTTTTCTTTGTGATACGATTCTGCCGCTCACCCATCCGCCGGTTTTCTCCACGATCAAGCCCGGATAAACCAACATGACACGTTCAACCTTTGTTTTGATTTTGCTCATCGTCGTCAGCGCGGCGCTGGCGGTTTTGCGCTTCGACTCCCTGCAAATCGGCGCCTCCTACGACGACGCGCATTACATCATCCTCGCGGAGAGCCTCGCCAGCGGGCAGGGCTACCAACTCATCAATTTTCCGCGCCCGCAAATCGAGCGAAATTTCCCGCCCGGTTGGTCTCTTCTGCTCGCGCCGTTCACGCTGGTCTTCCCAAAGAATTACGACGCGCTCAAAGTCGTTTCGCTTGTTTTATGGCTGGCTTCGATCCCGCTGGTGTATCAACTCTTCTCCAAACGGCTTCCCTCCCCCGCGCTCGAAATCCTGACCGGGCTGGTCGCGCTCAATCCGCTGCTCGTCGGCGCGTCGGTCACGGTGATGTCCGAGTCGGCGTATTTATTTTTTTCGTTATTGGCGCTGCTCGCCTTCGAAAAATCAAACGGACGCGGCATCGGCTGGATCGTCTCCGCCGCCCTGCTCGCTTTTTATGCCCAGCAGATTCGCACGATTGGGATTGCGCTTGGCGCTTCGCTCCTGACGGTTCTGCTGCTCACGCGCCGCTTTCGGGAACTGGGAACTGCCGCTGTTATTCTGATGGTTGGGATTCTGCTCCAGGCTGGAATCAACCTCCGCAACGGCGGCACGGTTATCTCGTCCGGGTATGAGGCGCAGGTATTGAGCGGGTCGGCGGTCGAGAAATTCGGTCAGGTCTGGTCGAACGCATCCGGCTACTTCGACAAAGTCCTTGCCGGTTCGTTGATTCCCGTCTTCGGCGCGCGGCTGGATGCATTTTTATCCGGCTTCGGTTTGGGATGGCTGACAGCCGCTTTGAACGTCGTCATCCTGCTGGTCATCGCCTTCGGTCTGTTCGCGTGGAAGCCAAAACTCGAATGGATGCACATTTATTTTCTGATCTATGCGCTGGGCATGCTGGCGTTTTGGAACCCGAAGGTGGGGAGCGTGAAGGCGCGGTTTTTGATTCCGCTTCTGCCGATGCTGTATTTTTATTTTCTGGTCGGAATCAGGCGGCTGATGGACGTCATCGCACGCGCAAGCCCCCGTTTTGCTGAGCGCAGTTTCCTGGGAGTCTCCGGGCTGATTGCGCTCGCCCTGCTGGCGCGTCACATTCAGGATTGGCGCTCCCCCGTCCGCGAGCAGATGACCGACCTTTCGATTGGCGCGAGTTGGGTTGCCGAACACGCGCCCGCCGATGCGATTGTGATGGTGAACGAACCCGTCCCGGCGTATGTGCATGTCAAACGCCGGACGATCGGCTTCCCAAAGAACGACCAGGATTTGCTAACCTATCTCGATAACCAGGGCATTGATTACATCATCGTCGCGCCGCCGCTTCAATCGCCGCCCGGCACGGAACTGGAGAAAAAGGTCGAGGAGCAAATCCTGCCCATCCTCGAATCCATGCCGGAAAGGTTTGTCGTGGTGTATGAAAGCCCACAACAGAACGTAACCGTCTACCGGGTCGACCCGTAACATCAGTTAAAATAGAACCATCTCTCGTCAAGGCACAGCGATTCCATGTCACCCGAAACACCGGCTGAAACCAACCCTGCAAAAAAAAGTCTTTCCGAGTTCAAAGCGGAGGCGTATGCGAACATCCCGCAGGTGGACCTCGTCCTGCTCGCAATTCTGCTCCTGCAAAACGACGAACTCCCCGCCACGACCGAGGAAATCGTCTCCATTTGCTTCCGGCTGTTCCCACAGAGTTTCGCGCTGAAGAATTACTTCTACTGGCCCGACTCCGCGCTGGCGGCGCGCCGCTTGCAGGACGCGAAGGAAAGGGGCTTGGTCAAAGGGACATCGGCGGAAGGGTATGCGCTGAAGGTCAAGGGAAAGCAGATTGCCAGACGGACGGCAAAGGCATTGGGCATCGAACTGCCCAAGCCGAAGAAGGTCGAAGCGCCGCAACCCGTCAAAGTGGAAGCGGAACCTGTAAAGGAAGAGGTCGTCCCTGCCAAAGCGGAGCCGCAGCCCAAAACGCCTGCGGAGAAGAAGAAAGCGCCCGCGAAGAAGAAAGTCAAACGCGCCGCTCCTGTCAAAAAACAGGTCAAAAAATCGGTTCGCAAGAAGGAAACCCGGAAAGAAGTCGCACCGGTCGTTCAAAAGAAAGCCAAGCCGGTGGAGGTTAAAAAGACCGTCAAACCGGCTGCCAAGCCAAAAACGAAACCAAAGCGGAAGGCGAAGGTCCCGGCTCCGGTCAAGAAGGTTGTCGCGCCGGTTAAGAAAAAAGTGACGAGCGGCAGGAAACGGGTTGCGAACGTTTCGAGTCACAAGGTTCGAGGCGAAAAGCCGAAAGCGGTGAAGCCTGAAAAGGCGCAGCCCACACAGTTGACGCTGGCGCTTTCAGTGAAGGAAAAGGTGCGCGGGGTTAGCGGGCAGTTCAAAGTCCGGGCGTGAGGCGAAGCCCGCCAAGAAGCCGTCCGCGCCCGTTCCGCAAGTCCAAATCTCGAAAGAGGAAAAGGACAAGGCGGGGAAAATCGTCAAGTTGATGGAGCGCTCGGATGCCTACCTGCAATACAAAAAGAACGGCGGCAAGGCGCGCATCAGCGAGTTCGATTTCCGCAACATGCTGTACGCGACGATGGAGTCTTCGGCGGAGACGTTGAGGCGCAACGTCGAGTTGTTCAAACGTTACGCAGGCATCCACAACCGGACGGATTTGATCGCCTTTTTGACATTTTGCGAGGAGAGTTTTGCGCCTTTATTGAACGCAAAACAACCCGCCAGGAAGTTTAGGTTCTAACGAAAGGTTTTTATGCCAAGCAGCAGGAAGTTACAGTACGCGGACCGCGTTGCCATCCAACAGGCGGATCAGGCGATTCGCAAGGATGTGCTGCGCGCGCTCGTGGAGGTCATTACCAACAGCAACGACAGTTACTCGCGCCTCGAACATGCGGGCGTTTCCACGGAGGGATTGATCCTCATCGAGGTGACGCGCAGGCACAGGAACTCGGTCATCCGCATTCAGGATTTCGCCGAGGGCATGACCGACTCGCGCATGGACAAGGTGGTGGGGACCTACGGCGAAGCGACCAGCGGGATCAAGGAGGATAAACACGTGCGCGGCATGTGGGGACGCGGTTTGAAGGATTCCATTTTCGGGCTGGGATACGGCTACGTGCGTTCGTTCAAAGGCGCGAACTTTTATTCGTGTTCGCTGTTATTGAAGAAGGGCGTGCCGACGTTCGACCTGGACGACCCGGTCCGCGCGACGGTAACGCTGAGGGAAAAATTCAACGTGCCGCAGGGCAACAGCACCATCGTGGAGATCGTCGTCTCGCGCGACGACGTGAAGATGCCGCAGTACAACAACCTGCGCAACTACCTGCAGCGGCATTTCTGAACTGCGCCCGATCATGAGCAACCCCAAACGCAGGATCGTCCTGCGCGACATCGGCGCGGACGGCAAGGTGCGCCAGGAACACGAACTCAGTTACCGCGCGCCGCGCGGCGAAAAGGTTTTGAGCGAGCGGATCAAGGTGCCGGGTTTCCCCGCCTATGCAAAACTGGAAGTCTACCGGTCCGCCATCCAGCTTTCGACCAGGGGCGAGGAAGGCGATTACGCCGACGGCGGCTTGCTGGTCATCAGCCGCGCCACGGTCATCTCGCTGACCATGCTCAAGTTCGAGAACGACCCGTATGCGGCGTATTTCTACGGCTCGATCCAATGCGATTACCTGCACGACCTGTTGAAGAACGACGAGCCGGTGCTGACCGCCACCCGCGACGGCATCAACTGGACGCATCCGTTTGCGAAGGCGTTGAAACTTGCCGTGGAGGCCAAACTCGAACCGCTTATCCAGGGCGGAGCGCGACCACGCCATCCACGACGAGCAGACCAAACTGGATAAAAAACTGCGCCAGAAACTGGACCGCGCCCTGCACGAATTGAACTCGATTGCGGTCACCGAACTGCGCGACCAACGCGAAGGCGAAGACCACCGAAAGGTGGAACTGCCCGAATCCGGCATGGGGTTCTTCCCCGAACGATTGTACGTGCAAACCGGTCAGGCTGCGACGTTGATCCTGCGCGTGGCACTGGGCGAAAACGAACGCCAGAACGCGACGGCAAGCGTGATTTCCAACAGCCCGGAGATCATCGTCGCCACCCCGCAGGTGACGTTCAAGCCGCACAAGACCGATCCCACCGTGCTGGAGGCGCGCGTCAAAGTGGAAGGCAGGCAGGTGGGCGGCGAAGGCACGGTGACGGCGTACCTCGGCAGGAACCGCGCGCAAGCCATCGTGCAGGTGCATTCCAAAAAAGAGACGCTGGTTGCGCCGCCGACGCGCGGCAGTAACGCGCTGTTCACCGACATCAAATTCGACGACCGCACCGACCCGCGCCAGCGCGTCTATTACGACCGCGTCAATTCGAGCATCGTCATCGCCACCGCGGCGCCTTCGGTGAGGATCTACCTCGATGGAAGCAATCGCCTCGACACCACCGTGCAGGGTCAGGTGCTGCTGGCGGAGTTGATCACCGAAGCGGTGTGCCGCGAGATCGCGCGCGAAGGCGTGGAAAAAGGCAAGTACTTCGTGCTCGAAGGCTCCGAAGCGGATGCGATCCAGAATCATTTCATCCGCCTACAGAACCGGTACGCACACCTCATCCATCAATACATCGTGACAAAAGAATAATTGTTTTCTATTTCAGGCTCTCCCGTAATTAACGGGAAAGAGCCTAACCACAAAGGACACCAAGTACACAAAGGAGGGAAAGGCGTCAACTTTACAGGCGTTTTTCCTTCGTGATCGTCGTGTCCTTCGTGTTTAAAATAGTTTTCCCGTAAAAACGGTAGAACCCTATTTCACTGTCAGCCAGACGCCGAACATCACCACCGCAAAGCCGATGACGCGCTGAAGGTCCATGGAGCCGCCGCGCCACGCCGAGCCAGCCAAAATGGTCGAGGATGGAGGCGACGAGGATCTGTCCCGCCATCAGGATGATCAACGCGCCTGCGGCGCCGATGCGGGGGATCATGTATCCCATGGCGGTGATGACGACGAGACCAAACGCGCCCGCCCCCAGCGTGTACCACGGAACGCTTCGCCATTCGCCGAGCCTGTTTCCGACGACCATGAGCGGGATCAACGCCGCCAGCGCCCCGCCGATGTGAACGATGAAGACGCTTTCCAGCGAGCCAAGCCGCTGAGTGATGACGCTGGACATGGGTCCCTGAAGACCGATTGCCATTCCCCCTGCCAAACCGATAAGAATGATAAAGAAGATGGGCTGCATGTAAGTTCCTTATTCGCCAAATACGAACAGATCGCCGATGGATTCGCGGTTGAAGTTATGCCGGATCGAATCCGCGAAGATGCTGGCGACGGGCAACACCGTGAGTTTGGGATGCCGCTTCTCGACGGGGATGTGAACCGTATCGGTGGTGACGATCTCGCTGATCTGCGGCACGTCCGCCAGCCGTTCCAGTCCGCCGCGCGTAAACACGCCATGCGTACACATGACCAAGATGTCCTCCACGCCTTCCTCGATAAGCAGGCGGCTCAATTCCAAAATGGAACCGCCGGTGGCGATCTCGTCGTCGTACACGAGCGCGCGTTTATGTCCCTTGACCTGGCTGCCCACCAGCCCGCTGATGCGCACTTCCGTATCCGAGATACGCTCCTTGTTGCCCGCCGCAACCGGCAGGTTGAGACTGCGGGCAAAGCGCGCCGCGGACTTGGCTTGTCCCATATCCGGCGAGACGATGATGGTGCCGCTCAAATCGCGGTTTTCGAGGTACTTCCCAAAAACAGGGCGGCTGCTCAACGGGTCGGTGGGGATGCGGAAGAAGCCGTGCACCTGCGGCGAGTGGAACATCATGCTCATCACGTGCGTCGCGCCGGAGGTCTTCAACAGGTCCGCAACGAGGCGGGCGGTGATGGAGATGCGCGGCGCGTCCTTTTTATCCGAACGCCCGAACGAATAATACGGGATGATGGCGTGGATTTCTGAAGCGGCGGCGTCGCGCGCGATGTCGAGCATCATCAACAGTTCCATCAGGTGGTCGTTGACCGGGTCCGACAGCGACTGGACGATGTACACCCGGCGGTAGCGGACGCTCGCTCCCAACTGGATGTACATGTTGTCGTTGCTGAAGCGTTTGACGTGAGTCGCATCCAGCGGGACTTCAAGTTCGGCGGCGATGCTCGAAGCGAGCGGTCGGTTTGAGCTTCCGCTGAAGAAGCGGACTTCGTCGGCGGGGATCGAGCGTTTGGTCATGCCTTCCTCCATAAAGTTCGGTTTGCGTGCCGGATTATCGCACAGACTTCGGTTTTCCAAGCCATCCAGACCGTGCAATTTTGTTATCTGCCGAACTGCAACACCACACCGGCGATGATCGCAATCTGCCCCAGGTGATAGGCGGCAATATTATAGATTCGTCCGTGTGAAATAGGCGTCACAAATTTGTTCCACGCCAGGATGACATCCGAAAGATAAAACAGCGGCGCGCCCGGCTGACCAGCGACGATGCGCCCGCGCCCCGGTGAGGTCGGTCAGTTTGATCATGGCGGAAAGCAGCATGAGCGAGACGACCGCGCTGTAAACGGCAATCGGAAGCCTCAGGCGGGTCTGTCCCTTCGCGGCGAGCGCGGAAAGGATGCGGTTGATCACCCGCACGCCGCCCCAGCCGATCATCGCCGCCAGGATCAGCCCCCAGGACGTCAGCCCCGGCAATGGGATGTTGAAACCGATCACGTAGGCAAGATGCGCGAGTAGGAATGCCGCCAGACCGGCGAGAAAAAACCGATCCAGCGAAAGCATCAGGAGGACATCCCCGACGAGCGAGAGCAGAATCCCCAAGCCGAACCAAAACAGCGCGCCTTCCAGCCCGGCGGAGATGAACAAGCTGATGAAAAGGACGATCATGACGCCGGGCTTGGCGATCCTTTCAAGCCATTTCCAATTTTTCAGCAGAGCCAGCGATTCGAGCGCGGCAAACAGCAGGGCGGCAAAAGAAAAGTACAACATGGTTTCTCCTGCGACCATCGTACCATAAAGGGACTTCTTGCTCACGTTACGCAGGCGTCCTCTTTTTGAACCGCCAAGCCGGTGTGCGGTATCGGTTGCCTTAAACTCCCCTCTTGAGCATTTAGAACAAATGCGCTACTATTGATTTTGAAACGTTGGCGCTTCCCGGTCAAACACTAGAAAGGAGTAAACTCATGGAAACGACAATCAAGGATATAGAAGTCATGTTCGTGGACTCTCCCAATGGACCCGCCGGTTCAGGCGAAGCCTTCAATAAATTAGAGACACGTCTGGCGAGCCTCAAGGGCAGAAAGTTTTATGCCACCTTTCAGTATTCGACCGGACAGTATCGAGCCTGCGTAGCCATAAAAGACCCCAATGAGCCGGAGCAGCTTGGATTTCAAAAGTGGACCATCCCCGGCGGCTTGTATGCCCAGGAAAAACTTGAGGATTGGACGGAACACGCCGATGAGATACCTAACGTGTTCGAAAAAATGAGTCAAGAATATAAAGGGCGCATTGATTCGACCCGTCCAAGCATCGAGTTTTACAAGAGCCAAAAGGAACTTTTACTCCTTTTGCCGATCCTGCAATGAAACACAGCCCGCACAGTGCGCATTGACTGGCGGGACTGCGCTTCGCGCGTGCGGTACGCCTTTCGGGCAGTCGGGTTTTTTTCTACACCCAAGCGGAACTTGTTCCCAAGCCGAGTCCGCGTTCCGCCCGCCGGCAGGTACCGCATACTGTTATACTGCGGACATGGCAACGCATCAGGTTCACCTCAACTGGGATCCCAACCAAAAATTCATCCTCAAAGACAGAGACTATTATCCGGTCGCCATGAGAAAGCCGGACGGCGTGAGCGGTTCGGATCTGCTCCCCATGGCGCTGATCGGCTGCGTATCGTACGATGTGGTCGAGATTCTGGTCAAACAGCGGCAGGACTTGCACGAACTCAAGGTCAGCGCCGAAGCGACCCAGGACGACACCCCGCCGTGGCGCTTTCGCAAGATCCACATGCTTTTTCAAGCGGTCGGCAGGGGCATTGACCCGCAGAAAGTCCGCAAGGCGATTCAACTGAGCGCGGAAAAGTACTGCTCGGTCTACGCCACCTTGAAGGACGCGGTCGAGATCACGAACGAAGTGGAGGTCGTGGAGGCGCAGTCCCCTGCCGAATAACTCACGTTACGCGAAAAACCGCCATGACGCCAAGTTTTTCACCCTATCCTTTCTTGGCGGTTCAAAAGAGGACATCGGCGCAAGGTGAGTGAAAAAGATAAATCCCCTAGCGCGTCTGCGGGTTGACGAACAGGTAATAGACCGCAAGTCCTCCACTGTAGACCAGCACCGCCAGATAGACGATCAGGTTGATATAGCGCGCGGGGTCCACTGTGTCGAACATCATGAGGAACGGCAGGATCAACGTCAGGTCGTACGCCAGGAAACTCAACAATTGCCCCAGCGCATTCCCCCAAACCGGGCGGTATAAACCATAAAGGAAGTAAAAGGCGTCCCCGAGGAAGATGCAGCCAAAAATCACGGACGAATCGGGGTTCAACGTCCACGGAAAAACGGGCAGGCGCAGAACCAGCGCCCCGCCCGCCAAAACGAGCGCGGCGACAAAAATCCCGAAGGAAATTTTGACCGGCATTGGCGTGGGACGCGAGTCGGTCAACGGAAGTTTACGGCTCCACAAAAACGCCGCGCTGCTGATCAGCGCCATCACAGCGGATGCGATTCCAAATCCCCAAAGTTCCGAACGTCCCTGAGAGGCGAGATCGAAAAAATAAACCGCTGTCGTTAGCGCAATCACAAAGATATTGAGCGAGCCTGCCGGGAGCACGCCCAGTTCCCCCGTCCAGCCGACCCAGACCATCGCCGCGCTAACCGCTGCCAGAATGGAACCGACGAACAAATACGAATAACGCCCATCCTCCCAGGGCCAGATGCCGAGCGCCAATGGAACACGGAAGATAAAGCCGAACGCCAGGGCAAGCGCGAACAAACCGCCAGCCAAAACCAAAGTGCGAATAAGTCTCATGGAATCTCCAATTTATAAAGATGCTTATAACAACACCGTCATCGAGGCGGAGGTTCAAGAGGAATCTTCCACATCTTCATGAGGGGTCTATCATGGAACGCGCGGGAAAAGCGTCCCGTTTTCCCTGGATGCGTGTTACCACCTACGGTTCGACATCCCTTTTTGGAGCAACGGCATGACAGAAAAACTATCCCGGCGGGTCAAATGGATGTACGGCGCGGGCGACCTGGGCTTCAGCCTGACCAACACCATCCTCAGCGTGTATTTTGCTTTGTTCCTGACGGACATCGTGGGCGTGAGACCTTCTGTCGCCGCCATTGTCATTTTCGCAGGCAGCACCTGGGATTACATCAACGATCCCATCGTGGGGTACATCTCGGACCGCACGCGCTCGCGCTGGGGCAGGCGCCGCCCCTTCCTGCTGTTTAGAGCCATCCCTTTTGCGCTGACCTTTGTTTTGTTGTGGTGGCGACCGCCCTTTGAAAGCACAATAGAACTGGGTATTTATTACGCCTTTGCCTTCGCAGGGTAAGATCGGATAAACGTCATTAACCTCGAAAATAATATGGGACACTGGCAAGCGCAGACCGCGAAGCGCGCGGAAAAGACCTCCAAAAGTCTGCGTATTCAGCGTTAATCCGCGTCCGATTTGCTGTTAAAAATGAACTCACCCGCGAAACCTTAATTTCGGGGTGAGTCATGTTTATGAAACGATAGTGCGCGGGACTTACGGCTGGTAGGTGACGTTGACCGCGATGTAATCGAGATAGAAGTCGCGCGAGTTGTTGCTGGCGACGTTCGTCACGCGCACCCGGAAGTTCGTATTGCCGAAATCACCCAGCGCCCAGGAGCGCCCCGGGTATCGCCTGTGCCGCCCAGGGTGTACGCCACTTCCGATGCGGTCAGGCTCGTGCTCTTGGCGGCGGTCCATGAAGCGCCGCCGTTCCACGAAATTTCCACGCACATCTTGGGCGCGCCGGTCGTCGAGTCTGCGCGCGCATTGAGGCGCACCTGGATTCCCAAGATGGAACCGGAAGGAATGTTGAAGTTGTAATTGTAGAACAGGTGCTTATCCTTGCCGGAATTGGTGCAGGATGTGTTCTTGTTGCTGCCGCTGTCCACATCCACCGCGAAGGCGTTGTCGTCAACAAAGGCATTGCCGGGGGTGGTCTGGAAGCCGTTGTTGTCGCCCGCGCCCGATGTCACCGCGGCTTGCGTGGTCGGAGCGAGATAACCGGTGCTGGTCGGCGGGGGAGGCGTGCTGATCGTGCCGCCGTCCACCACGAGGGCGAACTTCTGCGGTCCGTTCGGGACGTTGAACGCGCTGACGGTCACGGTGTAGGTACCCGCAGGCGACTGAATGTAGATGTTTTCGACGTTGTTCACATTATCAGCCGATCCCCCGGTTGTGCTCCAGCCGCCGGAGAAGACGTTGCCGCGATAAGTGTTCGCGCCGCTGGTGGCGGTGAGGTTCAGGTTGTTGACCAGGTTGGTCGTGGCGGTATCAGTCGAGGGATAGTCCGTCCAAACAAGCGTGATCTTGAGTGGTCCGCCCGTAGGAGTGACGGTGAAGTTCGTCGAGCCGCCGGTGCTTAAGCCGGTCGGCGCCTCATCCACGAAGGCAACCGATCCATCCGTCGCAGCGTCGAGATTGATCAGACCCCAGCCTTCATGGTTGTTCGGGATAGGGAAGTCATTGTCGTTCACGCCGTCGTTGTTCTCGTCCGCCATATCCACGGCGGTGTTGATGAGGGTGGCTTTGACCAGAGCGGCAGACGCATTGATGCTGAAGGCTTTGCTGTAGTAATCCTTGACGACCGTCGCGCCGCCCGCCGCAAGCGGATTCGACATGGAGGTGCCGCCCATGTACTTGTATTCGCTGTTGTAAGGCGTGCCCCAGCCGTCCCATTGATACGCGCCGTTCTGCGGATTCACCGGATCGCCGTAACCTTCCTGATACAGGCTGGAAAAGGCGGAGAGAATCCACGTGCCGGGAGCAACAACGTCCGGTTTGATGCGGCCGTCGTCGGTGGGGCCGCGGCTGGAGAACGCCGCCATCTGGCCCGGATTACCGGCGGTCGGGTCGGAGGCAATGGGGTTGGCGGGGAAGTCCGCGCCCCAGCGCTGCCCGTATGTGCCAAGGAAGTTCTGTTGCGTTCCGCCCATGCTGTTGCACGTCTGCCCGGTCTGGTAGGCGTCGTGCGAGGTATAGGTCAGGCTGGTATCGCAGGGCCAGTTGTCGGGGCGCACGTTTTCGCTCGCGCCGACGGTGATGACGTTCTTCGATGTGCCGGGCGCGCCGATGGAGTCGTTATCCACCACGCCGTCGGCATTTGCGTCAATGCCTTCGTTGCCCGCGGAGAAGGTGATGACCATGTCACGGTTCGTCCACACGAACGAGTCGGTGTTGACGCTGTCCACGGTGTAATCGCCCGCGACCGCCGCGCCCCACGAGTTGGAATGGATGCGCGCGCCGGCGTTATACGCCTGCTGGTACATCGTCTTCAAATCATCCGGCAAGCCTGTGAGGAAGTATCCGTTCGCGGGCCAGCCGCCGAAGATCTGGCAGAAATTCGAGATGTTCGCCCAGTTTTCGGTCGCCTGGAAGACGAGCCGCGCAACCGGAGCGACGCCGCGGCCCTGCCCGCCCGGTTCGCCTCCGCTCAGGATCGAGCCGGAGGTGTGCGTCCCATGGCCGGAATCCACGTCAATGGCGCCGTCGTCCGTGATGGATTGGAAGCAGGTATCCGTCACGCCGGGCCAGTTATAGACCGCCACCACGCGGCTGGAGGGGATATCGGGATGCGCGCCGGTCGTTGTGCCGTCGCCCACGCCGGTATCCGAAACGCCGACGATGACCGTCGAGCCGTCATAACCGCGCGCGTTCGCCACTTCGGCGTTGATGATGTCGCCCGCCGATTCGTTGTAAGCGGGAGCGTTCGATGCGCTGTGCAACTCACGCATGACGTAATTGTTGATGGATGCCACGTCGTCCACACCGGCGATCGCGTCGAGGAACGAAGGGTTCGCGGCGACCACCATCAAATCCTCTTCAGAGCCGAGGATTTCCGCTCCGGTCTGGGCGACCGCCGCGCGGGTCAGACCGAAGTCCGAGCCGCGTTCGATGCGCACGAGGTACAGGTTCATTTCCCCATCCCGCTTCAGGTCAGCCCCAAACTTGAATTCCGACTGGTAGGGGGTCACTGCCGCGACAAATCCCTTCGCCGCGACCCGATTGGCAATGCCGGGATTCATGCGGACTTTAAACGCAAAATCCGGGATGTAATCCAGGATCTCTGCGCCCTCTGCCATGACCTCCGCCTTCCACGCATCCTCAATGGGACCCGTAAATTGGACGACGAAATAGTTTTGACTTCCCTGGGCTTGCGCGGGAGTCACTGCCATCGAGCCGAGCGCCAGGACTACGATGGCAAGCGCCGATACAAAAAACCTGACAACTTGTTTCATACGCATCTCTCCTTTGAGTGCTTGAAATTTGGAACGCCGATTCCGCATTGGAACCGGCGTTGAACACAGGTTTTGATTGGAGCTGCTTGCAACTTGAAAGGATAAATTGGATGGATTTTATGCCTTTTCCCCATACTGTCAATGGTTTGCAATCAAGTAGTTCTCCAGAATTGTGCGCGTAGGTTATTGAGTTTATAAGCCGAAGAATGAGGAGGCAAAACAAACTCCTCCCCGCCTCCCCAAGGGGGAGGGGCAGGTACTCCATCAATTGAAACACTGACTTGGAATTTCAGCCCCATCCGTAGAGCAGAGACCGACAAAATACCCTCTCCCTTGTGGGAGAGGGGCAAACGGAGCCGCCGATTGATTATCAAGTCAGGGAGAGGTCCAACCGACCCCTCCCCGACGAGCGGGGGGGGAGTCGCTCTTGCAAAAGACACCCCTTCCCTCCAAGGAAGGCGATGTGCTGAGCTCGCCGAAGCAGGACGGGGGTTAGTCCAATGGACTTGTTTGATTATTACCTCAATCGGGGAGATGCCAAACCGATCCCTTCCCCAAATGCATTGGCAATCCCGTTGTGTTTGTTTACCGGATCATTCGCCAGCGGAAGTGGTAGACAAAAAAAGTATGAGAGTATGTTAGTGAGAACTGATTTCACCTAAATTTTTGCCACCATTTAATTAAAGGATGATCCTTGTGAGGTTCATATTTTCCTCTCACTCTAATATTTAACAAGGTTTCGCGAATAATATCTTCACTTGGTTTTTGGGTATCAACCCAATATTTCAAAAGATCTAATGTTGACACTAAAGCAATATGGGGCGCTTTACTTTTGAACAATTTCACAGATTTCAAGTCATCCGTTGCTATTGCCCAGTTTCGGTTTATTGCAATTGCGCCAGTTATAGCTTCACCGTCATCAAGCCTTTCCGCAAAACTAATATAAGTGTTCTCTTCGATTTCATTCTCAATGTCCACTAGAAGTAGCAGCTTTTGATCTACAAAGGGTTGCAAGTCAATTATTTCAGAAGCTTCTTGTATATTATCAATTGGCCCAGAATATACGCTAAGAACCTCGTAGTCTTTTACATAAGCGGCTACAGAGAGACTCTTTGGAATAGTTTCTAGAATAGCTCTCATTTGCTGCGAGGCAAATAGGTTTATGATGCAACAGGCATCTAGAATTATGCAGTCATGTGAAAACGCCTTATTGATAGACACATTCCCATCCTAAACATTGATTGATTCAGTCATATTAAGTTCGATCTCGCTATTGATATCCAGGGTTTTACTTATATGCCTACGCAGGTTTTCTGCTATATTTCGCGCTGAAAGTCTATCAACCCTTAAATATTGGGCAAATTGACCTTCGGTAATTAAACCTTGCTCAAATGCAAGCACTGCCAAGTTTTGGTATCGAATGGGCAGGTGGCTATCTTGGCTTGGTATTTCGCCTAGTCCAAGTTGTGCTTGCGCTTCTCGAACTTTGAAACCGCCCTGTTGAAGTTTATCCCATATACCAGTGGGAATTAGCTTCAAATCCTCTAATCGTAACGTTAATGCCTCCACGGAGACACCATAAAAATGTGCAAGTGTGCATAAGTCTGCAACTACGATCTTCTCCTTGGTTTTTCGGATATCGTTAAATCGCATCGTCAAGCCACTAGCTGGCATAAGAAAACGAGCTGCAAAATAATCTGCAAATTGTTCACTCTGAGGCATTCGTTGATAGTTGTTGATAACAAACATCGTTGGCTTATATCTGTGCGCCAAGAAGTGCCCATAGTCATGGGCAAGAGACCACCTTCGCCGTTCTTCTGGGTGCAAGATGTTAATGCCAATACATCCTCCTAATTCATGGTCGTATAAATACATTGCAGAGTACTTAGATGGCTTGATAGGTAAGTAAAAGATGCGAAGACCGACATCTTGTTCCAAAATATCTCGAAGAATTGGTATAGGACCATCACCTAGACCGAGGCGTTTTCTTTCCTGATTTGCCACATCCTCGGCTGCTAAATCAACTCTAAGTCCATTGAGAGTATATTCATTTGGATATTTCTTAATAAGTGGAGAGTTCGTCATCTGCTCCAGTTCAAGATAATCTCGAGATAGCTCTTCTAGTTCGTCAACGTACTTTGAAATTTCGCTATCTTCATCTTCGTCTTGCAAAAATGGTCCACGGAATTGAACATAAAATGGTTCAATTTGTGGACGTTCTCGAACAAAATCACCTACTTGTCGACCATAAGCACGAGCTAATTTAATTAATTCATCCGCCTTAATACGCCGTTCCCCTTTTTCGATAGCGGTTATAGTCGTACGAGCAACATTTAGAACTTGAGCAACATCAGCTTGCGTCAAGCCTCTTTTCGATCGTGCTTGTTGTAGCTCGCGCCCTAATTTACGCATGTCAAGTTTGTTGAGAATATTTTCTTCCATTGCAATCATCCTTCCAAGGTTAAGAAATTAGATGTTTTTATTATGATGATGCATAGGTAACATAGTGTTTGAAGTGCCTTTCTCAATATGTTCTTCAAATAATTTCCATTCATCTGCATATTCGGTGTATAGCTGAATAAGTTGTCTCCTTGAGTTATTAATTTCTTCCTCAGTTTGAAATGAGATTTGATCTGCAATATCATTTAGATCATGATACTCCTCTGACAAACTAACCCATGGATCTTGTTGTTTTAATAAAAACCGTATCCTGTTTACTTGATATTGCATAGCTCGGAAATGTGCCCCGTCCTTATCTATGAGATTTTTGTCATAATGAGTTTGATCTTCAATGCCTAGAGCGCTCAATGATTGACGTCGCAGTAAACAAGAAGTGCAAACGCCGCACTGAGCGATTCCATCTTGCCGTCTGTGCTTTCTGTCGCATGACGAAGAGAGGAAGATTAGTTCCTTTCTTTCATTGTTGACTAAACTTTTTACCATTTGTGCTTTAGTCCAAAACAAATATGGGTTGATAACTTGGAATGGAGCACTTAAAAGACTCGATACAAGCTTGCTAACGCGTAATAAAGATAATGGATGCACAGATCTCGCTTGATCTAAACCGACCTCAGCTTTGGAGTACGGCAAGTTGATCGCCCCAACCCCATTCTCGTATATAAATAAGGAACCGTTACCTATGTGATGGGCACAAGCAACACCAATCAAAATGAAAACAAGACCACGCGAACGTTGATCAAAATTTTTTCCAGTTACTGGAGTTTTACTCCATTTGTATGGGATCTGAATTAGTGAGGTTCGGCCAGAAAATGACTGATCTATTTCACGAGCAATTTGCTGTTGCTTTTTAAGAACATAAAAATTGCTACCAGTTCCTACAAGAACATGATGGGTGGCCGTATTAGCAAGCAATCGAGTGTGCAATCCTGATAACGAGTCTAAGCCGCCGCTCCATAACGCAACTTCGATTTCGCCAGGCTGAATTCCCAATGGTAATTGAGGTTGCACTTCCACGTCACGCCCCGAGATTTCTCGTTTTGAGAATTCAAAATACCAACAGTCGTTGGTATACCATTCAAGAACATCGGTTAAAAGATTACAGACCTCGCTTTTGGAAAAAGTATCGAAATTTCTGACTGGTAATTTAATACGAAAAGAAAGGGGTATATCGGCACTTCTCTTGATAAGTCGATCTGCTGCGTGAATCGCAATTGCTAAATCAAGTAAATCAGCACTAATTGACGGGACGGTCGAAAGCCAATTGGTTGATAAGGAGTTATCATTAATTGAGATAGTAAAACAATCGCGCTTGTCTTTTGGGTGAGTTAAAAGTGTTACGTTAGTGCTGTGATTTTGGATAGGCTCAAATAGAAAAGTGTAATCTAACCGAGCGGTTTTCATATCCTGTTTCCAATGCTGGAAATATCATCTTCAATAGTTATCGGTCTTTGAGGAAGACGACGCGAATTAAATCGAATGCGCCTTACATTTCCTTTTTGGGCAATTCTTGATGCAAGAGAACCGATCTTCCTATCAACAAGACTGTTTATTTCATTCAGCCTTTGGCTAATTGAGTTCCAATCTGGGTCAATATCATTATTACTTACAAGAGGTATTCGTTCAGTAAAATTGCTATCGTAAATCTCACGGATGTATTCACGGCATAACACCTCTTTGAAATTTCCTGCAATAGCTTCACCATTCCTCAGCTTGCTTATAAGACGTTTATATACCGATATAGCTAAGTTAATTCCTCGCTGATTTGCCCGATAATTTTGAATGTAGCTTGACGCCAACTTGCGAATAAAATTATCTTCATCACTCCAATTGTAGACTGGGCGAAATAACGGGCCATTTCTAATACCCTCTAATCTAATTGCGGCCTCTTTTAAAAGGCGAATAGGAGGGTCCCTATAGTCTCCAACATCTTTTGCTAGCGCTCTCATTGCATCTTCGGCCAACGTAGCATTATTAAAATGTCCCTCGCAAATCTTTTTATACATTTTTGACCAGCGATGGGAGAGATTTCTAACTTTATCTGCATCGGGCATAATTTCTTACTCCATACAAAACTTTTCTTATTTGATAGTATACACCTAAACCTGACATTGTCAAGGCTTTATTTAACAATATTTGATAATTTGTCAGATTGTCGGGGATGAAAAAAGACAGCGTCCCCCCTCTCCCCTGCGGGGATGATACGCCGTCCCAATCTCCAATCTCTAATTACTCAATTACGACTTACCACTTACTCAAAGCTTCGCAAACCGACTCACCACCTTCGCCGCTGCGGGTGGACGATCCATCACCCCGCCCTGGTGGATGAGGATCGGCGTGCCTTCTTTGGCATACGCCAGATCCACATAGGCTTGACCCGTCAGGAAGCGCTCGGAGTCAATCGCGCAGGAGGTGACGAAGCCGATGCGCTCGCCTTTGTCATTCACCACAGGGTCGCTGTTGTGCGCCATGCGCGTGCGTTGTTCGTCGAAGCGGAAGCGGATGACCACGCCTTTGCGCTCCTTCTCGCGCGCCACAAAGGCATCGCGACCGATGAACCACGGCTTGTAGGTCTTCACGTACGAACCAAATCCGCCTTCGGCAACGCCTAAATCGCGCCCGTCGAATTTGCCCGAACCCAATCCCATCTCGTGACCGTACAACGGCAAGCCCGCTTCGGTGCGGAGCGAGTCGCGCGCGCCCAAGCCGATGGGCTTCACGCCGAACGGCTCGCCCGCTTTCAACACAGCGTTCCAAAAGTCAACCGCGCGCTCGGGGTGGACGAACAACTCGAACGCCATCTTCTCGCCCGTGTAACCCGTGCGCGAGACGATTAGGTCGAACCCACCCACAACCGCATCGCACAACTCCGTCCGCTTCAATTTTATGATGCGCGCGCGGGTTTCACTGTCCACGCCCATCGCCAGCAAAATGTCGCGCGATTTCGGTCCTTGAAGCGCAATGTCAACCCGCATGGCAGAACCAGCCTTCGGGTCCCGCAGGTTGCGGATTTCGGCGTTGTAACCATACGTCCGCGCCCAGGGTCGGTCGTTGTCAATCCGCACCGTGCCGTCGCGTACCGCCTCCAGCCACGTGCGGTCCTTGTCATCGTTCGATGCGTTCACCACCACGAGATAATCATTCCACCCGCGCCGATAGACCAGCGTATCGTCAATCACATCCGCATCGGGCGTGAGGAAATGCGTGTACAGACTTTCGCCGGGCAGCAAGCCGCCGCAGTCGTTTCCGCAGACCGAATCGAGGAACGACGCGGCATCCGCGCCGCGCACGTCGTACACGCCCATGTGCGAGACATCGAACAACCCCGCCGCCTGCCGCGTCGCCAAATGTTCTTCAAAGATGGATGTGTACACCACAGGCATTTCCCAGCCTGCAAAGGGGACCATCCTGCCGCCGAGGTCTCGATGCGTTTGATTCAACGCTGTCTTCTTTAACTCGCCTTCGACGTCCTGCCATGCAAAGGATGGGAGCGCCGCTTCGTTCCCGACGGGAGGCTTGATCCCGATATAAAAAGGTTTTTCCACACCGACGCTTCCCCCTCTCCCGCTGGGAGAGGGCAGGGGTGAGGGCTTGACCACATTCTTCTTCCTGCCATCCGCCACAATAAACGGACCCGGCATCCGCCTCGCGCTGAAATCTTTTTCACCGTCCAGGTTGAACGACACGTACCCATCGGAGAGGTCTCGCAACCATGTTGCAACCACGCTTGCTTTCGCAGACGGCGCCTCGAGTTGATACGTGTTCGCATTCACGCAGGTCAACACGACTTTGACCGAGCCTTTTGGTGTTGCAATCGTTGTCTCCGCCGACCTGCCCTTCGTCAACGCGGACATATCGCACACCGTCGCATAATCCAATACCTGCCGAACGCGCGCGCCGCTCAGTTCAAATACGGCACCCCCCTCCCCCTTCTTGGGGGAGGTTGGGAGGGGGTCATCAATGTAATAGAAATGCGGATACCCGCTCTTCGTCGGCTTGAAATCAATCCCCGCCGATTCAGCCAGTTTGCGAACCTTCAACTTGGCGGAGTTCAACACGTTGAAATCCAGTTTTGCGCGGCGCTGTCTCCCCTTGCGGACGGTATCCACCGAATGCGGCGCGCACGCCAGCAAGCACGTCTGCGATGATGTCCGCCAACTGGCGCGACTTCTTTTCGTCGAATCCGCGCTGGGTGATCCACGGCGTTCCCAAGCGGATGCCCGAAGGCGCCGCCGCGCTCTTATCGCCGGGGATCGTGTTGCGGTTGACGACCATGCCCACAATGTCCAGGATGCGAGCCGCCTGGTCGCCGCTGAGTTTTGTTCCGTCTTCTCCAACAATCGAAGAACAGTCCACATTCAACATGTGGCAGTCCGTCCCTCCAAACGGGACGCGCAGCCCGCGCTTCATGAATTGATCCGCCATCGCCACCGCATTCTTGATCGTCTGTTCCTGCAACTTCTTGAATTGCCTGGTCTGCGCCAGTTTGAAGGTCAAAGCAAGACCCGCGAACACCTGGACGTGCGGACCGCCCTGCTCGCCTGGGAAGACGGCTTTGTCAATCTTCTTGGCGATGTCTGCAAATGTGGTCAACAGCACCGCGCCGCGCGGACCATCCAGGCTCTTGTGCGTGGTGGACATGACCACGTGGGCGATGCCAATCGGCGAGGGGACAACTCCCGCCGCTACCAGCCCGCCGATGTGCGAAATGTCCGCGAGGAAGTACGCGCCGACCTCATCGGCAATCTCGCGGAACTTCTTCCAATCGGGGACCCACGAATAGGACGAATAACCTGCAATGAGCAGTTTGGGCTTTGCCTCGTTCGCCAGTTTGCGGATGGCTTCATAATCCAGCCGTTCGTTTTCGTCCACGCTGTAATGGACGGCGTTGAACCACTTGCCGCTGCGGTTGACGGGCGAGCCATGCGAGAGATGACCGCCGTGCAGGAGGTCGAGTCCCATCACGGTGTCGCCTACGTTGAGCAATGCCTGGTACACCGCGTTGTTGGCGGGTGCGCCCGAAAGCGCCTGCACGTTGACGTAAATCTGGTCTGCCATGAAGCCGTTCGCGGCAAAAGCCTCGGCGGCGCGGCGGCGAGCCAGCGACTCGACCACGTCCGCATATTCCACGCCCTTGTAATAGCGCGGGTCGCCGTTGCGGCGGTAATGAGCAAGACGCGCGGGGTAATCGAGGATCTCCTCCTCGGTCATCCAGCGCATCTCCTCGTCGGGGTAGCCTTCCGCGTAGATGTTCTGGAAGGCAGACATCAGCGTCTCGCGCACCGCCATCGGCGCCGTGGACTCGCTCGGGATCAGAATCAACTTGCGGTATTGCCGTTCGGCTTCGAGTTGGGTCAATTCGTAAACGTCGGGGTCGAGGTCGGCAAGTTTGCCGCGAACAAGATAGTCAGCCATGTTTTTTTGTCTCCTGGTTGGGTAGTTTCGATACTTGGATAGTTAGATAGTCTGATAGTCGAAGAGCGGTTATCTCGTGAATTGACCACAAGACTAACGGGAATTGTAGGACGGGACGGGGGAAGGGTCAAGTGGAAAATGACATATATGACCAAAGGGGCTTGAATTTCGCAGGTAAAGGTTATACACTCAACCTATGACCAGCCTCACCAAAACCGGACAACTCAAAGCCCTGGAGGGACGCGGCAAACTGCTCTTCCGCCTCGTGGAGATGAGCGTCACGTTGAATTCCACGCTCGACCTCGAAGCCCTGCTCCAGTTGATCACCTCCACCGCCACGGAATTGCTCGACTGCGAAGCCGCATCCATCCTGCTGTACGACGAGCGCAACCCGCGCCTGTATTTTGCCGCCGCCACCGGCTCCGACCCCGCCCAGCTTGCCGAAATCCCCGTGCCGATTGACAACAGCATCGCAGGCACGATCTTCCGCACCAACCAGCCGCTCATCCTCAACGACGTGGAGGACGACCCGCGTCATTACCAGATCGTCTCCGAGCACGTCAAGATCAAGATCCATTCCCTGCTCGGCGTGCCCATGCCCATCAAGGACCGCGTGGTGGGCGTGCTGGAAGCCATCAATAAACGCAACGGCGATTTCGACGAAAGCGACAGCATCACCTTTTCCGTCCTCGCCGCGCACGCCGCCATTGCCATCAACAACGCGCGCCTGCTCCGCGCCACCCAGCAGGCACTCAACAAAGTGCGCGAGACCAACCAGATCAAAACCAACTTCCTCTCGCTCGCCTCGCACGAACTGCGTACGCCGCTCGGAATCATCATCGGCTACGCCACGTTCCTCCAGGAGGAATCCAAGGGCATCCTTTCGGAGCACGCCAACCAGGTGCTCAGCGCCGCCACCGAAATGCGCGCCTTGCTCGACCAGATGAACAACCTGACCCTGCTCCAAACCGACGAGATGGAGCTTCGCCCATCGAAGGTTTCCGTGCAGGATGTGTTGAACTTTGCGCTCGACGAAGTGAAATATCTCGCTTCGCGGCGGGACCTGCAACTGGTCCTCGCATTTCAAGAGGATCCAATCTTTGTGAACGTGGACCCCGAAAAGACCATCCTCGCGTTCGTCAACCTGATCAACAACGCCGTCCGCTTTTCGAACGACGGCGGCGAGATCACCGTTGGGGCGGTTCAGCAGGGCGATCAAGTCCTTGCCTGGGTACAGGATAAGGGCAAGGGTATCCCTGTGGACAAACTGCGGAAAATCTTCGAAGAGTTCTACCAGATCGAGCCGCCCAACACGCGCAGTTACGGCGGGCTGGGAATCGGTCTCTCGATTGCGAAGGGACTCGTCGAAGCACAGGGCGGGAAGATCTGGGCGGAATCCGAAGGGCTGGGCAAAGGCGCCACACTCAAGGTGCTGCTCCCGCTCCATAAATAGCGCGGACATCGCGCTTTCTTATTGACATTCCCCCACCCCTCAGGTAGAATACAGACCGCTTTGACCTTGGGGCCTGTAGCGCAGTTGGGAGCGCGTCTCAATCGCACTGAGAAGGTCAGGGGTTCGAATCCCCTCAGGTCCACCTGTTCAGTGACCAGTAAACATTGATCAGTAATCAGTTACTGAACAGACAAAACGGGTCACTGATTACTGAAGACTGATCACTGGAAAACCGGGCCCATAGCGCAGTTGGGAGCGCGTCTCAATGGCATTGAGAAGGCCGGGGGTTCGAATCCCCCTGGGTCCACAATATATAAAAGACCTGACAGGTTTTGAAAACCTGTCAGGTCTAAGTAAAAGTCAAAGCAGGAGTAGTAGGTCATCCCGTCAGCGAGAAGGGAAAGCGAGGTGGAAGCCCTTCAACGGCATCGAACGGGAATGCCATCCACAAGACCGAACTCGCCTGTTATCTCGCAAGAGAGACTTCGCTGGTGAATCTCCATTGGAAAGTGGAAGGTAGTCAGTGACGGGAAAGCCCGTTATAGCGCAAGAGTGGTAAGTCCAAATTAATTTGGACTTACAATTTGGGTGGTACCGCGGAGTGCCTAGCGTCCTTCGTCCCTGAGTGGATGAAGGGCTTTTTGTTTTTGGATGGCGGACGATAACCGTGGTCCGCCGTCTGTCGCCACGGTCAATTTTGGAAAGGAGGCACAAATGAACATTCGGGTCAATCTCGTTTTCTGGAAGGAAGGTCCGCTCCTCCTTTCACGCCTCCATCCCTGCACCTCACACGTCGTTCGAGACGTGGAACCTGGAATACGACACTTATAAGAATGAGGTAAGAATGGCTGAAACAATCGAGAAAATAAAAATAAAAAAGAAAACCAGGACAAAAACCGCCAGGAAGACGGTAAAGCCTGCCAAGGTGAAAGCCGTCAAAAAGGCATTTGTCACATCGCCTGCGAAAGCGAGGAAACCCGCCGCCCCCAAAAAGCCCGCTATCAGGAAACCGGTCATCAAGAAAGCCGTCAAGCCCAAGGCGCGGAACCAGGTTAAGCGGAAAGCGGTCGTCGAACGCCCATTAGGGAGAACCGCCAGCGCCAGGTCGCTCATGAGCGCAATGAGCGCAGCGGCCAAACCTGCAAAGAGAGAAGCGAAGACCCCCAGGGATATTTCCTACAATCCCCAAAACATCGAGCAGAAATGGCAGGCGAAGTGGGAAGCGGACAAGTTGTACCGCGCCGTGATTGACGAGAGCAGACCCAAGCACTACGCGCTGACCATGCTGCCCTATCCCAGCGGCGACCTGCACATCGGTCACTGGTATGCGATGATTCCCCCCGGATGCGCGGGCGCGGTACATGCGCATGAAGGGATACAACGTCCTGTTCCCGATGGGCTTCGACGCGTTCGGTCTGAATGCGGAGAATGCCGCCATCAAGGACGGCATCCATCCGATGAAACGGACGTTTGCGAACATCGAACGGATGCGAAAACAGATGCGCTCCATGGGCACAATGTTCGATTGGGAGCGCGAAGCGGTCTCTGCCGACCCATCCTATTACAAATGGACCGAATGGTTCTTTGTCCAATTGTACAAGGCGGGGCTGGCGTATCGCAAGATGTCGGCTGTGGACTGGTGCCCGAAGGATAATACGACGCTGGCGCGCGAGCAGGTGATCGGCGAGAACCGCGTCTGCGAACGATGCGGCACACCCGTTATCAAAAAGAACCTTGAGCAGTGGTTCTTCAAAACCACGAAATATGCCGACGAACTGCTGCGGTTCGATGAAATAGACTGGCCCGAGCGCGTGAAGGTTCTGCAGACAAATTGGATCGGGCGCTCGGAGGGGGCGGAGGTGAAGTTCCGAATCGAGAGTAATCAGTCATCAGTGGACAGTGATCAGTCTGCACTGGATACTGATGACTTGTCACTGATCACCGTTTTCACCACCCGCCCCGACACGCTGTGGGGCGCGACCTTCATGGTCTTCGCCCCCGAGCATCCGCTGGTGGACAAGGTCACGACACCCCAACAGAAGCAGGTCGTCGAAGATTACAAAATGCAAGCCGCGCGTCAATCGGACATCGAGCGCGAAGCCGTGGACAAGGAAAAGACAGGCGTCTTCACAGGCGGTTATGCGATCAACCCGGTCAACAACGAGCGCATCCCGATCTGGATCGCGGACTATGTGTTGATGTCCTACGGAACAGGCGCGATCATGGCGGTCCCTGCGCACGACGAACGCGACTTCGAATTTGCCCGGAAATATGACCTGCCCATTGTCGAAGTGATCCGGCCCGAGCCCCCCCACCAACTCCCCCCAAATTCTCCGAATTTGGGGGGAGAGATAGAGGGGGGCGAACTCGAAGTCGCATACATCGGCGAAGGAGTCATGGTCAACTCCGGTCCGTTCAACGGGACGAAAGTCAACAATGAAAAGGGACGCAAGAATCCCGGCATCCGCGCGGTGATTGACTGGCTGGAGGAAAAAGGCATCGGCAAGGAAGCGGTCAATTATCGTTACCGCGATTGGCTGATCAGCCGTCAGCGTTATTGGGGCGCGCCGATTCCCATGATCCATTGCGATGTGCATGGATGGAATCCCGTCCCTGAAGATCAACTGCCCGTGATACTGCCCGACGACGTGGAATGGAAGCCGACCGGTGAAAGCCCCTTGAAACTGCATCCAACGTGGAAGGACACCACCTGTCCGATCTGCGGCGAACCCGCCGAGCGCGAGACCGACACGATGGACACGTTCATGTGTTCGTCGTGGTATCACCTGCGTTATCTGAGTCCGCATTACGATAAGGGTCCGTTCGACGAAGCCGAGTACAACTACTGGATGCCCGTTGACACGTACACGGGCGGCATCGAACATGCCACCATGCACCTGCTGTACACACGCTTCTTCCACAAAGCATTGCGCGATCTGGGCATCACCAAAGGCAACGAGCCGATGATGCAGTTGCGCAACCAGGGCATGGTGCTGGCGGAGGATCACGCCAAGATGTCCAAGAGCCGCGGCAACGTGGTCGCGCCGGACATGCTGGTGGAGAAGTACGGCGCGGATACCGTGCGCGCCTACCTGATGTTCTTCGCGCGTTGGGAGATGGGCGCGCCGTGGGACTCGCAGGGCATCGAAGGGACTGCGCGCTGGATGCGCCGCGTGTGGACATTGTTCACGGACGCCTCGGACTCACCCGCGACTGCCTCCGATGAAACCAAATTGACTCTGCGCCGACGCGTCCATCAGACCCTGCGCAAAGTGACCCACGACTTCGAGAGCTTCGAGTTCAACACCATCATCTCGTCCCTGATGGAACTGCTCAACGAGATGTACAAGGCTCGGGAAGCGGGAGCAGCCGGCAGTCCCGAATGGAGCGAGGCGCAGGAAAACTATCTGAAGATGCTGGCGCCCGTCGCGCCGCACATCGCCGAAGAACTGTGGACGAATCATCTGGGCAAGCCATACTCGATCCATCAACAATCCTGGCCCCCAGTGGACGAAGCCGCCGCGAAGGAGGATGTCGTCGAAATCCCGGTGCAGATCAACGGCAAGGTGCGCGACCGCATCACGGGCCCCGGCGGAGGCGGGCGAGGACGAGGTCAAGTCTGCCGCGCTGGCAAGCGAGATCGTGAAGAAGCATCTGGACGGCAGGGAACCCGTGAAGGTGATCGTGGTCAAGGGCAAACTGGTGAGTTTGGTTGTGTAGTTGGATAGTTGGTAGTTGAAGGACCAGGGACGGGTGCTTTATTCGTCCCTGGTTTTTTGATTCCGAAGCCCATTGACTTCACTTTCAAAATCATTATAATGAACGTACACAATTTCAGTGGGTCTTTTAGAGGTGTTCCCGCGAGGCAACATTGTATGAAGTGGAGGCAGTGACCCAGAGACTGTTTTGGTCGCTTCCCCGTTCCTGGATGGGGATGTCTCTGGCGAGCCAATGGCGAAACCGGCCACCTGGGCCGGTTCGTGTTTTAATGCCAGACAGAAAGGAGGAAATTTGGAGGGGTTTTGTAGGAAGCATTCTATAATTCGTGCTGTTTCTCAAAAGAAAGGATTTCAAATGAGCAAGAAATTTTTGTTTGTCGCGATCCTGTGCCTGATCGCCGCCGCCGTGTTCACGGGGGGATCTGTTTCCGCGGCGTCCTCCTGCACAACCCTCAAGGATGAGGTAATTACGTACTCTCCTGGGCACTACCTTTACGGGGATCCCATTCTGCCGGGCTACGATGCCTTCGGTTATAACTATCAAGCCTACTTGTTCAAAGGCTCGTACGCGAACATCTACCTCGGACGGGACGGTCTGCCTCCCTACGCCGGGGATGACGCGGCATATCTGGACGCCAATCCCTCCGCCGAATGGAAGTGGTACTGGCCCTATCGCACCACCCGGGTTTTGATGAAATGGAATGACGCCTGGCTTTCCAACAAGGACTGCGATGGAAATGGCACACTGGATCGTCACTATGGCTACCCGTCCTATATCGGCTCCGGCGCGTGGGAGACCAACCACATGCTGGATTCCTATCTGGACGGCGACCTGACCTGCAACTGGGTCTACTTCACCAAGATCATCGCCGCGCCCGCAGACGCCACAGCCAGCGGCGGTACCTGGTACGCCGCGGATGGGACCGAAATCGGACCGTCCATTTGGGGTGAGTTTGCCACCATCCAGTCGGTCTATAACGATCCTTGCGCAGGGTTTACCGGCATCGAGTATCTCAGCCCGGATCACGCCGGATTTGGCGGCTGGTAAAAGGAAGCGCGCGGGATAATGGGGGCGGGAATCTGTTTTCAAAAGCCCCTGAGGGCTGCAAGGCTCTCAGGGGTTTTATGTTTGCAGCAAGCCGGATACAATGAAATCGGCTCCCAATCGTATATATATATGGATGGAGGCGCCGATGAACGATAGGCTGTATCGTCTTATTGCTTTGGGGCTTCAAGCCTGTCTTTGGGGCGGGGATGTGACGGGGGAGGAACGCCTGCCCAAACGCGGACCGGCTGTGCTGGTCGCCAACCACCTTGCCGCGTGGGGACCGATTGCAGTCATCTCCAGCGTGCCGCGCAGACTGCATTCCTGGGTGATCGCGGACATGATGGACGCCAAACGCGCCCCGGATTACCTGCGCCTTGATTTTGTGGAACGTCAACTCCACTTGAAGAATCCGTTGAGCTTGTGGGTTGCAAACGCCATTTCAAAACTCTCGGTCCCCCTGCTGACCAGCGCCGGGTGCATCCCGGTGCACTCCAATTTTGAAGAGATGCTGGTCCCCTTCCACCAAAGCGTTGACCGGCTGGTTGAAGGCGGGTTCATCCTGATCTTCCCTGAAGACCCCGCCCAGCCGCTGGACCCGATCTATCAAATGTCTCCTTTCAAAAAGGGATTTGTACGTCTGGGAGAGTTCTACTTTCAACGCACGGGCAGGGTGCTGGCATTTTATCCGCTGGCGGTGCATCTTGTCCGGCGTGAAGTGCAGGTCGGCGCTCCGGTGATGCACAACCCGCACGCCAACCCGGTCGGCGAAAGACTGCGCGTCAAACACACGCTCGAACGCATGATTCACGAGATGCTGGCTGGCATGAACCGGGACGTATATTTTCGGGTCCCTGCGCCGCGGTAGCGGAGGTTCTAGGGGGATTTTCCGTCCGGCGTATAATGGACTCATGCCTGCCGTTCAACTTTTCATCACCTGCCTGACCGATTCTTTCTTCCCGACAACTGGTGAAGCCGTCGTGGAGATTCTCCAACGCCTCGGCGTGGACGTGGAGTTCGTGCCGGACCAGACCTGCTGCGGGCAGCCGCAGTTCAACGCGGGCTTGCGCAGGGACGCGCGCGCGATTGCGGAACATACCATCAAGGTATTTGAAAAAACCAGCGGGGAAATTGTCACGCCTTCGGGGTCGTGCGCCCACCACCTCAGGCATAACTACAGGGAACTATTCGAAGGCGACCCGGTCTGGTATCGGCGCGCGGAGGCGTTCGGGAAGCGCGTGTTCGAATTTACCGAATATCTTGTGGACAGGCTCGGCGTCACCGACATTGGCGCGAAATGGGACGGTCTGCTCACCTATCATCCCTCCTGCCACACCCTGCGCGGAATCCACGTGGACAGGCAGCCGCGCGCTTTGCTGCAAAATGTCAGAGGCGCGACACTGGTGGACTTGCCCAACGAACATGAATGTTGCGGCTTTGGAGGCGTCATGTCTGTAGAGCACCCCGAACTCTCCGCCGAGTGGCTGAAGCGCAAAATCTCCAATCTCGAATCCTCCAATTCTCCAACTCTGGTTGTCACCGATGCAGGCTGTCTGATGCACATCATGGGTGGATTGCACCGGATGGGGAAAGAGCAAAAAGTGCTTCATATTGCGGAAGTCCTGCGTAATTCGTAAGGCGTGATCTGTAAAAAAACTTCAACCTTCCAATCCGATTTCCATGAACGCTTTCCGCCGAAGAATCATCCAATCGCTCAACAACGAAACCCTCCAAACCGCGCTGGACAACAACACGGAGCGCCGTCTCAAAGGCAAAGCCCTCGCTTTTGAATCCATTCCCGACTGGCGCGAGAGGCGTCAGCGCGCACACAACATCCGCGCGGAAGTGATCGAACACCTTGACGACTACCTGCATCAATTCATCGCCAACACCCAAGCCAACGGCATCATCGTCCACAAAGCAAAAGATGCGGCAGAGGCGATCAACCTTGTTTTGGAAATCACCAAATCAATTACCAATTACCAATCACCAATTCCCCTTATCGCCAAATCCAAAAGCATGGTCAGCGAAGAGATCGAACTGAACCACGCGCTTGAAAAGGAAGGCATACGCGTCGTCGAGACCGACCTTGGTGAGTACATCGTGCAATTGCGGCGCGAGCGGCCCAGTCACATCATCACGCCTGCCGCGCATCTCACCCGCCAGCAGGTGGGGAATCTCTTTCATGAAAAACTGGGCATTCCCTACACCGAGGATATTCCCACCCTCACCGCCACCGCGCGCAAAGTTTTGCGTGAAGTTTTTCTCACCGCCGACGTCGGCTTGAGCGGAGTCAACTTCGGCGTGGCGGAAACAGGCGCGCTGTGTATCGTCACCAACGAAGGCAACGGGCGCATGGTCACGACCCTGCCCAAAACTTACATCGCGTTGATGGGCATGGAGCGCCTCGTCCCCAACCTCGACGACCTCGCGCTCATGCTTTCGCTCCTGCCGCGTTCCGCCACCGGGCAAAAACTCGCCGTCTACACCCAACTGCTTCACAAGCCGCTCCCCAATCAAACGCGCCACCTCATTGTCCTCGATAACGGGCGAAGTAAAATCCGTAACTCGCTGTTAAAAGAATCACTTTATTGCATTCGCTGCGGCGCGTGCCTCAACGCCTGTCCCGTCTTCCGCGAACTCGGTGGGCACGCCTACGTCGGGCGCGACCTTTCCATCGCGCCGTATCCCGGTCCCATCGGCTCGGTCGTCTCGCCGGGCTTGTTCGGAGAAAATTACGTCCACCTCGCACAAGCCTCGTCCCTGTGCGGCGCGTGCAAGGAAGCCTGCCCGGTGGATATTGATTTACCGAAGTTGTTGACGAGGGTTCGCGCTGGACAATCCCCCTCTCCTTTTGGGAGAGGGGCTAGGGGTGAGGGCGCAGGTTTGACCTGGTCCACCAAACTTTTCCTGAAGATATACACCCGCCTCGCGACTCAGCCGAAGTTGTTTGCCCTCTCGCAAAAATTCGCCTCGCTGACGTCTCATCTCCTCTCCCCCCGCTCCGAGTGGATGCGCCTGCCCGCGTTCACGGGTTGGGGTTACAGCAAGGATTTGCCGCGTTTTGCGGGAAAGACGTTTCGGGAGGGATTTAGAAAATCGGGAACAGTGAATAGGGAATTTCCACCGCAAAACGAAACCGTGGGGCAACCTGCAAACATTCCAACTTTCCAACCTCCAAACTTAATCGTCCAATTCACCGCCGAACTCAGCGCGCTCTCCGGCAGCGTTTATCAGACGGACGATCCAACCCAATCCATCATCGAATTTCTGCTGGCGCGGAACGTTCGAAAAATTTATCTTGAGCCGGATACATTGGACGAAACCCTCCTGACCGAAATCGGCATCGAATACACCCACGCGCCGGACCCCGGGATCGCCGTCGGGGTGACAAAGGCTTGGGTCGGGCTGGCAGATACCGGGGTCCGTGTTGGAGGCGGATGAGGAATTGCTTGGCTCGCTGCTGCCCGAAATCCACATCGCGGTCTTAAAGTCAACAGATATCCTCCCCTCCCTGCCGGATGCCATGCCCCTGGTGAAGGGGAAAAACGCCGTCTTCATCACCGGTCCCTCGCGCACGGCGGATATTGAAATGACGTTGAGCATCGGTGTGCATGGACCGAAGGAAATTCATGTGTTCGTAACGCGCAATTAATTTCGCGTTGCGTTTGACGATTCAAAATCGGGGTGATAGAATACAGCCCGCCAAGACGCCCCCATCGTCTAGCGGCCCAGGACGGAGCCCTCTCAAGGCTCAAACCGGAGTTCGAGTCTCCGTGGGGGCACCAACCAGTGACAGTCACATCCAACGTGGCTGTCACTTTTTTTGGAGACCTATGACCTCATCCCACTCCTCACGCGGATTCATCATCGCCCTGGTCGCCACCACCCTTTGGTCAACCACGGGACCGTTCATCAGTTACCTGAGCAAAACCTACTCCCTGCCGTCGCTGGTGCTCGCCTTCTGGCGGGATTTGTCCGTTGCCGTTGGCATGGTGGTCGGTTTGCTGGTGTTCAGCCGCGCGCGTTTTTCGTTGGAACGCGGGCATTGGGGTTTTATGATTCTGTACGGGCTCACGCTGGCGGTTTTCAATTCCCTGTGGACGTTTTCGGTTCAATACAACGGGGCGTCGGTTGCCACAGTGCTGGCGTTTTCCTCGCCCGCAATGACGGCGTTGCTCAGCCGCATCATCTTCAAAGAGACGTTCAGCAGGGTCAAGGTCGTTTCGATTGCGTTGAGTTTCATCGGCACGATCCTGGTCTCCGGCGCTCACGACCCGGCAGCGTGGAAACTCAACCCGGCGGGAATCATCTTTGGCTTGCTGACGGGTTTGTTGTTCGCTATTTACAACCTCGAAGGCAAGGTCGCCGGGGACAGACATATTGATTCATGGACGGCGTTGCTATACAGTTTTGGTTCCGCCACGTTCTTTTTGTTTTTGTTCAACATCGGCAACGACCTGTTCATCATGGGCAAGGCTCCGCTCACCGACATGCTCTGGCTTGGAAATTCAGTCGCGGGCTGGGGCGTGCTGTTCTTCCTCGGCGTAGCGCCCACGCTCGGCGGGTTCGGTCTATACACCTTGAGCATCCGCTACCTCTCGCCGACGATCTCCAACCTCATTGCCACGCTGGAGCCGGTCTTCACCGCGATTTGGGCGTATCTCTTTTTGAGCGAAAGGATGACCAGCGTCCAACTGGGCGGGGGTCTGCTTTTGATGTTTGGCATAATTTTGCTGCGGGTAGGAGATCGGGAATAGATGATGCGGCGGTCATTTTGACCGCCGCATCATCTATGGAGAGCAATGCACCCTAAACATGAACATGTAGGGCAATTTGCTAAATTGCCCCTGGCAAGATGGCATCTTGCCCTACAATTTTAACTTGTTGATGTATTAGTGGTTGAGTTCCCAGATGAGGCGCAGACCTTCGAGCGTGAGCCAGGGGGAAATGATGTCAATCACTTTGGTCTCTTTGGCGACGACTTCCGCCAGCCCGCCGGTGGCGATGACCTTCATGCCGCTTCCCAATTCGGACCGGAACCTTGTCACCATCCCCTCGACCATGCTGACATACCCGAAGAGCAGACCCGATTGCATGGCATGGGTGGTGTTTCGCCCGATGACGGAGGGCGGCACTTGCAGGTCAATGCGCGGGAGTTTTGCGGCGCGGGTGAAGAGCGCTTCGGCGGCGAGGTTGATGCCCGCTGTGATCGCGCCGCCGAGGTATTCGCCCTCTTTGGTAATGGCGTTGAAGGTGGTCGCGGTGCCGAAATCCACTACGCAGGCGGGACCCGCCGTAGAGTTTCATCACCGCCACCGCATCGCAGACGCGGTCCCGCGCCGACGGCTTTCGGGTCCCTCATAGCGGATTTTGATTCCCGTTTTGACGCCCGCATCCACCACGAGCGGCTCCTGCTTGAGATACTCGCGGCAGGCTTGGACGACGCGCCCGGTCAACGGCGGGACGACGGAGGCAAGCGAGATGCCTTTGATGTCGTTCAGCGTTTTGCCTGCATTTTGCAGCAAGCCCAAAAATTGCAAGCCGTATTCGTCGGGCATGCGGTTGTGGTCGGTGGCGAGACGCCAGTGCGCGCCGAGTTTATCGCCTTCGTACAAGCCGAGCGTCAGGTTGGTATTGCCGATGTCAACGGTGAGGAGCATGTCATCTCTCTTTTGATAATTCCCGCGGCGACTTCAGCCAGATGAAAAGCCACAGCAGCGCCAGCGGGAAGACGTGCAGGTAGAGGCGGTTGATGGATGTTTCCAAATGCCAGTCCAAATCGTGGGGGGTGATCAAGTAGATTGCAAAATAGGCTGAAAGTTGAAGCAGAATGATGATTCCAATCACCCAGCCGCCGAAAAGTTTATCTCTGGATCCGCCGACGATAAGGGCATAAGCGATTATAAGTCCGGTCAGGCTGATGGGACCTTCACCCAGGTTCCAGAGTGTCCTCGCCCCCGTACCAAGAATGTCCACATAGCGCCGGGCATCCAGAATCTGTTTGGAAACGTCCGCCGCGCCGGAGAGGATGTCATTGGAAGGGGCAAGAAAAAGCTTGAAAAGAATCACAACAGCGAGTGGAAAGGCAAGTCCGTACAGATAGTTACGGAAGGCGGCGCGGTTGATACGAAGGCTCAGGATGAGCCACAGGATCGAAGCGATCAACGCAAACGCCGCGCCTTCATTTTTCGTCCATGCGGCAAGCCCAGCCAGGAAACCAGCCAAAACAGCGGCTCCCTTTTCGGATGTCTCCACATACACCAATGTGAAGCCGCCCGCGCCAAGGATGATGCAGGCAAGAGGAAAGTCGGCGTATTGGGTCATGCTCGAACCAAATGCAAACGGCTGGGTCATGAAGAGAACAGCCGCCAGGGATGCCTGTTGGACCCCCTTGAACGAATCGACAAATGCGAACAACAAACCTGCTGTAAAGAACGCGAGCAGGGCATGAAAGGCAATGGGACCCCAAACAGCGCTCTTTTGCAGGATGGACCAGGTGACGGCATTGTTCATTGCCATAAAGAGGGGATAGTCGGGATGGTCGAGTTGCCGCAGAAAGGTGTTCTTCCAGTCCTCGCCGCCCAGGTAGATAAACCTCGAAACAACGTTCCAATTCGTCCAGGCATCCATCCGCCCGTGCGGATATTCGAGGTTGACAAGAATCAACCCAATTGCAAAAAATGCCGTTCCAATTGCGAGAAGCAGGAGCCAGATACCGCCAGCGTTCCGCAAGAGCAGAAGATATTGACCAACGCTGGATATATCCTTTCGGTCTCGAATCAACATCAAACCGGTTACGCCGATGGCAAGGATCGTTTCCATCGCGGCGTATCCACGAAGCGGCAAGCCAGACCAGATCCACAGGAAGGAAAACAGGGAAGAAGCGCCAAAACCAACGGCTCCCGCGGCGAAGATTTCGATCAGGATATTTTTGCTTTCAGGCGTGCGCCAAACCTGCCGGACGATCCAATATCCCAGCAGGACACGCGGAGCAAGCCCAAGAAAGGACAGGAGCAGAGTCATTTATGGGTCCAGTTTGTGAATCAGGTACAGCCCGAAACCGAAACTTTGAATTTCGTATTTGCCTACCCGGGTTTCCAGCCAGCCTCGGAAGTCAACATCATTATTGAAGTTTCCGATGATCCACTCCTGCCGAACTCCAACATCCAGGGCAACGGGGGCAACGGAATACTGCATGAGAAAAAATTCCTCCCCATCGAAAGCGGACGGATCGCCGGTGACCATGGATGTATCCACATAGCCGATTTGATCCAAACCGGAAGGGAGCGCCTCACGCAACGGTTGAAGCCGTTCGTCCCATCGAGCGACCATTTCGTCCTGCGGGTTGTCCCACTCCCGACTGAGAAAGGATTGAAACAGGCGATATCCAACTGCCGCAATGGATAGGATTGCGAGCGCCAGCGACGCATGTTTTCGGATGAACTTCATGATGGTTTATTTTACCGCTTTCAAAAACAGGGACTGGACCCGACGGGTCTACTGCACTGCCGCGTAAAAGGGCGACAGCGCGCGCAGGATGCCCACGATGAACCCGAAGTTATTGACCATCAGAGCCAACACGACAATCGCTGCGCTCCATTGAAACCAGGGCTTTTCCGCAAATTCGGAGAACGCCAGCGCAACGAAAAAGATCAGCGCATACACCCAATAGGGCGTGTAGAGGAAAAGTTCCGTGCCGTAGAACAGGTGCATGATGAAGTTGAAGCCCAGCGCGCCGAGAAGACCCAGCATCAGCGAGGTGTGTTTGGATGTTTTGAAATTTTTTACGAACAGCAAGAATCCGCCTGCCAGCATACCCAGCCAGAGCGCAAGCGGGAGGTTGGCAGGTCCTTTGTAGGAGGCGATGCTGCCGGTGCGCACGTCGAAGGTTTTGATGTCAATGGTGGGAAAGGGCGGCTTTTCGGAAACGGCTTCGATGATGCGGGGACCGACTGCGCCGTAGAGAAAGACCGAACGGGAAACGACATTCAACTTGCGGACAATGGATTGAGGCTCGGAGAGACGAATGGGGTCGGATAAATTCCCTTCGGTTGATTTGACGAAATTGAACTCGAACGCAATATCGTTCGGGACGAAGAAAAGCGTTTGCGCTTTCGGGTAAAGGATATCAACGCCCATGGTCAACAAAACGCCAAGCGCAAGGACCAGAATGGAATATCGAACGAGCCGCTTGAAGCCAAATCCATTGAAGAATAAAGCGACGACACCCTGAACGATGTTGGTAATGGTGATGCCAAAGAGCAGCAATCCCGCCGGGACGAGAACGGAAAATCGTTGCTCGTTTGCCTGGAGCAGGAGGAAGAAGAAAATCAACGCCGCCGCGCCGAAGATGTAGTTTTCAGTCAGCGAGCCGAAGAGAAGGTGCGAGGCGGTGGAGCCGAGGAGGATGGCAAAGAGAAAAGCATAAGTCTTTGATTCGGTGGCGCGTTTGACGAAGAGCCAGGTCATGAAGACGCAAAGCCCGGCAACCGCGGAGACGACCAGCATCCCGCCGAGGGCATAATGCTCGCCCATGAATCCCGCCGCCAGCCGCACGAGCGGACGGACGATGATGAGGCTGAGCGGATGCACCGAGCGGTTGATCGCCGCACTTTCGGGGCTGGCAAGGATGGTCATCCATGGACCGGCATCGGATTCGAAGAGGACGGTATTGTAGTCGAGGGCGGGGTGGTTCAAGGCGCGGGCGAGGACGAGTTCGATGCGGAAGAACATCCCGCCTGCGTAGAGTCCGGGCAGGTTGGAGGAGAGATGAAGGAGGAAGGAGATACGAACGATGAATGACGAGTGATGAGCAATGAGGTAAATAGCCAGCAAAGCGGAGACAAGGGCGGTGAGGATGAAAAGCGTTATCCACTCGCGGGGGATGCGGAAGTAGTCCACCACAGACATGGATGGAAATTGCGAGGGGGCATAAATGAAAGCAATCCAAAGAATGGGAAGAGATAGTCCAAGAATTACGTTCAGCGGCTTGCCTGGAAAACCGCCGCGCAGGGATCGGGAAGCGCGTTGAACGAGAAAATAGCCAATGGCAGCGCTGGGCGTCATAAAAGTGGTTGTGAACAAGACCATACCGAAAGGCGTGCGGAGGACTTCACGCAGGAAGCCGACCGTGCCGTAGGTCAGGTTGAGGGCGAGGAGAAAGGCAATCAGATAATGGAGAATGGAGAATTGAGAGGATTTTGTCCATACGGAGACGGAGGGAAAACTTTGGTGGAGGAAAAGGCTGATGGCGAGAGCCGGGACAAGGGTCAGAAAGAGGCGGTCTGTCAGCGAGGGGAAATCCAACAAATGGAAAAAGGTCACAGCCAGGAAAAGGCTGGTGAGGAGACCTGTCAAAGCGCTGAGAAAGATGCGGAGGAATTTCATCGGATGTATTCGCGGGGACGACTCTCCATCTGATTTCACCGCATTTTATTCTTTCACCGCCACAATAATCTCGGAAACCATGTCGTAGCGGTGGAACTGCGGCATGATGTAAACGCCGCTCGCCCAACCCTTTATGTTTTGAATCAACTCGACCGCCAGCTCCACGCCGACCTTTGCGGAGTTTTCCCCGGCGGCTTCGATGCGCCTGCGGGCTTCGTCGGGGATGAAGATGCCTGGCACTTCATTGTGCAGGAAGTTTGCGTGTTTGGCGCTGACGAGCGGAAGGATGCCTGCCAGAATGGGCTTATCGAGTTTGCCGTATTTCGCTTCGTATGCCTCGATGAGTTTGGGACCGTCGTCGGGGCGGTAGATGGGCTGGGTGAGGAAGAAGTCTGTGCCCGCTTTGATTTTGCGATGCAGGTTCTTGATCTCGGCATCCACGTCCTGCGGACAAAGATTGAGCGCCGCGCCGACGAAGAAATTGGTGGGCTGTCCGATGCTCGTGCCGGAGTGATCCACGCCCATGTTGAAACCCTGCTTGATGAGTTTGATGAGACCCGACGGGACAAGGTCGTAGTTATCGGTGGCTTCGGGATAATCGCCAATGGAGGTTGGATCGCCCATCACGACGAACACATTCCGCAGCCGATGGCATGCGCCGCAAGCAGGTCGCCCTGCACGCGCAGGAGATTGCGCCCGCGAGTCGGGAAGTGCAGGGTGGTCTCGACGCCAACCCGACGCTGCACCACATCGCACACCGCCCAGGCAGACATTCTCATGCGCGCCATGGGGCTGTCTGCCACGTTGATCACATCCGCGCCTGAGTCGTGCAGGAGGGACGCGCCCGCCAGCAGTTTGTGGGTCGAAAGCCCGCGCGGCGGATCCATCTCGACGCTGATGCAGAATTTTCCGCTGGCAAGTTTTTGCGCGAACTGGGTGGGCTGTTCGGCTGGCTCGGCGGAGATTTCATCCACCGGCAGGACGGTGATATCCGCAACGGAAACGGCGGGAGCGGAACTCAACGCCTTTTTCATGGCAACAATGTGCTGGGGCGTGGTGCCGCAGCAGCCACCCACGATATGCGCGCCCGCCTCGCGGAACGACAGCGCGTAATCGCCGAAGTAATCGGCATCAGCAGGGTACATGATTCGCCCGCTGACCTGCTCGGGCCAGCCCGCGTTTGGTTTCACCCAAAATCTTGCATTCGGTTCCGCCTGCCGCATTTGTTTGAGGATGCGAAGCAATTGCGAAGGTCCGCCGGAGCAGTTGACGCCGATCACATCCGCGCCCGCCTCGGAAATTCTTCGCGCCACTTTGATCGGATCGTCGCCAAGCAAAGTGCGGTCGTCGCGGGTGAACGTTACGGATGCGACAACGGGCAGGGAACAATTTTCCTTTGCCGCCGTGATCGCCTCCTTGATTTCGTACAGGTCGGACATGGTCTCGATGACGATCAAGTCTGCGCCCGCTTCTGCCAGGGCTTGAATCTGCTCCGCGAACGCCTCACGCGCCTCCTCGAGCTTGACTCTGCCGTAGGGAGCGATTCTCACCCCCAGCGGACCCACGTCGCCCGCGATGAGTACATCCTTGAACGACGCTGCCACGACGCGCTTGGCAAGTTCCACGCCCGCGCGGTTGATTTCCACGACATCGTCCTGCAAGCCGTGCTTGGACAACTTATAACGATTCGCGCCGAAGGTGTTGGTGATGATCAACTCCGCGCCTGCTTCGATGTATTCGCGGTGTATTTCCGCGACAACGGCGGGATTGGTCAGGTTCAGCTCGTCGAAACATTGGTCGAAGCCGATGCCGCGCGCATGGAGCATGGTGCCCATTGCGCCGTCGGCGAGCAGGGTTTTTTGGGAAAGTTTTTCAATCAGGTTCATGGGTTCTCTTTTATTCCCAGACCCTAAAGGTTTCGGAAACCTTTAGGGTCTGAATGTTTACGGTTTTTTGATGACAGTCAACACCGCGCCGCCGCGCGCAATTCGATGCACAACCTCCGCGCCGGGGTAAACGGTTTCAGCGAAGTTATAGCGCGTGATGGTCACGACGTACTCGTAACTCTCCGCGCGCTCCGTTTCGCCCGACGAATACACTCTCAAATCCTCGCGCGCGAACAACGAAAACAAATGCGCCGGTCCCTCCACCCAGATGTTTGCGTTCGGTGAAGCGACGCCGTTCACGTACTCCGCCGCCTCGCGGTAGGATGTCGCCCAGTAATCGGTCTCGAAGCGTCCCTGCGCTCCGCTCACGCCGCCGATAAAACTATTGTAATAAATATACTCGTACGGATGGAGCGAGATGATTCCGATCAAGCCCGGCAGCAGCGAGAGCGCGATCAACGCGGCTTGCCATTTTACATTCTTTATCCGTTCAAATGCAACGCCTGCCATCAAAAAAACCGGTGGCAGGATGAAGAGGATTTGACGGAAGTTATCGTACAACGGGACACGCAGGAGGATCAATGCAACGAGAGAGACGACAAACCACAAGAGCGACAGCACGACGAGTCCGCGCTTCTTTTCCTTGCCGAGAGTTGCTGCCAACCATCCAGCCGCAGACAACAACCAGGCCGGTTCGGTCAACTGGACGGCAAGGAGGACGGGCAAATACGAAGCGGGAAGGCCGGTTATTGAATAAGTCGAACCGTTGAACAGCACCATCCCCTGCCAGGGATAGAGCGACATCTCGCGCAGGCTTTCCAGGAAACGCGGGATCGGATTCATCCACAGATAGGGCCAGGTGAGGTAGGCGGCGATGACGGCAACAACGGCATACATGCCAAGCGCTGTCAGGGTTTGTTTTCCTTTGGCGCGCAGCACATAATACGCGACCAGCAAGCCTGCGAACGGTCCGAGGATGCGGGTGGAGGTGGTGAAGCCCAGCAGGAGGGCGGGGGAAAAAACAGTAATTAGAGCAATTGGTAATTGGGGGTTGAGTTTATGCCAGGCGAAAAGGAGGAGGAAAGAGGAAAGAAGAAAGAAGATTGCGCGCGCTTGCAGAAAGAGGAGGAAGTAACGCTGGATGTACGTCTCGGCGGGGATGCCAGTAATGTCTTTGGCAACGAAAGAAAAGAGGTTAGTATTTCCAGCCTGCGCGGAATGGACGAGCGTCTCGATATAGGCGTGAATGCTTTCAGTGAAGATAAAAAGCGAGAAAACAGAGACCAGCCAAAACGTCGTCAGAAACGCGAGGATTCGTTTGGAGCGTGGATTCAGTTCAATGGGTGGATTCGGCTGGAGCGAGTCAAAGGCTCGGATTCCCAAAGATAAGGAAAGAAGAAAGAGGGAAAGGAAGGGTGTGTCTTTGGGGTTGATGAAAGCATGACCCCAAAGAACGGGTTGGGTGGTGAAGAGCAGGGTTGCGCCGATGGCTGGGATTTGACTCAGCCAGCGTTTGGCAAGCGAGTGAAAAGCGAGGATGCCCGCAAACCAGGTGAGGAAATAGACAAGATGGCGCAGGTCGGGCAGGCTGAAGGGAAGGAAGGCGCTGAGGGATTTGGAAAGCCAATCCGTGAGCATGACGAAAAAAGGACCATAAAAGCCAAGGTCTTCGCGCGCGATATTGACCACGCCTTCCTGCAGAAAAGTGACGTAGGCATGGATGGATTTCTCGGCGTATTTTTGCAGCGAACGGTCGTCCCAACTTTCGCCGTATTGGTCGAAGGTGAGCAAGCCTGCCAGAAGAATGCAGGCGAAAACGATGGCTGAAAAATATTTCTGCATGGATTCAGCCTGCAAGTTTCGCCAGCCATTGATTTGCAGAAGCGATGAAGGGGTTGGGCTCGTCATTGTTGCGTGTGACATACATCAGCCAGAGGACGATCAGCGGCGCGAAGAGACGACCATAAGACCAGGGGAAGAAGTCGAAGGACGGCAGGACGAATTCGAGGAAATAAGCGGCAAGGAATATCATCCAATGCGTGGGGGAGTGTATGCGCTTGAGCAGGAGCAGAAAGGGAAGCGCGACGAACATGCCGTGATGATCCCAAACGATGGGCGAGCCAAGCGTCATGAAGATGAACAAGGCAGGGGCAGCGTTGAGCAGGCGGTTCTCCTTCGAGAAGGATTGGGCGCGGACATTTTGCGTCATCGTGAAAAGCGCGGCGATGAGCAGGAGGACCTTTGCGGCTAAAGCCATGATGCGCGTTTGTTGGATTTGAATCCCAAAGAAGGGGTTGAGGAAGCGCAGGAAGGAATCAAAGGAGGTATCGTGGAAATTCGTGTCGGGGATTTGCGTGAGGAGAACTGCGTTGTTGACGTATTGGAAATAAGGCTCGACCCCGTTCACGGCAACGGGGAAAAGCCCGATGACGAGAAATGCCGCTGCGAACCAGGCCAGCCAGCGCCAGTTGAATTCCAGTAAAAACGCCAGCACAATGACGACGGGAGAGGTTTTGAGGTGAACCGCAAGCGCAAGCGCCAATGCAGAAAGGAAGGTGTTTTTTGGAATAGCGAGCAGGCTGAGGAGGATCAAATCCATGACCAACAGGTTGACCTGGATGAATCCCAGCGTCCGCATGAGAGGTGTGTTGACAAGGAGGAAGAGGAGGGTGATGACGACCGAAAGGCGGTGGGGGAAATCGTAACGTTGAAGAACCTGGACAAGCAGAAAGTAGAAAGCGGAAAGGGCGATGACGTTGACGAGCCATAAGACGATCATCACGCCCTGGTCGCCGAGCGGGACGATGAACCGAATCAGCGTTGCCCAGAGCGGGAGATAAAGGTAGGTGTCGGGAAGGGGCTGCCTGTTGGCAAGGGCTGTAGCGGCTTCGAGATAGTAGTGATAGTCCCCGTAGCGGAAGCGTTCGCGCAGAATTTGCAGGTACACGAACGTCACAAGGAAATATCCAGCCGTAAGCCATACGTTGGCTTTGTTGATCTTTTCATTGGCAAGCAGGTAAAGCAGCGCGCCCGCCAGTAACCAGGTGAGGGCGGTCGAAGCGAGGGTGACGGCAAGATTGGAAAGGGGCCATTCCTGAATGAAGAGGTTGAGTCCCGCCGTGCCGTTGCGAAGGTAAATGACGGCAAGGCTGGCGATGACCAGCAGGGTCAATGCGAGCCAGGACGTGAATGCGGTTTGCAGGGCGCGTTTCATTGATATGCTCCGTAGGGCAAATTGTCAATTTGCCCTACATATCGTACTTGCAGTAACTCCATTTCCAATCGGTTCGCTCTTTTACGAGACCAGCCTTGACTGGATTGTGGAGAACGTATTTTACAACCCTTTCCAAATCGGCGTCGTCGCGAATGAAGTGGTCGTAATTTTCGTGTTGCCAGAAAATACCTGAACGGCCAAGGATCAAATTTGCCTCGCGAGCCGTATGACGTTTGAACGAGTGCATGATTTTTGAAAGTGGGTAATACCTGTCCTTTTTTTCTTCCAGTGGGGTAAAAACAACATGACCATGATTGGGCATGATGCAGAATGCAATCAGATCAAACACTTTGCCGTCGCGGAAGTGCAAACTCTCGGCGACCATATCCGCAACACGCGGATCGGATAAATATTCGATGCCTGTTGTGGATTTATCCAATTCGTTGTCCCATTTTCCAAAAAATCTGCGCGATTCCATATACGCTTTTTCGGCGCGCTCCTTTTTGTTCATGATTTTCTCCAGCTCGCGATTAATTCTTTCCCGTTCCAGCATCAATCTTTCAACGACCTCCGCTGGCAAAGATCCTGCCAGCCTGAAGGTGACAAAGAAAGTTGCGCCTTCAGGCTGGATATGAGGCAGTCGCCTGCGGTAATGAGGTTTGTAGGAAAGTTTGTTGTTCATGTTGTTCTTGGCAACGCGAGTAGCGCAAGATGCCATCTTGCGTTACCTGCGGCAAATTGGCAATTTGCCCTACGATCTCATCAACTGCTCGACTCTCGATTCGCCGACGCTGTAATACTTCGCGTCCTTGTGATGCACGATGATCGCCGCGGTGGATTGTTCGGGAATCAATTGATACGCCGCGCTCAGGCTCATGCCGAGTTCGCTTGTCACAGCGGGCAGCAACTCGAACACCTTCTTGTGGTCTTCGAGTTCGGGAATGGCGGGATAGCCCCACGAATAACGTTTGCCCTGTCCCTCCGGGATTCCCAATTCACGGCGGATGTGTTCGTGCAGATAGTTCGCCGTTGCTTCCGCGGCTTGAACGGCGAGACCGTGAGTGAAGTAGGCTTCGGTGTAATCGTGAGCGGCTTGCAGTTTGTCGAAGCGTCCGGTGGCTTCCTGCCCAACCGTCACCACTTGAAATGCAACCACATCCATTTTGCCCGACTCAACCGACGCAAAGTAATCGGACAAAGCCAAATGTTCATCGTACGGCTGGCGCGGGAAGGTGAAGCGCGTCAATTCATCGGGCGAGGCGGTGTCAATCGTCGCGGGGTCGTAAATGATCAAATCGTCGCCATCCGCCTGGCAGGGGAAGTAGCCGTACACACCCTGTGGTTTGAGCCATTTCTCGCGCAAAGCGTCCACGGTCATGCGCGCCAGACGTTCATCGAACTCGGCTTTGAGTTTTTCCCATTCCGCCCCGTGCGCGTTCTTCGCGCCCCACGACAGGCGATACAACTCATTGAGACTGAGATGCTTCAGGACGATCTCCAGCGGCATGTCTTTGACGATGCGCTGCCCCCACTTCAGCGGATGGTTAATCGCCTCTGGCTGGACCTGGGAGCGGGCTGCCGTTTTGCGATGTTCCGGCACCTGGGAGGCGCGTCCCATCTCCGCCTCCGCTTCGCGGCGGATGCGGGCGAGCAGTTCTTCGCGCTTCTCCGGGACGATGAGTTGGTCCCATCGTTTCGAGACCCTCAAAAGCGTCCTTGCAGTAGAAGACGCCAGGCTCGTGGATGCTTGCCATCTTCGGTGAACAGGATTCTCCTGCCAAAGCGGCGGTTGATCGCCGCGCCGCCGACCAGCACAGGAAAGTCGAGTTCGCGGCGGTGCAGTTCATTGACGATGAGCGGCATCTGCTTGGAGGTCGAGACCAGAAGCGCGGAAAGCCCGATGGCGGTGGCGTTGACCTCCACAGCTTTGGTGATGATCGTCTCGGCAGGGACCTGCTTGCCGAGGTCAATTACATCGTAGCCGTTGTTGGAGAGAATCGTTTTGACAAGATTCTTTCCGATGTCATGCACATCGCCGTAGACGGTCGCCAGCACAACCAGACCTTTGCTAACGCCCTCTTTCTTTTCAAGATAGTTTTCCAGGTGCGCGACGGTTTTCTTCATCACTTCGGCGGATTGCAGCACGAACGGCAGAATCAATTCGCCTGCGCCGAACTTGTCACCCACCTCCTTCATGGCGGGAAGGAGGACAGTGTTGAGGATGGTGACGGCGAGCTCGTGTTGCGTAGCGCGTGTTCCGTGTGTACCTGTGTACGTGTCTACTTGTGTACCTGTATACGTGTCTACCTGCCTACCAATGATCTCATCAATATCCGCTTCCACGCCGTCTTTGTGGCGGTGCAGGATTTTCCAGTGCAGGCGCTGTTCAGGAGTCATGCCTGCGGTGGGGTCCGCGACATTGGAAGCCGCGGAAACTTCCACATTTTCAAAGTGCTGGATGAAACGCTGCAATGCGTCTTCGCGGCGGTTGAAGATGAGGTCTTCGCACAGTTCGCGTTCTTCGGGATCAATTTCGGCGTAGGGCTTGACGTGCGCGGCGTTGACGATTGCCATGTCCAAGCCCGCCTGCACGCAGTGATAGAGCATGACCGAGTTGAGCGCGGGTCGCGCCTGCGGGGCGAGACCGAACGAGAGATTGCTCACGCCCAGCGAAGCCATCACGCCAGGCAGGTTTTGTTTGATCAGCCGAATGCCTTCGATGGTTTCCTTTGCGGAATCCACAAATTCGGGGTCGCCTGTGGCGAGGGTGAAGGTCAGGTCGTCGAAGACGAGGTCTTCGGGTTTGAGTCCGTGATCGTTGACGGCGATGTCGTAGATGCGCTTCGCCACTTCCAGTTTGCGCTGGGCGGTCTTTGCCATGCCACTTTCGTCAATGGTGAGACAGATCACCGCAGCGTTGTATTTTTTGGCGAGACCGAACACTTTATCGGCTTTCTCGCGTCCCGCTTCGAGATGCGTGGAGTTGATCAGACACCGCCCAGGCGCGGTCTGCAAAGCGATTTCGAGAACATCGGGTTCGGTGGTGTCAATCACGAGCGGAACATCCACGCCCATTTGCAATTTCTTGACCACCTTGCGCATCAGTTCGCCTTCGTCTGCGCGCTCGGTGACAGCGACGGAAATGTCGAGGGCGTGCGCGCCGCCCGCCACCTGTTCGCGCGCGATGTCGAGGATGCCGTCATAATCTTCTTCGAGCAGCGACCGCTTGAACTTGCGCGATCCCTGCGCGTTGCAGCGCTCGCCGATCAGGGTGGGCGGAGGGGCCCTGTCGCATGGCAATCGCCGACATGGCAGAGGCAAGCTGGGGCGTAGAGCGACGCGGGGCGTCGGTCTTTGGTAATTGGTAATCGGAGAGTCGGTCAACAAGCAATTTGAGATGCGCTGGAGTCGTTCCGCAACAGCCGCCGACAACTCGGACATTATGTTTCGTCACGAACTCATACATGTCATTCGCGTATGGCTCGGGTTCGAGCGGGTACACGGCTTGACCATCCACGTTGAGCGGCAGACCCGCGTTGGGGATGCACGAAACGGGAAGCGTTGAATTTTCTCCCAGAAAACGAATCGGCTCGCGCATGTGTTCGGGTCCCGTCGAGCAGTTGAGACCGATGACGTCAATGCCCATGCCTTCGAGGATGGCGAGCGAGGCGTTGATGTCGGTGCCGAGTAACATGCGCCCCGTCGTATCGAGCGTGACCTGAGCCTGGATCGGCAAGTAGACATTCGTTTCGCTGAAGGCTTTGTGAATGCCGGTGATGGCGGCTTTGACTTCGAGGATGTCCTGCGAGGTCTCGATGAGCAGGACGTCCACGCCGCCCTGGATGAGACCGACGGCTTGTTCGCGGAACACGTCCACCAATTCATCGTAGGCGATGTTCGAGAGTTCGGGGTCGTTGGTGGACGGCAGTTTGCCCGACGGTCCGATGGAGCCAGCGACGAATCTCTGTTGCGTAGTGCGTGTTGCGTATTCATTGGCGAGATGGCGCGCGAGGGATGCCGCGGTTTCATTGATTTCGACCACGCGGTCTTGCAAGCCATATTCCTTCATCGTGCTTCGATTCGAGCGGAAGGTGTTCGTCTCGATGACGTCCACGCCGACTTCGAGGAAGGAACGGTGGACTTTTTCCACGGCTTCGGGATACGAGATGACGAGGTAGTCGTTGCATCCGTTGTATTGTTCGCCGCCGAAATGCTCGGCGGTCAGGTTTTGCTGTTGCAGGCTCGTTCCCATCGCGCCATCGAAGATGAGGACTTTCTTTTCGAGGGCGTCGAGGTAACGGCGGTTGGTGTATTTGCGAGGGGTCATTAAGTTGGTTCTCCTAATTGTGTAAATCACTTAATTTCTTTATCTGGCAAGTTAAAGAATTCGTAGAATTTTGCTTCGGATATAGTTCCAAATGCTTTCTTGGAATCTTCGATAAGCTCATCACGATTAGTAAATTCTACATTCGACAAAAGTATTACATCATATGATCGTAATAAAGTGTCAAGAGGCTCAGTTGCAAAACCCACAACTTTAGTTAAGTTGTATTTGCAATATGCCATTGCAGATACTTTATAAAGTATCTGGCTTCTTTCTTCTCTACTTTTGGAACTTGATAGTATGACTACGGCACTGTTATCTTGCTGATTAATACTGACAGTATATGCAAGACCATTTCTTTCTGCTCTCTCGAAACAATCTAACAATTTTTCGCCTAATTTGCGGCGAACAAGGCGCGGTGTCTTTGCTAATTCCGTCGCAACAGACAAATATTCCCGAACTGTTCCCTCTGCCTCTCCTTCACTGGTATTAAATGGTTTTTTGATACCATATTTTTGAAGTTCAAAACCTACAATGCTATGTAGCCAATTTATGACTCGGTCAATTAGGTAGCTTGGTCGGTTGTCTAAGTCCCTTTTCTCAATTAATTCTCTACAATCAGTAGTTCACGAAAAGGCTTGAACGTGGTTAACTTGGCTCCAACCAAGGAAACCCATAACCATGTCCAAGCCCATGACTAAGATTACCCGAACAATTCATTCCGAGCAAGTGCTAAACGCCTTCATAGAGATAGTTCACAAGAACTTGCCACTTGATTTGCAGAACACACGGATCACAACCGAAGATATCCTGTACGTGTTGGCATACGCTAATGTGCATCGCTTGAGCATTGAATCGGCTTGTCAGGAGTTGCAGGATGCGCCTTCGGGGAATCGTCTGCGAGAAGTCTTAGCTGAGTCTTTGCCAGACCGAGCCGGTTTGCAACGCAGATTGAATGGCATCTTTCGCCAACAACTCCACCCAAGCGTATGGAAATGCAAACGCGATTTCAACGTGGCGATTGATCTGACCTTGATCCCATATCACGGTCAGCCCCATGAAGACAAAAAGGAGATTGTGCGCAGCGCACCCAAGTCCGGGACAACCCATTTTCATGGTTACGCCACGGTTTCGATCGTGCGGGATCATCGGCGCTACGTGGTAGCCTTGCGCTTCATCGAATACGGCGAAGAGATGGCGATATCGTCCGTTGGTCGCTCAAACGCCTGAAATCGCTCCATTTTCGCATTCGCCGAGTATTTTTGGACAAAGGTTTCTGTTCCAAACCGGTTTTCAAGGTTCTAAAGCAGCACAAGGCCCAGTTTCGTGACACCTATTCCCGTGCGTGGCAAGTCGGGTGGAGTGCGGACTTTGTTTCAGGGCAAGTCCCGAAAAACCACCTATACCTTCAACAGCCCAAAACATGGCAAGTACACGGTGCAGGCTGTGGTCGTACAGCGTTATTCCAAGGGACGCTATGGACGACACAAGAGCAAGTGGTTTGCCTATGCCGTCTCTGGATTAGCCTCAGGCATTTTGCCTGCCCAAGTTTTTGAACTCTATCGCCAACGGTTTGGGATCGAGTCGAGTTATCGACAAATGAACCAGGTTCGTGCGCGGACTTCAACTCGTAATCCGGTGATCCGCTTGCTTTTGGTCGGTTTGGCTTTCGTCTTGTTCAACCTCTACATTGCCTTGCGCCAGAATTTGACCTCGGCACTCAAAAAACCGTTAGAATCATCCAAGCGCTTCTGGCTTTCTTTACGTCGTGTCGCATTCCTGCTCAGTCGTGCGATTGAACGCTTGTGGGGCACGACTGAGATCATTCAACATCAACCCTGTTTTGCGCTTTCGTGATCTACTGACAATCTTTCTGATACCAATCCCAATAACCATCGTCAATTATCACTAGGGAGTTTTCCTGAATTGCGAGTTGAATATCTTCTGGTTTGACCTTGTATAAAGCTAAAAAGCTAAGTTCAAGAGGTGGAAAAGCAAAGAGGCCTCTGGAAAAAAGAATTTCTCTTGTCTCAATATAGCGAATAAAATCTGGCAATGTATCTATTTCAGTTGAGATAATTTCAAATTCGTTGCGCTTGAAGATGTGGATGGGCATGTCATGGCGGATTTCAAAGCCGTTGATAATGGTCGTCGTTTCGTCGGGGCGCGACACATCTTCGCTCACTAAATCTAGTACAACGATTCCAATCATCTTCTTGAATTTTGTGCCGTCAAAAGGAATTTTGTAACCTCTTGTTGTTTCCACTTCATTGAAATGGGAGTTGGCAATAGCCCGTTTTATCGTTTTGATTTGCTCAATACCCTTATCAATTTTACGATCAATACGGTTTAGCTCGTTTTCACTTTTCTTTGAAGACGGTTCTTTGTCAAGTTTCGTTTTGACTTGAACGACTACTAAAACGTCATCAAAGGGTATTAATATATCTGCGGTTTCTCTTTCTTTTTTGTTCGCTTTCTTGAATTTATTGCTTCTGACTGTAAAATCTGAGAAAAACATCTTTGCACAGATTTTCTCGACTAAATCTTCAACTTCTATACCTTTGTTGTGTATGTCTTTCATTTTCCCTTCCAATCTTTGCACATCTTCCAGCACGGAGTTTGGCGCGGTAGGAGCCGGCGGGACGCTACGCAGTCCCTGCCTCCGTCCGTGGAAATCCACTAATGTGGACTTGGTTTTCTTGACATTTCTCCAATTCCATTGTACAGTATTCCTGTACAGAACGGAGTTGACCTTATGACCATCGAATTTACCTATACCAGCGCACGCGAGCAACTCGCAACCTTGCTCGACCGTGTCACCAAAGACCGCGAGATCGTCATCATCCAACGGCGCGGGGCGGAAGATGTCGCCATGATCTCAGCGGACGAACTCGCCAGCCTGACCGAAACCGCCTACCTTTTGCGCTCACCCGAAAACGCGGAGCGGATTCTATCGGCGTTGGCGGGGGCGTTGAAGAATCAAGGCAAGCCACAAAACCTGGACGATCTGCGGCGCGAGGTGGGGCTTGAAAACGAAGAAGCGTGAGGCGGTCTTCCAGCCTGAATTTATCGAAGATTTACGGTACTGGGTCGAGAATGACCGCAAACTTGCCCTGCGCGCATTTGAATTGATCGAAGCGATCTTGCGCGACCCGTTTGAAGGCATCGGCAAGCCTGAACCGCTCAAATACCTTTCTCCTGGCTCTTGGTCCCGTCGGCTGACCCAGGAACACCGCATCGTATATCTTGTCCGCGACGACCGCATTGACTTTTTGCAGGCAAGATATCATTACAGCAAGTGATCTCCAGACTTCCGAAGTCTCACTCACCTCTTACCTCGCAACCACAAAATAAAATCCTGGTCGAAGGTTGGCGCGCCGAGTTCCGTCAGTCTCTGCAAAACCGTCGAGCGATGGTCCGTGCCGTGATTGACCAGGTGCAACAGCACGGTCCAGCGCGGGGCGGGGATGTTTTCTGCGTGCTGCGTCAATTCCTCCGCGGTCAACGCACGGACGTACTCGGACAACTCTTTCGCCACGTTCTCGAAGGTCTCTCGCGCGGCGGCGCGGGTTGGATAATCTTCAAATTTCAGATGACCGACATCGGGCAGGTTTTTCAGCCCCGCCAGCCAGCGGCGATCCGTGCTGGCGAGATGCACCACCAAATTGCGGAGGGAGCCGCGCGAGTAGGCGTCGTCCGCGAGGAACTGCTCTTCGGTGATGTGGTCAATCGAGTCCCAGACGCGGCGGGTTATGTCAATGTGATACTCGATAAAGGTTTTGACGAGGTCGAGTTCCATCATTTTGCTCCTTTGTGAATGGACGAGGTCCCATCGTTCCACAGCACCTTCTGCGTGATGCCGCTAATTCTCCAATTCTCATTTTGCTTTGTCAATTGAAACATATAAACGCAGTGCGATGTGAACTCCTCCGTCTCGCTTTTCCGCCAGACGATCATCGAAGCGCGGCAGGTTGCGGAGTTTGAGTCGGGGAAGTCAATCTCATAGTTGCCGACCAGGTGATGCAGTTTCAAATGGTCAAGCGACTCGCGGCGCTGCCGAACATATTCAGACACAGTAATGGTCTGCGGAGGCGTGTCGCGCAGGTCCGAATAATCCGTGTAAATGGATTCGGTGAAACAGGACTGCAGACCATCCCAATCCTTTACGTCAAAACTGTTTGCAAACTTCGCGATCAACTCCTGGATAAAAACTCGATTGTTTACAGACATGTTTCTCCTTGCGTAAATAAAAACGCCTCTCAGGGCGAGAGGCGACATGCGAAACACATATCATCTCTCATCTCCCGGATGCACGGGCGATATACATCGTCCTACGATCCGCCGAAGTTGGCACCTTCTTCACTGATCACTGAAAACTGATTACTGATCACTGAACGGTTGCCGAGGCGTCACAGGGTCGGTCCCTCAGCCTCTCTGGATGAGCACTCCGTAAATTGTCCACGTTTTATAACATGGCTGTATGGCAGTGTCAAATAAAAAATCGGCTTGACTTGTCCTCTTTAAACCAGTAGACTTACAGTTAAGATTTCCCTTATCCGAAAAGATGAAAACCGTCACCCCTGTCAACTCTTTTGACAAGATCAAATTGCTGGCGGATTCGCGCCGCATGGATATTTTGCGCCTGCTGATGGCTTCCCCCGCCACGCTCACGCTTCTCGCACGGACCTTGAAGCAGTCCCCCGCTTGGGTGCGTCACCACATCCTTGCGCTTGAGTCTGCCGGTTTGGTCGAGATGAGCGAAACGCGTCGAACCGGCAAGGTGACGGAAAAGTTCTACCACGCCAAAGGAGACGCCTTCCTGTTGCAGGAAATCATTCTGCCGAAGAGCAGGCACCCTTCGGTCATCTTTTCCGGCAGTCACGACCTCGCCCTTGAAGAAATCGCTGACCGCCTCGTCAAACACCTCAACCTGCTCAGCCTGCCCGTCGGCTCGCTGGATGGATTGGTGAACCTGCGGCAGGGGCTTTGCCAGATCAGCGGCTCGCACCTCCTCGATGAAAGCGGCGAATACAACACACCCTTCGTTAAACATTTCTTCCCCGATCGCGAGGTGGAAGTTATCACTCTCGCGCACCGCACGCAGGGTCTCATCCTGGCGGCGGGAAACAAAAAGGGAATAAAAAAACTCGCAGACCTGGCGCGCTCCGAGGTCCGCTTTGTGAACCGCAACCCCGGCTCGGGCACGCGCCTCTGGCTGGACGCAGAACTGCGCAGGCAAAACATCCCCCTGGAGCATATCAATGGGTATGACAAATCGGTAAAGACCCACAGCGAAGCCGCCGCCCTGATCGAGACCGGCAAAGCGGACGCCTCGCTTGGTCTGCAAGCCGCCGCACACCGGCATGGGTTGGATTTCATCCCGCTGTTCGAGGAACGCTACGACCTCGTCCTGCCGCGCGAGCAGGAGAAGATTCTCAACCCGCTGCTGGATTTCATCCAGACCGCGGATTTCCGTGCCATGCTTGGGTCGTTGACCGGCTACGACGTGAGTCACAGCGGCGAACAGGTGGGCTTGTAGTTCCCCATAATTTCTTTTTTTGTGTCTTTCAATTAAGTTAAAACTTAATTGACTGATGTTACGCGGTAGGGGCGACCCATCCATGTTTTTGCAAAATGTCTGGCGCAGGGCGACCCTTTCTTGCAGATTGGCTGCCTGTTTTGCCCAAGCGGGTCGCCCCTACGACGAAATCGCGTAAGGTGAGTTAATTGAAATAAAAAATTCATTTCAAGATAACCTTATGAAGCAAATAAAATACAACCTCCTGTTATCCCTTCTGTTGTCGGCGATCCTGGCGTTATCCGCCTGCGGAACGCCCGCCGACCCGACTCTCATCCTTGCCACCACCACCTCCACGCAGGATTCGGGTTTGCTCGATGTGCTCATACCCATGTTCGAGGGACAGAGCGGCTACACGGTGCAGACCATCGCCGTCGGTTCGGGTGAAGCGATGAAGATGGGCGAAGAAGGCAATGCGGATGTCCTGCTCGTCCATGCGCCCGCCTCTGAGAAAGATTTCATGGCGGCTGGCAACGGCACAGACCGCTTCCTCGTCATGCACAACGACTTCATCATCGTCGGTCCCGCCGCCGACCGGGCGGGCATCAAAGGCATGACCTCTGCGGTTGGTGCGTTCAAAGCCATCTTCGAAGCAGGCGCTCCGTTCATCACCCGCGGCGACGACTCCGGCACGCACAAAAAGGAACTGGCGCTCTGGAAAGCCGCCGAACTCGACCCTGCCGGTCAGGCATGGTACATCGAGACCGGTCAGGGTATGGGCGCTTCCATGACCGTCGCCTCGGAAAAGGAAGCCTACATCCTCACCGACCGCGCCACCTATCTCGCCAACAAGGAAAACTATCAACTCGAAATTTTGGTGGAAGGCGATACGAACTTGTTGAACGTGTATCACGTCATCACCGTCAACCAGACCAAGTGGCCCAAGGTCAACTATGAAGGCGCGCTCGCCTTCGCCAACTTCATGATTGACCCTGGGACGCAGAAAGTCATCGGCGAATTTGGCACGGATAAATTCGGTCAGCCGCTCTTCTTCCCCGATGCCGATAAGACCGACGCCGATCTCGGTTTGGATTAGAATCGTTTTGCAGGGGCGGGGTCATCCCGCCCCTTTTCATATGACCCTGGAAATCTTCCAAATCACCGTCCTATCCCTGCAAATCTCAGCCCTGGCGACCGGGCTGAGTTTGGTCATTGGGTCGCCGTTTGGCACGCTGCTTGCACTGGGCAGGTTCCCCGGGCGCTCGTTCTTATTGAGCGTCGTCAACACCGGCATGGGACTGCCGCCCGTTGTCGTCGGCTTGTTCGTGGCGATGATGCTGTGGCGTTCCGGTCCGCTGGGGGATTTGCGGATGATCTACACCCCCGCCGCCATCGTCATTGCGCAGGTGGTGATCTCCTTCCCCGTGGTCACCGGTCTCACAGCCGCCGCGCTTCAAGCCCTGGGCCCGAGACTGCGCCTGCAACTCTACGGCTTGGGGGCAACCCGAATGCAGATGATCTGGATGCTGTGGCGCGAGGCGCGCCTGCCCCTGCTGGCGCGTTGATGGCGGGCTTCGGCTCGGTCATCTCGGAGGTGGGCGCATCCATGATGGTGGGAGGCAACATCCGCCACCAGACGCGCGTGCTGACCACCGCCATCGTCCTCGAAACCAGCAAGGGGCAATTCGATAACGCCATTGGGCTTGCCATCCTGCTGCTTGCCATCACCTTCCTCGTCAACTGGGCGCTGACGTGGATTCAGCAAAGGGGCGCACGCAAATGAAGCCGCTGGTCGAGATCCGCGACCTGCTGGTGAAGCGCGGCAAACATCCCGCATTGCGCATCGAGCATTTGGCGATTCAAAACGGCGAAGTGCTGGCGGTCGTCGGACCGAACGGCGCGGGCAAAAGCACCCTGCTGTTGACGCTGGCTCGTCTGCTCAAGCCTGAGCGTGGAGAAATTCAATTCAACGGTCAACAGGCGCGGGCGGAGTCGGATGCGGTCTATCGCCGCCGCATCGCGCTCGTGATGCAGGATCCGCTTTTGTTCGATATGTCCGTCTTCGATAACGTCGCAGCCGGTTTGAGGTTTCGGGGGATGTCGAAAGATGAGGTGCAGCGCAAAGTCCCGCTCTGGCTGGAAAGGCTGGGCGTGGGGCATCTCGCAAAGCGCAAGGCAAACCAACTCTCCGGCGGGGAGGCGCGGCGCGTCAGCCTGGCGCGGGCGCTGGCACTCGAACCGCAGCTGCTCCTGCTCGATGAACCGTTTTCCGCGCTCGACCCGCCCACCCGCAGCAGCCTGCTCGAAGATCTGGGCGCGCTGCTGAAAGAGACCGGCACCACCACCGTCTTCGTCACGCACGACCTGCCCGAAGCCGCGCAACTCGCAGGGCGCATCGCGGTCATCATCGGCAGCCGCCTGCGGCAGGTCGGCAAGCCCGGAGATGTCTTCTCCTTCCCCGCAGACGACGACGTGGCGCGGTTTGTGAATCATAAGAGAGTTCGATAAAAATAAGCGGCAGGGTAAATCCCCCATTTAACGGCATACACCGCGTTCACACGCGGTGCAGCCAATAGACCAACTCAGAGGGAGGAGAGAGAGTTTGGAGGAGCAACTTGCGGTTGCTCGATTACACTATATCCATGTCAGGGTTCGTGCCGCACAGGGCGCAAGCCGGTTTGTCCATCAGGTTACATTCCAGCGAATGAGAACAGCGGTGCGCTGTCACTCGCGGGGGCTGGTCGGGCAGGTGCTCGGCAGGGTAAACCACCTCGTTCTCGATGGTTACCTCCCGCCTCAGAAGTTCGCAGTATTTCACTTTCTCAACCTGCCAAACTTTCTCGGTCATGTCTGCCTCCCGCCGCAGAACTCAGCGGCACTTTCTGACTCTGACACTCCGAAAGTGTACGGGAAAAACGCCTGCCACACCAGTGACAGGCGTCATAAACCCGCATGACAAACCGCCTATTTAAGATGTGATAAGTCCTTATTTTCTTGCAAGAATGTAAAGACTCCCATTATCGCTGGCGAGATAGACTTCCCCGGCTTCATCCTCGCCGAAGGATGTGATCGTTACCCCCGCTTCAAACAGGACCTGGGACTGCCACTGACCATTCAAGCGGATCAACCCCCAAATGATCCCCGAACAATAGTCGCCGTAGAAATAAATTCCATTCCACTCCGGCATCGAGCCGCGATAGACGTACCCGCCCGTGACCGAACACCCAAACTCGTGGCTGTATTCCGCCACAGGCAAAGTCAGGCTTGGGTCGGGGTCGCCGTCGTATCCGCGCGAGCCTTCCATGATACTCCAGCCGAAGTTGACGCCGCCCGGCGAACTGGCTGGCAGGAAGTCAATTTCTTCCAGGGCGTTCTGCCCCACGTCGCCGATCCACAGGTCGCCGGTGGCTCTGTCGAACGAAATGCGCCAGGGATTGCGCAAGCCATACGCCCAGACTTCATTGCCGAAAGGGTTATCGGCTGGAATGGCATACGGGTCGCCGTTGTTTACGTCAATCCGCAGAATCTTGCCAAGCAGGGAGCGGGTGTTCTGGCGTTCTTGAAGGGGTCTCCCGCCGCTCCGCCGTCGCCCAAGCCGAGGTAAAGATAGCCGTCCGGTCCGAAGACCACCGCCCCGCCGTTGTGATTCGGGAACGGCTGGTCAACGATCAACAAGACCTTTTCGCTGTTCGGGTCGGCGGTATCCCCGTTTGCCTGAAAACGCGAAATGCGCGTGTGTCCGCCGCTGCCGGTGTAATTGACGTAGAAAAATCCGTTCCGTTCGAAATCGGGGTGAAACGCCAGACCCAGCAGCCCCATTTCATTGCTCGTATCGTTCACGCGGTCGTCAATGTTGATGAAGGGCTGTGGAAGGAGCGCGCCGTCCTTGAAGATGCGAATCGCGCCGTATTTTTCGATGACGAACAGCCTGCCCGAACCGTCGCGCGCAGATCGTACGTCCACGGGGCGGGTGAGTCCGCTGGCGATGAGCCGCCATTCGTAGCCATCGGGGTTGGGGAACTGGCTCGCGCTGACCGTGGGAGTCACCGTCGGCGACGGAGAAGGAGTGGGAGTATCGGTTTGGGTTGGGGGAACAGTCGTCGTGGGAGAAGGAGGCGGGGCTGTCGGCGTGATCGTGTCCGAAAATCCCCCGCAGGCGAGAAGCACCGGCAGGGTCAATAAAATCACAATCCGTTTCATTCTTTGACTTCGGTGGTCTCGGCGTCCACCACATCATCCTGAGAGCCGCCCGGTGTGGTATTTGCCGCCAGCGCCTTCATGTGCTCGGCGACCACATCCGGCGGGCAGAGTTCGGTAAAGATGTAAGAGCCGAGCCAGAGCAGCGCCGCATCGTCCACCGCGCCGATGATGGGAAGCGATACCGCGTCAATGGGCGAGATCAGGTACACGAGCGTGCCGATCGGGATCAGTTTGGCAAAGATATTTACGCGAGGGTCGCCCATCAGCCGGACGATGAGTTTGATCTGGTTGAGGATGTTCCGCACCACGCCGCCCTGCTGATTGACGATAATCTCGGATGGTTTTTTCTCGGTCATGAGTGTCTCCTTCGGTTTGGTCTATTCATTATATTCGGAATTGCGCGCAGAATATTTTCTCGCATCGAAAATTAAGGGAGGGAATTCACACATCCATATACGAAACCGGAGTCAATATGGTGCATTTGCGCACAGTGAACCGCGCGGCGATGAATGTCACCCCTCAAATCCGACAATCGTTTGCAACTTTTGACGGCGCTTCGCATCCAATCAACGACTATAAATTGGAGGATTTTCTCATGGAAATGACTATTGACTTCCCCGGCGGCTTGAAGGTGGACGCGCATTTTCGAGGGCACACGTTCAAAACCGACCAGCCGCCCGCGGATACCGCACCGATGCCGTTCGAACTGTTCCTGGCATCCATCGGCACCTGCGCTGGAATCTACGTGCTGGGTTTCTGCCGCCAGCGCAACCTGCCCACGGAGGGCATCCGCATCGTTCAGCGCAACCACCCCGATCCGGCAACCGGGTTGATGGACCTCATCGAACTCGAAATCCAGGTCCCGCCCACTTTCCCCGAACAGTATCACGCCGCGCTCGTGCGCTCCGCCGAGTTGTGCAAGGTGAAAAAGACGCTGGAAAACCCGCCCGCCTTCGATGTGAAGACGAAAGTGGCGGAAACCGCTTGAGCAAACGACGGTCATCTTGAAGGTGACCGTCGTTTTTTAGTACAATGACTCCATGCCCTACCTGATTGACGGTCATAACCTGATTCCCAAACTGGGGCTGCGCCTCGACAACCCCGACGACGAAATGGAACTGGTGCGCTTCCTCCAGGACTTTGTGCGGATCAAACGCCAACCGGTCGAGGTCTACTTTGACGGCGCTCCGGCGGGCGCGGCTGGGACGCGCAAACTCGGAACCGTCAAGGCGCATTTCATCCCCCTCACGCGGACGGCTGATTCCGCCATCCGCGCGCGGTTGGAAAGCATGGGCAAAGCGGCAAAGAACTGGACGGTGGTCTCCTCCGACCGGGAGGTGCAGGGAGCGGCAAAGGTCAACGGGGCGGCGGCGCTTTCTGCCGAGGGGTTTGTAAAACTTCTTCGGGCGGCACTGGCTTCCGGGTCGAAGACCGAGGCGGAAGAGAAGCAAGTCTCTCCCAAAGAAGTGGACGAGTGGTTGAAAATCTTCGGCGGAAAAGAGTAGTACCTTTGTCTTATATAGTTTTAATGCAATTTGGATAAAAAGGGTGTATATTGTCACCAACGACACCTGCCCTCCCTTTTACTGGTATTTTGGTGTCCCCCGCCGCCCTGACCAACATGTCCCCCCCATGCTGGCAGGCGGCGGAACTTTTTAAGGGCGGGGAAATATGACAAATGACCTTGAATGGAAGATTTGCAGCCACTATAATGGTTGTATCGTCGCCCGCTGAAAGGACCAAGCCATACGCAGGTGATTGGGAGCAGTATCTCTTCATTTTCCAGCATTGAACATGAAAGGCGGGGTAATGTCAGGCAGTTTTCTGGGAGGGGTCAGCCGGTTTGCCGTTGCGCGCTGGTGGCTGATGATGTTTATTGTGACGGGGGTCATCGCGTGCGGAGATCCCTCCGCACAGGCTGATGCAAAGTCCACACCCTGCCCGCCGGAAGAGGGCAACGCAAACGTATACAGGTCCACCCCGCATCCGTGGCTCAGCCTTATCTACCAGTATTCCGGCATGACGGTTCCCGTGTCAACGCCCCAGCCAAACGCCACCCCAGGTTCGATGGCGGACCTCACCGTGATGATTCCAGCCACCGGCATCCAAGCCCAGCAGGTTTTGATGGCGCGTTATGCCGCCCTCCAGTTCCTGATCGAGAAGGCGCAGCGCTGGTCGGATACGAGGATGGTCAGGCTGGATAATTCGAGCGAGGCATATATCATCGTCACCTTCATTCATCCCGAACTTGTCCAGGCTGTGTATTTGAACTCGATTTTGGAAAACACCTACCTGATCCCCGAAATCGAAAAGCAGATGGACGAAGTGATGCGCCAGGTCGCTACGCGGGAAGAACTGTTGTTCATGGTTACGATGGTTGCGTACAACCGCGATAGTCTGAACACCGCCCGGCACACGTTGGACATCCCAATCGGCGGGATGAGGTTGACCAACGCCGAAGACCTGTCCATCCCGCCTCTGCACGACGATCACAATCTCGACCAGCCGATGGACACAACTCAAAAGCCGGTATTTGGGTTTCTCGGCTACCCAATCGGGGTTCAGTCCAACGGCAAGTGTGTCTGGGTACTCGATACAAAATACAACACGAACATCGTCATTGTGGCGGATTCGGTTTTGGTGGACGGAATTCCCAAAGGTTCGCTGGCGTGGACCATCCGCTACCAATCTCTGATCGACCCGGGGTTTCCGGTGAGTCCGCCCGATTTTGCAGTTCCCCCCAATTACGACCTGCGCTTGTTGTCGCCGCTTTTTGCCCCGCCCGAAAATGCGGGCGACCCCAACTTTTGGCGGGATTTCTCCCGCTTCATTTGGGGACAGGTAACGTTTGGGAATTAGAAAAGCAGGCTAGCATAAATGCGAAGGTGGATTCCGAAAGTTCTACTTTCGGAGGATGATAAGCCAGTCCTGAAGTAGAACTTCAGGACTCCGAAGCCCCATTACAGGATGGATTCCGAAAGTTCTACTTTCGGGGATTGAAAAGCCAATTCTGAAGTAGAACTTCAGGACTCCGAAGCCCCATTGCAAGATGGATTCCGAAAGTTCTACTTTCGGAGGATGAAAAGCCAATTCTGAAGTAGAACTTCAGGACTCCAACAAATATCGGTAACCAAAAAGGCTATAATTCATTTGTGAATACCATCTACACCTTCGTCCCCGCCCGCGGTCATGAATATCCCGATCACCCCGAACGCCCGGGCAGGCTGACCCTGCTCGAGCCGCGGCTGGATTCGTTCGGGACGGAACGCATCGAGCCGATCCGTGCAGGGGAGGAGGAGATTGCGCGAGTCCACCAGCCGGGGATGATCCGCGCCATCCAAGAGGTGTGCAAAGAGGGCCCTGGGATCATTGATTACGCGCCCACCTACGTGACCGAAACTTCCTACGAAGACGCCCTGCTCGCCGCGGGCGGAGTCATCGCCTGCACGCGGGCAGTGTTGAACAGCGAGGCGAGGAACGGGTTTGCCATCGTCCGCCCGCCGGGACATCACGCCGAACCGCACCGCGCCATGGGCTTTTGCATCTTCAACAATATCGCCGTTGCCGCGCTGGACGCACTGGCGCACGGCATGGAACGGGTGATGGTCATTGACTACGACGCGCATCACGGCAATGGCACGCAGGCGGCATTTATGGACGATGAACGCGCGGGGTTCGTTTCCACACACCAGTGGGGGATTTATCCCGGCACCGGCTGGATCAACGAAGCGCCGCACGCGAAGAAGCGCATTGCCAATGTGCCGCTCCACGCTTTTGCGGGCGACGCCACCCTTGCGCGCATCGCCGATGAAATCTTCCAGCCGATGGTGGAGGCGTTCCGCCCGGAGATGCTCCTGGTCTCGGCGGGGTTCGACGCACACTGGAACGACCCCATCACCTCGCTGGGACTTTCCACGCAGGGATTTTTCGACATCTCCAGAAAACTGGTCGGGCTTGCCGAGGAATACTGCAACGGAAAGATCGTCTTTGTATTGGAAGGCGGCTACGACCCGGAGAACGTCGCCAACGGGGCGGCGGCGGTTTTCGGCGCATTGACCAACTCCCCGGTCCGAAATGATGCGAACGATTCGTCGCCGTATCCCGAGCCCGACCACGAGTCGCGCATCGAAGAAATCCGCAGGTGGCATGGATTCGCATCGTAGGACGCCGGTACCCTTCATGCCGTTTCGGTTCTGTTGTACACTCGTTGAGACAACAACCAAGGAGCAGTAGATGCAAAGAAGAAGCAAAGGCTTTGTGCAATTGGAGTGGGTTTGCCCAAACTGCGACGGGCGCAATCCCGGTCCCGGCAAAGACCTGCCAGCAATGCGGCGCGCCCCAGCCGGAGAACGTCCAATTTCAGCGCGCGGCCGATGAAAAACTGATCACCGACGAAAAAGCAAAAGCGGCGGTAAGCGCGGGGGCAGATATCCACTGCGGGTTTTGCGGCACACGCAACCCGGCGACGGCGGCGACCTGTTCGCAGTGCGGCGCGGATTTGAAGGAAGGCAAGGCGCGGCAGGCGGGACGAGTCCCGGAAGCGCCTCCGACTCCGCCGAAAGTTGTGAAGTGTACCAATTGCAGTTTTGAGAACCCGGGAGCGGCTTCGACTTGTTCGCAATGCGGCGCGCCCCTGCCCAAAGCGGTTTCGCCGCAACAGCCGCAACCCGCACCTGTGAAAACGGGCGCCGCTCCCTCTGCCAAGCCAAAGTCAAAGGGACTCAACTGGCTGGTCTTCGGCGGCATTGGCGCATTTCTGGTCGTGTGTTGCGTGGCGATCCTTTTCCTGTTCGTGCTCCCCTCCCGTTCTGTCGAAGGGACAGTCGCCAGCGTGTACTGGCAGACGTCCGTCCCGGTGCAGGAAGTTCAGCCGGTTGATCACACGAACGAGCGCGGCAGCCCGCCTTCGGATGCGTACAACGTCTCCTGCCGCGATGAGAGCCGGGAAATCTGCGAAGAGAAGGCGATTGACCGCGGCAACGGGTACGCCGAGGTTGTGGAAGAATGCCGCACGGAGACCGAGCAATATTGCAGTTACACCGTGGACGAATGGAAGACTATCCAGACATACGAACTGAGCGGCTACGACCTGTATCCCGTCTACGCCGAGCCGACGATTTTTGCGGACCAGCGGGTTGGGACAGCCTCTCAAACTCTGAACGTGTATTTCGATACCGCGGACGGACAGATCACGTATTCGCCGGGTTCTGTAGATGAATTTCAGCAGTTCCAGGTCGGCAGTACGTGGACGTTGAAATTGAACGCGCTGGGCGGGGTGGTGAGCCTGGAGAGATAGAAATAAGTGACGAGCAAAGAGAAACTCCCGGCTGGTTCGGGAGTTTTCTGTTGTCACACATAAACTTATGTCTTTACAACATTCCTCATCACAGGCTGATAATCAGGGAAGACGTCGCTCACGGCGGGATTGTTCAAGCGCTTGACCAGAATCTCGGACAGCACATCGCGGTAGTCGGTGGTGACGGCGAGGTCGCCGGGCGCAATGAGTTGACCTTCCTCCAAGCCGGGCCACTGCCCGTGGACCTTGCCGCCGTCCACGCTGCCGCCGAGGACCACCATCATGCTGCCGTGACCGTGATCCGTGCCGAGGCTGCCGTTTTCGTAGGCGCGCCGCCCAAACTCGGACATGGTAACGGTGGTGAGTTTGTTCATGTGGTCTGCCATATCGGCATGGAAGGCGGCGAGACCTTCGGCAAGGTCTTTCATCAGGTTCGGCATTAATCCAGTGGTCGAGCCTTGGGTGAAGTGCGTATCCCAGCCGCCGAGGTCAATGGCAGAGACTTCCAAGCCCACTTCCGCTTTGATGAGCATGGCGGTTTGTTTGAGTGCGAGACCGAATTCGGTGTCGGGGTAATTAGTAATTGGAGATTGGTAATTGGTAGGGTCGAGTTTTTGCAGAGTGTCCATGATGGACAGGGTATCTTGCCCGAGTTCATCTCCTTGATAGATGTAAGCGAGCGCGGCGCGCATTTGCTGAAGGGCGCGCTGGTCGCCGCCGAGGTGAAAGTCTGCGATGGAGCGCAGGGCAGAGACGGGGCCGAGCCGCTCAAACTGCGCTGCGGACGGGTTCCCATGCCAACGGCTCGCAATGGCGATGAGTTGCCGGTGTTCAATGTGGCGAGGTGACGTCCGATCCAACCCGAGGCGGGGCCGCGCTTGTCATCCACGCCGCGCTCCATGAGTTCCATCGCCTTGAAGTGACTGCGCGATTCGTCCGGTGCGCCGCAGGCATGGATGATGGCGAGTTGTCGGCTTTGCCAGGCTTCAAGCAGGGGACTCAAATTTGGATGAAAGCCAAAGAAACCGTCCAAGTCTACGGTTCTTTCTTCTTTCATCTTTCTTAAATCATCCGGTCTTGCAATGCCGAGAGTTGGACGCAACGCATAGTAGGCTTCTTCGCCGTGCGGCACGACCATGTTGAGCACGTCCGCTGCACCGCGCAGGAAAACAACGACGAGAGTGTCTCCGCGTGGGGAGGTATTTTTTGGCGCGAACGAGAGGCGCGGCATCCAGGTCTTGGTTGAGATTTGATGAAGTACAGGTAAGGTTTCTAACATCGTTATCTCCAATTCGCCCTCATCCCCAACCCTTCCCCCGAAGGGGAAGGGAGTCCCCTCTCCCAAAGGGAGAGGGTTAGGGTGAGGGAAAGTTATCTCCACTGAAATGCAGGTGACGCAATCAAACTTGCGGCGATGATTTGCAGGGTCTCTTCCTCGGTGGCACCCGCCGAATGGACGGTATCCATCATCCCGTCGCGGGTGAGGCGATCTAACGGCGTGCCTAAAAGCAATGAGGTGAGTGAATCCACGTCGGTGTGTAAACTGCCGCTAGAGACGACATCCAATAAAGCATTGAGGTTGTGGGTGGTCTTTGGAATCTCGTTGCGGATCAATTCGAACGCGAACTGCCAGCGCGGCATGAGACTGCCTTGCCAGGCGTCGCTTGTGTCGGGGTAGCCATCGGGCGTGGGCAGGTTGAAAGCGAGCTGCCCCATTCGCGAGAGATGCTCTTGCAATGCCACACCATCGGTTTCAGCATTGAGCATACGCAGCGCAGAAAGCACGAAGTTGAGCGGGCGTTTGTATTTGGGTTGCGCAAAAGCGAGACCATCGAGCAGGATGACACGCAGCACAGATTTGATATCGCCTTTGGCGGCGAGAAACGTTTGCGCAGCTTTCTCGATGATTTCCTGCGGCGGGTCATCGGCAATGAAACGACGAGCAAGTTTGGTGCAGATAAATTTTGCAGTGGATGGATGTAAGGCAAGATGTTCGATGACCTGCTCCGCCTCCCTCTGACCCGATTCTTGAATCGCGAGACCCAGAACATTTTTCTCGCCGGGTTCGTGCTGATTTTCCTTGAAGACAAAATCGCCAAGCCAGAAATGTTCCTTGACCGACCAGCCGGTGAGACATCGCGCGAGTTGCATGACGTCGTTTTGGGTGTAGCCGCCATCCACGCCGAGGGTGTGGAGTTCCATCAGTTCGCGGGCGTAGTTCTCGTTGGGCGTGCCTTTGACATTGGCTTGATTGTCGAGATAGGTCAGCATGGCTGGCGAATGCGCGGACGCCCAGACAAGGTCACGGAAGTTGCCGAGGGCATGCTTGCGGATCACTTCGCGGTCATCTACAGGTTTGAGGTAGAAGCACGGCTCTTTCTCGATGAAGATATTGAAGTGGTCGCTCCAGAAATCCACCATCACTTCGTAGAGTTGGCGCTTGCTGTAGAGTTGACGCAGAAAGGTGGCTTGACGCAGTTCGTTGATGGGGCGCTGGCGGTCGTAGCCGTCGAAGAGTTGGTTGGTGACGGCTTCGATCTCGTTGGCTGCCATGGTGAGTGTGTTGAAGGTTGAAAGTTGAAGGTCTAAGGTTAGGTCGTTGATGGTTTCATAGTCGAGTTGTTCTTCGATGTAGTTTGCCAAGCCAACCTCTGCCAGGCGGGCGCGTTCGTCCACTCTCGCGCCGAAGGTGATGCGATTTAGTGCGGTGAAGTCTGCGGCGCTAAGCGGACTCCACGGCACGGCGGGCAGGTCGTTCGAGAGTCGGCGCAGGGCGGGGGCGCAGGATGAAAGTGCAGCACTGGCGGAGAGGAGAGTGGCGAGCTTGAGGAAGTCTCTACGAGAAAGGGTCATGGTGAATGGGGAATAGTGAATAGGAGTAATACGTGATGCGTAATAAATTACGAGTTACGAGTTACGTATTGCGCATTTACTTGTGTACTTGTTTCCTGAACTACTGCTTTTTCACGTGGTGACCAATTGAGCAAGGCAAAACCAGTTGCGCCAAAGGAAATCAAGATGACAGGAATCCACACGAAGAGCCAGCCGATGAGAGGGAAGAAGGCGGCGAGTTCGAGGATGACGGCGCCGCGGATGAATCCCGTTCAGCGGGGTTATGTCGCTGTGTTTGGAGAGTCTCGCGCCGAGGTGAGCGGCGATGCCAGCCGAGCCAATGGTCGAGATGGCGAGCGATGCGCCGAGCAAAATCCAGCCGATGAATTTGGCAGGTCCGAATGGCAGGGCGAGCAGGATGACGATGGGGATCGCCGCAGCGACGATGAGGATGAGTCCCAGCCAGAAGGTTTGCCACGGTGTCTTTTCCACACGAGTTTGGGCGCGGGCAATAAGGGACGGGAACAACAGCCACCATGCAGTGAGCATGGCAGGGAAGGCGATTCCGATAATGAGCAGGATGAAGGAGATGGCAGAGATGTCAGCCATGGGTGATGTCCTTTCGTTTTTGGTTGATGTAAGGGATACAGGGATGATGGGGGGAAAGTTGCAGGGAAGAGCAGTGAGGAGTAAGTAGTTGAGAGGAAAAGAAAAAGACGCGGGGTGAGCGCGTCCTTTGGGTGAAGTCTAAAACCTGACAGGTCTCCGCGGCACTTTTGCAAATCAGGTTTCATATCCACGCATAAGTTCTGATTTATAAAGCCGATAGTGAGACCTGTCAGGTTTCGTTATGAGTTCCGTTGAAGAAATCCCAGGATTGTCGCGCCGATGCCGGTGAAGGCGATATAAGGCAATAGCAGGAACCAGCCGACGAAGGGCAGGGCGCAGGCAATGCAGAGAATCACGGAACTCCAGAGATTGCGTTTCCATGCAGACATGTCTGGGAAGAGGCGTTCGGCGAGGAGTTGGACGGTGGCGGTGAGTCCGAGGCTTAGGAGGACGGAGAGAAATGCGAGGATGAGCAAGGCAGGGATGGTGAGAATCCCTTTGATGAAGGGACCTGCGTTCTCGGCAAGCGAGAGCATGACGAAGGCGATCAAGCCGAAGAAGAAAAAGTTGACCATACCCAAACCGAAAGCTCGCCCGGGCGTGAGGTTGAGACTGGTTTGAGTCCTGGCGACGCGATTGGTGAATAGTGCGCCAATGACGAGGAAGTAGGCGGCGAGGGTGATGGTCAGCAAGAGGATGGCGAGGGTGAGGCGAAGGATGTCGGTCATGTGAGGCTCCTAATTTGCCCTCATTCCCACCCCTTCCCTCGAAGGGGAAGGAGTCCCCTCTCCTTATGGGAGAGGGTTAGGGTGAGGGATAATTTATTTCGTTTGATTTCTCAATAACAATCCGTTTCCGAAGATCCAGAAAATGGAAACGATGGCGAGGGCGATGAAGAGGGTGGACAGTTCAACGGGGTAGGTGGGGAGATCGGTAAATTGGTAATTGGGTAATTGGTAATTGGATAGCGCGTCAAGCCATGATGCCCAGATAGATTGAAGTTCAAAAAGTAGTTCGGTAAATGATGGAGCTTCTATTTTCGGCAGCATGATGGAGAAGAATGGGATGGCAACGATCAACGCAACCAGCGCGGCAGCGGCTTGCAGGGACGCTGTCAGCGTGAGCCAACGCGGGAGTTGGGGAACCAGTTTTCGGTCAGAGGTGAAGCGAGCGGCGAGGTTGGTAGATAAGGTCACTTCGGGCAGAGAGTCCAAATCTGTGAACAAGGCTTGGAGGGCAGAGAGTCTCGCCGCGCATTCGTCGCATGAGTCGAGATGCGTTTCGATCTCCGCGCGGTCTGCGGATTCGTTATCGAGGTATTCGTTGAGTTGCACATCGGAGATGTGATCAGTCAGGTGCATGGAGTTTCTCCGCGAGAAGTTTGCGGGCGCGGAAGAGATGGCTCTTCACGTCGCTGAGGGGGATGTTAAGTTCGTGCGCGATCTCGTCGTAGGATAGTTCTTGATAATGCCGCAGTTCGACGACGACACGATAATGCGGCGGCAGGGATGCGAGCGCGCTGCGGATCTGCTCGCTTCTTTCTTTGACCTCGACCTGTTCGCCGGGACTTGGAGTTTTATCTTCGTCCCGTTCTTCGTCCAGCGAGGCGGACGGTTTGTGTGCCTCAAGATGATTCAGGCACAAGTTGGCGGCGACGCGGCGAATCCACGGGCTGAATTCGCGTTCGAAGTCGAAGGTATGCAGACGGTCGAGGGCGCGGATGAAGGTCTCCTGGGCGAGGTCTTCGGCGTCGGCGCGGTTGTGCAGAATGCGGTAGCAGATGTTGAACACGCCCGTCTGGTGGCGGGCGACGAGGTTGCCGTAGGCTTCAGTGTCGCCGCGACGGGCACGCAGGATCAGGTCGCGGTCGGTGGGCGCATTCATGGCTAGAGTGTAATACAGGCGGGGAAGGGGAAAAGTTGCAGGAGTGGGGAGATTGGAGACTGGAGATTAGAGAAGGTTGGAGGATTAGTAGATTGGCGAAAAAAGAGATTTTGCTGATACCCTTACAGATTGAAAAAAAGCTACTGCTCATCCAATGCGGCATAATTTGGTTGCTTGACGACCAAAGGAGGCCGCCGATGAGCAGTAGTCAGGAATTGTACAACCGATTGAGCGAAACCATGAGTGCCTTGGTGAAAGTGACAAACCGAAAGCAGTTGGCGAATTGGCTGTGGATCGTGGTAGGCTTGTTGCAGGGGAAATCGCCTGCGTTGAGCCAGATTGCCAATTTCCTGCCGATGAACACCCAAGCCGAATCCCGCGTGACTTTGATTCGCCGCTGGTTAATGAATTGGCATGTGGATGTGTGGGCATTTTACGAACCGATCCTGAAACATGTTCTGCAAGGTTGGTCAGCGGTACAGGCATATGTCATTCTGGATGGCGTGATGATCTTCGGAGACCGCTGGCAAATCTTTCGCGTTTCCCTGCAACATGGTTGTCGTGCGATCCCGTTGGCTTGGGTAGTTGTGCCAGGCGAGGGCGTGACGACCGTGCAGCATTTGAAAACGATGTTGGAATGGGTCAAGCGGCTGTTGCACAACCGTGTGAAGAGCGTGGTCTTCCTGGCGGATCGTGGCTTCCGCGACTGCGATTGGGCGCAATTGTGCCTGGATTTAGGCTGGAATTATGCGATTCGAGTGGCTTGCAACACCTACATTACTCTGGAGGATGGTCGGACGGGTCGCATTGACGCTTGGGTGTCTCCCTATCGCAACCGCTATTTCCAGAACGTTTGGCTGACGCAAGCGCAGAAACTTCTGACCAACTTGTCTGTCACCTGGACAACCGATAAGAATGGACAACCCGAAATGGTAGCGGTGATTTCCAATCAGATCGCCTGTCGCACTCGGCTGCGAGAATACGGCTGCCGCATGAGCATCGAGCAAAGCTTCCGCGACGACAAGTCGGGCGGATTCAATATGGCGCACATTCAACTACAACACGCTGATCGCATTGAGCGCTTACTGCTAGCCATCGCAATTGCTACGCTCTGGTGTCACGAACTGGGCGAACACGTTTTACAGCAGGGCGAAACAACTCGCCGCCTGATTGATCCAGGACCCACGCGCGAACTCAGTCTGTTTCAACTGGGTCTGCGCTGGTTGAAACGAGCCTTGGCGGTTGCCATGCACCTACTGCCCCATTTCAAAGCCCGATTGTCTCATCTCAAATTGCAGCCCGTCCTTTCTCCATTAGCCCAAATTGGAAATCTGTAAGGGTATCAGGTGTCGACCTTACGGACATCGTGGAAAGCACAGAACCTTACTAACCGAATAACCTTGAGGACATCGTGGAATACTCTGGGGAGTGATTGAAAAAGCGTTGCAGCTAGTCGGTTGCAGGCTTTTGAAATGCCCGCGACAAAGGCAAAACAGGCTCCGACAGCGGAAAGGGATGATTGGCGAAACATCGTCGTTTCGTCTCGTCGGGTGCCTGGTCATAGATACACAGTCGCGCCCCGCGCAGAGTGATGAACAGGGTTGCCCACACGCCTTGGTTCGGTCGTGCCCAGCCCGCTGACCAGTTGACATTGAAAACGGGAATGGTCTGGTCTTTGGACACGGCGCGCATGAAATGGATTTTTCCTTCCGTGATTGGCAAGCGCTTGGGCAGGACAAAGTTTGTGGGCAGGAAGCGCGGCGGGCTGGCAAAGTGCAGGGCAGCGGGTGATTGTCCATCCAGTGCGGAATGATGCCTGCTGAGGCGATAACGCCCAAAGAAGCGGGCGGAGGTTTGCTGGACATGCGGTAGATTCTGCATCTGCACCTTATTCCACACATTCTGGCTGTAATCCTGGTGAAAACGTTCGACAAAGGCGTTACTCTCGGGATGGTAGTAGGGTGAGTAGATCAATTCTGTGCCGACCAGTAGCATCAAGCGCGGCACCCGTCCGATGACATAGGGATGGGTACGCCCACCGTTGAAACTGCTCTCGTTATCCATCTGGGTGTACTCGGAAATCCCGATACTTTGGAAGGTTTTCAGGCAAAAATCCAGGACTTCGTCGGTGGATTTGCGCTCATACTGCCGACCATCGGGATAACGGGAAACCACGTCAAGGGCATTGAAGCAATTCACCAACGTCCCGCCCGCCAAGTAGTGTGGCAGATTGTCCATCTGGGTCAACTGATGGGGGCGCTCCACGCGAATGTGTGGGTACACAAGAGCTGGCTCCGTATGCGCCTGTCGCGGCTTGGTGACACCCGCTTCTCGCAAGACCTTCTCAATCGTGCTGATACTTGGGATGCTCTTCTGACACCGTTTCATCATCCGACCGCAGAATCGCGCCCGCGCCGATGTACGACAAAGCGTTGGGCTTTTTCGCTTCCTCTTCCAGTTCGGCGCGAATCTCCGGGATCTTCCGCTTCGTCTTTTCGGAGGTGCACTTCGGTTGACGGCGGGGAGCCCGGGATGGACTTTTCAGTCCATCCCACCTCGCTTCATTGAAGCGCTTCTGCCATTTGTACGCCCACGAAAGGCAGTGACCCAACTCAGCCGCCGCTTCTTCGGCAGTGCGACTGCTTCGCAAAAGATGGATTAAACTATGCCGTGCCTTTTCCACATCGTTGCTCATGCTGCACCTTCGCTTTCTTGATCGTTAGCGAAGCGTACTCACTTTTCCACGATGTGCTCAAGGTTCGGTTGTTAATGTGCGGTTCGTGTTTCTTCCCATGCACCGTCCTTTCTCTTTCTACGATGTCTTCAAGGTCGACAATTATGCTATACTCAACTTTGTCATGAAGATTTGTCTTGATGCCTGTTGCTTGAACAGACCATTCGACGATCAAAGTCAACCGCGCGTCCACTTGGAGGCAGAAGCAATTCTACTCATTTTGGAGAAGTTGCGGCAACGAGAGTGGCATTGGATTGGCAGCGAAATCCTGTTCCATGAAATTGAACAAAACCCTGACCTTGAAAACAGGCAGCGTGTTCTCTCATTGACATCAACAGCAACTCGTGTCGTTGAAATCACCGACAAACTTCTGGCGTGCGCTGAAGAACTAGAAAACTCAGGGTTTGACTCGTATGATGCAATTCATCTCGCTTCGGCAGAGCAGGGAAAAGTAGACGCCTTCCTGACGACCGACGATTCCATTATCAAGCTTGCAAATCGAAAGAAGTTATTCGCTTTCCGTGTTGACAATCCGGTAAAATGGTTGGAAGAGGCGCTAAAATGAACACCGAATATTTAACCCTGAATGAAATTCGGACGATTGGGTTCGAGGCATTGCTACGCGAACTTGGACCTGTTGGAGCAATTCGTTTTATCCAACAATATGAAACAGGACGCGGCAATTACACGCGCGACCGTCGAAAGTGGCTGCCAAAGAAAAGCGTGCTGGAAATTGGCAGGCAGATCATCAAAGAACGGCAAAGTAAATCGAAGTGAAAGTGACCGTCGTCCTTCCGGGCGACGGTCACTTTTTTATTCCAGCGCCAAACGGATCGCGTTCATCTACCAGCAACTCACCTTCCGCCATCACCCACGCTTCGCCGGTGATGGTGGGGATGATCTGATCGCCATCCAGTTCGATACGCCCCTCGAAAATACTTCCCACCACGCTTTGTTGTTTCCACGTCTGCCCTGCTTTCAACGTTCCATCGGCGTAGAGGCAGGCAAGTTTTGCGCTCGTTCCCGTTCCGCAGGGTGAGCGGTCGTATGCCTTGCCGGGACAGAGAACGAAACTTTTGCTGTCCGCGTCGGGCGTGGGAGCGAACAGTTCGATGTGGTCAATCTCTGTGCCGTTCGTGCCGGTGATACCGTTCGCGGTCAACTGCTCGCGGACTCGCCAGGCGAAATCAGTCAATGCTTCGAGGTTGGACATGTTCACGTCCACGCCGTGGTCGTGGACGAGGAAGAACCAGTTGCCGCCCCACGCCACATCGCCGTGGATGGTTTTCCCGTCAATTTTGAGGGGGATGTGATGGAGGTGGCGATAGGCGGGGACGTTGCGGACGGAGACTTTATTAGGATAATCAGCCCTCACCCCCTAGCCCCTCTCCCAAGGGCGGGAGAGGGGAACTATGCAGAGTTGCTTCCACGACCCCGACTGGAGTCTCGACCCGAATCACACCAGGCTGGACTTTTCCCAGATACGCCAGCGAAGCGATCAAGCCTATCGTGCCGTGTCCGCACATGCCGAGGTAGCCAACGTTGTTGAAGTAGATGACTCCGAATTGACAGGTCGGGTCAGCGGGCGGGACGAGGTACGCGCCGACGAGCACGTCTGAGCCGCGGGGTTCGAGCAGGACGGTGCGGCGCAGGTCGTCGTGATGCGCTTTCAGCGTGGATAATTTGTCCGCAACAGAATCAGTTCCAAGGTCAAAAGGAAGCGAGGTGATCAATCGCGTGGGTTCGCCGCCGGTGTGGGAGTCGAGAAATGGAATTTTTAGCATGGAATAAAAGTCTGAAGGTTGAAAGGTTGGCAGGTTTGAACGTTCAAACCTGCCAACTTGCTAACGTTACAACGCTTTGAAGATCTTCTCGAATTCCGCGCGGTCTTCAGCAGAGAGGGGCAATAACGGCTGGCGCGGATTGCCGACGGGGATGCCGAGCAGTTCGCAGCCGAGTTTCACTTTTTGCAGATAACTTCCGCTTTCGACGCTGCGGAGAAGTGGCATCAATTTTTCCATATGCCTGCGGGCGGTGACGAAGTCATTATTGAGCGCGGCTTCGAGCACGTTGTAATGCTGCAAGGGCGCACAGGATGCGGCGCCGCCGATCCATGCAGTGGTGCCCCAGAGGAAGTAGTCGAGGGCCTGGTCGTCGGAGCCGCAGATGATCTGGTAGCGGTCGCCGTAGCGTTCGAGCATGCCATAGACGCGGGACATGTCGCTGGAGGCTTCTTTGATGCCGATGACGTGGTCGTATTTGGTGAGGCCGTCCATCACGTCGAAACCGACTTCAGTGCCTGCGCGCCAGGGGAAGTTGTACAGCACGATGGGAATTTTGACGGCTTTGGCGACGGCTTCGTAATGTGCGAGTAGTTCGCGCTGGTTGGGACGTGAATACGGCGGGACAGCGACCATAAGCGCGTCGTAGCCCATCTCTTCGGCGATCTGCGAGTAGCGGACAACGTCACGCGTGGCGCCAGAGTTTGTGCCTGCAATGAGCGTGGCACGCCCGTTGACTTTCTCTTTGACAAATTTGAAAATGTCCAGCCGTTCCTGTTCGGTGAAGGCATAGACTTCGCCCGTGGTGCCGCCAGGGACCAGCCCCGCAATCTTGTTGGCGATGAGATATTCGATAAGTTGCTCAAGGATGGGGTAGTTGATGCTTTCGTCCACGTGGAAGGGGGTGACGATGGGGGCGTAGATGCCTTTTAGGTGCATGTTTTCTCCAGTGATCAGTTTTCAGTGATCAGTGATTGGGTAATTGAGTAATTGGTGGTGAAAGTTTACTTCCCCCTGTGAGAGTAGGCAAGAGAGAAAGGAGGTTCAAAAACCGTCCCCGAATAAAACACGAATACTCGAATACGGGCGGACATTCGTGCATTCGCGGTCAGAATTCGTGGATGGTTACTTCCCCAGTAGAAGTGGGCAAGGGATGAAACAAGCCGTCCGCGAATTTCAACCATGAATAATCGAAGCGGAGTCTGTTGGTATTCGTGCATTCGTGAGTCATTCGTGGATGGTTACTTCCCCCAGCGGAAGTGGGCAAGAGTTGTTTAGGAAGAGGTAGGAGCTAAGCAGAGACGAAAACCATAAAGACTATTTTCACTAAGTAAAATATCGAAGTGACGGGTATACACTCGTGTATCTATATGCGAACCACCGCGACAAACAAGAAATCGATTTTTGGGCGGACGCCAGACAATATTTCCAAAGTGGAAGGGATAAGGTGCAAACTCACTACATGTCCATTCTCGAACATTTCCCAACATGTCTGCACAACCATATGGCGAGTCGCCCAGTGGAGAATACATACCAACAGAGGTTATATCTCCTTTGGTATTACATTTATCTTCATCAAATTCATTTCCCCAAGGATACTTACGCCCATCCACTCCACGAGCCGCTTTTTCCCACTCCGCTTCTGTTGGAAGACGTAATAACAAATCTGACGGCATCTCGGATTTCAATTGAGAATATAACCATCCACAATATTCCGTTGCTTCGAACCATGAAGCATTATTGACGGGCTGATACCCTTACAGATTGAAAAAAAGCTACTGCTCATCCAATGCGGCATAATTTGGTTGCTTGACGACCAAAGGAGGCCGCCGATGAGCAGTAGTCAGGAATTGTACAACCGATTGAGCGAAACCATGAGTGCCTTGGTGAAAGTGACAAACCGAAAGCAGTTGGCGAATTGGCTGTGGATCGTGGTAGGCTTGTTGCAGGGGAAATCGCCTGCGTTGAGCCAGATTGCCAATTTCCTGCCGATGAACACCCAAGCCGAATCCCGCGTGACTTTGATTCGCCGCTGGTTAATGAATTGGCATGTGGATGTGTGGGCATTTTACGAACCGATCCTGAAACATGTTCTGCAAGGTTGGTCAGCGGTACAGGCATATGTCATTCTGGATGGCGTGATGATCTTCGGAGACCGCTGGCAAATCTTTCGCGTTTCCCTGCAACATGGTTGTCGTGCGATCCCGTTGGCTTGGGTAGTTGTGCCAGGCGAGGGCGTGACGACCGTGCAGCATTTGAAAACGATGTTGGAATGGGTCAAGCGGCTGTTGCACAACCGTGTGAAGAGCGTGGTCTTCCTGGCGGATCGTGGCTTCCGCGACTGCGATTGGGCGCAATTGTGCCCGGATTTAGGCTGGAATTATGCGATTCGAGTGGCTTGCAACACCTACATTACTCTGGAGGATGGTCGGACGGGTCGCATTGACGCTTGGGTGTCTCCCTATCGCAACCGCTATTTCCAGAACGTTTGGCTGACGCAAGCGCAGAAACTTCTGACCAACTTGTCTGTCACCTGGACAACCGATAAGAATGGACAACCCGAAATGGTAGCGGTGATTTCCAATCAGATCGCCTGTCGCACTCGGCTGCGAGAATACGGGCGCCGCATGAGCATCGAGCAAAAGCTTCCGCGACGACAAGTCGGGCGGATTCAATATGGCGCACATTCAACTACAACACGCTGATCGCATTGAGCGCTTACTGCTAGCCATCGCAATTGCTACGCTCTGGTGTCACGAACTGGGCGAACACGTTTTACAGCAGGGCGAAACAACTCGCCGCCTGATTGATCCAGGACCCACGCGCGAACTCAGTCTGTTTCAACTGGGTCTGCGCTGGTTGAAACGAGCCTTGGCGGTTGCCATGCACCTACTGCCCCATTTCAAAGCCCGATTGTCTCATCTCAAATTGCAGCCCGTCCTTTCTCCATTAGCCCAAATTGGAAATCTGTAAGGGTATCAGATTGACGGGATAATCTTTCGCTACGCTGACATAAACTTTGTATTGTTCCCTTGTTACAGGAAAGCGTCCCATCCAGTAATCGTATGGGATGTCAACAATATGTTGTGGCTTTTCGTTGTCGGTGCTGCTATCACTTCCCATTATGAATTTGCCCGCAGGAACGCGCATAAATTCCATGCCATTGGAGAGGGTGATAGTTGTTGACATTTCTTTTTCTTCTACTTTGGGCTTGGGTTCTTCCATTTTCAAACCGAGCGAATCTGCGCGGCTTTTCAAACTTTTCAATAATCAGTAGTTCACGAAAAGGCTTGAACGTGGTTAACTTGGCTCCAACCAAGGAAACCCATAACCATGTCCAAGCCCATGACTAAGATTACCCGAACAATTCATTCCGAGCAAGTGCTAAACGCCTTCATAGAGATAGTTCACAAGAACTTGCCACTTGATTTGCAGAACACACGGATCACAACCGAAGATATCCTGTACGTGTTGGCATACGCTAATGTGCATCGCTTGAGCATTGAATCGGCTTGTCAGGAGTTGCAGGATGCGCCTTCGGGGAATCGTCTGCGAGAAGTCTTAGCTGAGTCTTTGCCAGACCGAGCCGGTTTGCAACGCAGATTGAATGGCATCTTTCGCCAACAACTCCACCCAAGCGTATGGAAATGCAAACGCGATTTCAACGTGGCGATTGATCTGACCTTGATCCCATATCACGGTCAGCCCCATGAAGACAAAAAGGAGATTGTGCGCAGCGCACCCAAGTCCGGGACAACCCATTTTCATGGTTACGCCACGGTTTCGATCGTGCGGGATCATCGGCGCTACGTGGTAGCCTTGCGCTTCATCGAATACGGCGAAGAGATGGCCGATATCGTCCGTTGGTCGCTCAAACGCCTGAAATCGCTCCATTTTCGCATTCGCCGAGTATTTTTGGACAAAGGTTTCTGTTCCAAACCGGTTTTCAAGGTTCTAAAGCAGCACAAGGCCAGTTTCGTGACACCTATTCCCGTGCGTGGCAAGTCGGGTGGAGTGCGGACTTTGTTTCAGGGCAAGTCCCGAAAAACCACCTATACCTTCAACAGCCCAAAACATGGCAAGTACACGGTGCAGGCTGTGGTCGTACAGCGTTATTCCAAGGGACGCTATGGACGACACAAGAGCAAGTGGTTTGCCTATGCCGTCTCTGGATTAGCCTCAGGCATTTTGCCTGCCCAAGTTTTTGAACTCTATCGCCAACGGTTTGGGATCGAGTCGAGTTATCGACAAATGAACCAGGTTCGTGCGCGGACTTCAACTCGTAATCCGGTGATCCGCTTGCTTTTGGTCGGTTTGGCTTTCGTCTTGTTCAACCTCTACATTGCCTTGCGCCAGAATTTGACCTCGGCACTCAAAAAACCGTTAGAATCATCCAAGCGCTTCTGGCTTTCTTTACGTCGTGTCGCATTCCTGCTCAGTCGTGCGATTGAACGCTTGTGGGGCACGACTGAGATCATTCAACATCAACCCTGTTTTGCGCTTTCGTGATCTACTGACAATCTTTGTAAGCCGCGTTCCCGCTGGCTTTCAAAATAATCCGCATACTGCCAGCGCGCCAAGCGTTTAGGAGGCGTACACTCCTCCAAGCGGACAGGGATGATGAACAATGTCCCTTCGGGTTTGTAATCGGCATAATCCAAAGCAATGCGGATTTCGCGCTGAACGTATCCCTCTTTGGTGATGGAATTATTCGATAGGCAAACGAGAATCACATCCGTGGCTTCGATGGCTTTTTCGATCTCCAAGTTCCAGTCCATGCCAGGGAAGAGTTCTTCTTCGTCCAGCCAGGGTCGAATCCATGGCTCGGCGCGCAGTTTTTGATACAACTCGCGGACAACGGGTTTGTCCACGGAAGAGTAGCAGAGGAAAACGCGGAGAGGGCGGGAGGTCATGTCAAGGATGAAGGATGAAAGTATACGAAAAATCCCCACAAAGGTGTGAGGATTAATTTGTTAAACGGTCTCCAACTGGACGAGTTTCAGCATGTCGGGTTTGACGCGCGTGCTGAGGTCGAGAATTTCGATACCGACGACGCGGTTGTTTTCATCAAAGTCCAGGATCACGCCGGGCTGGACCTCCTCGGATTCGACAATAACGCTGTCATCGAGGCGCAGGTACAACGCGTCGTTTTCCTTGTCAACTTTTAGTTTCATTTCTTGCTCCTTAATCTTCGGTCGAAAAACAGGGTCACGATCCGTTTTGGAGAGGCGGAAGGGTTCACAACTACGTGTAAAACTCGGTTTTCCCTTTCTGTAATCGCCTTTGTGAAATGCAGGTTGCCGTCTTCGCTTGTGAATATCTCATCCGATTCGTTGATCGCTTCCCAGACCCAAGCCTCTGAAATATTGCGTTCTTCCATCATGTCAGCGGCATGTTTGGTGAAGACGTAATCGGTCATGGTAAGGTTATTTTAACATGGATTAAGCAGAGTTCTTCTTCGTCCAGCCAGGGATCAATCCACGGCTCGGCGCGGAGTTTTTGATACAACTCGCGGACGGCGGGTTTGTCCGCGGAGGAGTGGCAGAGGAAGACGCGGAGGGGACGGTTGGTGGCCATGGGTTTCCCCGAATTATAAGGCACTCACTATTTTATTTCGATTGCGGATTTACTCCGAATCGACTCCACCGCTGCGAACGTGGATTTGGTCACACCGATGAGATGTTCGTAGGGAATCGGCGCTTCGCCCCCGCCTCGAATTGCCCGGGCGAATGCAGCCATTTCTCTCTTCCAGCCTTTGTCTTGCGCCCTTCTTTCCTCGTTCTTCTTTCCATCTTTTACCGTAACCAACGACACATAGTCATCCAGCACCGCGATCATCCCTCCGCAGAAAACCTCCAGCCGCTCCTTGGGCATGGACTTGTCGCCGTTGGCAAGATAATCCACAATGCCAATCGAGCCGTCGGGGAAGGTGAAGGTCATCGAGATGTTGTCCTCGCTGTATTTGCCTCCATTGGGCAGGGCATGCACGGACACCGAAACGGGCGGTGCGCCAACGAGAAAGGTCAGCACGTCAATGAAATGACAGGCTTCGCCGATGATCCGTCCGCCGCCGACGGCAGGGTCTTGAGTCCAGTGATTGCGGGGGATGTAGCCAGCATTGACCCGATAATGCGCGTAAAGAGGCTCTTTGCGATGAAAGAGGAAGGAAGAAAGAGATTGGGCGAGGGGAGAGAAGCGGCGATTAAACCCAGTCATCAGCAAACAGCCATCGGTTCTCAGTAGCTGCCTACTGATCACTGATAACTGATCACTGTCTATCGCCAGCGGTTTTTCCACAAAGACGTGCTTCCCAGCCTTCAATGCTTTCACAACCAAATCAGCATGGGTGTCGTGACGGGTGAGGATGGCGACGGTGTTGATATTCGGATCGTTGATGATCTCATCTTCGGAGGAGGTGGCATATTGGAAGCCGAATTTCCTGCCCGAATGTTGGGCGTGCAACCCTCCAGAAGAGGCAATGCCTATTAATTCAAAATCCTTGTTATTTTTAATAACGGGTAACAACGTCGAATTGGCAAATAATCCCGCTCCCAGTACGCCGAGATTGACGATGGACGATGGACGATGGACGATTGAAGGAAATTCAACCCTCTTTCCTCTTTCTTCTTTCGTCTCATCATATTTCAACAACACCCCCAGAAACGTCTCCTTCCTCTTCCCCGTGATCACCTCGTATGCCCTTACCCCCTCTTTAATATCAAACCGATGCGAAATCAGACTTTCGACCTTCAACTTTCGACTCGAAAGTAAATCCACCACTGCCTGAAAATTGCGTCCCTCCGTCCACCTCACGTAGCCGAGGGGATAGTCATTGCCGTTCTCTTCGTAGTTTGCATCGTAGCGTCCCGGTCCGTACGAGCGGGAGTTGATGAAGGAGATTTCTTTTTCGTAATAGATTTTTCGTGGAATATCCAAGCCCACCGCGCCCGTGGCGACGACTTTGGCGCGGTCGCGGGCGATGACGCCTGCCAGTTCAACGGGATCATTCGAGGAAGTGTCCGCGCAGATGATGATGGAGTCGAAGCCGCGATTCTGGGTGAAGGCTTGGGCGGCAGATTCGGCTTGGGGACGTGTAACCGCCTCCAGTCCAAGAGAAGAAGCGAGGGCAACCCGCTTGAGGTCGAGGTCAATGCCGAGGGCACGGCATCCCGCCGCAGACACCAGTTGAATCGTCAATAATCCCAAAAGACCCAAGCCAATGACGGCAACGTTCTCTCCGAGTTGGGGTTCGGCGAGTCGAAACCCGTGCAGGGCAATCGCGCCGAGGGTGGTGAAGGCGGCGGATTCGAAATCCACATTTTTGGGGAGCGGGGTCAGAAGATTTTTTGGAACGATGTTGTATTCGGCATGGACGGCATATCCCGCGCCCGCGCACGCCACGCGCTGACCAACCCTGAAACCCTGCATGTTCTTCCCAAGCGCAACGATGACGCCAGCGGACGAGTACCCAAGCGCCATCGGCTGGTCGAGGCGGTTGAAGACTGCCTGGGCGGTCGGCAGGATGCCTTCGCGTTTGGCTTTATCCAGCGTTTGTTTGACCAGGTCCGGGCGCGAGCGCGCCTTGCCGAGATAACTTTTTTCCGCAAACTCGACCACCATGCGCTCGGTGCCAGCCGAGACCAGGCTCGCCGCAACTTTAACCAGCGCCTGCCCTTCGTGCGGCGTGGGGACGGGTACATCTTCGACGGTGGTTCGTCCGTTTTTGATGTTTTGAAGAAGTTGTTTCATGAACGAAAGTATACCCGTTACGGTCGGAAATTGCGCTTTTTAGGAGATAGGGGGAAGCGCAGTTTCCGACCGCGGGCATTTCACATCGCAGACGCTTTCTGTGAAAAGATACGCAACGCGACGGATGTCATATCTTCGGTTAATGAAAAACTTAATTATTGACTCGAATTTTTACGAATGCTATTCTATTTATAGAAAACAGCATAGGGCTGTTTGTTTTCGTTTGTAAACAAAAAAGGAGAAAATCATGGCGCTTGGTGGTTACGCAAATCGGATTGCTTGGGTGGATTTGGGCGCAGGCAAAGTAGAGCACAAACCCGTGCCTGAAGACCTTGCCCGAAAGTACATCGGCGGACGCGGCTTGGGCGTGAAATTCGTTTTCGATAACGGACCCGCCGTGGACCCGCTCTCCGCCGATAACATCCTCTGCTTCATGAACGGTCCGCTGACCGGCTCGGAAGCCAACATGAGCGGACGCATGGCGATCGTGACCAAGTCGCCTCTCACCGGAACGATCACTGACTCTCACCATGGAGGCTGGTCTGCCGCCCGGCTGCGCTGGGCGGGTTTCGATGGCTTGGTCTTCAAAGGCAAAGCCGCCAAGCCGACCTACGCCTACATCCACGACGACCAACTCGAACTGCTCGACGCCTCCGAAGTGTGGGGAAAGGGCGTACACGACACCGTCAAGCACTTCCGGAAAAAATATGGCGAGAAGGGCCTCACCGTCATTGCCATCGGTCCGGCGGGTGAAAACCAGGTCAAGTTCGCGTGCTGGATCAACGAAAACGACCGCGCATCCGGGCGCGGCGGCACCGGCTGTGTAGGCGGAAGCAAAATGCTCAAAGCCATCGTCATCAAGGCGGAGAAGAAGATCGTCAAAGCCGCCGACCGAGAAAAATGGAAAGCCGCCCACTCCAAAGCGTTGGCGGAAATCATGGACGAGCGCGTCGTCACCTCGCCGCGCAAAGGCGGACTCTCCGTCTACGGCACGAACGTGCTCATGAACATGACCAACGTCATCGGCGGCCTGCCTGCCAAGAACAGCCAGCAAGCCGCCTTTGAACACGCGGAAAAGATCAGCGGCGAATACGTCAACGATAACATCCTTGTGGATAACCCCACCTGCCACGCCTGCCCCGTCGCCTGCAAGAAGGAAGTGGAGGTCAAGGACGGTCCGTATGCGGGTCTGCGCATGGAATCCGTCGAATACGAACCCGCCTGGTCGGTCGGCGCGAACTGCGGCAACGACGACATCCGCGTCGTCGCCAAGATGATTGATTGCGCCAACGACTTCGGCTTCGACGCCATCGAAGTGGGGCACCCGCTTTCGGTCTGGATGGAAGCCAGCGAAAAGGGCTACACCAACGGTTCTGGCAAACTCGATTGGGGCGACGGCGCAAAGATGGTCGAAGCCGCTGAAATGATCGCCTTCCGCAAAGGCTTTGGCGGCCGTCCTCGCCGATGGTGCGGATGCGGTTGCCAAACATTTCGGCCATCCCGAACTCGCCATGACCGTCAAAGGTCAGGGCGTGCCCGCCTACGACCCGCGCGGTATCAAAGGCATGGGCGTCGGCTATGCCACGTCCAACCGCGGCGCGTGCCACCTGCGCGGCTACACCCCCGCGGCGGAAGTCGTCGGCAACGTGCTGGGTCCCTCCACCGTCACCGACCCGCTCGAATGGAAGGGCAAGGGCGAACTGACCATGATCTTCCAGAACGTCCACACCGTCACCGACTGCCTCGACGTTTGCAAATTCGCTACCTTTGCCGAATCCATGGATTCCTTCGCCGCCCAATACGAAGCGATGACCGGCGTCCCCGCCACCGCCGCAGACCTGCTCAAAGTGGGCGAGCGCGTCTACAACCTCGAACGCCACTACAACAACCTCAACGGCTTCCGCGAAGGCTCCGACTACCTGCCCGAACGCTTCCTCAAGGAACCCTCCCAGCACGGCGGGAGCAAGGGTCACGTCTGCGAACTCGACGACATGCTCAAGGAATACTACGAGAAGCGCGGATGGGTGAACGGCGTGGTGCCCGAATCCAAACTGAAGGAATTGGAGATCGTCTAACGCCTCAGACTAACCGAAGCCTGATCCTGTTTCCTGAAATCGAATCTCCCCGATAACAAAAAGCAGGGCGACTCACGTCGCCCTGTTCTTATGTCATTGCGAGTGGCGCTTTCAGCGCCACGAAGCAATCCCTATGTTGGCAAGGAGATTACTCACTGCACTGGCGTGCAGCGCAAGTGTCGTCGTCGCTCCGCTCCTCCTCGCAATGACATGCAACTACCCGCCCCCCACCGCGGGGAAGACGTTGACCACATCGCCCGGCACGATCTTCGTCTGAAACCCTTCTTCCAGGAACTGCACATCGCGTCCGTTGATAAAGAAATGGACATGCCCGTGCATCTGGCCGTGTTCGTTGAGCAGTTCCTTATCCATGAGCGGAAATTTTTTGACGATGGCGGCTAAAAGTTCCTCGGCGGTAATGCCGTGATCCACATCGAATTCGACGGTCTTCCCGCCGGCGATGTCGCGCAAAGTCGCAAAGAAATTGACTTTCATGGCGTATCGCTCCTCAGACCCTGTCTTTAGGGTCTCGTAAAACTTCCACATTCAACTTTCCGCTTGAAATGGGTGAGAAAAAGCTGACGACAGAATCCGGCTGGAGGGGCGTATCAATTCCCGCCGGGGAAAGACGCGGGTTGCGTCCATCCACGTAGACCGGCACATCGGGGCGTAAATTACCGTTCGCATCCAGTAAATGAAACGCCGTTTCAGGATATTGCTCGACCAGTTTCGCCAGCAAATCGCGGAAGGAAGAAACGCTGTCGCTGATCTCCAACGATGCAGCGCCAACCGTCGTCCGCATGTTGGCATAGAAGCGCAGTTGCATGAGATACCTTATGGAAGAATGTCCAACCCAGATTTGCGGGCAGCGCTGTAAAGTTCCACATCGTAGGTTGCAAACTTGACCGGGACATTCAACAGGTCTTTCCATGTCAGGGCGCATGCGAGTTGCACAGCGTCGTAGCCTTTCAACCCATAGGCAACCGCCAGCAAGTCGGCGCGCACAATCAAGGCATCGTCAATGTTGATATGCTGAAAATCCGTCCATTGGGCGCGAAATTCATCCAAGGCTTCGACGCCTTCATCGGAAGGAAGACGATTCCCGCGAATGGCACGGGTCAACGCGGAAACCATTTCCACCCGTGTAACAAGAGAAACCCCGATCAGTTCAGCATCTTTCATCCATCCAACCACATCCGCCGAGCCATCCTCAAGGATATAACGCTTGATCAGGGCGCTTGTATCCAGATACAGAATCATCTGCGAAGTTCCGCCACCAGATCAGACATCAACGTATCGCTTTTGTTAACCAACTTCGGCATTTTTATTATAGGCTTTTTCCCGCTCCATGCAACCAGGCCCGCCGCCTGCAACGCCTTGACGCGATCCATCAACTCCTCACGGGTGGGCGTTAACTGGGCAATCGGCTTGCCGTGTGAAGTAATGATGATCGTATGTCCGTTTTGCACCTTTTCAAGATATGAACTAAGGTGCGTTTTCAGATCGCGGACGCCAACCGTATACTGAGCCATGTCAACACTCCTTCGAGACCACATTTTACTATAAAAGGTCACAATTTAAAATGCGAACCTATAACTCACCTTACGCGATTTCGTCGTAGGGGCGACCCGTTTGGGGGAAACAGGCAGCCCATCTGCAAGAAAGGGTCGCCCTGCACCGGGCATTTGGCAAAAACATGGATGGGTCGCCCCTATCGCGTAAGGTAAGTCTATGACAAAAAGCCCGAGCTTTTCACAACCCGGGCGGCGGTCTTTTCGCTTATTTCACGGGCACTGGATGATGCCCTGCGCCCACAGACACCCTCCGCAAACCGGAGCGATGTCGTTGCCGAGGCAGTCCTCCTCGTTGGCTTCGGAAAGGTCACAGCCGCCGCAGAAGGTGCAGGGCGCAAAGACAAAGTTGTGCAGGCGCTCGCGGTAGGCGACATACTCCGGGTCGAGCCAGATCTCTTCCAATGAACTCTCGCGCACGCTACCGACGATATGTTTCTTCGAGAGGCGCAGTTTGCCGTGCAGGTAACTCATGTGCGTGTGCATCAGGGGCCAGCACGGGCTGACGTCCCCCGTCCATGCGATGGACATGGTGCCGCTTTCGACGAAGTTGCACACATCGTTCGCGCCGCCCCAGTTGTTGCCCGCAAAGCTGACATTGCACCCGCTGTTGAAGGCTTCGATGAGAGCGGCTTGCGTCTCTTCGTTGAAGTCAATTTTAGGCAGGCTGAGTTTTGGGAGCATGGGCGAAGGCAGGTAGGCAATGTTGCTCATAGTGCGGTTGTAGAGCCGGTCTGCCTGCATTTCGGGCGTGGCGGGCTGCACGTTGCTGACGGAATAATAGCGCGCGCCAAAGGTGTGACCGAGTTTGATGATCTTCGGCAGGTCGTTGATGTTGCGCTTCATCGCCACGAACGCCACGCCGATCTCCGGCTTGGGGAAATGTCCGCCGCCGCGCAATTTGAAGAGACGGCGCAGGTTTTCAAGGATGGCAGGCAGTTCCGCGCCGAGGCGCACATCGGCGAAGCCTTCGGGAGTGGCGCCATCCAGCGAGACCCAGAGCGTGTCGAGACCTGCGTCTATCAGTTCGCGGGATTTCTTCTCGGTCAGGATGGTGCCGTTGGTGATGAGTTCCACCTTGACGCCCAATTCCCGTTTGATGCGGCGGATCCATTCGATGGTCTTCACGTGAAAGAGCGGCTCGCCGATACCCCCAAAATACACGCTCGGAACCGGGCTCATTTGCTTCAACCCATCCAGAATACGCTCAAATGTCTCTTCGGTCATGCGACCGATGGGCTGGTCCCAGGCGTTGCGGAAGCAGGTGATGCAGTCGAGGTTGCAGGCGACGGTCGGCTCGATGTAGATTTTGGTAAGATGCGTCACTGGACGGTGCATGCGGAGGAAGTTATGCCCTTCGTCGAGGCGGACCTTCGAGCCGGGATTCAGCCCATATTGGCTGGCAACTTCGGGCGGGAGAATGATGCGTCCCTGTTCGTCCACCTCCGCCCAGGCAGTGGTTGACTTGGTGGAAACTGTCGCCATACGCGCTCCTTCAATCGAACAATTACTACCCATCATATCCATTTTCGCCGGAAAATCATGTGACAAAAGTTACCATTTTGCCGTTATGGAAGTGAAAGGCGGGCGCAAACCGAAAATGTTATAATTTTCCCATTCCAAATAGGAGACCCAAATTGGCAGACATCCGCGTTTCAAAGTATGCAAAAATCCTAGTGGAACACTCGGTACGACTGAAGCCCAGCGACCGCATCCTGCTCGAAGGCACGACCGCCGCCGAGCCGCTCCTGCGCGAACTTTACATCCAGATTTTGGAGAAGGGCGGACATCCGCACCTGATGATGGCGTTGCCCGGGACGATGCCCTTCAGCCAGGACGAGCTTTACCTGACCTACGCAAACGAATCGCAGCTGGACTTTGTGCCGACCTTTTACAAATTAGCCTACGACCAGTTCGAGGGACGCATCCGCATTCATTCGGCGACGAACACCAAAGGAACAACGAATATTGACCCGGCAAAGATTCAGCGGCGCAGCAAAGCCACGTCCGTGATCACCGAGGCGCAGTTCCGCCGCGGCGCGGAGGATACCTTCAAATGGGTGACGACCCTCTACCCCACCGAGGCGTACGCGCAGGACGCCGGCATGAGCCTGAAGGAATACGAGGATTTCGTCTTCGGCGCGGTTCATGCAAATGAAGACGACCCAATCGCCTTCTGGCAAAGCGTAAAGGAAAAACAACAGGCGGCTGTGGATTTTATGAAAGGGAAGAATCAAGTCACCTTGCGCGGACCGAACGTGGATTTGACGCTCTCGGTCAAGGGACGCACGTTCCTGAATTCCTACGGCGTGCACAATATGCCCGACGGCGAAATCTACACGGGACCGGTGGAGGAATCGGTCAACGGCTGGGTGAAGTTCACCTACCCCGCCAACTACGGCGGCACCAGCGTGGAAGGCGCGGAGTTGACCTTCTCGAACGGGCGCGTGGCTTCCGCCAACGCCGAGAAAAACCTGGACTTCCTGCTGAAGACCCTCGACAGCGACGAACGTTCGCGCTATCTCGGCGAGTTCGCAATCGGCACGAATTTCGATATTCAACGTTTCACCGGCAACATCCTGTTCGATGAGAAGATCGGCGGCTCGTTCCACATGGCGCTCGGCGCAGGCTACCCGGAGACGGGTTCCAGGAACAAGAGCGTCATCCACTGGGACATGATCTGCGACATGCGCACAGACTCCGAAATCCTCGTGGACGGGGAGTTGTTCTACAAGAATGGGCAGTTTGTGTTCGAGAAATGAGTGGAAAGTTGCAGGTTTAAAGTCGAAGGTTGAGGATGTTCCTCAACCTTCTTTTTTATGGAGTCGGGAAGCTCTGCTTCCCTCAAAGTTACGCCTTCCTGCCTTCCAACTCCAAGCCAGGGATGCGGGTGTGCCGCTCCAGCCATTTCATGATGAAGTCCACGATGAAGACGAGAGCGAGGTAGATGATGGCAACGGCGAAATAGGAACCAATCGGGTCGTAGGTTTTGGCGGCGATGGTCTTGGCGCGCGCCATCAGTTCGGGGACGGCGATGAGAAAAACCACCGAGGTGGATTTCAACAAAGAAACCGGTTCATTCGCCCAGGCGGGGATCGCCAGTCTCAGCGACTGCGGCAGGATGATGTTGAAAACCGCCTCCCACTTGGACAAGCCGATGGCTCGCCCCGCCATCATTTGTCCATCGCCGATGGCGAGGATGGAGCCGCGCAGGTACTCGGCTTGATACGCGCCGGAGTTCAGTCCCAACGCGAGGAACGCCGCCCACTCGCGCGACAATGTAATTCCCAAACCCGGAAGCCCGTAATAAAGCAGAAAGAGCTGCATCAACAACGGCGTGCCGCGGAAGAGTTCGATGTAACCGACGGCGAGTCCGCGCCAGAATTTGCCCCCGTAAGAGCGGGCAAGCGCGGATGCCAGCCCAAGCACGAACCCGGCGGCGAGTCCCTCGAAGGTGAGAAGAAGCGTCATACCGGCGCCCTTCAACAGATCCGGCAGGAAGCGCGCGAAGAATTCGATAAAGTCCGTCATTTCTTCTCTTTTTTGCCGTACAGTTCGGTAATCTTCCACAAAAATTCGCGTGTGCGTGCGTGCTGTGGATGCTCGAAGAGGTCATCCGGCGCGCCCTGCTCGACGATGCTGCCTTTTTCCATGAAGACGATGCGGTCGGCGACCTCGCGCGCGAAGCCCATCTCATGCGAGACGACCATCATGGTCATGCGGTCGCGCGCAAGTTGGGACATCACGCCCAGCACTTCGCCGATGAGTTCGGGGTCGAGCGCGGACGTGGGTTCGTCGAAGAGCATCACCTTCGGGTCCATGGCGAGCGCACGGGCGATGGCGACGCGCTGCTGCTGCCCGCCGGAGAGTTGACCGGGGTAATGGCTGGCGCGGTCTGCCAGACCGACGCGCTTGAGTTCGTGCATGGCTTTTTCGCGCGCCCCCTCCTTCGGCATTTTCTTGACCTTGACCAGACCGATCATCACATTGTCGAGCGCAGTGAGATGATTGAAGAGCAAAAAGTTTTGGAAGACCATGCCCATGTGCTGGCGCACTTCGTCTTCGTCCACGCCGCGCGCGGTGATCTCACGCCCTTCAAGGAAAATCTGTCCGCTGTTGACGTGGGTCAGCAAATTCATGCAGCGCAGGAGCGTGCTCTTGCCCGTCCCGCTCGGACCGATGATGACGATGGTCTCGCCTTCATGCACATCGAGCGAAATGTCCTTGAAGATGACATTCTCGCCGTAGATTTTGGTCAGGTTTTTGGCTTGCAGGATGACTGGAGTATCCATAAACGCTCCGCATCACACCGGGTTGGTGGGCAGTTTGAGTTTCGCGGAGAGATAATCCAAACCGCGATTGGTACAGAAGACCAGCACAAAGTAAATGAGCGCCGCCGTGCCAAACGCGAGGAACGGCTGTTGCGTGGTGGCGCTGAGCTGCTGCGCGCGCCTCAAAATCTCCTCGACGCCAAGCGCGTACACCAGCGATGAATCTTTCAAGACGATGGAGGCTTCGTTCGACCACGGCGGAATGGCGAGCCGCACCGCCTGCGGGATGATGATGAAGCGGATCGCCTGCATACGGCTCATGCCCACGGCGCGGGCGGCGGTCATTTGTCCGCCGCCGACTGCGGTCAATGCGCCGCGCAGAATTTCCATTTGATAGGCGCTGGAGACGACGCCGAGCGAGATCGAACCCGCCCAAAACGGCGTAAGGTTGATGTACTTGCCGGAGAGGATGAAATAAAGAATGAATAGCAAAACGATGGGAGGCACGCCGCGCATGAGCAGGCTGTAGACGCCCGCCAGCCGAGCCGCCCATTTCCCGCCGTAGTTGTAGACCAGCGCCAGTCCCAGCCCGATCAGCAAGCCCGATGGCAGAGCCACCAGTGTCACAGCGATGGTGACGGAAATGCCCTGAAAAATATATAAAACAAAATTCGACAGCATGGGATAACATCAGGGGCAGGCTGTGAAACCTGCCCCTGTGTGTCGGTTTACTGGAAATACTTAAGCCCAAGCGCTTCGATGAAACCCTCGTCTTCGAGCTGCGCCAGGATTTCATTGATGGCTTGCGCCAGTTCCGCATCGCCCTCCGGGATGACGATGTTCGTCGGTCCGCTGGAGATGACGCCCTGATAAGCGATCTTCAAACCGCCGATCTGCTCGGCGAGCGCGGCGGCGGGGATGTAGTCCGCCATCATCACATCAATGCGCCCGCTCTTGAGGTCGAGCGCCGCCTGGTCGGCGCGGTCGTAGCGGAAGAGATTCTCTTCGGGGAGCAGCCCATCCGCCACGAGGACATCCGTCAGCCAGCCGTCCTGCGTCGTCCCAGTTTGCACTCCAACTTTGTAGGAGGCGACATCTTCCGGCGCGGCAATCGTGCCGGTGAAACCCTCAGCGACGAGGAAGGCATCCTCGCCCATGTAATAGGGTTCGGTGAAATCCACCACCTGGTCGCGCTCTTCGGTGTAGTTGAAGGCGGAGATGGAAGCGTCAATCTTGCCTTCCTGCACTCCGGCGATGAGGCTGTCGAAGGGCATATCCACCCACTCCACGGTCACGCCGAGGCGCGCGGCAATTTCTTCCATCAACTCGATGTCAAATCCCACCCGATTGCCGCTCTCGTCAATGTACTCAAAGGGCGGATAGTCTGCGCTGGTGCCGATCTTGATGACTCCGTTCTGTTTGATGGTGTCCAGATGACTGCCCGATGCGCCGCCGCAAGCCGTCAACAGCAGGCTCACAAGGACGATAAGCGACGTCAAACCCAAAAAACGTTTCATGCTGTTCAATCCTTTCTGTGTATTGAAAGTACCGGATTCTGAGAACAGCAAAAACAATAGCACGTTCAACAGGCGGGCGTAAGTGAATAAAGTCACTATCTAGCGGTTAGTTAACCCCTTCATTCATCTCCAAACGAAATACCGATGTTACGCGCGGTGATGACCGCATCCCCGTTCAGGTTGACGCGCTTGGGCTTGGCAACCGCCTCGTCCAACGCGATGTCGGTGATCTCGCCTCGTTGCAACGCCACCATCCGGTCAAACCCGCCGCGCGCCGCCAACCGGACCGCCGCCGCGCCGTAGCGCGTTGCAAGCCAGCGGTCGAAGGCGGTGGGAGTCCCGCCGCGTTGGACGTGCCCCAGCACGGTTACGCGCGATCTGAATCCCCGGTCTTCGATGTATTCCGCCACGACCTGTCCAATCCCGCCCGGGCGCGGCACGTAGACCTCATCCCCTTTGCGCGAAAAGATCTGTCCCCCGCCCTTCGGCTTTGCGCCCTCCGAAACCGCCAGCAGACTGAACTTCCGCCCCCGTTCCGCGCGTTCGCGGACTTTCGCCATCACGCTCTCGAACTTGAACGGGATTTCGGGAATCAGAATCACATCCGCGCCGCCGGAGACGCCCGCGTTCAAAGCGATGAAGCCCGCATCGCGTCCCATCAACTCGACGACCATCGCGCGGTGATGCGACTCGGCCGTGGTGTGCAGGCGGTCCAACGCCTCGGTGGCGATGTTCAGGGCGGTGTCGAAACCGAAGGTGATCTCCGTGCCGCCGATGTCGTTGTCAATCGTCTTCGGCACGCCGATGACCGGCACGCCTTTCATGGCGAGTTCATGCGCGATGTGCAGGGTTCCGTCGCCGCCGAGGACGAGCAGCGCATCCAGTTTCTGTTCCCTGATGCCGCGCACGATCTCATCCGAAACGTCAATGGTAATTTCCTGTCCATCGCGGACCACCTTGCGGGCATACGGGTTGCCGCGATTCGCCGCGCCGAGGATCGTGCCGCCGCGCGGCAAAATCCCGCGCACCTCCTCCGCCCCCAGCGGGATGATTCCACTCGGGTCGAGGAAACCGTCATACCCATCCTTGATCCCAAAGACCTCGCATTCGTATTCGTTGATGGGCCGTCTTCACCGCCGCGCGGATGACCGCATTCAGACCCGGCGCGTCGCCCCCGCCCGTCAGGATTCCAATTCGCTTCATGGCAAATCTCCTTTATTGTCCAAATCCATGATACTGCATTTCCGCCGCCGCTACACAACCGTTTGGTCCTTCCTGTAATTCGCTTTCATCCCGCACGCAGAATACCCGCGGGTATAATGGGACAGATGCAGACTCAAACCCAAACCTCAAAATTCGAGACCATCGCCAGTTGGATCGTTCCCATTGCCGCGCTGGCGGCTGTCATTGCCTGGTTCATCATTGCGCCCGAGGGCGCGCTCGGCAAACTGGACGCCATCGGCTACGCCGTCTGTCACCGCATTGATGAACGCTCCTTCCAAATCAACGACCGCCAGCTCCCGCTGTGCGCGCGCTGCACCGGCGAATTCTACGCCGCGGGCATTGCGCTGATCTTTCAAGCCGTTGTGAGCGGCAGGCGCAGCAAGCTCCCCTCGCGTGGAATCCTGGCTATGCTGGTCTTGTTCTTCCTCGCCTTCGGCATTGACGGGAGCAACTCCTACCTCTACCTGCTCAAACAGACCTCCGGCGGTCTGGAGCAAATCCCCAACCTTTACATTCCCAACAACACCCTGCGCCTGTTCACCGGTTCCGGCATGGGCATCGCGCTTGCCGCCATCCTCTTCCCCGTCGTCAACCAGACGCTCTGGCACAGCTGGATAACCGCCCCGCGCTCGAATGGAAGCAACTCGGCATCCTCGCCGCGATCATCGCCGCCATCAACCTGCTCGTCCTGACGGACAGCCCCATCGTCCTGTATCCGATTGCCTACATCAGCGCGCTGGGAACGCTTTCCCTGCTGGTTTTGGTCTTTGGGATTTTGTGGATTATCATAATGAAACAGGACAACACCTTCGAGCATCCGCGTCAACTCTGGCTGGCGTTCGCCTCCGGCTTGACCTTAGCCCTGCTCCTCGTCCTGACGATTGACCTGCTCCGGCTGCAATTCACCGGCACGTGGAGCGGGTTTCCCGGTTTATCCGGTTAGGTATAATGTCATTGCGAGCAGCGTTGAAAGCGCCATGAAGCAATCTCCAGGCATAAGATGAGATTGCTTCGGGCAAAGTACAAGAGCGCCCTCGCAATGACATAAGCAAGAATGAAAGGAGAAATCATGGAACTCTTGCTTGGAATCTTTTCCGCATTCGGGCTTTCCGCCAGCGCCGGACTCAACGCCTACATCCCATTGCTGGTGATCGGCGTCATCGCGCATTACTTCCCCAACGCGCTCACGCTCAACCAACCCTTCGACCTGCTCGCCAACCCGTGGATCCTCATCCTGCTCGGCGTCCTCGTCATCATCGAGATGGTGGCAGATAAGGTCCCCGCGGTCAACCACATCAACGACGCGATCCAGACCGTCGTCCGCCCGGCTGCAGGAGCGATCGCCTTCGCCGCCAGCGCCAACGTCATCACCGACATCAACCCCGTGCTGGCGCTTGCGTGCGGCTGCTGGTGGCGGGGAGCGTGCATACCGTCAAAGCCGCCGCGGTGCGTCCCGCCGTCACCGCCGCAACGGGCGGCGCGGGCAACATCCCTGTTTCAATCGCGGAGGACATCGTCGCGTTCATTTCGTCTGTGCTAGCGGTGATGATCCCCGTCGCCATGGGCACCATCCTCGTCGTGACCTTCGCCTTCGTCCTCTGGTGGTGGATACGCCGAAGTCAAAAATCGCAAACCGCCTGATTTCGTTTATAATGCGAAAAATCGCGCCAACTCATTTTTCATAAAAGGAGAAGAAATTATGTCTGAAATGCCCGTCACCCCTGAAGAACAACCCAAGAAAAGCAATCAAGGCCTCATCATTGGCATCGTGGTCGTCGTCCTGCTATGCTGCTGCTGCGCCCTCATCGCTGGCGGCTGGTTCTTCGGCGACAGCATCGTCCAGTCGCTGGGCTTGTAAGCGATGCCAACAAAAAAATCCTCCGTCACCGCGGAGGATTTTTTGATTCAAAATAAAGTTCGAGTTCACGCAAACCTGCAAAGGCTTGTTGTTTCAATCCTTCATCCAATTCCAATTCCTCCAATTCATCTTCATCCAACACCTTGCGCGTGCCATTCGCAGAAACCCACAGGTCGAGCGCAAGGTCCACGTAAGCCACATGCTCCTCTTCGATGACGGCGGGCTTGGTGATGTTGCAGTACCAACCCTTCAACCTGCCATCGTCGCGGTCGTAAATTTCAAAAATGTTGTACCACTTGTCGGCGTAGAAGGTTTCGACAAAACGGTCGTTGCGCTTCAAAACAATTTCTTGAAATGGCATGTCATCGCGGTTGAAGAAGGCCTCAACGGTGATCGAGTTTTCATCGCGGCGCAGCACTTCGCTATCGTATTGCCAGGTCACTTCATCGGCGAGATTCTTTTTCAGGATTTTCATGACAGGCATTTTACCTGAACCTGCACGGTGATAACGTCCCCGATGCGGGGGGCGTTTTTCATGTGGATGACCAAGCCGCCTCTCCCTTTGACTTGGAACTGATCCTGCTTAAAGAGAACGTCCTCCACTGTGAGTTGGATCTCCTCTCCGCCCTCACCCCTAACCCCTCTCCCGGAGGGAGAGGGGGACTTCCCCTCGCTCCTAGCCCCTCTCCCACTGGGAGAGGGGGACTCGGTTAGTAGTAATTGAGTTTTTTCTCCGATATTTTTTGCACAGTTTAAATTGAAAGTACCATATATAGTTTTGACTTTATCTGCCGCGATTACTTCACCTTCAATGACATTGCCAATCCCAAGCAGCTTCGCCACAGCCGCAAACTGGGGGTCTCTCCAAATCTCCTGCGGTGCGGCGTCGCGGATGATGGTACCTTCGTGCAAGACAAGGATGCGGTCTGCGATGGCGAAAGCTTCTTCTTGATCGTGAGTGACATAAATAGCAGGTATTTTTGTCTTATGCAAAATGCCACGAATTTCGTTGAGCAGGTCTTCTTTCAGGGATCGGTCCAATGCGCCGAGAGGTTCATCGAACATTAGCAAACGCGGACTCGGTGCAAGCGCACGCGCAAGAGCCACACGCTGTTGCTCGCCGCCAGAGAGGTCGGTCACTTTGCGGGCGTCAAAGCCGGAGAGATTAACTTGCTCTAGCAAAGCAGAGACACGCTGTTTGATTTCGTCCACAGAGACGTTACGCATCTTCAAACCGAAAGCGATGTTGTCAAAAACGTTCAGGTGTGGGAAAAGCCCATAGTCTTGGAAGACCAAGCCAAAGTCGCGGAGGTGAGGCGGAGTCTGGGCGAGGTCAAGGTTATTTAGAAGAATCGCTCCACGTTCAGGAAACTCCAATCCAGCGATCATCCTCAAAATGGTGCTTTTGCCGCTGCCCGATGCTCCAAGCAGGCAGATGGTTTCACCTTGTGAGACCGTGAAAGAGATATTGGTGAGCAGCGGCTTGCCTTCGTAGGATTTGACGACATTGCGAAGTTCGAGCATTAGAGTTCTCCGGCGTTGTTGAAACGCAGTTTTTCGATGAGCAAAATGCTGAGCGTGGTCAGCAGCATGAGGACGGTCGCCATTGCCATGGCTTGACCGTAGTTGAGACCGCCGGGCTGCGAGAGGAAGCGCGAGATGGCGATGGGGATGGTGGGATATTCGGGGCGGGTGATGAGCAGGGTTGCGCCGAATTCGCCGAGCGAAACAGTGAAGGCGAAAGTTGCGGCGCTGAGAGTGGCACGCGAGAGGATAGGAAAGTCCACGGTTTGCCAGACGCGCAGAGGTGATGCGCCGAGCGTTGATGCGGCTTGGCGCAGTCGTTCGGGGATGGACGCAAGCGCAGGTTGCAGTGTGCGAATGACAAAAGGCAAGGCAATCAGTGTATGTGCAATGGGAATGAAGAATGGCGAGGCGATGAGCCGCCCGAAGGAGAGGATAAAGCCAAGTCCCATCATGACTGCGGAGGCGCCGAGCGGAAGCATGAGGAAGGGATCGAGAAATTTTTCAAAGCGGGTCGGTTTGGCAAGCGCATACGCAGCGGGATAACCGAGCGCTAACGAAAGGATGACGGTGATACCTGCAAAACCCAACGAGTTGAGGGCGGCTTGCACCGGCGGGACGTAGAACAACGAGCCGCGTCGGTTGATGAAGAGTTCTTCGTAGTAGTCGGTGGTGAAGCCGTATTGGACTTCGGTGCGTTGTCCGCGATCGGCTTCGAGGCGGGTGAGGGAGCGGATGGGGAGGGAGATGAGTGGGAGGATGAAAAACGCAAAGAGAAAAACGCAAAACGCAAAAACGAAAATACGTTCGCGGTGGGTCTTTGGTGGGCGGGCGGTAGAGAAGCGCGGGGCGGATTGGGTTTGGACTTTGTTGATTGTCCGTGTGTAGAGGATGGAAAAGATGAGCGTGAAGATGAGTTGGATGACCGATAAAAGCGCGGCGAGGTTGAGATTGGGAAGTTGCAGGGCGCGGATGTAAATCTCCACTTCGAGGGTGGCGAATTGTGATCCGCCGAGCAGGAGGATAACGCCGAAACTGGTGAAGTCGAACATGAAGACGAGCAGGGCGGCGGCTAAAAGAGAAGGGCGGAGAATTGGGAGGATTATATCTTTCCAGACGTGGAAGGTATCCGCACCGAGGACGCGGGCGGAAGATTCGAGTTTGGAGTCGAGTCGTGAGATGGCGTTGCCGACAATGCGGATGACGATGGAGGTGTTGTAGAAGGTGTGGGCGAGGAGGATGAGCAGAAAGTTGAAGGTTTCAGGTTGAAGGTGGAAAGTTGAAAGTTGAAAGTTGAAAGTGGTCGAGAGGAAAGACGAAAGAGGAAAGAAAAGTCCGCGTTGACCGAATAACGAGTTGAAGGCGGCGGCGACTACGACGGTGGGCAGCATGAAGGGGACGGTGGTTAATGCACGAAGTAGAGATTTGCCGGGGAAGGTGAATTTGGAGAAGAGGATGGCGGCGGGGAGTCCGAGGGCGAAGGTGAGGAGGGTGGAGAGGGTGGCTTGGTAGAAGGTGAAGAGTGTTGCGTGTTGCGTGATGCGTAGATTGTTTGGGTCGGTGAGGGTGGCGGGGTTGAAGGTGAGGGCGAGGATTTTGAAGAGGGGGAAGAAGAAAAAAGAAAAAAGAAAAAGGAGAGTTGGAATCCAAAGAAAAATCCGCGAGTTGGCATGAAAGACATTACGAATCTTTGTGAATTTTATAGAATTGCCGTTTAACATACACATATCAATTTCACCGCAGAGACGCAGAGAGCGCGGAGTTTTCTTTCTCTGTGTACTCCGCGCCTCTGCGGTTATTTTATTTCATCACTTCATTCCATGCTTCGATCCATGTGTCGCGGTTGGCGGCGATGTCAGTGTAGGTGATGTCAGCAGGCTGGTCAGCGACTTGTGCGTATTGTGTGAATACCTCGGGCAATTGCGCGGACTGGTTCACGGGGTAGACGAACATATTCAAAGGCATATCTTCCTGGAATTGTTTGCTTAACATGAAGTCTACAAATTTTTCGGCGAGGTCGCGGTTTTGTCCGTTTTTCAAAATGCCGACAAATTCGATCTGGCGGAAGCATAAGCCCGAAGCGACAATCGAAGCGGTCGGGGACTCGCTCAGCGGTTCGGAGGCGAAGAACACTTCCGCGGCGGGGCTGGAGGCGTAGGAGACAACCATCGGCTGCGGTCCCTTCCCAGAGGAGGCGGAGAAGTTGGTGTAGTAAGCAGTCTCCCAACTATCCACGACCACAACCCCGTTCTCCTTCAGGCTCTGCCAGTAATCGAGGTAGCCGTCACCGAAATAAGCACGGGTAGCAAGCATGAACGCCAAGCCGGGCGATGACGTGGCAGGATGCTCCACGACGAGCAAGCCGTTGTATTCGGGCTTCGCCAAATCCTCGAAGGACTGCGGCACAGGCAAATTATTCTCTTTAAAATATTTCTTGTCGTAGTTGATGCACACATCGCCATAGTCCACGGGCAGGGCGCGGAGGGACGAGTCAAGCACAAACTCAGCAGGTACGTCGCTCAACGCGGGCGATTGATAGGCATCGAAGATGTCCGCTTCGAGGGCGCGCGAGAGGAAGGTGTTGTCCACGCCGAACAGCACGTCCGCCAGCGGGGCGTCTTTGGCAAGGATGGCTTTGTTGAGCATGGTGCCGGTGTCGCCGCTTGCCAGGAAGACCACGTCCACATTGTTGGCGGTTTCAAATGCAGTAATGACCTCCTCGGAGGCGGCGAAGGAGTCGTGAGTCATGACGGTCAATGTTTTAGGTCCCGCAGGAGCGCATGCCGCGAGCAGAAAGAGGAAAGAGGAGAGAAATAGGTGGAAATTGGAAAGTGGAAAGTAGAAAGTTTTTTTCATGGGATTTCCTTTTGAATTCAATTACGGATTACGAATCACGCATCGCCAATAGTGTGAACGATCAACAATAAACCACTTTGTATCGTGATGGTCGCCACATCGGCTGTCATTTCGTTGCTGATGCCGCGGGTTTTATCGGGGTAAAGCGTTTCGTGATGAAGATGCCATTTGAGATTCTCGGTGAAGACGCCGGTCACTTCGCCCTGCCAGGGGATGAGCGAGACGATGTCTCCGCTTCTTCCTTCGACGTGGGCTTGGTCGCGGCAAAAGAAGAGTTCTTCCACGCCGTCGGTCAGTTTAATGTTGAAGGTTGCAAGTTGAAGGTTGGAAATCAGGGCGATGTTGGCGAGGGTCTGGTCTATGCGACCGCCGAGGGCGGCGAGGATGAGGATTTGGTCGGGGTTGAGGGTAAGGGCGTGATTGAGGGCGAGTTCGAGATCGGTTTCGTTTTTGTTTTTGGGAAACAGGATCAATTCGCCATCAAAGGTTGAAGGTCGAAAGGTGGAAGGCAGCGAATCCATATCACCGACGATGACGTTTGGAACAAGCCCCAGCGCAAGGGCGTGACGTGTGCCACCGTCCGCGGCGATGATGAAATCATCGGAGCGGATGAGTTGACGGGCTTTTTCTAGATTCGGCAGGCTGCCGTTGGCGAAGATGATGATTCTCATAGGTAGACGATAGACCATGGACGATTGACGATGGAAAGATCATGATCTATGGTCTGTCGTCCATCGTCCGTTAACTAAAACATCCTCCACAGCGGAGGATGTCGCAAATGTATTCGAGAATCCCTCCGCTGGCATGAACCAGATCAGGTGATGCGGGTCGAGCGCGTTCACGCTCCTCTCAGTCCCGTAGCGCGGGACTCCCCGTTCGGTTGTTGATTTGAGTATATGACTGTCGGAGCGGAGTGTCAAGAAAAAAAGCGCCGCAAAATTAATTTTGTGGCGCTAGCGGACTCGGCGTTTCCATTCTTCCTTCAGTTGCAACTCCTTGGGGCTGACGCCCGAATCGAGCGCGAGGAAGTCCGTCAGCAGGCGGTTGAACTGCGGCGGGTTGTCGAGCATGGGGAAGTGCCCCGTGCCTTCGAGGTTGATCTGGTGCATGTGCATCGGCAGGGCGTCCACCCGTTCCTGCGCGGGCAGGGTGACGGCGGGGTCGTTCATCCCATAAACGAAGAGGCAGGGCACGCCGAGGTTGCGGATGTTGGGGAACAGGTTGTCGGCTTGCAAATTCTCCAACGAAGCGGCGACCGCTTTCGGGTCCACTTTGGAGGCGTCTGCGAGGGCAGACATGGACTCGGGGGCGCGTCCGGTCAGCCATTCGGCAAGTTCGGTGGCGGGAGCCGTCCGCATCCGGGCGTTGATGGCGTCGTATTCCATCGGGCAGTTGATGACCATCATGCGGTCCACGCTGGTGTGCCACTTCTTGATAAAGTTGAAGCCGACAAGCGCGCCCAGGTCGTGCCCGACGATAGCGACCTTGCCGATGCCCATTTCTTCGAGGAAGCCGTGGACGAGTTCCGCCTGTTTTTCGAGCGAGTAGCGCATGGGGTCGCGGATGGTATCGCCGAAGCCGTAGAGGTCGAGCGCATAGGCGCGGAACGATGTGGATGCGACCTGCATGGCGTTGATCCAGTACTTCCACGAGCCGACCCAGCCGTGCAGGAAGATGATGGGGCGGCCGCGCCCCAGCGCTTCGTAATGCACCATCGAACCGTCGAGGATGATTGCACTCATTGAGGGTTATTTTCCAAATTTTCCGAGGATGGCGCGCACGCGCTCGACCAGCTGGTCGGGCGCAAAGGGCTTGAGCAGGTATTCTTCCGCGCCTGCATCCAAGCCAGTTTGAATTTCGGCGTCCTGTCCCTTGGCGGAGAGGAACACGATGGGAATATCCGTCAGGGCGGGGTCGGCTTTTATTGCGCGGCAGGCATCGTAGCCGGTCATCCTGGGCATGCGCACGTCCATCAGGATCAGGTCGGGGATGAGCGCGCCCGCCTGTTGGAGCGCCTCTTCGCCGTTCGAGGTCGTGATGACCTCGTGCCCCGCAAAGCGCAGGGTGAAAGCGACCAGTTCGCGGATATCGGGTTCGTCTTCTGCGATCAAAATCCTTGCCATTTATTCTCCGTTTTTGTAGACGGGCAGGGTGAAGGAAAATATGCTTCCCTCGCCCGGCACACCCGTGCTTTTCATCCAAATGCGCCCCTTGTGCATTTCCACCAACTGGCGGACGATGGGCAAGCCCAGCCCGGTTCCAGGGGTGGCAAGCACAAGCGGGTGTTCGCCGCGGAAGAAACGGTCGAAGAGGCGCGCCTGGTCGTCGGGCCTGATGCCGATGCCGTTGTCCTCCACATCCACCTGCACTTCGCCGCGCTCTGCATCCTGGTGAATGTTGACGCGGATGGTTCCGTTTTCGGGCGTGTAGTTGTAGGCGTTGTTGACCAGGTTGCTGAGGATCTGGCGCACGCGCCCGTTGTCGCCGATGACGAGCGGCAGGTTCCTTTGCGACTCGAGCGACAGCGCGATGGGTTTGTTCTCGGTCTGCGAACGCCGCAGGGTTTCAGCCACGACCTCCTCGGCAATGTCATGCAGGTTCACCGGTTGCTGCTCGAGGATGATACGCCCGGATTCGATGCGGGAAATATCCAGCAGGTCGCTCACCAGGATATTGAGTCGTTCGATGTTATTACGCACCACATCGAGGAAATGCACCTGGTTCTCGTTCAACGGTCCCGCCGCGCCCATGGTGAGGATGTCCACGTAGCCTTTGATGGCGGTCATGGGCGTGCGCAGTTCGTGACTGACCGTCGCCACAAACTCGGACTTGAGGCGGTCCACTTCGACCTCGCGGGTGATGTCGCGGAAGATGGAGACCGTGCCCAGGAAATCCCTCTGGTGGATGACCGGCGCAAGGTGGACGAGCACGATGCGTCCGTTCTCCAGCCTCCAGTTGCTCGGCGTAGAGCCTGGCTGGGTTTGTACGTGGAGGGGTCGTCCGACCATTTGCGGATGGTCGCCGTCCACGTTGCGGCGGATTTGCCAAACAAGCCTGCAAAACCCTCCAGCGAGTTGCCGAGCAGACGGGATTCCTCCACGCCGAGGATGCCGACAGCGGAGGAGTTCACGAAGGTGATGCGATTATCCACGCCGGTGACGAGCACGCCGTCTGCCACCGCTTCGAGGATGGCTTGCTGGCGGCTGGCTTCCACCTGTTCCTTGCGGAGCATCAAGCCGAGGCGTTCCGCCTGGTCGCGGATCAGTTCGTAGAGGCGGGCGTTGTTGATCGCCACCGCCACCTGGCTGGCAATCGCCTTGACCAGGTTGAGCATTTCCGCGCTGAAGAAGTTTGCCATGCGCTGGAAGACCATGAGGACGCCGATCACATCCTCGCCCACCATCATAGGCACGGCAATCGCGCTGCGATGGTCCTGCCCGGCGGCGGGGTTGCGCACCCAGCGCGGGTCCTGGTGCAGGTCGTGGATTAGAACTGCCTCGCGGTTCTTCACCACCCAGCCGGCGAGACCTTCGCCGATTTTCAAGGTGAAACCGGCGCGGTTGGGGCTGGCGGAACGATCGGAGAGATAGCCGTAACCGGCGCGGTAATGCAGGAGATTGTCCTCCGGGTTCAACAGCAAAATGGTACCCTGTTCCGCGCCGAGGGTGTCATTCAGCAATGACAATGTACGGTTCAGGGTGCGGTCCAGGTCGAGGCTGGAGGATACTTCGGTGAGGATGCGCAGGAGGGTCTCGGTGTTCTGCTGTTCGCGCCGCAGCTGCGCCGTGCGTTCCGCCACACGCCCTTCGAGTTCGGAGGCGAGCGTCTGGGTCTCCTTGAAGAGGCGTCCATTCTGGATGGCGACGATGGCTTGGTTTGCCAGCGTGCCCAGGATTTGCATATCCTCTTCGCTGTAGACACCGGGCTGGTAACTCTGCGCCGATAGCATGCCGAGCACCTTGTTGCCCACGATCATAGGAACCGCCACAACGGACTGCGTCTCGTCTTCATCGCCTGCGCGCACCGTTCCCAGACGGTTCGTCTGTTCGGAACTGGAGGTCAGGATGGGTCTGCCGGTGCGGATGACGATACTGCTCAAGCCCTGCCCAAACGGGACGCGCTGGGCGGAAATCCGTTTGCCCTTGTCGAAGAGATAGACCGGGTCAATCTCGTTCGTTTCCTGGTCGAGCAGGGTGATGACAAAGGAATCCAGCGGCATAAGCCGTTCCGCCGCCTTGTGCACGGAAACGTAGATTTCCTCCGGGTTCAGGCTCGCGCTGACCAGCGAACTCGTCTCGTTGAGGACGGCGAAGCGTCCCGCCGTGCGGACGGAGGACTGGTACAGGCGGGCGTTTTCCATGGCGATGGTGGCTTGATTGGTGATGGTGCGCGCCACCTCCAGTTCGTTGATGCCAAACCGCGCATCGCCCGTCATTTGAGCGAACAGCAGGGCGGTGAGCGTCTGCCCGCTGACGATGGGCAGGATGAGCAATGCGGTGGCGCTCTCGCCGAACATGTCGAGCAGGGAGGTCAAATCCGGCTCGGCGTGGACATCGTCGGTATTGAAGATGCCGAGCGACTCGCGCAAGCGGCTGAAGATGGGCGCATCCGGCAGGACGCGCGGGAGTTTGGCGCGGATGCGGGGAACGGCGATCTTCCAATAGGCTTGACCTCGCTCAAAGGTCACAACAGAGACGCGCTTCGCGCTCAAGCCGCGGTACAACTCCTCGGCGGTGAGGCTCAAAATCTGGTCGGTATCCAGCGAGCGGGTCAGGGCGGAGGTGAAGCGGTTGACGGCGGTCAGGCGCTGGGAACGCTGGTCCAATTCGGTGGCGCGCTTGACGCTGTCCTCGTAGAGGCGCGAGTTATCCAGCGAAACCGCGGACTGGCTGGCGAAGGTCAAGCCCACTTGTATCTGCTCGCGGGTGTAGTAGTTTGCCTGCCATTTTTCCACGGCAATCGCGCCGACTAGTTCGCCCTTTGAGATCAACGGGATGCCCAGCCAGGAAAGGCGCGGCGCCTCCACCGGCGGGAAGCGCGGGTCTTCGCGCACATCCTTGACGAGGATGGGCTGACCCGACTGCGCCATCTCCTTGAAGAGCGCGCTGTCGCTGACGGCGACCGAGAGACCCAGACGCTGTTCGACATCGGAGAAACCGCGCGTCGCGGCGACGGTCAGGCGGTCCTTCTCGCGCAGCCAGAGCGTTGCCGTATCGTAGGGCAGGATCGGGCGCAACTGGTCGAGCAGGGAATTGATCAACTGGTCGCTGCTCAGGCTCGAGGTCAGGGAAACCGAGGCGTCGTTCAGGGCTTGCAGTTGCCCGGCGCGTTCCTGGGTCGCCTGCACGAGGCGCAGGTTATCCAGCGAGAGGGCAACCTGCTGGGCGAGCGAGATCAGGAGAGTTTCATCCTCCGGGCGGAAGGCGCCGGTGGTGTTGAAGTTGTCCAGCACCAGCAAGCCGAGGGTCTGGTCGGGCGCGAGGATGGGCACAAGCAGGCAGGAGACCGGCACACGCCCGCCGGTTGCCTGGCGGTACAGCGAGAGGTTATCGGCGCTCAGGTTGTAATCGCGCGCGAAATTGATCTCGTCCACGCGGCGCGCCTTGCGGTTGAGGAAGGCGGTGCCGGGCAGGGCTTCGCCCGCGCGGTAGTTGATGCGCAACATGCTGTCGTTATCGGCATAGCCGGAGACGGCGCGCGGGGAAAGCATTTCCGTCTTTTGATTCCAGAGCAGCACCACGCCGGCATGGGCGTGCTGGATGACGCGCCGCGCGCTATCCAGCAGGGATTTGACAATCGCATCGCCATCCATGCCGGAGAGTTGGCGGCTGAAATCGAGCAGGAGGTTCACCTCGTCCAGGCGGCGGCGGGTCTGGTTCAACAGCGAGATGTTTTGCAGGATGAGCGAGGTCTGTTGGGAGATCTGGGTGTAGACCTGGATGTCTTCCTCGGTGAAGGACGGCATCGGTTCGGGGCTGGCGGCGAGCATGGCGGCGACGGTTCTGTTTTCCACGAGGATGGGCAGACAGATGACGCCCTTCGCCCGCAGGGACGTGAGCAGGGTGGCATCGCGCCATTCTTCATTTTCGTCGAGGTTCGGGATGAGGATCGGCGCGCCGCTCTGGAGGCAGGCTCGCAGAGGGTTGCGCTGACCGAACAACGCGTCCACGTTCGTGGCGCGCGGCAGGCTGCCCATCACGTGCTGGAGGTGGGGTCCATCGGGCGTGTTCTCGGCGACGAGCGCAATGGACATGCCGAGTTGGGTGAGCGTTTCGCGCCCGAGCGCCCGGAGCGCCGAGGAGGCGTCCAACTGGCGGCTGACCGATTCGGTGATCGCCAGTCCCGCGCGCACACGCTGGGCGCGGCGGTCGAGGTTGTGCAGGGCGATGGTCTGTTCGAGGTCTTTGCGGAGCAGCACCGGCAGGTCGGTCTGGGTCATATCCAGCAGTTTCTGCTGGCGTTCCAGCGCGGCGGAAAGCAGGTCAATCCGCGAGCGCAGTTCGGTCTGGCGCAGGGTGTGGCTGATCAACAGGGCGGCTTGCGCGGCGAAGATCTCCACCGACTCGATCGTCGCCACGTCGGGGCGCAAACCGTTCGACGGGTCGTCCAGACTGATCAAACCGACGATCTGTCCCTCGGAGTTTTCCAGCGGGATGATGAGGAAATCGTCCGGGTCCCACATGTTGGCGGTTTTCACCGCGGGGGCGCTAATTTCCAGCGTGACGCTGTGCAGGTCCGGCGGGATGACCGGGGTCTGGTCGGCGGGGATGAAATAGGAACGGCTGATCTTGAATTCCGGGCGCATCAATTGCCGGACACTACTCAGAGGCTGCTTGCGGGAGAAGAGTTCGTTCAGCATTTCGTGCGGAACGCCCACCGCGCTGATGCGTTTCAACAGTCCGCTCTCCGTTTCGACGATGCTCACCAGCACCACGCGGAACGGGGTCGCGTCGCGGATGCCGCGCGCGATGATCTGCAATGCCTGGTCGAGCGGCTGGTCGTGTCCCATCGAATAACTCACGTCGGTGAGGCGCATGAGCGTATCGGAGCGGCGGCGCATCAGTTCGCTGCGGTGTTTTTCGGTTTGATAGCGCTGGGTGTTTTGAATGGAAATGCCAGCCTGCACCGCCAGCATCTGCACCAGTTCCCTGATTTCAGTGGAAAAATGATTTGAATGGTTGGAGTGCAGGGAGATCACGCCGATGGTGCGCGCCTGGTACGGAATGGGCACGATCAAACCGGAGCGGGAGCCTTCGTGCGGCGGAAGGATGCCTTCCTGGATGTAGTCCGAGATGGTGAGCGGCTCGCCCAGTTTCAAGGTGGTGCGTTCCACCGAGGTGAGTTCCGGCTGACGCCCACAGCCGACGATCATTTGCGGGCGCAGGTCTTCGGAAGCGCCGCCCGGTTCCAGCAGAAGCGCCGAGGCGCAGTCTGCGCCGGAGAGACGTACCGCTTCGTCGTGAAACGTTTGCAGGAGATATTTGACATCCAGCGAAGCGCCAAATTCCCTGGCGGCGCGGGCAATCGAGGCGAGATGTTCCACCCGCAGGCGCAAGGCGTCGTCCGTTTGGGCGAGCAGACCGGTAGATTCGACCGCCGTCGCGATCTGTCCCGCCGCGGTGGAAACGATTTGAAGGTCGTAGGCGTTGAAGTGGTCAATGCGGCGGCTTCCGAGCATCAATTCGCCGAGACTGCGTTCACGCGCCACAAGCGGGACAACGATGGCGGATTCAACGCCCAGAGCGGCGGTCAACGAGCGATAGGCGGGCAGGACTCTCCGGTCCATGCTGAGCCGCCCCGAAAGGAAGGGCTTCTGGCTGCCCGAAACGGTAAAGCGGTAGTTGTCGTCCTCCACGTAGATTTGGAGGAAATCCCGGCTGACCTCCTCGGCGACGCCGTAGGTGGATTCGCGGTTCAGGCGCAGGACTCCGCGCGTTTCATCCATGAGGAAGATCGCCGCCGAATCCGCCCGGAAGAGGCGCGCAAGTTCCTGAACGGAGTATTTGAGAATCTCTTTCAGCGCGGCGGATGAAGAGGCAAGGCTGGCGATGCGGCGCAGGGCGTCGGCGCGCTGGGCGCGGGCGCGCGCCTGCTGGACGAGCAAAACGTTTTCGATGATCGCCGCCGCCTGGTTTGCCACGATGTTCATCAGGCGCGCCTCTTCGGCGGTAAAGGGGATCACACCCCGGCTGTGATGACCAACCTGAAAATAGCCGAGCATCCGTCCCGAAGAAAGAAGCGGGATGAGCGCATTGTCGCGCAGGCTGGCTGCCGTTGCCACATCCGCCAGGCCGAGGGCGCGCCATTGTTCATCCTGCATGGCGTTCATGGTGATGATGGGCTGCTGGCTGGCAAGCACTTTTTCGGCGGCGCTCTCCGGCAGGATGGAGGCGCGATAGATTTCGACCACGTGGGGCGGCAGTCCGCGGAAGGGGGCCTTGCCCTCCAACATGCGGCGGTCTTCGTCGAAAAGCATAAAGCCGATGATCTCCGCCTGGAAGAGCGGCGCGGCGCTTTCGACGAGGCGCGTGAACACGTCCTGCACGTCGCGTACGGAACTCAATGCCTGGTTCAAATTCGCCAAGCCCGCCAGTTCGGCGCGGCGTTTTTGTTCCTCTTCGTACAGTTTCGCGTTGCGGATGGCGACCGCCGCCTGCCCGGAGATCAACGCCAGCAAGTTGAGGTCGTGCGCCCCGAACGCGCCGCTGTTCATCTGCCCCGCTTCGAGCGTGCCCACCAGTTCGCCGCCCGCCATGAGCGGGATGCCGAGGTAGGATTGGATGCCGATCAGTTCGCCGTTCGTGATGTATTCGGCGCGCACGTTGCCCAGCATGAAAGGCGCGCGGCGTTCCGCCAGCCGATGGGTGAGACTGCCAAACTGCGAAAGCGAAGCCGTGACCACCCGCCCGCTTCCCGACTGCTGGAAGCGATAAGGAACCAGCGCACGGCGTTCCTCGTTCCACAGTTTGAGTTCCAGCACATCCGAAGGCACGAGGCGGCTGACGTGGTCCAGGATGGAGCGCACGGTGGTGTGCAGGTCGAGGCTGGTGGCAATGCCCTGACTGAACTCGGTCGCAAGCCGCAGAATCTCGCTCGATGCGCTGTCGCCCTCCTCCAGCCCCAGCGTGCCTTCCCGGCGCGCAGGGAAACCAGCATCATGGGGTACGCGCCCGGCACTTCAAAGGAGGCGAGTTCTACCAGCCTGCCGCCGATGGAAACCCGTTTGGAACCGGGGACCGCGCAAATATCCAAAAAGTCGTCCGAGGGACGGACGTAACGCGCGAGCCGCTCGATGTCGTAGGGCTCGTTCTCACGCAAGCCGAAATAAGCCCTGGCTTGCGCGCTCATATACTCCACCCGTCCGCCGGGCTGGAGCAGAATGACCGCTTCGTTCGATTTTGTCGTTTCGGGGAAAACCGGGGAGTTTACGTTCGCCTGCGCCGCCCGCTGGGATTGGGGCAGCATACGCAGGGTTAGCCAGGCTAATCCGACGATGACCAGCCCAGCGATAAACAGGCTAATGCCCAACCCGGGAAACATCTGAAATACACCTGCAATCCTATGCGGCGGGCGCCGCTGAATCCTGCCTGCGAGCCTCCGCCGCCAGTTCGGTAATTTCACGAATATCCGCAAAGGTGTGCAGGTCCGGCGAGATCAACCCCGCCGAGAAGGTCATGAATCCCACCTTTTCCACGCCGCCTTCGGCTTTGGGCGCCTGAATGAACCCCTGCTGGCGGTCAATGAAGTTGTAATGGGTCTGCACTTCCTCCGCAAAGCGCTGCTTGATCCTCTGGCGGATGTGCGGCGCGGCTTCGCTGGTGGTGATGACGATGAAGTTATCGCCTCCGGCGTGACCGATGAAGTCGCTCGGCGTTCCGAGTTCGTCCACCACCTCGCCGATCAGCATCGCCGCAAAGCGCAGGACGTCGTCGCCCGCCACGAATCCGTACACATCCTTGAACGGCTCGAAGTTATTGATGCGCACGTCCAACAGCGCCCAATTCTTCTCGCGGATGATGCGGCGCAGCTGCTCCTCGATCAAACGTCCCGCCGGAAGGCCCGAGCGCGGGTCGGTGAGGCTTTCGCGTTCGGAGCGGCGGATGGCGCCCTGCACGCGCAGTTTCAATTCCTCGATGTCGAAGGGCTTGGTGATGTAATCGTCCGCGCCCAGTTCGAGTCCCTGCAGTTTGTCGCTGCGTTCGTCCTTCTGGGTCAGGAAAATCACCGGAATGTGGCTGGTGCGCGTGTTCGTGCGCAGGGTGCGGCACACTTCATAGCCGTCAATATCGGGAAGCATGATATCCAGCACGATCAAATGCGGCAAGACCTGGCGGGTCTTGTCCAGGGCGTCGCGTCCGCGGTTCGCCACATCCACGTCGTACTGCAAGCCCGAGAAATAGATCTTGAGCATGTTGGCGATATCCAAATCGTCTTCCACTACCAAAAGGCGAGCATTAGCCATGTAAGCCTCCTACGCGCGTCGTAATCCCTTGCGGGCGTTTTTCCGAACGGCTTCGATCTGTTCATCCGTAACCTCGCGCTCGAACGAACGGAAACCGCTCATGCGAAAGCCGTGACGCTCCGCAATCGCGGTGATCTCCCGCACCCGGTCGAGCGTAATGTCCTTTCCAACGGTGTAATCCTCAAATCGTCCTTCCAGCGCAAGGGCAATCGTCTCTGCCATGCAGGCGTACGCCTTGCCCTCCGGGAAGCCGAAATTAAAATGGAAATTCACGGGGCCTGGCACATCCACCATTCCGCCGTCGATCACTAATATATCATCTCTCATCGCCGCCACCATTGCAGAAACATCGCGGGGGCGGGCGACATCGCACACCACGCTGCCCGGTTGAAGATGTTCCGGGCGGATGACATCGTGGATGGCGCTGGTGACCGTCAGGATCAACCGGGCATCTTTCAGCACATCCATCTTCGTGCTGACGCACAGTTCGCCTCTGGCGCGGGCCCGAAGCCTGTCTCGCAGGGCCTCAAGTTTTTTCTCGTCCCGGGCGATGAGCAGCGTCCGGGCGGCTTCACCCGCTATCAGTTCAGCGCAGACGCGCCCGATGGAGCCTGTGGCGCCCACGACGGCAACCGTCGCGTCCTCCATTTTTATATCCATCACCTTCGCCGCATCCCGAATGGCTTGCACCGCGATCATCACCGTATACGAATCGCCGGTGGTGACGGGGACGTCCAGCGTTTTGGCAATGGTCAAGCCCGCATCGCCGATCACCGAAGTGAACGCGCCGAGACCAAGAATATCCGCGCCCAACCTCTCCGCCATGCGACCGGTCTGGATAATTTTACGATAGACCGTACGCACAGGCAACTGCATCATGCGGCGCGGGGTGTAGGGACAGGCAAGGAACCAGCCTTGGATGGTTTTGCCGGTCGCCTGGGAGGTGATGCCTTCGATCTCCGAAATGTACACGGGAGGGAAGAAGGTGGAGAAGAAATCAATCTGTTTCTCTGTCAGCACTTTCCCAAGAAGTGGAAATTTTCTGCTCACGTCGCGTTTGGGGTCAACGGGGTGGATGATGAACGCGAACGAGTCCATTTTTTGCGGGGTCATCGTTTACCAGGACTCGACTTCCGCTTTCAGGTTCCGGTGGTACGGGGTCTGGTGGAGGTGGGCGAGTTTCCACTTGTGATGGTCGCTCTGGGCGAAGGTGACGTCCCTGTCAATCACGCGCCGCTCCCCCGAAGCTGCCAGCACCACGTCGGATTCGATGGTGCGCGCCGGGTAGATGATCATCCCGGAGCCGATGCGGCAGTTGTGCCCCACGCAGCCGCCCAGCACCGGGCGGTTGGAGAGACTCAGGTCGCCGTTCCCGTCGCGGGCGCGCAATGGAATCGGGATGAGGTTGTAATCGGTGAAGGTGGAGCCTGCGCCGATGAACGTGTTCCTGCCGATGACGCACATTTGCAGGCAGGTGTTCTGCGCCACCATCGAGTTTTCCATGACGGTGGTCATGAACATGGCGGAGCGGAAGGGCAGGAAGGCTCCGTCGCCGATGACCGAGAGCATCAACTGCACGTCCTGCGAGATATTGACGTTGTTCCCGATCAGGCAGTTGTCAATCACAGCGCCGGCGTTGATGGTGACATTATCGCCAATGATCGTTGGACCTTTGATGATGGCGCTGGGGTCAATTATGCAGTTCTTACCCACAATGACCGCCTCGGAGCACTCCAAAACCTGGCGTCCTTCATAAATGGCTTTGCCCAGGATTTTGAGTTTGAATCTCAGTTCATCGTTGGCGCGTTTTTCAAAACGAGCGCCGCGCGCGAATTGACCGAAGACCATGTCCGCGATGAAGACATGCACCCAGGAGTCAATGGCGATCAACGCCCGCAGGGGGACCTGGAAGACGAGGTCTCCGCTCTGGTCTGCCATGTAGGTCGGCACGTGGTAGTAGCCGATCTCGCGCGCCTGCAAATCGAGCACCAGCGGCTCCGCGCCCGCCACTGGACCGTTGGGGTAATACCACAGGTCGGCGAGGTATAAACTTCCCGCCGGGGTGTAGGAAGTGGAAAGCGGCAGGGCATGTTCGCGGAAGGCGGGATCGTCGGCGCGGAAAGCGGCGCGCACCGGGCGTTTACGCCTCAACGCCTCCTCCATGAAGGCGGTGATGTAGTCTTTGTCGAAAAAAGGTTGTCGCGGTAGACGATGCTCGGCTCCCGTACAGGCTGCATGCGCTCCCCCTGTTTCAACTCCCGTTCGCTGGTCACATAGGGCGCGAGCAGGTTGCGCTGGTGCAGCCAGAGCGGGAAATTCTGGATCCGCAAATCGCGCGCCGGTTCGCAAAATGGCATCACCGGGTTAGGCGCGTGCAGGATGATTTTGTGCATGTTCAGGATTATAAATCAAAGAAGGGGATAAGACACGTCACCGGGCAAAACAAAATTGTTAATCACTTACCTTACGCGGTAGGGGCGACCCATCCATGTTTTTTCCAAATGCCTGGTGCAGGGCGACCCCTTCTTGCAGATGGGCTGCCTGTTTCCCCCAAACGGGTCGCCCCTACGACGAAATCGCGTAAGGTGAGAATCAGGCGAAATTCCCCGCCTCCCACCGGACTACGAGAATGGGACCTTGTCTATGACGATTGAACAAGCCGGGTCGCCCCTGGCAATGCAGGCGGTTTCTTCCACATTGAAAACCTTCCCCCCGCTCAGCCAGTAGAGCGCTTCCTGCAGCAATCCCACCGCCAGGTGACAGATCGGCTCGGATTCGGTCCGCCCCCAGCACAGCGGACAACGCTCGATGTGCCAGAAGATTTGCGCCTCGGTCTCCTCCAGCCGCACCCGCTGGTCGGTATGTTTGTTGAACAGGTCGGCAAAGGTCCTTGCGCCGGTGTGCAGTTTGGTGGAAAGCGGCAGGAGGCGGAAGGCTGTCTCGGTGATGCCCATGATGGACCCGTATTCCTTAAGCCCATACTTGAAGCAGGAACGTCCCGTCCGCAACGCCAGCCCGCGTCCGCCGCGCGGACCGTAAGCCTGCTCCAACGACCGTTGAAGCGCGCTCACCGTCTCGAAGGAAAACGTTCGCTCGGCGGTCGGGCGCGGATAGTTATGGATCAAATCTTCGCGCCCGGCAAGACGGAGGACGGCGTTCACCCCGCTCTGACCGATCACCTCCTCCATGCCCAGAAAGATGATCCTGCCCATTTTCTGGGGGTAGTAGAAAGCGTCATTGCTCATGGGTTGGGATAGTCGTCATCGAGGAATCGTTTCAGGGTCTGGCTGAAGCGCGTCGGCTCTTCCAGCATCGGGAAATGACCCGCATCGGGGAAACGTTCGATCACGGTGTGCGAAATGCCGTTCTGCATCGGCTGCCACTGCTTCGGGTGGACGATCAAATCCCTATCACCGTACATGCCCATGGCCGGCACGCGGATCTGCGGGAGCATGGGCGTCAGGTCGGTGCGGCGGAGCGAGGCAATCGAACGCAGGAAGGATTCGACGGTGGTGCGGGAAAGGTCTCGGTCCATCATGTCCGGGAAGCGCGGGTCGCTGCAAATGACGCGCGAATAGTAATACTTCATGAAGGCGCGGAAGGGACCCATCATGTTGAAAAGCAGGAAGGCGATGGGACGCTGGCCAGCCAGTTTGAGCAGCGGCGCAAGCGACGAACCCGCCATCGGCGAGCCGACCACCACAATCTTGCTCACCCGGTCGGGATACTTGATCGCCACCGAAAGGCTGACCGTGCCGCCCATGCTGTGTCCCACCAGCGGCGCATGGACGATGCCCAACTGGTCCATGAATTGGTTGACAAGGTCTACAAAATCGGAAACGGCGTACGTTTCGCGTTTTTTCCCCGATTCCCCAAAGCCCCAAAAATCCAGCGCATAGGTGCGGTAGAACGCGCCGAGGTAGGCCATGGTCTCCTGCCAAAGCCCCCAGGAGCCAAGCCAGCCGTGCAAAAGGATTACCGGGCGTCCGCGCCCGTAGACTTCATAATGAACGATGCCCTGATCAGTAGTGATTGACGACACAGCAGAAGATCATCCCACTGCTATTTCCCTGATTCCATTTCCTGAAGAATGCTGTACAACAATTCCAGCAGGATGGTCTTGACGGAGTTGCGGTCCGTGGCAACGCAGGGGAGCAGTTTTGTATGTTTATCCAGGCGGAGCGCATGACCCATATCCTCCAGGTCCCATGCGTCGTCCATGTCCTGTTTGTTGGCGGCAACCACGTACGGCGTGGGCGCGTAAGCGCGGAAGGTCTCCAGGATCGAGCGCGCCTCGCGGAAGGTCTCCGGGCGGGTGCTGTCCACCATCACGATGAAGCCCAACATGCCCTCCGAGAGAATCTCCCACATGAAGTCGAAGCGTTTCTGCCCAGGCGTACCGAACAGGTACAGCACCAGGTCCTCGTCCACCGTAATGCGTCCAAAGTCCATTGCAACCGTGGTGGAGGATTTCACGGTGCGCTCCTCCTCGGAAGAAATCCGGCGCTCCGTGGCGACCACGTCAATCTCGCTGACAGACTGGATGAACTGCGTCTTGCCAGCGCTGAATGGACCTGTCACTACCATTTTGACCGTTTGCATAATTCCTATCCTTTCGGCCCCGAATAATTAAAGCTGACGAATGCGGCCGATCAGTTTGTTGATCAATGATTTCTGTTCTTCCTTGTCCGGCGTCGGGAAGGTCTTCGGGGGTATCGGAATCGGGGCGCCGGCAGGACGCGCCAGTTCCACCAGACCCGCCTGCAAAAGCCCATAGACGATCCTGCGAATCTCGATCTCGGTCAGTTTGTTCGTCCTGGCGATCTGGCGCATGGTGTTCTTCGGGTCCACGAACTTGACCACCTTCCACTCATCCACGCTCAGGTTGATGTTGGTCAGCGGGCGTTCGGTGAACTTGAGCGCCATATCCAGGCTGGGGATTTCGTCCTGCAATTGCTCCAGTTCGCGCAGCTGGCGCGAGCCTTCGATGATGATATTTTCGAGGTCCATCCGCACGTTGATGCGGTCGTCCGGCGGCAGGATATCGTTCTCGAAACGGAAGATACCCTCCACCCAGGTGAACAACTTCCGCACCAGGTCGGTGAAATACGCCTGCAAATTCAGCAGGATGTCCTCCTGCGTGACGTAGCCTGCGTTGATCAACAACAAGCCCAGTTCCTTGTCCGTCATCTGCCCGGCGCGGTCTGCGATGGCGCGGTATTGGTTCACGTTGATCTTGTTCGCCTTGTACAAAACCGAAGCCAGGCTGCCGTCTTCCTTTCCGATGCGGGCATACGCCAGCTTGCCGTCGCGGAAGGAGACGTGCGCCTGTTCCGATGCCCCGTCCACGACCAGCGTGCCGGTCTTGCTGGCAAGATTGATCAGGTTCAAAAGTTGAGTAATCGTAAAGTCGCGTAAATTACCACGCAGAGCCATTGTGCCTCTACTTCCCATCAAATGAGGGATAGTCCCGGAGATTATACTTGCAAAGCCAGACATGCGTCAATTAATCCTCCTAACACTCTTGTTTGGGAAGTGTAGATTCAACTCACAAGTGCAACTTTGAAGGACGCTGAGAGGTAAGCTGGGGTAGGATAATGCTTCTCAGACGACCAAGTCAAAGGAGCACTATGAGAACCTACCACCAGCTTACCCAGCCTCAACGATACCAGATTTATGCATTGCGGAAAACCAAACATACCCTTGCAGAGATCGCAGAAGTAATTGGCGTTCACAAGTCGAGTGTCAGCCGCGAGTTGAAGCGGAATCGAGGGCAACGCGGCTACCGTCCACAACAAGCCCATGAACTTGCAACGGTTCGCAGGCAGAAAGCAGTTCCCCGGCTGACAGCCGATCATTGGAGGTTAGTGGACAACCTGTTGAAGCAGGATTGGAGTCCAGAACAAATCTCTGGCAGGCTGAGAAAGGAGCAAGGCATTCGGATCAGTCATGAATGGATTTACCAACATATTCTGGTTGACAAACAAGCAGGCGGTGATTTGTACAAGCACTTGCGCTGCCAAAAGAAACGCCGGAAACGCTACGGCAGCTATGATCGGCGAGGCAAATTGCCCAATTGCCGCTCGATTGAGGAGCGCCCAGCCCGTGTGAACACCCGAAAACGTCTGGGCGACTGGGAAGTGGACACCCTGCTTGGCAAACAACAAAAACAGGCCATGCTAACTTTGACGGAAAGAAAATCTCGTTTCACCCTGATTGGAAAGGTACCTCGCCGAACGGCACAAGCCGTTCGGCGACAGGTCTGCAAACTGCTTTTGTCTGTCAAGGACAAAGTGCATACCCTAACTTCCGATCATGGCAAAGAGTTTGCCGAACACGAATTCATTGCCAAAACCCTTCAACTCAAATTCTATTTCGCTCATCCCTATGCCGCTTGGGAACGCGGCACGAATGAGAACACCAATGGCTTGCTGCGACAATACCTTCCCAGGAAATCTGACTTTAAAACCTTCTCGGATAAAAAGATCGATCAAATCACCTCAATGTTAAATTTCAGACCACGCAAATGCCTGCGTTTCAAAACACCCTTTGAGGTGTTCTACCATACATCTGTTGCACTTACGACTTGAATTCATAAAACGGAAAGAAGGCAGGCAGTGACCACAAAATCAGACATCCTCATCATCGGCGGCGGACCGGTTGGATTAAGTTGCGCCTACTATCTGTTGAAATCGGGGCGGAAGGTGACCATCCTTGAAGCCAAAGAAATCGGTAAGGGCAGTGGACATGGCAATGCGGGGCAAATCGTGCCAAGTCACATCATCCCACTTGCCGCGCCTGGGGTAGTGAGTTCCGCGCTCAAGTGGATGCTCGACCCGGCGCTCAGCCCGTTTGGGATGAAGGTTCGGCTCAGCCCGGCGTACCTCTTGTGGCTGGTTCAATTCGCGGCGGCGTGCAATGACGCAAACGTCCAACGCAGCCTTCCGGCAATGCGAAATCTCGCGCAACTGAGCGTAACCAATCTACAGAAGATGCTGGATGAAGAAGGAATCGAATGCCGCTATCAACAAACCGGCATCATCACGCTCTTCAAAGATGAAAAAGCCTTTGAAGGCGGCAAACACGAAGCCGAATTCCTGGGGAAGAACGGCGTGCCGACGGAAATTTTGGATAAAGCCGCCCTGCACGCGCGCGAACCGATCGCGCTGGATGACGTTATCGGCGGCGTGCATTTCACCGGCGACTCATTCATGAATCCAGCCATCTTCCTCGGCGAGTTGGCGAAGCGCGTCCGAGCGATGGGCGCGGAAGTGCATGAAAACACGCCAGTCACGGGGCTTGAGTCGGCGGGTGGAAAAATTTCGAAGGTCAGAACCGCGTCCGGCGAGTTCGAGGCGGAGCACGTCGTCCTTGCAGCAGGCGCATGGTCTCCCATCGTCGCGCGCGATCTGCGGCTCAAACTTCCTGTCCAGCCCGCGCGCGGATACAGCGTCACCGTTGCCGCGCCGCGAAAGATGCCGCGCCATGCCTTCATCCTCGGCGACCGGCGCGTGGCGGTTTCGCCGCTTGGCGAACTTCTGCGTTTCACGGGGCGGCTCGAAGTGGGCGAATACAGCACCACGCCCAACCCGGATTGGCTTGCGCGGCTGGAGAAGTTTGTCCGCGAGTATATCGAGTTGGATGAAAAACTGGACGTGAAAGAAACCTGGGCTGGACTGCGCCCCGTCACCCCCGATGGAATCCCCGCCATTGGGCGTTCGCCGCATCATTCCAACCTGACAGTTGCCACGGGGCACGCGATGGTGGGTCTCACTCTGGGACCGGGAACGGGTCAAGTTGTGACGGAACTGGTCAATGGGCGGAAGACAGCCTTCGATTTGAGTCCGTTTGGGCTGGAGCGATTCTGAGCGTGGATTCGCTCGATAGGGCAGGGCAGGTTTCGGGTCCGGTTTGAAGCGGAAGGACGGGCAAGGTCATCGCCCGTCCTTTTTGGTCAAAATTCCCAAACTCGTTGAGTTAGTTTGACCAATAAACTAATTCGGCTTACAATAAACCGCCCGTCAAAGACTTTGAGGTATGATAACGCGGCTATGAAATTCCTGACTGATCCCTCCCAAAAGTTCATTCTACCCAAGCGGCTCGCGCGCCTGGGCGAACTTGCCGCCAACCTGTGGTGGTCCCTGGCATCCCGAAGCGGCTCGCCTGTTCGGACGCCTCGATTACGATCTGTGGGAACGCCTTCATCACAATCCCATCCGCCTGCTCAATGAAGTGGGACGCGCGCGTTTGAACCAGCTGCCAAGGATAAGGAATATCTCGAAGCCTACGACGCGTTGTTCGAAACCTTCGACGCTTACTTCGGCGGGGAAACCTGGGCGCAGAAAACCCACCCGGAAATAAAGAACCCGATCGCTTATTTTTCAATGGAATACGGCTTGCACGAGACCCTGCCCATTTATTCGGGCGGTTTGGGCGTGCTCGCCGGCGACCACCTCAAGGAAGCCTCCGACCTCGGTCTGCCGTTCATCGCCGTCGGCTTCATGTACGCGCAGGGCTATTTCTCCCAGCGCATCAGCGAAGACGGCTGGCAGGAGGCGCTCAACAACCCGCTCACCTTCGAGCATTTGCCCGTCTCGCTCGTCAAACGCGACGACGCACCCGTCACCATTGACATCAGTTTCCCCGACCGCCTGCGTCACCGCGCAGATTTGGGAGGTGCGCGTGGGGCGCGTCCCGCTCTACCTGCTCGACTCGAACGTGGAAAGCAACAACGACTTCGACCGCCTGCTCACCGCGCGCCTGTACTGGTCGGACCCTCGACCGCCGCATCATGCAGGAAATCCTTTTGGGAATCGGTGGAGTCCGCGCCTTGCGCGCGCTGGGATATGCGCCGACGGTCTGGCACATGAACGAAGGTCACGCCTCTTTCCTGACCTTGGAGCGGATTCGTGAACTGGTGGCGGGGGGCGCCCCGTTTGCGGATGCCGCGAAAAAGACCCTCACCCAAAACATCTTCACCACCCATACCCCCGTCCCGGCGGGCAACGACGAATTCCCGCTCTGGCTGATTGACAAATACCTCGCCAACTACTGGGGCGAACTGGGACTCACCCGCGAGCAATTCGTGGAGACCGCCAAACATACCCATCTGCGCGGCGACACCTACTCCATGCCCGTGCTGGCGTTGAAGTTATCGGGCGGCTCGAATGCGGTTTCTGAACTGCATGGAGAAGTTTCCCGCGATATGTGGAAATTCCTCTGGGCAGACCGTGACGTGAAGGATGTGCCCATCCAGCACATCACCAACGGAGTCCACACCCGCAACTGGATGGCGCGCCGCATGAGCAACCTGCTCGATAAATACCTCGGCGCAGACTGGTACGAGGACCTCGATAACCACGAGTTGATGGAGAAGATTGACCAGATCCCCGATGCCGAATTGTGGGCGGTGCATCATCATCTCAAACGCAAGCTGGCGTTCTACCTCACCGAGCGCGTGCGCGAACGCTGGACGCGCGGCGGGTTTCATCCCGTGCAGGTGGTCGCCTCCGGCGTGCTGATCAACCCCTACGCGCTGACCATCGGTTTTGCCCGCCGTTTTGCCACCTACAAGCGCGCCAGCCTCATCCTTTCGGATGTGGAACGCCTGCTCGATATTGTCAACCGCCCGAACATGCCGATGCAAATCATCTTTGCGGGCAAGGCGCATCCCGCCGACGAACCCGGCAAGCAGTTGATCCAGCAGGTCTATCGCACCGTCAAAAAAGCCGAGACCGGCGGGCGCATCGTCTTCGTCGAAGATTACGACATGAACCTCGCCCGCTACCTCGTCCAGGGCGTGGATGTGTGGATGAACACTCCGCGCCGCCCCTACGAAGCCAGCGGCACGAGCGGCATGAAAGCCGCCATCAACGGCGTGCCGAACTTCTCCGTGCTGGACGGCTGGTGGCGCGAAGCCTACAACGGCAAAAACGGCTGGGCAATCGGCGAGGAAAAGGAATACGAATCCGCCGAGGCGCAGGATGCCGCCGACGCCGAGAGCCTGTACGACACGCTCGAACATCAGATCATCCCGAAATTCTACGACCGCGACCCGAAGGATATGTCCCGCGAGTGGGTTCGCTGCATGAAGGAATCCATGAAGACGGTCATCCCGCAGTTTTCCACCCGCCGCATGGTGAAGGAATACGTGGAGAAATTCTACGCTCCCGCGGCGAAGAAATAAATTGACCGTAGATCGCGGACGATGGACGATAAAAATACAACCCGCGGTCTATGGTCTATCGTCCAAAAAGAGGTTTTTATGATCCCCGAAATTACCGTTACCCAACTTGGTGAAAGACTCAAATCCGAGGAGAAATTTATCCTGTTGGATGTGCGCGAACTCCCGGAGTTTGCCTATGCCAAAATCGAAGACAGCAGGCTCGAGGTCCTGCCGTTGAGCCGCCTCGCAAGCGAAGGCGCCGACGCCCTGCCCGAGTCGGTCACAACGCAGGAACTCCCCGTCTACGTCCTTTGTCATCACGGCAACCGCAGTATGCAGGTGACCAACTGGCTGATGCGGCAGGAATACAAAAATGTCTTCAATGTGAGCGGGGGGATTGACGAATATGCGCGGCGGGTGGATTCCTCGGTGCGGGTATATTAACATCCGCAGATTGCGCCGATTAAACCAGACTGCCATCCTTTCGGATGGCAATCGTGGGGCGCTGTGGCTTCCTTGCTTACTTGAGGAGGGATGCCACAGCGCTGGGTTTGATACTACTATCCATGTTAGACATCACCTCCTCCTTTCATAAGGATGGCGATTCAATTTGTTTGCCCCCGGAACGATGCCGAAAGTATGGCACAGTTTAAATCGGATGTCAATAGCCCGATTTCGATTCTCACAAATTTGTAATTCCCGGACCCTAAATCTTTTCGCTGCCCTACAAACGAACAAACGAACAATCGAACCGCCACCCCCATTCTGGAGGCTTAGAACGCCAAGACGCCAAGTTTTTCGAAGTTTTCTTGGCGACCTTGGCGCGCTTGGCGGTAAAAGTTCTGAATGTACGGTAGAGAAATAGTCTCTATGACCTTTAGGGTTTGGGAAATTTTGTTGTCAAATTTGAAAAACTGATACCTTTTGAGAGTCTCCGCAAGCCTGGCGGGACTATCCTTCCGACACCTTCGCCTCAAACTTCATGCCTCGTGAAAAACAGGAGTCATTATGAAAACCAAACCAAACAAACTCTGGATCGTTGTCCTCGTTCTCGGCTGGCTCTTCGACTTTCTCTTTTGGGAGAACGCCCCCGGCATCAACTTTGCCATTTTTTGGACGGCTTGTCTGCTCGCGGCGTTCTACCTTCTGTTGAGCGACGGGCTTCGCCCGCATCGCTCCGCCCTGTATCTGATCCCGCTCTTCGGCTTTTTCGCCGCCGTCACCTTCATCCGCGCCGAGCCGATGACCACCTTCCTCGCTTACACGTTCACCATGTTCACGCTCACCATCCTCGCCGTCACCTACCTCGGCGGGCGTTGGATGCAATATTCCCTCGCGGATTACTTCGCCAAATTGCTCGGTTTGGCGGGCAGTATGATCGCCCGTCCCATCGCCTTCTCGACCGAAATCCGCAAAGAGCAAGCCGAAGCAGGCGTGAAACCGCCGCGATACAACTTCATGCCCGTCCTGCGCGGACTGGTGATCGCCCTGCCCATCGTGGCGATCTTCGCCGCCCTGCTCGCCTCGGCGGACGTGGTCTTCGGTCAACGACTGGACGATTTCATCGAACTGTTCAAACTCGATAAACTGCCCGAATACATCTTCCGCCTGATCTACATCCTCGTCATCGGGTATGCGCTGGCGGGGATCGTATTGCACGCATCGTCCGAATCGAAGGATGAAAAACTCGTCGGCGTGGACAAGCCCGTCGTCCCGCCGTTCCTTGGCTTTGTCGAATCAGCCATCGTGCTGGGGAGCGTGGTCGCGCTCTTCACCATCTTTGTCGTCATTCAATTCCGGTATTTCTTCGGCGGCGCGACTAACATCAATGTGGAAGGCTACACCTACTCCGAGTATGCCCGCCGCGGTTTCGGCGAACTGGTCACTGTGGCGTTCTTTGCCCTGATGATGCTTCTCACGCTCAGCGCCGTCACCAAACGCGAGACCGAAACCCAGCGGAAAACCTTTTCCGGTTTGGGTGTTGCGCTGGTCGCCCTCCTCCTGGTGATGCTCGTTTCCGCCTATCAGCGCCTCAACCTGTACGAACTGGCGTATGGCTTCTCGCGCCTGCGCACGTACACGCACGTTTTCCTGGTCTGGATCGGCTTGCTCCTCGTCGCCACCATCGCGCTCGAAATTCTCCGCAGGGAGCGCGCGTTTGCCTTTGCGATGCTCATCGCCTCGTTTGGATTTGCCGCCTCGCTCCCCATCCTCAACGTGGATGCCTTCATTGTGAATCAAAACATCCGGCGCGAACTGAGCGGGAACGACGTGGAGGATTTGGACTCCCAATACTTTATCCAACTCTCCGATGACGCCATCCCGCCCCTCGTGGACGCGCTTCAGACTCCGACCCTGCCTGATTCCGTCCATGAGAAGCTTGCCGCCGCCTTAGCCTGCATCCGCTACCAGCGTGAGTTGAGTGACCGCGAATATTCCTGGCAATCCTTCCATTTTGCCCGCCTCAACGCCGATAACGCCCTCGTTTCGGTAAAAGATGTGATTGACAAATTCGACATCGTGGATTCGGATTGGCCCCCTCGCGCCATTGCCCCTTCGGGCGAAGAATATCCCTGCTCGCCGTATTACTATGACTAACTGACGTTACGCAGTGCGCTGCGCCAAATGGATCAGAACGTCAATGAGTATGCCCGTAGAGCGAGATAGCATCTCGCTCTACATCATTTACATAAACCCAATACCGCCTACTTCTCCGCCTCCACCTCCACCGCAAACTCGATGACCCGGTCCAGCCGGAAGGTGCGCTCGGCTTCGCGGGTGTGACAGAAGGCTTGCAGGTAGATGTAATCTGCCAGGCCGATGACCTCCTTTGGGGTGATCCAGCGTTCGGAGGTCTCGCCGTCTTTGTCCATGTATTTGATGAACAGGCGTTTGCCGCTGTGGATGGCTTCGCTCAGTTCAGTGGGGAGGTACACGCCTTCCTGGGGCCAGGCGGGAGAGTTGTAGATGCCGATCAGGTCCTCGAGCGATTTGCCGATGGATTTGAGCGAATCGGTCATCGCAAAAAAGAGGTTCTTCACGGTAATGGCGTCGGCGAGGGCGCGCGAGCCTTGAATATTGGTTGAAATGTGGAAATCCTGAGCCAGGCGGTTCAGGCTGTAGGAGGGCAGGTCGTAATAATCCCGCGCCAGCAGGAGGGTGTCTATCAGGTTGGGGAATTCGATGGCGCGTCCCAGTTTGCGATATTCGTTATCGAGGAATTGAATGTCGAATTTGGCGTTGTGACAGACGACCACGCAATCTCTCAACGCTTCGTCCAGTTGACCGGCGACCTCGGCAAAGCGCGGCGCGCTTTTCAACTCGCCCTCGTCCAAGCCGTTGACGTGAACCGCTGACGGCGAAAGCTCACGCTCGGGGTTGATGAGCAGGTCAAGGGTCCGTTTGATGCGCTTCCCTTCGGTGGCGATGACAGCCACCTGGCAGATGCGGTCTCCAAACCAGGGGGAAAGTCCCGTGGTCTCGACATCCAGAAATGCAAAGCGGGTGTTGGAAAGTTCAAGCATGGATGGAATCACCGATTGTTGTCCGCCTATCTTACCGTATTTTTTCAATTCAATCGCGCAGGTTTCCGCCTTTCAGCAGCGAGAGGCGATTCTTAGGATGGGTTTAAATTTCGTATATCCTGACTTTTGAAAAAAGAACGGGCGGGGAATCCCAACCGAGTCCTTACCGAATTGAAAGCCTTACAGATGTGGGAAGAAGGATAGTACCGCGGTCATAGCCGAAAACCCTGTTTCTTAACGACCCAAATGTTACCCTGCGGACGAACGATGGATCCGCCGCTGGCAGCGCGGCAAACTTCGTTCTGAAAGGACAAGAAACATGAAAAAGTCAGTGCAATTCATAAGCGTGTTCGTCGCAGTCCTCCTGACGCTTGCGAGTTATCACAGCGTCTACGCCACTGCTTCGGGGCTGGCTTCGAAAACCTATTACGTCAGCCCGACAGGCAGCGACCTCAACGCCTGCACCCTTTCGGCTCCGTGCAAGACTTTCAACAAAGCCATGAGCCGGGCTGTCGCCGGTGATGTGATCGTCGCTTTGGCGGGAACCTACAACCAGCAGGTGGTGGTGTCGAAAAGCGGCATCACCCTCGAAGGGCGCAAGGCGGTCATTCGGACGACGGCGCAAAACGGAATCAAGGTGTCGGCGACGGCGCAGAACGTGGTGGTGCGTGGGTTTACCGTGACCCGCACCTGGTCGCACGCCATTTTCGTCGAGGGGAAATATGTCACCATCGAGAATAATACCGTCTACTACTCTATCCTGGAAAACGGCACGATCTCGGACGGCGCGATCACGTGCGGCAATACGCGCTGGGGCTCCGCCATCAAAGCGGAAAGAGGCTCGTCGAACGTCACCATCCGCAACAATACGACCTACAAAAACTGCGGCGAGGGCATTGCCGCCACGATGAGCAAAAACGTCGTCATCCAGAATAACACGTCGTACGACAACAAGAGCGTGAACATCTACGTGGATAACTCGAGCTACGTGCAGGTGCTGAACAACTACGCCTATTGCACGAAGCCGAGCGGGAACCCCAAGGGAATTGCCCTGGGCGAGGAATATTATTCGGGCTGGGGCGCGCAACTGCACGACATCGTCATCTCCGGCAACACGGTCAAGAATTGTTCGGACGGTATCATCGCCTTCTCCAGTTACGTCGGCGGGACGCTGACGAATGTCGAGATCAGCAACAACTACATCCCGTCCGGTCAGGTGAAGGGCGTTTCGCTGGATAACAATAAAAACTCGAACGTCGTCATCAAGAAGAACACCTATTACAACGAACCGTGGATCCGCGGCCGCGCGGGCGTGACCCTGATGGACAATATCATCGGGACGACCGCGCCTTCCGCTCTGACCGTTTCCACAGCGACGTTCACTGCGACGGCGCTTCCTTCCCCGACCAGAACTGCCAGCCTGCCGACGCAGACATCCTCCCCGATGCCTGCCACGCCGACGTCTGCCCTGCCCACTGGAACCTTCACGGCGCTTCCAACCTTCTCTGCAACTCCGATCCCGCCGACGGCTACATTTACCGCGACGGCAACCCTCCCGGAACCCACAGCGACGTTCACCATAACGCCGACGCCGGAGATACCCACTTCAACGCCGACCTTCACGGACACGCCCGTCCCGCCGACTGACGCATCCACGCCGGCCCCGTAGGAAAGTGTGCTCCTCCCTGCGGACGCGGAGGTCATCACGGCGATGACGCGCCGGTTGGCATGACAACTTATTCGCAAAACGATAAAAGGCATCGCTGCATTCGGCGGCGATGCCTTTTTGTTTCTGCCCGCAAAAATTGAATCCCGCCGGTTTTCCCAAATCAGATACAATCGGGACGATCCAAAACCAATGCCGGAGAGTTAAATGCAAAACCCCGAAACGAATGAAGATTTCGACGAGCGCCCAACCTTCAACGAGGAGATTGACACGAATTCCGTCGAAGAAGCCGTGCGTTCGATGCTTACCGCCTTTGGCGAGGGCCCGACCGCGAGGGGCTGGTCAACACGCCCAAGCGGGTCGCGCGTATGTACCCCGAACTATTGAGCGGCTACCGCACGGACGTGAAAAAACTCGTCAACGGCGCGATCTTCAACGTGACCTACGACGACATGGTCATCGTGCGCGACATTGAATTCTTCAGCCTGTGCGAGCACCACATCCTTCCGTTCATGGGGCGCGCGCACGTCGCCTACATCCCCAACGGGCAGGTGATCGGCCTCTCGAAGATTCCGCGCATCGTGGATATGTTCGCCCGCCGCTTGCAGGTGCAGGAACGCATGACGCGCCAGATCGCTGACTTTCTCATGGATTTGCTCAAGCCGCAGGGCGTGGGGGTAGTGGTGGAGGGCTTGCACCTGTGCGCCATGATGCGCGGCGTGAAGAAACACGACGCCCGCATGACCACCTCCTCCATGCTGGGAAGTTTCCGCAAGAGCATCAACACCCGCCAGGAATTTTTGGATCATCTCGACCGCGGCGCGGAACCGCTCAGGATATAACTACATCCTCCCGCTTCCGCATCCATACCTGACCTCGAACCTGCCCGGCGACCCGGGCAATCGCCTCCCCTCTGGCTGGGTGCGCAAAATCGGGGATCAACTCCGCCAGCGGGACGACGACGAAGGCGTATTCCCAAAAATCCGTGTTGAGCGGCTGGTCGCCGCACAGCACGATGTCAATGTCAATCGGACGCGGCGCGTTCTTCTCAGAACTGCGCACACGGCCGAGTTTCGCTTCGATGGGGCGGATGATTTGTTCTTTGAATTCAACCGGTCCGAGCGGGGAACGAAAAATGAGACAGGCGTTCAGAAAATTCGGTCCGTCGAACCCGACTGATTCCGTTTCCCACACCGAAGAGATTGCTTCCACCTTCCCGACCTCCCGCAGCATTTGAACGGCTTTCGGAAGATTGACCTCCGGCTCGATGTTCGAGCCGAGGCTGAGGTACAGGCGATGCAGGCTATTCATCACGTTTGCGTTCCACCTCCACGCCGACGGATTTTGCAAAGCGCACCGCGCCGGGCTTCTCCACGCGCACGATGACCTTTTTCACCAGAGGGTCTTCGAGACACAACTTTGCCAGGTCGTTTGCCAGCGCCTCCACCGTGAATCGCGCGGCGGTCTCGGCGTGCGATTGGATCTTTTTCGAGAGCGTGCTGTAATCCACGCAGTATTGGATATCGTCCGTATCGCCGGCGCGCGTAGTGTTGGTAAACACCGTCACGTTGATCAAAATATCCTGCGCCCGCTTCCGCTCCCAGTCGCGGATGCCGATGATGCCCCGCACGAGCAAATCCTTGATGAAGACTTTGTCCATGACGCTCCTTTGGACTCCATCGGCTTGCCGATGGACTATGAAATGAGCGGCAAGCCGCTCGACTCCAAATTATATAAGATGCCTGCCGCCGTCCAAGTGGATGATCTCACCGGTGATGTAGGCGGGACCGGATAAAAAAAATAGCAGTGCCTCTTCGACTTCACCCGCCTCGCTCCAGCGTTGGGCTGGTACGCTGGCGGTGATTTTTTCACTGGATGACGGATTGTCCGCGGGCGGCAGGATCGCTCCCAATGCCAGCCCGTTGACGGTGATGTGCGGCGCGAAGGCAACTGCCAGGGATTGGGTCATGGCGGCAAGCGCGGCTTTGGTGACGGTGTAAGGGAAGTGGTCCGCGCCGGGGCGCAGGGCGCGCCAGTCGAGGATGTTGACGATGCGCCCTGCAACACTGCTCCCGCCGCCGTCTCCGGCGGCGAGGACGCCGCCTTGAGCAAGGATGTGCTTCGCAAACGCCTGACAGAGCAAGAACGGCGCGGTCAGGTTGATGGCAAGATGGCGATCCCAGTCGTCGAGGGTTGTATCTTGTGCGGTGAGCGGCTCGAAGATGGATGCGCTGTTGACCAATGCGTACAGGGGGGATAACTCGCCTGCACGGGAGATCAAGCGGGAAACTTCGTCGGGTTGGGAAAGGTCTGTAGGGAGCACCCAGGCGCGAGGTCCGAGGGAGGCGATTTCCTCCCGAAGCGATTCGGCTTCAGCGGGTGAATGTCCATGATGGATAATCACGTTTGCGCCGGCACGTCCGCAGGCAAGCGCAAAAATTCGCCCCACGCGGCGGGCGGCTCCGGTGACGAGAATCGTCCTGCCTTTCAGGTCGTTCATCGGGTTGATTTTATCATTTCCAAAAGCGGTAGGCTTTCTCCAATTCTTGACTCCCATTTTTGGTGGTGATAATATGATTTACACAACGCAGATATTGCCGATGCCGAGCGTTCCCCAACCCCAAATTTGAAAGGTATAAAGGTGACCAATGACCCAAAACGTTCCAAGTTATACAGGCGATATTGCCGAACAACGCATTGACCCCTCGCGGGAATATTCCGCCGAGAATCAGGAAATCGAGTTTTCCGCCGAACAGCACAGCATTTGGGCGGATCTGTTCGACGGGGTGCATCAGCCGTACCTGCTGGAGCACATCTGTCAGGAATGGAAGAAGGGGCTGGAATGGCTCGCGCTCGACCCGAAACGCATCCCCACCGTCAAACATCTGATTGATCACATTTTGCCGCGCACGGGCTGGACCATCGAGCGGACGGTGGTGCGCTACACCCTTGCCGACGACTGGTATAAAAAATTCGCCCAGCGCATTTTCCTGATCACCGATTACCTGCGCACGCGCGACCAGATGGAATTCACCCCCGAGCCGGATATGTTCCACGACATTTTCGGTCACCTGCCGTTCCTCACGCAAAAGTTCTACGCCGATATCGAGGACAAGTTCGCGCCCGCCTACATGAAGGCGACGCAGGATGAAAAGGAAGTCATCAAGCGACTGGCATGGTACAGCACGGAGTTCGGGCTGGTGGTGCAGAACAACCGCTTCACGGTCTTCGGCGCGGGAATCATCTCCGGGCGCAAGGAGTTGACGCGCACCATCATGGAGTTCTACCGCCTCGGGCGCGACAACGTGATTGATTACACCAAACCGATCTTCCCGCAGTTGAACGAGCATTTCCTCGCCAACAAGGCGGACCTGCACCGCATCATTGACGGCGTGAACGAACTGCACCGCCAGGGACAGATGTCCTCCGCCGATGAAGGCTGGAACGTGGTGCTGGGCTTGTACAAGAAACTGGGCATCAAGCAGGAGGGCATGTTCGGCGGCGAGGTGATCCTCGCGCCGTTCGACGTGGAAACGATTGGGCGCATTCCCAAGACGGTGTATGCCTTCAACCCGATGCTGTTCGTGTGCGAGTCGCTGGAGCAGATGGACGCCGTGCTCGATTCGTACCTAAAGCCGATCGCGATGCGGGCGTAGAGCGATTGTGCAAGAATCCCCAATGACCACGGTCGTTGGGGAATTTCTTTTAAGGTTTCTCAATCGCGGGTGTATAATGGATTGTGGAGTAAAAACTAACTTCTGGAGAATGGCATGACTGCGACCGAAATTCCTTGTCCGTTCTGCGGCGAAATGATCAAATCCACCGCGAAGAAATGCCGTTTTTGCAATGAATTCCTTGAAGAGGGGGTGACGCGCCAGTCAATTTTACAGGAACACGCGGCTGGAACTCAGACAGCGCCCCAGGAACCCGCCGCTGCCCCCTCTGATGCAGTTCCCGCCCAAGCCGCCGCGACTCCCGGCCGCGGCGACCCTGCTCCCGCCCCAGCGGCTGTGCCCACAGAAACTGCCGCCGCCCAAGCAATTCCACCCGCAGAAGCGGCTGTAGCCGCCGCTGTGAGTGCCGCCGGACTGGCGGATTTATACGCCAAAATAAACGCCCTGCCGGATTCAGACGCCAAGACCAAATTGATCGAAAACCTCAAAGCCCTCGAAGCTCAAACCGACGATGGCGATGAAACCGCCGTCGAGGGCATCATCCATAACGTGGTCGAGTATGCGCCGGATGTTGCCGAGGTTGCCATCAACACCCTGATCAACCCCGCCAGCGGTGTGACGACCCTCGTTCAAAAGGTTGCCATGCGTATCGCATCGAACAAGAAGAAAGAATAGCAAATATCCAGATAAGGCAGGATGCATCCCTGCCTTATGATTTTAATTTAGAGGAGAATGACATCATGGCGGCTTACAATTTCCAATGGCAAAACCCGCAATTGCTCAAAGACATCTATCCCATGCGCCTGCAAAAACTGCGCGATTTTCTGGTCTTTTACAAGGAAGCGGACCTCTGGGCGGAATACAAGAACAAGGACATTTCCACCCTTGCGGCGGATGTGGCGGAATACGAAAAAGGGATGGATAACACGCGCGCCGCCGAATTCAAGAAATATTCCACGCTCAAAAATTATTTCCTCACCAAAGACGTGAGCGGATTCTTCGTCAAATACAAGCCCATCGAGCCGGAAGCCATGGCGCTGATTCAAAAGAATCACGACCTGTTCATCGCCTCCTGGCCCAAGGACGTGCGCGGAGAGCGCGCCTTCATCCAGAGCCGCATCGAGTCGTTCAAAACCCAGCTGGGCTTTCTGCGCGACCGCATCCGCTACCTGCAGCGCCAGTTGGAAGGGATGACGCCGGAACACCCCAACCGTTCCAAAGTGGAGGCGGAGTACAAACTCAAGAACGAGTCTGCGCTGCCGATGGTGCTGGAAGAGATGGAAAAACTGCGCCAGTTCGAAGAGACCTACGACAAACTCGAAACTCCGAAACTGGAGTGGTACAAACTCACCAAAGCCGACCCGAACTATAAGACCACCGAGGAAGAATTCCTCGTTGGCTACGACCCGAAGACGCCCGTCACGGTCAAAGACATCGTTCGCTTGAAGGTGGAGCAGTACGCCAAAACGCTGGAAGGAAAAGACCAATACCAATTACTCGCGGACATCCGCGCGCGCTTCGAAAAAGAGCCGAAGCGCTTCCCGCTCTGGCTGCAATACATGATCGTCCATTTTTCGGGGATGCGGTACAAGTCTGCGCATGGATCGTGGGCAGACCCGAAGGACCTGCTCGTACGCCTGCGCCTCGCCGACCTGCAAAAGGAACAGCTCGCCCTCAGCGATGCCGATGTGGCGGCGAAATGCCAGGAAAAGATCGCCCAATACGAAGGAGCCGCCGCGAATAAACCCGGTCTCGCCAAAACGACCGAAAAGGCATGGAAGGACAAGGTTGCCTTACACATGCAGAGCGTCAAAGCCAACGGACCCAAGACCAAACGCGCGGGGCTCGCCGCGCTGACTGCGGAAGAGGTCCGGTACGAGTACATGACGATGACGACCGACCAAGCCCTGGTCAAGTTGGAGGCGATGAAATCCCAACTCCCAGCCTGGGCGTGGAAGTGGATCGTCATGCTCACGCCGCTGAGAGTCAACCACGTCACAGCCGAAGGCTGGGAAACCTTCACGCCCGAAGAAGATAAAATCCGTTTTGCCGACACGGCGCTGTACCCGATTTTCAGCAAATGGGCGGCTGATAACACCGGCATGTGGCGCCCCGAACACGGACTCTCACAGGAGATCATCGTCACACGCGCCGTCTGCAACGAGACCGCCGAACACATCCAGCATATTCGCGGACACCTCCCGCCCGGCGGGCTGACCGATAACGCCGCGCGTTACGTCAAACTCGCCGCCGAGAAAGCGCCCGGCGCGTATTTCATCAAACCCACCAGTGCGGAACATTACACACAGGGCGCAAGCATCTTCTGGCTGCGCTACGTCAACAGCGAGCCGAGCCAGTGGCAGGTGCCCAAGCCCACGCAAGACTCGAATGGCGTCGGGCTTGTCCCTGCCGAATTCATGGGCAAACGCCCCCAGCCCAAAGGCGGAAAGAACGCGCCTCCACCCGCCGCGCCGTGGGGAATACAATGGCGGCGGCATGATCCGCACGCGCACCACGCTCGACGCCGAGAAAAAGAAAGTCACGCAAACCCAATGGCTGCGTTGGATTCACGAAGCCACCATCATAGAAGTGGTGGACACCGCCGACGGCACGTATGTATACACCTTCGAAACCTCCCTGCCCGACGACTTCCGCGGCACGTCCTGTCTGGGCGTCTTCCGCAACACCCTGCGCTGGAATCTCGACGACGGCGCGGAGGACAACTACAACCGTTCCTTCGTTGGGTACGCGCCCGAAGGGAAAGTTCCATTGGAAAATCTCAAACCGCTCATGGATTGGAATAAGATTATCTTGAAATAAACAAGCAGGTCACGCATCATGCGTGACCTGCAACCTCCATGCACAGCATGTATGCGTAAATTATCTTTTATCGAGTCCACTCTTCTTATCGGCTTAGCGCTCGGCTTTCTCATTTTGTGTTTGTTCATCGGCTATGCCGTCCTCGTCGTTGCCAGCGAACCTGTGGGAACACCGACTCCCGAAGCGACCCTGCCCCTCCCAGCCTCTCCCACCGCCGAAACTATTTTCTCCCCTACCGAATTTGCGACGCTTCCCCCTACCCCCAGCCTGCTTCCCACCATCGAACTGATTCCAACCCCCCAGCCGACCTACAACGACACCCCGCCGCCCACCGGCAAAATTGCCTTCACCTGCTACGTCAAACAAATTGACCAGATCTGCCTCCTCAACGCGGACGGAAGCGGGCGTATGCAGCTCACCAATCTCAAAGCGACGGCATTTTATCCGTCCGTTTCACCAGATGGGCAAACGATCTTCTTCTCCTCGCGCGACAGCGGCAATTATGAAATCTACTCGATTGACATATTCGGGAACAACCTGCAAAAACTCACGGACGGAATCGGCGCGCTCTACGCCCCCGAACTTTCCCCAAACGGCGAGTGGATCGTCTTCACCAAACACGGCGACGGGCTTTGGAAGATGCGTCCCGATGGCTCGGACGTTCAACGTATCACGAACAAAGACGATATTGACCCCTCCTGGTCGCCGGACGGCTCGATGATCTCCTTCGCTTCCTCGCGGGTGGGAGCGCGGCAGTTGTTCGTCATGAACGCCGACGGCTCGAACATCCGCCAGATCACCAACCTCAACAACATGGGCGGGCGCAATACCTGGTCGCCCGACGGCACGAAATTGGCTTTTTATCGAGGTCCGCAAGGCGACCGCAATATTTACGTCATCAACGTGGATAGCACCGGCTTGGTTCGTCTCACCGACGGCGGCGACAACCTCGGTCCCTCCTGGTCTCCCGACGGCAACTGGATCGTCTTCACCTCCTTCCGCGACGGCAACAATGAACTCTACATCATCCACCCCGATGGCACAGGATTGACGAGGCTGACGAACAGCCCCATCTCCGACTGGCAGCCGCGGTGGGGAAAATAAGCATTGTAATTGTCATATAAAATAGTTTGCTATAATCGAGGCATATGGTGGAAAATTCGCTTGCAAATGAAAAGAAAAAACTTCTTCAAGAAATTTTTTCTCTTCTTGAAGAAGATAAATTTGTTTCTTTATTGCCAGTCTTAAGAAAGGCAGTTCGATTAGCCAATTTATTGGATGAACAAGAGTACAGATTTTTGTTTCAGCGTCATATTGATGGCTGGCCTAGTGGAAAACAACCCAGAACAAGTGTCCAAAAATGGACTAGCGAAAAAGCGCCTAGATGGGATGTTTTGAAGATGGCGATAGAGGATAGAACTGGCTCAGATGGGATGGTTCAATTGCTTTCAATTATCGAAATAGAAAATATTCAAAGAGGAATTAAAGAGGATTTTGATGCGGGAAATTTTTCTGAAGAAACTATGTATTTAGAACGTGGATTAATTTCAATTCACAATAGAATTGTCGCTCGAATTCTTGATTTTGCTACCGCTGTTCAAAAAGGAATAATTAATACAGCCGTTAGTTTAGAAGAACCAACTTCGAAAAAAGAAAAGAAGCATATTTTTGTTGGACATGGTCGTTCAAGAGCATGGAGGGATTTGAAGGATTTATTGCAAGACAGATTGGGACTTATTTGCGATGAATTTAATCGAGAGCCTACGGCTGGTATCACAACAATTGAAAGATTAGAAATGATGCTATTAGCGGCAGATTTTGCTTTTATGGTTATGACTGGCGAGGATGAACATTTAGATGGCAGTCTTCATGCTCGAGAAAACGTTGTTCATGAAATTGGTTTGTTTCAAGGCAAACTGAGCTTCAGAAAGGCGATCATTTTATTAGAAGAGGGTTGTACAGAATTTTCTAATATTCATGGATTAACACAAATTCGTTTCCCAAAAGGGAATATTATTTCGACGTCTGAAGAAATTAGACGAGTTTTGGAGAGAGAGGGTATTCTAAGTAAATAATTTTTTTCTTCTAAGATGTCTAGGATATCACTTTTTTATTGACCCACTCTACTCTCCTGCAAGATTTTTCTCTCCCCGCCTGTATTACACTCTAGCCATGAACCCACCTAGACACAAAAGCAACAAGCGAGCGATTAAATGACCGTAAAAGTTCCACCCTTGAAATGTCAGGGCATAAAAACTAAATTGGTTTTCTGGATAAAAGACCATGCCATTCTCGAAAAAGATGGGACATGGATTGAGCCTTTTATGGGCTCAGGCGTGGTTGGTTTTAATGTTAGACCGAATCGGGCAATATTTTCGGATGTAAATCCACATATCATCAACTTTTACAACGCCATCAAAAGCGGTGAAATTGACTCAAGTATTGCCAGAGAATATTTGGAAAAAGAAGGCGCGCTTCTTCAGAGAAAGGGGGAAGATCATTATTATGAAGTACGTGAACGCTTCAACAAAAAAAACAGCCCATTGGATATGCTTTTTCTTAATCGCGCATGTTTCAACGGCGTGATGAGATTTAATAGAAAAGGCGAATTCAATGTTCCCTTTGGGCACAAACCTGAGCGTTTTGCCAAAGCCTACATTACCAAAATTGCGAATCAAATCAAATATATCACTCAAGCCTTAAGTCAGTATGACTGGAAGTTTGTCTGTTCTGATTTTAAGACAACCATAGCCTCTGCTTCTCCATCTGACTTTATTTACTGCGACCCGCCTTATGCTGGCAGGCATGTGGATTACTTCAATTCCTGGTCAGAAGAAAATGAGCAGGAACTTTACGGATTGTTAAAAGTGACGCCCGCAAAATTTATTTTATCGACATGGCACAGTAATCAATATCGTAAAAATGAGGCGCTCGAAAAATATTCATCTCAGTTTACAGTCTTAACCCGCGAACATTTTTATCATGTCGGCGCAAGCGAGAAAAATCGCAACCCCATGCTGGAAGCCATTGTGCTTAACTACAATCCCATGATCCCTGTAAAAATGGATTCAGAAAAACAATTGGCATTGTTTGAGAATTTCAAAGAAGGGTATGTAGTTCTATCTTCGCCCAGGAAGTGACTTCTCCTTGACTCTATCACCTTGATACCTTTGTGGAGACCTCGTTATTGGGGCTGGCAGCCGAGGTGGGAGAGGTAGAAAGCCTGCACTGAGCGAAGCGTTGCCCTGAGCCTGTCGAAGGGTCGAAGTATGGAAAGCGCCGCCGCCTATTTGAATGCCAGCGTTTCCAGGGATCCCCAGCCGTTATCGTCGGTCAATTCCACGTAATAATGAGTCGTTTCGCCAACCGCGATCTCCACAATTTGGAATTCGTTCGAGGCGCCGCCTCCGGTCACTCCCGCCCACAGGAGTGAATCCTCGTCCGGTGGAGGAGTCGCCGCGGCGATGAAAGCCGCCGCCGCGTTGTATTCCCCCGGCGGCAGGTCAATCAACGTAACGCCCCCCGGCGCGTCATACATAAAGTCCAAAAAGGGGAAATATTCCACGGCATCCCCCCGCATGGACAGTGGCTCGGGGGAGGGCGTGAATTCCAGGTTTGTGAAAACCCAACCCGCTCCCTTGGGTTGCAGCGGCTCATCCACAGGCAAAACCAGGACCACATGACGGATATTCGGCGCGTCCGGTTGGTAGCCAAAAGTTTCCCGATACCATTGACCCGTGTACACGATTTCAACAGCCAGCGAGCCGGTGGTCGCCGCAACTTCTGTGTGGGTTGCGGATGGGATCGGTTCAGGCGTGGGCGGCGGTTGAGTCGCAGCCAGCCCGCAAGCCATCATGAAAACGGCGGCAGCAACGAGCAGAAACGCAATTCGCGTTGACATGGTTCTCCTTTCGCAAGTCGAAAACCCCAACATATTGTCTCGTAAATTGATGCGAATCCAATCATAATACGGTTTTGCCAAAGCGGTCGGCAGCGCTCAAGCCGCCGGGGACGGCGCTGATGCGATAGACGAATAGTCCGATTTCGGATTGGCAGCCGAGGTGGGGAGGGTAGAATGGTGAGTGGTGAGTGGGATTACAAATTGCAAAGCCAACGCGATAGGGATGCGACCTGATTATCCTCATTGAGATTGGCGGCGTTGCTCAAGTCCCCTTGTTGAAGTTCATCCCAAATCTCAGCCGCCATCTTCTTTTCGATTGCCGCCCCAATAAAGAACGTGTGCGGTTTTTGCTTCGCACGTGCAAACGCCTTGCGAATTCGGTCAAGAGCAGATTTTGCCGTTTTCCAATGTTCGTCCGCACCTGCGGGGTCAATGCCACCTTTTAATTCGCCCAATGCGATGTAACTTTTGGGGTCAGTCGCGTCAAGGGTATCTGGAGCGGCATCGAACAGGCATAGATCAACATTGTTTTTGACGAGGGGAACGGTCAAATTGTAAATCAATGTGCGATTCCTGCGCCCGTTTTTCCAATAGATCCCGCGTAAAGAAGACTCGATATCAAAGTCGTCGCCATTTTCAAGCCAGTTTGGGCTTTTATTTGCCTGCCAGTAATAATGAACCCCAGCAATTCTGAGCGTTGAACGAACAGCCCTGGTTAATTTTCTCTGTGCCATCGCTCCACCAACGTTTCTCATCGAACCGCCAAGCGCATCACCTCGCGTTAATAGAAAACGAAAAACAAGTTCCTCGACAAATTTTGCGCCTGCAGGCTCCAAATAGTTTTTAATGAGTTCGTTTACGGCTCGTATTTTATCCTCCGGCTGCAGGTGATTAATGGCTTTGTCTGAAAGCCCCGCCGCTGTTAATAAACCGTTTTCAATTCCGCCTATTGCGAGCAATTCATCGGGAGTGGCTGCTTGTGAGGCTGCTTCCTGTAAAGCTCTAGCGTCATCAACAAAAGGGATTGCGCGGCGGCTCTTTTCCAACGCAAGCGCAACAAACCCCGCCCGCGTGGCTTCATAGGTTGTTTCCAAATCCGAGCTTGAACGCAGGTGGCGATGGAAAGACAGTTTCGGCGGCATCAATTTTTTCTCCAAACATAAATACACTTGCGTAATTCATCGCGTCCGTGTTCCCCCATCTGCTGACTGCTGTTTCCCTTTCCGCTCGGAAGCACAAGAATGTTTTCAACGCGAAAACCAAGCTTTTCTGCAAGGGATGAAAGGATCATGTCTACCGAAATGCTTGCACCTGCGTATCGTACATTGTCATTTACCATGATCAGGGGTGCATTGGGTTTCAAGACTCTGGCGCATTCTGCAATGATACATGCCATTTCATAAAAGTAGCCGCGTATCATACGGGGAATGCCATTGTTGTTCAAAAGCCCTTGTATCCTTTGAGCCTCCAAATACTGTAAAATCCTCTGCAAGAGTTCCTGTTCGTCCGCCGCAGCGATTGCTCCCGCCCATTTTGGATTGATTTTCAGAAGGTCTTTGGCGCGGTTTTCGACAGTGCAGCTCAGCATGGTCTGGCGTAAGTTGGTTAATCCCTTTTCGTCCGTTCCCAGCAAAGCCAGTTCGAGTGCGTAGGTCCTGGTGTAATCATAACGATTGCAATAGGGCGGTGAAGTAATGATTGCATCGTACTCCCCTTCCGCTAAAGCGGGCATTACATCCAGACTCGAGCCATTAAAAAGGTGGATTTTGCCTTGGGCTACTTTGGAATCAAAAAGATTTTTTTGAATTGGGGCAGCTGGTCGTAAATCCTCCAGGATTTCGTTGATTTTGCTCGAAATCGCTTTCTCGAAGTCTGCAATTTCACCTTTGTTGAATTGCTTTTTCCCCTGTTTGCGACCAGAACGATAATCCCAACGCAGGTATTGACCGTCTTTACGGGTGTAACTGATAATTTCCAGGACACAAAGCAATGCAAAGAAAAGAACAGCCTGAACGCGCTCGTTCTCCTGCCTGCTGGCAGTGAGATATTTTTCTATTTGCTCTTTCGTTCTTTCTGGATATGCTCCTGCTGTAATCCGTAGTTCGTTGACTGAAACATGGGCTCGAACGCTTTGCCAAACCGGTGATTTTGACCATCTTTCCAGATCGTCAAAATCTGAAGACGAAAATTCGCTTTCAAGAAGGCGCTTTGTGTTGATAATTTGCTGACCGATTGGCAGAAGCTCGATTCCGTCGGCATCCAGCCCCATTGCACTGGCGGTAAAGAGCGTGGTTCCGCTCCCTGCAAAGGGATCAAGCACCTTGCCGCTTGCGATATTGTATTTTTGAAGAAAGTGTTCAACCAGACTTGCAGAAAATCCCTCCTTGTATTTGTACCAGCGATAAATTGGGCGGTTCTTGTTCGCCTGAAAACTGACCAAAGATCGGGTAAGTGAAGGTTGGACTCGAAATTTGGTCTTGAAATGACTTTCAAGCGCCGAGTCCAGGCGTTCAATCTCCCCAAGGCTGGCTGTAGGGAGTGGTTGTAGTTTTATATCCAAAGTCAGGTCGGTAGCCATGTGGATATTTTACAGCAAAATATCAAAATCTCCTGATACCCTTACAGATTTCCAATTTGGGCTAATGGAGAAAGGACGGGCTGCAATTTGAGATGAGACAATCGGGCTTTGAAATGGGGCAGTAGGTGCATGGCAACCGCCAAGGCTCGTTTCAACCAGCGCAGACCCAGTTGAAACAGACTGAGTTCGCGCGTGGGTCCTGGATCAATCAGGCGGCGAGTTGTTTCGCCCTGCTGTAAAACGTGTTCGCCCAGTTCGTGACACCAGAGCGTAGCAATTGCGATGGCTAGCAGTAAGCGCTCAATGCGATCAGCGTGTTGTAGTTGAATGTGCGCCATATTGAATCCGCCCGACTTGTCGTCGCGGAAGCTTTGCTCGATGCTCATGCGGCGCCCGTATTCTCGCGACCGAGTGCGACAGGCGATCTGATTGGAAATCACCGCTACCATTTCGGGTTGTCCATTCTTATCGGTTGTCCAGGTGACAGACAAGTTGGTCAGAAGTTTCTGCTCTTGCGTCAGCCAAACGTTCTGGAAATAGCGGTTGCGATAGGGAGACACCCAAGCGTCAATGCGACCCGTCCGACCATCCTCCAGAGTAATGTAGGTGTTGCAAGCCACTCGAATCGCATAATTCCAGCCTAAATCCAGGCACAATTGCGCCCAATCGCAGTCGCGGAAGCCACGATCCGCCAGGAAGACCACGCTCTTCACACGGTCGTGCAACAGCCGCTTGACCCATTCCAACATCGTTTTCAAATGCTGCACGGTCGTCACGCCCTCGCCTGGCACAACTACCCAAGCCAACGGGATCGCACGACAACCATGTTGCAGGGAAACGCGAAAGATTTGCCAGCGGTCTCCGAAGATCATCACGCCATCCAGAATGACATATGCCTGTACCGCTGACCAACCTTGCAGAACATGTTTCAGGATCGGTTCGTAAAATGCCCACACATCCACATGCCAATTCATTAACCAGCGGCGAATCAAAGTCACGCGGGATTCGGCTTGGGTGTTCATCGGCAGAAAATTGGCAATCTGGCTCAACGCAGGCGATTTCCCCTGCAACAAGCCTACCACGATCCACAGCCAATTCGCCAACTGCTTTCGGTTTGTCACTTTCACCAAGGCACTCACGGTTTCGCTCAATCGGTTGTACAATTCCTGACTACTGCTCATCGGCGGCCTCCTTTGGTCGTCAAGCAACCAAATTATGCCGCATTGGATGAGCAGTAGCTTTTTTTCAATCTGTAAGGGTATCAGGGTCGACACATAATTCATATAACTGTAGATTCAACTCACAAGTGCAACTTTGAAGGACGCTGAGAGGTAAGCTGGGGTAGGATAATGCTTCTCAGACGACCAAGTCAAAGGAGCACTATGAGAACCTACCACCAGCTTACCCAGCCTCAACGATACCAGATTTATGCATTGCGGAAAACCAAACATACCCTTGCAGAGATCGCAGAAGTAATTGGCGTTCACAAGTCGAGTGTCAGCCGCGAGTTGAAGCGGAATCGAGGGCAACGCGGCTACCGTCCACAACAAGCCCATGAACTTGCAACGGTTCGCAGGCAGAAAGCAGTTCCCCGGCTGACAGCCGATCATTGGAGGTTAGTGGACAACCTGTTGAAGCAGGATTGGAGTCCAGAACAAATCTCTGGCAGGCTGAGAAAGGAGCAAGGCATTCGGATCAGTCATGAATGGATTTACCAACATATTCTGGTTGACAAACAAGCAGGCGGTGATTTGTACAAGCACTTGCGCCGCCAAAAGAAACGCCGGAAACGCTACGGCAGCCATGATCGGCGAGGCAAATTGCCCAATTGCCGCTCGATTGAGGAGCGCCCAGCCCGTGTGAACACCCGAAAACGTCTGGGCGACTGGGAAGTGGACACCCTGCTTGGCAAACAACAAAAACAGCCATGCTAACTTTGACGGAAAGAAAATCTCGTTTCACCCTGATTGGAAAGGTACCTCGCCGAACGGCACAAGCCGTTCGGCGACAGGTCTGCAAACTGCTTTTGTCTGTCAAGGACAAAGTGCATACCCTAACTTCCGATCATGGCAAAGAGTTTGCCGAACACGAATTCATTGCCAAAACCCTTCAACTCAAATTCTATTTCGCTCATCCCTATGCCGCTTGGGAACGCGGCACGAATGAGAACACCAATGGCTTGCTGCGACAATACCTTCCCAGGAAATCTGACTTTAAAACCATCTCTCATAAAAAGATCGACCAGATCCTCTCAAAGTTGAATTTCAGACCACGCAAATGCCTGCGTTTCAAAACACCCTTTGAGGTGTTCTACCATACAACCGTTGCACTTACGACTTGAATTCACACGCTTTTTTAGAAGGGGAAAGCGCAATTTGTGACCGTTGGCATTATATAACTCACCTTACGCGATTTCGTCGTAGGGGCGACCCGTTTAGGCAAAACAGGCAGCCAATCTGTAAGAAAGGGTCGCCCTGTGCCGGCATTTGGCAAAACATGAATGGGTCGCCCCTACCGCGTAACATGAGTTATATAATACAGCCGACAGAGGAAGTATTGGACCATGAAAAAAATCGCGCCAACCATGCCAGCGGAGGATGCTGGTCAAATCCTGCGTCTTTTTGAAGAGAATCACATTGACGTATGCGTGGACGGCGGCTGGGGGGTGGATGCCCTGCTCGGCGAACAAACCCGCCTCCACGCGGACCTGGACATTGCCATACCGCACGAAGCCGTCCCTACGCTGAAAGCCTTGCTCGAAGCGTGCGGCTACAGGGAGGTCCCGCGAGACGACTCCTGGGAATGCAACTTCGTCCTCGGCGACGAGTTCGGTCACGAAGTGGACGTCCACTCCTGCACCTTCGACTCGGCAGGAAACAACATCTTTGGCGTAGCCTATCCCTTCGATTCGTTGACGGGCAAAGGCAGGATCAATAGCCACCCGGTCAAGTGTGTTTCACCGGAGTGGATGGTCAAATTCCACACCGGCTACAAACTCGATGACAATGATTATCATGATGTCAAATTACTATGTCAGAAATTCGGAATCGAAATTCCGCCTGACTATGCAGAATTTATTCAAAAGGAAAAAGAGAATGCCAGGCGTTGAAACCTCCACTCCACCCAATACCCCGACTCCCATCGGACTGTACAACCACATCGCCAAAGTCGGCAACTTCATCACCATCGGCGGGACGGCGGGCATGAACCGCGCCTACGTCAGCAAAATGGGAGACCACCGCCCCGCGCGGACGGTCATCGGCGTGAACGAACTCCCCAAACCCGGCGTGCTGCTCACGATGAATCTGACAGCAGTGACAAGAGAATAAAAGAAACTTCCGAAGTCTCAGAGACTTTGGAGGTTTTTGTTCAGCAACTCCATCACCCGCTCTTCGCGCTTGACCCACGTTAACTGCGCCACATCCTTGCGAGCTTGCATCCCCAACGCCAAACGACGCGGCTCATCGGCAAGCAACGCCTCAATCGCCGTCTTCCAATTCCCTATTCCCCATTCCCTATTCCCTTCCTCCACCGGCTCCACCAATACCGCATTCCCCTCATTCAACACCTCGCGGATCACACTCAAATCCGCGCACACGATTCCCCGCCCCGCTGCCATATACTCGAACATCTTCATCGGGTTGATGACCTCGGCAATGTCCTGCCCGCTCGAAGCCTCGATGGAGCGTGAGTACGGCATCAGCAGCACATCCGCTGCGGCTTGATACAGTGGGATCGCCTCGTGCTTCACAAAGCCGGTCATCGTCACATTGGTCATGCCCGCCTCGGTCAATTTGGAGCGCCAAAAATCCACCACCTCAGGTGTGCCGCCCACCCACAGAAAATTCACCGCAGGCATTTGCCTGGCGAGTTCAAACAATAGATCCGCGCCGCGCCCGGGGTAAATGTGACCTGTGAACCCAACGGTCAATCCCTCTTTCAAATTTAATTGACGACGCGCCTCGACTGGACTGGGCAAACCCGCATACTTCTCCAACTCGACGCCGTTCGGCGCGAGCAGCACCGCCTCATCCTTAAACTGGAAGTTGGTCGAGCGCTCCAAAGCCTTTCTCAACGCTGACGTTGTGACCGTCATCACCTTGGGCGTCTTCTGTTTCCAGAATTGACGCATCCACCACACGCCCAACTTGCCAGAATTATCCGCGTGCATTTCGAGGACAACAGGATAGCCCATCCACGCGCCCAATGCCGCCGACTGGGGCAGCCAGGTGTAGATCAAATCCGCGCCGAATCGCTTCGCAGCCCGCTGGGCATGGACGATAAAGTCGAGGCGTTTGAATCCGCTGATGGACGGAAGCAGTTCGAGGTTCGGGGCGAGGCGTAAGCCGTAATGGGTAAGTAGTAATTGGTAATTGGGTAATTCCGTCTCGGCAGGGGCGAACATCTTGATGTCGTGTCCCAATTGCATCAAGGCTTGAGCGACCTTCATCGCTTGAATCGAATTTGCGGTCAGCGAAGGAATCCGCGAGTTGGTGATGAGCGTAATCTTCATCCTATTCCCTATTCTCTATTTCCTTCAACCCGCGCAAAACCATCACCCCCACCGAAGCAACATAATAAAACGACAGCAACCCACCCGCCGCCGCCACGCCATAGACCGGCACAAGCCAGAACGAGAATGCCAGTTTGATGATACCCGCCGCAAGTGTGACATAGACGGGGAACTCCGGCAAGCCGAGCGCGAGCAACAGCGGACGATTCCAAAAGAGGATGTAATTGAAGACCAAGCCGATGGTGAGCGCGACGAGAGCGGGGTAGGCGGCAAGATAGTCCGCGCCGGAGTAGATGCGAATGACCCAATGCCCAAAGAGAATCAAGCCCGCGCCGATGGCGATGTTATAGGCGAATGAAAACGCCGTAATCTTCTTGAGAAAACTTTTGAGCTTGCCCCACGCTTTTTCCACCGCAAGGCGATTGATTTCAGGAAAAGTCGTGGCGATGAGTGGGTCGGCGGGAATGGCGAGGAAATGCGTGATGGTATATGCCACGCGATAATAACCGACCGCGGTCGTATCGAGAAAGAAACCGACCCAGATCAATTCGCTCTCGCGGAAGAGTTTGATGATGGTCGCACTGATGTTGGAACTGAACGCGAAACGGAAAATCTCTCTTCGCGCTGTGAGTTTTGAGAAGGGTGTGCGCCACCATCCACTGCCGAGTTTTTGATGCAGTTGGATTTGGGCAAGGACGAAAAGCCCCAACCCAAGAATGGATTTTCCAATGAGATAAGCAACGAGAACAATGGTAATGCCGCCGCCGAAAAAGAATGCGCCCGCGATAATGAGCGTGGTGACGACGGCTTGAATTAGATTGACCGTTCCCTGCAATTTGATTTTATCGGTGATCTGTAAAATGCCCGTAGATGTTTCAGTGCTGAAATTTGCCAGCAGGTTCAGGGCAAAGATGGTGAACATCCATGCAATGTCGGGAGTTTTGGCAAGATAGGTTTCCGCGAGTTGTGCAGTTGCAAACACAACGAGAAACGCAAGGAGCGACACTGCGGCTTCGGTTGTGCTTGCAGTTTTGAGCAAGGCAGAGGCTTTTTCTTTTTCCTGCCTGTTCAGATATTCGCCGCCATAGCGCACCACCAACTCACCCATGCGGAAAGAGAAGACGCTGTTCACCGTCGAAGCGAACGCCATCACTACGCCGATCAAGCCAAATCCCGCCGGCCCGAGCAGGCGGGTTGCCATGATGCCCTGCACGACGCTTAATCCGAGCGCGAGGGTGTTGTTGCTGAATAACGATCCGCTGGAACGGATGATTTTCGTGAAGAGCGGGTCGTTTTTGAATTTGGAGAGGAGAGTCATGGAAAATGCGCCCGTAAAGATTATAAATGCGTAATTGGCGGTTGGGATGTTGACGTTCCATACGCCACAGGGCGACCCTCCGCTTGCGCAACAAGAGGAGTTCAGGGTTGGACGGGTCGCCCCTACCTTATTCTTCATAACAATGGAAATAACCCGATAATTTTGCAAGTGGACTTTGAAAATTATCGGGTTAAACTCACACTGTTGTTTTTTCGCCTTCACCGAGGCTCGAATCCTACGGCGTCAGCACATCCTTCGCCCACTCGCGCTCGGCGTTGTACCAGGCGATGAGGTTGGAAAGTCCCTCGCGCAAATCAACCCGGGGATTCCATTCCAGCAGTTCCCGCGCCTTGGTCACATCCGCCCAGTTGGTGAACATATCCGCCAGGTTGGGCGGACCGTACTGCACCTGCGCCTGTTTGCCGGTCAACTCTTCGATCATCTCCACCAGTTCGTTGATGGTGATGACCTCATGCCCGCCGAGATTGACGATTTCATAACCGAGCGGTTTCAACGCCGCAATCGTGCCGCGCGCGATGTCGTCCACATACGTGAAGCCGCGTGATTGTTTTCCGTCCCCGTTGATGCGCACCGGCAGACCCTCGGTGATCCACTGCACGAAGCGGAACATGGCAAGGTCGGGTCTCCCGGCGGGACCGTATACGGTGAAGTACCGCACCACCGTTACGTCAATATCGTAGAGGTGATGATACGAATGCGCCAGCGCCTCCGCCCCCTTTTTGCTGGCGGCGTAGGGCTGCATCGGCTCGCTGCTGGAGGCGGTCTCCGGCGTGGGATACGGCGGGTTCCCACCGTAAATGCTGGAGGTGGATGCCATCACGATTTTCCTGCATCCATGCTGGCGGCAGACTTCCAGCATGTTCAACGTCCCCATCACATTGGATTGAACGAACGCCCAAGGGTCTTCCACGCTGTAACGCACGCCCGCGCGCGCCGCGAGATGGATCACGCCATCGAACTTTTCGCCCTCGAACAATTCGATGATGGGTTTCTCGGAAATATCGCGCTGGTGGAATTCGAATCCCGGCAATGCCTGAAGCCTCTTCAGGCGGTATTCCTTCATGCGCGGATCATACGCACTGTTGAGGTTGTCAACGCCGACGACGGTATGACCCTGTTCCAGAAGCATTTCCGAGGTCCGCGCGCCGATGAACCCCGCCGCGCCTGTCACCAAATAATGTGCCATTCGGTCTCCAAGAGTTGCAATTAAAGCCGCTCCACCTTCTCGTTATTCTTGCCCAATTTACCGGTGGCATTGCGTGAATCGAAGACGAACTTCGCCGCGTTGACAATCGCCTCGTAATCGTAAACCCTGTGGTTGGTGACGATCACCACCACATCCGCCTCCTTGACGGATTTCATCATATCCGTCACGCTGTCCATGTGCCAGCCGTCGTATTCGTGATGGATGTGCGGGATGTATGGGTCGTGATACTCGACCGCCGCGCCCTTCTTTTGCAGCAGACCGATCACATCCAGCGACGGGGATTCGCGCACGTCGTCAATATCGGGTTTGTACGCCGCGCCCAAGACCAGCACTTTGGAGCCTTTCAACGTCTTCCCGCGGTCGTTCATCGCCTCCAGCACGCGGTTGACCACGTAACGCGGCATGTTCGTATTGATCTCGGACGCCAGCTCGATGAAGCGGGCGTTGTAGTTGAACGACTTCATCTTCCACGAGAGGTACAGCGGGTCAATCGGGATGCAGTGCCCGCCCAGCCCGGGACCAGGCGTAAATTTCATGAAGCCGAAGGGCTTGGTCGCGGCGGCGTCAATCACCTCCCACACGTCCACGCCGAGGTATTCACACATGATCGCCAGTTCATTGACCAGGCCGATATTGATCATGCGGAATGTGTTCTCCAGCAGTTTCGACATCTCCGCCGCCTCCGCCGAGGAGACGCGATGCACGGTTTGGATTGCGCCTTCATACCAGGCGGCTGCCACCTCGCCGCACGCTTCGGTGATGCCGCCCATCACCTTGGGCGTGTTGATCGTGGTCCAATCCTCGCGCCCCGGGTCCACGCGCTCCGGCGAGAAGGCAAGGAACCAATCCTCGCCCACCGTCAGGCTATGCTCCGTTCCCAGTTTCGGCAGGAGCAGTTCGCGCGTCGTGCCGGGATACGTGGTGGATTCCAACACCACCACCATGCCTCTGTGCATGTGCTTGCTCAACTCCTCCATCGCGGAGATGATGAACGACATATCCGGGTCGCCGGTTTGACGCAGAGGCGTCGGCACGCAAATACTGACTGCATCCATTTCCTTGAGGATGGAGAAATCCGTGGTAGCGGCGAGCAACCCGCCCTTGACCAGACCGGCAATATCGTCGGTTTTGACATCCGGGATATACGACTCGCCCTTCGACAGCGAAGCGATTTTTCGTTTGTCCGGGTCCACGCCGGTGACGTGAAAACCCGCCTGACCGAACACAACCGCCAGCGGCAAGCCGACATAGCCCAACCCCAAAATGGCGACCTTCGCCTTTTTATCCTTCAATTTTTGGATCAATGTTTCTTTTGTGGTCATTCTTTTCCTTATTTGGGAATAATTCCCGACATGTTATTAACTCATGTTGCGCAGTTCTTTCTCCCTCACCCCTTCACCCCTCTCCCGCTGGGAGAGGGGACGGGGGTGAGGGTGCGTAACATCAGTTATCAAAACAGGCTCAATTGCCTGGGTTTCTCATCCTTTGGTTCGACCCTTTTTCGCGTTTGCTTTTGAGTTCTTCCCAGCGACTTGCGCGCCTCGTCCAACTGTTCAGGCGACCGTGCGAAATCCGCCAGAATGGACGGCTTCAACGCCGCCTGATGCAGCGCCGCCGCCGGGTGAAACATCGGGATGACAAACCGCTCGCCGACCTTGTGCATCCGCCCGTGGATGGCGGTGATCTTCGCCCCGGGAATGAACCTGCCCATCGAGAAGCGTCCCAGGGTCACAATGATACTCGGATTGACGGCATTTATCTGCGCTTCGAGGTACTCGTCGCACGCCGCCAGTTCATCCGCCTGCGGGTCGCGGTTGCCTGGCGGGCGGCACTTGACCACATTGGCGATAAAAACATCCGAGCGGTTCAACTCCGCCTGCGTCAGCAACTGGTCGAGAAATTTTCCAGAAGCGCCCACGAACGGACGCCCCTGCTCGTCTTCGTGAAAACCGGGTCCCCTCGCCGATCAACATAATCTCCGCATCCGCCGGACCTTCGCCCGCCACCGCCCTTTTCCGCGACTCGTGCAGCGCGCACTTTGTACAGGCGGCGATTTCCTTTGCAATGCGGGCGAGGGTCGTTTCGGCGCTCATTCAGGCTCCTTGCAGGCGCTCCAGATCGTTCAACGTCATCAGGATGGCATCCTCGTTGTTGTCCTTGTAGTATTCCTTGCGGCGTCCGTCTTCCACAAAGCCGAAATCGCGGTACATCTTCCGCGCGATGACATTGCTCTCGCGCACTTCCAAAAACGACTTCACCGCGCCCTCTTTCCGTGCGGCGAGCAGGGCGTGCAAGAGCAGGCGTTTCCCAATTCCGCGCCGGCGATGCTCCGGGCGCGTGGCAATCGTGGCGATGTGCAGTTCGTCCAGGATCAGCCAGCTGACGATCATCGCGATCACGCGCCCATCGCCCTCCACCACCCAGCAGCGGGAAGCCTGGTTATCCGTCAACTCGAATTGAAAGGAGCGCGGGGGCCACGGCAGCGAAAACGAAACCTGGTCAATTGCAACCACCTGCTCGAGGTCGTTCAATGTCATTTTACGGATAACCAGACCTGACAGGTCTTCGTGATGCCTTTGCTCATCTGGATTCATATCTACAAAATCGCTGCGGTCGGTTCACTCATCAAAGACCTGTCAGGTCTCATTGGATCGGCGTCCCTGCCACGTGCAGATAGATCGGCGCAAGCGTTGCCGCATCATCCGTCTGGTTTTCCTGCCAACGGTTCCATGCCAGTTCCGCCAGAACCGACGGGCGCTTCACACAATAAGCCGGCGAAGCCAACTGAACCTTTTTCTTTTTGGAAATTTTCTTTCTTTCTTCGGATGTCAACTCGCCTGCGATGACGACCGGACCTTCGACCTCATGCAGCAACTCGTCCACCGTCCCGCTTCGCACCGGACCTTCAGCCTGCCAGCCGGACCTGTGGCTTTTATACACGCCGAAAGCGATTCGCGTCCGCCCGGCTTGAAGCACGGCGATCAGCGGATGTTTTGAATGAGGCTGAGCCGTCGCAATGACATCCAGCGTGGGGATGCCCATCACCGGCAGGCTGCGCGCCAGCGCAATGCCCTTCACCAGCGAAAGCCCAACTCTCAAACTGGTGAACGACCCCGGACCAATCGCCACGCCCAAAGCGTTGACTTGACTCATGGTCACGCCGCAGCGCTTCAAAAGTCCGGAAAGAGCCGGGGAAAGTTCGGTGGTGTGATGCTGGCGCGTCGTCCAGGTCATCTCGCCCAGCACGTGTTCCCCATCGTACAAAGCCAGTCCCACCTGTGCGGTGGAGGTATCAACGGCAAGCAGCATTACGCGCCTCCAAACATGGAGTGGCGGACGCCGTCCAGCAGCTCATCGTAGCGTTTGCCGTGCGCATGGAAGTTCATCCGACGGTGTTCCTCCGCCATGTGTTCGAGTTGAATCCACAAATGTTCTTTGGGAATCAGGTTTCCAAGCCGTTCGGGCCATTCGATGATCAGTGCGCCCTCAGCGAGCATCGAGTCGAGGTCGAGCTGCTCCGCTTCCGGCACGGAGTCGAGGCGGTAGGCATCCAGATGAAAGAGATGCCCGCCGTCGGCGCGGCGATACATGTTGACGAGGATGAACGTCGGGCTTGAAACCGCATCGAGCGACCCCCAGCCCTGAGCCAAGCCCTGCGCGATGGTGGTTTTACCTGCCCCCAAATTTCCCTCCAAACAAATGACATCGCCAGCCTTGAGCAAACCGCCGAGCCGTACACCAATGCGACGAGTCTGCTCCGGGCTTCGGCTGAAAAATTCCAGCATGTGGGCATCCAGGATGGGCATAGCGGTTGAATTATACCCCCTGGGAAAAACCCCGCCTGTCTGCGAAGGGAATTAAGACCTGACAGGTTTCCAAAACCTGTCAGGTCTGCGGCTTGGAGTGTATTACTTCCCTCGCGAGCGCCCAGGGAGGATTTTGTTGATCTCGCTGGTGATCCTTTGCGGAATCTTTTTGATGTCCTTCGGGAGGATACGCTCGATGAGTCGTCCGCGCCAATTTTGGAGGATGGCTTCCATGTACAATTTTTCCAGCGATTTGACCTGCCCTTCGATGGAATATTTCTCGCTCAACCCAGCGGAATGCATGCCGAAGCGTTCGAGTTTTTCGCGGTCGCACAATAGGTTGGCGACTGTATCGGCAAACTTCTCCAAATTCAACGGGACCATGTAGCCGTTCCGGTCGTTCTCGATCATGCCTTCAAAGGCTTCATCCTGCACAGCGACCATCGGCAAACCCGCCGCTATCGCCTCGATGACGGAGATCGGATGCACTTCCGTCGTTGAAGCGGAGAGGAAGACCGTCGCGTCGTGCAGGACATCCGGCAGATCGGCGCGCGCGACCATGCCCAAAAAACGGATGCGGTCTTTGACGTTCGTCGTCAGCGCCTGCGCCTCGATGTCCTTGCGCGCACCGCCGTCTCCGGCAAAGACGAGATGCGCATCCGGGAGCCGCTCCGCGATGCGGACGAATGCATCCACGATGAAGTCGAGCCGCTTCTCCGGGTCCATGCGTCCCACCGAGAGCAGAATCGGCGCATCGGGCTTGACGCCGAGCCTGTTCCGCAGACTGCCGGGTTTTTTCGCCGCCTTGAAACTGCCCAGGTCAATGCCGTTGGGAATGACGCGAATCGGCTTGCGGACTTTCTGTTCCAGCAGAAGGCGGTGAAACTTGGGCGAGGGCACAATGATCTGGTCGCCCAGGTTGGTGGAAGCGGCGCTGAACCAGCCTGCTGTCCGTTTTATCAGCCTTGTCCCGCCGATGAATTTGACGTAGTGGGTGTAATCCGTGATGGAGGTGTGATAGGTGTAGATCAACGGCAGGCGCTTGGTGGAGGCAGTGAGATACGCCAGTAACCCCATGCTTGCCGGGCTGTGCGCGTGCAGTACGTCGAAGTGCCTGCGCGTCAGCGACCGGGTGGAACGCGGCGTGCCAAGCACCGCCACGTAGATGGGCGGGTTGTTGAGATATTTCAACGAGGGCAGACGCATCACGTTCGGTTCGTTATCTTTGTAGCCGGGAAAGCGCGGCGCGAAAATCGTGACCTGATGCCCGCGCTTTTTCAGTCCCTCCGAGATCAATTGCAGCGAAATGGACACACCGTTCACCTGCGGTGCGTAGGTGTCTGTGAAAAGTCCGATGCGCAGCGAGCCGACGGGCATATCCTGTTCTGTTGGGTGTGTTTCCATGAAATCTCCTGAAAGACTCTAAAGGTCTTGAAGACCTTTAGGGTCTGTGATGGTGTTTCTTTCCTGTTGGGTTAAATTCACTTTCATCCGTTTCGCCAGTTCGCGGCGCGTCAGCATCACGCGATGTCCGCAGCCTTTGCATTCCAAGCCAATATCCGCGCCGAGGCGCACCACCGTCCATTCGTACGAACCGCAGGGATGCGGTTTTCGCAAACGCACATGATCGTTCATTTGCAGGTCGGGAAGCATGGGAAGATTATACCTTTATGGACGGTGGACGATAGACGATGAACAGCAGACGACAGCGGGCGTCCACGGACTATCGTCTACGGTCCATCGTCCGTAGTCGGCGAAGCGAAAGAAATATTCCCGCCAAACTACCGAACTACCCAACTGGGAACTACCCAACTATAATCGCCCCATGGCTGACTACAACTTCCTCCACCCCACCGAAGTCCGCTACGGGGATTTGGACCCGCAGGGACATGTCAACAACGCAAAATACCTGACGTACTTCGAGCAGGCGCGCATATATTACTTCATGCAGTTGGGCTTGTTCAGCAAAGACCAGTCTTTTATGGAGATCGGCGTCATCATCGCCGACATCCACATCACCTATCACGCCACCACGCATTACGGCGACCCCATCAAGGTCGGCGTGAAGACCACCAAGATCGGCAACAAATCCCTGACGGTGGAACAGTGCGTAATGCACGCCGAGACGGGCAAAGTGATGGCAAGCGGGACGGTGATTCTGGTCACGTTCGATTATGAGGGCTTGAAGACCATCGCCGTGCCGGATGAGTGGAGAAAGAAGATTAGTGAGTTCGAAAGTTTGAACGTTTGAAGATTGGGGTGTTAAGACCTTGAAACTTGTCAACCTGTAAACCGAAAGGCATCCTATGTCCCTCCAGAAAATTGACGAAACGTATTTCACCAACTTTCTCGTTGACCTGCTCAACATCCCTTCGCCGACGGGGTTTGCAGAACCAGCCGTTGCCTTCGTGGAGCAGGAACTCTCCAGGTACAAGCAGTTGGAATTAAGCCGAACGCGCAAAGGGGCGCTGTTGGCGAAGTGGAACGTAGAAAGTGACCTGCCGCCCGTCGCCCTCACCGCGCATGTGGACACGCTCGGCGCGGTGGTCAAGGAAATCAAAAGCAATGGAAGATTGAAACTCAGCCGAATCGGCGGTGTGCAGTGGAATACGGTCGAGACCGAAGGCGTGTGGGTTTTCACTTCCAAAGGCGAAAAGATTCGCGGCTCGATCCTGATTGACACGGCATCGGGTCACATCTATGGGAGCAACGATACCCCGCGCAACGACGCCCACATGGAGGTTCGGCTCGACGCGAGAACCGCCTCTGAAAAAGAAACCCGCGCGCTGGGCATCAACATCGGCGACTGCGTGGCATTCGATCCGCGCGTGGAAGTGACCAACGGCTTCATCCGCTCGCGTTTTCTCGACGACAAGGCGTGCGTGGCGAATCTCGCGGCGGCGATCAAATCCATTGCTGAATCAGGTCAAGGTCCGGCGCGAAGCGCGTATTTCCTCATCAGTAACTATGAAGAGGTCGGTCACGGCGCGGCGGCGGGCATCCCCGCTGAAGTCGCGGAGTTGGTCACGGTGGATATGGCAGTCGTCGGCGAAGGTCAGGAGTCGGATGAATTTCACGCCACGCTGTGCATCAAGGACAGCGGCGGTCCGTATCATGAAGGCTTGAACAAAAAACTGCGCGCGCTTGCCGAAAAGCATGGCATTCCATACAAAACGGATGTGTATCCGTTCTACGGCTCGGACGGCGAAGCGTTCTGGCGCGCAGGCGGCGATGTGGCGATGTCGCTCATCGGTCCGGGCATTGACGCTTCGCACAACTACGAGCGAGCCCACATGGACGGCTTGAACGCCACGACGAATTGGATCATGGCATATTTGCTGGAAAACTAAGATTGGAGATTGGTAAATTGAAACTCGATGCCGCGCTTCCCCTTGTTCCATTGAACGATGTCCCTGCCATCGCAAAAGCCGCCGAAGGGATCGGCTTCGCCGCGTTGTGGACACAGGAGACTCAACATGACCCATTTCTGCCCTGCGCGCTGATTGCGGAGCACACATCCAAAATGGAAATGGGCACTGCCATTGCCGTGTCCTTTGCCCGTTCGCCAGCCAACCTTGCCTACACCGCATGGGATTTGGCGGCGCAGTCCGGGGGGAGATTCATTCTGGGGCTTGGCACGCAGGTCAAGGCGCACATCGAGAGGCGTTTTGGGATGCCGTGGCCCGAATCGGTGACGGGAAAATTCCGCGAGCAGATTCAGGTCATCCGCGCCTTGTGGGATTGCTGGCAAAACGGAACAAAGTTGAACTTCCGCGGCGAGTATTACAAGATCACGTTGATGTCGCCGTTTTTCAATCCGGGTCCCCTCCCCTTTCTCCCCTCCCCAAATTCCAGAGGAATTTGGGGAGGGGCAGGGGGAGGGGCTATTCCGATTTACATTGCAGGAGTCAATGCAGGTCTTGCGAGGCTGGCGGGAGAACTGTGCGAGGGATTCCACGCGCATCCGTTCAATAGTCCGCGCTACATGAATGAAGTGTTGTTACCCGCCATCGAAGAAGGCTTGCAAAAAAGCGGACGCAAGCGCAGCGACATCGCCGTTTCGATGACGCCTTTCATCGCCGCCACACCCGAAGAGGAAGCCTTCGCGCGGATGCAGATTTCGTTCTATGCTTCGACCCCCTCCTACAAATCCGTGATGGATTTGCACGGCTGGGGCGAGACTGCCCAAAAACTCTCCGGTTTCGCCTCCAAAGGCGAATGGGCGGAGATGCCCATGCTCATCACCGACGAGATGCTGGAGGAATTCTGCCTGATGACCACGCAGGAGAATCTCGCAAGCGACTTGAAGAAACGCTTCGGCGGCATCGCGGATAGAATCACGCTGTACACGCCCTTCGTCCCCGGCGAGAAGGATGAGTGGTGGAGGAAGTTGGCGAAGGCGATTAACTAATCATCGTTACAAATTCAGTCTCTCAACCCAATGCTCTCAGAAACCAGAAGCCACCCTTCTGGTTTTTTGATGAAAATGGGGAGTTAGGGTATATTGAATAATAATCTCCGTACTTTCCCCATCACCCCATGTACATTTTTATAAGGACAATTTATGGATTTCAACGACTACCAGCAAAAATCCCGCGCCACGGCGCAATATCCCGCCATCGGGCATCCCGTCATCTACCCGGCGCTGGGCTTGGTCAATGAGGCGGGAGAGGTGGCGGGGAAGATCAAGAAAATTTTCAGAGACAGGTCCGGGGTCATTGGCGAAGCGGAGCGGGAGGCGCTCAAAGCCGAATTGGGCGATGTCCTCTGGTACATCGCCCAGGTCGCCACCGAACTCGACCTTCCGCTCGACGAGATCGCCGAATCCAACCTGACTAAACTTTTGGACAGGCAGGCGCGCGGTAAGATACGGGGCGATGGAGACAACCGATAAAATGGCAGGTTCCAGGTATCAGGTGGCGGGATTCCGCCTTTTTGTCAACTTGACGCTAAAACTTGACACTTCGCGCCTTTCCGTAAGAAAACTCTAACCTTTTTCCTACGCACACTTCCCCTGCATTTGGTAGAATCCTTTACAGGTATTATCAGGAGAAAAACTATGGCTGGCATGGAAAGATTTACACAGCGAGCAAGGCGTGTCCTCAGCCTCGCCCACCAGGAGGCGGAGCGCGCCCGGCAAAATAGTATTGGAACCGAGCATCTGCTCCTCGGATTAATGGATGAAGAAGGCGGCGTGGCGGGAAGGGGCCCTGCGCGAACTGGGCATGACCTCCGACCGCGTCCGCGAAGTGGTGGCGCGCATTTCGGGCAGCGCCCCCAACTTTGACCCCAACCGCATCGAACTTGCGCCCGAAACTCAACAAGTCCTCGAATATGCCGTGGACGAGGCCCGCCGCCTCGGACACCACTACATCGGAACCGAACACATCCTGCTCGGATTGGTGCGCATCGAATCCACTGCGCTGGAAGCCCTGCGCCGACTCGGCGTGACTCCCGACCAGATCCGCCGCCAGACCCGCCGCGTATTGAACGAATCCGCCTCCCCCTCCGCGCCGACGCCTGCTGGGCCCCCGTGCAAGCGGACGCGCCCCCGGAGGCAATCCCAAAACCCCCCTCGTTGACCAACTGGCAACCGACCTGACCTCCAAAGCCGAGGAAAAGAAACTCGACCCCGTCATCGGGCGTCAGATGGAAATCGAGCGCGTGATTCAGATCCTTGCGCGCCGCACCAAGAACAACCCGGCACTTATCGGCGAACCCGGCGTCGGCAAGACCGCCATCGTGGAGGGACTCGCCCAGCGCATCGTGGACGGCGATGTACCCGCCCCGCTCATGAACAAGCGGCTGCTGCAACTCGATGTCGGCTCGCTCGTGGCTGGCACGATGTACCGCGGTCAGTTCGAGGAACGCCTAAAGCGCATCATAGATGAGTTAAAGCAATCGGGGGCGATCCTGTTCATAGATGAGGTACACATGCTCGTCGGGGCGGGAGCCGCGGGTTCTTCCGTGGATGCGGCGAATATCCTCAAGCCTGCGCTGTCTCGCGGCGAACTGCAAGTCATCGGCGCCACCACACTCGACGAATACCGCAAGCACATCGAATCCGATGCCGCGCTCGAACGCCGCTTCCAGCCCATCCAGGTGGATGAACCCAGCGAGGAAGAGACCATCCAAATCCTCAAAGGCATTCGCGGCGCATACGAGGAACACCATCATTTGGTGATCTCCGATGAAGCGCTCGAAGCCGCCGCGCATTTATCCTCGCGGTATGTGACCGAACGGTTTTTACCCGACAAAGCCATTGACCTGATTGACGAATCCTCCTCGCGCGTGCGCATGTACAAGAGTCCCGCCGCGAAACACGCCAAGGACCTGTTTAGCCAGCTGCGCCGGGCGCGCCAGAACCGCGCCCTCGCCCAGGAGGAAGGCAACATCGAAGACGTGAAGGAATGGGAGGAACGCGAAGGCGATCTCGGCGCGCAGATCGAACGCCTGCGCACCGGCTGGGACCGCGCCACCAGCCCGGTCGTCTCTGCCGAAGATATTGCCGAAGTCGTCTCCATGTGGACGGGCGTGCCGCTCATGCAGTTGGCGGAAGAGGAATCGCAACGCCTGCTCAAGATGGAAGAGGAACTCCGTAAAGCCATCATCGGTCAGGAGGACGCTATCATCGCCATCTCCCGCGCCGTGCGCCGCGCGCGCGCCGGTCTGAAAGACCCCAAACGCCCCATCGGTTCGTTCATGTTCCTCGGACCGACCGGCGTCGGCAAGACCGAACTGACCAAGGCGCTTGCCAAGTTCATGTTCGGAAGTGAGGAAGCCGCCATCCAGCTCGACATGTCCGAGTTCATGGAACGCCACACGGCGTCCCGTCTCGTGGGCGCGCCTCCCGGATACATCGGCTACGAAGACGCCGGTCAACTGACCGAAGCGCCTGCGCCGCCGCCCGTACTCCATCGTCGTCTTCGACGAGATCGAAAAGGCGCACCCCGAAGTCCACAACATGCTCCTCCAAATCATGGAGGAAGGTCACCTGAGCGATGCGAAGGGACGCAAGGTGGATTTCCGCAACGCCATCATCGTCATGACCTCCAACATCGGCGCGGATGTCATCAAACGGCAGACCACCCTCGGGGTTCGTCATGAAGCGCGATGAAGCCGCCGAGGAAAAACTCTCCTACGAAGAGATGCGCAAGAAGTTGAGCGAATCGCTCAAGCGCGCCTTCCGCCCCGAGTTCATCAACCGCCTGGATGCGGTGGTCATCTTCCGCTCGCTCAACAAAGAGGACATCCAGCAGATTGTTTCTCTCGAACTGGAGAAGGTCGCCCAGCGCCTCAAAGACCATGACCTGACGCTGACCGCCGCCATCGAGGCTTTGTCCTCGCTGGCAGAGCAGGGCTACGACGCCGAGTTTGGCGCGCGTCCGCCGCGCCGCGTCATCCAGCAAAAGGTGGAAGATCCGCTCTCGGACAAACTGCTCGCCGGCGAATTCTCCGATGGCGACTCGATCGAAATCAACATCAACGAAGACGGCGAGATCGTGCTTAATAAACAGCACGAACACGAAGAGATCGCCGAGCCGAGTTTATAAATATACAGACCTGACAGTCACGCTGTCAGCGTGACTGTCAGGTCTCATGACGATGACCAGGCAAGAACTTCTCAAGCAAGCCGATTACACCTTCCAACGCGGCAACCGCGAACTGGCAAGGAAGTATTTGTCGGAGTATCTCGCATCCTACCCGGACGACGAAGCCGCATGGATGCTGATGGCGCGCATCACCGGGGAAAAGCAGCACCAGATCGCGTGCTACGAACGCGTTCTCAAACTCAACCCCGGCAACACGGAAGCCAAAATCGGACTGGCGCGCATTCAAGCCGCCATCAACCCCACCCTGCCCAGGGCAAACACCAACCTGTGGCAGCCGAAGAAAAAGCCCTACCGAAACGCCCTGCGCGGTGCCTTGGTGACCCTCCTTGCGGTTCTGCTCTTCGGCACGACGGGACTGGTCGTGGCGCGCAACAACCCCGCCTCGAAAGTGGCGCAGTTGCTGGCGATTGCCACCCCCACCATCCAGGCGGACGCCGCGCTTGCCAACGAGGTTGCCCCGCAAACCCTCGCAGAGGTCAATGAAAAGTACCCGCAATATACGGCGTTGATGAACGCCCTGATCGGCTTTGCGGTCAATAACGCAGCGACCGGCATGGAAGGCGCGCCCGAACGCCCCGGCGACGAAATCATCGTCTCGGAACAATCCGGCATGGAAGCGAAAGCCCTGCTGGAAAACTCGCTGCCCCAGCCGGGATCGTTGACCTCGCTCACGATCACCGAACAACAACTCACCTCCTGGCTCGCCATGGAATTGCTGGAAAGCCCCGACTTGCCGTTGAGCAGTCCGCAGGTGTATCTGCGCGGCGGGAAAATTCAGGTTTGGGGAATCGTCAACGGAGCGGAAGATTCGACGGCTGCGCTCATCGTCGGCGAACTCAGGATTGACGGCGATAAAAGACCCTACTTCGTGATCGAGTCCATGCAGATCGGGCAGCAAGCCATCCCCGACCTCATCCTTTCGCAGATGGAAACCTGGCTGAACCAGATGCTTTTGGAAAGCCTGGACGAGCAGGCGCCCGGTTTGCAGGTGATGAACGTCAAAGTCACCAGCGGGTTGATCACCATCTCAGGCATGAGATAATCGCTTGCAGAATAACAGAAAAAACCGCCCCGAAATCAACGAGGCGGTTTTTTCTTGTCTCTCCAAAATTATCCCAAATTCCCCACCAAATCCAACTCCGGCGCGATCTTCCGCATGGCTTGGATCACATTCCCGGCGTGTTCCCACAAGTCCACGCCGAATTCCTTCGCGGCGAGTTCCATTTCTTCGCGGTTGGTTCCGGCGGCAAAAGCCTTGTCCTTCCATTTCTTCTTGACGGAACCGGCTTCGAGGTCGTACAGCGAACGCGACGGGCGCACCAGCGCAACGGCGGTGATGAGACCCGTCACTTCGTCGCAGGCGCAGAGGGCCCGGCGGCGCAATGTGTCGCGCGGCAGCCGAGATGGTCGGCGTGACTCAAAATATCCTGGACGACGTCTTCGGGCACGCCGCGTTCGCGCAAAATGGGCGCGCCGTCCTGCGGGTGCTGTTCGAGCGTGGGATGAATCTCCCAATCGAAATCGTGAAGCAGGCCGATCAGCCCCCACGACTCGACATCCTCGCCGTATTTTTCGGCGTAAAAACGCATCGCGGCTTCGACGGACAGCATGTGCCGCACAAGGCTTTCGTTCTTCACAAATTCACGCACAATGGCAAGAGCGTCTTCACGATTCATGGATTACTCCTGTAAAAAGATTTTCAGGCGAATTAAGACCTGACAGTCACGCCGTCAGTGTGACTGTCAGGTCTGCTGTAATCTTCATTTTATCAAATCCGTCAAATCCAAACCCGAGGATTGCACCAGCTCGATGAACTCCGCATACGCAGCGTCTTCCACCGGCGTCACTTCATCGAAGCCGTACACCGTTTGCATGGCGGCTTTGCCTTCGGGCGTGAGCATCAGGTCAATCAGCGCGCGCTGGATCACGCGGCGCATCTCGACCGGCAGGGAGGTCGCCATCGAAATATTTTCGTATGGGATGATCGGCGGGATGCGCCAGACTACGATCACCCGGTCGAGGACGTCGGGATAATCCGCTTCGAGGATGGGGGATGTGCGGGCGTCTATGAACGTCGCGCCGAAATCGCAGATGTCGTCGGCATAGACGGCTCGCACCACATTGGGCTGACCTTCCAAAAACGCCCCGCTTCGCACCTGGACCTGAGCCTGATTCAGCAGACCCAAAGGCACCACATACCCCGACGGCGATACGTCGTCGCTCCAGCAGGGTTTTTTCTCCCGGAACTGTTGAAGCGCCCGCTCCGGCTCGCCGATATTTTCGTTCCGCGCCTCGTCGAAATAAGATGTGAAATCCTTGCTGCGGTTGACGATGATCTGCGCGCCGTAAAAGGTCTGTCCCTCGCGCACGCGCGCCAGCAACACAGTGGCGGAATTGTTTTCGCGGGCAAGCACAAAGCCGTACGGCGAAAGGGATGCGATGTGTGCGTTCCCCCTCGCGAGCGCGTCCACCAGCACGATTTCCGAAGCAGGGATGGTGGTCACGATGCGGTAGCCCGTCCGCGATTCGAGGAAGGCGGCAATCGTATCGCCGGCCGCGATCACCGCCTCGCTGGGGCGCGGGGAGGGAGCCGGGGCGAGGATCAAAGGATTCTGGTCGGTGCCAGGCTGGGGCGTGGCGTGAGGCGTCTGCGTGGGGACGGGAGTCGGCTCGAGCGTGGGAGTCGCTGTGGGAGTCCCCAACGTCAACCGCACTGGAAATGAACATCCCAGCATGACGAGCAGGGAGGCAATGAACAGGATTTTTTTCATCTTACAGGTTTGTGTGTTCGGTATCATAAATGAACTTGCTATAATACAACAAGTATCGAAAGGACGAAAATGAAAAATACATTTAACACGATTATGTCCATCCTGATTCTGGTTGTGCTGGCGGCCGGGGTCTATTTTATCGTAGAGACCGTGCGCGATGCCGCGGCGGCGACCCTCGGCGCCAATGGAGCAGGTCAACGAGGCGAATTATGCGCTTCAGACCCAGGTGGCGCAGTTGATGAATCCCACGCCCACCATCATCCCGGACCCGGTCACGTACATCAACGAGATTCGGGCGCTCGCCCGCCTGGAGACGATTGAGTATAGCATTTCACAGGTGGTCTCCTCGGAGACGAACCAGGACAGCCCCATCTTTGCGTTTGCGTTCGGCAGCAAGATTTTGGTACAGATCCACGGCTCGGTCATCGCGGGTATTGACATGGAAAAACTCCAGCCCGGCGATTTGAGATTCCAGGATAATGTGCTGTATGTGGTTCTGCCGCCCGCCGAGATTCTGGCGGTGACGCTGGACGAAGACAAGACCGAAGTTTACACCGTTCAGGAAGGCATCTTCGTGGACGTTGACCCCAACCTGGTGCTCGATGTGCTCAGCGTGGGCGAGGATAAGATCGTCAGCGTGGCAATCGAAGACGGCATCCTGACGCAGGCGCAGGAGAACGCCGAGGCGTACTTGTACAAGTTCTTCAACGCGCTTGGCTATAAGTCGGTGATCTTCGAATAACTGTGGGGTTCACATTCTCCCGCCGGGGAGTCCGGGTCTGTGAGGCTTCGGGCTCCCCTTTTTGTTCGTTGTTCATCTCCGGTTCGGTCTTAATTTCGAACCGCCTGCTAAGGCGTGCAACTGACGGGGAAAGAGACCTCTTCCACCCGTTCATTCGGCGTCAACACGTAAAACTTCACCCAATATTCGTTCGGCGCATTGATCTGGTAATACTCGTTGATGACCTGCGTGCCAGCCTCCTCGAAGATCAGCGTGCCCACATTGGAGGTGATGCCCGTGCTGACTTCCCACTTCCAGGTAAAGAGCGTGGGACCGTTGGTGGTAATGGTCGCTTCAAAGAAGACTGTTTGCGGGAACTGGTCGCAGTTGATAACGATGCGGTTTGGCTCCACCCGCAGGCTCACGTCGGTGACGGTGACAAAAGGCAGGGGGACGACCGGCAAAGAGGCAGTTTCGCCCAACTCCTCGATCACTTCGGCTGAGACCCAGCACGAACCGCCCGGGCTGCCGGGGTCTCTTACAAGCCACCAGGTGGAGTCTTCGTTTCGTCCTACCGCGCGCAGGAGATTTCCCCCGCCGATCTCGTTGAGAGTCTGATAGACCGTGCCGGGACCGAAACGGCAGTTGACCGCTTCCGCCGCCACCCGCATGGAGACTTCAACCGGCTTCGGGGTGGACGTGGCAGGAGGCGTGGCGGTTGGAAGGGGCGGACTGGTTGGGGATGCGGTGGGCGGGAGCGTTGTCCCTCCGCAAGCCGTCAAGCCAAGCAAAACAAGCCCTGCCAGCAGGACGAGGCGATTCATGTTTTCCTCCTTTTCAATCAACAGTAAACTTTCCAGATCTCCATCGGCGTTGGAGATAAAAAAGGCGACCCCATCATCGGATCGCCTTGTGTTTCTACTTTACTGTAACAGTGAACGTGACGGTTTGTTGCGGTTCTTCCGGGTCGTTCGAGGGCGGATAGTACCCAAGAGTGATTTGGGTCTCGCCTGCACCGACGGCTTGGAAGGTCCACACGTCCACGCCGCCGGAGCCGATGGTGACGGGCTGGTCGGCGCTGTAATCCCTTGAGACGAACTGCACAACGCCCGCATCCAGTTCCTCCACCAGTTCCCAGTGGTAGCCCGTGCTGGGGTTCGCGTCGAGGACGATGGTGAATTCATCGCCCGCCGCGGCTTCGATGGGTTGGGCGGGATCGGAGACCTGCAATTCAGGTTGTTTCGCACCGCACGCTGAGAGCGCAAGCGCAATGAGCAGGGGTAAAAACAGGATTTTTTTCATGGCGTTTCCTTGTTTTTTTCCATTCGTGAAGGCGGGATATGCATCGGTGCCTTCGCTATCCAAGCCAAGTTTATCAAAAAGAGCGGGGATTCGCCCATATAATTGCGGCGGGATGCCCCGCCAACTTGTCGAAACGGCTTCCATTCTTGGAGTCTGTCATCGGGCGCTTTAACCTTGTTCGTTTGGCAAAATAAAACCCGACGGTTTTCATCGCGTCGGGCTAAACATATGAGACTTTGCCTGCGCTATACAGCCAGCGGAGAAAGTTTGTAGACGCGAGCCAGTTTGGTCGCGGTTGCAAAGTCCTTTTGCCGAAGCGCTTCGCGGACATTGTCCAATTTCATAGCGTCTTTCACCGACAAATAAGGGGACCATTCATCGTCTGTGTAAATCAGTTCCACATCCACTTCGGCAATGTATTCCTCAACGTGAATTAGCCTGGAAGTCTGTTTCTTGGTCATTTCTTTCTCCTTGCAAAATCGTTCGACCAGCGTGCAGGGTCGGGTCTATAGGCGGTCACTAACACAGCAGGGTACGAGGCATTTTTCGGAATACCCCAAAGAACGTGAATCGGATTATCTTGTCCGTCTTAGAACCAGCACGCAAGGACCTTTGGCATAATCAGGATAGTCCTCAACGACAATTGCCTCTGCAATGCCTGCCAACACGTCACGGACAAAATGTTGTCGTCAGCCAGTTCATCGTATCCATGAGTGGAGATTTATACTCGGTTCTGCTCAACAAGCATGCGAACTTTTTCAAACGTTTCGCTCATAATTTAAATTATACATGAAAACAAGGCGGCTTTGCGCTGAAGCCGGCGCCTCATGGACGGAAAATATCATTGTCCACACGGGGTTTTGGAAGAAACAAATTCAGGAAGCCGCCTCTTTTGCCGTCAGGTAAAATCCCTGCAGGAGATTCGACCCATGTCCACCAAAACCCTTCCCTTGTTGCAACAACCCTGACCGTTATGATGCTTTTGCTTTTTACGGCAATCTCGGTGTTCTTCCTGCTCGTGGCACTGAACGGATTTTCAGAACGGGAGGGCGGCACAGCATTGGTCACCTCGCTGGTTTGCCAGAGCGCGGGACTCATCCTCTCTGCCGTGATTGCGTGGCGGCTGGCGGGGCTTTTCATCGAACGGTTCAATTGGAACAGGGCGCTGGCGGTTCTTGCTTCCCTGGTCGTTGCGAGCCTGTTCGGCTCAGGGTTGGGGGTCGTTTCCTTTTTCATCGCGGTTTTCGCCGCAGAGGCGATGCGGTAGTTTTGTTGGTTCAAGCAGGGACGAATTTCATCTTTCGATCCCCGGTTGGTATGTTTGACCCTGTTTGCCAGGAGGATATAATTCGTGCAACGAAAGGTTCAGGATAATTTTTGCGCTAGCATGAAACCTCAAATCGTCGGCGCGTGGAGACTTGTCTCCTTCGAATTCCGCAGGGAGGATGGGAGCGTCACCTACCCGTTCGGCAGGGAGGCGCGCGGCTCGTTCATCTACACGGAATCGGGACGCTTCTCCGTACAGTTGATGCGGGTGGACCCGTCCGCGCTTCGCGGTTTCGGACCAGATGCGTGGGACGCCCGAAGAGACGGAAGCCGGTTACAGAGGTTCGATCTCCTACTTCGGCTGGTATGAAGTTGATGCTGAAAACGGCGTCATTATCCATCGTGTGGAAGGCTCGATCTTCCCGAACATGGAGGGATCGGAACAGAAACGCTTCTTTGAATTGAAAGGGGACCGCCTCGAACTGCGCACGCCGACGTTTAAGATGGACGGCGAGATCGTTCATGGTATTTTGCTTTGGGAACGCATTCCGTGAAGAGGGATGAAACCAATCGGTTGGGACACGCGGGATCCGAAAACTTAATATCACCCGCTTGTGAAAACGGTACAATAGGGCAAGGAGTAAACCAGCTTGCCGGTGTCCCCTCCAAACACCACGTATAGCGCACTGCTTTTGGTTGCCGGAGCGGTGTGTTTGCTTGTTGCCATCGTCGTCTTTCAAACGCGGCGGAGCGCGGCTGGCTCCCTGGCGTTGATCGGTTTCCTGCTTGCGCTTGCACGGTGGGATATGACCTACGCCATGTTTTGGGCGGACGTCCCGGCGCCCACCAGTTTTTTCTGGCTCGATATTACCTACATCGGCGTCGTCGCCGCTCCGGCGGCGGCGTTTGTTTTCTCCCTGCAAATCACCCACCGCGCCAGATGGCTGAAAAGTCCGCTGCTTGCGCTGGTATATCTCGAACCGCTTCTCGTCCTCATCATCCTGTTCACGGACGCCCAGCACGGACTCTTTTTCGGCGGCAGGCGGATGGAGAACAGCGCGTTCATCCAGGACGGGGGACCTGTGTTCTGGTTCAATGTGGTGTTTTCCTACTCCCTGATTTTGCTTGCAACGATCCTGCTGTTCCGTTCGTTCCTCCGCTCCTCCGAACTCTATCGAAAACAACTTGGCACGATCCTGCTCGGGCTTTCGATCACCTGGTTGAACAGCATCATCTTCGTCGCCGGCGTCAACCCCCTGCCGGGAGCGGACAACACCCCCTTCTCGTTTACCATCGCCGGGGTTGCGTTCGCCTATAGTCTGTTCCGCTATCACCTGCTGGACATTGTCCCTGTGGCGCGGGACATCCTGATCGAGAAAATGTCGGAAGGGGTGCTGGTCATGGACGTTCAAAACCGCCTCGTGGACATTAATCCCACAGCGAGGCGAATGTTGAACCTCCCCCATGCGGTACTGGGCGAACCGGTTGAACGGGTCCTTGCGCACTGGAAGCGCGGCGACAGGGAGGCGTTGATCCAGCCCAATGCGGCCTCCGAATTTGAACTGGCAGGGAAAACCCACATGGAAGTGCAGGTCACGCCGATCCTGGATTCAAGAGGCAATCCGGTTGGGCGGCTGGTCGTCCTGCATGACATTACAAAACTGAAGAAGATCCAGAAGGATTTGCTGGTGCTTGCCAGCCGCGACTCGCTCACCGGGGCATTCAACCGCGGACATTTCATGGAGCTGGCAGTATGGGAGATCCAGCGCGCGAAACGCTACAAACGGAAACTGACCCTGGTGATGATGGACCTGGATTACTTCAAAAAAGTGAACGATACTTATGGTCACCAGAGCGGCGACCAGGTGTTGGTTGCGCTGGCAAACACGTGCAGGCAGGTCACAAGGCAGATGGATATTTTTGCCCGTTTGGGGGGCGAAGAATTTGCCCTGCTTTTGCCCGAAACCAGCCAGCGAAACGCATTACGAAGCGCAGAGCGAATTCGCAGTCAGATCGAAGGCGCAAGCATCGTTTTCGACTCCCGCGCGTTCACTGTGACGATCAGCATGGGCGTGACCGAATTAGGCAGGCAGAGGAACGATACGCTGGAGAAGATGCTGCACCGGGCAGACCGGGCGTTATACCGGGCAAAAGAAGAGGGACGTAACCGGGTTATCCCCTGGAAACCGGAAATGGGGTGACACATGATTTCAAATCCCACTTGAAAAATTAGAAAACTTGTTCTATAATTCGGCTCGTTGGAAAATTCCCCTCTTACATCAAAAGGAGAAGATACCATGAGCGCTCTCGATCAAACTGTTCAAACCCAATTGGAATCCATTCAAGCCCAACTGGGAATGTCCCTCGCCGATGTGGCGGAGCTTGTCAAACGCACAGGGCTGACCCGCCAGGGCGACATCCGCTGGATGCTGGAGCGGGAATACGGCATCAAACATGGGGACGCCAAGATGCTCGTTTCCGTGTTGTTCGAGTCCCACCAGCAGGTCGCAATTTGAGCCGCAGTATGCCATGATCCTTGAATTCCATCGCCCGGCGTTTCCATTAGACAACTTCATCGAAGCCTTTTTCTATTTCGAGGGATTAAGCCCCGCGCACTCTCTCGAACGTTTTCTGCCGGATACCGAGCTGGTCGCGTGGATAAAACATGCGTATGAAGGAGCAGGATAAATGCCTCCCAGACCCCGTCACCCCATACCGGATTTCATTCGCGATGTGTTGAATGCGCGCGGGCTGATGCCTGCCTACGAGGCGCGCCCGCCGTATCAGCGCAACGACTACATCGGCTGGATCACGCGCGCGAAACTCGAAGCCACGCGGCAAAAGGCAGCGTGTATATGCGGATGAAATGGAATCCAAAATAGGCGGGCACAGCGCCCGCCTATTTTTTATATTGACTTCTCTACTGTACATGACAACGCTCACGCCGCCGCCGTTCGCTGCGCGAAGACGCAGTCTTCGGCGGCGATTTCCGAGGGAATCTTGCGCCGGGGACGGCGCCAAGGAGCAATTTATTTTTTGTATTGACTTGAATTCTCATAGAAACCCTGTCTCCACGCGGGGGTTGTATCATCTTGAAAGTGGAAAACGGCAGCCGCAACAACTTAGGGCGGCTGCCGGCTTGTTTACGGGACTCAAGCCCCAGGTCAGGAAAGAGGCGGCGAGTTTCGCCATCAAATCACGGAGGAGAAGGTCATGTCAAAAAAGGTCATCATTCTCGGCGGCGGAGTGGCGGGCTTGAGCGCTGCGCACGAACTGGCGGAACGCGGTTTTCAGGTGACAGTGTACGAAAAGAAAGCCATCCCCGGCGGCAAGGCGCGCAGTGTGCCTGTGCCGAAGACGGGCAAAGGCGGCAAACCCGACCTGCCCGGCGAACACGGTTTCCGTTTCTTCCCCAGTTTTTACCGCCATGTGACCGACACCATGCGGCGCATTCCGTACAAAAACAATCCGCGCGGCGTGTTCGATAACCTGACGAACACCACGCGCATCGCCATCACCCAGTTCGGGAAACAGGAAGTGCTGATGCTGGCGCAGTTCCCGCGCTCGTTCGAGGAGTTGATCGTGCTGCTGAAGAGCGCGATTGACCTCGAAAAATATGTGGGGCTGACTGCCGAGGATATCGAATTCTTTGGCGGAAAACTTTGGAGGTACCTCACCACCTGCCAGGACCGTCGCATGGACGACCTGGAGAAGATCGGCTGGTGGGAATATTCCGATGCGGGCAACCGCTCCGAAGCCTATCAAAAATTCCTGGCGCAGGGACTCACCCGCTCGCTCGTGGCTGCGAACGCGCACGTGGCAAACGCCAAGGTGGAGGGCGATGTGGGCATCCAACTCATCCTCGGTTTGGCGGAGCCCGGCGTGAACGCCGACCGCGTGCTGAACGGTCCCCACCAACGATGTGTGGATCAATCCCTGGCTGGATTACCTGCGCAGCAAAGGCGTGAATTACCACCTCGAAACCCACATTGACACCATCGAATGCGACGGCAAAACCATCACGGGCGTGGTGTTGAAAAAAGGCGGCAGGAAGTTCCGCGATACCGCCGATTACTATGTGCTGGCGGTACCCGTCGAGCAGGCGGCGCGCCTCTTTTCGGAAAAGAAACACGCCAACATTCTGAAAGCGGATTCCACCTTGCAGGGCGTGGTGGAACTCGGCAGCCACGTGGCATGGATGAACGGCATCCAGTTCTATCTCAAGCGGGATGTGCCGATGATTCACGGGCACATGATTCACATTGATACACCCTGGGCGCTCACGTCCATTTCGCAGGCGCAGTTCTGGAAGAATTTCGACTGGCGCGAGACGGGCGACGGCGAAGTGCGGGGCATCATTTCGATTGACATTTCGGAGTGGGGCAGCGAATGGGACGGCAAAGTAGTCGGCAAGGGCATTCTGTATCACAAGGTGGCGCGCGATTGCACCCGCGAGCAGATCAAAAAAGAAGTGTGGGCGCAATTGAAGAAAAGCGTGAATCCGTCCGACCCCCAAAAAGAACCCGTTCTAAAAGACGAGGATGTGCTGCACATCTTCATTGACCCCGACATCAAGAACGATGTAAATCGCAGAACGCCCACACGCTACAAAGACGCCGAGCCGCTGTACATTGACGTGGTGGATTCCTGGCACCTGCGCCCGGATGCGTACACGCGCATTCCCAACTTCTTCCTCGCGGCGGATTACGTCCGCACCAATACCCAACTCGCCACCATGGAAGGCGCGAACGAAGCCGCGCGCCGTGCCGTCAACAGCATTCTTTCCGCTTCGGGCAGCAAGGCGCCGCTTTGCAAAATATGGCAACTGCACGAGCCGCTCATCCTTTCGATCTGGCGCTGGTACGACAAACGGCGTTACGACCGCGGCGAACCCTGGAAGCACGAGTTCCCCTGGTTTGTGGATGCGGCTCAGTGGCTGTTGGTGCATGCCTATCAAATCTGGCACAACATGACGGGCAGGCGGCGGAAGACAATATAAAACGTAAAGACGACCCGCCCAGCGATGGCGAGTCGCCCTGATTTGCGTGGAAGGGTCGCCCCTGAATTATGAAAGCAGCGCCTTCACCTGCTCCGCCTCATGCTGGACCTCGAGCCTGTTCAGCAATTCGAGCGAGCGGTTCAACACCCCGGCTTTTTCCTCCCCGCTCAACACGTGTTTGCCAAGATATAAAAGTGCGCGCGCCTGTTCGTAAGGCATGTTCAGGCGCTCGGCTTCCTTCAATGCCTCTTCCCAATGCAGTCGCGCCTTTTCGGGGTTGCCGTCCAGCCAGTGGAACCAGCCCTGGAACAACTTCAAGCGCGGCTGACCCAGCGGGAAGACACCCGCAAATTTTGCTATTGCCTTGCAGGCTTTTTTCGCGGCGGCGCGATGTTTGTTCCCTTCTTTTTCCCACGCGCTGAGGAAGACTTCCCGCCACGCCCGCATAGCCTTCGATGGCGTAGGGCGCTGTCGGGTTGCCGAGAGTCTTTTTGGCGGTGGCAGTTGCCAGGTCCCAGGGCGCGAAGCGGATCGTCGTTCCGCCAGTATGCCAGCGCCAGCGCACCCGAAGCGCGGATGTCGCTCGCCCTGGTCAATGTTCTGTTCCAACAGTTTCAACGACTTTTCATATCCATCAATGGCTTCATGGAGCGTGCCAGGCTTGGACTGCCGCAGGAGCGCCTCGGCGCGTAACGTGTGCGACCAGACCTGCGGGATGACATCCTTGCGGCGCGTGGCGCGTTCCAGCACTTCGGCGGCGGTCTCCATGCCGTATTCAGGAATTCACCCTGATGGAAAAGGGTGATCGAGAGGATGCTCTTGCTTTCGTCGTAGTGACGCATATCGCCGATGCGGGCGTCAATCTCGATGGCTTCGTGCAGGCTCTTCGCGGCATCCGCCCACAACGCCGCGCCGAGTTCGTAAACCGCGCAGCCCGCCAGCGAGTAGGAAAGCGAGGGCAGGTCGCCCACGTCGCGCCCCATGGCATGGGCGCGGTCGCGGTAGGCGATTGCCCAATGATGGCGCGGCAGGACGCCGGAGGCGATGCACATGTTGGTGTAACCGCGTACAAGAATGGGGGATTTCAAGCCCGCCTGTTCGGCGAGGTTGCTTCCCATCACGTTACCGAAAATGAGCGGAATGGGATTATTCATCTGGTAATAGATATGACCCAGCCGCACGAAGGCGATGGCGCCTTCCAGCGGCCTTGCCTGCTCGGTGTTGTCGAGATAGCGGGGAAGCGGCGCATCTTCGATGGGCTTGGATTTGATGCGGAAGCGCACCTGTTTGAGCGTCTCTGAAAGCAGGGCGGCGATCAATCCAAATCCCTTTTCCGGGGTCTTCCAGCCCATGAGGTGAATGGCTCGCTTGAGATGGTCGAGGCTTTTGGGCAATTCACCCAAGCCGTAATACGCCTCCGCGAGTTGACGTTCCCAATGTGCGCGCTGCAAGGCTGTGGTTTTTACTTCGCCGTTCTTTGCGAGCCGCAACGCCTCTTCAAAGAACTCGATGGCTTCGCGATTGGCAAAGTTGCGCATGGCTTGCTCGCCCGCTTTTTCGAGATACTCCAATGCCTTGCGTTGATTCTTCGCATTTCCCCAGTGATAGGCAAGCACGCCGTAATACGGCGAAAGGTCATCCGCAAACGTCCGCTCGAACCAGTTCGCCACCGCCTGGTGGAACGCCTGCCGCTGCGAGAAGGTCATCAGGTTGTATGCCACTTCCTGCGTGATGACGTGCTTGAAGAGATAGGTCAGGTCGGGGTGTTCGCTGTTGAGCGGCGTGAAATCCAGCCGCCGCAGGTAATCGAAATAACTTCCGATCTGCGGCTTGTCCGAATCCAGCGGATAAATCTCATAGACGGCGCGCAGGGCAAAGATACGTCCGACCACGCTGGCGGCTTTGAGCGCCAGTTGGTGCGAGGGCGGCAGGCGGTCAATGCGGGAGCGGATCACGCCCTGCACGGTGTCGGGAAAACTCAAGGCGCGCAGGTCAACTTTGGATGCGACGTGACATTCCCCATTTTCCACGCGGATGATGCCGCTCTCGTGCAGCGAGGACGCCAGTTCCTCGCTGAAGAAGGGATGTCCCTCCGCCTTGCTCAAAACCAGTTCCATCACCTGCTCGGGCAGGCGGTTTACCTTCAACCGCTGGCAGACCAACCGCTCGATATCCGCCTGGTTCATGAGGTCGAGCCGGATGTGGCGCGTTTGGGGAAGACCGAGGATGATCCTCAACGGTTCCGGCGTTTCCTCGCGGATGCGGCGCGTCGTGACGACGACCATGAGGTTTGCCGGTGCGGGCCGCCTCCACGCTGAGGGCGAGCGAGGACGAATCGAACCAGTGCGCGTCCTCCAGCACAAGCAGTTTGGGCGCATCGCCGATGAACATTTTGAGGATGGAGATCAACAACGCGCTCGTGTTTTCGGCGCGCACCTGCCCGGTCATCTGCCCGGTCAGGGAGTTGTCCTGGGTGTCGAGACTCAGCACCGGCGCGAGCAGAGGCGCGCGGTCCCAGCAAGCCGAGGCGTCGCGCGTCCGAATCCATTCCAGCGCCTTTTCGCGGCGGCGTTCGCCCTCGTCCACGGAATCCAAGTCAAAGATGGTCTCGAACACGGGACGCCAGGCATGATACGGCGTGGACTGCTCGATGGCGTAGCCCGCGCCAACCAGGATCGGGATGCCGCTCTCCTGCGCGTGGAACGCCAGGTCGCTGATGAGGCGCGATTTCCCGATGCCTGCCTCCCCTTCGATCACCGCCACCCAGCCGGTGTCTGCATCCATCCGATGCAGCATCTCCTTCAACTGAGCGCGCTCCGCCTCCCGCCCGACGATGTTCGATGCCGGTAAAAGTTTATCCGCGCGGCGGACGTTTCCCGAATCGGCGAGACCGAAAATCATCACGGGCTTCGAAAGCCCCTTGATGCTGACCTCGCCCGCCGGCGTCCATTGGTAAATTTCGTTCGTCGCCTCTGCGATGCGCTTTGTGACGAGCATCGCGCCGGGCACGGACATCTGCATCAGGCGCGCGGCGACGTTCACTTCATTGCCGATTGCCGAAAAGATGCGCCATTCTTCGTTGCCCACCGGTCCTGACCAGATCGTCCCGCGGCTGATGCCGATCTGGATGTTTTTGATGTAACTTAATTCGGAGGGAATATCCAGCAGGGAATTCGCCAGCCCCACCGCGCGCGCGGCGTCGTCCTCGTGCGCGTATGGCGCGCCGACGGCGATGTAGAAATAACTGCCCTTGTCGCCGGTGGTGATGTCAATCAGCGTGCCGCCGTACCGCCCTGCGTTTTTTTGAACGAGCCGGATGAGCGCATCCAGTTTTCCTCCCGCCTGCGGGTCAACGTCGTAATCAATGCCGTCGAAATGCGTGAACATCGAGACCGCGGGACGCAGCTGCGCCATGAAGCCTTCCTGCCCGCGGATGATGTGCTCGTAAAGGAACGAATGCAGCCACGGCTGGCTTGTTCCCTGTCCGGCGCGGGCGAGGTATCCCATGGCATGGGATCGCTCAAACGGTTTACCCTGCCCAGCACAAAAACGGACGAACCATCGCCAGCCGGTCGTTGTTCCCGGATCACCACCTCCTCTTTCAGCGCTTTGGCGGCGCTCTCCGTCACAACGATCTCGCCCCGGTGGGCAAGGTTCTCCGCCACATCCACCGGGTCGAGCAGGGGAGCCTGCCAGCGCCTCGAACAGCCGCACCTCCGGGTCGCCTGCCAAAAACCGGCGCACCGACCCGCACGCCACCGCCGAGCGGATCGCCAGTTGAACCGTTTCCCTGTCCGGCAGGGAGACGGCGGAATTCCCGTCCATGGAATACTGCATGGAGAAGGCGGCGCTCACCGCGCGGCGCGAAGCGGTCTTTTCATCCCCGTCAAACCACGAGATGAGCGCATCCCCTCCGCTCTGCACCACGCTGCCGTGATAGCGGTGTACCTTGTCAATCAGGATGCCGTACAGCCTGTTCAAGTGCTGTCCCAGTTCCTCCGCGCCCCTTTGGAAGCCCAGCGCCGTGGTCAACGTTTCTGTCAGCCGCGTGAAACCTGAAATATCCGTAATCAACACTGCCCCCGAGGACAACTCCGGCAAAGCCTGCCCGCTGACGAGCGCGTGACGGCGGTCAACCGGTATATAAGCGCCAAACGCATTCATGGCAGCCTCTCCCGTACCAAATCTGACAATTCCGACAAAACTAGGATTTGTTTTATTGTATCCCAATATGGCTCCCCCTTGCGTTGGTATTCTATGGCAAAATTGTCTCATGAATCGAACGGACATCATCCAGAAAACAGCCGACTACATCAGACGCGAATTTTCCGACGAATCCTCCGGGCACGATTGGTGGCACATCCACCGCGTCTGGAAGAACGCCCTCGCCATCTGCAAAATCGAAAAAGCGGATGCCTTCATCGTCCAGCTCGCCGCGCTTCTGCACGACCTCGACGACTGGAAGTTCAACCAGCATAGGGATGAGACCCCGCTTCGCGCCCGTGCCTGGCTGGATTCGTGCTCCGTGGAGCCTGCCGCCGCCGACAGCGTGTGCGAGATCATCATGAACATTTCCTACAAGGGCGCAGGCGTGGAAAACAAAATGAAAACGCTCGAAGGCATGATCGTGCAGGACGCCGACCGCCTCGACGCCATCGGCGCCATCGGCATCGGGCGCGCCTTCGCCTACGGCGGTTATGCCAACCGTCCGCTGTATGACCCCGATTCGCCGCCGAAACTGCACGCCAGTTTCGAGGAATACAAAAACAGCAAAAGCGCCACCATCAATCACTTTTACGAAAAACTGCTCCTGCTCAAGGACCGCATGAATACAGAGACGGCAAAACGCATCGCCGAAAAACGCCATGCGGTGATGGTGAAATTTCTCGACCAGTTCATGCTCGAATGGGAAGGCGCGGATATTTCGGGCGAGATGGAGAATGAATGAAAAGAATCAAGCGCACACAAATTTGGTTCAGCCTTTTTCTGGCGGCGTTCATGCTGGCGGGCTGCGCCGCCGGGGGCACACCCACCGACGCACCGCTGAATCCAAAACCCGGCGCGCCCGGCTTGGGCGATTCGCTCTACCCGAATTTCGGCAACGGCGGCTACGACGTTCAATCCTACGTCCTGAATATCACCGTCAAGGATGTGGCTTCCAGCGAACTGGAAGCCGTCACCACCATCGAAGCCGTCGCTGCGCACGACCTGAGCGCTTTCAACCTGGACTTTGCCGGGTTCGAGATCACCAGCCTCACGGTCAATGACGAGGCGGCGGAGTTCGAACGGGACGGGCAGGAACTGACGGTCATCCCTCCGAATCCGCTGGCGAAAGATTCGACATTCACTGTCGAAGTGGAATATCGAGGAATCCCCACGCCGATGCAGTCGCAGGCTTTGCCCTTCCCCACCGGCTGGATCGTTTACGACGGCGGCATCTTCGTCCTGAGCGAGCCGGATGGTTCGGCAAGTTTTTTCCCAGTCAACGACCATCCATTGGATAAGGCAAATTACACGTTCATCGTCACGGTCCCCAAACCATACGAGGTTGCCGCCAACGGCGTGCTGACCGAAACGACCTCAGATGGGGATTCGTCCACGTATCGCTTCGAACTGCGCGACCCGATGGCGAGTTACCTTGCCACCATCAACATCAACGACTTCGATATGGAGACGATGGAATCCGAAGGCGGCGTTCCCATCCGCAATTATTACGCCGCCAGCCTGCCCCATTCCGTCCGCAAGCCGTTCGCGCGCCAGGGCGAGATGATTGATTATTTCAGCGAACTGTTCGGACCCTATCCGTTTGAAGTGTACGGTTCGCTCGTCATGGATACCTATTTCGGCGCGGCGCTCGAAAACCAGACCATGTCCATTTACGGCGTGGATATGATTGACACAAACGATGTGGAAGGCACAGAACACGTTGTCGCCCATGAACTCGCCCATCAATGGTTCGGCGACAGCGTCAGCGTGGTGGATTGGAGCGACATCTGGCTCAACGAAGGCTTTGCCACTTACGGCGAGGGGTTGTGGGTGGAATACCTGGAAGGGCGCGGCGGCTTGAACGAGTGGGCGAAAGCGATACACAACGAGGTCAGCCTCTATCCCGAATTTTTTCCCCCGCCGGGAGACCCTGCGCCCAACGACCTGTTCAACGGCGGGGTCTACCTGCGCGGCGGACTCACGCTCCATGCCCTGCGGCTCGAAGTGGGAGACGAGGTCTTCTTCGAGATTCTCCGCACCTACTACGACCGTCACAAAGGCGGCAACGCCTCCACCGAGGATTTCATTCGGGTTGCAGAGGAAGTCAGCGGAAAAGATTTGGGGGATTTCTTCGACGCCTGGCTATACGGTGAAACGCCCCCGCCGCTACCCGGTCAATGACGAGTCATGACAAGGGCAGAGGGTCTCCTCCCTGCCCATGCAGTTTATTTAGCCGACGTTACGCAGTGCTTTCTCCCTCACCCCTTCACCCCTCTCCCGCTGGGAGAGGGGACGGGGGTGAGGGTGCGCAACATCAGTTATTTAACTTGAAATACCAGCGCATGATTCGATTCAAAGATCAGCGCATGTGAATCCGAACCCCGCGCGGAGATACCCAAACTCCTCAGCGACTCGCTCAAATTGTCCGTATCATCTTCATCGGGAATCAACACAATCAAATAATCGTACTCCACGCCGTTGCGCGCCGACCATTCCGTCACGCACAGAATAGTGGCGCAGTGCTGGAACTCGGTCACCTGTTCGTACCAGGGGAAGAAATTGCCCGCAAGAGTCCATTCCAATCCCTGCATCGTGGTCAGGCTCTTGCGTCCCGTCAGCGCGGGGAACCATTCCTGCAAGGGGTCGCTCATCGAAAACTCGCGTCCCGTTGCCAGCAGGAACCTACCGCCCTCCGTATTCATCTCGACCCATTCGATCAGTTCCAAATCCTTCGTCTTCAAACTTGTGTTGACCAGTTGGAAGTCGAAGACGATTCCGCCAAGCAGGAGGAAAATCGCCAGCCCGAAAAGCAGAGCCGAATTCCCGCGCTTCATCATCAGACGTTCGGGCTGTTCGTCCGTTTCACGGCTGATCCACGCGGAGAGTTTGACCAGCCCGCTGCCTGCCAAGAGGAGCAGGGCGATCAGGACGAACCCGTCTCCGCCGCGCGGGTCGAGCAGGATGGCAAGCGCCGCCCATGCAAGCGGGAAATACCGATTGACCGCCGCCTGCCGGGCGAAGAAAAACCCGATGAATGCCAGCGCAAGGATGGGCAGGGTGAGATAATCTTCCAGCGAATTGACGCTCAGAATCGAGAGGTACGACTCAAGCGTGCGCGGACTCGTCCCCCCGGCGGACAAGAACGGCTCCAAGCCATGACGCGACAGCACCGTCCCCCACCAGGGCGCGCTGAGCAACGTCACACCCAACCCGACCAAAATTACGGAGAGCAACCCACGTTTGCCGCGCCCATAAAAAAGAAAAAGCAGGAATCCGCCCAAAGCCGCGTGCAGCGCTGTCTGCGGATGGCTGGTCACTGCGCCCGCGCCGAAGAGGATGGCAAGCGCGAGGTGTTTGTGTTTGTAATTTCTGAATAATTGCACCGCCTGCCAGAGCGTCAACAGCAGGAATAACATGCCGAAGGCGCGGGTGATTCCTCCGCCCATCACCTGCCAGACGAATGAGTGCGGCAGGAAGACATGGAACAACGCCGCCAGTGCGGCGGTCAGGCGCGAGTTGAGAATCTCGCTGGCGAACAGGTAAAACGCCAGCATGGCAAGAGAGTTGACGAAAGCCGGGAGGTAGAGAAAAACCCATAGGTCGGAAACAGGCGCGGGCGCAGAAAGAAGCGCGGCGGCGTAAAATCCGAACGGCGGGTAAGCGAAGGGAATCCCCGCCTGGTTGTAGGTTGTGAATTCCGGGAGCGCGTATCCGTTTGCCTTCAAATCCTGCGTCATCGTGTAGAACATCCCGCCGTCGTTGAGCGGAAATCCGTTTGCGGCGGCGGGATAAAAGCGGACGATGACGCCGAAGAGCAGGGCGGTGAAAAGCAGCAGGGCGGGCAGGTCGAGTTTGCGATTCATGAGCGGATTATAGCCTTGACACGGCTTCAATTCCGCAGATAATTACAGGCAATCGAGCAAAGGCTGTGACAGAGGAAAGTAGGCTGGCAGAAGCCGCCAGAGACGCGCAAGGCAAGCGGTGAAATTGCGCCCGACCGAAACCAGTTGAAGTTCCCTCTCGAGCTGTTCGCGTGAAAGTAACGCGAGATAGTATCTCGCGTTACCGGGTAGTGCGAACCGCGATCCCGGCGTTATCAGGGAAGCCGATGTCAGTCGGCATAAAGCGAGCCGCGAGCCTTAAACGGCGAGCGCTAATTTGGGTGGTACCGCGGGACTGCGAAAGCGCCTCCCGTCCCATTGTGGGCGGGAGGTTTTTGTTTGTAAGAGCAGAGAGTAGTTGAGTAGAGATTAGATGACTGGTCTCCACTCTCTAATCTCTATTCTCCATTCTCTGATTTTGGAGGCATGTATGCAGGACAAACTGAACGAAATCGAAAAATCGGCGTTGGATTCGTTGAGTTCCGTCACGGACCCCGCCGCGCTGGAAGCGTGGCGCGTGGCACATCTGGGACGAAGTTCGCCGCTGATGTCGGTCTTCTCCGAGTTGGGCAAACTCTCCAAAGAGGAGCGACCCGTCATCGGTCAGGCGGCGAACCGCGTAAAGGTTACGCTGGAAGCCGCATTGGAGGAGCAGACCAAAGCGGTGAAAGCCGCCATGCTGGCAAAATCTCTCGAAGAGGAAGCGCTGGATGTAACCCTGCCCGGGCGGAAGAAATACGTCGGGCGGCTGCATCCATCCACCCAGCAACTGCGCCGCGTGCTGGACCTTCTGGCGGAGATGGGCTTCCAGGTCTTTACCTCCCGTGAAGTCGAAACCGACGAATACAACTTCCAGTTGTTGAACTTCCCGCCTCATCACCCTGCACGCGACATGCAGGACACGATTTATGTTGAGGCAGATGATCGTGGCGACAATCCAATTTTATTACGCACACAAACATCACCGGGTCAAATCCGCGCGATGCGTTACTTCTCCTCAATGAACCCAAGCGCCCCCCCGCCTATTCGTATTGCATCACCAGGTATGTGTTTTCGCCATGAGCAGATCACGGCGCGTTCGGAAGTGCAGTTCAACCAGGTGGAGGGACTCGCCGTGGGCAAGAACATCACCTTCGCGGACTTGAAAGGCACGATTGCGGATTTCGTCCGCCGCATGTTCGGCGAGAACGCGAGGCTGCGCTTCCGCGCGTCGTACTTCCCGTTCACCGAGCCGAGCGCCGAAGTGGACGTGGAATGTTTCGTCTGCGGCGGAAAGGGTCTGCGCGGTTTGCAAAAATTCGGGCTGGCTGGAAATTCTCGGTCTGCGGGATGGTGCATCCAGTCGTCCTGCAAAACGGCGGCTATGACCCGGCGATCTACTCCGGCTATGCCCGGGGCATGGGACCCGAACGCCAGTTGATGCTGAGAAACAAAGTCGGCGACATTCGTTATTTCTGGGGGAACGATGTCCGGTTTTTGGAGCAGTTCTAAATGTAGAGAATTAGAGGATTGGAGAATTCTCTAATCCTCCAATCCTCTTTTTGGACAAGGAATAAATTATGAAAGTACCCATTTCCTGGCTGAAAGATTTCATTGACCTCGATGGCTTGTCCATCGAAGATATTGCGCGCAAACTCACCCTCGCGGGCATGGAGGTGGACGAGATTCGCTACGTCGGCTTGCCGATGCCCGACCACGCCGCGCAGGGAATGCACTCCAGCGGGAGGCACGAGTTCAAGACCAGCGGCATTGACTGGGATCGCGAGAAGATCGTGGTGGGCGAAGTCCGCGAAGTCAAGCCGCATCCCAACGCGGACAAGTTGACCCTGCTCGACCTGTACGACGGTCAGCAGGACCAGGTCGTGTTGACGGGTGCGCCGAACATCTTCCACCTCAAAGGCACGGGCAAACTGCCCAAGCCGATCAAGGTGGCATACGCCAAAGAAGGCGCGACGCTCTACGACGGTCACGCCGAAGGTCAGGTGTTGATGACCCTCAAACGTGCCAAGATTCGCGGCGTGGAGTCGTACTCGATGGCTTGCTCGGAAAAGGAACTGGGCATCACCGAGGAACACGAAGGCATCATCCTCCTCGACGACGACGCGCCGGTCGGCATGCCGCTCGTGGATTACATGGGCGACGCCGTGCTGGATATTTCCATCCTGCCGAACATGGCAAGAAATGCGAATGTCATTGGGATTGCGCGAGAGTTAGCGGCGATGCTTGGCAGAGGGTTGAAAGTTGAAAGTTCAAAGTTACAGGCCCAACCTTCAACCTCAAACCTTCAACCTGTGACCGATTTGGTCGAGATCGAAATCACCGAGCCGGAGCTCAACCCGCGCTTTGTCGTCGGATTGATTCGCAATGTTGAGATCAAACCCAGTCCGTACCAGATCCAGCGCAGGCTCAAACTGGCGGGCATCCGCCCCATCAACAACGTGGTGGATGCGACCAACTACGCCATGCTCGAACTGGGTGAGCCGCTCCACGCTTTCGATTACGATGTGTTGGTAGGTCGAGTTAGTAACTCGACCTACAAAATCAAAATCATCACCCGCACCGCGAAGGACGGCGAAAAACTCACCACGCTGGACGGTGTCGAGCGCATGCTCACTGCAACGAACGTGCTGGTCTGCGACGAAAAAGGCTCGCTCTCCCTCGCGGGTGTGATGGGCGGCGCGGAATCCGAAGTGACCGACTCCACCAAAAACATCCTGCTCGAAGGCGCGGCGTGGAACTTCATCAACATCCGCCGCACGGCAAAACAGCACAACCTGCCGTCCGAGGCGTCGTTCCGCTTTTCGCGCGGCGTGCATCCCTCGCTCGCGGAGCAAGGCGTCCTCCTCGGCTTGAAATATATGGCGGAATGGTCCGGCGGCGCGATCGCCCCCGACCTTGTGGATGCGTACCCGCTCCCGCCGAAGGATGCGGTGGTGAACATCACCGTCAACGATGTCAAACGCTGGCTCGGCATTGACCTCACGCTCGAACAAACCGCCGACCTTTTGAAGCGCCTCGAATTCAAATGCAAAATTACCGATAACCGGTTACAAGTTACCGCTCCCGATCATCGCCTTGACATCGGCGAGGGCATCGTCGGCATGGCGGATGTGCTGGAAGAAGTCGCGCGCGTGTACGGCTACGATAACATCCCCACCACCACCATGGCAGACGCGCTCCCGCCGCAGGTCGGCAATCCCGTCCACGAGTGGGAGGAGCATCTGCGCGATCTGCTCGTCGCGCTCGGCTTCCGGAGGTTGTCACGTATCGCATGACTTCCGTGGAAAGAGAATCGCGCATCGCGCGTTACGACGATTACGTCCGACTTGCGAATCCCATCGCGCCCGAAAAAAGCATCCTGCGCCGCAGCCTCATCGCCTCCGTGCTGGATACGCTGGAGAAAAACATCCGTTACAGCGACTCGTTTTCATTCTTTGAAATCGGTCCGATCTTTGAACCCGTCAAGAATGATCTCCCCAAAGAGCCGCGCAAACTTGCCATTGTGATGACGGGCTTGCGCGAAGCGACCGCATGGGATGTGAAGGATTCTTCCAAACTGGATTTCTACGACCTGAAGGGACGCATCGAACTCATGTTGAGCGGGTTGCGCCTCCCGAACGTTTCCTACACTGCGAGCGATTCCTACTCCCATCTCCACCCCGGCAAAACCGCCGAACTGAAAGTGAACGGACAAGTCGTGGGCGCGTTCGGTGAATTGCATCCACTGGTGAAGGAGCAATACGAACTGGGCGATTCCCCCATCCTCGTCGCGGAATTCGACCTCGACCTGCTGCGCGGCATCCAGCCGACCTACGGAATCAAAACCATCCCTGAGACCCCGCCCATTTACGAAGACATCGCCGTCATCGTGGATGAAGCGGTGCTGGCGGAATCCGTCGAAGCGCTGATCCGCCAGACGGGAGGTCGAAGCGTGACGAACGTCCGCCTGTTCGACGTGTATCGCGGCGAGCAGATCGGCGCGGGCAAAAAATCCCTGGCATACGCATTGACCTACCAAGCCGAAGACAAGACCATGACCGACGCCGAAGCCGCCGCCATCCGCAACAAGATCGTCAAGCGGCTGGAAAAGGAACTGGGCGCGAAGTTAAGAAGTTAACCGACCCTTACAAAAAATCCTCCGGGTTACTCGGAGGATTTTTTGTATCTACTGGACGTTGATGGTCAACTTCATTGGGCAGAAATTTCTCTTGCCGATGGTGATGTTCCAGGTGGTTGTGTATGTTCCCGGGTTAGACGGCGACTGCATGCTGACCGCCAGTTCCACCGTCACGCCGGGCGAAATGGTCGCCGGAAAATCATAGATGGATTGCAGGTACATCCGCGTGCCTTCGCTGTAACGGTAATCCGCGTCGCCGGAATTCCAGGTCGCCTTGCCGACGTTCGCCACGATCCAGCGCGCCTCGAAGCGGGTGGATGCCGGAAAGACGCTCTCGTTCGCCGGTTCCTGCGAAATGACCTGGCATTCGTATTCCAAACCCGAACTGCCCACCGGAATCTGCGTGGGCGGAACGGTATACGTCGGAGGAACGAGGAACAGGAACGTGGGGGTCGGGGTCGGCGTTTCGGTGGGCGTGCGTGTGGGCGTGGCAGTAGATGTGGCAGTGGGCGGACCGGACAAAGCCGTCTGGGTCCCCGCCGCGCCTGCGGTTTGGACAATCGCCGTAAAGGGGGCATTCGGGTCAAGGGTTGGGATGGGAGCAGAGGCAGGTCCGAGCGTGGGAACGCACGCCAGCACCAGAATGGCAACGACGGAAAAAAGGAAGATTCTGGATCTACCCCGGAGCATGGTTCACACAGCCTTTACTTCACATTGATGGCGGCGTACGCGTAGCACATGGGACCGTCCACCAGCCAGGTCATGACGTAGTAACCCGCTTTGCTGGGGGCTTTGCCGTCGAGGCGCACTTCATACGATGCGCCGGGCTGCAATCCCTTGCGGATCTCCACGCGCTTGGACCCGGCAAAGTTCGTCCCGCTGACAAACTTCATATCAACGTTTTCATACCAGGGCCGCGTGCCGGTGTTGACGACGACCCACATGATCTCGAACTCTTCATTCTGGCGGAAGGTGGTATTGTCCTTTGGCTTGCGGTTGATGACCGTGCAGGAGTATTTGGGCGGGATGAGCGTGTTGGTTGGGGTGGCGGATGCCACGATGAACGGTGTGAAGGTGACGGTCGGTGTTTCGCTCACCGGAGGGCGACACTGCTGGCGCCGGGCTGGTCGCTTGCGAGCGTGGCTTCCGGCTGTTGGGCGGAGACTGTCTCTTCCACAGAGCGGGCAATCTGTTCGTTGGCCTGCATCGTCCCGGCAACGGCGGTATTGACCTGCGACTGAACGTCGGCGGTGGGCTCTGCTGCGACGGCAGGCAGGATGCGAGCAGGATGGCGAGAGGTATCAGTAACGGCAGTTTTTTGGACATGGATTATCTCCTTGATCGAATAGACCTGACGGACTCCATCCGCCCGTCAGGTCTAAGTATATCAGTCCCCTGAATTGTAGGGGCTGCGTATCAATCGGAAGATTCGCCGGAGCCGATGCCAAGCGGCTTCCACTTGTTTTCGTCCTTCAAGCGGTGCTGGATGCCGCCGCGATTGTGGAGTTCGTCGAAGCCTTCGGGCTTGATGAACATCTGGTCGCCGTCGAGCAGACCGGTCAGTCCGGTTTGACCCGGTTCGGGGCGTTTGAGTCCCTTGAATTTTGCCGCATCCGACGGGATGTAGTCGGTTGGTTCCTCGTAGGTGGTGATGTAGCCTTCGTAGTTGCGCAGGATGACCTTGTGGTCAGACATGCTCAAGAGGTAGTTCGGCATGAGCGGAATCTTGCCGCCGCCGCCGGGCGCATCTACGATGAATTGCGGCACGGCATAGCCAGAGGTGTGTCCGCGCAGACCTTCCATGATCTCGATGCCCTTGGCAACCGGCGTGCGGAAGTGACCGGCGCCTTCGACAAGGTCGCACTGATAAAGGTAGTATGGGCGCACACGAATACGGACGAGGTCCTGCACCAGTTGACGTTGAATGTGGACATTGTCGTTCACGCCCGCCAGCAGCACAGACTGATTGCCAAGCGGAATGCCCGCGCGGGTGAGTCGGTCGCAGGCTTCGGCGAGTTCCTTGGTGATCTCGTTCGAGTGGTTGACGTGAATGTTCATCCACAGTGGGTGGTACTTGGCGAGCATGTCCACCAATTCTTGAGTCACGCGCATCGGCATGAAGACGGGCACACGCGACCCGATGCGGATGATCTCGATATGCGGAATCTCGCGCAGGCGCGAGAGCAATTCTTCGAGAATTTTGGGCGCGAGCACGAGCGGATCGCCGCCAGAGAGCAGCACGTCACGCACCTGCGGGGTGCGCTTGAGATACTCGATCTGCATCTCGAACTCTTCGCGTTTGAAGGTTTGTCCGGGGTCGCCGACGATGCGCGAGCGGGTGCAGTAGCGGCAGTACGAGGCGCACTGGGTCGTCACCAGCATGAGCACTCTGTCAGGATACCGGTGGACCCAGCCCCGGCACGGGAGAGTGGCGGTCTTCGGCAAGTGAATCCTCCATCATGGCGGTGAAGGACTGTAATTCCTCCGCGAGCGGGATGATCTGCTTGCGGATGGGGTCGTTCGGGTCGTCGGGGTCAATCAGGGAAATAAAGTAGGGCGTCACGTCCACGCGGAAGATGCCTTGCGTTTGCAGCGCCTTGCGCTCGCTCTCGGCGAGCGGGAATACTTTTTCGATCTCGTCCGCCGTGTTCAGGCGGTTGCTCAATTGCCAGCGCCAGTCGTTCCACTTTTCGTCGGGAACGTCGGCGTAAATTTTTGCGCGCTTGGAAACAAACTCGGTTTTCATGGTTCCTCCAAATAGTTGTAAGGGAAGGTTCAAAAACGGATTGGCGACAATAAGCGACAGCCGCTCACGCTGGAGGGTCGTGGTCGGGGAGGTAAAAGCCTGCAATACCCGTTCCGGGTACTTTACCCATGCTGGGCGCTTTCTTTGGCATGGGGTCATTTTAAGAGCAAACAGGGGGCGGGTCAATGACCCCGGAAAAGGTTTTTTCCGCGTACCTCGCGCTCGTCCGCGTCCAACCATAGGTAAGGGAATTTGCCGCAGTCAGCAAGATGGAACCGACGAACTCCAACCGGTGTATAACATACGAAAGGACCACCTCTCCAGAGAGACGCGCTTGGATGAACCCACGTTAGTCCGCCACGCCGCAAACGGCGACACGGCTGCCTGGGAGCCGCTCATGCTGGCGCACCAGCAGGCGGTTTTCCGGTTTGCCTACCTGCTCCTGGGCGACCCCGACGAAGCCGAAGACATCGCCCAGGAGACCTTTTTGCGCGCACTGGAATCACCTCCGGCGCTTCGACCCCGCGCGTCCGCTGCGCCCGTGGCTGTTGAGCATCGCCTCCAACCTGGCGAGCAACCGCCGCCGTTCCGCCGGGCGCTATCTTGCGGCGTTGATGCGCGCCTTCCGCAGTGAACCGCCCCCGCCGAACATCGAAGAACGAAGCGTGCGGCCGCATCGAAGCGGACGATCTCTGGCAAGCCGTCAAACATCTCGACCTCCCCGACCAGCAAATCATCTACCTGCGCTACTTTCTCGAACTCCCCGTCGGCGAAACCGCCCGGGTCTTGCAGGTGGCGGAGGGCACGGTCAAATCGCGGCTGAACCGCGCGCTCGAAAAACTGCGCCGCATCATCCGGCAGGATTTCCCTCTTCTCTCCGAAGGACGCGAGGCATGAACGAATTCAGAAAGCAATTGCGCGACATCGCAAAAGGGATGGACTACCCGCCCACGCCCGACATTGCCGGATTCGTCTCTGCGCGCCTGCGCTCACTCCCCGCTCCCTCTGGGAGAGGGGACAGGGGTGAGGGGCGTCCCCGCCTCATCTCCCGGACGTTGACCTGGTCGCTGACCATCGCGCTGATTCTCCTCCTCAGCCTTTTGCTCATCCCGCCCGCGCGCGCCGCCATCCTCGAATTCATCCAGATCGGAATCGTGCGCATCTTCCCCCAATCCGCCCAGCCGACGGCAGAACCGGTCCAACCTGCCGTCCCGGAAATCGAGGCGCCTGTGACCGCCACGCCTGCTTCATCCCAATCGTTCTTTGAATCCATCGCCGGGGAAACGACGCTTGAAGAAGCGCAGAAACTTGTCGCCTACCCGATTCTGCTCCCCGCGTACCCGCCCGACCTGGGCAAGCCGGACTATGTCTACATTCAGGAAGCGGACGGCGATATGACCATCCTCGTCTGGGTGGATGCGCAGAACCCCGAAGAAGTTCAGATGAGCCTGCATTTCATCCCAATGGGAAGTTGGGCGATCAAAAAGGTTGCGCCGACCGTGATTCAGGAAACCAGCGTCAACGGGCAGCGCGCCATCTGGGCGGTAGGACCGTATCCGCTCCGGTTTTCGGATGACAGCCTTGAAATCACGCGCCTTGTCGAGGGCAATGTCCTGATCTGGGAAAGGGACGGTATCACCTGCCGCCTCGAAACGGATTTGCCGCTCGAAGAGGCGATCAAGATCGCCGAATCGCTGGAGCCGATTCCGTGATGGAAAGGAAATTCGCATGTCGCGTCGAATAGGACAAGTCTCGCTCGCCGTTCTGATCGCGATTGCGCTCCTGAGCGGATGCGCCGCGAAAAACAACTGTCCCGTCAGCGAGCCTGTCTGGGTCAAGCCGCCAGTGGATGCCGCGGTCATGAACCCGCCGGAATACGGCTATTATTTCGTGAACGAAGATTCCTCGATCATGGCGTCCGCCTGGTGGGTCGAGCCGCACAAAGATTACCCGCTTGTTCTTGAGGAGGGAATCAAAGTCGGCTGGTTCCGTCCCGAAGGCGCGGAGCTGGTCATCACGGGCAAACGCTTGGATGCGGACGCGCCCGCGCTCGAAGCGCACATTCCGTGCTGTTACCCGACCCGTTTTCAGGCAACGGGCTTGTACTTCCCGTCGGAAGGATGCTGGGAAGTGAACGCCAAGGCAGCGGATAAAGAACTCACGTTTGTGGTTCGACTCGAAAGGACAAAGTAAATTTACTACCGTACATCACGTTAATCCTTGTCGTTGCGAGCCGCAGCTCTTGGTTTTCAGCGGGGCGGCAACCTCCATTTGACGAGCAAAAATACGAAAACTGGAGGTTGCTTCGGGAAGCTCACCCTCACAACGACATTTGTACGGTAGAGAAAAGTAAATAACTCACGTTACGCAGTTCCTTCTCCCTCACCCCTTCACCCCTCTCCCACTGGGAGAGGGGACGGGGGCGAGGGTGCGTAAGGTGAGTAAATAAAAGGGAACCCTTTGTCACTGGGAGGTGTACATCTACAAATCACTCGGAGGTTCCCATGTTTACACGTTCTCGGCTTTTACTTGGGATGGCGCTCGCGCTGTCCTTCATATTGGTTCCCACCGTCTTCGCGGGCGGATGGGCGGTGATCACGGTGGACGAACTGCCGGTCACTGCCAAAGCGGGCGAGCCGCTGACGATTGGCTTTACCGTTTTGCAGCACGGCAGGACGCCGGTGCCCGGGTTGACCCCCACCATCACGTTCACGTTGCTCAAGGGTGAGCAGTTCGTCGTCGCTGCCGAAGAGGAGGGGAAAGCCGGGCATTACACCGTCACGGTCACATTCCCAAAAGAAGGCGAATGGGACTGGACCATTGACGCATTCACCGTGCCTCAGCCCATGCCCGCCATTGTGGTCTCTGCTTCTGCGGCGGGAGCGCCAAGCCAGTCCGTCCCGCAGACTGAATCCATCCCATACTTGATAATCGTCCGCGCGCTGGCGTTCGGGCTTGGGCTGTTGGGTCTGATATTCTTCGTGCGGAACAAAAGCCGCGCGGCGATGGCGTTCACCATCCTCTGCCTGGCGGTTGGACTCGCTTCCTTCATACCGGGAACAACTGTCCCGAAGGTGGAGGCGCAGGACGATTTGCCGGTCAAGGCTGCGGGCGAAGGGTCCATCTCTCAAGTGGAGTTTGGTCGGCGGCTGTTCATCGCCAAAGGCTGTATCACCTGTCACGCTAACAGCAAGGCGGCAAAATCCGGCTATTGGACGGTGGAAATGGGCGCGCCGGACCTCTCGAAGTTTTCCGCCAGCCCTGAAGCCCTGCGCCTGCGGTTGAAAGACCCGAAGCAGGTGAAATCGGATACACAGATGCCGAACTTGAATTTGTCGGATGAGGAGATCGAAGCGCTGATCGCCTTCATCAATTCGGAATAGCGGGCGTTTTGCGCTTCACCCCTCGCAATCACAAAAGCGGACGGCAACAGGCTGTCCGCTTTTTTCTTTAACGGTAAAATCTCCGAAAGGAGAACTGACATGAGCGAGGACGGCAATCACGGCTACTGGGGCGACCTGCACCGCCCGGGCATCGCGCCTGAAGAGGCGGATTTCAGCATCATCGGTATTCCCTTCGACGGGCTTGCCAGCGCGCGCAAGGGAGCGGCGCTCGCGCCCGAACGCCTGCGTTATTGGTCGCGGCATCTCACCCCGTTCAGCGAGGACCCGCACGCGGCTAATGGATATGAAGGTTTGCGACCTCGGGGACATCGAAATTGCAGATCCAGAAGTGGATTTTGTGAAAGTCCGGCGGCAGGTGGCGACTTTACCGAACATGCCAATCCTCCTCGGCGGCGACCATTCGGTGACCATCCCCATTTTGCAGGGGCAGCGCGAACGTTACAAGGATTTGCGGCTGGGCGTATTGTGGGTGGACGCCCATCCCGACCTGTGCGATTTCTTCGACGGTTCCAAACTTTCGCACGCGAACACCATGCGCCGCGCGCTGGAATTCGGAATCGAAACGCACGACGTGTGCATGGTGGGTCTGCGCTCGTGGGAAGACCAGGAAATTGACCTGATCGAGAACGGCGGCATTCACGTCTACACCGCCGCCGACGTCGCCGAGCGCGGCATCCGCAACGTGGCAGACAGCGTCTATAACATCCTCAACGACTGCGACGCCGTGCACATCTCGCTCGATATTGACTGCCTCGACCCGTCCGTTGCGCCGGGGACAGGGATTCCCGAATTCGGCGGCTTGACTTCGCGCGAAGCGCTGACCCTCATCAAGGGCATGCAGGACTTACCGCTGGTCGGCTTGGACGTGGTCGAAATCGCGCCGCCGCTCGATCCTTCCGAAGCGACGGTGTTCGCCGGCCTGAAGATCATCATGGAGTACATCGCCGTCATTGCAAGGAAGAAACAGGGAAAAAGCTGAGATGCAGATCGAACTCGATAAACTGGAAGTCCTCCACAACCCGGCGGAGAACCGCTTCGAAGCCTGGATCGAGGGTCAACTCGCCAAACTCGATTACCGGGAGGACGGCGATACCATCCTGATGATGCACGTCGGCGTGCCGGTTGAATTTCGCGGTCAGGGCGCGGCGGGAAAGATTACGCAAGCCGCCCTGGAATACGCAAAGGCAAAGTCCCTGCGCGTGATCCCGATGTGTCCCTACGTTGCGTGGTATATCCGCCAGAATCCGCAATACGGTGAGTTGACTCGCCATAAGTAAAGGCGACCCGTCGGCATCGGTCAGATATTTTGTCTCCGCTGGGTGGGTCGCCCCTGCTTCATAGAAAAATTTTTGTAAAGTGAGCAAGTATCTATGAACAACGAGATTACCTTCCGCCGCGCGGCGCAAGCCGACCTGCCCGCCATCGTCCACATGCTGGCGGATGACGAACTGGGCAGCCGGCGGGAACGGCTCGAAGACCCGCTGCCCGAAGCCTATCTCAGGGCGTTCGATGAAATCGATGCGGATAAAAACCACGAGTTGATCGTGGCAGAGTTGAACGGCGCAGTTGTCGGCACGCTTCACCTGACGTTCCTGCCCTCCATCAGTTTTCAGGGCGGATTGAGGTCGCAGGTCGAATCGGTACGCGTGGATTCAAGGCACCGCGGCAGGGGCATCGGCGCGCGGATGATGGAATATGCCATCGCGCGCGCCGGGAACGCGGCGCGCACGTGATGCAGCTCACCTCGCACGAAACTCGCAAAGACGCGCATCGTTTTTACGAACGGCTGGGATTCAAAAAAGCCCATGTTGGGATGAAGTTGAATTTGAAGGAATAGGCGGCATTCCCGGCATATTTCCGCATAGAACAACGGGAGAATACCGAAAAATCAGACAACCCCCGGTGAACCTCCGGGGGTTGTCCTCCTTCAACCTTCCCTTAATGCTGCATTTGAACTTCGTCTTTGCGCTTCGGCGCCTGCGCCAGCAGGTCGAGCACGATGCGCGCCGCGAAGGGCACGGCATCGGCAACAGGCGGCGAGAGTTCCTCGCTGAAATCGTGGATGCGCCCCGTGGCAATGCCCACCACTTCCACCTCGTCCGGCAGCTGCGCGCCCATCGCCCTGCCCAGTTCAATCGCATTCTGGAGCGAGGTGTCGTGCGCGCTGGTGGTGTGATATGCCGAGTAGTTCGGTATGTCGTTCAAATTCAAGATCAGGATCGAACCGGGCTGGTCGTTTTCGCCCATCGCAAACGAATCCACGAGGATTGCCCGCTGGTAGCCAATGAGGTGCTCCATCAAGCCCAGCCCGCCGAGCGAAAGGCAGATTATATCCACATCCCCCTCGCCCTTGCGCCCCTCCACCCCGTCGGACGTTTGTCCTTCAGGGAGAGGGGACGGGGGCGGAGGTAATTGTTTCTTCACCTCCTCAACAACTTTCCAGCCAACGCCGTCGTCGCCAAGGATGGGATTTCCGAGACCCACGATCAATGTCTTCATGATGACATCCTGGTCCTTCGACACTTCCTCCAGCCGCGGAATACCGCTTCGTTCCTGACCTTGAACCTGTCTCCGATGCTTAGGGGCGTTTCAACACTTTGAGCGGATTCCCGTCCGCGTCCCGGATGGTGATCTCCAGGGGCATCTGTCCCGGCAGGGAATGGGTGGCGCAGCCGAAGCACGGGTCGTAGGCGCGGAACGCCATCTCGACCATGTTGAGCAGACCTTCGCTCACGTTTCCGTCCTTGATGAGGCTGCGCGCTGCCTTGTTCGTGGACATCTGGATCGGGGCGTAGTTGTTGGTGGTGCCTACGATGAGATTCGCTTTGGTCACGAGTCCCCGCTCATCGGTCCAGTAATGATGCGTGAGCGTGCCGCGCGGCGCCTCGACGATGCCGATTCCTTCCGTTGGAACCTGAGTCGGTTTGGCGTGCACATTCGGCGAGGTGATTTCGGGGTCGGTGACCAGTTCCAGCCAGCGTTCCGCGGCGTAGAGCAGTTCGATCAGGCGCGCCCAGTGCGTGGCAAGGCGCTGATGCACGGGTTTGCCGCCGAGGGTCTGGTAGAACCTGTCGTATTCCTCCTGCGCGCGCGGGGTCGCCATGCCGTCTGCGGCGTTGAGGCGTGAAAGCGGCGTGGCAAAGTAAACGCCCGAGTCGTTGCCGTCCACGAAACCCTTCCAGCCGACGTTTTTGAGGTACGGGAATTTGAGATAGGTCCACGGCTCGACGTGCTCGGCGATGTGCGCGGCGTAATCCTTCGGCGCGTATTTGATGAACTCTTTGCCGTTCGGGTCTACCACGCGCACTTTGCCGTCGTAGAAATTGACCTTGTTGTTCTCATCCACCATGCCCATCGAATACGTGCGGTGGGTGTACACGTCGCCGAGGATGAGGTCAACATACGCCTTGTTGCCGAGCACGATGTCGTTGAAGATCTTCAGGCTGAACTGCGCAAACTCGATCGCCCAGCGCGCCATGTCTTCCATCTCTTTGCGCTGTTCGCCGGTGATGCCTTTGGTCATCCCGCCGGGGATGGACGTGCACGGGTGCACCTTGCGCCCGCCGATCATCTCGACGGCGGCATGACCGTACTTGCGCATCTGGATGACCTTGCCGCCGATCTCCAACCCGACTTTGTGAATCACGCCGAGGATGTTGCGCTCGGCGACGGGCGCATCGGGTCCCATCACAAAGTCCGGTCCCGCCCAGCGCGTAGAAGTGCGTGGTGTGGTCGGTGCAGTAGAATGCGGAATAGAGCATTTCGCGGAGCAGCTTTGCCGTGCGCGGCGGGTCCCACGTGATAGACCGCGTCCGCGGCTTTGGATGCCGCCATGTGGTGCGCCTCCGGGCAGACGCCGCAGATGCGGTTGGTCAGCGACGGCATTTCTTCGATAGGACGCCCCACCACGAAACGCTCAAAGCCGCGCAGTTCGGGGATTTGAAAATAGGAATTGGCAACGTTCCCTTTTTCATCGAGGAAGATCTCGATCTTGCCATGCCCTTCCAGGCGGGTGATGGGGTCGATGGATATTCGTTGTGTCATAGGGTCTCCGATCTCAGTTCGTGATTCGTGATGTGGAATCCGTAAAACCGGTTTTCGCATCGCGTTTACGCGCTATTTTTCGAGCGGCGAGCCGTCGTCGTGCAGTTCTTTGATGAAATGCGCGCGCGCCGCCACTTCCTCCAATTTGAGCGAGGCATACTGCGAGGCTTCCTTCATCAACTTCTCGGCAGCCTCGGCGGGCAGTTTCTTGAGGGTTTCGAGCGTGTAGCCCTTTTCCTCAAGATATTCCTCGATGAGAGCCTTCTCCAGGATCGCGTTGCGGTCTTCGACGGGTTCGCTCCCTTCGATGGGTTTCGTAGTCATGTCATCCTCCTTTCGTGCAGCAGATGAACAGACCTGTTTGCGCACAGCCTCATTTTGCCCGCCATGCTTCCTTGTTCGCCTTCAGCAGCGACCCCGCCAGGTTGAAGCGATAGATCTGCCCCACCGGGTCGGGGATGCCGTCCAGGGATTCGCTCGATCTCCTCCGGCTCCCTCGCATCAATGACGGAGGAAAAAGCCGAGATCAGCCGCGCGCCATAATCCAGCACGCCCTCGTCGGGACCGTAACAGCCGATGCACTGCGCCCCGGCATTCGGACAGCGTGAGTTGCATCCGCTGCGGGTGGCGGGACCATTGCACGGGATGCCTTGTTCGAGCAGGCACAGGGTCGGGTCAACCGGCGCAATCTCCTGGATGCGCCGGAACGTATTGATAGACTTCACGTTGCGCGCGCGGGGGCATTCGTCACAGACGGTCGAGTCGCCCACGCCGATCACCGCTCCCTTCGGCGGCAGTTCCGCCTGGCCCTTGAGCACTTTGACGACGAGGTCAATGACCGCCGCAATCTGATGCGATTCCGGCGGGCAGCCCGGCATGTAGTAATCCACATCCACTACGTGGTCGAGCGGGCGCAGGACCTTTTCGAGTTTGGGAATGTGCAGTTCGCCTTCGGGCACATCGAACGTGATGCGCGGATAGATTTCGTGCGGGTTGTCGGTCGTCAGCGTGTTGAAGGCTGTGTGGACGAGTTCGCCCACCGGGCAAAGGTTTGCCAGTCCGGGGATGCAGCCCTCGCAGGCGCACGAGCCGAAGGCGACGAGGATCTTCGATTTCCGCCTCAGCAGTTTGGCGATGTGTTCGTTCTCGTCATTGCGGATGCCGCCGTTGAAGAGCGTGAGCAGGATCGAGCCGTCTTCCATGGCTTCCACGTCCTTGTATTTCGTATCCACGGCGACGGGCCAGAAAACGACATCGAAGTTGGCATCCACATCCAGGATGACCTCATGCGTGTTCAGGACGGCGATCTCGCATCCGCCGCAGGAGGCTGCCCAGTACATGGCGAATTTGGGTTTGCTGTTCGTGGTCATGCTGTCACCTCCTCCATCGCAGGGGCGGAAACGGCTTCCCTGATAACTTGCGGGCCCAGTTGAGCGGACCAAGCGCGCGCACTTCCTCGACGAACCTGTTGATCTCGGCGGCAAGGATGGCGCCTTCCGCGGCGCTTGCCCAAAGCAGTTTGATCCGCCCGGGGTCAATGCCCATCTGCACCAGCACGCGCTTCATCAGGATGAAACGCCGCAGGGCTTTGTAGTTCTGTTCCACGTAATGGCAATCGCCCGGGTGGCGACCGGTGACCATCACGCCATCGGCGCCGTTGGCGAAGGCTTTGAATACAAAGGTCGGGTCCCAAACGCCCGGAGCACATCAGGCGGATGAGGCGGACGTTGGGCGCATACTTCACGCGCGCCGTTCCAGCCGTATCGGCGGCGCGGTAACTGCACCAGTTGCAGGTAAAACCGATGATGGTGGGTTCTGAAAGTTTTATCGTTCATAAGAGTTTCTCCAGGGCAGGCGTAATTGGCAATTACATGATTACCCAATTACCACTACACAGCCGCCGCCTCCTTTACATCGAGATTGAGCAGCGGCAATCCCTCGATCTGCGAAAGGGATCTGCTCGTTGCTGAAACAGGTTCCGCTGATTGCGCCCGCCGGGCAAGCCGCCACGCAGGTGCCGCGACCTTGGCACAGCGCCGGGTTGATCTCGGAGACCATCTTGTCCTCGTGGAACAGGATGGCGCTGAACGGACACAAACCGTTGCAGATGCGGCGGCCGGAGCATTGCGCCTCGTTGATCGAAGCGCGCACTGGCTCGAGCGCGATTTCTTTCTGCTGGATCTTGCCCAGCACACGCGCCGCCGCGCCCGCTCCCTGCGCCACGCTGGCGGGGATGTCCTTCGGTCCTTGCACGGCTCCGGCGATGAAAACGCCCTCGGTCATGGTCGCCACGGGGTCGAGTTTCGGATGCCGTTCGATGTACCAGCCGTCGGAACTGCAAGCGATACCGAACATCTTCCCGACTTCTTTCGCGTCGTGACGCGGCTGCAATCCAGCCGAAAGGACGACCATATCCACGGGGATGCGGCGCTGTTTGCCGATCAGCGTATCCTCCACCTGGATGACCAACTTGCCTTCTTCCTCAGGCACGCGCGCGAAGTCACTGATCTCCGCCACTTTGCCGCGCACGAAGTGCGTCCCTTCCTCGAGCAGACGCTGATAGAACTCTTCATAGCCCTTGCTGGGCGTGCGCATGTCAATGTAGAAGTTGTACACTTCCGCGCCGGTGCGTTCGTGAACAAGGTGGGCAAACTTCAGGCTTTGCATACAGCAGATGGCGGAACAATAGGAGTTGTAGTTCTGGTCGCGCGAGCCGACGCAGTGGACAATGCCCACGGTCTTTGGGACGGTCTTCCCGTCGCGCAGGACGATGTTCCCGCCGGTGGGACCCGCCGCGTTGCACAAGCGCTCGAACTCCAGGTTGGTGTAGACGTTCTCCAGCCTGCCGTATCCGTATTGAGGGATGCGCTTCGCATCGAACAGGTCGAAGCCGGTTGCCAGGATGATGTTGCCGACCTGCACGCTGATGGCTTCATCCTTTTGGTTGAAGTCAATCGCGTTGGTGGGGCAGAACTTCTCGCAGGCTTTACAGGTGCCTTTGAGGAAGTACGCGCAGTTCGGCGCGTCAATGACCGGGTATTTCGGAACGGACTGCGGGAACGGCACGTATACGGCTTTGCGTTTCGCCATGCCGACCTCGAATACTTCGTCCACGACCTTCCACGGGCATTTCTCCCAGCAGATGCCGCATCCGGTGCAGTCTTCGGTTTTGATATAGCGGGCTTTCTTGTTGATCGTGACCACGAAGTTGCCCACGTAGCCGTCCACTTTGGTTACTTCGCTCCAGGTCAGCAGGGTGATGTTCGGGTGGCTGCCCACCTGGACCATTTTCGGCGTGAGAATACATGCCGAACAATCCAGCGTGGGGAAGGTCTTGTCGAACTGCGCCATGTGACCGCCGATGGACGGTTCGCGCTCCACCAGATAGACGTGGAAGCCCGCATCAGCGATTTCGAGCGCGACTGGATGCCCGCGATGCCGCCTCCAACCACGAGCGTATCCGCATGGATCGGCACGCGCAGAGGTTCCAGCGCCTCGTTATGCGCCACCCGCGCTACGCCGCCGGCAATCATGGCTTTGGCTTTTTCAGTGGCAGCCTCTTTATCCGTGTGCACCCGGGAGACCTGTTCGCGAATGGAGACCATCTCACACAGGTATGGGTTGAGTCCCGCTTCCTTGCAGGCGTTGCGGAAGGTGGCTTCGTGCAGGTGCGGCGAACAAGCCGCCACCACCACGCGGGTCAAGCCGAATTCCTTGATATCCTTCTGGATCAACTCCTGACCCAGGCTGGAACACATAAACTTGTAATCACGCGAGACGACCACGCCCCGGTGGGCAAGTTTTTCACCCGCCCATTTGCTGACCTCGGCGACATCAACAACCCCGGCAATGTTCGTTCCGCAGTGACAAACGTAAACGCCAATTCTTTCTGTCATAGGTTTCTCTCCTGTTTTGTATGCTGTCATAATCCTGTTTTTATGCAGAGACCGGCGCCTGCGCCTTTGGGACAGGCTCTCTGGCAATCCCGAGGCGGCGCGGAGCGATTCCCATCGCCATGCCCATCAACTGGGTAAAGTACATCACGGGAATGGAGTAATTCGTGCCGAACTCGCGGTTGACCTGGCTCTGGTACACCTCAACGTTGACGTTGCACATCGGGCAGGTGGTGACGATCACATCCGCGCCGCGCTCGATGGCTTCCTTCAACAGCAGGTGAACCATCTCCAGTGCGGCTTTGCGGTTGGTGATGATCAGCGAAGCGCCGCAGCAGCGCGTCTTGGAGGCGTATTCCAGCGGCTCCGCACCGATGGCGGACAGCAGTTCTTCGAAGTATTGCGGGTTCTCCACGTCTTCGTGATCCTTGCGCGGGCGCAGCAACTGGCAGCCGTAATACGGGGCGACCTTCAATCCCGCGAGCGGATGCGCGACCTTATTTTTGACCGCCTCCAACCCCACATCCTCCAGAACGACCTCGATCAGGTGGCGCACCTTCAAGGTTCCCTCCACGTGCAGGCTATCCTCTTCGAGCGCGAAGTTGATGTGATCCGCCAGGTCCGGGTCTTTTTTGAGATAGTTGTTGGTGTAGTAGGCGTTCTTGAAACACGCGCTGCACGGCGCAACGAAATCCGTCAACCCGGTTTTCTCCGCGATGGCAAGATTGCGCGCCACGAGTGTGTATGCCAGCAGTTCATCCACCGGGAAGTAGGCGGTCGCCCCGCAGCAGTTCCAATCCTCGATCTCCCTGAGGTCCAAACCCAGCGCGAGCGAGACCTCCTTCGCGGAGAGTTGATAAGGCTTTGCCAGGCTTTCCAGCGAACAGCCGGGATAATAGGCGTATTGTTTCATGACAGCTCTCCCAGCGGGATGATCCGCTTCACCATCCGTTGGAATTTCTTGAGCCGCTTGATTCTCTTCGGGAGTAGCGGAATCTTCCCTTTCAACACCAGCCCTGTGGCGGTCAAAGCCTCCTGAACCAGGTCGCCGGCGCTGAACTTGGGCAGGTAGGTGGTGGCGAGGATCGGCTCGAAGGATTTGCCGGAGTTGACGATCATCTTCACGAAGCCCTCCGAGAAGTCGGGTCCGATCAACCCCTCCTTGAAGCGGCTCTTCCACATGGAATAACGCTTCAGGGCGTACATCATATCGGCGATGTCGATCCCGGCCGGGCACCGCACCGTGCAGTGATAGCACGAGGCGCACGACCAGTAGGTGTTGCTCGCCAGCACCTCATCTTTGAAGTTCTCGCGGATCATCCCGATGATGGCGCGCGGGGTGTAGTCCATGAATTCGACCGCCGGGCAGGTGCCGGAGCACGTGCCGCATTGCAGGCAATGCGAGATCGGATTGCCGTGCGTGGCGTACATCATGTTGGCGATTTCTTGGTTGAACGATAGTTCGGCTGTCATAGATTCTCCTCATCACTGGGGTTGCAGGTGTTTCTCTTCCGCCGCCTTGATCAGGGCGCTTACCTTTTCCAGCAGAAGTTTCGGTTCCACCGGCTTCTCGACCAGTTCATCCACATCCACAAAGTTGGGGTGCACCGCCTGGCCCGGGAAGAGGAAGGCGATCTGTTCGCGGACGCTGGTGATGATCAACACCGGCATTTCCCTTAGTTTGGGGTCCTTCCTGATCTTGCGCGCCAGCGCAATGCCTTCCGCGCCGCGCCCCATCATGATGTCGAGGAGGAGCAGGTCGTAACGCCGCGCCTGCAATGCCTGAAACCCGTCCTTTGGGTTGTAAGCCGTATCCACCTGGTATTCCGCCCTCTCCAGGATGGATTTGATCCCTCCCACGAAATCGGGGTCGTCGTCAATAATGATCAATCTCTTTTGCACATTCATTGGACATCTCCTTGAATTAAGAGTGAGCCATCTCCAAATCCGTATGGGGTTCGGAATTGGATTGTTCCTTTAGAGACGGCAGATGGATGACAAACGTACTGCCCTTGCCCAATTCGCTTTCGACCGTGATCGAACCGTCGTGGGCTTCGACGATCCGCCGGGCGATGGCAAGCCCAATGCCGCTGCTTTGTTCGCCCGCCCGGTCCGCCTTCCCGGTGTAGAAATCGTGGAAGATGTGGGGAAGGTCCTCTTTGGATATACCGACGCCGCGATCGGAGACGGCGATCAACACTTCCCCGGCGGTTTTTTCGGCGCGGATGGAAATCTCGCCCCCCGCCCGCGAATACTTGATCCCGTTTCCCAGAATATTGACCACCACCTCGACCAGCGTCCCCTCATCGCCGTTGACGGAACCGAGCGGCTCATGGATGGACGAGACCAGTTCGATATCCTTGCGGACCGCGTGAGGCTGGACGGTCTCGATGGCTTTGGTCAAGACGGAGGCGACGGACGTGGGCTTGAAGTTCTCGCGGATCTTGTTCACGTCCACCGAAAGCACCCGCAGCCAGGTGAGGATCAGTTGGATCAGGTCGTTGATGTTGGTCTTCATGCGTTCGATCCGTTTCATCTGTTCTTCGTTGATCAAGCCGGAGAGTTCGTCTGCCAGAACGAACAGGTTCTGCTGAACCGCGCTGAGCGGGGACTTCAGTTCGTGCGAGACGATGGCGGCGAATTGCTCGCGGAGCATTTCCTTTTCGCGCCGGAGGGCGATGGTTTCCAGCACCAGCCTGCGTTTGTCGAGTCCGCGCCGGGTGATCATGCGGAACTCGTCGGGCGTGAACGGCTTGGGCAGGAAGTCGTACGCGCCGTTCTTCATCGCCTCCACCGCCGAACTGACGGTGGCGAAGCCGGTGATGACGACCATTACAATGGTGGAGTCCATCTCGCGGATCTTTTCCAGCACCTCGAAGCCGGAGATGCCCGGCATCTTGAGGTCCACGAAAACCAGATCGGGGTGGAACTCGCTCACGAGGCGCAGACCAGCCGTCCCGTCGGAGGCTGAGGCGATTTCGTAAGGTCCGCCCGCCAGAATCTGCGAGCAGGAGTCGATTACGACTTCCTCGTCATCAATGAGCAAAATCCGCGACTTTGTTTCCATTTTCTTCACTGACTTTCGTTATGACCGGCAGGCTGACGATGAACTTCGCGCCTTTGCCGATCTCGCTTTCGACCGTAATCTCGCCGTTGTGTTCCTTGACGATCCCGTAACTGATCGCCAGCCCCAGCCCGACGCCGTGACCGATCTCCTTGGTGGTAAAGAACGGGTTGAAGATTCTTTCCATATTTTCGATGCTGATGCCGTGACCGGTGTCCTTCGCTTCGATCTCGACGGTCTTCGCATTCAGCCCGTACGTGGTGGTGAGCGTGAGCGTGCCGCCGCCGTTCATCGCCTCCGCCGCGTTGATGATGAGGTTCAGGAAAACCCGCTCGATCTGCGACGGGTCCACGACGATCATCGGCAGGCTCTCATCGAGCCGCTGAACGACGGTGATGTTGTGAAAGATCGCCTGGTTTTCCACGAGCGAGACGCAGCGCCGCAGCAGGGCATTGATATCGGTGAGGGTTTTCTGCGGTTTCTTCTGCCGCGAAAAATCCAGCAGACCGCGGATGATCTCGCGGCAGCGATGGGCTTGAATGGCGATCTTTTCGATGTTCTGCCGCGAAGGGTCGTCGCAAACGTTCTTTTCCAGAAGCAGGCTCGAATACGTGACGATGCCCTGAAGCGGGTTGTTGAGTTCGTGCGCCACGTTCGCCGCCAGTTGACCGATGATGGCGAGCCGTTCCGATTCCATGATCTTGCGCTTGGTAAACTCCTTCAGGCGTTCGTCGCGCTGGCGCAGGGCTTCCGCCATCTGGTTGAAGCGGTAGGACAGTTTTCCAAGTTCGTCGCCGCTGGTCGGTTCCAGTTTGACGTCGAGGTTGCCCTCCGCCAGTTGCCTGGAAGCCGCCACCAGTTGGCGGATCGGACTGGAGATCTGGCGCGAGACCCACAAGGCGATGATGGTGGTCAACGCCGCACCCGCCAGCGTGATGCCGACGAAGACCCAGATCGTCTGTTCCTGGATGTCGGTGTATTTCTGTTCGAGGATGCCGACGTACAGGATGCCGATGATTTTTCCGCTGATGTTGCGGATGGGTTCGTAGGCGGTGATGTACCAGTCGGTGACCACGTACGCCCGCCCCACCCAGGTTGCCTGCCGGACCGTTACATAGTCGTACACGTCGGCGGCGATGCGCGTGCCGATAGCTCTGGCGCCTTCGTCGTCCTTCACGTTGGTCGAGATGCGCACGTCGTCCTGGAAGATGGTCGCGGTGCCGATATCCTTGCCTTCGTACACAACGCCCTGGAAAACCGTCTCCTTGATCTTGTCCACGATCTCGTAACTTCGGTTCAGCAGGATTCCGCCATACACTACGCCGATGACGGTGCCTTGTTCGTCGAAGATCGGCGCGGCGGCTTTGAGCATCATGCCCGAGGTCTCTTCGGTTTCGGGGCGGGGTTTCGCCATGGGGGTATCAACGAAAACGAAGTGCGCCTGCTCCGCCAGCGCCGGTGATTCCCGTTGAAGTTCCTCCGCCGAAATGATCGTCGTTCCTGAGATGGCTGCTTTCGTTTTCAGAACCATTGCCACGATCTCATCATGGCTTTGGTCGTCCCCGGCGAGGGCGGGATTGTTCACGCGCAGGACCACTTTTCCATCGGCGTCCGTGATAGTCAGCACGTCGAGGTTTTCACTCTCCTTAAAGCGCACCAGTTCGTCCAGGTATTCCTGGCGGATGTCTCCGCGCAGAATGTCCGCCATGAACAGCCGCACGGTGGTGAACTCCACCGCGTCCTCGACATGTTCAAGGTGATTCTGGTAGATTTCGCGCGCGGTGTTGAGGTCATTGCGGACGCGCTCCTGCGCTTCGGCGATGATTCGGTTGTTAATGATCTGAATTCCAACGACGGTAAAGATGAGGCTGCTCAACAGGATGATGGACAGAAAGCTCAGGGTCAACTTCGTTGCGATGGGCAGTCTGATCTTTCTGATCCATTCCGATGCGGTTTGCCTGACCGCGTTCATGTTGAGTGTCTCCTTTTTGCCCTCACCCCTTCACCCCTCTCCCAGTGGGAGAGGGGACGGGGGTGAGGGTGATTCATAACGCCTCATACACCACTTCGATCAAATCCTTGACCAGAATCCTACTCTCGTTACCGGTGGTCTTGACCGCGTCCCGGAACATGGTTACATCTTTCGGGCAGGTTACGACCAGCGCCTGAGCCTCTTTCAATGCAGCAACATCACGGATGCGAATCTCAGCGGGACGCTCCCTGCTGGGAATTTCTTCCATCCAAATCCGCCCGCCGCCCGCGCCGCAACAGAAGGCGCGGTCGCCGTGACGTTCCATTTCGGTCAGTCCGCATCCCGTCGCACACAGCACGCGGCGCGGCGCGTCATATACGCCGTTGTAACGACCCAGATAGCAGGGATCGTGATACGTGATTCGAGTGTCGAGTTTTTTGCTGAATTTGAGTTTGCCCGAAACGATCAATTCATCGAGCAATTCGGTGTAATGCAAAATGCGCGGACGACCGTTCCCATTCCACGCGTATTCGTTTTTCAAGGTGTTGTACGTGTGCGGGTCAGTGGTGACGATGGTCTCGTACTTGCACTTGGACAAAGCCTGCAAATTCTTCTCCGCCAGCATTTCATACAGACCCTCTTCACCCACGCGGCGCACGTCATTGCCAGAATTGCGTTCGGCATCAAACAAAATTCCGAAATTCAAGCCCGCCTTCTGAAATACTTCCGCCGTTTTGCGCGTGACATCGGTCAAAGTCTGGTTGTAGGAGGCATAATCGCCGACGAACCATAAATATTCAACAGATTCTTTGCGCGCGTCCTTGATCGCAGGCTGGAATCCCTGCGTCCATTTAGCGCGCATCCGCTCGGATTGGCCGAATGAGTTGCCGTAACGCCCAAGGTTGGCGAGCGCGTCCTGCAATTTTTTATCCACGCGACCTTCGACGATTAAGTGTCTCCGCATTTCCACAATCGGATTGACGTGTTCGATGAACAACGGACATTCCTGATCGCAGGTGAAACAGGTGGTGCAAGCCCACAGCGCTTCTTCGCTGATGACATCGCCTGTCAATGATTTGGACAATACACCGTTCGATGAATGCGCCGACAATGCCGCGCCGCGTTCCTCCAGATTGCGCCGCAAATCCATGATCAGCAGTTTGGGCGAAAGCGGCGAGCCGCTTCTGCAAGTGGGGCACATCTCCTGACAGCGCCCGCATTCGGAACAGGTGTAGAAATCGAGCATCTGCTTCCAGCGGAACTGCTCCATTGTTCCAACGCCAACCGCGCCCTCAACTTCAAGCGGAGCGGGCAGTCTTCCGCGCGGTTCGAGATTGCGAAGCAGAACGTTCGGAATGGACGTGAAGATATGGAAATGCTTGCCTGTCGGTAATTCAGTCAGGAACAGCATGACCACACCCAAGTGAATCCAATAAGCGACCTCTTCGATCACTCCCTGCGCGGCGGGGCTGAGGCTTGCGAAGAGTAAACCCACAAGCGCAGAGACAGGTCTCCACGCGGCGAGCAGGTCCTGGTCAAGGTTGATGCGGAGTCCGTTCATCACCAGCAGGCTGAGCATGATGGTCATGATGAATCCCAGCACCTTCACACCCGCGCCTTTGTGACTTCCACGATAACGGTCGGGGTCAACGACGAGCCGCAGATACAATCCATATGCGACCGCGATGACGACGGCTGTCGCAAGCAAATCCTGTATCAACGCCAGCGGTCCCCATGTGCCAATCAACGGCAACACGTAGTGAGGATTTGCAAACGCTGCGAGACCCTCCGCGATGGCTTGCAGGATGGTCAACGAAAGGAACAGGAAACCCCAGAAGACGAAGAAGTGCGCCGTGCCAGGGGACGAGAAAGCGGAACAAACGCAATTGCGCGCCGACGTAAACGAGCACGCCTTTGATGCGCTCGCCCCAGCGATCAAAGCGACCGCTCGGCTGCCCACGTCGCAGGTTGACCCATAACAGGCGATAGGCGCGCCAGACGAAAACGCCCGTCGCGGTCAAGAGCGCGAGCAAAACGATGACGGACTTCAACGCTTCGTAATTCATTTCAAACTTTCGCTTTCAAATGCTCGGTCAGCACTTCGACCAATTCGAAGAGATCCATTTGAATGCCGTATTTCGCAATATCAAAAATCGGCGCCTTCGGATCGGTGTTGACGGCGATGATCGTGTCGCTTTGCGTGATCGCCTCCGTATGTTCGGGCGCGCCGCTGATGCCCATCGCGAAATAAATCTTCAGCTTCACCTGCTTGCCCGATTTGCCCACGAGCCGCGATGTGGAAAGCCAGCCCTGGTCAATGACGGGACGCGAACCGCACACCACGCCGCCGATTGCCTGCGCAAGCGCGTCCGCCAGTTCGATATTGTCCTTGTTTTGGATTCCGCGCCCGACCGCGATGAGCAATGGCTCTTTGGAAATATCCACGTCAGTGGATTCAGGCTCGATGTATTTGGACAACGTGACGCGCAGCGCCTCCAACGCAGGGACAGTTGATTCCGTGACTGGGGGCGAATCCACGCTTCGACCTTGATCTGGTTGATAGCCGCCAGGCGCCATCGTGACCAACGCGATCGGTGATGGCAACTCACCCTCCGCCATGATCTTGCCGCCGCATATCTGACTCACAAACTTTCCTTCTTCGGTAAAACTGCGGCACGAACTCACCAATGGCAAGCCCAATCGCATCGAAAGCACGCTTGCCACATCCGCGCCGATGGATGTGTTCCCAAAAAGAACTGCGCGCGGTTGATCTTTGCTGATCAAATCCGCCAATGCTTTTTGATACGCATCGGAGGTAAATTCAGCCAATAACTCATGATCGAGATACAAGATCTGATCAGCGGCAAAATCCTCCGCCAAGTCTTTTGCATTATGTCCCAGCAACACGGCGATAACTTTTCCGCCCGTTGCCTGACTCAACTCTCGCGCGCCAGCAAGCATGGTGTACGAAATATCTGAAACCTGTCCCTGCAGGTGTTCGATGACGACGTAAATATCCTGACTCATCATCGCCTCCTTTACAGCACGCCCAACTCTTTGAAGAGATCAACCAGCTTGGCAGAGACTTCCTCCGGGCTGCCTTCGATCATCTCTGCATGTGCAGTCGCTTCAGGCTGGAACATGCGTCCCACTGCGGGCGCCCCGCTTGGGTCGAAGTCGGAGGCATCCATTTCTTCGATGGAAGAAGCCTTCATCGCCTGCCGCACTTTGCTGACCGCCACATAGCGCGGCGGCTGTTCCGCGGCTTGGATTCCCAAAACAGCGGGCAATGTCACTTCCATTTCAGCGAGCAAGCCCCCGGGATATTCCTTCCGTATCACAGACTTACCGTCATTAATTGCAGCACTGGATACATAACCCACATAGGGCGATTGCAGACATTCCGCCAGCAGAGGTCCCGCCGATCCATCCAGGTCATTGTGTGCCTGAACGCCGGTCAGGACGAGATCGGCTTGCAGTTCCTTGATAATCGCCGCGAAGGAACGCGCCATTGCATGATTATTCGCTGCGCTGAAATCCCCTTTGACCTTGATCAGCCGGTCCGCGCCTTTGGCGACCCGCGGTGAACAGCACATCGTCCGCGCCTTCGAGATCGGGCGCAAGAACTGTGACCGTACCGCCGTTCTTTTCTTTTAATAGAATTCCCTGCTCCAGCGCGTGGTCGTCGAATTCATTGATGATCCAGCGCGCAAAGGTCAGGTCGAGCGCCGCGCCGCCGGGGTCAATGGTCAACTCCTCCACCAGATCTGGAACGAGTTTCACCAGAACAACGATGTTCATCTCAGCGCCTCCTTCACACGCCCATGGATTCAGCCAATAGTTCGGCGATGTCGCGCACCTTTAATTTGTCCGCGCCGGGCATGGTCTTTGCTGCATCTTCAGAAGCGCGGCGTTTCGTAGGGGCAAGCCACCGCCAGGAAATCCGCGCCGGAATTCAGCGCCTCGCGCACGCGCCAGTCGGAGAGTCGCACGTGGGCTTTCTCCCATTGGAAACCGTCCAGCCACATCCCGCCGCCCCCGCCTCCGCAGCACAGGCTGTTGGCGTGATTGTGAGTCATTTCCACCAGTTCCACGCCGGGGATGGCGCACAGCAAATCGCGCGGCGGATCGAAGATCCCATTGGCGCGACCGAGATAACATGGATCGTGATAAGTGACTTTCGCGCTGATTTGCTGTTTCATCAGCAGTTTGAGCGCGTCAATCCGCTCCGCGAGATACTCGGTGTAATGCTGCACCGGATACTTGATGCCCAGAGCAGGATATTCATTCTTGATCGCGTTATAGGCGTGCGGATCGGTGGTGATGATTTGGTTGAATTGATACTTGCTGAAGACCTTGCCGTTCTTCTCCGCCAGCATCTCGAACAAACCGCGCTCGCCCGCCAGTCTCTGCGAATCGCCGTCGCTGGATTCATCGGGACCCAGAATGCCGAAATCCACGCCGAGCGCGTGCAGGATTCTCGCCAGTGCTTTCGTCGCCGCCTGGACGCGGGGGTGAAACGATGCGTAATCGCCGACGAACCACAACACGTCCACCGGCTGTTTGTGCTTCGCCATGATCTTGACTTCCGGCTGGATGCCGTTGATCCAGTCCGCCCGTTTGCGCGGCGACTCTCCGAGCGGGTTGCCATAGCGCTGGGAATTTTGCAGCGCGTTATGAAGTTCCGCGGGAACATTACCAGCCAGAAGCAACTCTTCCTTGATGCTGGTCATCAAGCCGGGCGTCAACGGGATCTTCGACGGGCAAGCCGCGGTGCAGGCGTAACAGGATACGCACATCCATACCGTATCTGTTTCGAGCACTTTCTTGATCCGGTCCGCGCGCATCATCGCGATCATCCGGCTGGGCGGGTATTGCATCAGATACCCAAACGGGCAGATGCCGCTGCAATTCCCGCATTCGAGGCAAAGCCTCAGCCGCTCGCCACTGGGAGTGGCTTCCAGGACTCTTTCGTAAAAGTGTCGTTCGACTGTCACCGAGGCCGTCATGGATTACCTCCAATCAACTCCGTTTACCTCTCGAATAGCAAAAACCTCTACCCCGCCTATTCTCATTATTTGTGAATATATTCACAAATTCGAGTACTGAATGTCACCGGGCTGTACTGTACATTGTCACAACAGGAAAACGCCGCCAAAAAACACGCTTGAATCGCTCAACAAACGCGCCAGAATTTTTTGGATAAACCAACCGGAAGCCAGCGCTGACGAGATTCCCGCCTGAACACAACCGCCTCCCCTCTGGACTTTTAGCGGGTTCGCCAACTCCAGCCTGACCGCCGCCCAAAGCCGTTCGGGTGTGGTTGAGAGTCCTTTCAGCGTGACCGAGGCTTGATGGTCAGGGTCAGTTCGCGGGTCCGGGAAGAAGCGAAAGGAATCCATTTGTTGCCGCCGGCATTGGATGAAACCGAACGCCTGGAAGATTTGGAAGTCAAAGCGGGGTAAACGGTAAAACCTGCTACAATCGCTTTCATCCATTTAGCGAAAGGACTCCCCATGACTCAAACCTACGATGCCATTGTCATCGGCGCGGGCGTGATGGGCGCAAGTATCGCTTTCCACCTCGCCGAACGCGGACTCAAAACCGCCATCCTCGAACGTCGAACCGCCGCTTCGGGCGCAACCGGCTATTCCAGCGGGCTGGTGCGCATGCACTACGACCTCGCCGTGGAGGCCGAACTGACCTTCAAGAGTCACAAAAACTATTTCAGCAATTGGAGGGAACGCGTCGGCGGCGAATGTGGATTCCAACATACGAGTTTCCTGAAAATCGTCAAGCGCGAGTACGAAGACAAATTGCGCGGCAACGTCGCCAACCAGCAGCGCATCGGCATCAACACCTCGGTCATCTCTGCGGACGAGGCGAGAAAACTTTTCCCCGACCTCGCCACCGACGACTTCGACTTCGTCGCCTACGAACCCGACTCGGGCTACGCTGATGCAACTCTCACCACCAACTCGTTCATTGATGGCGCCAAACGCAACGGCGCGACGCTGATTCAAAATTGCGAAGTGACCGCCATCCACACGGCGGGAGGAAGGGTCGCAGGCGTGAGCAGCGATAAAGGCGAGTTTGCCGCGCCCATCGTCGTCAACGCGGCTGGGAGGTGGGCAAAGCATGTCGCCAGCCTCGCAGGCGTCGAGCCCCGCTCGTGACGTGGTCGCACGATGTTGCCTTCCTCCATCGCCCGCCGTCGCTGGGCAAAATCCCCACCGTGATAGACGACATCATCGGTCGCTACTTCCGTCCCGAGGGCGCTGCGCGCTCATCCTTGCCGCGAGCGAAGAAGATTCCCTGCGCGGCGAACCGCCCGACGCCGACGAACAAACGCCTTCGCCCACGTTCCTCGAAAAACTGATTGACAACATGGTGCGGCGTATCCCCGGGATCGAAGAGAGCGGTTTACAGTCCATCCACGTCGGGCGCGACGGGCTGACCCCGACCAGCGCGCCATCTACAGCGCAACGGGTCCTGACGGTTTCTATCTCGCCTGCGGGTTGAGCGGCACCGGCTTCAAGACCTCCCCAGCTGCGGGCGTGAGCATGGTGGAATTGATTCTTGATGGCAAGCCCAAGACCGTGGACATCACTCCCTTCCGCTTCGAGCGCTTCGCTGAGGGGAAACTGCTCGAAGGGGAATATGCTTATGGACATTTGTGGAGATAGGTGAAGGAAGGAAAGAGGAAAGAAGAAAGACTGCGGAGACATTTTACTTTCCGCAGTTTTATCTTGTCCCGCCCCGCTTCTGACTCAGCCGAAGGCTGTGTGGGTTTCAAAAAATATTTTCTCCCCTTTGTTTTTTACCGCACTGCTGGGATGATTCCATTCCCGCCCGGCATCTCCAACAGTGACAACGAGAGACGAACATGAATCAATCCATCATCCACATCGCGCTGGTGGTCAGGGATTACGATGAAGCAATCGCTTTCTATACCAGGAAATTGCATTTTACGCTGGTGGAAGATACATATCAGCCGGAGCAGGATAAACGCTGGGTCGTGGTCGCCCCACCCGGCGCTTACGGAACCACGCTCCTTTTGGCGAAAGCGTCCAAACCGGAGCAGGAACCTTTTATCGGCAATCAAACAGGCGGCAGGGTATTTCTCTTTCTCAACACAGACGATTTTTGGAGAGATTACAAAGAGATGATCGCCAGGGGAATAAAATTTGTAAGGCATCCAAAAGAGGCATCGTACGGGCTGGTCGCCGTGTTCGAAGATTTGTATGGAAACCTATGGGATTTACTGCAAATCAACGCCAATCATCCGCTGTATGGGCGTGTGTGATGGCACGGGCGAATGTTTACGGACACAGACCATAACAAAAACACACCCGAAAATCGGATGTGTTTTTCAGTGGCGGGGACTGCGCAGGATTCGAATACCATCCCCTCAATGGGGGCGTGCGACCGAAAACAAAAACACACCCGGCAAGGATGTGTTTTTCAGTGGCGGGGAGGACAGGATTCGAACCTGCGACCGAGGATTTCGCCCCGGTAACCGCTTAGCAGGCGGCCCCATTCGACCACTCTGGCACCTCCCCATGTCAATTTACGATTTCAGATTGACGATTTTCGATTGGCAATTGTAAATCTGAAATCGTCAATCGTCTGGCGGAGGGAGTGGGATTCGAACCCACGTTGGTGTGACCCAAACATGTTTTCAAGACATGCGCCTTCAGCCGCTCGGCCATCCCTCCCCATGCCCCGATTTTTTCGTGAGCGGAGGCGATTTTACCATAACAAACCGCCGCAAAACCCGTTGGAACGGAATCTCCGCGGCGGCAAACCACCCAACTACGAAACTACCCAACTATCCAACTACCCAACTATCCAACTACCCAACTATCCAACTACCCAACTATCCAACTACCCAACTATCCAACCACCCAACTAAATCACCCCTAACTTCTTCCCCACGCTCTTGAACGCCTCCAGCCCTTTATCGAGGTCGTCCTTCGAGTGCGCGGCGGAGATCATGACTCGAATCCGCGCCTTGCCCTGCGGCACGGTAGGATACCCGATTGCCATCGCAAACACGCCCGCCTCGAACAACTCGCGGCTGAACTGCTGAGCCAGCGGCGCCTCGCCGAGCATGATCGGGGTGATGGGCGTTTCGCTCATGCCGGTGTTGAAACCGAGATTCTTCATTTCGGCTTTGAAGTATCTGGCATTATCCCAGAGTTTATCCACCAGTTGCGTGGAATCTTCGAGCAGATCCACCGCTGCCAGGCAAGCCGCCGCATCGGGAACCGTCATGGCGGATGAGAACAGGAAGGGACGTCCGCGCTGCCTGAGCCATTCGACGATCACCGGCTTGCCCGCGACGATCCCGCCCATCACGCCGAAGGCTTTTGACATCGTGCCGACTTCCACATCCACTTTGCCGTGCAAACCGAAGTGATCCACAATGCCGCGCCCGCCCTTGCCCAATACGCCTTCGCCGTGCGCATCGTCCACCATTAATAGGATGTCGTACTTCTTCGCCACTTCGTAAATATCGGGCAGGGGCGCGATGTCGCCGTCCATGCTGAAGACGCCGTCGGTGATGATGAGCGCGCGGCGGTATTGACTCAAGTTTGCCTTGATTTGTTCTTCGAGAGATTTCATGTCATTATGCTCATAGGCGATGATCTTCGCGCCGGAGAGACGGCAGCCGTCAATGATCGAAGCATGATTGAGTCTGTCCGAAAAGATCACATCCTCTTTTCCAACCAGTGCCGGCACGGTTGCCAGGTTCGCGGTAAATCCGCTTTGAAAAGTGATCGCCGCTTCCATACCCTTGAATTGGGCGAGGCGCTTTTCCAGTTCCACGTGCAGGGTCATCGTCCCGGCAATCGAGCGCACAGCGGCGGGACCGACGCCCATCTCGTCCGTCGCTTTTTTCGCGGCGGCAGTCAGCGCGGGGTGGTTCGCCAATCCCAGATAATTGTTCGAGCAAAAGTTCAGCGCCTTCTTCCCATCCACGATCAGCCACGCGCCCTGCGGCGAGCCGATGGTGCGGATGGTGTTGTAAAGCCCCTGCGATTTCAGGTTGTCAATTTCCTGCTGGATCCAATCTGTCTTCGACATGGCATCTCCTTGTGATTGCATTATATTCATTTCGCTTCGCGCGATGTGTCACGACTTGATTTGTCATCCATCACTTCTGCCAGCAGACCTAGTTCCGCCAAAGCCGCCAGCACCTTTTCGATGGCTCCGGGTTTGACGACGACGGCCGTCGGGCTGAGGATTTCGCCGAGGAACTTCCCCGCCTTCGATTTGCGCATCTCTTCCATGACCTCGGGGCTGCTGACTCTTAGCACAAGCAGATTCTCCACCCGTGCCTCCGAGCCGTGCGCATCCCAGCGTTTGAGCGCCTTGACCACCGTCGGCGGGATGTTGCCGTTGGTGTATTTCACGAGCATCGCAAGCAATTGCTCCGCTTTCAATCCCTGTTCGTTGGCACGCTTCAACGATCCCGCTGTGATACGGTAAAAAAACTCATCTCCCTTCGGCTCATCCCATTCGCAAAACCGCGCGATCTGATAACGAGCCGCCCGTGAACAATTTCTTGAAACGATGATCTTTCCGCTGGAGGAAATGCTGATTTTTCCTTCATCCTTCATCCTTCCGCCCTCATCCTTTGCCTTTACCCGAAACGCAGCGGCTTCCTTGCTCTCCTCCGGCGCAGCCAAATCCACTTTTCCCAGCCAATGCAACACTCGAATCAGATATTTGATCAGCGCGCCGTCCACCGCATCCCAATATGCGAACCCGCGCAGAAACTGACCGTCTGATTCGCGCTTGATGAACCACGAGTCGTAATCGCCTGCGGGTCGCTGGTAATCGGGATATTTTTCCTTGACGGCTTTGACAAAGGCGGGAATGCTCCACCACTTACCTTCTGGAATATCGTCAATCAGGTTCATCAGGAATTCGCGCGTGATCTGCGGCTGGTTCGTCCATTCACCCTCGCAAACGAGACCCGGGAGCAGGCGCAATTCATCGAAAATATCCGATGTAAACCAGGCTTTGTAGAGCATTTCCAACGCATCTGCGCGGGAGGCTTCGAGGAATTTTTTCACCGCTTCGGGCTGCAGGGCGTTTTTTTTGATGAGATCGGCTGTTTCCAACAATCGGTGTAGGTCGTGTTTATAGCGTGACCTGCTTTCTTCTCCGATACGCAGCGCCGCAAGATAGGTGGTCGCGTCGTCGAGGATGTGATCGGCGGCGGGAATTTCGTGCGCCTTCTCCACCGGCGTGGCGGGACGACCCAACGGCTCAACTATATTCCTCTTTCCTCTTTCCTCTTTCATCTCTTCGCCGATCATCTCCAGTAAATCATCGGGAATATAGGCGAATTCCTGCAAGCCTTTTTCCGTTTCAAAGAAGGCTTTGGCAAGCAAGCCGCGATAGAAGAGAATCTCGGAAGCGGATGCCGGTTTGAGGTGCGGACGTTCGCGGTCGCGCCGCCCCGCGCCCATCTCGCAGATCTCGCCGTATTTGCGGGCAAACGCCGCCCATTCGATCTTGCCGCCAGCCTCCACCAGCGCGTTCAGCGCGGAACGGGCTTCGGCGGGGAGAACCTCCAGGGTTTCAGAGACAGCCTCGAGGTCCAGAAGCGAGGCGCACAACTCGTCGAGGGCGGAATCGGCGTTGGCGGATTCCAGTTCGAGTCCCCAGAATCCGGCAACGATGCGAAGGTGTCCCAAATCCTGCTTTTGCAGTGAGGCGGAGAGGTCCGGCATGTTGCGATTCTATCATCCCTTGTGCGGGCGATGAGGGAACTTTTTTGAGAAGCGTTTCGTCATGCTTCCGTCTTTTTGGCTGGGCATAACGAATCAAATCGAAGGTGTTCTAATGCCTGGACGCTTACGCAAAATTTTAGATAAGGAGATAAACAATGTTTTCACTTTTTTCGGTTCTGCGTTTTGTTCACATTATTGCGGGAATCCTGTGGGCTGGAGGAGCCATTTTGATGAACCTCATCATCGGTCCTGCCATCGGCGCGACGGGCGACACAGGTCGGCAGTTTGCCGCCCACCTGATAAGCAAAACTCCCTTCACGCGGTACATGCTGGCGGCTGGAACGATCACCGTGCTGGCTGGAAGTTATTTATACGGGGTCAATTCCAACTGGTTTCGTTCCGGCTGGATGATGACCGGTCCGGGGATCGGGTTCGGGATTGGCGCGGCTGCGGGGATTCTCGCCCTGATATTCGGATTTATGATCGGCAGTACGAACAACGCGATAGCGGCGCTCGGCGCGCAGATTCAGGGTAAGCCCAGCGAGGCGCAGATGTCTGCCATGCAGGCGTTACGCCGGAAGCAGGTCACTGTCACCGTTGCGAACACCATCTGCATCATCATCGCGATTTCCTTTATGGCGGTTGCGCGTCTTTTGGGATAGCAGTTTAGTCCTGATCCAGGAATTTTTCATTCCGAAGGATGAAAGGAGTTCAGAAGTAGAACTTCTGGACTCCCGCAAGTAGAACTTGCGGAGTCCACCTATTTTTATAGCAAGTCACTAAGGTTTAAAGGTTTTCCTTTGTGTTCCTTCGTGACCTTGTAGTTGAGTCCTTTTTGGTTTTTCCCTCCCGTTTATCCCCTCACCACCCGCAATGCCTGCGGCAGGATTTCGAAACTCACGTTCCTCAGGTTGCTGCCAAAACTGGTGTAGATTTCCCCGTCGGCGTGGATGTAGAGCGGCAGGTCCGAGGCGAGCGTTAGATTTTTGAACGCGCCCATGCGGACCTGCTTGAAGCGCATGTGCGTGCCTTGCATGAATTCGGGCACGAGACGGAACATGGTGGGACGCGAAACGTTGGTGACGGCGACGTATTCCATGCCGCCGTCGTTGTTCCTCGAATCCGGCGAGAGCATGAACCCGCCGCCTTCGCGCGGACCGTTGCACAGCGTAAGCATGATGATTTTATCCTCCCAGGTTTCGGCGTCGCTTTGGAACTTCATGGTCATCGGCTTGTGGTTCAGAATGATGGTCTGGATGACGGCTGTGAGATACATGAGAAAGCCCTTGACGATGGGCAGTTTGTGCGAGCGGATGGTGACCACCGCGTCGAAGCCGATGCCGAGAGTGTTGTCGAAGTATTCCCTGCGCCCGTGCTCGTCGGTCATCACGCCGATGTCCACAGCACGGACGTTCTCCCCTTTGAGCGCGTGCGCCAGCGCCTGCGCCGATCTTTGCGTGACGCCGATGGAATAGGCGAAGTCGTTGCCGGAGCCGATGGGGACCACGCCCAAAATGGGGCGCTTCTCTGCCGGAACCTGCATGAGTCCGTTCACCACTTCGTGGACGGTTCCATCGCCGCCCATGGCGACCACCATGTCGTGTCCTTCCTCGGCGGCTTGACGGGCAAGTTCGATGGCGTGGGTGGGATAGACCGTGCCGCTCCAGGTCAGCTCGCCTTGAAATTCCTGGGCAATCGGCCTCAGGTCGTTGGCGGTCTTCCAGGCGCGTCCCATATCGGCGATGGGGTTGAGGATGAGTTTGACCTTGCGGGGCTGGCGGGTTGAGTTCATCGAAATCATGACTCGGCTCCTGTGGTGACGTTTGCTTTTATAACCCCGTCCGCCTTGTTTTGGTTTGTGCAGCGATGGCATGCGTGCGGTACTAACCCGGTTCCTTGAAACTGAGCGGGGTCAACTTTCCGGTCACGCCTTTGGCGATGGAATAGCCCCCGCGATGATATTTCTTGGCATGGTAGAGCGCTGAATCGGCGGCGCGCAAAAGGTCGCTGGGATTGCCGGCGTGAATGGGGAATACGGCGATGCCCGCCGTAATGCCCAGCTCGATGTTCGCCTCCGAGGGGAAGGTGAAGCGGTATTCTCTCATTAATTCGATCACCTTTTGGGTGACCGCCTGCGCCGCATCCAGGCTGGTGCCGCGCATGACCAGCGTGAGTTCATCGCCGCCGTAGCGCGCAAGGAAATCGGAACCGCGCATCTTTTGCGCGAGGAAGTTGAACAGGGAGTAGAGCAGTTCATCCCCCACATTATGACCGAACGTGTCGTTGACGGCTTTGAACCCGTCCAGGTCCATCATGACCACCGAAGACTGCGAGTTCGCGCGGCTGGCAAACTGCCATTCCTCCTGCAGGCGTTCGTCCAATGCGCGGCGGTTGGGCAAGCCGGTGACGCTGTCGGTGTTTGCCATCTGCGTGACGCGCTTGTACAGGCTGGCGTTGAAGATTGCCACAGCCGCCTGGTCTGCCAGCAGGCTGATGAGGCGAATCTCGGAACGGGAGAAATGCCCCGTCACTGTGCGGGAGAGGTTCATCACGCCGACGATCTCATCCTTGAATTTGAGGGGGATGCCGACGATGGAACCGGAATTGAGGATCTGCATCCCCTGGTAAAGCGAATGGTTGGGCATGTCTTCGATGATGATCTGACTGCCAGACCTGACGACGGAATACGTCAACCCGTTGCGCCGCGGAATGGAGATGGGCTTGTTGCGCGTGCCGTCCGAATCCAGCGAGGCGCCGAATTCCAGCGCTCCGCGTTCATACAAAAAGATGTGCACCGCCCGCGCATGACGCACCAGGCTCATCGCTTCCGTCACCACCGCATCCAGCACCGTTTGCAGGTCGAGGCTCGAGGTCAGGTTGAGGCTGATGCGCTTGAGGGCGTCCAGTTCGTCCGCCTGGTGCTTGACCGTCGTCAAAAGGGAATGCCGGGAGATGACCTCCTGAGTGATGGTCTTCACATCCTCGTCGGGAGGCTGGCCCGCCGAGCGCTCCGACGCCTCGACCAGCACCTGGATCAACTTCAGTATTGATTTTTTTTCCTCGGGGGGAATGGACGTGTCCTGGGAGATGATCTCCCACGCGCGGGAGAAGACCGACCCGGATTTTTTTTCGTTATCGTTCATTCAGTCCTTTGAAGAACCCATCAAAAGTACGGAAGCAAATTTCCACTATTATACACTTGTACCCGCCCCGTTCCCAAAATTTCCTGGAGGGGGGAGCATTCAGATTCTGTAGAATCGCCGTTCAGAACATTTTTCGTTTTATACCGCCAAGGACGCCAAGCCGCCATGTTTCTTCTCTATTTCTTGGCGTTCTTGGCGACTTGGCGGTTCATTTTAGAAATTTGTGCAGGGTGAATTTTGGGAAAGAATCTACAACATTTGAATGCTCCCCTGGAGGGCACTAAAAGGATGGGCTTAATTTTTCTTTGCCATAGAAGTCACGGAGACCTCTGGGAAAAACTCAAAACCTCTGTGCGCTCTGCGGCGAAGCCCACGATATAGCGCTTCCAGTTTCCGCAGATGGGACTGTGTTAGAATGAAATTCATTTCACAATCATTCGAGGTTTTTTTAAGTGTCCAACACAATCCGATTCGCTCCAGCCACGCCGCTGAATCCGCGCCGGCGCGCCATCCTGGTCGGCGCCTCTGAAGGGATGGGCGCCGCGCTCGCCCGCAAACTTGTAAAGGAGGGGTACAACGTAGCGTCAGCTCTCACGACAAAAGGAAAAACTGACCGCCTTGTGCGCGGAGATCAACCAGGGTGGGGAAATCCGCGCCGCCGCCTATCCCCACGACGTAACGAACTACGACGAAGTTCCCGCCCTGCTCCAGCGCATCGTCGCCGACCTCGGCGGATTGGACACCTTCATCTTCTTGGCGGGGGTCAATTTCCCGCCCGGCGGCATGGACAAATACAGTTTCGAGAACGACCGCAAAATGGTCGAGGTCAATCTCATCGGCGCGATGGCGTGGCTCACCCCGGTGGCGGAGATGTTCCAGAGCGCGAAAGCCGGTCAGATCGTGGGCATCGGCTCGGTGGCGGGCGACCGCGGGCGCGTGGGCAACCCCGGGTACAACACCTCCAAAGCGGGCGTGCATACCTACCTCGAAGCGCTGCGCAACCGGCTTACCCGTCACGGCGTAAACGTGTTGACCGTCAAGCCGGGGTTTGTCAAAACCGAAATGCTCAAAGCCGCGGTGGGACCCACGCCCTTTGCCATTCCGGCGGAAAAAGCGGTGGACGATATTTACAAAGCCATGCGCCAACGCAGACAGACGGTTTACACGCCGTTTCTCTGGCAGTACATCATGCTGGTCATCCGGCATATTCCATCGTTCATTTTCAGGCGGTTATCCTTCTAATTTAAACCTGACAGGTCTTGGAGACCTGTCAGGTTTTCGTAGAACCAACATGCGTACAACCTTCACCCAACTCGAAAACTTCGGTCATTCATTAAGCGCGCCCGCGTATTTGTTCCGCCCGCGCAGCAGCGGGGAAATCCATTCTGCGTTCAAACTTGCGAAACAGCAGGGGCTCACCGTCATCGCGCGCGGGGCGGGGCGCAGTTACAACGACGCCGCGCTCAACGGCGGCGGCATCGTGCTCGACCTCACAGCGATGGATCAAATTCTGGAATGGGATTCAACCGTCGGCTTGGTGCGATGCGAGCCCGGCGTCACGCTGGAGAAACTCTGGCAAAAGGTCGAGCCGGAGGGCTGGTGGCCCCCCGTCGTCTCCGGCACGATGAAGACGACCCTCGGCGGCTGTCTCGGCGCGAACATTCACGGCAAGAACAATTTCAAAATGGGCACCATTGGCGAACATGTGGTGGAATTTACGGCAATTCTGCCCACCGGCGCGGAAGTGACCTGCTCGCCCAAAAAGAACGCGGATTTGTTCCGCGCGATGATCGGCGGCTATGGGATGCTGGGAATCTTCACGTCCATCACGCTGCAAATGAAACGCATCCATTCTGGACTTTTGACTGTGGACGCCTTCCCTGTGCCGAATCTACGCCGACACCTCTCCGCCCTGCAAGACGGCGCGCCGGATAACGATTACATCGTCGGCTGGCTGGATACATTTGCGGGCGGTTCCTCCCTCGGGCGCGGACAGATCCACGCGGCGCGTTACATCCACGAAGGCGAAGACCCCAGCCCGCAGGAGACGATGAAGTTGAAGAATCAAATCCTGCCGCCGAGGATCTTTGGCGTGTTCCCAAAGTCATTGCTGCACTACTTCATGACGCCCTTTGCGAACAATTTGGGCTGGCGCATGGTCAACCTTGCAAAATACGCCGCCTCCCTGCGCAAGCATACCTTCCGCCAGTCTCATGCGGCGTTCCATTTCCTTTTGGATTACGTCCCGAACTGGGAACTTTCCTATGGGCGCGGCGGTTTGATCCAATATCAGTCCTTCCTGCCAAAGGATACCGCCGAAGCCGCATGGAGCGAGATGCTGAAACTCTCGCTCAAATGCGGCTTGCCCTCCTACCTCGGCGTGACCAAACGCCACCGCCCCGACCCGTTCCTGCTCACCCACGCCGTGGACGGCTTCTCGCTGGCGATGGATTTCAAGGTGACGGATTCCAACCGCGCGAAACTGCGTGCCATGCTGTTCGAGTTCGATAAAATCGTCCTTGCCTATGGCGGACGTTTCTACTTTGCCAAGAACAGCGAAACCACCGCCGAAACCGCGCTCGCCTTCTACGGCGAAGAGACGGTGAAGAAGTTCAAGAAACTGAAGAAACGCTGCGACCCGAATGGGCTGCTGGAATCAGATTTGTATCGAAGGATATTTGGAACGTAAAATGCAAGGAGCAAAGCGCAAACTGCTTCTCGTTGCTCGCCGCTTATTTCCTTTTCTGGCTCTACTGTTTTTAACGCGACAACTCTTTTCACCTGTGCCAGGTACTGGCAACCACAAAGGACACGACGAACACAAAGGAAAAAAACCATGAGATCAAAGGCTCTTTTCCCCTTTGTGTACTTTGTGCCCTTCGTGTTAAGACTCTTTCCCGTTAATTACGCGAGAGACCCTTTTCTTTTATCGTTATGCCTTTGGAAATCCACGACCTCGGCTTGATTGACTACGAAACCGCCTGGAAACTCCAGGATGAATACGCGGCGGAGATCGCAGAGGGGAGACGCCCGCCGACATTGCTTTTACTTGAACATCCCCATGTGTACACGTTCGGACGAAAAGGCAACGCCGCCAACCTGCTCTGGGACGAAGAACAGTTGAAGCAGCGCGGCGTTTCCACCCATTGGGTGGATCGCGGCGGCGATGTTACCTATCACGGACCGGGACAGTTGGTGGGGTATCCGTTGATTCCCCTGAAGCCGATAAGACCTGACAGGTCTCAGGAAGAATCTGCCGATCCGGACGATCCTGCCGATAGACCTGTCAGGTCTGACTATATCGGCTACATCCGCAAACTGGAGGAGACGCTTATCGGCGTCCTGATGCGATACGGCATCGCCAGCGGACAAATCCCCGGCAAGACGGGTGTGTGGATTCAAGCCGACGTCCATTCGCGCTGCCCGCGCTGCAAGCCCGAAGACAGGCAAAAGCCTGCGAAGATCGCCGCCATCGGCGTCAAGGTGGATGCGAGGGGTATCACCCGTCACGGTTTTGCGTTGAATGTGAATCCCGACATGGAATATTGGGACGGCATCATCCCCTGCGGCTTGAACGAGCCGGTCGTCTCACTGGCGGATCTGCTCGACCCCATCCCTGCCATGGACGATGTCAAGGCGAAGGTTGGCGAATCGTTTCGTTCAGTTTTTAAAAACGAGCAGGGATAACTTCTCAGCGCGGCGCGAAGGCGTTCTGCCCATGCCTATTCCGCCACCACCCAGCAGGCGCGTCCGCGTTTTTTGGCTTCGTACATGGCGTTGTCCGCACGTTTGAGGAGGCTGTCCCACGTATCGTCGCCGTTCCTGAGTTGCGCCACCCCGATGCTCAACGTGACTCGAATCGTATGCTCCCCCACCTGAATGTCCATCTCGCTCATCTGTCCGCATAGACGGGCGGCTTGTTCTCCTGCCGCCTTCGCCCCCGAATTGGGGAGGACGATGATGAATTCCTCGCCGCCGTACCGCCCGACGATGTCCGGGTGGCGAATCCCTTCGCGCAGGCGCTGAGCCACCTGCCGCGACACCTCGTCGCCCACGCGATGCCCGTAAGTATCGTTAATGGACTTGAAATGGTCCACGTCAATGATGGAAACGGACAGCATCGAAGCGTAGCGTCTGGCGCGCAGGACCTCGTCCTGAAGTTCGCGGATGATCGCGCGGCGGTTATACAGGAACGTCAACGGGTCGGTCTGGGCGACCTCCCTGGCTTGCGCCACCACCGCATCCAGTTCCACTTGTTTGTCATGGGCGAGTTTCTTGGTAAAACTGCTTTCCACCTGGAACAACTTCACGCGCCGGTTCAGGGTTTCGATCACGTCACACAACACGGACTCGGGACCGAGACGCTCAGCGATGAAGAGCGTGCGGTCGTTCAGGGTGGGAATGAGCGCGCAATCGCAGAGCACCGCCGGGTCGGTTCCGTGCATCAGGAATTTCCCCAGCCAGCGTTCCGGCATCCCGCCGGATACCCGGTTGAGCACCGTCTCCCGATCCTCCCGCAGGAAATAATCCTTCAGGTTGTCCGCGTTTTTTAGTTGTTTCCTGCTTTCTTCAAGGATGGAGTTCCAGGCGATTAAAGCCCCGTCTCTCGCCGCAAGCGCGACGCCCGCGTGAATGTTTTCCAATAACAGATCAACGTCTTTGGTCGAAAGGATGTCCGCCAGTTTTCGCATGGACGTATTGTAGCGTATTCATCGGAGGATTTTTCCAAACCTATCAAAATTAGTAGTCCCAGCCTTACAAATTTATCAGCCCGGCTGGCTATCGCGCCCCTCTTCGCCCGAATTGACGTTCCAGCATATCTACCGTCAGGTGAATCATCGTCGGTCTGCCGTGCGGACAGGTGCGCGGCGACTGGCACGCTTCGAGATCGTTGAGCAGACTCCGCTGTTCTTCGGATGTGAGCGCCTGCCCGGCTTTGACCGCCAGCCGTTTGCAGACTCTCGCCGCAAGCCGCGCCTCCACCTCCGCCTGAAGCGGACTCTCGTCCTCTTCAAAATCTTCCACCAGGGCGCGGAGCGCCGCCGCCGGGTCGCCACCCGAAAACAGCACGGGCATCGCGCGGACCTGGAACGTATTCGCCCCGAACTCTTCCACCTCGAAGCCGAAGTGGTTCAAAAACGGCAATTGCCCGGTCAACGCTTTCGCCGCTTGCGGCGGCAGCGTGACGATCTCCGGTGCGAGCAGCGATTGCGAGGGGATTGTTTTGCTTTCATGCTGAGCCATCAACTTCTCGAACAGCACCCGCTCGTGCGCCGCGTGCTGGTCAATCAGGTACAAGCCGTCGGGACCTTCGGCAACCAGATAGGTCGCACCAATCTGACCGATGAGGCGAAGCAACGGAACGCCGGTGGAAAAAGCGGGTTGGTAATTGGCAATTGGTAATTTTCCACCATCCACAGATGACTGCTCACTACCCACTGATAACTGATCACTGTCCACTGATAACTGCTCATCATGCCCAATGCTCCAATCAATCCCAACCTCCCTCGGCTGAGAAGGCACCGCCCGTCTGCCCCACAACTGCGGCGAAACAGCAGGCACGGGTGTGTATGCCAGCAATGCCTTCCGCGCCGAACGTTGGACGAAACTGAAAACCTTATCCTGGCTGCGGAAGCGCACTTCGGCTTTCGTCGGGTGGACGTTCACATCCACATCTTCGGGCGCCATGTCAAGGAACAGGGCGGTGAGCGGGTAGCGTCCCACCATCAAAAGCGTGTGATAGGCTTGCAGCAGCGCGGAGTTGAGCGAAATCTCCTGCACCCAGCGCCCGTTGATGAAGAAGGTGATCTCCCGGCGGTTGGAGCGCGTCAACGAAACGGGACTGATGAACCCTGAAAGCGTCATGCCCTCTTCGGCTGCCATCACTTCCAGCATTTGTTTGGCGACGTCTACACCGTATAAAGCCGCCAAAATCGCGCGCCTGTCGCCGTCGCCCGCCGTTTGCAGCGTGACCTGCTTTCCGTCCGTCACTTTGAAACGCACGGTCGGATATGCCAGCGCGTAGCGCGTGACCAGCGAGTCAATCGCGCGGCGCTCGGTCACGTCGGTTTTCAAAAACTTCAAACGCGCAGGCACGTTGTAAAAGAGGTTTTCCACCCGCACCACCGTCCCCACCGGCGCACCGACCTTTTCGACTCTTTCGGAAATCCCGCCGTTCACCCGCAGGCGCGCGCCTTCTTTGGCAGATTCCACGCGCGAAGTGATCGTCATCTGCGAGACCGAGCCGATGGAAGCCAGCGCCTCGCCCCGAAAGCCCAACGTTCGGATGTGGAACAGGTCATCGGACAGGACCAACTTTGAGGTCGCATGACGCGAGGCGGCTAACGCCAATTCGTCGGCGGGAATCCCCTGCCCGTCGTCCGCCACTTCGATCAGGGGTCCGCCCGGCATCTGCAATCGAGATGGAAATGTTTTTCGCGCCTGCATCCAGCGAGTTTTCGGTCAACTCTTTTACCACCGAGGCGGGACGTTCCACTACCTCCCCGGCGGCGATTTGCGAAGAGACTTCGGGGGCGAGCAATCGAATGGGCATAGCGCGATTATACCCATCGCGCCCGCAAATTGCGCTGCAATTTGCGGGCTGGGTATTATATAATCTCCGAATGCGATTTACCACCGTTTTCTTCGACCTCGACGACACGCTCTACCCGCCCAGCGCCGGCTTGTGGCACGCCATCAAAGAGCGCATGAACATTTACATGCGCGACCGCATGGGCTTCCCCGCCGAGCAGATTCCCCGCATCCGCGAAAAATATTTTTTGCAATACGGCACCACCCTGCGCGGCTTGCAGGCAAACCACGAAATTGATGTGGAGGATTTCCTCGCCTTCGTGCATGACCTGCCCTTGAAGGATTACCTGATCCCGAACCCGATTCTGCGCTCGGTCATCGCTTCGCTCCCGACCCGCAACCTGATCTTTACCAACGCAGACCGCCGCCACGCTGAAAGAGTGTTGACCGCGCTCGACCTGAACGACCTCTTTGAAACCATCGTGGACGTGAACGCCATCGCGCCGTATTGCAAGCCCATGCCCGAGTCGTTTCAGATTGCGATGCGGCTCGCCGGTGAGAGCGACCCTTCGAAGTGCGTGATGATTGACGACATCCACCGCACCACAACCGCCGCGAGCAAGGCGGGGTTGTTCAGCATCCTCTACAGCGAATCGTACTCGAACAGCTCGGCAGATGCGCACCTGACGGATTGGAACGATTTGAAGGGGATTTTGGAAAGGCAATAAACATGGAAGAGAATAAAATCCTCATCGGCGCGTTGATCTTTATCGCGCTGGTCCTCGGCTCGAACTTCATCATGTACGCCATCGCGCGCGGCGCGACCCGTCCCGGCGGCAAAGGCTTTCTGGAGACGATGATCAAATCCATGAACGCGACCCAAAGGAAAAAGGAAGACCAAATAGACGAACTTCGCCGGAGCGTGGAGGAATTGACCGAGGGTAAGAAAAATTCGAGCGGGGACTCCGAATAAGTGAAGCGATTCTTACGGAAATCGTACGAACAATTCAGCAACCTTTAATAACCGGATGGTATCTTTTTGCGTAATTTAAGCCAGAACTGGAGGCTATTGTGAATAAGACTTTAAAGACCGTCCTGCTTGTACTGGCGGTCATGGCTGTGGCGCTCGGCTCCTTCGCCGGGGGGTTTGTGACGGGACACACGCTGACCTTTGGCAATGTGTTCCGCCTCGAGGACGTCACCTCGTCTGCGCCGTCCACGACCGCGCCCGAACAACAGACGGCAACTCCCGAGGAAATGCAGGCGCTCTTCGCGCCGTTTTGGGAGGCATGGAACCTCGTCCATGAAAATTACGTGAACCAGCCCGTGGACGACCTGGCGCTCATGCGCGGCGCGATCCGCGGCATGATGGAGTCGCTTGGCGATGAACATTCCTCGTACATGGATCCGGAAGATTACAAACAAGCCAACGCCAGCCTGGAAGGAGAATACGAAGGCATCGGCGCGTATGTGGATACTACAACGGAATACCTGACCATCACCAGTCCCATTCCCGGCTCGCCTGCGGAAAAAGCCGGACTCCTGCCCGGCGACCAGATCGTTGCCATTGACGGCGAGGATATGACCGGCATTGACGCCGAACTTGTCCGCCTCAAAGTGCTCGGACCGGCAGGCACCACCGTCCACCTGACGGTTTTGCGTGAGAACAAGGAAGAACTGCTCGAATTTGAAATCGTGCGCGCCAGGATCACCATCGCCTCTGCCAGCGGCGAGATGCTCGATGGTGGCATCGCCTACGTTCAAGTCGCCACCTTCGGCACGCGCACCATGCCCGAACTGAAAGCCGCGCTGACCGAGTTGATGGCGCAGAACCCGAAGGGCATCATCCTCGACCTGCGCAACAACGGCGGCGGCTACCTGCAAACCGCAGTGGAAGTGACCTCCCAGTTCGTGGATGAAGGCGTGGTGCTGTACGAACAATACGGCAACGGCGACCGCACCACCTACGAAGTCCTTCCCGGCGGGATGGCGACCGATCCAGCCGTCCCGATGCTGGTGCTGATTAACGAAGGCTCCGCTTCCGCGTCCGAGATTGTGGCGGGCGCGCTTCAAGACCTGGGACGCGCCAAACTCGTCGGCACAGACTCCTACGGCAAAGGCTCCGTCCAAAACTGGATTCCGCTCAGCGGCGATAACGGCGCCGTGCGCGTGACCATCGCCAAATGGCTCACGCCGAGCGAGAAAACCATCCACGACATCGGGCTTACCCCCGATTACCCAGTGGAAATGACTCCCGAAGACCGTGAAGCGGATAGAGATCCGCAATTGGATGAAGCAGTTCGCATCTTATTGGAAATGATTGGACAATAACGAAAGGAGAACAGAATGCTTTTCTTTGACCCCATGTACCTGGTTTACATGATTCCCGCCTTCATCCTCATGGCGATTACGTCCTGGTATGTGAGGGCGGCGTACAGCAAATGGAGCCGCGTCCCGGCGCGCGACCCGCATGACCGGGTACGACGCCGCGCGGCGGTTGACCTCCACCAGCGGTTTGTACGGCGTGCAGATTCAAGGCACACCCGGCGAATTGACCGACCACTACGACCCGCGCAACAAAACGCTCTTCCTCTCACACGGAGTGGCGAACGGCGCTTCGGTCGCTTCGCTGGCGATTGCCGCGCACGAACTGGGTCACGCCCAGCAGGATGCCGAGGAATACTTCCCCCTGCGCTTCCGCGCCGCGCTCGTTCCGATGGTGACCATCGGCTCGAACCTCGGCTGGATCCTCATCATGATCGGTTTGTTCCTGCAATGGATGCAGGTTGCCTGGCTGGGGGTGCTGGTCTTCTCCGGCGGAGCGGTCTTTGCGCTTGCCACCCTGCCGGTGGAATTCGACGCCTCTGCCCGCGCCAAACGCCTGCTCGCCGAAAGCGACATCATCCAGACCGAAGAAGAACAGCGCGGAGTGAACAACGTGCTCAACGCCGCCGCGCTGACCTACGTGGCGGGCTTGGTTACCGCCATCCTGCAACTGCTGTATTACGTCTCGCTCATCAGCGGCAGAAGCCGGGATTGAAAAAAGGTGACGGTCGCCGGTGCGGCGACCGTCACCTTTTTATACCCTGCCTAGGTCTTTGGAATTCCAACCTGTTCCCCTTCGAAAAGATGCTCCGCCTCCGCCCCGGGCAGGGGTTTGGGCAGCCGCATCGCGCGGACGACCAGATCCGTCAGTGCGGTAACATGGACGTTCAAGTTGTAGTGCTCGTTCAGGTCGCCGATCTGCAGGCGGCAGTTCTCGCACGCAGCAACGACCACCCGCGCACCGGTGTTTTTGATTTGGTCCGCCTTGGGTTTGCCGGCGGCGATTCTTCGTTCGGCATATTCGGCGAGCGCAACGATCCCGCCGCCTCCGCCGCAACGATAAGGCTCCGGCTTTGTTGGGGGTCATCTCGCGGAAATCTCCGACGATATTCTTCAGAACGTAGCGCGGTTCCTCCAGCAGACCGCCGTTGCGCGCCAGGTTGCACGAGTCGTGATACGTGACCGATTCGGGAATCCCCGTCGGATCAACCTTGATCTTCCCCTCCGCGATGTACTCCGCCAGTACTTCGATCAACGAACGGACTTTGAAATCGAACCGACCTGCGAACCAGTTCGGCACGTCCCAGCGATAGCAGGCGTAGGCATGACCGCATTCGGAGATGACGATCTCTTTCACGCCCAACCGGTTGGCTTCGTCCACGATGCGTTTGGCAACCTGCCTGGCGCGGTTCACGTCCGCCAAAAAGACGCCGTAGTTCGAGGCTTCGAAGATCGAGAGAGTCCAATCCTCCTTCGCCGCGTTGAATACAACAGCGGGAGGCAAAATCGTATGCGCGCCAGCCAGCGGGACATACAAAATCTTCGCACCCTGTTTCTCGACGGGAATGCCTGCGTTCTCGTCGCCGGTGATCTCGCGCAGCTGCTTCTCCATGTCGGCGATCTGTTCGAGGAACATTTCCTTGTAGAACGAGGGGTCGTTTCCCTTTTCGATGGCGGCGTCGGCGAGCATGACCAGGATCTCAGGAGCAGTGCCCGCCGCAGTCGCCATGGCGCGGATGGCGCGCATCATCAACGGCGTATCCACACCCAGCGGACAGTTCACCGTACAGCGGCGGCACAAGGTGCACTGGCTGAAGGCGATCTCGGTCAGGTTTGCGAGCGTCGTTTCATCGAGTTTCTCTGCGCGTGTCCAAACCGGGAACATCCTGCTCAGAAAATCGTGCTCGTAGCGATACACGCTTCGCAACTGCTCGGCGCGATGCGCGGGAATGTGTTCCACCCTGGGTTCGGCGCGGTAGTAATGGCACGCCTCGGCGCAAATGCCGCAGCGGGCGCAGGCTTCGAGCGCGGTCTCCAGCGGCTGGTTGAGTTGCGCTTCGAGGGCCTTGAGGGCAAGTTCGATGGTCTCTGTCATGGCATCCTCACTGTACCGCTTCGGGGTGTGGGAAGACTCCGCGCCGCCCGAAGAACTTCCCAAAGAACGTGCGAGAGAAGAAGAAATACAGGCAATGGCGGATTTTTCCCAGCGGGACATATGTGAACGTCACCGCGCCGACGAGATACATCGGGACGACGAACGCTTCGTTGACCAACCCCAGGCCTGTTACTGCGATAAAGAGCGTCGTCAACCAGACGGCGAAATGGTCGTCAGGCAGCGAGAGTCCGCGCAGGTTGTGTTCGGCGATTCGCATGAGTCCGCCTGCGGCGCCGAGCAAAGCCCCCAGAAACAACACCCAGCTCAACGTCCATGAGAGAAGCGGGGGGAACCATTCCCAAAACGGACTGAGGATTACCGTCCCGATGGCGGCAAAAATCCCGATGTGGAATCCGATCCCGCGCAGATATGCGATCAGATGGATGCGCGTGGATTCTTTGGCCCAGGGCATCATGCCGGTCGTGAAGGCGTAGGCGATGCCGTGCGAGATATTTCCCTTGACCGGGGATTTGTCAACGGGCAGGGCGCGGCGTCTGGTCTCGGCGTAGCGAAGGTAAATTCCGTAGAGACCAGCCGCAAGTCCCGCGAAAGCGAGCAGTTGGAAGATGAGCATGGGATTATTCTCCTGTCCTTGCGAGCGGAGCGAAGCAATCCCCCTGCCGGAGGGAAACTCGGATCAGGAGATTGCTCTCGCAATGACATCAATTTACTTCACGCGCTTTACTACAAACCGGAAGGTCTTGCCATCCTGCTTTTCGAGCGCAACCAGTTCGTGACCGGTCGAGCGCGTCCAGGCGGGGATGTCCGCCATCACGCCGGGGTCGGTGGCGACGGCTTCGATCAATTCGCCGACCTGCACCTGCTTGATCGCCTGAGCGATTTTGACGACGGGCATCGGGCAAAGCAGGCCTTTGAAATCGAGGGTGAGTTTTGGGGAGTCGGACATTTTGAATTCCTTTGTTGTTTATGGCATTGCGAGTGGCGCTTTCAGCGCCACGAAGCAAACTTCTCGTCAGGTGGGGATTCCTTCGACGGAGGCATGCCTTCTCGCAATGAAACTCGCGATCAGATAAAGAACTGAATGCTGGATTCTTTCGCATGTTCCAGCATGGTGGCGACACCGACGGGTTCGGTCGTTTCGGGAATGAGATGGTCGCAGGTGATCTCCATCACGTCCATGCTCATCTGGCAGGGCATCAATTTGACGCCGAGGTCGATCGCGGCTTGCCGCAGTTCGGGCAGTTGGGTGACGCCCTTTTGCTTCATCATCAGCTTGAACATCCAGCGTCCCATGCCGCCCATGTTCAGGCGGGAGGGACCAATGGCGTTTAGACCGCCGCGATTCATCACGCCGAGCATGCGTCCGAACAAGCCCTTGCCGGTCAACACGCCGTCGCGTTGAATGGCTTTCAATCCCCAGAAGGTGAAGAACATCACCACTTCCATTCCCGCCGCGGCAGCGCCGGAGGCGATGATGTAGGATGCCATCACCTTATCCAAATCGCCGCTCAGGACGACCAGCGTGAGTTTCTCTTTTTTCTCGAACATTTCAAGCCTCCTTCGAATTTGATCGCGCAAATGCGCGTTAGGTCAACGCTTCCACCAGTTCTGCGCGCTTTGCCAGCCCGTCGCGCATCACCGCCCGCAATAAGTCCAATGCCTGGATGAGCCGTTTATCCGCAAGGAAATATTGGACGACGGTTCCCTGGCGCTTGAAAACGACCATGCCGCGTTCGCGCAGCACCTTCAAATGGCGCGAAACCAACGGTTGTGGCATGTTCAGTTCATGGCATAGTTCTGTCACATTGCGCGGACTTTGCGAAAGGGCATAGAGGATCATGATGCGGTTGGGGTCTGCCAGCCCGGCGCAAATCTCGGCGTGTAATTGGGTGATCTCGGTTTCAAGGATGGAATTCATGCGTTACTCCTTGGCGTATATGCAGATATTCATATATTCTTGTGAAAATTATAACAATCACTTCAAGGAAGGGTAGTATTGTCCCTCACGATGCAGACGGGATGAATGTAACAAGACATTTTTTATCTTATTGGTCGCGTGTCATGACCTGTCATCCTGGCAATTCCCCCAACAACAATTCTGCAACGAATCCCACTTGACAAATTAGAACAAACGTTCTATATTTAAGAAGAGTTCTCTGCCCCCTTTTGGTTCCATAAAGGAGTAGTCCCATGAACCGTTCCTTCCATATCCAACTGATGCCGTTCCTCAAGAACGTCTCGCTCAAGCGCGGCGCGATCTTTGGCGGCATCCTGGTCTGCGCCCTGCTCGCTTTTGAGGCCTTCAATTACGGCACCACGTCCTTCGCTTTGCGCGATATGCTCGGCGATCTGAAGTTTGGCGGGATCTACTGGTCGTCCATCCTTGCCTTTGCCTTCTGCTCCATTGACTTTGCCGGGATCGCCCGCATCTTCACCCCTGAGCAGGGGCGCGACGAGCCCGTCGAGGTTTACTACCTCTTTGGCGCATGGCTGCTCGCCGCCGGGTTCAACGCCATCCTGACGTGGTGGGGCGTCTCGGTTGCGATTCAGAACCACAACGCCCAGGGCGGCATCCTGCTCGGTCAGGCGGCGATGACCAAAATCGTGCCGATCTTTGTCGCTCCGATGGTCTGGCTGATTCGCGTGCTGTTGATTGGAACGTTCTCTGTGGCTGGCGAACGCCTCTTCACCCTTGCGGATGTCTACAACCGTTACTCGACCTACACCGCGCCTCAACCCCGGACCTCTCAGCCTGCTCCCCGCCAGGAAGTAAATCCACCCGTGAACTATCCGCGTCCGGCTCCCAAGCCGCGTCCCGCCCCGGTGAATTATCCCGTCAACCGCCCCGAACCGACCTATCACCCGGTGGGCATGGCAGCCATGAGCAAGAACGACAATTCCTCCGTTCGGAGATAATCCTTGCCGCAGACAAGGTTTCTCAGTTCCTCTTCCCCATCCAACCGCTGAGACGCCCTCACGGGCGTCTCATGCGTTTAAGGTTTATATGGAGTCAGGGAGCGTCGCGTGGCGACACTTGCTCCGGTTGTTACGGCGGCGAGCCGCCTGAGTCCATGCCCGTCATTCAAACTGATCCAGCGTGCTCTCGCCGTGCGTGAGAATGTACATGCTGCGCGGATTGACCCCGGTATTGTCGTACACGAAATCGGTGACGATGAATTGATTGGCAAATGCCGTCTCGAACAACTCGCGGGTGAAGAAGCGCCAGTCGCGTGCGAGGGCAAAGTCTCTGGATTTGATGTCCATGAAGTCGCTGGGAATCTCTGCCAGCAGGAGACGGTCCTCGAAGGGCGGCACATGCTCGGGCGGCTGGGGCAGGTCATGGGTCGAGTAGCGAAGCGCGTAAAAGGGGCGGAGTCCGCTTTGGGTGACGTGCGCCAGTTTGAGGGTGGGGCGGGCGCGTTCGCCAAGTCTTCTTTGGACGCGCTGGGAGTTGAGCCACCAATCCACTTGAAAACGGTCGGAGGGCAAGCCTGCGTTGAGACCGTCGCGCATCTCGCCGTATTCGGAGCGGCGGTAGGTATCGCAAACCGCGCCGAGCTTGGCGATGTTAAGATGCGCGTTGCGGCTGAGCAGCGGATCGTACGTCCACGTGATGTGATCGAGCCCTCGGTGGCGCACCATCTGCCATTGGGCGCGTTTGAGCGAGAAGCCGATGCCGCCGTCGCGGTGGTCGGGGTGGATGCCCATCATGTGCGAGCAATGCTTCGCGCGCGGGCCGTCCGGCGTTTCTTCGAGACCGGGGAAACCAAAGACGAAGCCGACGATCTTTTCTTCTTTGAACGCGCCGAGCAAAAGCCCGCCGTTATGCACGGCTGTGATGAGCAGGTGCAGGGGAACGACGTCCGTTTCGGAGCCGGGCCAGATCTCGCGCTGGAGTTGCTCCACGAGGCGGATATCTTCCGGGGTTTCCAACAGGCGAATAGAATAGTTTGGCATGGTTTACCTTGTCCGCAGGGATGCCGCGCGTTCGGTGATCGAAGTCCACAGACGGCTGTACCAGGGTTTGCGCACGAGGTAGTCGAGCCGGTAGGAGAATCGCGCGGGCATCAACCCAAAGTAACGGGGCATTGTATCCACAGCAGTGGTGCGATTGACGGCGAAGTAATCGAGAAAGAGCGAAGACAGCGGGAAGTTCGGCAGGATGCCTTCTAGGAAGACGGTAATGGCGCGCAGGGTGATGGGCGAAAGCGGAACGAGCAGACGCCGCGCGCGGGTGACATCCATGATGATCTCGATGATCTGCTGAAGGGTGAAGAATTCGTTGCCGCCCACTTCGTAGACCTGGTCGAGCGTGTTTTCGTTTTGCATTGCCCACAACATGCAGGTGACCAGGTCTTCGACCCACACGGGTTGGACGACGACGCGTCCGCCCGACGGGACGGGGAATACGCCTACCGAAGAGCGGATCAATCGGGACAGGTTGTTGGTGAAATGGTCTTCCACTCCGTAGACCAGCGAGGTGCGAATGATGGTGTATGGAACCCCGCCATTGCGGATGTGCTCCTCGGCGATGCCTTTGGCTTTGAAGGCGGGGTAACCCGAAGCGCGCGCCGCGCCAAGGTGACTGAGGTAAATGAAGCGATCCACGCCGGCATCGGCGGCGGCTTCGACCAGGTTTTGCGTGCCTTGAATGTCGGTGGCGAGCAGGTCGCCGCGCGCGCCTTGATTCTCCGCGCTGGCGAGATGGAAGACCGTTTCCACGTCGCGCATGGCGGCGCGCGGACCGCGCGTATCGGAGAGCGAGACCACAGCGACTTCGACGGGCACACCCTTGGGCAGCCGCGGTGTGCGCGGCGAAGGGCGGATGAGCGCGCGCAGGGGGTATCCGATATTGGATAACTGACGCACGAGGGCGCGTCCGATGAATCCGGTTGCACCGGTGACAAGAATCATGGGGAGGATTATAGCAGAGGGAAAGGGACGTGATCAGCAGATGGCGGACAGGGGTGTAGGTGGGTGGGCATGTAAAGAGGTAAAAACGTAAACATGTAAACAAGTAAACACGTAAACAAAAGACACGGAGTCCGAAGAGTTCCGTGTCTACCTGTTTACCTGTCTACCTTCTACCAGCCTAGTGGGCGCTGAGGGACTCGAACCCCCGACCTTCTCGGTGTAAGCGAGACGCTCTAACCAACTGAGCTAAGCGCCCGGGGAGTTTGCATTATAGCATGTGACTCTCGAATTTTGAATTTTCGTTTTTCTGCCTGCGTTATAATCGCCCATACCAAACAGGAGACTTTCCATGACCCAACCGAAACCCCTCAATTGGACATCTGCGCCCGGCATTGGCTATTCTGTCATCCGCCGCGGCGACGGCGGCATGACATTGACCTTTACCGACCTCTCCGATGCGACGCTGGAACACTGGCATCAATTTGCGCTCGACCACCTGCTGGGCGCGGACCGCCGCACACGTAACCTGTACGACCTGCGCGCGGTGAAGGAGATTCCCGAAAAAGCCATCCGCATGGCGGTGGAAGCCAACAGCGACCCTTCGGCGCGCAACATCCGCGTGGCGGTGGTGGTGGCAAGCGCGACCGTGGCGGACGGCATCCGCAAGGTGGCGGCGCTGGCGGAGACCGAGACCGCTTCGGCGATGAAGATTTTCACCGACATCAACGAAGCCGAAGCCTGGCTCGCGCGCCCGTTGGATCAGATTCCATAATGTCATTGCATTCATGAAATCACCTGCTCTTCAAATCGGGAGTTTCACATTCCAATGGGGTTCCCGCACGTATGTGATGGGAATCCTGAATGTGACTCCCGATTCGTTTTCGGGGGACGGCATCATTGCCAAGGGGGATGCGCTTGAACTTGCCGTGAAACAGGCGCGCGAATTTCTCGCAAACGGCGCGGACATTCTGGATGTGGGCGGCGAATCCACGCGGCCCGGCTCCGCACCCGTCAATGCCGAGGAGGAGATGGAGCGCGTCATTCCAGTCATCGAGGAATTGCGAAAGAACTTTCCCCAAGTACTGATTTCCATTGACACGTATAAAGCCAAAGTTGCCGATGCTGCGATTCGCGCCGGGGCGGACATTGTCAACGATGTGTGGGGCTTCCGTGCGGACCCCGGAGATTGCATCGGTGGCGGCGAAATATAAGACGCCGGTCGTCCTGATGCACAACCGCAGCAATCCCGCCAGCGTGGAAGTGCGCGAACGGCTGGGCAGTTCGTACATCGGCGCGGAATATCAAAACCTGATCGAAGACGTAAAACGCGAATTGCTCGCCAGCGTGGAGATCGCGGTCAAAGCCGGGGTGGAGGAAAAACTCATTATCCTGGATCCAGGCATCGGCTTTGGAAAGACGCGCGAACATAATCTTGAGCTGGTCAACCGTCTCGACGAGATTCGCTCGCTGGGGTATCCCGTCCTGCTGGGAACATCCCGAAAATCGTTCATCGGTTTTACGTTGGACCTGCCGCCCGACCAGCGCGTGGAGGGTACGGCGGCGACGGTGGCGGTGGGCATCGCGCGCGACGCAGACATCATCCGCGTGCACGACGTGAAGGAGATGGCGCGCGTGGCGAAGATGACGGATGCGATCGTGAGGAATTAATTGCCGGAGATACCCATTCGGGTACGAGGTAAACAGGATGATTCGATGAGCAAACCCGTTTCATCGGCGTTCATCCGCGATTGAAGATATGAGCAGCGATTATTCGAAAGAACTTCTCCGCACGGGAATTATCGAAGCCAAGTCCGGCAGCAAGGATACCGCCCGCCGCTACCTCGACCGCGCGATTTACATGGCGGGTTCGCACGACGTGCTCGCCGAAGCGTGGTTCTGGATGGGTGAAGTGCTGGACGACCCCGATGAAAAACGCAAGGCATTGGAAAACTGCCTGGCGCACGATCTGCATCATGCGCGTGCGCGGCGCGCGCTGGCGATCCTCGACGGCAAACTCAAAGCCGGCGACGTCATCAACCCGGATCATCTTCCCCCGCGCCGGAGGGATTGCGCGAAGTGCAGGCAGACCGCTTCATGTGTCCCAAATGCGGCGGGCGCATGGCGTTCTCGCCGGACGGCTCTTCGCTGGTGTGCGATTACTGCACGCGCCAGCATGCGCTTGGGCTGGGCGCAAAGAATGAAACCGAAAAGGATTTCATCGTTGCAATGGCGACGATGAAGGGACATGGAAAACCCTTGCAGGAGCAGGCGTTCCATTGCAACGGCTGCGGCGCGGAGTTCATTTTGCCGCCCAGGCAGATTTCCGCCAACTGTGCCTATTGCGATTCGCCGCACGTGGTCAACCTCGATAACTCGAAAGACCTGCTCGCGCCCGATTCCATCCTGCCGCACGCCTTCGACCAGAAACAAGCCACACGCCTGCTCATCAACTGGGTGGAGGGCAGCGGCATCACGCCCGAAAAGAGGGTGGGCCCTGCCGCGCGGTTTGTACCTGCCGATGTGGACCCTTCGACATCGGCGGCGAGGTTGATTACACCGGCGAGATGGTGCAATACGAACAGAACCTGTTGACCGGCGAACGCGAGCGCAAAGTGGTGCGGATCAACGACAAGTACCCCGTAATGGTGAACGACCTGCCGCTTCCCGCTTCCCGAAAGCTGTCCGGCGTTTTCATGAAGTTGATTCCCACCTTTGAAGCTTTCCGCGCTCAAGCCGTACGACCCGCGCTATCTCGCCAGCTGGCTCGCGGAAGTGTACGACGTCCCCATGGCGGATGCCTCGCTCGATGCGCGCAGTCAGGCTTTCAAGGACGTCAAACGGCGGATGCCGCACCTGCTGAACGGCGTCACCCTCGTCCGCGCCTCCTCGGCGGGACTGATGGTCGAGTCCTTCAAACTCGTCCTCCTCCCCGTGTGGATGACCGAACTGCCCTTCGGCGGGCGCGAACACCTCGTTCTCATCAACGGTCAGAGCGGCATCGTCGCCAGCGACCTGCTGGAGAAGGAGGAGGAAGAACAGGACGGGTTGTTTGGTTTTTTGGCGGATTTGCTGGGGGAGTGAGGAATGGAAAGTGGTAAATGGAAATACTACATGGTGAACTGTCCGTTCACGTTAAGCAGATAGCTTATTCACAAAGGTACCATATTCCTTTTCCTTCCCTTCGACTTTTGACCAGCGTTTTATTTCTTTCAAATTAACGGACTGGCTTTTGGCAACCAGAACAGCCTGTTCCAACCCCTGATGATCATTCCAGAAATAAAACGCGCATAATCTGTCCTTCACACAATCTGTCGGGGATAATATTTTCAAGACTCCGGTTGCCAGTTCAAACTCGCTCACCTCATTCACGGGTTCTTCTCCTACTGAAAGCGGGCCATCGGGAAACTCCACGAAGTAAGCCGTTTCAGGGTTAACGAAGTAACGACCTTGTTCGTTGAAACCCAATCTCTTCATGACCGATTTTATCCTGCTCCATTTGGCAAAGCCGGTGTTGATCAGGTCCAGATCCTTTGAAACATACTTGTTGCTGGTGTAGAACGAAACAGCGCCCCCGCCCGAAAGGACAACCTGTATGTCTTCCGCCTGTAAAGAATCCTGAATGTACGCCGCCAGTTCCGCCTGGCTCATATCCCTGATAGGTTTCATAGGGGCTTTCCCCGCGCGCGTGGACGACGTCTGTTCATCAGCAATTCCTCCCGTTCCTTTGCCGGATAAAACAAAAGCGCTTTTTCCAGCAGGGCTTTTAACTCTTTTACAAACGGGTAACGCGGATTAAAAACGTAGGGGCGTGTTCGTCCCACTTCGCGGCTGACCAACACGCCACCCGCCTCCAGTTTGTCCAGTTGATGCTGGATGGATTTTAGATCGGAATTGAAAAATCGCGCGATCTCGCGTGGATAGCCCTCTTCGCGGGCAAACACGTAGATCAAGACCCGTTCAGCGTTTTTCGAGCCAAGCAGCACTTCTATCATGGGCATCCTTCGGCTTGCATGACGGAAATATCCCGTCATGTGACGTATATTTTCCGTCATTTTATCACGAAAGCAGGGGCAGGCAGGGCGGCGCATGCCAGAGCAAAGTCCTCTTCGGCACGGAATCGCCGATCACTTCCCTCGCTTTCCCTCTTTCCTCTTTCCTCTTTCCTCCCTTATACTTCCCCCATGCCCTCCACCCTTCCCACACCCGCACTGCATCCGCGACGCGGTGCACGTGTCCTTCGAGCGCGGCGCGAGCGCAGGCTCGACCGGCAGAACAGGGGCGCGAGCCGCCTGCGCGGCGCGATCCTCAGCGGCGGACTGGTCTTATCGCTCGTGCTGGGCGTGGTCATCATCCTCGGCGCGTTCGCCTATGCCGGCGTGACCCGTGACCTGCCCTCCACACAGATTCTCCCGATTCTCCTGAACCCTCCAGACGGATTGCTCCTCCAGCCCACGCGCGTCTATGACCGCACGGGCTTGCAGCTGCTCGCCACCTTCGCGCCGGACGAAGCGCCGCGACGCTATATTCCCATCAACGAACAGAACGCACAACACCTCCCGGAAGAACTGGTCAAAGCGATCATCGCCGCCGCCGACCCGCAATTCGAACGTCATTCCGGCTATTCACTCGAAGGATTGAACAACCCCGACCTTCATCCCACCATCGCGCAAAAACTCGTGGACGATCTCCTGCTCTATGATGAGCCGCACTCCCTCACACGCGCCATCCGCGAGCGGCACGCTTGCCGCGCAGATCACCGCGCAGTTCGGGCGGACACAAATCATGGAGTGGTATCTCAACAGCGCGAACTTCGGCAATCATGCCTACGGGGTCGAAGCCGCCGCGCAGTTGTATTTCGGCAAATCCGCCGACGCGCTCACCCTCGCCGAATCCGCCATCCTTGCGGCGGTCAGCGAGACGCCCGCGCTCAACCCGCTCGATGCGCCGCAGGTCGCCATCCAGCGCGGGCGCGAAGTGCTGTATGTGATAAACGACCTCGGACTGGTCTCCAGCGAGGAAGCCTCTCGAGCGCTGGCAGAGACTCCTGACTTCGCAGCCGCGCCTCCGACCCCGCCGACAGTTGCTCCCGCCTTCCTGAACCTTCTCCTCGCCCAAATTGACTCGCAGATCCCCGCGAGCGGCTCGAACGCGGCGGGATGATCGTCATCTCCACGCTGGATTACGAACTGCAAAAGCAGGCGTCCTGCGTTACGGAAGTTTACGCTTCGCGCCTGGCGGGTTTGCCCGAACCCAAAGAGGATTGCGATGCGGCGCGCCTGCTTCCGTCCCTGCCGCCCGGCGTGACTTTCCCGGATTCATCCGCCAGCGCAGTCATCCTCGACCCGAAGACGGGACAGGTGCTGGCGATGGTGGGCGAGACCATTCAAGGCGTGGAAACGCCCCTGGTCAGCGCGCACAGCCCCGGGTCCAGCCTCGATGCGTTCGTCTATTTGACGGGATTCACGCGCGGGCTGAGTCCCGCCTCGCTGACGTGGGATATTCCCTCAGACGAGTCCATCCAAAACTTCGACGGCGAATATCACGGCGCAATGCGTTTGCGAATCGCGCTGGCGAACGATTACCAGGCGCCGGCGGCGAAATTGAAGACGCAAATGGGGATCGAGAATGTGACGAAGATTGCGTCGTCGTTTGGGCTGGATGTGAATACCGATGCAACGATGCTCGAACTGGCGGGCGCGTACGGCGTGTTCGGCGTGCAGGGCGTGTATTTCGGTCAATATGTGAACGACGAATTCACGCCCGCAACGGTGCTGCGCGTGGAAGGCGCAGACCGCGGCATCCCGCTCGATTGGTCCCTGCCGCAGGCGCAGACGGTGGTGACGCCCGCAATGGCGTATTTGATGACGCATGTGTTGAGCGATGAACCCGCCCGCTGGGATACGTGGGGGAGGCAGAACGCGCTCGAAATCGGCAAGCCCGCTGGAGTGAAGCCCGGACAGACCTTTGATGGAAAGGATGCGTGGGTGGTCGGGTACACGCCGCATCTTTCGGTTGCGGTATGGACGGGCGCGCGCGGCGAAAATGATTTAGTCACTCCGCGTTTTCCGGCGGTGTTATGGAATGCCTTGATGCAAACCGCCTCTGCGAATCAGCCCGCGGACGATTGGTCTGCGCCGCAGGGCGTTACGCCGATGACGGTCTGCGATCCTTCGGGCATGCTACCGACGAGGGAATGTCCGAATTTGGTGACGGAGATTTTCCTGAACGGCAGTGAGCCGACCCAAGCCGATATGCTGTTCCGCGAGTTTGCCATCAACCGCGAAACGGGCTTGCTTGCGACGGTCTTTACGCCGCCCGAACTGATTGACAACCGCGTGTTCATGCTCATCCCTGAAGAAGCGCGCGCGTGGGCGTTGAGCGCGGGCGTGCCCATCCCACCGACAACCTACGACGCCATCCAGGCGCCGCCGGTGGATCCGTTCGCCAATATCACATCACCGCAGTTATTCGCGGACGTGAGCGGCAGCGTCCTCATCATGGGCACGGCGGCGGGCGATGATTTCATGTATTACCGCGTCCAGGTCGGCAAGGGGTTAAATCCACAAGAGTGGATTCAACTCGGATCGGATCATTTCACCCCTGTGGAGGGCGGTCTGCTGGCGGAATGGGATACGACCGGGTTGAGCGGTTTATACGCCGTCCAATTGATCGTGGTCCGCAACGACCAGGCGGTGGATACGGCGGTGATTCAGGTAACGGTAAAGTAATCGCAGGGGCGCCCCATCCGGGGAGATGAGAGTGCCTTGCTCCATGCGGCTTGGCGTCATGGCGGTTTTTCATGTAAGATGAGCTTAAAATCCAGGGCTTTGTTTATGCCATGAAACGATGACAAAATTCCATTCACAGGGGATGGGATTCTGATACAATCAGGCACGCATTCGGGACAGCACGACCAGGAGGACAAATGAGGGACTTTATCTACAAAAAGGCAAGGGAAAGTACACAATGCCTGGTGGAAAAGATTTTTGAGATCACAAGGGATTTTTCAGGCGTCGAAGCTGAAGGACTTGCGAAACAAATCCAGGAGGCTGCCGTATCCATTGCGACCAGTCTCGCCGCAGGGGAAATCCTGGATGACGAGGAACTATTTGCAGGTTTTCTTCTGTTTGTCATCGGTACTACACACAAACTGGAGGCCCTGCTATCGCTTGCCTCCAAACTGGGTCATCTTGGGAAAACGGAATGCAAAAACCTAAGCCTCGAAATCGAGGAGATCCGCTGTCTGCTCAAGACATCCATCTGGCATATAGATTTCGCCTCGGTATCGAATGAAAACGGCGATTGACTCATCGCCAATCGCCGACTGATTATCCTCTATCGTACATCGTGCTTATTCATATCGTTGCGCGGCAACCTCCCATGGACCGGAAATGCCTCGCAAAACAGTGCTTCGGGGAGAACACCCTCGCAACGACATTTCTGCGGCAGCAAAACTGATCACTGATTACTGATTACTGATCACTGATTACTGCCCACTAATCACTGGCTCTACCTCGCCAGCACTTTCGCCATGTGGAAATATTCCATATTGATCTTGCGCTTGTTGCCGATGACATCCGCCAGCGGGATGAAGTCAATGCCCTTGCCCTTCAAGCCGGTCATCACGCCGTGCGTCCCTGCGATCAATGCCTCCACGGCTTTGACTCCCATGCGCGACGCCAGCAGGCGGTCGTACGCCGTCGGCGAACCGCCGCGCTGGATGTGACCGAGAATGGTCACGCGCGTTTTGAACCCGATGTCCAACTCGTCGAGCCTCTGCGCCAGGTCCGCGGTGCGGATGTTCGATCCTTCCGCGTTGATGATGATGGCGTGGTTCTTGCCGCGTTTGTAGGCATCCTCCACCGCCGCCGCCACTTCGTCCACCGTGATCGGCACTTCGGGAATCAGCGTCATCTCTGCGCCGCAGACGATGCCCGCCATCACCGCAAGGTAGCCGCTGTTGCGTCCCATCGTCTCGACGAGGAAGGCGCGCTGGTGCGACGATGCCGTGTCGCGCAGTTTGTCCACCGCGTCCATGATCGTGTTCATGGCGGTATCCGTGCCGATGGCGATGTTCGTGCCCCAGATGTCGTTGTCAATGCTGCCGGGAATGCCGATGACCTTGATGCCCTGCCGGGAAAGGACGTGCGCGCCGTTCATCGAGCCTTCGCCGCCGAGGACGATCAGCGCATCCATCCCGGCTTCGTTCATCTTGCGGATCGCCTCGCGCTGACCGGTCGGCTCCATGAAGCGCTTGCTTGCGGCTGGTCTGCAAGACCGTCCCGCCGCGTTGTAAAATCCCGCCCACGTCGCGCGCGCCCATCGGACGGAATTCCCCATTGACCAGACCTTCGTAGCCGTGCATCACCCCGATCACGTCCAGGTTGTTTGTCAGCGCCGTCCGCACCACCGCGCGGATCGCCGCATTCATGCCGGGAGCGTCGCCCCCGGATGTCAAGATGCCTACCGTAAATTTCTCTGCCATCATTGCTGCTCTTTCTTGATTTGGAAAGTGTCGAAATCGCGCGCCACAACCGTGTTCGGAAAAACGGACTGCGCCTCGGCAAGCACCTCTTTTCCGCGATAGCGGCGCGAAATATGCGTGAGGATCAATTTCTTCACCCCCGCCTGTACTGCGAGTTCCGCGCCCATGCGCGCGGTGAGATGCGAGAACTGCTCCGCCATCTCCGCTTCTTCATCCAGGTACGTGGATTCGATGACCACCGCGTCCGCATCCTTGCAGACCTCGATCAGGTTGTCCGTTTTGCCGGTATCCCCCACAATGACGAGTTTGCTGCCCTTTTGCCAGCCGCCCAGCACATCGTCCGGGTGGATGCGTTTTCCATCCGCCAGGGTGATGGACCTGCCTGCGACCAGTTCACGGCGTTCCGGTCCGAAGGGCACGCCCAGCGCATCCGCCTTTTCGGAGAGGAACGGACGCCGTGCCTTTTCCTCGAAGACGTAACCGAGGCTCTCTGCCCTGCCGTGCGAAACGGGGAAGGCTGTGACGGTAAAGTCCACCGCCTCGAACACGACGCCGGGCTTGATCTCCACCAGACGCGCCGGCATCGGCGGTTGTTTGCCGCGCAGGACCACGTCGAAGAGAAGCGTGCGGATGCGCTCCAGCGTGGAGCGGCTGGCGTAGATATCGAACTCCTCCATTGCCTCCCAGCGCAAAAACGTCGAGAGCAGCCCGCCCAATCCGAGGATGTGGTCGAGATGTCCGTGCGTGATGAGCGCGCGCGTCAGCCGTTTGAAGCCGATGCCGGATTGCAAAATCTGCCGCTGGGTACCCTCGCCGCAGTCCACCAGAAAACGATATTCGTTGTGGGAGACGATTTGCGCGGTCAGCCCGCGGTTTGCAGAAGGCGCGGAGGCGGAAGTCCCAAGAAAAAGAATTTCGAACAATGTTGAATCCTTAAGATGAATGTTCGCACAGAAAGGAAATTTCTGCCAGGTTTTATGCCAGAGACGAACGGCGATGAACAGAGATTATTTGATGATCAATCATCTCCGGTTTCAATTGTACCCTAAAAGGAAAACAGACCATTTGTGCTATAATCGTTTCGTGAAGGTAAACAGCGAAACAAGATAAGCAAGATAACAAGTACACAAGTATACAGGTACACAGGCGCATCATTCAATCTCCAGTCTCCAATCCCCCAATTACTCACTTACTCAATTACCACCCACCAATCGTAAATCGTAATGCCCCTCCTCAAGCCCTCTGCCCCCGCGAAAAAAAGTACAAAACCCGCAGGCAAAACCCTCCCGCATAAAAAGGGGGAGACTCCGGGTGGAAAATCCGCGCCAAAGGGTAAGGTACATCACGCGCCGCCTCCGCGCGAACCCTCGTGGTGGGATAACCTCTCCCCCGAACGTAAACTGGACGTGGTCGGCATCGTCCTGGCGTTCGTCGGCATCATCCTTCTCCTGGGGTTGATCTCCGCCAACCGCTCGCCTATCGTTGGCGGTTTCATTTTCATCCTCGCGCAATTGTTCGGATGGGGCGTGTACATCCTGCCCGTCGGTCTGATCCTGTTTGGGCTGTGGCTGGTCTTCCGCAAGATCGAACGCATCCCCCCACTGACGATGGAACGCGCCCTGGCGCGGCATTCTTTTCCTCTGGCTGCTTGCCATCCTGCATCCAGTGAGCGGCGCCACCGCCGAAACCGCCGAAGCCGTTGCGCTCACCGGCGCGGGCGGCGGCGCGATCGGCGGCGGCATCCAACGCGTGCTTTGGTGGCTGTTCGGCCCCGCCGGGGGGTTCATTGCCCTCTTCGCATGGCTCGTCTTCGGCGTTGCCGTGTTGTTGGATAAACCCGTCGCAGAGCTTTTTCTCCTCGGCTTCAGCCTTTGACCAATGGACTGCGGACTCTGCTCAACAAGCCGATTGCGCCTCCGACTCAGCCCAAGCCTGATTCCGCCGCCCAAAATGGATTCACCCCGATAGATTCCTCCGCCATGCCCGCCGTGCAGACGGTGGCTGTCCCAGCCCAGCCGGTTCAGACCCGCACGGGTGTTCCCGTCATCGAATGGAAACTGCCCGACATCGGCGACATCCTCGATGAAGGCAACGAGGCTTCGACGAACGAGGAGTTCATCCAACAGCGCGCGCGGCTGATCGAAGAGACGCTCGCCTCCTTCGGCGCGCCAGCGCAGGTGGTGGCGATCAGCCGCGGACCCACGATCACCCAATTTGGCGTGGAACCGCTCTTCGTCGAGACGAGAGGCGGGGTGCGCACGAGGGTGCGCGTCAGCAAGATTGCATCTCTGGCGGACGACCTCGCATTGGCGCTCGCCGCGCCGCGCATCCGAATCCGGGCTCCGGTGCCAGGTCACAGTTACGTCGGCATCGAAGTGCCGAACGAGGAGATGGCGTTGGTTGCCCTGCGGGACATTTTGGAAAGCGAGATTTACAAAAATTTCAGGAAGCCGCTCAGTTTTGCGCTTGGGCGCGACGTGGCGGGGCATCCCATGATCGCCAGCATCGAGAACATGCCGCACCTGCTCATTGCAGGGACGACCGGCTCCGGCAAGTCGGTTTGCGTGAACTCGATTTTGACCTGCATGTTGTTGTACAACACGCCCGACGACATCCGCCTGGTGCTGGTGGACCCCAAGCGCGTGGAGTTGACCGGTTACAACGGCGTCCCGCACCTGCTCGGACCAGTGGTCGTTGAGATGGACCGCGTGATCGGCGCGCTGCAATGGATGACGCGCGAGATGGACAAGCGTTATCACCTGTTCGCGCAGGCGGGTTCGCGCAACATCATTGACTACAACGCCAAGATGAAATTGCAGGGGCAGAAAAAATTGCCGTATCTCATCATCGTGATTGACGAATTGGCAGACCTGATGATGATCGCTCCCGACGAAACCGAAAAGACCATCACGCGCCTGGCGCAGTTGGCGCGTGCCACAGGCATTCACATGATTCTCGCCACCCAGCGCCCGTCCGTGGACGTGGTGACGGGTCTCATCAAAGCCAACTTCCCGGCGCGCATCGCCTTTGCCGTGGCATCGAACACCGACAGCCGCGTCATCCTCGACCAGCCCGGCGCGGAACGCCTGCTCGGGCGCGGCGACATGCTGTATCAGGCTCCCGATGCGCCCGCGCCCGTGCGCCTGCAGGGTGTGTTCGTTTCAGACCACGAAATCCAGCGCCTGGTGGAATACTGGCGCATGCTCGCAGGCGGAACAAATCCCTACGCGGCGGCAGGCACACCTGCGGATACGATCCCCGAAAACGTGCCGCTTAAGCAGGCTCCCTTGTGGGAGGAAGTTGGGAAGGCAGACGGCAACGATCCGCTCTTCGAGGAGGCTGTGGCGATCATCCGCAAGGAAGGCAAAGCCTCGGTTTCCATGCTCCAGCGCAGGCTGAGAATTGGTTATACCCGCGCCTCGCGCATCGTGGACATGATGGAAGATAGGAAGATCGTCGGTCCGCCGGAAGGAGCGACTCAAATGCGTCAGGTGTTGGATTTTGGGAATACGCCCCTGCCGAAGAACAATATGGGGGAGTAAAACAAACCTTGCAGAGTATCCTAAAACAGGATATTATCAACTTATGGCAACGAAACAATTGGATTTTTTTGGCGAGAAAAAAAGAGTGCAGGGCGGCAGGGCGACGACAAACGTCGTCATGTCGGCATTTGTCGGTGGCAATGCTGAGGTATTTCCCCAAATCCTCTCGCTGCATGTTCCCGAAGGCTCAAAAATTGCCGATGTCACCTACGGCAACGGCGTTTTTTGGCGAAATGTGGATTTATCGAAGTACACGCTTGTTCCAAGCGACATCGCTGATGGCGTTGATTGCCGCGCGTTGCCGTACACGAACAAAAGTTTTGACGCTGTTGTTCTTGATCCGCCTTATATGGAGGGATTGCTTCGCAACAATCAGAAACATAAAGCAGGAAATGGGAAATTCTCCAGCTTCAGGAAGTATTATTCCAATGGGGATGAAACGAACAATGGACTCAAATGGCATGCGGCGGTCACCGATCTATATTTCAAGGCGGGTGTGGAGGCATATCGAATTCTAAAAGAAAACGGCGTGTTGATTGTGAAGTGCCAGGATGAAGTTTCTGCGAATCGCCAATGGCTGACGCACATCGAAATCATCAATCGCTATGAAAGTCTGGGATTTTACACAAAAGACCTCTTTGTTGTGGTACGAGCGAACAAAGCGGGCGTTTCCCGCCTGATAAAACAGAGACATGCCAGAAAAAATCATAGTTATTTTCTCGTGTTTGTAAAGAACCCTAAAAACAAAAAAGGCTGACAGGCAGCCTCACGAGGATCGTTTCACCAGCCGTTTGAGCAACTTTATGAGCTTGTCTGTAAAAGGGGGGTTCAACGGCCACTCAATGGGAATCAGGGACGGAAGCAGATAGCGGCGTTGGTATTCTGTGTATTTTTTAAATGTGTTCGGGGGCAGGTCTGCGTTTAGGGCAAATGCAAACCTCCATTTTTCACCAAAGGCAAAACAGTTCACCGCCAAAATGTCAAATTCCCCGCGAAGCAGGCAAGTGGTTTTCATGGTAGTGCCATCGGGCAGGGTAATTGTCCTGCTGTCGCTGGCGTCCACTTGAGCTTTTCCCTGCCAGCGATCGTTTCCCAAATTTCTGACCATGTTCGTTTGCAAACTTTTCACTTCGATCAGGAAAGTCTGTCCCTTGTAAACAATCCTGCGATCCCCTTTCATACTTCTTACATGGTCATCATCCTTTTGAACGGAAGTAATGCCAGGGTGGCTCAAGTAATTATCTTGAAATTTTTTCTCAGCAACATAGCCAAGCAAAATCCCCCTGAGACTGGGATTTTGATCAACAAGTTCTGTCAATTCCTTTCCTGTAATACCCCATTGGGCAAGAATTGATTTTCTACCCATCCTGTACCTCGATTTCTTTTATGATTTTGCCGGGGTCGGCTCCGAGCGCCTTGCAAATTGCAACAAACTCGATCACATCCAGCCGTCTTTCTCCGCTTTCATACTTTGAAACAAAGGACTGCGGCTTGCCAAGTCTGCGGGCAACCTCGGTCTGCGTCATATTTTTTGAAAGTCTGGCTTTTGTCAACAAACCGGAAAGGAAGAGTTCCAAACCTTTTATGGACATAGCCTGATTTTATATCCCAACCTAGAATATCCCAAATTGGGATAAAAATGCCGCGCATTGTTTACGCGGCACTGAAAGGTGTTCGGGGGTTATGCAGCACGGGCTGTCGGGTTTTATCCTGGGAACCGCACGGCTAAAACTTTTGGCAGGCGCTCCAGTTGTTCCCTGTCCAAGGTGATCAATTCCGTCCCAAACCGCAGGGAAACTGCCGCGTATACCGCGTCGCTCCCGCGCAGGCGGCGAGTTGCGGCGACTTCGCTTGAAAGATCGGCGAGGCTTTCATCAATCGGAACAAAGTTAATGTTTGGGAGTGCCTCTATGCTTCGCGCCAATTGCATTGCCAGTTCAAAATCATTTTGACGTCGGGAGATGGCAGCCGCAACCTCCGTCAGGACTATCACGGGAACAATCACGGGAGTGTTTTGTTTACTCACAGTTTTGATAAATTCCAGGCTTTGATCGCTGCCTGCTTCAAGCGGGCTGAATGCGCTGACGAAAACACTGGCATCAATGGTAATGGGAGGGTTCATCGCCGTATCTCGGAAAGGATTTCCACCGCGCTCTTCTCGCTTTGCCACCCTTTGCCAAGTTCCTCCCGGATTTTCATCAGCCGTTCCCATACCTCGTCCGCCGATTTTTCGGGGGGCAGGGCTTCCACCGGGATGATGACCGCCACCGGCTTGCCGCGCTGGGTGACGACGTAACGCGCGCGGCTTTCCTTGACTTCGCGCACAACCTCCGAAGTCCGTGCCTTCAGTTCGCGGATGCCGATTTCCTTCATTTTCCTGGCTTGTCTTTTCATGTAGTCACCTTTGTGACTACATCATACAGTCCGGCTTGTCCGCTGTCAAGGGGCGCGGCGGATTTGGCTTGTCTGCTCAGGCGTTGCAGCGTTGCAAAATCCATTTGTGATACATAGTATAATCACCCACGATATTCCCTTCGGAGGAACCATGACCGATAAGAAAACTCATCCTGAGCAAAGTCGAAGGATTCGTGTATTGGTGGCAAAACCCGGGCTGGATGGTCACGACCGCGGCGCGAAGGTGGTGGCGCGCGCGTTGCGCGACGCCGGTATGGAAGTCATTTACACCGGCTTGCGCCAGACCCCCCGAAATGATCGCCGAAGCCGCCCTCCAGGAGGATGTGGACGTGGTCGGTTTGTCCATCCTCTCCGGCGCCCACATGGCATTGACTCCGCGCGTGCTGGAACTGCTCAAATCCAACGGGCAGACGAATGTCAAGGTGTTTGTAGGGGGCATCATCCCCGATGAAGACCTGAGCCGCCTCAAAGAGATGGGCGTGACCGGCGTCTATGGTCCCGGCTCATCCACCGAGGACATTGTCCGCGATATTAAAAAAGCGATGGCAGGATAGCCTGCTTTTCCGCACAGAGCAAAAGGCTCTGTGTTTTGTTGTTAATGAAGGAACCTGTGTAACTTAATGACCTCCTCCCAAGCCATTCTTAACGGTGACCGCCTGGCGCTGGCGCGTTTGCTGACCCAAGTTGAAAACGATTCCCCCGACGGACACACTACATTAATCGAATTGTTTCCCCACACGGGCAGGGCGCACCTGATCGGTGTGACGGGCGCGCCCGGCACCGGAAAATCGTCGCTGGTCAATCAACTTGTCCTGCATTTCCGCAAAACGGAGGACAAACGCGTTGCCATCGTCGCCGTAGACCCTTCCAGCCCTTTCACGGGCGGAGCGGTGCTCGGCGACCGCGTGCGCATGCGCGACCTCTCCGGCGACCCCGGCGTGTTCATCCGCTCGATGGCTTCGCGCGGCTCGCTTGGCGGGCTGGCGCATGCCACCGCCAATATGGTGCAGGTCTTCGATGCGGCGGGATTCGATATCGTCATCGTCGAAACGGTGGGAGCGGGTCAGAGCGAAGTGGACATTGCCCGCCTCGCGCACACAACCATCGTGGTTGAAGCGCCCGGTCTCGGCGACGACATCCAGCCATCAAGGCGGGCATCCTCGAAATCGCGGATATCCTCGTCGTCAACAAGGCAGACCGCCCCGGCGTGGAAAACACCGAGAAGGCGCTCAAATCCATGTTGGAACTGGCGCACCCGACCGAACGTCTATTCAGGCATCATGGCGCAACCATGAGCGCATCGGCGCCAAAGCCCTCGGCGGACGCGACCCTGTGGATTCCGCCGCTCCAACGGACGGTAGCCACCGAGGGCAGGGGCATCCCCGAACTGGCGCAAGCCATCGCACAGCACGTGGAGCATCTCCGTCAGAGCGGGGACTGGGCTGTTCGTGAGCGTACCCGCCTCGAGGTCGAGATGGAGGCGTTGATCCGCGATACGCTGATGACCCGCTTCCGTGAGGCCGTCTCCCCTCAACAGTACGAAGAGGTTTTGGAGAAAGTCATCCGAAGGGACATTTCGCCGTGGGAGGCGGTCCGAATGTTGTTGAATGGAAGGTTGAAATGAGTATCATCTACGGCAAACGTGTGCGCCTGCGAGCCAACGAGCGCGGGGATTTGAAGAAATTCCACGAATGGGTCAACGACCCCGAAGTGACGCGCGGGCTGGCGTTGTACCTGCCCATGTCCATGGCGGATGAAGAGAAGTGGTTCGACGCCCAGCGCGACCCCAACGAAAAGCCGTTTGCAATCGAAATCCGCAAGGGCAGGGTGTGGAAGTTGATCGGCAACTGCGGCGTATTTGGCATTGAATTAACACATCGCAGCGGCGAACTCGGAATTATGATCGGGGAGAAATCGGAATGGGATAAAGGCTACGGCGCCGAGGTGATGACCCTGCTCCTGCGCCACTGTTTCGGGACCTTGAACCTGAACCGCGCCTTTTTGCGAGTCTACGCCGACAACGTGCGCGCGGTGCGGTCGTACGAGAAGGCTGGTTTTGTCCTGGAGGGACGCCTGCGCGAAGCGGTCTATAAAAATGGAAAATACGACGATGTCCTCATCATGAGCGTTCTGCGCTCCGAGTGGGCGTCTCGAAGCAAGGAGAAGTGAACGAATGCATCATGTGCATCATGATTTGAAGATATACGGGGGCATCAAATTGTTCGCGGGCAGCGGGTCGCCCGATTTGGCGGCGAAGATTGCGGAGTACCTGGAACTGCCCCTCGGCGGGCGCGAGGTGATCGAGTTCCCCAACGAAAACCTGTTTGTGAAGTTAAGCGGCAGCGCGCGCGGACAGGACGTGTACGTCATCCAGACCACCTCCTCGCCGGTGCATCGCAATTTGATGGAATTGCTGATCATGATCCAAACCCTGCGCCTGGATTCGGCGGCGCGCATCACGGCTGTCGTGCCGTATTTGTGCTACGGGCGCTCGGATAAAAAAGACCAGCCGCGCGTGCCCATCACTGCGCGCCTCGTGGCGGATATGATCGAGGTCGCGGGCGCCGACCGTTACATGACGCTCGACCCGCACGCCGGGCAGATCCAGGGATTTTTCTCCATCCCCGGTGATGTGCTCACGGCTTCGCGCCTGTTGATCAAACACATCAACGAGACTCTCCGCAAGGATATGAAAGACCCGGTGGTCGTCTCGGTGGACCTCGGTTTTGCCAAAAAGGGACGCAACTACGCCGCCGACATGGGCATGCCGATTGCCTTCATCGAGAAGCGCCGCATGGGGAACGAAGCCAAAGCCGAGGCATTAACCCTGATCGGCGACGTGAAAAACCGCGATGTCATCATCGTGGACGACGAGGTGGATACCGGCGGTTCCATCGCCCAGGCGGTGGACGTGGTGAAGAAACAGGGCGCGCGTAACGTGTACCTGGCATTCGTCCATGCCATTCTCTCCGCTCACGGTGCGGAACGGCTCGGCTCCCTGCCGATCAAGCAAATCGTCACCACCGATACCGCGCCCATCCCGCCGGACAAGATGAAACATCTCGAAGGCAAGATTACGATCATCTCCGTCGCATCCCTGCTGGGCGAGGTCATCCGCCGCGCCCACGAAGGACGCTCGGTCGGAGAGATGTTCAACGAATAAGAGCCAGTGGGCAGTGAACAGTAACCAGCCATCAGTTCACTGCCCACTGATTACTGATAACTGATTGCTGATAACTGATTACTGAAAATGCCCGAACTCCCCGAAGTCGAAACCATTGCGCGGACCATCGCGCCTCACGTCACCGGCAGGACCATTGTCTCCGCCGAGGTGCGCTGGGCGCGGACGATTGCTTCTCCCTCCGTGCGGAAGTTTGCGGAGCAGGTTAGGGGGCAAAGGATCATTGGCGTCTCGCGGCGGGCGAAATACCTCATCCTCCGGCTGGAAGATTACAATCTCCTAATACATTTGCGCATGAGCGGGGATTTAATGGTAAGAATGGGTAAAATCAAAGCCGAAAAACACGACCGTCTCCTGCTCGCCCTGCGCGCGAAGGACGGCAAACAGAGTCACCTGGCATTCAACGACACGCGCAAGTTTGGGCGCGTCTGGCTCACCGACCAGCCCGAAACCGTGCTCGGCGACCTCGGACCCGAACCGCTCGGCAGGGATTTCACCCCGCAATGGCTGTACGAAAACCTGCGCAAGCGCAAACGCCGATTGAAGCCCCTGCTCCTCGACCAGACCTTCCTCGCCGGGGTCGGCAATATCTACGCCGACGAGTCTCTCCACAAAGCGAAATTGCACCCTCTCGGGTTGTCCAACTCTGTGACGAAGAAACAGGCTGGGGCGCCGCATGAAGCGATCCAGTCCATCCTCAAGGAAGGCATCCGCCGCAACGGAGCCAGCATTGACTGGGCGTATCGCGGCGGCGCGTATCAAAATCATTTCCGTGTGTACGACCGCGAGGGCAAGCCATGCCCGGTCTGCGGGACAAAGATCCAAAAACTGACCGTGGGTCAGCGCGGCACGCACATCTGCCCGAAGTGCCAGGTGCTTGAAAGGAAGGTATCATGCAATTGAATTTCGCCATGACGACCGTCCCCACCATCGTCCTGTGGATCGTGGGTCTGATAATTTTCGGCGTCGGCGCATTGCTTGGCTATTTCAACATGAACATCGAAGCCAGGAAGAAACTGGAAGCGGTGGAGACGAACGCCGAGATCCTGCGCGCCGAAGCGGAAAGAAAACTCGAAGCCGCCGAGCGCAAACTCGAAGAAGCGCAAATGCTGAGAACGCAGACGCCGGGCGCGTTCGCAGACCCCGGCTTGTTGAGCATCAAAAGCGACAAAACGATTGAACTGGACGGCGTCCCCCTCTCGACCGCCACGTTCACCGCCGATAAAAAGAAACGCCTGGTCGAGTTGATCTCGCTGTTTCGCCCGTTCTTGGATGCCCCCGTTCAAGCGCCCCAGCCCGCCCAACCGACGAACTTCCCGCCGACCGTTCCGCCCGCCGCCCCGGTAACGCCTCCGACTCCGCCCGCGCCTGGTTCTTCCCTGTTGGGCGTTTCTGCCCCGGGGCAGCCCGCCAAAAAAGACCCCGAAAAGGAATTCAAACTGCTGAGCATCGTCCAGCAGATTGACACCGTTTTGCAAAAACGCATGGAAGGCACGCCGCTCGAAGGGCAGGGCATCCGCCTGACGGATTCGCCCGCAGGCGCGGTTGAAGTGTACATCGGCTTGCAGAAATTCGACTCGATAGACGAAGTCCCCGATGAAGCCGTCAAAAAAGCCATCCGCGCGGCGATTGCGGAGTGGGAACAAAAATACGTGCCGGGGTTGTGAGAAGCGAAAAGAGCGCGGCAACCGCGCTCTTTTTTATTCCCTGCTGTATCTCGCCGTCAGCACCGGGCATTGGATCACCTCGAAGATCTCCGAGGTGACGCTGGCGGAATACATCTGCCTCAGCGAATGCACGCTGTACGACGACCCCATGCACACCAGGTCGTACCCCCCTTCCTTTGCCTCCGCCAGGATCTCCTCCACCACATTGCCCTGCCGTCCCGTCACGCTGGCGGTCAACCCGTCTGACCGCGCAATCTCCAGCGCCTGCCGCAGGCTTCGTCCCACCGGCGTGTCGGTCTGGTCGAGGCGCCGCCAGTTTTCGCGCACGGGCCCTTGCCGTGGGGTAATCCAGGTCCATCGGCGGGACGATGTGCAGCAGTGTGATCTCGGCGCGGCTCTTCAACGCGATCTGCATCGCAAGGTTTTCCGCAGTGACCTCATACCCCAGCCCGCCCATGCAGATCAGAATCTTCCGCACCGGCAGGACGGTGCGCGGCACATACAAAATCGGCTGTTCGATTTCCTCGATAAAATGGCGGATCGAACGCCCGGTAATCAGCCTTCGGATTTGCGGCCGCCCCAACGGGCCCAGCACCACAATCGAAGCGCCTTCCTTCGCCCTTTGGGGGATGACCTCATCCGCGCTTCCATTGCGGACCTCCAGGCTGTACGCCGCTCCCCGTTCCTTGAACAACCCGACAGCGCGTTCGAAGACATCTTCCAGGGGATGGTGGTCGTCAATTGCGGCGGGACCCAGAGTCTCCGTCACGCCGAGAAGCGTGACCTTTTCATCCAATGTCGCGGCGAGCCACGCTCCCTGCTCGATGGCAGACCGGGTTTCCTTGTATCCGTTGGTTACGATTAATATGTCAGTCGCCATACATCCATCATCCGTTTAGCGAAATAGAATAACACCCAGAATTCCCGCGCCGAGCAGCACCAGCGGAGAGGGCACGTCGAGCCACAACGCCGCCGCGCTCAAAGCGGCGATGAGCAGCGTGCGCTTGCCGATGCTCTTCGTCTGCCCAACGCGAAAGAGTTCCCACGATACCATCAAAATCAGCGCCGCCACCGCCGGGCTCATCCCCTTCACGAACCCGCCCAGCCAGTCTTCGTGCTGGACCTGCTGGAGGATCAGCGCCACCACGAACATCATCACCGTCGGCGGCAGAACAGCTCCCAGCAGCGCCGTAAACACGCCGGGAACCCCGCCCGCTGCATAGCCGACGAACATGGCAAGTTTCAGCGCCTCGCTGCCCGGCAGGAAGTTCGAAAACCCCACCGCCTCCACGAAGCGTTCCTCGCTCATCACCTTGCCCACCGCCTCCTTGTAAAGCAAGCCAACCGAGGCGGGACCCGAAGGCGAAAGCAGGTTCACTTTCAAAAACATCCAGAACAATTGCAGCCACGTCGAGAAGTTCGATGGTTTCATGACGCCGAAAAAAAGATGACCCCGATAATACCGGCGACGATGATGACGATCCTCTCCGGTATTTTCCGCCACATGGCAATGAGGCTGGCAATGGCAAGCCCCCAGCCAAACCAACTGTTCCCGCCGCCTTTTTCGAAGATCTTCCACGCCGTAAAGACCATCAGCACGGCGATGGCGGGCGTGAGCCCTTCCACGAATTTGTTGACCCACGCCTCGCGCCGAAGGCGGTGCAGGACCATGGTCACACCGAGGATGATTAGCGTGGGCGGCAAAATGGAAGCGAGCAGGGAGACCAGCCCGCCGGGAATGCCGCCCGCCGCATAGCCGATATACATGGCTAATTGAAGCGCGTCACTGCCCGGCAGGACGGAAGAGAAGCCGACCGCCTGCACGAACTGCTCTTCGGTGACGAAACGCCCCACCGCCTCGTGGTAGAGCAGTCCCACCGAGGCGGGACCGGATGTGCTGAGCAGGTTGACTTTTAGAAATGTCAGAAAAAGTTGAATTAAGATTTCCACGCGCCCAAGTCTATCATGCAATTACCGCCCCTTCCATCTTCAATAACCATTCCTTCGTCGGGATTCCGTTCCCGCCGCCGTAGCCGTGGAGTTTGCCGTCCCTGCCGATGACGCGGTGACAGGGGATGACCAGCGGCATGGGGTTGGCAGCGTTGGCACGCCCCACCGCGCGGTAGGCGTGCGGATGTCCAATCTGCGCGGCGATCTCGGCGTAGGTGCGCGTCTCGCCGTAGGGGGATTTCATACACGGCTTTGAGCATCTTCCGCTGGAACGGACGCAGGGTAGACCAGTCAATGTCAAAAGTGAACTCACGCCGCCTGCCTTTGAGGTACTCGCGGAGTTCCTTCGCGTAAGGCTGGATGCGCTTTTGGTCCTGCTCCACCGGGCGCTTCAGGCGCAGGAGGTAGGCGTACAGTTGCGGCTGGGCATCCGCCCACTCAACGGCGACCAGCCCCAAGTCTGAGGCGGCGAGGCGGAAATCTCCTAGTGCGGTGTGATTCAATTCGCCCAGGTAAATCATTCGGGAGGATGAGTCCATTTTGGCATCCTTTGTACATACAAAATAACCGAAAACGGCTTACAAACCCGTTAATTGTCCAACAATCGTAGGGTAATCGTAGGGTTGGCGTCAAGTACATTTCGGATAATCATGATAAATTTGCCATCGTAAGGTGATTTCTCTTCTCCTCCTTTCAAAGGGAACCGCGGTCGGCGTCCGCGGTTCTCGTAGTTTAACGGGGATTTCATGGGGTTATAATCCAGCCATCACAGTTTGAGAGAAAACCATGCCTGTACAAATTACCATCATCGGTCTGGGGCAAATCGGCGCTTCGATTGGCTTGGCGCTGGCGGCTCACAAGGACAAAGCAATCACGATCGGGCACGACAAGGATTTTAGCATCGAACAGCGCGCAAAGAAACTGGGCGCAGTGACCGCCACCAACCACAACCTGCCCGGCGCTGTGGAAAATGCCGATCTTGTCATCCTGGCAATTCCCGTCCATCAGGTGCGCGAGACGTTCAATTACATTGCGCAGGACCTGAAAAAAGACGCTGTGGTCGTGGATATGACGCCGGTCAAGGCGGAGGTGGCGAAGTGGGCGCGGGAAATCCTGCCCGCCTCGGCTCATTACGTGGGGTTGATCCCCGCCATTGGAGCGGGTCACCTGGACATAGCCGGCGCGGGCCTGGACTCTGCCAAGGCTGACCTGTTTTCAAAGAGCGTTTTCCTACTTTCGACTCCGCCCGGCGCTCCCGGCGCGGCGGTGAAACTGGTCTCGGACATGGTAAGCCTGCTGGGCGCGACGACGATCCTGACGGATTTCGTCGAGTCGGACGGCTTGATGGCATCCGCGAACATATTACCGCGTTTGGTCTCCGCCGCTTTGCTGAACGCGACGGTTGACCAGCCCGGCTGGCAGGAATCGCGCAAGGTGGCGAGTCTTGCCTACTACCGCGCCACATCCGCGCTTTCCGAAACCGAGGACACCGAGTCGTTGAGCATGTTGGCTGTGCAAAACCGGGAGAACGTTATCCGCCTGCTGGATCAGATGACCACCGCGCTCCTCGAACTGCGCGACGAACTGGAAAACGAAAACAGCGAGGCGCTCAAAAAGCGCTTGGAATCCGCGCGGCAGGGACGCATCCACTGGCTGGCGGAGCGCGGCAAAGCCGACTGGACGCACATTCCGGGGGAACGAGTGGAAAAGATTTCCATCATGGAGAGTTTGCTCGGCTCGAAGTTGGGAAAGATGGGGAAGCGGGGCAAGTAACGAGGTACAAGGTACAAGTTACGAGCGACGAGTGGATGGGATGGCTTGTTATTGTTACATCCTCGAATGTTCGGATGGGACATATTACACCGGCTGGACCACCAACCCGGAGCGGCGTCTGGCTCAGCACAACAGGGGAACGGGCGCGCGCTATACCAAGACCCGCCGCCCGGTGAAATTGGTCTATTTGGAAGAACAGCCGGATAAAATCACCGCCTTAAAACGTGAGAGAGCCATCAAGGCGCTCCCAAGAAAAAAGAAGATGGAATTGTTCGTTTAGCAGGAATTGTTGGCAGCGGTAAAGGTAGAGCGAGATAGTATCTCGCTCTATTTCACTTCAATTGCCCATTATCGAATTGTTAAATCCGGGCGCTGAATTGGACTGCGCGCGGGTCGCGCCCGAAAGCAAGACGTTTTGCCCAAGTGCTGGGGAAATTCCGCAAGGCGCGCGAATCCATGCTTATGAGCCTGCCGACCTGCCAGCCTGCGCCAACCAGGTTGATACAGATCTGCTCCGCGCCGTCTTCGAGGGACCAGCCTGCCTCGCTGAGCGCGCCGCCGTTCAAGCGGATTCCCAGCGAGGCGGGTGACTGCACAACGTTCTCGAGTCCGCGCATGAGCAGGGGATCGCCCGTCAGCAAACTTTCGAGCAGGCTGCCCCACGGAAAGTTGATGGTGGCGTGTGAAACCAGCCCGCTTAGTTCGTGCGGAAGGGCTTGCGCGCTGGCGACGATGTAGAGCAGGTTGGGCAGGCTGGCGCGCGAAAGGTCGCGCAGGTTCTCACGGCACGAGTCTGCGCCGATGACGAAGTGGCTGGGAAAACTTTGGGCGTGGCAAAAAGCAAATTTGCCGTCGCCCGTTCCCAGGTCCAGGAAGATGCGGTTGTAGTTTGCGAGCCGCGCATAAAAATCGGTCCAGGTCAAATCAAGGGACGTTCTGCCCCGAATCGTTTCCATTTGAAACCTCCAATTTGTCGAATTGAGAAAGAGCGGCAAATTGGAGCGGGGTGGACCGCGTGCGCGTTTAAACGCAAACGGACGGCTGCGTCAGGCGCCGTCGAGATCGTCGGGCGTTGGTTTTTTACGGGTTAGGGGGAATGTGAAGCCAGCCCATTGGCAATGCTCCGGGCTGCAGGACCATGTCGAAACGGTTTGGTCTTGAATTAAGGCTTAGCAAGGGGGGCGGGTTGTGTTCATGCGGCGATAATAGCACAGACGGACGCGCGCGTGTATTAAATTTTTCCATGAGCCGGTGGGATGGATGGATTCCAATTTTTGGGTATAATTTCATCGTCGCCCTGATAGTTCAATGGACAGAACAAGGCACTCCTAAGGCTTAGATGTAGGTTCGATTCCTACTCAGGGCACAGTAAAGTATTAATGATTTTCTAATAAAAGGGGCTTGCTTTTTTTTGAGAGCCGGTGTATTATTACTCACGATGACTGCTAGGGTGCCCCCCTCACCCTAGCAGTCATCATTTAAACTTCCGGGCAAAACAGGTCAAAAAATCGGTTGCTTTTGAAAAGCAACCGATTTTCTTTTTTTCTATTGTTTTGAACTTTTTACCATTTGTCTAGCGGTCTGTAACAATTCGTGTGCGGAGCGGATCGTGCCTTCGCCCACTTCGCCCAGCATTTGTGAAAGTTCCAACAGGCGGGATTCGCCATCGAGCAGTTCCACGCGCGTGAGCGTGCGTCCCTTATCCACAAGTTTTTGCACCTGATAATGCTGGTCGCCGAAGACGGCGAGTTGGGGGAGATGCGTGACGCAGAAGACCTGGTGAATGCGCGAAAGATTCCAAAGTTTGTGTCCCACCACCATGCCCACACGCCCGCCGATGCCCTGGTCAATTTCATCGAAGATTAGTGTTGGCACTTCGTCGGCGCGCGCCATGACGTTCTTCAAACCCAGCATCAGGCGCGAGGTCTCGCCGCCGGAGGCGATCTTCGCCAGCGGTTTGAGTCCTTCGCCCGGGTTCGGAGCGACGAGAAACTCCACGCGGTCGAAGCCGTTCTGGTCGAAGGCGAGGCGGGTTCCATCCGGCAGGGGGATTCCGTTCAAGTCGGGCTTGGTCTGGAAGTCCACGCCAAACTTGGCGGATGCCATCCGCAGATCGTCGAGTTCGGTCTCGATGCCCCTGCCCATCGCCGTGCCCGCGGCTTTGCGTTTTTCCGAGAGCGCCACGCCCTGTTTGGAAAGTTTCTCCAGCAGTTTGGCTTCCTGCATTTCCAGTTCGGCGATTCGGTCCGCCGCGCCGGTAATGGTCTCCAACTGCTTCTTCGCATCCTGACCGTAGGCGATGACCGCCGGGATGCTGCCGCCGTATTTGCGCGTGAGCGAGTGGATGAGGTCGAGCCGTTCCTCCACATCGTCGAGGCGTTTGGGGTTGAATTCGATTTCGTCGAGGTAGCTGCGCAGGCTGTGGATGATGTCCGAGAGCGTATCGAGCATGACCTCAGCCTGGTTTGCCATCTCCGCCTGAGCCGCGTCAATCTTCGCCAGCGCGGACAGCGCCTGCGCCGCCTGACCGATCAGGTCGGTAGCGGCGGGCGTTTCGGGCGAGCCTTCTTCGAGAATCGCGAGCGCCTCCTGTGCGTTCTGTGCGAGCGACTCAGCATTGGCTAAACGGTCGCGCTCCTTGCGGAGTTCTTCATCCTCGCCCACTTTCAACTTTGCCGCTTCGATCTCTTCGACCTGATAAGTGAGCATTTCGATGCGGCGTTCCGCGTCGGACTGCGCTTTGCGCAGTTCGGACAACTCATGGCGCAGGGTCAACAGCGTGTGATAGGTCTGACGGTATTCGTTCAGCGGCTTGGATACGTCTGCGAAGCGGTCGAGCAGACCGAGATGCGCGCGTGGGTCGAGCAGGGAGAGATGCTCCGCCTGCCCGTGAATATCCACCAGCAGCGCGCCAATTTCCTTTAGCAAGCCCACGTTCACGGTCCGCCCGTTGATGCGCGCCAGGCTGCGTCCTTCGCGGCGGACTTCGCGCATCAGCACGACGTAATCGGGGTCGTCCATCAACTCTTCGCGGTTGAGGATTTCATGCACCGCTTCGCGTTCGGGACCTTTGAGCTGGAACACGCCCTCGACAAACGCCGCGTCCGACTCCGTGCGGATGAAGGTCGTATCCGCCTTGCCGCCGATGAGCATGACTACCGCATCGAGGATGATGGATTTGCCCGCGCCGGTCTCGCCGGTGAGGATGATCAGCCCCGACCGAAGCGCAGGTCGAGTTTGTCAATAATGGCAAAGTTTTGGATGCGGAGTTCGGTGAGCATGGCTAAAGTTGAATCCCTGAGACGCGGGTGTAAACAATGGGCGTGACGATCACCACATAAATGACAACCGCAAATCCGGCAAACCCGCCGCCAAAGAAGAACGTCCCCAGCGCCACGGGGAGCGCACCCAGCACCACGCCCGCCGCACAGGCATAAAACAGCGGACGCGAGCGGCGTTTATTGATGGCGCGCAGGGTGATGTTGGAGATAAAGACGCCCGCCGCCCCGCCGATGCCCGCGGCAAGGAAGAAGATGTAAAAGCCGATAAAACTGGCGGCAATGCCCACCAGGATGCTGGCAACCAGGGAGAGGATGAACGTGATGCCGAAGCCGATCAGGTAGTCGTACCAGACGGCGGTGTCGAACGTCTTCCTGCGTTCGCGCACGCAATCCCTGCACATGTAGCCGGTCGGCGTGCCGACGGCGCACGAAGTGCAGATGTAGCGCTCGCAACGCTTGCAGCGCAGTGTGGTTTCCCTTCCGGGATGGGCATAACAGGTGGTGATGGTGGTATCGGTCATCGAGGCAATCCTAGTGAGTTTTCGTTCATGTGCATGGTGATATTGCGGTAAAAGTAACCCGGGTCTCCAAAGCGGACAAATTGCGCGGTCACATCGGCGGCGGTCACGTTGACAACGTCATCCTCCATCAGCGGCGAGGGCAGTTGACCGTCCACGCTTAACACGGCGTTTTCACTCTTCACCACGATGCCCACCGAAGAGCCTTCGGCAAGGACAACCGCCCGGTCCACGGAGAGATGCGGGGCAATCGGCACGAGCAGGATGTTGCGCAGTTCCGGCGGGAGGATGGGTCCGCCTGCGGCGAGGGCATAGGCGGTGGAGCCTGTGGCGGTGGAGGCGATCAAGCCGTCGGCGACGTAACTGGTCAACTGGCGGGCATCCACAAACGCAGTCAGGCGCACGGGGCGCAGGTTTTGTCCGCGCCCGACGACCACCTCGTTCAGCGCGTGGGAAACTCCCCGGCTTTCACCAGCGCGGATGTGTTCCGCGCGCAGCATCATACGGTTTTCGATCCACGCCTCGCCGCGCAATAATTTCTCGAAGTAACCGCGCCACTCCTTGCGGTCAATCTGGATGAGAAACCCCAGCCTGCCGAGGTTGACTCCCAAAATGGGAACGCCCGACGGCGCGCATAAATGACCTGCCCGCAGTACGCTGCCGTCCCCGCCCACGACAACGAGCATGTCGAACTCGCCCTGCTTCACGCGCCGCCGTAAGCCTTCGTCGTAGAGCGAACCGACGGGCGCATCCATCCCTTTTTCCTTCAAGAATGCCGACATGCTTTCGGCTTCGGTGAGGGCTTCCGGCATTTTTGGATATGCCGCAACGACGACGCGCTTTGGGACGAATGGCGAGGACATGACGGGGTAATTATAAGGTAAACAGATGACGGCGGGGAGACGAGGACTCATCTACGCCAGTTTTTGATCGCAGACCTCGCGGAAGCCGCATCGTTTACAACGGGACGGCTGTTCGTGCGACCGGGAGATTCTGCTGCGGACATCGTCTTCGCGCATGTCGGCGAGCAGTTCGATCAGGGCTTTTTCCAGGTCTTTGGTGTAGTCCACGGCGAAATCGCGGTTCTCGTAGTGGATGATGCCGTAAGGCGGGCGTTTGCTGTAAGTCTTCTCCACCAGCAGACAATACGAAGCGAGTTGGAAGATGTGCGAGTCGTAGGGCGCTTCTGGCGCGCGCCCCGATTTCACCTCCACAGGGATGATCTGTCCGTTCTTTTCGATCAGGTAGTCCGGCTTGCCGGTCAACCCAAGCGCCGCGTAGAAAAGCGGTTTCTCCACCTTACCCCAACCGCGTGTGTCGGTGTAGACGACTCGTCCGCCCGGCAGGCCGGCGGCTTTTTGCTGGCGATTGGACTGCCAGAAGAAGAGGATGGCGAGGAAGAGGAGAGCAAGGGAAAGGTAGAGCATTGAGTAATTGAGGATTGGAGAATTTGGAGACTGGAGATTAGAGACTGGAGGCTTGTTTGATGACTTTCTTTACGCGGGCGAGACCCGAGCCGGATAAATCCTCCGTCCGTTTTTCGAGGACTTTCATGAAGCCGTCTTTGTTGGAGGCGATGACGGCTGGCAGCGTCTTTTCGGAATGCTGGGGCACATCTTTCGGGCGGCAGGATGAAAGATGCTTGAGCAGATATGGGAAGATGACTTCGTTGTACTTCCTGTTTGCTGCAGCGGTGACTGCCAGCGCGGAGATGGCGCTATCCACTGTGATGACCGAGCCGGTGTCCTTTGCCTTTTTGATGGTGTCCACGTGAGCAAAGACCGCATCGGGATTGGCTTTGGCGGCTTCGGCAAGAGCGGTCATGCCGCCCCAAACAAGACGGTTGTTCCTGCTTTTCAGCAGTTTGGCGAAATCATCCACATATCCACCGATCAACTTCGGCTCGATGTAGCCGACTTCATAAAGAACCTTGATGCAATCCGCCTGGATGTTTTTGTCCTTGTTCCACAGGTTTTCGGCAATTTCACGGATGCCCTTTTTATCTTTCCCTGCGGCGAGGTCGCGCGCCAGTTCCTGGTTGGGGACTTCGTCCCGCCGGTTTTGAGAGGTGGCAAGTCTGTCCAAAATAGACATGGGGACTCCTTGGTCAGAGTAGTCGAAAGGCGAGGTACGCCGCCAGCAGGAGGGCCCGCCGTCAGAAACAGGATCAGCCCCAAAGTCCGGCTGAGAGACGCGGCAAGCACCTGGCGTCCGTGCCGCCGGTGGAGGTCTGTCCCAGCCGCGAGTTCCGCCTGATTTAGGGAAGGGGTGCCAGTCTTGCGGTACCACCAGGCGCGGCGGCAGTACAGGTAAGTGCCGATTTCGGAGGAGCGAATCGCGCGCATGGGCAGAGTATAGCACAAATTTTCTAATCCAGACCGTGAGGGGAGCATGAACGAATCATGATAAACTTTCGGTGCAAAATTCCCAGTGGAGACCACCCATGACCAAACGCGAGACCTATTCGATTGAGATCGCCGGAATCAAACGCGAACTGCCCCTCTTTGAGATCAAACCCGGACTGCGCATCGCCATTCTGAACATTTTGGGCGATACGGAACTGGTGCAAGCCTGTGCGCGCGAACTCGCCAAAAAGATCCAAGTCGTGGACTACGACATGATCGTGACCGCCGAGGCGAAATCCATTCCGCTCGCGCACGCGCTCTCGGTGGAAACCGGCAAGTCCTACATTGTCCTGCGCAAAGTGTACAAGCCGTACATGGGCGACGCCATCCAGGCGGAGACGCTTTCTATCACCACCGGTCAGCCGCAGCTTTTGATCCTGGATGAGAAGGACCGCGAAGTCATTCAGGGTAAAAAAGTATTGATCCTCGACGATGTGATCAGCACCGGTTCGACGCTTCAGGGAATGCGGATGACCCTCGACAGAGCCGGGGCGACCGTGGCGGGCGAGGCGGCGATCCTCACCGAAGGCGACCGTGCGCAGTGGATGCACATCCACTCACTGGGGCATCTGCCGCTGTTTACGGATTGATGCGCGATTCGGGACTTTTGAGTTGGAAGTTTGTTGGGGAGACTGGGGCTAAAGATTTGCCCTGAACAAAATTGGGAGGATTAGAGAATTGGAAAGGGGATTTTCCATTCTTATGGTCTGGCATCGCGTGCACAGCGGAAGCCGAGATGATCCGACGTGTAAAACGAGGGGACCCAGGAACGAACGTACAAAAAATATGCATCTCCATTACCGTCAAAAGAACCGCCTCGAAAGACCCGCTCAGGATAGGGCCATCCGCCGGGAATCTCTGTCTCTTCCCGCCCGTCTTTCTCGTCATAAGGATACCAATTAAAGAGGCTGTTGACCCATTCATTAACGTTGCCTGCCAGATCAAACACACCATAGGGACTTGCCCCGCCTGGATAAGAACCCACCGGGGCGGCATCCTGATATTTATCATCGTACATCTTGAGCGCCCAATCAAAAGCGCAATTCACATCGCAAAAATTTGCCCGATTTCCGTCGTAGTCATTGCCCCAGGGGAATATCAGCCCATTTTCGCCGCGCGCCGCTTTTTCCCATTCCGCCTCTGTCGGCAAACGCGCCCCTCTCGATTCGCAATACATCCTCGCCATATCCCAATCCACGTTTATGACGGGATAATTATCAAACTCAAAGTAGCCGAAATAATCCAGATGCGTAGCGGAACTGATGGAGGCCGGCGATTTGCACACATCTTCTTTAACGCAGTTCAGATATTGAATATTGGTTACTTCATATTTATCAATGTAGAAAGCATCCAAGAAAACCTTATGCTCCGGCGATACGTTATCACTGGAGTTGTCCCGGCCCATGATGAACTCGCCTGCGGGTACAAGCACCATTTCCACATTAAACAAATCCTTGATTATCGGTGGAAAAGGGGTTGCCGTGGGAAGAATCAACTCGGTAGGGGTTGGGGAAGGCTGCGGAGTTTCGCTCGGTGCGGCGATCGTAGACGTGGGCAAATCCAGTTTCGGCGCAGGAGTTTTTGAAGGTGCTGTCGGTTGGCCCCGAAACAATTGGGGCAGGAAGACGGCAACGCATACGGCGCTTACACAGAGAAGCAGCAAAAATCCGCCGATTATTGCCGGGCTGAATCTACGCGGCGATTTCCCTTCGCCTGACTCAGGCGTCTTTTGGATCAGGGCAGGCGGGCGCGCATCCTTCCCGGGTTCAAGGACTTTTGTACCATCCTTTTCGGCTTCATGAGGCAACTCGAAAGTGACGCGCGGCAGTTGTGACGCGCGCACCTTGAGAGCCTTTATCAGTTTGGAATAGCCGTCTTCCTCGTATAAACTCACCCAATGATATTTCTTTAAACTGGAAGGCAGTTCGCACTCTTCCAATCTTGCAGGGATAAGAAAAATACGTCCTTCCGGCATTTCAAGCGCCTTTTCGAGGGCGAACCTGATCTCCTTTTGGACGTAGCCCTCCGTGTCAACCGAATTCTTTGAAAGACAAATGAGGATGGCGTCGGACGTTTCCAGCGCTTTCGGTATTTCCACCTCCCAGTTTTGCCCTGGAATCAAATCCTCCGCGTCCAGCCAGGGTTGAATTCCCCGCCTCTTCAAATAGCGATATAGCTCACGTACTTTCGGCTTGTCCGCCGAGGCGTGACAGAGAAAAACTTTGAGGGGGCGTTTGTCAGGGATGGGCATGTAGTTATCATTCTTTCAATTCAAAGTTGAGGAACGTCCCCTCAATTCGGTATGCTCCTTTCAACCCTTTGTATCCCAAAAAGAGCCATTTTTGTGTCGTTGGAATAGGCACTTGATTTGTCATAAACACGCTTGGATTAACCCTGCTTTGGGCATAAAGGGTTTCAAATATGAATGAAATGGAGAAACCATTTCCCTGATAGAGCGCCACTGTTCCTTGAAGAGTCTCATAGGTATGCGGGTCTTTCTGCAAAATGACACGCCTCTGCACATCCCCATTTGGGATGATCATTAGCAACCCTTGTGAGGCCACGTCCGGTTCGGCAAAAACTCCCATCCATAGGTCGGCTTTATCCAGATCCCTGAGGCGGACCGTAAATGACACTGTCCCGCTTTCCGGCAGGGGCGCGAATAATCCATATATTTCGGCGGGGCCGCTTGCACGTTCAGACAAAAAGTCAAGATCACCGTGTTCCGCGGAAAAAGTGTGTACGGGTTCCTTCCAGCAGCCATCTCCTCTTTCAATAAGCGAGATGGTCGAAGGGTACGCTTCCCATAAAGTGCTGATACAACCTGCCAGCCAATCTTCGCCAACGTGGACAGGTGGAACAGGTGTAGCAGAGGGTGCAGACGTATCAGTCGCAGGAGAGACTGTCAAGGTTGGTTTAACAGGTGTTATCGTATTTGTTGGAGTAGGGGATGGCATCAGCGTCATCGTCCCCGTATTAGGTGGTATGGTAGCGGATAATAATTGTGAGTTCGGATCGGGATGGATTTGATCCCCAAATACGGTTATCAATGCCGCCAAGATTGTCGCAAAAAAACCAATCCAGGCTACGACTATTGGCACAGGTCTTTTGGGTCTCTCGGGGTGAGTCCCCTTTTTGGAAGAATTTGATGATGGCTTTTTACCACCCATATTAATTACGTTTCCATCGCCAATGATAATAGTACTATCAGAAACATCACCTTTTATGTCCGTACCGGCATCAGATGATGTTTCGGGCTTGGTTGTTTTCGGTTTATGCTCTTTCATAATCTGCCCACCATTCGTTATAGCGTTGGCGCAATATTCAATTTGATAAAGAGATTATACAACCGAAAACGGACATTCGATGAGTTTTTGAAGGAATATCGCGCCGTTGTTATCTCAGATCTCTGCCCAACTTGTCTGACAATCGTGAGACACAGCGGGACATCCTTCGTTCATCCGAATTCCCTTAAGGCACGGATCAACCCCTTGTACCCGCCTGCCTCGAACAGGTCCACGCGGTGGAGGTGGGATAAAACGTCGGGCATGTCGCACGCTTCGAGCCGGACGGGGATGATGAAAACCTCGTCCGGGAACGACCTCGCTTTTTCGAGCGCGATTCGCAATTCCACATGGCGGTATCCCTGCCGCTGGTTGAATCGCTGTGAGAGACAGACCACCACCGCGTCACATTCGAGAAGCGCCCGGCGGATCTCATTCTGCCAGTCCCGCCCAGGCTGGAGGCTTTCCACATCCATCCAGGCGTTGATTCCGTCCCGCTTCATGCGCCGGTAAAGCCTGTGGACGATTTTCCTATCAGCATGGGAATGGATGAGAAATACATTTACTGACCGATGCAAAACATTCATTCGTAGTCCTTGAAACGTTAAGCGTAGAGGCAACATTCCCAAATTAACCCGCCGGAGTTTAAATAACAATCCCCCGGCGGGGGATTTGACGGGGGAAAACAGGGTTAACCCATCGGGGGAACTACATCCAGCCGCTGAAGTCCCAGCCTGCCAATATGCGGCGCAGCTCTTCCTTGCTCTTTGAATTGAACTTGACCAGAATGTTGCGAATATGCGTTTTGACGGTTTCGGGGGAAAGGGAAAGGCGCGCCGCGATCTGCCGGTTTGTCAGCCCCAGGCAGGTAAGCGCGGTTACATCCCGCTCGCGGCCGGAGAGGGCTTCCCATTGGAGCCATAACTCTTCCGTCGAGCGGTATTGGGAAAGACCGGCAGCCAAAAGGTCGGGGAGCAATTCCTGTTCACTGCGACCCTCGTGTTCAGCCAGCGTTTTGATGCTAACGTGCAGGCTTTCACTGACTTCGAAATATCGGGGACCCGATTTTTGGCGCGAGCCTATCCAATCCAGAAAGCGCTGCAGGATGGACATCGTGATGAAATTATATTAGAACAAGTGTTCTGGGTCAAGTGCCGCTAATTTCCTGCATAAGTTTCGACCAGGTGATCATATTTTCCCGCATTGAATTCCCATATCAGTTTAAAGCGCTCCACAGAAAACACTCCTCCGCGGATGATCACGGATAATTTGTCGTAATATATCCTAAGAGGCGGTGCATTCAGGCGGTTTTCAAAATTGCTTTCAAGAGTTTGGATATACCCTTCGGGAAGGGAACGCCAGTAATGTCCAACTCGCTGAAAATCGGTATAAGGGATGCGAGCCAGCAGGGGATCTGTCAGCGCCGCCTGGTCAACGATATAAATGTGAGGTCCGGCGTAGTAACCAAAAGCGCCGATCGTCACGTCGGCGTACAATGGGGTTTTTCCCGCCTGTCTTGCAAGCAGTCCCTCAGATCCGCCAAATTCCGGCGGCTCAAACCGTCCAATTTGCGCCAGCCATCCCGATCGGGAGTAGTAGAACAACTTTTCATTGATGATGCCGTTTTCCGTGACGTTCACCTGCGTATTCGCACGAATCGTCAGCGGATGGGCGCTGGACGCCAATCCCAACGCCAGGGCGGCAAGCGTTATCGTCCCAAACCAAACAGGGTCTCTCAAACGCTTGCGCATCTCTGATGTGAGCAACAACACAAGGCTAAGAACAAACAAGGCCGAATAGAAACGCCCTATCATGAAATCTCCCCCAATCCATATCACATACAAAAAGTAAAGCGCGCCGCCCAATAATGATAGTTTTTTTCGCAGCCCTCTCTCGGCAAGCGTCACGATACAAGCCGCAAAAAAAGTGATTAAGGTAATCGGATCGTTTCGTAAGGAGTTGATAACATAGTAGAAACCGTGCAGGATAAAGACGGAAGCGGAAACCGTGGTGTTCAACTTGGCATAATACGTGTTCGGGAAAAGGAAACCGTAATAGACCAGTGAGAATATTTCCCAGCAGATCAACGGCAAAAAGCCGCCCAATACCGTCAGGGCAGCTTTTATCCTCGTGGTTGGAGAAATTGCCCATTCGTACACGAGCAAGGGCAGGCAGAAAAGGATCACATCCAGGCGGTTGAGGGCAGCCAAGCCCGTGACCAGAGAAACCCAGAACAAGCGGTTCTCCCCTAAAACAGAGGGTCGTTCCAAACAAATATATAGAAGTACAAGCAACAAAAGATGAGACAGCGGATTTTCCAATCCAGATGTGGAATAATCCAAAAAGCCGATGGAGCTAACCATCAGCCAGCTCGTCAACAGGATGGTTCGAAAGTCGGACGCATAATGCGAAAGAAGAATGACAGCAACGGTCAGGGAAACGAGAAAGGAGGGTGCATAAAATGCAAAGTATGGGTCGGGTTTGATCAAATAGAACGGAGTGATAAAAAACAGCCACAATGGATGGGTAAATACCTGAACACGCTCGGCAACATTCCATCTTAATCCGTACCCGTTGACCCAATTATCCACCACGCGCAAAGTAATGAAGGCGTCATCCCCGATCCATAAGTTAAGCATCAGAGTCGCGCCAAATAAAACCAACCCTGCCGCCAAGGGCCACTTTTTGTCTACGATATTCATGGGATACCTGAGATTGTACCTCACCGATACAGGGCGCGCGATTTTTCATTTAAATCCCCTTTCAGCGCCTCATTCCGACGTTTTGGCTGGTTCCTGTTTCCTGAACATTTCCCTCACCGCCGCCAGCGGATCGTTCCCCCGCCATACGTTCAAGCCGTGCAGGATCAGCCCAAGCTGGGAAAAGCCAAACCAGAGCAGGGCAGCCGTCAGGAAGAATGAGGCGAAGTCAATCCAGCCGGGAAGCGATTCCTTCAAATCCGCAATCTGCCCGCGCCAGCCCGCCACCTTTTCCTGATAGACGTCAATCTCCTTCAGAAAAAACCTGAGGCTGTCGCGCGTTTCACTGAAATCGCCGCCCAAAAGATAGGCGGCGTCATCGAGCAGAATGGACGCCTTTTTGGCGAGTTGACTCACATCCCCAATCTCGGATTCCAATGCCTCTGCGGAGTCGATCAGGTCGGTCAGAATCTTGTCGGGGATGTTGATTTGCAGGAACGGCACCAGGTTCAAACCGAAGAGTGTGACGCGGATGTTTTCGAGCGTGTCGCGCGCGGAGATGAGCCGTTCTCGGGCGGTTTCCAGCTCGGGCAGGAGTTCGTCATCCAGGGTGGTTTGGACGTCTTCAAAGAAAGCCTGCGGGTCGTTCCGGGTGAATTGATTCAGAGCCGCTTCGGTCTCGTCCACGATGCGCAAGGTCCGCTCCAGCTCGGTTTTGGAATCCCGCAGTGTGACCTCCGCCTGCTCGAGTTCCGCATCGATTTCGTCCAGCCTGGCAAGCGCTTCGTCCGTCAGCGGTTGGTTGAGCGCCCAACCCAGGATGATCCCGATGAGGCTCGCCGTTAGAAGAATCGAACTGACCCCGATCAACAACCCGACCAGTATTTTGCGCGCCATGACTCCGTCCTTTCGATAAACCAGACCGATGAATTGGAAAATTATACAGCCTCGGGCGGGTTTTCCCGGCTGACCCAATTTCCACTTCGCTCCGATACAAACGAACAAAATCGAACCGCCACCCCTATTCCGGGGGCTTAGAACGCCTAGGTCGCCAAGTTTTTCGAGGCTTTTCTGGCGACCCTGGCGGACTTGCCGGTAAAAATTTGAATTTGCGGTAGGAATTTCCCATAAAATTGATACTTGACAAACCGTCTAATTTAGACTATTATCTAATTAGACATTGGTCTAAAACAGTCGTCTGCCTAACATCTTACAGGAGAGAGCCATGTCTACACAAACTTGTGAGCAGGTAATGGAAGAAAAAAAGGTCTACACCAGTTCGTCCTCTGCAAACGTGGGAAGTGTCACGCGCAGTCTCTTCACACGCCAAACCGGGCAGGCGCTCATCACGCTTGGCACGCTCTTCAAGCACATCCCTCCCTTCAACGAGACCATTGACAGCAACACCGGCGAGACGTTGATCTCCATCGGCAAAAAACTGAAAGGAATAAAATAAGTCCACACCTCAGGTGACAGTTCCGCAAGACGGACTGTCACCTGAATCCTGAACGTGGAGCGAAAAGATAACCATGACCAATACAACCTTCTCCCCGAAAATCATTTGGGATTTCGGCACCGCCTACGAACTTTTTATCAGCCTGCACGTTCTGCTCGAACCTGAATATTTCGGCATCCGCCCCTCGTATGCGGCAAGCGTCCGCGCACGCATTCCGGCGGCGGAAAGAAAACTTTTGGAGGAGTTGTACCCGCTCCTGGGCGTTCCGCTCAAATGGCTCAACACCCTGCCCGCGCCCAAAGACGCCATCAGCGCGCTCTGGGCGTTCAAGCAAATCCCGCCCGCCGAGCGGATGCTCGAGGTATACGGCGTCCGCGAAACGTATAAAAGCGACAACCCCGAAGAGATTGAAAAACACAAAGCCTTCAGGGATATTCTTTTGCGCATTGCCGCCGAAGGCAAAGTGCTCTCCACCGATGTGGACTTCTTCCAAAAACTTTTCTCCAAAAAGCACGGCAACATGAAACGCGAAACCGTCGAATCCGCGCTGGATTGGTGGAGCAGACCCCGAGGAACTGGGCGAAGCGTTTCTGGCGGCGTTTCAGTCCTACTACCATGAATTTTTCGAGGAGGAGGAAAAGCGCATCGAACCCGTACTTCGGGCTGGGTTGGAACGCGCCCAAGCCTTAGCCCCCACTGTGAGTTTTGAAGAGCTGTTCACCGACCTTTCGCAGGGTCTCCAACTCGGAGACGAGTTCAACGCCTCCACCTTTATCATCGCCCCCGCCTTCTGGATCACACCGCTGGTCTTCTTCGAAAAGTTCGACCAGGACACCATGTTCCTCACCTTCGGCGCGCGCCCCGCGAATATGTCCGTCATCCCCGGCGAGATCGTGCCAGACGCGCTCGTCCGTATGCTCAAAGCGCTTGCCGACCCGACCCGCCTGAAAATCATGCGCTATCTCACCCACGAAAGCCTGACACCCTCCGAGATCGCCCGCAGGTTACAGCTCCGCCCGCCCACCGTGACACATCACCTCAAAGAACTTCGTCTTGCCGGTCTGGTGGAACTCAGCCTGATGCACGAAGAGAACCGCTACACCGCCCGCAAACAAACGCTCGATGCCGTGTACGAAAATCTGAACGCCTTCCTCCAAGGTGAAGAAATCAAAGAAACCGTATGAATACCCTGGCAACTTTTAAACCCTTCCGTATCCTGAACGAATACGGAAACCACGTCCGCGCATTCAAGCCGAATGCGCGGCTTTATCTGCTGAACGTCATCATCACCGGCGCGGTGATGGGCGTCTTCCGGCTCATCTTCAACTTCTACGCCCTCAGCCTCGGCTTCGATGAATCGGTGCTGGGCAACCTCATCACCACCAGCAGTTTCGTTGCTCTTATCGCCGCCCTGCCCATGGGCTACCTGGCAGACATGCTCGGGCGCAAAGGCTCGCTCGTGATTTCTGGCGCGCTGTTGAGCGTTTCCATCCTGGCGATGGCGCTCTGGCAGACCGAGACCTCACTCTACGCCATGAACGTGATCTCCGGCATTGCCCAAAGCCTGGCGGGCGTGACCATGGCGCCCTTCCTGATGGAAAACAGCGACGAGAAGGAACGCACCTACCTCTTCAGTTTCGGTCAGGGACTGACGATGACTATGGCGTCCGTCGGCAGTTGGCTCGGCGGCTACCTGCCCACCTGGATCGGTCAGGCGCAGAACGTCTCCGCCACCAGCGGCGCCGCCTATGGAAACTCTGTCCTCGTTTCCGGCATCGGCGCGGCGTTTGCCGTCCTGCCGTTGATGTTCATCAAATCGCCGCAGATCGCCCGCGGTCAGCGCGCGGTGTTTGCGCCCCTCCAATACGCGGCGAAGAATCCCGGCTTGCTCACCAAACTGGTCCTGCCGATGCTTATCACTTCCATCGGCGCGGGATTGATCATGCCCTTCATGAACGTGTTCTTCCGCGTCGTTCACAACCAGCCGGACCCCGTGATCGGAACATTGTTCGCGTGGGGTTCGTTGGCAATGGGCATCGGGCTGCTCATCGCCCCGCCCCTCGCGGACCGCACCGGAAAGATTCAACTCGTGGTCATCACGCAGGCGCTTTCGATTCCATTTTTGATTCTGCTCGGCTTCTCGCCCATCTTCTGGGTCGGCGCGGCTACCTATTACATCCGCCTGGCACTGATGAACATGAGCAGCCCCGTCTACCAGACCTTCGTGATGGAGCACGTCGAGCCGTCGGGCCGCGCCACGGTTGCCAGCCTCACCAGCATGGCATGGAATTTCGGCTGGGCGTTCAGCCCCACCATCAGCGGCTGGCTGCAAGTCAAATACGGTTTCACCCCGCCCTTCATCGGGACCATCACGCTTTACACGATTTCCGTTCTCATGTATTGGGCGTTCTTCTGGCGCAGAAAAATCGAGCCCGCCCAGCTGCCGGTTGCGGCGGATTAGTTCAACGCAGATCTGACAGTTACGCCTTCAGCGTGACTGTCAGATCTCAAAATTTTCTGGCAAAATGGGGAGATGGAAACGTCAAACCGCGATATGCTAAGGCACGATATCCTGATCATTGGCGGCGGACCGAGCGGACTTTCGACCGCGCTTCACCTGGCAAAGTTCGCCCCGCATTTGACCAAGCGAATCCTGATCCTCGAAAGGGAACATTATCCACGCCTGAAACTTTGCGCGGGCGGGCTGGTCGTGGATGCGGAACGAATCCTCGAACGCCTGGGCTTGAACGTGAACGAAGTCCCGTACGTGGATTCGGATGAAATCCGCTTCGACTTCGCGGGCAAGGGACTCAGCGTGCGCGTGCCGAAGCGTCACGCACTCCGCGTCATCCGACGCGATGAGTTCGATCACTGGCTGGCACAAAAGGCAGTGAGTAGAGGAATAGAAATTAGAGAGGGGATAACGGTCAAGAAAATATCTCCCGATGAAGATGGTGTGACCGTTGAAACCGACCAGGGGAGATTTCCGTGCCGCCATCGTCGTCGGCGCGGACGGCTCGAAGGGCATCACACGCCGCTGCGTCTTCCCGAATGAACGGGTGCACACGGCAAGGGTGCTGGAGGTTTTAACCCCTTCCGTCCCTAACGGGACACCTCCCCTATCCCGCCAAGTCGGGATGGGGGAGGCTGGGAGAGGGCGGGTTGCGTTTTTCGATTTCTTCCCCGTGCCGGACAACATCGCAGGGTACGTTTGGGATTTTCCGACGCAAGTCAAAGGGACGCCCATGCGCTGTTGGGGAGTCTACGATACCAACCTGCTCGCGGACCGAAAACGTCCGGCATTGAAGGAGCCGCTCGCCGAAGAGATGAAGAGACACGGCTTCGATTTGAACGACTACGAAATCAAAGGTCATCCCATCCGCTGGTACAGCCCGCGGAACAAGGCGTCTGTGCCGCGTGTTCTGCTCGTCGGCGATGCCGTCGGCGCGGATGGAATCTTCGGCGAGGGCATCAGCATGGCGCTGGGCTACGGAGCCGTCGCCGCGCAGGAGATCGCGGAGTCCTTTCGGCGCGGCGAATTCTCCTTCCGCGGATACAAGCGTCGGGTGGCGCGAAGCGGGGTGGGTCAAACTCTGTTCGTCCGCTGGTTCATCACGCGGGTCATCTATTTCTTCAAGTGGCGCTGGTTTCACATCCTGCTGTGGCGCGTTCTCAAACCGATCGTGCTGGCAGCGGCGTGGGTTTTTGTGTTAAACTGGAGCAAACGAATACCATAGGGAAATAAACAACCAACGATCATGGGCACCGCAGACCTTCACATCCATTCCATCTACTCCCCAGATGCAACTACAACCGTTCGCGCCATTCTCAAACAAGCCGCCGACGTCGGCCTGGATGTGATCGCCATTGCCGATCACGACGAAATGCGCGGCTCGCTGGAGGCGCAGGAACTCGCGCCGCGCTACGGACTCGAAGCCGTTCCCGCCGCCGAGGTCAGCACCAGCGACGGGCATCTGGTGGCACTGTTCATCAAGACCCTGCCGCCCGCCGGGATGACGTTGAACGATACGCTGATCCACATCGGCAGGCAGGGCGGGGTGGCGATTGCGCCGCACCCGTTCAACAACCTGCCCAACAGCCTTTCGATGGAGGCAGTGCTTGGCGCGCTGACCCACCCGGGGCGCAAAAGGCGCGCTCAAGGGCATCGAGACGCACAACATGGGCACGCAGAATTTCGACAAGGTTGCCCGCAAGATTTCGGTCTACCTGCCGCTTGCCAAGATCGCCGCCAGCGACGCGCACATTTACTGGGCGGTCGGCGCCGGGCGCACCGGGTTCCCCGGCGAGACCGCGCAGGATTTGCGGACGGCGCTGGAAAATAACACCACCGTCCCCATCCCGTACGAGGAGGAATTTTCGGCGAAGGCGATCCTCAGTTGGGTGCACCGCATCACCCTGCGGCGCTTCGGCTATGCCTCCGATACCCGCTCGGCATCCACCCCCATCAACACCCAGCCGCTCAGCAATACGATCCGGCGGAGGATGAAGATAAAAAGAAAACAGCCGGATGGGGATTAGCCAACCGGCTGTTACGGCTTGATCTTTTTGATGAAGCCCGGCGTGTTCAACTCGCGCTCCAGCAGGTAGGTGAAGTATCCCTGCATGAGCGTTTCCGCCTCTTTTTGGACCTCGGGGCTGGGATGTGCCCGTGAAGCCTCCCTGTACCCCGACCTTTGGAAGTGGCGCAGATATTTGAGCGCTTCGAGCGAGATGCGTCTCGGGTTCTTCAAGCGCTCCCCGCACCTCGGGCAGATGACCCCGCCCGCCGTGAACGAGAAGAACTGGTCTTCCGGTTTGATCTCGCGTCCGCAATTGGCGCACTCGAACAACCGCGGACGGAATCCCACCGCGTCCAGCAGCCTCATCTCGTAATATCGAATCGAGAGCCAGGAATCCGGCTCTTTTTCGATTCTTCCCAGCGTTTCCACCAGCAGGCGAAAGAGCGAAGGGTTTGCGCCCTCATCTTCATACGAAAAACGCAGGAGCAGTTCCACCACATAGGCGGCGTAACTCGTCTTTACGAGGTCGTCGTGCAGCGGCAGAAAGGCATTGACCGTTTCCACCTGGGTGACGATCAACAGGTCGCGTCCTTTTGCGAGTTGAATGGTGATGTGCGTGAACGGCTGGAGATGTCCCGCCTTGCGCGAGGTGACCTTCCGCGCTCCTTTTGCCAGCGCCCGGACCATGCCGTGTTCCCGCGTGTAGAGCGTGAGCAGACGGTCCGCTTCGCCCCAATCGGAGTGGCGGAGGACGACAGCCGAAGCACGGAACGAGCGGAAGTCGGGCATGGAAAGATCAGAGATTAGAGATTGGAGATTAGTTGTTGGCTTTACAACTTACTACTCTCTATTTATCTTCTTATCTATTTATCTGATACCAAATGTTTCGGCGTGAAGGCTTCAGGGAGTAGTTCTTTCACGGTGGATTCCTTCACCAATTCCCCCTTCCCATTCGCCATCAGCACAATGGTATCCAAGCCGAATTCCGCCATCACCTGGCGGCAGCCGCCGCAGGGCGAGCCGCCGTTGTTGGTGACCACAGCCACGACCTCGAATTCGGTCTCTCCTTCCGACACGGCTTTGAAAATGGCGATGCGTTCCGCGCACATGGTCTGCGGATACGCCGCATTTTCACGTTCACGCCGGTGTACATCCGCCCGCTTTTGGTGCGCAGCGCCGCGCCGACCGGGTATTTGGAATACGGCACGTAAGCCCGGCGGCGGGCTTCGTTTGCCAGTCAATCAGGGATTGTTTTTCTTCGTCTGTCATGGAGTTTCCTGCCTATTTCCTTTTCGGTTTTCTTTCCAGTTTGCGGATCGCCCTGGCGGGCATGCCCACCACCAGCGTATCTTCGGGCACGTCCTTCGTCACCACCGAACCTGCGCCGGTGCGCGAGCCCGCACCGACTTTCAACGGCGCCACCAGCATCGTATCCGAGCCGATGAACACGTCCTCGCCGATCTCGGTGGGATGTTTCCTTTCGCCGTCGAAGTTGCAGGTGATCGTCCCCGCGCCGATGTTGGTGTTCGCGCCGATCCGGGCGTTGCCGATGTACGAAAAGTGTCCCATCTTCACGCCTTCGGCAAGATACGAATCTTTCACCTCGCCGAAATTCCCCATGTGGACGTGGTTTCCCAAATGCGCGCCCTTGCGCAGGCGGGCAAAGGGACCCATGTCCACGTCATCCTCCAGAATCGCGCCTTCCATCACCGAAGCCAGGACTTTACAACGGTTCCCGATCTTTGAGTCACGGACGATGCTGTTCGGACCGATGACATTGCCTTCGCCGATTTCGGTCTTTCCATGCAGGCAGGTGTTCGGCATAAGGACGGTATCCCTGCCGATGGTCACCCCGGCTTCGATGTAGGTCGAGGCGGGGTCCACCATGGTCACGCCGTTGAGCATGTGGTCGCGGTTGATGCGCCGGCGCATGGCGGCTTCCACTTCCGAGAGATGCACGCGCGTATTGACGCCGATGATCTCTTCGAGGTCGTCCATCACCATCGCTTGGACGGATAGTCCATCCGCGACAGCCAGTTCGACGATGTCGGTCAGATAGTATTCGCCCTTTCGGGGGTTTTGGGGAATGCGGCGCAGGGCATCCCACAGCCAGTTGGCGTCGAAACAATATCCGCCCACATTCAATTCCTTGATCTTCAACTGCTCCGGCGCGGCGACATACTCCTCCACGATGGCTTCCACCGACCCGTCGGCTTTGCGGATGATGCGCCCAAACCCGCGCGGGTCGTCTGCCACCACCGTCAGCAGGGTCATCGCGCCCCTGCTTTGCTTTTGCGTCTCCACCAGTTTTTGCAGGGTCTCGCCGCGCAGGAGGGGCATATCGGCATAGGAGACCACCACCAGGTCGGTGTTTCCCTTCAACAGGGATTCCGCCTGAAGCACGGCGTGACCGGTCCCCAACTGCGGTTCCTGTAAAACGGTCTGCGCCGAGTCGCCGAGGTATCTAGTCACTTCCTCCGCGCCGTGCCCGATCACCACAACCGGCTTTTCGGTGGTGGCTTGTTGAATCGCCTGCAAGGCGTGCCAGATCATCGGCTTGCCCGCAACGGGATGCAGGACCTTGGGCAATGAGGATTTCATGCGTGTACCCTGCCCTGCGGCAAGGAGAACAGCGGTTATCTTCATGGTTTCACCTCAGCCCCGCACATCTTGATAAAACAATAGGAAATGCGCGGGGCATACGAAAACAGGATTTGTGCGGCGATGCAGTTGCTCCGCGACAAATCCCGTTTGAGAAAATCGTCCGCTTGCGCGGACGGAATCAGGCTGGGGCACCTGGATTCGAACCAAGATCCACAGCTCCAAAGGCTGGTGTGCTGCCATTGCACCATGCCCCAGTGCGGGCGAAATTGTAACACAAATTTATTTTTCACCCGGAATGATGCCGAGCTTGCGCGCCTCTTCAAACGAGATGACTTCGGGGTTGGGGGATTTATTGGCGTGCTTCTGCGCGGCTTCGTTCCAAAAATCGTCGGCATTTTGGGCTTTGGTCTTTTGGGTGGTCGCCTGGCTGAGCAGGGCTTCCCATCTCCGGGGCGGGAGTCGCCCGGGCAAGTTTATCGGTTTGCTTTTTGGCGGCGGGTTTTTGCTGGGCTTCGGCGACCGCCTTCAATTCACCGGTCACGCCGAGGGATTTGAGGGCTTTCTCCACTTGGGCGCGCAGGGCGAGCAGACCGCTCACAGTTTCAAGCATGCGTTCCTCGGCGGCAAGCCCGCTTCCGGCAACGAGCAGGGCGTACATCGGCGTGACCGGCAGGAAGAGCAGATCGTGATCGCCGCCCCTGAAAATATGATACGAATCGAACGCCTCCTGGTGGTTGTGGCGCGCCACTTTGAAACTGGCGTTGTGGATCGCCATAAGGGTGGAGATGAGCGAGACCTCCATACTGGGGTCGTACAGTTTGCCGGTGCGCGCCTGCACCAGTCCGCGGTCGTTGAGAAGAAAAACCGCATCGGCGTTGACGTCCTGCCGGAAGTTGGCAAGCAGGTCCGAGATGCGCGAGTGGCGGTGTTCTTCCACTTGTTCGCCCGGCTTTTCCGCCGGGAAAATGGTTTGCACGAGTCCAAGCCCGCGTTCCACGGCATCCAGAAAATCCGCCATGGGGATGGGCTTGTCGAAGATGGCGAGCGCCCCGGCGTTCAGGATTTCGTCGCGGGTCTTTTTGTCGGTCATGCCGGTGATGAGGATGACCTTCACCTCCGGGTGACGCCCGCGAATCTTGTGCATCAACTCCACGCCGGTCATGCCCGGCAGTTTGTAATCGGTGACGAGCATGTCAATTTTCTGGCGGGTGGATTCGAGAAGCGCCTCCTCCCCCGACGGCGCCTCATACACCTTGATATCCCTGTTCTTGAGCGAATCCAGGGAGGCATGCAGGAGGCGCAATATGTCGCGATGATCGTCCACGATCAAAATTTTTCGATCCATGATTTCCTATTCTGCCGTTGGAATGATGCCGGGAGGAAGATTGCCATGTTCAATGAATGAACAAATTATAGCAAAGTTCCCCTGCGGGACTCTATTCAATTTTGACAGGTCTCGCCGATGCCGATGGACTCGATATTCCACATCGGATTGGCGGTGGGGTCGAGGTCGAACCGGCACACGCCGGGCCGGGCGGCGGCGATGCGCAGGCGGTAGTAGAGCGGAATGGCGGGCAGTTGCTCCGAGAAGATGATCTGCGTCTGACGGTAGGCGTTCAAGTACGCCTGCTCATCGCGGAAGGAAAGCCCCGCTTCGAGGCACGCTGAATCATATTCCTTGTCGCGGAAGCCGGAGACGTTCGTCCCGCTCCAGCCATTGACCTCGGAGGGAATCTCCGCACTGGAAAACCAGCCGCAGGGAGGTTCGACTCCTTCCACGCCCAGGGCATATTGCGCCAGGTCGAACTGACGCCCAAAGAGCAGACCAGCCGGTCCCGAAGCGTATAGGTCGTTTGCGGAGAAATATTCCACATTGAGGGCGATGCCGCACTCGGCGAGGGATTGCTCCAGAATATCCGCCACCTGCCTGCGCTGGGTGGACGTGGTAGTGTAATAGTTCAATTGCAGGGGCGTGTTGTAGGCGACCCCCTTCACGTTGATGGCGCGGCGCGGCGTGGCTGAGTCATTGTCCGAATCCAGCCAGCCTGCTTGCTCGAGCAGGGAAATGCCCACTTCGGGGTCGTGGGGAATCGCGGAACTGTCCGTGTCGAAAACGGGATGCTCCACCGGGACGTAGGACGACGGCACACTGGTCAAGCCGAAGAGCGTGTTCTTCACCACAGATTCGCGGTCGAGGCAGTAGGCAATGCCCTGGCGGGTGTAGGTGTCGGCGAAATAATCCTGCCTGTCCTTTTGAACGTCGTAGCCGTTATCGTACGAGGCGGGGACGATGCCCAGTCCCAGCCATTCGATGGACATGCCGGTCGTGACGAAGATGCGCGCCTGCTCGGCGGATTGCATTTCCTGGAGCAAGCCGACGTGATTTTCGAGGTTGATGGTCGGGTCAATCAGGTCACAGCGGCCCGCGATCAATTCGGACAGAGCCATGTCCGGGTCCGGGATGAAGCGGAAGTTGATCCTGTCCATTTTGGGGAATCCATCCACCGCGCGGAAGTAATGCGGATTCTTCGCCAGCGCAATGTGGTCGCCAGGACCACTCCTCCACCATGTAGGGTCCCCAGCCGAGCGGGGCGTTGGCGGCAATGTCAATGGAAGGAAGTTCATCGGCAGGGAAGACGCTCCAGGCGTGACGCGGCGCGGGCATCCAAAAATTGGTGAAATAGGTCGGGTCAATGAAGCCGGGCACGCCGAACCATTGCAGGGTTTGCTCGTCGGCGGCTTCGTAGACCTGCGTGCGTTCGAGCAGGAAGGAATCAATGTCCGCTTCCTTGTGAAGTTCAAAGGAGAAAATGGAATCGTCGGCGGTCAGGGGCGTGCCGTCCGACCAGGTCAGGTCGGGGCGCAGGTGAAAGGTGACGAGCATTTGATCCATTTCGAGCGGGGCGGTTCCATTGTATGGGATGACGCAGTCGTCGGCGCGGCATCCCGCCGGGCGGACGCGAACCTCCTCCTTCAGCGTGACGAGATTGCCATCGGCGCCCAGGACTGTATCGCCCGCCTGGACCTGGATGCGGTCAACCTGCGCGTCGCCGTTCTCGAACGACGGCATTTTCGTGAGGATGACGGGCTGGTACTCGTATGCGATGGTGTCGAACGGTCCATCGTAGACGGCGGCGAGCACGCTGCGCGCGGCGGAATTCAATTCACCGAAGGGATACAGGCTGTTCGGTTCCTGACCCGGGCACACGGTCAGGGAGGATTGCGCGGGCGGTCGCGGCGTGAGGGTGGAGAGGTCAGCGGCGGGGCGGTCGGGGTTCCGGTCAATTGATTTGACGTCAAACACCCGGTCGTCACGATCATCACGATCACGAAAAATGGGAATGGGTTTTTCTTCATGAATACCTGCCGGTTGGAATCTCCGCATCTGCAAATGGTGGGAACATGGGTGCAATTATAACCACGTTGGCGCCTGCAAAAAGATTTCACTACTATCTAAGCGGTCGTAAGTTTTTAGAAAACAAATTTCTGCTCAAGCCGCCGCCGTTCGCCGGTGGGTGCAGGTGAGGCGCAGTACCCATTCTGGGCACTTTCCCCGGCGCAGGGAACGCTCAACGAAAAGTGACCGATGCTTTTGCGCTATACCACTTAATGCGATAAAGTCTTTGCAACAGAGCATTTGTTGTACAATAAACAGAAAACCGGACCGCGCCTCTGTTTTTTTGGAGTCAGCCAGCGATGTGCCACGAAGTGGTATGCTGGCGTATTACGGGAGCACGCTCCCTGATTCCATAACCCAATTCCAGGAGGAAAGCATGGCACGAACATTCATCCTTGTTCTTTTGATTTTGCTGCAGGCGGGATGCAGTTCATTGACCCCGCCCGCATCGTCCCCGACGCCGAGCCCGACCCCGCTCCCCCCGCCTTCACCCACCCGGACGCTTACCCCCGCTCCCACCGCCCCTGCCCTCAGCCCTGAAGTGCAGGATTTGCAAAAAAGCCTTGATGGGACAGCCTATGGCTTGACTTGGAATGAAGACAAAACCGCCCTTACCCTTACCTACACCGACCCTGAAACTAATGAGAAAACAGAAATTGAAGAAATTGCCTTTGACAAAGATGGCAAGATGACTGTTAGCCACAATGAGAATGAATTTGAAGCCCAAGCAAAAACTGTTGAAGTTCATGAAAATGATATCTATTTCAAAGACATTACTAACGGAATGGGCTGGAAATTTAGTGGGGAAACAAAACTACTTTACCCTGAAATAGATAAAAATTTTGACTACCCAAGCCTAAAAGACTCTGAAAGATTTCACTATATAGATTTTGATACTGCAATTTATGACCCTGCATTTGATGCAAGGCTAATAGGCTGGCTTGATGCCGGTTTATTCCCTGAAATGTCACCAAAAGCAGTACCATTTGAAAGGGTTGTAGCCTATGATGGACAATCACAACTTGATCTTATGGGTAATGCACCAGCAATTGCCATACCAACTGATATTGCATTGAAATATAGACATGGTGACAAAGACAAAGTGCCTGTTCAACTTGCAGCCGTTTATCAAACAACATTTTATGATGGCACACCGATGTTTATTTTTATAGCGCAGTGGAAAGACACGGAAGGCATTAAACTTGTCAAATATACTCAGTTTGACAGATCCTCTGATTTTGGCGATGATTTTTTGTGGAAATACGTGACAGAGTTTGGATTTGATTCTACAAACAATATTCCGTCAGGTACGATTTACCAAAAAGATAGTGAAAAAGGAGATGGTGCATATAATGTAGGGGTATTTGTAGGGATGGAAGATCCACAAAAATATAGTAACTGGTATTTTCGAAATGAAGAACTACTTAGAAATGAAGAACTCATAAAAGAGTGGAGTAAAAGCGGAATAATAAAAAACAAGGATGAACAAGGAAATCCAGATATTCCTGTATTCATATACGGTGCAGGCCCTCTTTAATCACTTCACAAACTCATAAAAAAGTGCAATACTAAAATATGCCAAGTTTTGGTGTGGGGAAATTAATATCAGTTATATCTATTTTTATCGTTTTGTTTCTAGCAGGTTATGCAGGTTATGAGCTGTATTTTTATAAATCGGTATTTTCTGATTTAAGAATATCTCGCGATATAGAAAATTTTGAAAAATATCCGTATATCAGATGGGGGGACATTAGAAATGGAAAGCTTGCCAAATTTTTAAAAAATAACGATAAAACCTCACTTAGCAGTACGATTGCTTTTAACGGGTATTACAGACTAAATGATATGCTCTATCAGGATCTAGGTATTGATTATCTTTTACCTGAAAGAAATGATATTTATCTAGACCCTAATCAAGGAATTGAGAAAAGACCTTATAAAATCGTTGCCTTCTTTAGAACTGGTGTAAATAAACAAAATTACCTTCTTTACGTTGTTAAAATTCTAAATATAGATGGCTCTACTGTTTATATACCAATGATTACAGATAAAAACCTTTTGAGAGATGGTAACGATTTAAGTAAATATTACCAGTTGCTGACTGACTCTTCAAAAAATAATTTCTTTTCTCCTGTATTAAAAATTGCGGATGCAAGTAAATGCAGCAAAGTTTTCCCGCACTTCAAAACCTACTGCAATTGGCTTGGCAAAAACAAGAAAGCACAAGAGAAACTAAATAACATAATGGAAACTGCCGTAAACAAAGGGGTTATTGCAAGTGATGTCGAAAAAATACCTGTAATGCTAAAATTAACAGTACTGTACTAAACTTATATGAAAGGTGTAAAAAATACATTAAATGTTGTTCTATTCGTTTCTGCTTTTTTAGTTCTTACAGTCTCAAACACAAACTCAACCACCGCCCAAGAGGGATGTGGGTGCGGCACAAATTGCCCTGATGCATATAGTTGTATTGGTGTTAGAACGGATCCTGTAACGGGAGATTGTAAACCTGGCACTTGTGAACAAATTGGTTGTGGGTCGGGTGTTATCTGCCCCAACTGCACTGATTGTCAAGGGGACTACTGCACCCCAGATCCAGACTGTGATCCAAACGATCCACCTTGTTTCCCTGCAGGGACGGGGATAACGATGGCGGATGGGAGTACTAAAGCAATTGAGAATATAGAGGTGGGGGATAGGGTATTGGGCAGAGATGAGAAGGGAGAGAGTGCTGTAAACACAGTACAAAAATTAATTCAGCCTATTAGTAATAACATGTGTCAGATTAATCTTGCTGGGAGTGAACCTTTGAGAGTTACCAATTCCCACCCATTAGCAACAACAAACGGCTGGAAGGCAATTGATGTTGATGCAGCAAGTCTTGAAAAAGAAAGCGTAGCAGTTACTAAATTGATGATAGGGGATCGTCTGATTAAAGATGATGGATCAAACCCATTTGTATTATCTATAAACTGCTGGGGAGATAATGTCCAAACTTATAATTTTACTGTTGATAATAGCCATACCTATTTTGCCCAAGGATATTTGGCACATAATAAAGGTGCGTCTCAAGGTCCCGTTTGCGGTGGGACAACGGTACTAACTTGTGGAAACCCAGCAAATTTTGTTAGCAGTGTCAGTGACGGAGCAGCAACTGGGTGGACGACCAATACCAACTTAGCAAAGTGTATGAACCGCGGACTGTGTTGGGACCAATTCCCATCTCAACACGAGGTTACTGGTTGTGATAACAATGAGAATAAAGGCATCTGCCGAGATAACTGTGGCTGCTGCCAGCCAGGAGAAGAGTACAAAGCAACAGTTGTAGACGAGGGGATTTACTGGAATCCAATTGATTGCGGTGCAACCATTACCAGTTTGTTTTGTGATGATTGGGACGACCGATACACGGGTGAGCCAACCCATTTGCAGCGCTACGGCGCCCTCCAACCTCACGATCATCCAGTAGGACAAGTCTACAGACTTGTCCTACATTCCTATGGTAACTTTTGCGTGTCCCCGATGATCTGGGGAGCGGGAATATGAGTACAATTGCTGCTCGCGCCGCACTGCCTCGTGGCGCTTTCCCCGGCGCAGGGTCCCCTTGGAGATCGCCGCTGAGGGTCGCGGTGTGAGCATTTCCATTAGAGTAGCGATATTGAAACATAAACTGGCAGGTGAAAATGATTTATCCCGCCTACCCGTCATGTAAAAAACAAGACCGCCTTTCGGCGGTCTGCGATTTCAGGATATTTACTCGGCGAGCCAGCAAGCCACCCAATGCCCCGGACGAATTTCCCTGAATTCGGGTTCCTCCTGCGAGCATTTTTCAACCGCAATCGGACAACGGGTGTGGAAGCGGCATCCCTTCGGCGGGTTGAGCGGACTGGGCACGTCGCCTTTGAGGATGGTGCGTTCGCGCTTCATGCTGGGATGCGGAATCGGGATGGCGGAAAGAAGCGCGCGGGTGTAGGGGTGGAGGGGCTCACGGTAAAGCACGTCGCGTCCGGTTAGTTCCACCATCTTCCCCAGGTACATCACCGCCACGCGGTCGGAGATGTGCTCCACCACACTGAGGTTGTGCGCGATGAACAAATAGGTCAGACCGAATTCATGCTGCAAATCCTTGAGGATGTTCAACACCTGCGACTGGATGGACACATCCAACGCGGAGACCGGCTCATCGCAGACGATGAATTTCGGATGCAACGCCAGGGCGCGCGCGATGCCGATGCGCTGGCGCTGTCCGCCGGAGAATTCGTGCGGGTAGCGGCGGGCGTGGTATTCCTCCAGCCCCACCTTCTTGAGCATGTTGATCACCACCTCCCAGCGCTCCTTGGGGTGACCGATGTTGTGAATTTGCAGACCTTCCATCACCGATTCGCCGATGGGAACGCGCGGGTTCAACGAAGCGTACGGGTCCTGGAAGATGATTTGCATATCGCGGCGCAGGGGTTTGAGTTCGGCGTTGTTCATCTTCGTGAGGTCGCGCCCATTGAATGTGACTTCGCCGGAAGTCGGCTCGATCAGGCGCAGGATGGTGCGCCCGATGGTTGTCTTTCCGCAACCGGATTCGCCCACCATGCCCAGCGTCTCCCCGTTCTTTACGGCAAAACTGACGCGGTCCCACCGCCTTGACCCACGCGGTCGTCCGCTGCAAGAGACCCGACCGCACCGGGAAATGCTTGACGAGGTCTTTGACCACCAACAAATCCGATTTATCCTGAAGTTGTCTGTTCATCGTATTCACATCCATATCTTCTCTTGGGATCACTTACCGGATTTCATGGGGGCAGAATGACCATCGGCATCCTGATACAGCCAGCGGCTGCACCTTGTGTCCCTCCGAAATTTCGTTCAGGTCGGGGTGCCGTTCGGTGCAGATGGAAAGGTTATGTTCCACGCGCGCGCGGCGGCGGGGGCAAACCGGCGACCGGGGGGCAGGTTGATCAGGTTCGGCACGGAGCCGGGGATCACGTCCAGCCGCTCGCGCACGTCGCCCAGCACCGGGATGGAACCGATCAAGCCTTTCGTGTACGGATGAAGCGCCTTATCGAACAGGGAAATCACCGGGGATTCCTCCACGATTTCCCCCGCATACATCACATCCACGCGGTCCCGCCATTTCCGCGATGACGCCCAAATCGTGCGTGATGAGGATCAAGGTAGAGCCAAGCTGGTTGCGCATGTCGCGCATCAAATCCGGGATCTGCGCCTGAATGGTCACGTCCAGCGCCGTGGTGGGTTCGTCCGCAATCAACAGGTCCGGCACGCAGGCGAGCGCCATGGCGATCATCACGCGCTGAGCCATGCCGCCCGAAAGTTCATGCGGGAAGGCATCCGCGCGTTGTTCCGGTTCGGGGATGCCCACCAGTTTCAACAACTCGACCGCGCGTTCCCGTCCGGCTTCCCTGCCGAAGTCCTGGTGGATGTTCAAAACCTCCGAGATCTGGTCGCCCGCGCGGAATACCGGGTTGAGCGCAGACTGCGGCTGCTGGAAGATCATCGAAATGCGGTTGCCGCGCACCTGCATCATTTCCTCTTCCGAGGCTTGCACCAGATTCTTGCCGTCAAAAATGATCTCGCCCTCCACGATCCTGCCGGGCGGGCTGATCAGCCGCATGATGGAAAGGGACGTCACGCTCTTGCCGCAGCCCGATTCCCCCACAATGCCGAGCACTTCACCGGGATAAATGTGAAAGTCCACCCCATCCACCGAGCGGACAATGCCGTCCTCGGTATAAAAGTACGTTCTCAAGTTCCTGACTTCCAGCAATGGCTTTTGAACGGTCATGGAGAGAACTCCTGAAATAAGATTGCTGCATTATAGCAAAGAATTGACAAAATGCCCCCATACCGCCGGACGGAAAACCCGCCTCCCCCCGGACCCCGCGCCTGCTTCCGTCCATTGAGGCGAATCCTGGAGAGGAATTGACCCGGTCAAATCGTCATCGGGAGTGTCTAAAAGAGCGGGTGAAAAGCTTCCTTACCCACAGATCGTTGAGGAAATCTCTTACTCTCCGTGGTCCCCTGTGGCTTGCACGCCTAAATCGCCACTCCCCGATATTTGTGTTATACTAAATAGAAAATTTGTTCTCTTTTACTGGCGAAAGGAGCATGAGATGAGCAAGCAAGCGATGGTCTTTGTCGGTACGAGCAAGGGCGGCTTTATCTTTACCAGCGACCCCAAACGCAAAAAATGGCAGATGAGCGACATCCACTTCAAGAGCTGGAACATGATGCACATGAAATTGGATCCGCGCGACAACCGCATCCATGCGGCGGTCAGCCATTTCGTCTACGGTCCAACCACCCACTACTCGGACGATTTCGGCAAAACGTGGACCCAGGCAAAGCAGGTGCCGGTGATTCCGCGTCCCTCGCAGTCGGGGCGCCCGCCCAGCACGGTGGATGAAGCCTTCCGTTCGGAGGGAGGCGAGAGCATCACCGATACACCCGAAAAAATGATCAAGGTCTGGAACATCACGCCCGGACGTGCAAGCGAACCGGATGTCCTCTATGCAGGAGCGCAGCCCGCTTCGTTGTTCATCTCAAAAGACCGCGGCGAAACGTGGGAATTGAACGAGCCTCTGTTCGACCACCCGCACCGCGGCAAATGGAATCCCGGCAACGGCGGCTTGTGCCTGCACACCATCCTGCTCGACCCCGCCAACGAAAAGCGGATGTACATTGCGGTCTCGGCGGCGGGGTGTTACCGCACCGACGACGGCGGCGCGACGTGGACGCCGCAGAACAAAAACGTGCGCGCCGATTTCATGCCGGACAAATTCCCGGAGTTCGGTCAATGTGTGCACAAGATGGCAATGCACCCTTCCGCTCCGAATCTGATTTACCAGCAGAACCATTGCGGCGTGTACCGCAGCGACAATTTCGGCGAAGATTGGGTGGACATTGGCGATGGCAGGCTACCCTCGCGCTTCGGCTTCCCGATTGCCGTCCATCCCACCGACCCAAAGACGGTCTACGTTGTCCTCGAAGAAAGCGACGAATTCCGCATGAGCGTGGATGGTCGCTTCGCCGTCTGGCGCAGCCGCGATGCGGGCGAGTCCTGGCAAAGGATGTCGAAAGGACTCCCGGAGCGCGCCCATCTCGACGTCCTGCGTGAAGCGATGGCAACCGACTCCTTCGAGGATGCGGGCATCTACATCGGCACGAACACCGGTCAGTTGTTCTACAGCCGCGACTCCGGCGAAACCTGGGACCTGCTCGCGGACTTCCTGCCGCCCATCCAATCGGTGGAAGCGGCGGTAGTGGAAATGTAAAGCGGAGAGACTGCCATCGTAAAGGTGACAGTCTCTTTTTTGAGGCTGTATAATCGCCTGAAATGACCGCCAAAAACATTCCATTCCTCTTGTTGCTCGCTGCCTGCATTGCAGCGACTCTTTTTATCTTTCAACCGGGTTACATGAATACCGACGCGGTGGACCAATTGGGACAGGGCAGGAGCGGCCTCTTCAACGACTGGCATCCGCCCGTCATGTCCTGGACGTGGGGATTGCTGGATCGGATCGCGCCCGGACCTCTCGGTATGTTCCTGCTTCAGGTAGTTTTGTTTTGGTCCGGCTGGGGGATGCTGGTCAGTCTGGTTTCCGCGCGGCTGTTGAATCGAAGCCTGTATCTACTGATCGGTTTCTTCCCGCCCGTGTTCATGCTTTTGAGCGCCGTCATCAAGGACGTGCTGATGATGGCGGTATTTCTTTTTGGGTTTGCGCTGATCCTGCATTCCCAGCAAAGAAGGTCGCTTTCCTTGTTTCTTGCCGGGCTGGTTTTCCTCGCCTACGGAATGCTCACCCGGCACAACGCAGTTCCGGCGGCGCTGCCATTGTTCCTTTATGCAGGCTGGGCATTTACAAACATGAAGTCCGCCGTCGTGGGTCGGTTCGCTCCGTTTTGGCGGGTTGTTCTTTCGGGCGGCACGTTCTTCACCGTCTTGCTTTTGCTTGGAAATATATGGAGCGCTTCGCTTATAAAAATCAAAGCCTATCCGTTCCAGCAGGTCATGGTGCACGACCTGACGGGCATTTCCCTGAAACTCAAAACCGATCTCCTGCCGGAATATCTTGCTTCCTCCGAACAGCCTTCGATGAAAGACCTGCGGCATATCTATCAGACCCGTTCGGTGAAGAATTTGTATTGGCCCGATTTCACTGCCATCCATTTCAAAATTCTTTATGAGCCGGAGCAGGTGCAGGATCTGACCAATATTTGGATCAAAACCGTAGTGGAACATCCGCGCGCCTACCTTGACCACCGCGCAAGGGTCTTCGCCGCCACAATGGGGATCAGCGTTAGCAAGGCGTGCGGTCCGTATTATTACGAAGAGACCATCTACAAGCCCAAAGGCTACTACTACAGTGATGGCAACTATTTCTCCGCGAGCCTGGTCACAGACCGTCTCTTTGCGCTGGTCGAACCGTTGCGGGAAAGTCCGCTGTATTGGAACTGGGTGTACATATTTTTCTCACTGACGTTGTTTGTCCTCTCGCTTTTCCTCGTCTTGAGAAAGCGCGCCAATGCGAATGCGGTCGTTGCGCTTTCTTTTAGCGCAAGCGGAACTTTGTATGGACTGGCGTATTTCTTTGCCGCCACCGCCTGTGATTTTCGGCTGGTGCTTTGGAACGTGGCGGTGACGCTGGCTTCATCCCTCCTTCTCCTTCACTCCAAAAAACAAAAAACCGACCCTTAATCGGATGTTGAATACCTCGGCGCACTCATGTACGGAAGCGGCGGCGGTGGAAATGTAAAGCGGAGAGCGCTCTCACAGAGTTTGGCGAAATAAAATCAGGAGACAGCCGCCGCATAATGGATGGCTGTCTCCTGATTTTCCGGTTGTGGTGAAATCAACCCGCCCGTAATCCCGCGAGGGCGATCACGCAGACGGCAGCCATTCCGAAAGCCAATGTGAAGACAGGAAGACGATTACGCCTTCCTGTCTTCACGAACCCTGCTGGCCATGGCGGCAAACGGCACGAGTGGAGCGCGCGACTCAGCCGGTCCACTCACGTTCCGCTGACTCACCGAGGCGGTAAACTCTGCTGGCGCGCCAGGGCGAGAAAGAAGTAAACGAGGATCACGCCCGCAACGATCAGCGTGACGTGAAATGCGTACTCTATCGCCAGGAGGCCGCCAATGTCGGTCCCGTTTGCGATGTGCAGGCTGTCATGGGGCCACCAGTTGACGAGTAGCCACGCAATCGAAAGATATGCCACGAATGCAAGACCCTTTGCTCGAGGCAGCACACGCCGCACGGTGGGATAGCCGAAAATCAGGAACGACACGCCGATTCCAAATGCCAGCACTTCGGCGACATTCAAAAGAAGAAACAGCGGCAGTTGGGCATTCGTAGGCGGTGGGACATCGGTGGAGGGTCGCCAAAACGAACCGAAGGGACCGCTGGGACTCGCCAGGAAGGCGATGGCCGCAGGCACCAAAGTTGCGATGAGCCATTTGACCCAATTCTGCCCTGTTCCTTTGCTGGTAAATTGACTTAACGTTGACATGAGATGGATCTCCTTTCGTGGATTGAGGGTGACTTTAAAGTGAATCACACTGGAAATGGATGTGGGCATCCGCGATTGCGTGTGTGGATAACCCGCCTGCCGCGATTTTTCGAGCGGTTTCAGTCGCGGCCAGGGGCGATAGTACTCATTGTGGCAGCAGGAAAGTATTCATGTCAGGTTCTCCTTAGTATAGAATCAATAAATCTCTGAAAGCATTTTCCACAAGGGATCTGTCGCCCGACATCCGCGCGCGTTTCATGCCTTCTTCGTGGGAAAAACGTCCCGATATAAAGATGTTGAAATCGAGCGCGTCCATTTTCATTTCAGCGGCGGGTTCGCCTTTGCCAATCCTCCAAATGCCGCCCGCGATTCCGGTCAGGCAAAGCGTGATGGCGCAATTGGCGAGGCGTTTGCTCAATTTCTTCGCCGCATCCCGCACCACCAGTTCGACGATGCGCCCGTCGTGTTCGTGCGTCTGCTCGAAGGGACGGTTCACGGCACGGCAGATGTCGAGGCGGTGCATCCACGTATCGCGGCTGTGAATGACCCACATCAAATACCGAAGCGACATGAATCCAGCAATGGCGTGAGGGACGGCAATCCATTTGACGGCGCGGAATCCATAAGCCCAGTTGTGGATGGCTTTGGGTCCGGTCTGTTTCAATTCCGCGATCAGTTCGGCGGGCGTCATGTGCTTGCGTTCGTTCACTTGAAGCGCGTTGATCGCGTCTTCGGGGAGTTGGCCTGGTTTTGGAATGCGCGTGTATTGACGGAACATCTCCCTGTAACTGACTCCGCTAAGGTAGCCGCCCGCCTGGTGCGCGACCATATCGTGCACGTCCCATTCCGCGCAGGGAGTGGGTTTGGACCAATCGTCGGGGTGGAGGGACTCTATGAGACGCATAAAACAGGCAAAGGCGTCGGTCATGAGGCGGTGGGCTTCATCCGCTTTGGGATAGGAAATGTCTTCGGCGCGGGCGACGGTCGCAGGGAAAAGGACAGCGGTCATTTGGATTCTCCGTTTCCGAGCAAATACGCTTCAAGCATGGACCTTGCGGCTGGGATCAACGACCCAAACCTTCCCTTCCCGACAGGGAGATGCGGTTCGTTCGCCATGTGCAAGGCGGTCAGCCCATGAGAGACGGCGATGGTCAGGTCCAGGATCTGTTCGCTGGAAAGTTCGGTGTCAATTTCACGTTTGTAGTTTTCCACGCGTTGACGGGAGCGCTTAAGGATGCCGAAACTTAAGTCGAGGCTTTCTTTTGAAGGGACAAAACCCGGCACGGGTCGCTCGAAACAAAGTTGGTAGAGTTCGGGGTTTTCGAGCGCGAAGGTCATGTAGTCTTCGAGGATGCGTCCAATTTCGTCTTGAAAGGTCGCGGATTCCTGCGCAACCTTTTCGACGATTTCACCCCATAGTTTGAATCCAAGACGGAAGAGCGCGTCGTAGATGTCCATCTTGCCTGAGAAATAGTTGTAGAGGGATGGGGCGCGCATGTCCATGCGGCGGGCGAGTTCCTGCATGGAAAGCGCCGCGACGCCTTCCTCGCGCATGATGTCGCGCGCGACATCAAGGATGGATTGGATGGTGGCTTCGCGGTTGCGCTGGACGCGGGGAGAAAAGGAGATAGTCTTCATTTTCCTAATACTATTAGTTATTACTAATTATATTAGGAAAATTGATTTTGTCAAGGAGAAATAAATAGGGACGGACACGTAGGTCCGCCCCCAACGGGGGGGTCATTCCTTCGCGGTCCGAAATTTCACCCGATGCGGAGTTAGATCTTTGCCGAATTTTCTGTCATCATCGTCTCGTAATCGGACCAGTTGCCGCGTATGTCACCCTGAGCGATAGCGAAGGGTCTCTAAAATTATCGTAGAGATTCTTCGCTTCGCTCAGAATGACATGATTCGGATTACCTCTTCAATGTTCGATATTTCACCCGATGCGGAGTTAATCCTTCCCGAACTTTTCGGTCATCATCGCTTCGTAATCGAACCCATTGCCGATGATCGTAAGTGCAACAAGGCTTGTAACCCGCGCTGCTTTTTTACTCAAATTCTATAGCCTGCCAGTTTGCCAAGGAATCCAAGCACACTGGCGACCGGCGCGGGCGGGTTGACTGGGATGATCTCATCCTTGAAACTCAGCATGAGCAGCGACAGATAGAGCATGGCTTTGAACGTGACCTCTCCGTTCTTCGTCACGCCGCTGTGGGCGATCTTGTGCAGCCCTTCGAAATATTGAGCCATTTTCAGGGCGGGCTGATGCGTGTTGTAGACGCGCGTCTTCGCGTCACTATTGTTGCGGAAGGAATGCGGCACGCCTTTCGGGACCTCTGCCTTTTCGCCAGCCTGATAGGTCTTCCAGATGCCATCTACATACGCATCGAAACGACCTTCGAGCACCTCATAGGTTTCGAGCGCATGAGGATGAATGTGGATCGGAGTCCCGCCAGAACGCGGTCCCAACTCTATCTCCACGTCGAGGGTCTCTTTGGTAAACTTCTTCACCGTCAACTTGATTTGAAACGGACCCATATCAAGGACATCACCGACTTTTAACATATTGGTCTCCTTTACGGATAAAAGTCAAGCCGTTTTCCAGGCTTGTTCAAACACCCTGACCGCGTCAGGGATAAGTCTGCCAAATCTGCCTTCGCCCATGGGAGCCTGCGGATCGTTCGCAAGGTGCATGGAAGCCAATCCGTGCATCATGGCATTGACCAGGTCGAAGGCTTTGTCCATGGGAATTTTTGGGTCGAACCCGCCTCTTTCCGCCCACAAGTTGATCCTCGACATGGTGTTCTCGATTACCTTGTTGACCACCTTCATGCTTTCCTGTGACGGGACGAAGCCAGGCACATGGCGCTCAAAACACAATTTGAAAAGTTCTGGATTTTGCAGCGCAAAGTTCATGTAGGCTTCCATGCTTCGCCGCATGTCATCGAAAATCGATCCCGCACCATCGGCGGCTTCCTGCATGGCACGGCTGAACAACTCGAAGCCCAGGCGGAACAGTTCGTCGTAGATTTCCATTTTGGAGTTGTTATAGTTGTAAAGCGAAGGCGGGCGGATCTCAAGCCTGCGCGCCAGTTCGTGCATGGTCAATGCAGCGACGCCCTCCTCGCGCATGATTTCACGCGCGGTTTCGAGGATGGCTTGGATCATGGCTTCGCGGTTGCGCCGCCGTCGAACGGAGGGGGTGGGTTTGCTTCTTGTTTTCATAAACTAATAGTATTAGATAAAACTAATTATATTAGTTTACGTCTGGTTGTCAAGGGTATAAAAAGTGACAGTCACTTTGAAGGTGACTGTCACTTTTATGCGCCCATGTTATTGCGAGCGTTTGTTGCGAAGCAATCCCCGACTCGACGAGGAGATTGCTTCGTCGTCGCCCCGCTCCCCTTTGCAACGACATGAATCTTGCTTATCGTTTTAGCGTTCTATATTTCACTCGATGCGGGGTGAGGTCTTTGCCGGATTTTTCGGCCATCATCGTTTCGTAATCGGATCAGTTGCCGGTCTCCGATTAGACATGCTGATCAATGAGAATCGGGTTGCCGTCGGGATCTATCAGCATAAAACTGGCGGGACCCGTTGTATTCTCGTCTGCCTCGGCGATGAACTCCACGCCCTGTGCTTTCAACTGTTTCTGAAGTTCGCGCACATCCGTGAATGTATCCAGTTTTTGAGCCCGATTGTCCCAGCCAGGGTTAAAGGTAAACATATTGCGCTCGAACATCCCTTGAAACAGACCTATCGTATGCTCCCCGTTCTTGAGGATGAGCCAGTTCTGTGAAAGATCCCCCATGAATTCCTTGAACCCGAGCTTCTCGTAAAAATCTTTGGAAACCTTGATATCTTTCACCGACAGACTAATCGAAAAGTTACCGAGTTCCGTGTTTGCTCCTTTCCGTGGATGAACCGATAAAGCGGATGGGAATGTGTCTCTTTTACGGACATTATAACAAAGGTCTTGCGCGCAGCCTTCCACCGAGGAGGATCAAGATCGGCATTTCGATGGCGAGAAGAATCCATGCCCAGGCAGGAGTGGTCCCTGCAAATTCGGAGAGAGTCATGCCCCAGATAAAGGAGACTGTCTGGATTACGGCAAGGGTAATGACGCAGGCGACCTTCCAGCGCGAGGCGAGTGTTTTGGCAAGCCAACCTCCGACGAACGCGGCGAACCCGTTGTAGATGAATTTGAGGATCAGGAACCAGAGACGGTTGCGAATGCCGAAGTAGACATCCATGTCGGAGGTTGCGCCGCCGTTGACCAAGGTGATAAGCTCGAATTCGACGCTTTCGGCAATCAGGGAAATGACAGCCAGACCGAGGAAAACGCCCAAGACAAAACGCAGGATTTGAATTGTCATTTCTTTCATAGTTGTCTCATTTCATGCCGTTCTGCAATAACTCAATCCCATTTTTCTCGGTTTCCAGAATGTCCAAAACACGCTGGCGCAGGTGAGCGCGGAGTTCGGCGGTTTGAGATGGAGTCAACGGGAAGTTCTTTGCCATGTCCGCTTCGAGTTTTTTCAGGCGCGTGTTGATCTCGCGAATCTCATCGGCGGCGTCTTCGCCTTTTTCCACAAAGGACTGGTGTTTTCGCAGAAGCAGTGTCTTCGCTTCGTGGAAGGCGGGAATATCCGAGGGGAGAAGCGCGTCGGCGAAGGCAAGCCATTTGGCATGACTCGCGCGGAATTGTTTCGCCGCTTCTTTCACGGATTTTTTCTCAAGCAGGATGGAGGCTTCATCGAGGAAGTCAGCGTAGAGGGCGCGCTCGGCTCCGTCGCCCGCGCCGAAGGTTTGGATCCAGGTGAAGGCTCCAGGAGGCGCGAAGATTCCTTTGGCTTCGGTCGTGCCTGCGAGGGCGTTGTACAATTTCGCTCCCGCAGGAAAGAGACGTTCCCAACTTTGTTTATTGCGCGTGTTGACGAGCATGTCCGCGAAATGTTCGTAGGCGGCGAAACCAAAATTATGGCGCGCGCCTTTGGGCGGCTTGTCGGTGAAGAGGGAGATGCATTGCCAGATTCCCTTTTGTGTCGCCGCGACCAGTTTCGAGGTCAGGGGCGAAGCGAGGGTGATGAGGTGGAATTTGTCATCCTTGACGCGGGCGCGGGCTTGAGTCAGCGCATCCATCGTGACCCGAAACGGGCGCGCGGAACGATCCGCGATCAGCACATCGTCGCCATCCATGCCGTAGGCGAGAATGGGAATCATGTTCCAGTACGCGGTTCCCTTTTTGCTGGAATACAGAAGACTGCATTCGTCCGCCCACACGAGCGCGGGAGCGCCTGCTGTGAGCGCCTCAATCAAATTCTTTTCAGCGATCTCGGCTTTGGTTGTTTGAAAGACGTGCTGTTCCACACCGAGGCGCTCGAGCGCGGTCTGGAAGGGATCGAAGGTGTTGCGCGTGAGGAGCACGAGATGGGGAAGTTGCCCCTTGTATTCGAAGGTGAAATAGCCGAAGGCGATGCCGCCGCTGACGCCGAGCAGGAAGGCTTCGGAATATGGCTTGTTCGTGTGCGGCGCTTTGATGCCCTGCAGGGCGAAGGCATTGTGGAGACTGCCCGTCTCGTAATGCCGACCTGTGAATTGTTTCGGTTTGCTGTTCATGGGTTTACTCCTAATGTTTGAGTGACGGCATTATAAAAGCCCAGACCATGTTCTGTGAAAATCAGAGACATAGTCTGGACTTTTTGGTTTATGGAAACAGATGGATGTTGGGGGAGGCGAACCTCATTGAACAACGATCACGACCTTCCCTTTGGACTGTCCTTCGACAACATAGCGGAACGCGTCGGGAGTCTGGCTAAAAGGAAACTGCCTGTCAATATGGGGGCGGATCTTACCCGATACGCAAAGTTCGGTGATGGCGATCAAATCCTTTCGGTTTTGCGGAACAACCAACATTCGCATGTTCTTACCCGCTATCCTCTTAAACAACGGTCCAAGAAGCAAAATCTGGAAAATAACAGCAGCGGATCCGCCGACGAAAAAGCATGTCCCGCCGGGGCGCAATGCCTGCGAGTAAGCAAAGATCGAACGATGCGCAACAAGGTCGAGAATCAGATCGTATTGTTTTCCATTTCGGGTAAAGTTTTCGCGGGTGTAATCAATCACGTGATCCGCGCCGAGCGAGCGCATGAAATCCTGCTTGAAGGAATTATCCACGCCGGTCACTTCTGCGCCGTACAGTTTGGCGAGTTGGATGGCAAAGGTCCCTGTACTGCCGCCCGCGCCGTTGATTAAAACACTTTGTCCAGGGTGGACTTGCCCCTGTTCGCGGATTCCCTGCAGGGCGATGACGCCTCCCTGCGGGATGGCAGCCGCCTGTTCGAAGGTCAGCCTCGCGGGTTTAATAGCCAGGGTCTTTCCACGAGTGCAGGCATATTCGGCAAAACCGCCCTGATAGCCCGGTAATTCGCCGAACACTTCATCACCCACCTTGAATTCCGTGTTGTTCTTACCTACCGCTTCCACCCGCCCCGCAATGTCCGAACCGAGGATGGGGAAGCCGGGTTTGCGAAGTCCGCGCATACGGGCATAGAGCGGCTTGCCAATCAACCCTTCGCGGTCCGAACCGTTGATGGACGCCGCGTGGATTTTGATCAGCAGTTGTTCATCCGTTGGAACTGGAGTCGCCACCTCTTCGAGGCGAAGAACGTCTGGCGACCCGTAATCTGTGTAAACGACGGCTTTCATTTGAAGTCTCCTGATGGCTTTGAAAAAATATATCTGGCAAAACATGTTGAATAGGCGCGCGCCGCCCGTTTACGGGCAACAGGAGAGAGGCGATCACCGCGCTAGGTGTTTCTGCCCGCCGACCGAATACGCTTCGGCGATCCATCCTTGAAAATCGGAGTCTAGGTCGGCTTTCGATTCGAGACGAAAGTGGTGGAGGTGGTTATGTGGCGAGAAGGTTTCGATCTTATGAAACTTCGGATGTTCATGCCTGCGGGCAAACACAAAACCGCCGACCAGGCTCGACTTGCGCGGGTAAAGCGAGACAAAGCGCATGCGGACTTGAAACGTGACGCGGGTCTTTTGCGGAATGATGGTCACGGGACCGCAAGCCTGAACCATGGCGGCGAACTTCTTGAATATCGCAAAAACGTGCGGCTCGGAACGTGAAAAGAGCGCTTCCAGGCTGAATTTCCCGCAGAAATGCCACTGGTTTGCGGTCGTGAATTTTTCGCCGCAATTCGGGCATTGCCACAATGGTTTCACGGGTGATTTTCGAGTTGGCATTTCCAAATTATACGCGCTAGTCGAAGAGAAAGAGGTTGCCGTCGGGATCCATCAATATGATACTCGCGGGACCCGTTGCCAACGTATATATATCTTGGCGGCAGAGTCGGCTTCGAAGACAACTAGATGTGCTCAGATGCTATAGAGGAACCGAATTCAGCGCCTTGACAATAACTGTCTGCCCAGCCAAATAGCCCAGAAGGGATAGGCGATTACAGCAATCGATCCGCCCACATAACTGAACAAATGGTTTTCTCCACCCAGCAGAAAACCAAACGCGACCAATGCATATCCGATTCCCGCGAGCATTCCCAGAACGGACAATGCGCTGGGAAATATTTTCCCAACACGGGCAAGATAGCCATAGACTGCAATTGCCACGCCAAATAATCCAAATCCAAGTGGAGAAACATAGACGGTCTGCTCATACTGAAAAACCCCAAAGACAAACAAAGTTTGAACAATGCCAGCGATCAACATGGCGGCAATCCCAACTATCAACGCACCAAAACTCAAGGCATAGAACACATTACGATGAAGTTTATGCAATGCCAGAAGCATGGGAATACTCGCCAGTGCAATGACAATGCTTGAAACATCATTGATTTTTCCAAACGGGTCACCCACACTGAAAAAGATGACCAAGGTGACAGCGCCGAGGATCGTGGCAACTGCGCTCAGGTAAGCAGACCAGCCCGCGAGACGAAAAAGATTGCTGTTTGACATTTTACCTTTTGGTGAATCCTGGAATCAGAAACGGCACGCTCTTTTTGTACTCCAGGTAGGACGCGCCAAAACGAAGTTCCAGTTCGAGTTCTTCGAAGTACGTGAGGAAAAAGATATGAGCGGGAATCAAGCCAATGACAACCGCGAGAGTGATAAAGGTCGAACCAGAAACGAAGCCCAGGGCGAGGGCGAATAGATAAAACCCCAGCGACATCGGGTTGCGCGTACGCTTGTAAATATCGTCTGCGACGATTTGCTTTGTCAGGCGAAATGCATTGGCTCCGCTTCCCAGGGCGCGCAGTAACTTGTTTGTAATTCCCATGAAATACAAACCTGGGACGGCAAGGATAATTCCCAGAACAAGAAAGAATGGTTTCCAGGGCAGGGACCTCAAACCCACAAGCTCATCGAAACGAGTCTGTCCAGGATAAAAGATGCCGACGATGGGCGGGGTGACCAAGCCAGCAAAGAACAGGAAATGCATAATGCGGCTGGATTTTTCAGCGTTCTCTTTGGTGCGATTCTTTCTAAGCCATGCGCCGAGGGTCGCCGTGCCAGCAGCAAAGATTAATATACCGAGCAAGGTCAAATAGATAGTAAACATTTCGAGTTACCTCTTCAACGTTCGATATTTGACTCGATCCAGAATTCTATCTGGACATGAGGACCCGTCCCAGCCAAATTGCCCAGATTGGATAGAGGATGGATGTTCCTAAAAACCCCACATACCCGATGTAGAGATACCACGGCGGCGACTCCATGTTGTCAATTCGAGCAAGGATCCCAGGAATGAGAATCAGTCCAAACGCCATGCACGCGCCGACAACCAGCCCAAAAACAATCAGATTGTGAGGTAACGTGTCACTGCGTTGCATGGAATAACAAAACGCCGCCAGCCACAGACCGATCAACGCATTCCCAGCGCCCGTATACGACCCCGCCAGGACCCAGCCCGTGATTTGAAAGATGACCAATATCGATCCAATGACAACAACGATCGCGCCAACAATGGCTATCATCAGCGCAATTTGACTCAACAGAGGGGATTTTGCATGGTGTTCAGCATACAGCATCCATGCCAGAATTAAGATTGCGATTCCTGCGATGCCATTGAAGATGTCGTTGAGGGTGCCAAAAGGCTGACCCACCGTGAAGAAAAGAATGAGGAGCGCAATCGCAAGGATACTAATGATGCCTGATGCAATTGCCATCCTGCCAATCGCGGCGAACGACAAATTACCCGTTGTCATGGCGGCTCCTTGAACGGTGAAAATGTGAAAAAAATTAGCCATACATTCCCGCAGGCTTTCACAACCTGCGGGACTTTGCAACATCAAGAGTTCTGTGACATGCTGGCTTTGCCCGCGACGAACAATCCAACGGCGATCAAAGCCTGAACCGTTGCCATGATCCAGTGCGTGGGCACGGATGTATCTGTAAACTGACCGTACAGGCTGGTCAGCGCGTGCAGGGCGAAGAAGATCGTCAAGCCGAGGGTCACGCCGTCGTGCGCCTTCGACGGCTCTGCATTGCGAACCAGCCAGGCGATCAGCCCCAGTCCGATGTAGGATACGCCCCAAAATCGGATCGACATGGACACAATACCTGGGATAGTTGACATCGTAACGCCTGTCCCCGCGCCTGGCGCTAACAGGTTTATCAAGCCCAAGCCGATCCCATACACTGCCGCGATGGTCAACATGACGTTGAGTTTCATTGTTTATTCTCCTTTGGCAAATATTTGGTGTATCTATATAACCCGCCGAGATGAGTTTCGTTTTGTTTGCAGGAATCAAAAAGGGCGGACACACCGTTCCGCCCCTACAAGCCGCATGTCATTCTGAGCGAAGCGACACTTGCACCGCACGCACACTTGCTCTGGCGGGCAGTGCCAGGGAGTGCAGGTGAGAATCTCTACCACCGTGTGAGAGACCCTTCGCCAGCCCCTTCGCTGCGCTCAGGGCTTCGGCTCAGGGTGACATGATTCGGATTGTCTCTTCAATGTTCGATATTTGACGCGGTGCGGGGTTAAATCTTTTCCAAACTTTTCCTGCATCATCGTTTCGTAATCGGACCAGTTGCCCCAGATGTCATTGCGAGGGCGCTCTTGTTCTTTGCCCGAAGCAATCCCCCACTTCGACGAGGGGATTGCTTCGTCGTCGCCCCTTCGGGGCTCCTCCTCGCAATGACATGTTAGCGTGTGAGGGTTCGGTATTTCACCCGATGCGGAGTTAAATCTTTCCCAAACTTCTCGCGCATCATTGTTTCGTAATCGGACCAATTCCCGATGTACATCTTCGCAATGGAATCTCCCTCAAATACAACGATGTGGGTGCAGATGCGGTCGAGGAACCAGCGGTCGTGGCTGACGACGAGGGCGACGCCTGCAAATTCTTCGATGGCTTCTTCGAGGGCGCGCAGGGTGTTGACGTCGAGGTCGTTGGTGGGTTCGTCGAGCAGGATGACGTTGGCGCCTTCGGTGAGGGTCTTGGCGAGGTGGACGCGGTTGCGTTCACCGCCCGAGAGGATGCCGACTTTCTTTTGCTGGTCAGAGCCTTGGAAGTTGAAGGAGGCGCAGTAGGCGCGTGAGTTGACCTTGCGCTTGCCGAGTTCGAGGAAGTCGGCGCCTTGCGAAATTTCTTCGTAGACGGTCTTCTCGGGGTCGAGGGTGCGGTTTTGGTCAACGTACGAGAGTTTGACGGTTTCGCCGATCTTGACCGTGCCGCTGTCGGGTTTTTCTTGTCCCGTGATCATCTTGAGCAGGGTGGTCTTGCCTGCGCCGTTGGGACCCACTATCCCGACGATAGAGCCGGGGGGAATGGAAGCCGAAAAGGAGTCGAGAATGAGGCGGTCGCCGTAGGATTTGGTGACCTTGTCGAAGTCGAAGACAATGTCTCCCAGCCGTGGTCCGGGCGGGATGTAAATTTCCAGTTCTTCGCGGCGTGCTTCGGCTTCTTGGTTGAGCAATTTTTCGTAGGCGCTGACGCGGGCTTGTCCTTTGGATTGACGCGCTTTGGGCGACATGCGAATCCATTCGAGTTCGCGCTCCAGTGTTTTCTGTCGTTTGGATTCGGATTTCTCTTCGAGGCGGATGCGCTCCTGTTTTTGTTCGAGCCAGGAGGAGTAGTTGCCCTTGTAGGGGATGCCGTAGCCGCGGTCGAGTTCGAGTATCCAGCCTGCGACGTTGTCGAGGAAGTAGCGGTCGTGGGTGACGGCGATGACGGTGCCTTTGTAGTCGCGCAGGTGATGTTCGAGCCATGCCACGGACTCGGCGTCGAGGTGGTTGGTGGGTTCGTCGAGCAGGAGAATGTCGGGTTCGGTGAGCAGGAGTCGGGTAAGCGCGACGCGGCGCTTTTCTCCGCCTGAGCAGACGTTGATGGGCGTATCCGACGGCGGGCAGCGCAGGGCGTCCATGGCGAGTTCGAGGCGGCTGTCGAGGTTCCAGGCGTCGTGCTTGTCGAGCTGTTCCTGCAGTTTGGCTTGCTCGGCGACGAGGGCGTCGAAGTCGGCGTCGGGTTCGGCGAATTTGGCGTTGACCTCATCGAAGCGCGCGAGCATTTCGACAATGGGCTGCACCGCTTCTTTGACGACTTCCATCACGGTTTTGCTTTCGTCGAGTTTGGGTTCCTGCTCGAGCAAGCCGACGGTGTAGCCTTTGGATTGGGAGATCTCGCCGATGTAGTCTTTATCGACGCCTGCCATGATGCGCAGCAGTGTGGATTTGCCCGCGCCGTTGAGACCGAGCACGCCGATCTTGGCGCCGTAGTAGAAGCCGAGGGAGATGTCGCGCAGAATTTGTTTGTTGGGAGGGACGATGCGTCCTACGCGGTTCATGGAGTAGATTACGAGGGATTCGTTGGACATGGTAATTGGTAAATAGTAACTGGAGGATTAGAGAATTGGAGATTAGGGGCGTATTGTATCAGAGAGTGGAGGTAACCCCGTTTCATTCTACCCTTGAAGTTGGTTCTGTTTCGAGGGGCGTTGGGTTTGGCTGTTAGCCCGCACAGGGATAAATCACCCGTGTTGTTTTTACGAAGTCCGCTCAAAGCGGACTGATGCTCTAAGCAGATTATAATAAACTCATACAAGCCATAGATTGGCTTTAACTTATGAATCGAAGAATCCCGCCGCTAATGATCTTTGCATTGCTCTGGCTAACTGTTGTCTTAGTTAGTTGGTTTACCTTTCCAGCTTGGAGAAACATGGAGGGAGGATTAGCTACGCTTATAGGTGTAGCGGCTGTTGGTGTTCTGGCTTTTTTGAAAGACGGCATTTCGTTTTTAAAAGACTCGCTGGAATACATCAAAGGCGCTTTAGCAGAGCCAGACGTTCCGAGTGTCGATCAACCTGACGATGATAGCAAAATAACAAATATTCCTTGGAAATCTGTAGACCCTGAGCTATTGAACTTTGACAAAATAATGATACAACCATGATTTTGCGGCATAATGCTCGGCATGAGACCATATGGCGCAAGCAAACAACTTGATATGCGACGTCAAAAAGCGTTAAGGCTACTGAAACGAGGCAAGTCGGTTGCCCAAGTGGCTGCTCAGGTGGGTGTTACCCGCTGTAGTGTCTACCGTTGGCGTCGAGAAAAACGAGTAGAGCGGAAAAACACCCGACCGCCCGGCAAGCCAGCGTATGTGTCAAGCGAGCAAATCAATCAGTTGAAGGAAGAACTCTTGCAAGGCGCCTACGCTCATGGATACAGCGAAGATTATTGGAACTTGGATCGCATTGGACATCTCATCTGGGATCTGTTTGGGATCCGCTACACGCCCAGCGGTGTCTGGCGGCCGCTGGATCGCATGAATTGGAGTTGGCAAAAAGTACAACGCCTAGCCATCCAACGCAACGATGAAGCGATTGCAAGCTGGAAACGGTATAGCTGGCCACGGATAAAAAAAGTGGCGGGCTCTGAGCGCTACGCTGGTGTTAATAGATGAAGCAGGTTTCACGCTGGTATCGCCACTCAAGCGGACTTGGGCCCCGCGTGGACAGACGCCGACCGCCCGCACCAGTTTGGATCATCATCAGCATCTGAATCTGTTTGGCGCTCTGTTGGTTAGTCCAAGGTTGCGAAAGATTCGATTAAGCACACGCTCCTTTCAATGTAACCTTCGCTCCGAACACACCATTCTCTTTTGGAAACAATTGTTGCGCTTGATCCCGAGTACCATTGTGCTCGTTTGGGATCGTCACAAAATTCACGTGTCTCCGACAACGGCAGAGTTCCTCCAAAAATATCCTCGCGTTCATGTCTTTCATTTTCCAACTTGTGCGCCTGAATTGAATGCCGTGGAATTCGTCTGGACGCAAATTCATGAACACAGCGCCAGCTTTGCACCTCATAACATGCAGGAACTCACTACTCGTATCCATGCCGGAGTTGCTCGAACAAGAACATCCAAGAAACGGCTCTTGGCTTGCTTGAAAAGTTCAGATCTTTCTTGGAAGTAATTTTGTAACATTAATTTGTCAAATTTCAATAATTAAGAAATATCTATCGTTATGTGAGGTAAGAGATCAGAAATTCGCTCAATATAAAAACGAAGAAAAATTATTACAACATTGTGTTTCAATGGGGCTGGCAAAGAAAGATAAGACTGGTATTTTCTTGACTTATGCTGGTGTATTGTTGTTTTGTAAGAAAGAAATGTTTCCACACAGTCTGCTGCACTCAGATGTAACTCTTCGCGATGAAGGGAGAGATGTAACGAAATCTATAAGAGGTTCTGTGCTTGAAGCTTACTTTGCCATTCGAGAGCAACTAGATCCATATTTGGGCGTTTGGGATGATCCAACAAATCGAGATAATCGCGGGGCAGCTCGTAAATTCTTCGATTACCCTGACGTGGCAATAACTGAAGCGTTGGTTAACTTCTTTGTACATCGTGATTATCAAAGTGAAGATATAGGTTATATAACAATATTCCCTAACCGAATTGAGTTTGAGAATCCTGGAGCAAGTCAATATCCAGTAGAAAAACTATTGACTTACGAGAAACCATTGCACCCGAAAAACCGCCGAAATCCAAGGCTGTTGCAGGTGCTACATGACACGGGTTTAAATCAAAGAGAGGGGAGAGGGATTTATCGCATAAGGGAGGAGTTGAATTTAAACGAATCTTATCTATCCGATGGAAAATTGGGATTAGTTATTGAAAATGATTTGGAGAGAGACCGTTTTGTACTAACGATTTACAAGAAAATTCGACCTGTTGCTCAAGAATTAGCCGACTCGATAGGCTTCATTCCGCCTGTCAGAACAGAAATCTATATCCATCGTGGCAAAGTTGAGGATGAGGTAATTAACTTTATTCGCAAGGGAGGAAAAGGTGCAATTGTTGGTTTGCACGCCCCAGGCGGACTTGGGAAAACCGAATTAGCAAAACAAGTCGCTCAACAATTAAGAGATGAGTTTGAAATCTTGTGGATAGATGTTGGGGCAAAGAAACCCTACCAATTAGCAAGCGAGTTATTGACCAAATGTGGCATTCAGATACAGCCGAATGACTCTTATGAACGACTAGTTCATGATTTGCAAAGCACCTACAAAGCACATCGTTTCCTTGTAATATTATTGAACTTTGACAAAATAATGATACAACCATGATTTTGCGGCATAATGCTCGGCATGAGACCATATGGCGCAAGCAAACAACTTGATATGCGACGTCAAAAAGCGTTAAGGCTACTGAAACGAGGCAAGTCGGTTGCCCAAGTGGCTGCTCAGGTGGGTGTTACCCGCTGTAGTGTCTACCGTTGGCGTCGAGAAAAACGAGTAGAGCGGAAAAACACCCGACCGCCCGGCAAGCCAGCGTATGTGTCAAGCGAGCAAATCAATCAGTTGAAGGAAGAACTCTTGCAAGGCGCCTACGCTCATGGATACAGCGAAGATTATTGGAACTTGGATCGCATTGGACATCTCATCTGGGATCTGTTTGGGATCCGCTACACGCCCAGCGGTGTCTGGCGGTTGCTGGATCGCATGAATTGGAGTTGGCAAAAAGTACAACGCCTAGCCATCCAACGCAACGATGAAGCGATTGCAAGCTGGAAACGGTATAGCTGGCCACGGATAAAAAAAGTGGCGGGCTCTGAGCGCTACGCTGGTGTTAATAGATGAAGCAGGTTTCACGCTGGTATCGCCACTCAAGCGGACTTGGGCCCCGCGTGGACAGACGCCGACCGCCCGCACCAGTTTGGATCATCATCAGCATCTGAATCTGTTTGGCGCTCTGTTGGTTAGTCCAAGGTTGCGAAAGATTCGATTAAGCACACGCTCCTTTCAATGTAACCTTCGCTCCGAACACACCATTCTCTTTTGGAAACAATTGTTGCGCTTGATCCCGGTACCATTGTGCTCGTTTGGGATCGTCACAAAATTCACGTGTCTCCGACAACGGCAGAGTTCCTCCAAAAATATCCTCGCGTTCATGTCTTTCATTTTCCAACTTGTGCGCCTGAATTGAATGCCGTGGAATTCGTCTGGACGCAAATTCATGAACACAGCGCCAGCTTTGCACCTCATAACATGCAGGAACTCACTACTCGTATCCATGCCGGAGTTGCTCGAACAAGAACATCCAAGAAACGGCTCTTGGCTTGCTTGAAAAGTTCAGATCTTTCTTGGAAGTAATTTTGTAACATTAATTTGTCAAATTTCAATAGATGATGTTAGACAGTCTGCGTTGGAAAAAATTGGGGATATTCTTCCGTCGAGTCCGTCTACTGCATTGATCACCAGCCGTATTCAACAGATAGGTGGAGTCAAAACCTTTGGGCTAGATTCTATGACTTGGGAACAAGCCCACGAACTTTTCAAGGCGATCTTAGGCGATGATGTTGTATCCAATGAATTAGAGACCCTTATGGTTCTTGCTAACCGTTGCAAATTTAATCCATTGGCAATGGAAATTGCTGCCCGTCGGATTAGACAATTGGAAGGCGGGAAAAAACCTGTTGCGCGTTACTTTGAGATTGCACAAGCAAAACTTTCAGAGTTGAAGATGGAGGGTGATGCACGTTGGGATATGGAGCATGTCTTTGACATTAGCTACGATGCTCTAAAAACGGAAGATCGTGAGAGATTCCAGATGTTATCTGCTTTTCACCCAACAGGCTTTTCCATTGAGGCAGTTTCTTTTGTGTGGAAAACCGAGCCTTCAGTTTCACGCCAAATCCTTTCTCGTTTTATTAACCTTTCATTGGTAAGGATTGTTCAAACAGAAGACGAACGCCTTGAGCGTTACTATCTTCATGATTTGCTAGATGAATATGCAGCCTTGAAACTAAGGACAAGTGGAAAGTTCGACTCGACAAAAGTCGCAATAGCGCAATGGCTCATAGGGCTTTTCGATGCTAATTACATTCCCTACATAGAAAATCTTCCTATCGTTTTGTCTGAACGTGATAATTTGCTAGATGCGTGTGAGTGGGCAAGGAGCGAAGAGAAATCAGAAATCCTTGCGTTGCTCACTACAAAAGCGCGGAATTGGTTTTACGTAAATTTTAGTGATGCTTGGGTTTATTGGGTGAATTGGTTAGAAACAAGTTTGCAATTGGGCATATCCGACATCCACCTGAAAGCCAACGTGCTACATGCCATCGGCGATGTACAGCAGTTCCGCAAGGAAAATGATGCCGCGCTCGAAAGCTACAATCAAGCCCTGAAACTCTTCCTTCAAGTTGGAGATCGTTTAGGCGAAGCCAATGTGTTGCAAGCGATTGGCGATGTGCAACAGTTCCGTGATGATCGGGATGCCGCGCTCGAAAGTTACAGCCAAGCCTTGGTGCTCTTCCGCCAAGTCGGGGCGAAATTGGGAGAAGCCAATGTCTTACAGGCGATTGGTGATGTGCAGCAATTCCGTGATGAACGAGATTCCGCACTTGAAAGTTACAACAAAGCCTTGAAACTCTTCCGCCAAGTCGGTGCGAAATTGGGTGAAGCTAATGTAAGAAAAGCCGTTGGTGATATACAACAGTTTCGAGATGAGCGAGATGCCGCATTGGGGAGTTACAATGAAGCTCTGAAGCTCTTCCGCCAAGTAGGGGATAAGTTGGGCGAAGCTAATGTGTTGCAAGCCATTGGTGATGTGCAACAGTTCCGTGATGAGCGAGATGCCGCATTGGGGAGCTACAGCGAAGCTCTGAAACTTTTTCGCGAAATCGGAGCCATATTGGGAGAGGCGAATGTAAGAAAAGCCATAGGCGACGTACAACAGTTCCGCAAAGAAATAGATGCTGCGCTTGAAAGTTATAACGAAGCCTTGAAACTCTTTCGCCAAGTTGGGGCAAAATTGGGCGAAGCCAATGTGCGAAAAGCTATTGGCGATGTACAACAATTTCGTAAAGAAAATGTTGCTGCGCTTGAGAGTTACAATGAAGCCTTGAAACTCTTTCGCCAAATTGGGGCGAAATTAGGCGAAGCCAATGTGCGAAAGTCCATCGGCGATGTGCAACAGCTTCTGGATAACCGAGACGTGGCTTTGGAAAGTTACAATGAGGCATTGAAACTCTTTCAACAAATTGGGGATAAATTGGGCGAAGCCAATACATTAATGTCATTAGCTAGATTGTCTTTGTATACAGGTGATGTTGAACTTGCCGAGAAACAGTTGGAGCGTGCAATTGGAATTCAGCGAATGATTGGCAATCTTTATGGAGAAGGGGCAAATTTTGCGAATTACGCAATTTCTTTGTTGCAATTAGGCGATAAAGAAAAAGCACGGGTATATGCCGAAAAAGCATTGCCCATATTTACTAAAATCAATTCACCCCTTGTTGAACAAATTAACCGAATTATTGAAGTAACAAATCAGTGATGTCTTGAAAATCCAAACGGGGGAGGGAAGAGACCTACTCCCAGATGGAGACGACTAATCGGCGTGTCGGTTTGTCCCTCTTCCAAATGGAAGAGGGCATGGGCTTGACTGCTTTTCTTCCTGATGGCGAGTTGGGCTTCCAAGGATAGTTTTGTTCGAGGATGGTCTGGGCTTCTCCCCCTTGGGGGAGACGGGAGAGGGGTTTTGTTTGTGATCTACTCCCAGATGGAGAGGGTTAATCGGCATGTCGGTTTGCCCCTCTTCCAAATCCCACAAGGGGACGATGTGGAAGAGGGCATAGTGACGAATCTGTTTCTGTGGCGTTGTAAGTTTTACCCTTGCGCCTGTGTACAATTGTGCATATAATCAGGTTCGATGAAATACGAATGGGATCCCAATAAAGCCAAGTCGAACCACAAGAAGCACGGCGTCAGGTTTGCAGATGCCGTTGGCGTGTTCGAAGATGAAAATGCCATCACCATACAAGATGAGCACGACCGAGAAGACCGTTACATCACAATTGGCAGGGATTTCCTGAGTCGAATATTGGTTGTGGTGTACACATTTCGCGATATAGTTATTCGTATCATCTCAGCGCGAAAAGCCACAGCCCGCGAACGAAAGAACTATGAGGAACAAAATGAAGAAGGAATATAATTTCTCCAAAGGAAAGCGCGGTGCAGTTGTCCCAGCACCGAAAGGCAAGACCCGAATCACCATCCGCATTGACGACGATATTCTGGATTGGTTTCGCGGCGAAGTCGATGCGGCGGGCGGTGGGAATTACCAGACCTTGATCAACGATGCTTTGCGCGAGCACATTACTCGTCAGCAAGAGCCAATCGAAGTAATTCTTCGGCGAGTAGTGCGCGAAGAATTAACCGCAACCAGATAGGTTTTGATAAAGTTCCGAAGTTATAGCTTCGGAACTTTTGTTATTGATGGTTACTCCCTACGTTGATAAGGTGTAATGGTTGTCCTCTGTCCATTGGGCATCTACATGTCGTTCATTCTAAATGAAGGGGTAAAATGAGCGAACCATGCCAGTCAAGAACATCATCCTAGGTCAAAAGATCTCAAAGGAAAAACTTCAACGCGCCAAAGAACTCCGCCGTGAGATGATGCCCGCCGAGAAAACTGCGAAGCGTGTGGGAAGAATTACGGGCGAACAAGCTGAGAGTCCATTTTAGAAGGCAGCAAATCATTCAGGGGTTCATTGTCGACTTTTACTGTGACAAGGCGGGGCTGGTCATTGAAGTAGATGGCGACATCCACGACTTGCAGAAAGGGGAAGATGAACGGCGCGAGAAGGTATTGTCCGCGATGGGGCTGAGGGTGGTCAGATTTGGGAATGATGAGGTTATGAGGGACCATCCACGAATTTGTCCACGAATAAACGAATGACGACGTCAATTCGTGAATTCGTTTTCCATTCGCGGACGGTAATTCATCCTTCATCCTTCATAACTCATCCTTGCTCTTCGGCGGGGTTGGTTGTGGAAATGGATGGAGATATCCACGATTTACAACAGGAGGAAGATGCCGGACGGGAAAAAGTGTTGTCTGCATTGGAGCTGAGGATTGTCCGCTTTGGGAATGATGAGGTTGTAACCAACCTGCCACTTGTAATTGAAACAATCAAAGAATTTGTCGAGAAATGAAAAGAGCGACCTGTCGCGAGTCGCTCTTTGTTAATCACTTATTTTGGGGTATCGCAGAGATGAGCGCACGTAATGCCTTATTGACCTGCTCGGACGACCTGAAAACTTTTGCCACATCTGGCTCGATCATGACGATCAACGGCTCGTCTTTCATCCGTGCGGCAAAACGATTTGGCTTTGCCTTTTTATAGTCAAACCGATATTCAGGAGCCATCTCCTGCACTTTACGGGGTTTGGTTGTGGGCGTTTTCTTCATAGTCTTTGATTTCCTGCCGCGTCGCTGGACGCGCGCTGATAATCCGAACAACATCTTCAATTCTTTCCACGAAGCACACCAAAATCATCCGTCGCAAAGCCGACATGCCGATGATGATTTCTCGATGTTCATGTTCCGAATGGGTTTCGTCGTCGAAGATAAATGCAAGTGGGTCTTTGAAAACGGTCACAGCCTCATCGAAACTGACATCATGTTTCCGAAGATTACTTTCGGCTTTGTTGGGATCCCACTCGAATCGCATGGTGATATTTTATCCCGTTTCATAAGAATAAGTCTGCTTTGATTATAGCGGACATTTGTTCGGTATTGCATTTCAATTTGTCAATCCAAACGGGGGAGGGAAGGGACCTTTCCCCCGTCCCCTTCCCTTAAGGGAAGGGGTGCCTGCTGGTTGGTATGAGTCCGCGTGGGTTGGTGAGTGTTTTGGGTGGAGATGGTCTTGCTCCCTCCCCTTTAGGGGAGGGCTGGGGAGAGGTTGCTCTTTGTTTTGAATTAGAATCAAAACATGCCGCTTAAAAATATCGTTACTGAACAACCAGTCACCAAGGCAAAGTTCGAACGCGCAAAAGAGCTGCGACGTGAAATGACACCTGCTGAAAAATTACTCTGGCAGCAAATCCGCGCCAATAAACTGGGTGTTCGGTTTAGACGTCAGCAGATTATCCAAGGATTTATTGTCGATTTTTATTGCCATCAAGCGGGATTGGTTGTTGAAGTGGATGGAGATATCCATGATTTACAACAGGAGGAAGATGCCAGGCGCGAGAAGGTGTTGAGAGAGGTAGGGCTGCAGATTGTCCGCTTTGGGAATGATGAGGTCGTGGGTCAACTGTCCGCGGTGGTGGGGAAGATCAAAGAGATGATTTCAAAGCAAATATAAAACTTTGTCTCTTCATAGAGTTTTCCCCTTTGCGCGCGGACGGCGTCGATTCATTTGAAATTCTCCCTGCTCTTTGGCAGGATAAAACGAAAGCGCCTTTTCGAGCAGAGCTTTCAACTCGTTCAAGAATGGGTAACGTGGATTGAATTCGTAGGGTCGAGTCCGCCCGATGGAACGGCTGACGAGCACTCCGCCTTTTTCGAACTTGTCCAACTGCATTTGGATGGGTTTCAGGTCTGTGTTGTAAAAGCTGGCGATCTCGCGTGCATAGCCTTCTTCGCGTGTGAAGAGGTATAACAAAACCCGCTCTGCATTCTTTGAGCCGAGAAGTACTTCGATCATGGATTTTCTCCTGACGTTTATTTGACGTTTTATGACGTCTTATTTACGTCATTATATCATGGCGGAGGATGAACGGCGAGAGAAGGTGTTGTCCGCGCTGGGGTTGATGATTGTCCGCTTTGGGAATGAGGAGGTGATGAGGAACTTGTCCGCGGTAGTGAGAAAAATCAAGGAGTCAGTTTTGATACAGTGAGTACAGAATTAGACTGTGCTATACTTTGAATAGAGAGAACAGGAGAAAACCATGAGTCAAATTTACAAGTTGCCTCTTGTCTTGGAGCCGCAACCTGAAGGCGGGTACGTTGTCACCTGTCCGCTTTTGCCTGAGTTGATCACAGAAGGGGAAGATGTGCAGGATGCCATGAAAAATGCAAATGATGCGCTGGCGGCGATTTTAGATGGATTCAAGCAATTGAAACGCCCGTTGCCATCCGCTTTGCAGCCTGCCCAAGACAATACTCCGCTTTGGGTTGAGACTGTATTGGCTGTATGAAATACCGCGAAGCGTCGAAGAAACTCAAATTACTTGGTTGTGAAGAATTGCCGCGCCGCGGGGCAGGGTCACACCGCGTTTGGCATAATCCAAAGAATGGAAAGATTGCTCCATTACCCGATTGGGGCGCGAAGGATTTGAAACTTGGGACGTTGAGGGCGGTGATTCGTCAATTGGGGTTGGATTGGCAGGATTTTCTAAATACGAAGTAAGGCGTTGAAAAATTCGGAATTGCGGGCGAATAAGCTGGGCGTCCATTTTTACCCCCTCTGTCCTTCGGACATCTCCCCCAAATACGACAATGAAAATTTGGGATGAAAATTGAGAGTTTGAATCGTCGGATTTGGGGGAGACTCCGCGATGAGCATTTTCCCCTTGCGCTTGTGTACAACTGTGCATATAATCAAGTTCAATGAGCTACGAATGGGATCCCAGCAAGGCAAAGTCAAACTACAAGAAACATCGCGTCAAATTCGCCGATGCTGTTGGTGTATTTGAAGATGAAAACGCCATCACCATCGAAAACAACCATGAAAAAGAAGATCGTTTTATCACCATCGGCATGGATTTTCTGAGCCGAATATTGGTTGTGGTTTATACGTTTCGCGATATTGTCATTCGAATCATTTCCGCGCGGAAAGCCACCGCACGTGAAAGAAAGATGTATGAGGAACAAAATGAAGAAAGAATATGACTTCAGTAAAGGCAAACGCGGCGCGGTTGTCCCTGCGCCGAAAGGCAAAACCCGAATCACCATCCGTATTGACGACGATATTTTAGATTGGTTTCGCGGTGAAGTCGAAGCGGCGGGCGGCGGAAATTACCAGACCCTGATCAATCAAGCGTTGCGCGAATACCTGAATCAGCAACAACAACCTTTGGAAGAATTGTTACGGCGGGTTGTACGCGAGGAATTGCACAGCGTATCACAAGAAACAAAACCAGAACCACTTGAAGTAGTCAGGCTTCGGATGTTCTGCGAAATCTCCATTTTCGGAGGCAACAGGTCATTCAGGGATTCATTGTCGACTTTTACTGTCGCCCCCTCTGTCCTTCGGACATCTCCCCCAAATACGACAATGAAAATTGAGAGTTTGAATCGTCGGATTTGGGGGAGACTCGGCGATGGGCATTTCCCTGCAAACACGACATTATCCATCCTTCATCATTCAAAATTCATCCTTGCTCTTCTGGCGGGAGAAGGTATTATCCGCGCTGGGGTTGAGGATTGTCCGCTTTGGGAATGATGAGGTGATGAGGGATTTGTCCGCGGTGGTGGGGAAGATCAGAGAGACAGTTACTGCCCTCTCAATACCTGCTTGATCTTGATGTCGTCCCCCCTGACCTCGATGATCAAGTCACCGCCGCGCTGGTGGGTGTAATCTTTGGGACCGTAGTTAATCCGCCAGAGCAACCCATTATCAAAATGCTGAGTAATTGTGACGAGACTCTGAAGGATGTCCACACCCAATTCGCGGGCGCGTTTGTTGGCGGTCGCCATCACGCGCGCCAACATGACCGCCATGTCATCTTGAAGTACTTCGGAGGAAAGAGTAGCCATTGAGAAACTCCTTACGAACTAAACACGGCTTCCGTATCGTCCATTTCACGCACTTGTCCAGCAGGCGAAACCAGATAAATCATGGCTTGCGAAATGACAAACTCGCCAACGTAATCTTCGCCCTTCAAATCAGGGTCATCGCGGACAGCGCGTTTGTCAGTTTCACTCGGCTCTTGCAAATAGTCACTGCCCGTATTTGGATGAGTATGGAAGGAAGCGACGATCCCCAAGCCGTCAAATAAACAGTTTCCATGTGGGGGAACTTGAATCGTATCTTGCAATCCTTTTTGCCAGCGCTTAACGCTTAAACTTCCATCTGTTTCTCTGACAACAAAACCGCCTTCTTCATGTCCGCCTGTCCTGCCTGGGTTTGAATCTGTCCATGCTTGTTGTAGCGCATGACGGACATTTGGGTTCGATAAAATGGCTTTTGCTGTCAGCGGCATGAGGGAATTATAGCACTTTCAGTCAGCGGTAAAGAACCCCGCCGCGAGATGGCTCCCGCCGAGAAAACTGCGAAGCCTGTGGGAAGAATTACGAGCGAATAAACTGGGAGTCCACTTTCGGAGGCACACCTGACTTGGCGGGCAGTGCCAGGGGCAGGTCATTCAGGGATTCAGTGCCGATTTTTACTGTCATAAAGCGGGATTGGTTGTGGAGGTTGATGGCGACATCCACGACTTGCAGAAAGAGGAAGATGGACGACGGGAAAATGTATTGTCCGCGCTGGGGCTGAGGGTGGTCAGGTTTGGGAATGATGAGATCGTGAGGAGTCTGTCCGCGGTGGCGGGGAAGATCAGAGAAGCGTTATTCTTCTGAAATTAGCGGCTCTAAATTTTTCAACAAGGCAGGGACGGCTTTTGTGGCGGCGAGATAGATCTTGTCCATTTTCACTTCGCCATATTCATGTGCCAGAATATTCCGCAAACCGATGATCTGCGCCCATTCGATTTCGGGATGCTTTTCCTGAAATCCCTTGGAAACATGATTCGCCGCTTCACCGACGATCAAAAGCAATCGTTCAATGGCATAGCGAATCGTTTTGTTCTCAACGAATTTTGCGTGCGGAACGCCCTTGATGATTTCCATGATTTCCAACGCGTATTTCCGCATATCCCATAGGTAGGACATGTCCCTTTCGCTATGCGGCATAGACCACCTGTGCGGTACGAAGAATTTCTCGCTTGCGGAAGGGATTTTCCAGTGCGTCCTTCTCGATGATATCCACAGGGCGATGGAAGATTTTCTCCAGATCCAGTTTCATTTGCACAAGATCGAACAGGCTGATTTCCGCTTCTTTTGAGAAGGTAACCAGTACATCCACATCGCTATCAGGGCGGAAGTCCGAGCGCAACGCAGAGCCGAACAACGAGAATTCCACCACCTTCCAACGGCGGGAAAACTCGCTGATTTTTTTGCGCGGAATGCGGAACTTTTTCTTTTGCATGGCGTTTATCCATGAAAATTATAGCACTACTCAACCCCGCCGAGAAAATGTTGTGGGAAGAATTACGGGCGAATAAGCTGGGAGTCCATTTTAGGAGCAGCAGGTCATTCAGGGATTCATCGTCGATTTTTATTGTCGCAAGGTAGGACTGGTCATTGAAGTGGATGGCGACATCCACGACTTACAAAAAGAGGAAGATGAACGGCGGGAGGAGGTCTTGAGTGAGATGGAGTTGAGGGTGATCCGCTTTGGGAATGATAAGGTGATGAAGAGCTTATCTGCGGTAGTCGATAAGATCAAAGCTTGTCTGTAAATGCCTTGAATTCTTTTTCTTTTCCCTCTACCTTCGACCAGCGTTTGATTTCTTTCATGTCTACTTTCTGGCTTTTTGTCACCAAGATCGCCTGCTCCAATCCCTGCAAGTCATTCCAGAAATAGAACGCACACAACCTGTCCTTGACACAGTCCGTGGGGGAGAGCACTCGCAATGTCCCCGTCGCAAGTGCGAATTCGCTGATTTCTTTTACAGGTTCTTCGCCTACTGAAAGTGGTCCATCGGGGAACTCAATGAAGAAGGTTGTTTCGGGGTGAATGAAATAACGTCCCTGCTCGTGGAAGCCGAGTTTGTCCATTACGGCTTTGATCTTGCTTCGTCTTGAAAAACTTGTGTTGATCAGGTCCAAGTCTTTTGAAACATATTTGTCGCTGCTGTAAAATGAAACCGCGCTCCCGCCTGAAAGCACAACTTGAATTCCGTCCGCTTGCAAAGAGTCTTGAACATAGGCTGCCAGTTCCACCTGGCTCATGTTCTTGATCTTTTTCATAGCGTTTTCCCCTTCGCCCGTGGACGGCGGCGATTCATTGTCAGTTCTCCCTGTTCTTTGGCAGGGTAAAACGACAACGCCTTTTCGAGTAAGGCTTTCAATTCATTCAAGAAAGGGTAACGCGGATTGAATTCATAGGGGCGAGTCCGCCCGATGGAGCGGCTGACGAGTACGCCGCCTTTTTCGAACTTGTCCAATTGCATTTGGATGGGTTTCAGGTCCGTGTTGTAAAAGCTGGCAATTTCACGTGCGTAGCCTTCTTCACGTGTGAAGAGGTATAACAAAACCCGCTCTGCATTCTTTGAGCCCAGAAGCACTTCGATCATGGATTTTCTCCTGACGTTTATTTGACGTTTTATGACGTCTGATTTACGTCATTATATCATGGCGGAAGATGAACGGCGAGAGAAGGCGTTGTCCGCGCTGGGGCTGAGGGTGGTCCGCTTTGGGAATGATGAGGTTGTGAGAGAACTGTCCGCGGTGGTGGGGAAGATCAAGAAAGCAATTGCCGCCCAACAAGCTTGATATTTGGAATGTTTCTATTCTTCCAGGGCTTTCAAGATTGTTTCGATATTGAACTTCAACTCGGGAATATCCTTCTCTACTACTGACCAAACCGCATCTTCGTCAATGCCAAAGTAGTGATGAACAAGGATGTTCCGCATCCCGATAATGTCCGCCCAGGGGACGTTCGCATGGCTGGCTTGAAATTCAGGGGAAAGCGAATGACACGCTTCCCCGATAACCGAAATGTGATTGACCATCCAATTCTGGATGAGTTCGTCCGCTTCAAAGGCGGCTTTGCCTTCAACTGCATACTTCTCGATCCGCTCAATGGCTTCGAGGATGTCCAGCAAACGTTCGCGTTCGCTTCTCATAGAGGGCGTGCGTCCTTCAACACTTGCGGGCGTATCCGCGGACGTAATCCCGCTTCTGTGACAACATCCACTGGCATGCCGAGCAAAGCCTGCAATTCACGAAGTAAACGCGCCAGGTCCAACAAACTACGTCCCGCTTCGAGTTTTACGAGGAAATCAATGTCACTATCTGGGCGCGCTTCGCCACGCGCGACCGAGCCGAATACACGCACGTCATAAGCGCCGTTTTTGCGAGTAACAGCAAGTATCTGCTCTTTTCGTGACTGGAGAAGCTTCTCGATTTCCATGCTTTTATTATAGCGGACATTTGTTCCGTGTTTCATGGCAATTTTGTCAAATCCAAACGGGGGAGGGAAGAGAGAAAAACCTATCCCCCTGCCCTTCCCAAATCCCACAAGGGGACGATGTGGGAAGGGGGCTGGTCTGTTGATGGGTGTGACGGTTTTCCAAGGGTAGTTCTATTCGAGGAAGGTCTGGGCTTCTCCCCCTTGGCGAGACGGGAGAGGGGTAAAATTCCATCATGTCCATCAATAATATTGTCACAGGTCAAAAAGTCAGCAAGGCAAAACTGGAACGCGCAAAAGAGTTACGGCGAGAGATGACGCCCGCAGAAAAACTGCTGTGGCACGAAATCCGTGCCAACAAGTTGGGTGTTCGGTTTAGACGTCAACAAGTCATTCAAGGCTTCATCGTTGACTTTTACTGTCACAGGGCGGGATTGGTCATTGAAGTGGATGGCGACATCCACGACTTGCAGAAAGAGGAAGATGAACGGCGGGAGAAGGTATTGTCCGCGCTGGGGTTGAGGGTGGTCAGGTTTGGGAATGATGAGGTGGTGAAGAGTCTATCCGCGGTGGCGGGGAGGATCAAAGAATTGATCGGCAAATGAAAAGAGCGATCCGTTGCGAGTCGCTCTTTTCATTATCCAGCCAATGCATAGGGGCGGACTTCACGGTCAAGCCGTTTGCCGAGTTGATCTTCAGCAACATCAAGGTCGTATTGGGCTTGTAGCCCCATCCAAAATTGAGGGGAGTTGCCAAAGAAACGCGAGAGCCGTAAAGCGGTGTCAGCGGTGATGGCGCGCTTGCCAAGCACGATCTCGTTGATGCGACGTGCGTCTACGCCAATATCAATCGCAAGGCGATTCTGGCTCAAGCTCATCGGGAGGATGAATTCTTCCAACAATACTTCGCCTGGATGGATAGGGGAGAGTTTGTCAGTCATTTTGGCTCCTTCTAATTGTAATCTGTTATTTCAACGTTAAATGCGTCACTGCCGCGCCACTCAAAACAGATTCGCCATTGGTCATTAATTCGGATGCTGTGTTGCCCCGCACGGTCACCACTGAGTTTTTCAAGTCTATTCGCAGGCGGAACTCGCAGATCATTGAGGTTGATGGCGTTGTTGATCATTCTTAATTTTCGGAGTGCTACCTGTTTTATATCCGACGGCAATTTCCGCGAACGCTCGCGCTGATAGATCTTCTCAGTTTCAGCGTCTTTGAAGGTTTTGATCACAGAGCTATTATATAGTGTCTCGCACTAAACGTCAAGCACTATGCAGGTAAGTTGAACCACAAGTCATTCAGGGATCCATTATTGACTTTTATTGTCACAAAGCCAAGCTGGTCATTGAAGTCGATGGCGACATCCACGATACCCCCTCCGCCCCGCTACGCAGGGGCGGGGTGGGGGTCGGAATGATGAGGTTGTGAGGAGTGTGTCCGCGGTGGTGGGGAAGATCAGGGAATTACTTGAGAATGTCTGCAATATCATCCCACAATGAAGGCATTTCCAGAACTTCTGCAAATTGCTTGACCCACTTCTCAATGCGGGGGATGTCCAGTTTGGGATTCTTGTCCACGATGGTTCGGATATCTTCCAAATCCTTTGGGCGGTGAGCAACCGCCTTCATAATGATCAAGTCTTCTGGAGTCGGCAGTCTAACCGATAGCGTGGAGGTGGATTGAACGATGCTCCGATCAACCATTTCCTCTTCAAATGGCATGATGCCGAGAGAAATGTCAATGTTCGTTTCGGTGGGAACATGTTGAAGCAAGAGAACACGGTTCTTGCGAGCGAACTCGTCCGCGTTTGGGATTCTCGGTTCGATATTTTCGTTCTTTGCCGCTTCCAGAAATTTGGGAATATCTTGTGTGGAAAGTAGAAACATCGCGTCCACATCTTCGGTCAGGCGGGGTCTGCCCAAAAAGCCAACGGCGATTCCGCCAATGATCACGCCGCGATTGTCGAACCTTTCAAGAAGCCTTTGCAGAGCTTCGATGGTTGCGCGAAAAGGTTCGATGTCCTTATGCAGTTTCATGCAAATCCCCGTAATTTTGCCCAACGGCGAAACACTTCCATTTCACTGTCGTCTTTACCGCGAGTCAATCCATTTTCGATTGCAAACCGAATGAGATTGTTGATCTGTTTCCAATGTTTCTCAATGGACATGGCGCGAAGTTCCTGCCGTTCGATTTCTTCGACGGCTTTCCAACGCTCGCGATAAAGCTTGATATCGAAATTTGCGTCCATGAGGTCAATTATAGCACCTGCCGATTGCACTAAAGAACTTCGCCGTGAGATGACTCCCGCCGAGAAAATCTTGTGGGAAGAATTGCCCGCTTCGGGGACCTTCGGCGGGCGAATAAGCTGGGAGTCCATTTTTACCCCCTCTGTCCTTCGGACATCTCCCCCAAATACGACAATCAAAATTTGGGATGACCATTGAGAGTTTGAATCGTCGGATTTGCCCGCAGGGTGCTTCGCAAGGGGAGACTCCGCGATGGGCATTTTCCTGCGAACGCGACAAAAATTCATCCTTCAGCATTCACACTTGCCCAGAACTGCAAGTGCTGGGTAATTCATCCTTGCTCTTTCGGCGGGGCTGGTCATTGAGGTGGATGGCGATGTCCACGATTTGCAGAAAGAGGAAGATGAACGGCGGGAGAAGGTGTTGTCCCCTACGGGGATGCTTCGCGATCCGCGCTGGGGCTGAGGAGCCTGTGCTGAGCCTGTCGAAGCATGGTCAGGTTTGGGAAGGATGAGGTCGTGAGGACGCGGAGCGGTCCGCGGTGGTGGGGAGGATCAGAGAATTCATCCTTCATCATTCCTAATTCATGCAAGTTCCACCTTCAATTTCTTTCCCAGCGCAGACGCGGCGCGTTCCAATGTGAATAACGTGATCGAAGCATTGTCTGGGTCAAGCAGGCGTTCCAAAGCGGCGCGGCTGGTCTTCATGCGGCTTGCCATTTCGGTTTTGGTCAGTTTTTTGAGTTTCATCTCTTGCGCGATTTGATAGACAACCACGCGCTTGATCGCGGCGGCTTGCACTTGCTCGAAAAGATTTTCATCCTTGAGGAAATCGTCAAATTTGCTTCCGATATGTTTCTTGTTCATGGTTTTAGTCCTTCTCTAAATTGCTCAAACGACGGCGAGCGGTATCCAATTCATTTTGCGGGGTTTTCTGCGACTTCTTCACAAACCCATGTAGCAGGATCATCAAGCTGTCTTTGACTGTAAAGAAAACTCTTGCAATCCCTATGCTGATGCTAGACCGCACCTCCCAAAGTCCGCGCTCGAGTTTGCGGATCAACGGCATTCCCAATGGCCAGCCATATTGCGCGGTTTTGATATCTTCACCGATGGCTCTCCGATCTTCACGCGGAAGATCCTTCAACCATTCGCGCACAGGTTCGTTGCCTGATTCGGTTTTATAGAAGACTACATCGAGAATTGGTTTGTTATCTTCAATGTCGCTCATAGAGTAAGTGTACCATAATTGATACACAAGTCAAGGCAAAGTTGTGAAAGTACATGACTCCCGCCGAGAAAATCTTGTGGGAAGAATTACGGGCGAATAAGCTGGGAGTCCATTTTCACCCCTCTGTCCTTCGGACATCTCCCCCAAATACGACAATGGAAACTTGGGTTGCGAATTGAGCAGTTGAATCGTCGGATTTGGGGGAGACTCCGCGATGGGCATTTTCCTTCAACCGAGACATTATTCATCCTTCATCCTTCATAATTCATCCTTGCACTTCGGCTGGGCTGGTCATTGAAGTGGATGGGGATATCCACGATCAGCAGAAAGAGGAAGATGCCAGGCGGGAGAAGGTGTTGTCCGCGCTGGGGTTGAGGGTGGTCAGGTTTCGGAATGATGAGGTTGTGAGGAACCATCCACGAATTTGTCCACGAATACACGAATGATGGCGTATTCGTGAATTCGTTTTCCATTCGGGGACGGTAATTCATCCTTCATAATTCATCCTTGCTTTTCGGCGGTGCTGGTCATCGAAGTCGACGGAGACATCCACGACTTGCAGAACGAGGAAGATGAACGGCGGGAGAAGGTGTTGTCCGCGCTGGGGCTGAGGGTGGTCAGATTTCAGAATGATGAGGTTGTGAGGGGACTGTCCGCGGTGGTGGGGAAAATCAAGGAATTCATCCTTCATCATTCGTAATTCATCCTTGCTCTTCCGGCGGGACTGGTCATTGAAGTGGAAGGTGACATCCACGATTTGCAGAAAGAGGAAGATGAACGGCGGGAGAAGGTGCTGTTCCACAGGGATGCTTCGCGATCCGCGCTGGGGTTGAGGATTGTCCGCTTTGGGAATGATGAGGTTGTGAGAGGACTGTCCGCGGTGGTGGGGAGAATCAAAAAAGCACTCCTGTGAAAAAAGAAAGTCTATGTATATTCTTGAATTTACCTATATTTTCTTGTATAATACCTTTGATGACAGAAAAATATACTCCGTACAAAACCATATTCGAGAAACACGAAGGAATCCTGCGCGCCGCCGAGGCAATACGGCTGGGCGTGCCTGAACATGTCATCTATGAGATGGTCAGGCAGGGCGAACTGGTCAGGGACGCGCGGGGAATTTATCGGCTTGCAGAGAGTGAAATGCCCAGCGATCCCGATCTGGTCCAAGTCAGCCTGCTCGTGCCAAAGGCAGTCATCTGCCTGATCTCGGCGCTGTATTATTACGAACTGACCACTCAAATCCCTCACAGCATTTACGTGGCTCTGCCGCAAAACACGCCAAGACCGCGCCTGAAATATCCGCCGCTCGAAGTGTTCTGGGTGAAAAACTCACTGCATTCTGTCGGGGTGGATGTCCACGTGCTGGACGGAGTCAAGGTGAAAATCTACAACCGCGAAAAGACCGTGGCGGATTGCTTCAAGTTCAGGAACCGCGTCAGCGAGGACGTGGCGCTGGAAGCCCTGAAAGATTACGTCCGCCAGCCAAAAATGGATGTGCATAAACTGCTGGAATATGCAAAAATCAACCGCGTCGAGAAGCTGATGATCCCCTATTTGAAGAGTCTGCTATGAAACGTGAGATTTCAAACATCCCCGCCTCCATTCAGGCGAAGCTGCAGAACAAGGCGCGTGAGAGCAGACAATCTTTCAACGAACTTCTTCAATACTATGGGATGGAACGATTCCTGCATCGCCTATCCAAAACGCCGCACGTCAACGACTTGATTCTCAAAGGCGGTTTGATGTTCTACGGGCTGGGGATTCCCATGCGTCGAACCACGCGCGATATAGATTTTCTGGGAATCTCCAAGAACGCACAACGCGATATTCTGTCGGTTTTTCGCAAGGCGCTTTCCGTTCCATGTCCCGAGGATGGCATCATCTTCGATGTCAACTCATTGCGACTGTCCCGCGCTCGGACTGAAGCAGATCAAGGCGGCGTCAGAATTACCTTTGTCGGCAAATTGGGAAAGATGAAACTGCCCGTCCAGGTGGATATCGGCTTTTCAGATGAACTGGCGTCAGACGCGATGAACATGGATTATCCCGTGATTCTTTTGGGGATGGAAAAGCCGCGCATCAAGGGATATCCAATCGAGTCGATCATTTCTGAAAAATTCCATGCCATAGTCCGCTTTGCAGAGGCCAACAGCCGCTGGAAAGATTATTACGACATTTATCTGTTTACCGAAACATTCGAGTTTGAAAGTCAAGCCGTTGCAAATGCCATTCGATCCACTTTCGCCAATCGTCCCACCGGACTGACATATCAAATTCCTGATGGGCTGAAGGAATCGTTTGCGGTTTCCAAGCAAGAAGAGTGGGAAACGTTCCTGCAAAAATCGGAACTATTCAATGCAACGGCGAAGGACTTGCTGACAGTCGCCAAAAGGATATGGCAATTTCTGGAATATCCCTTGCGCGCGGCGTTGGATAGCAAACACATGTTACCGATGCGATGGACCCGAAACAGAGGGTGGGCATGACGCAAGTTCTTTTCGTGGCGCAAAGCCTTGCTGGCTATTAAAGTGGTTAGGGATATCCACGATTTGCAAAAAAAGGAAGATGAACGGCGCGAGAAGGTATTGTCCGCGCTGGGGCTGAGGGTGGTCCGCTTTGGGAATGATGAGGTGGTGGGGAGTCTGTCCGCGGTGGTGGGGAAGATAAAAGAACTGGTAGAATCTCTCTCATGAAAATCACTTACGACCAAGCCGCTGACACTCTGACTATCATCTTCGCTGATACTCCCGTCGCCGAGAGCGACGAGGATAAGCTAGGTGTGATTTTAGATTATGACAAAAGCGGAAATCTTGTTTCATTGGAAATACTCGATACTTCGTAGCGGGTGAGTGTGCCAAGTAAGATTGAGTATCAAGTTGCGCCTGTGGCAGGATAAAAATGAACTCCGAGGAAATCTCGGAGTTTTGTTTTCAGAAACTACGGGCGAATAAACTGGGAGTCCATTTTTGGAGGCAGCAGGTTATTCAGGGATTCATCGTCGATTTCTACCGTCACAAGGCGGGGCTGGTCATTGAAGTGGATGGCGATGTCCACGACTTGCAGAAAGAGGAAGATGAACGGCGGGAGAAGGTGTTGCGTGAGTTGGGGCTGAGGATTGTCCGCTTTGGGAATGATGAGGTGGTGGGGAGGATTAGAGAACTAATTTCGTAACAGTAAATCTACTTGAGAATGCCTTCAATATCATCCCACAAAGACGGCATTTCCAGAACGTCCGCAAATTGCTTGACCCAATTCTTGATACGAGCCACATCCAAATCAGGATGGTTTTCTACAACGGCTTGAATATCGAGCAAATCTTTTGGACGGTGCGCAACGGCTTTCATGATGATCTAGTCTTCAGGAGTCGGCAATCGCACCGAAATCGCGCCTGCATGATGAACGATACTGCGCGCCACCACTTCCTCTTCAAACGGCAGGATGCCGAGGGATATATCGATGTTTGCGCGGCTGGCAGTGTGCCGCAGGAGTAACACGCGGCTCTTTTGGGCGAATTCCATCATTTTTTCGGTGCGCGGTTCAATCCCATCTTCCTTTGCCATTTCCAAAATGCGGGCAATATCTTTGGTTGAAGCAAGGAACATCGCATCGAGGTCGACGGTAAATCGCGGTTTTCCCAAAAAGCCTGTAGCGACTCCGCCAATAACAACACCCTGCGAATCAAATCGGTCAAGCAGGTGTTGTAGGGCGATCAACGGCTCGATCAGTGAAGCAAGCGGCTCTGGAACTGTCATTTCCCCTCTTTGAGTTTTGCCCAACGCGCAAAGACTTCCATTTCGCTTGGATCAGGTTCAAACGAGAAACCAAGTCCTAATCCCAATCGCCAAATGGTATTCATTTGTTGCAGACGCGTTTCCATGGAAAGTAGGCGCAACTCTTCGAGTTCAAATTCTGCAATGGCTTTCCAGCGATTACGGTAAAATCGGATATCAAGATTGGTTTCCATAGGTCAATTATAGCACTTGCGACTACATAACTTCAACGCACAACACCGCTCTGGCGGGCGGTGCCAGGGAAGAACTGCGAAGCGTGTGGGAGGAATTGCCCCTTCGGGGACCTGCGGCGGGCAAATAAACCGGGAGTCCATTTTTACCCCCTCTGTCCTTCGGACATCTCCCCCAAATACGACAATGAAAATTTGGGATGAGAATTGAATTGTCGGATTTGCCCACAGGGTGCTTCGCAAGGGGAGACTCGGCGATGGGCATTTTCCTGCAAACACGACATTATTCATCCTTCAGCATTCATCCTTACTCTTCGGCGGGGCTGGTCATTGAAGTGGACGGGTAAGACCTGACAGGTTTTATCGCGGCGCGAGCCAACCGGACTTCTCCGTATGGCAAAGAACCTGGACGGTCAAGGTTCTGTGGAAACCTGTCAGGTCTGTTGGTGAGGAAGATGAAAGGCGGGAGAAGGTGTTGAGAGAGATGGGGCTGAGGATTGTCCGCTTTTGGAATGATGAGGCGATGGGAACGCAGGGCGGTCCGCGGTGTTGGGGAGAAAAGAATTTGATTTTGGCGTAGCGGAAATCAAGGCGCGTAGAGCCTTGTCGAGCGGCTGACGAGAACGCCGCCTTTCTCGAACTTGTCCAATTGCATTTGAATGGGTTTCAAATCTGTGCCATAAAAACTGGCGACTTCACGCGCATAGCCTTCACCACGCGCAAAGATATAGACCAACACTCGTTCAGCGCTCTTTGACCCGAGAAGTACTTCAATCATGCAAATTCTCCCCGCGTTTAATTGACGTTATATGACGTTCAATCGAAGCCATTATATCCTGATGCAGATTTGCACGGATTTCCCTTTGATCTTCCGTGGGAATTCGTGAGATCCGCGGCTGGGAACTCTTTGTCCGAACTCCTGAACTCCCCGCCGGCGGCTCGATGGTTGTACAATGAGGTTGCACCGAGCGGAAGGTGAGCATGAAAACATGGAAATCCAAGCCTTTATGGACCGCGCTGGCGCTTCTCTTCATCTTCGCGGTTGTCCTTTTTACGCACGAGGGACAGCCAAAGCGCGCGCTCCCCGACGAGCAAACCCAACGGATTCGCAGGCTTGCCGCGCTCGACGACCCGGCGTTGGCGGCCGTGTTGGATGAAAGCATGGTGCTCATCCCGGCAGGAGAGTTCATTCGCGGAAGCGACTCGGGGAATTACAACGAAGGTCCCGCAACAAACCGTGTACCTGGATGCCTTCGAAATTGACCGTTACGAAGTCACCAACATCCAATACAGCCGCTTCCTGGCGGCAACCGGTCGTGATGTCCCGTTCCATTGGCGGGGCGGCGCATTTCCACGCGGGCAGGCGGATTACCCGGTGGTGGGAATCAGCTGGGAGGATGCCAATGCCTATTGTGTCTGGGCAGGCAAACGTCTGCCGACCGAAGCGGAATGGGAGAAAGCCTGCCGCGGCGCGGACGGACGTCAATATCCATGGGGGGATGATTGGAATCCGCAATACGCCAACGTTGGGATGACAAACCGCGCTTCGCCCTCGACGGGACAACCCGGCTCCCCTACCGCTTGGGCGCACGCCCCGGGGCTTATCCTGGTCACGCCCGCCGCCGACGGTTTGGGGCTGAGACCGGTGGGATCGTATCCCGAAGGAGCCAGCCCGTATGGCGTTTTGGATTTGGTCGGCAATGCCTCGGAGTGGGTATTCGATTGGTACAACTGGGGGGATTATTCTGAACCTGCCCACACGCAACCCGGTGAACCTGGAACCTCCCTGGAACCATTGCGTGCGCGGCAGCCCCTGGCACGACCCCGCCGGTACGCCGGAGGAGATTCAGGTTTGGAGCCGTTGTTCCGCCCGCAGTTCCGCCCATGCCATCTCCGACCCCCGCAACGGGTTCCGCTGTGCGCTTTCGGTTGAGTAACCGAGTATCTTGATTATCATTCGCCGGCGTTCAAATAGCCAAGCGTTTTGCTTAGGGCTTGGCGCGCCCACTCCGCCGCGCGCCTCACATTTGCATCGGGATCCCGCGCGGCTTGCTTCAGGGGAGTCAAAGCCCCGGGGTCGGTGTACCAGACCAGGGTCAGGGAAGAGGCGATGCGCGTCAGGGCGGAATCCGATTTGAGGAGGTCAATCAACACTTTCACCCGTTCCGTCTTTGCGTCGCGCGCATCCGCAAACATGGCTCCATAACTCCAGGTCTGACCGGCGAGTCTTTCGATGAAGTCAGATGGGAGGTTGAATTTCGCCCCCATCTCGCGCACCTGTGTTTCCATGTTTGCCAGCATGGAGTTGAGGTCTGCCACCTGCCTGTTGTTGAGGATGCTTATGCCTTCAGCAAGGCTGATGTTCGTGCCGCCCATGTTCAGGCTGAAGCCGCCGGTTGGGAAAGCGCCTTCGATCTGCGGTTTGATGCCGCTCATGGTTTGCAAGGCGTCGGTGACGGCGCGGTACAACACGGTGTATTGACCGTATAAATCGTCGTCTTGAAGCATATCGAGCAGGACGGGAAGCGCCTGCGCTGCCTGTAGCTGCCCAAGCGATTGAATCATGATCCCCTGAGTCATCATGTCGCTTTGAGGCAGGCGGGAGAGCAAAACATCCGCCGCACGCGCATCGCCCGATGCCCCCAATGCCTGAATGGCTTTACTCTTCAGGATGACATCCGGGCTGGTGATGTGCGGCAGGAGCAGGTCCGCCAACCCTTCGGCTTTGAATTCGAGGAGCAGATCCACCAGGTGGGGATTCGGATTTTGCCTGAAGGCTTCAACGATTTGCGGAACCGCCTTGCGCCCAAATTTGCGCAGCGCCTGATATGCCGCATTGCCCACATGCAGTTTGTCTTTGCGAAGAAAGGCTTCGAGCAGGGCTGAGATGGACCGGGGGTCTTTGATCCGTCCCAAACCGACGGCGGCGCGTTCGCGGACGGTGGCGACCCGGTCTTGCAGAGCCTCTGTCAATGGGGCAAGGGCTTGCGGGAATTTGAGCGCACCCAGCGCCTGAACCGCGTTCCGCCGTACGCGCCAATCGGGGTCTTTCAGATCGGGCAGGAGCAAATCCACTGCGCGCGGGGCCCTGCTCTGACCCAGCATGCGCGCCGCATCGCAGCGTTTGGTCCAGTCCGAACCGTGCAGGTCGGCGGCGAGCGTTTCAAATGGGACGGTTGTTTTTGCCATGGAATAATCCTTGGATGGGAGGATTATCCCATGACCTCGATGCAGGACAAAGGCTGCGAGGCTTTCAATTTCGTAACTCACCTTACGCAAAAATTTTTCTACAAACCGCCGGGGCGACCCGCCCGGCGAAAGTAAAGCGCCTGACCAATCCCGACGGGTCGCCCGTACTTCCAAACTAAAGTAGAATTCCCTCATGCCCTTGTTGTGGATTTCATTATCCTTCCTGGCGGGAATTGTCCTTGCCAGCCTCGTTTTCCTTCCCGCCTGGGCGTGGGCGCTGATTGCGCTCGGTTTCCTGCTCCTCTTCTTTTTTCTCCGCAATTCCCAATTCGTTACCCGCCACTCGTCACTCGCCGCTTATCCTTTTATCATCCTCCTCCCTGTCGTCCTCTTCCTCGGTTCCGCCTACCACCAATTCCGCCAGCCGACCATAGATGCCTTCCACATCGCCTTCTACAACGACCGCGAGTACGAATTACTGATCACCGGGTCTCTTGCCGAGCCGCCCGACTACCGCGATAAATACACCAATCTCAAACTGAACGTGGAAGCGGTGGATACCGGCGACGGCGACCTGCCCGTCTCAGGCGCGATTCTGGTGCGCGTGCCGCCGAACGAAATGTACGAATACGGCGAACGCATCCGTGTGCGCGGATTGTTGAAGACTCCGCCGGAGAACGAGGAATTCTCCTACCGCGATTATCTCGCGCGGCAGGGAGTCTACGCTTACATGTCCAATGCCGAAGCGACACGCCTGCCCGGCAGCGGCGGGAACGCCCTGTTCATTCCTGTGTATTATCTCAAGGAAAGACTTCTCGAAAACACTTACCGCCTCTTCCCGGACCCCGAAGCCTCGCTCTTTGCGGGCATCCTCTTCGGCGTGGATACGGGCTTGCCCAAAAAACTGCAGGATGCCTTCAAGAACACCGGCACGGCGCACATCATTGCCATTTCGGGTTTCAACATCGCCATCATCGCGGGCTTGTTCTTTTCGATCTTCAAGTCTCTGCTGAGAGATGAAAGGCTGGGAGCGTTCGTAGCGGTGGTCTTTGTTTTCCTCTACGCCTTTCTGGTCGGCGGCGACCCGGCTGTGGTGCGCGCCGCGTTCATGGGCGACGTCTCGCTGTTCGCGCGGCAGGTCGGCAGACGCAACGCGGGCATGAACACGCTGGCATTCGTCGCGCTCATCATGGCGCTCATCAACCCGCTCACGCTGTGGGACGTGGGCTTTCAACTTTCATTTTTGGCGACCCTGGGTTTGATCCTTTATGCCGAACCTTTTTCCAACTACACCGCCAGCCTCATTGCAAAACTGACCAGAGAGGACACCGGCGCTGTCGTCCGCATCGTCAATGAAAACATCATCCTCACCCTCGCCGCGCAGGTGATGACCATTCCAATCATGGCATATTATTTCAACCGCATCTCCCTCATCTCGTTTGTCGCCAATCCCTTCATCCTGCCTGTCCAGCCGGTGGTGATGGTTCTCGGCGGACTGGCGGTCTTCGTCAGCCTATTCGTCTATCCGCTTGGACAAACGCTCGCATGGATCGTGTGGGGTTTCGCAAGTTATACCATCCGCGTAGTGGAATTCTTCGACCGCGTGCCAAACGGCGTGATCGTGCTGGGCGACGTGCCCGGCTGGGCGGTGGTTGCCTTCTATGCCGCGCTTCTTGCCGTGACGTTGAACTGGTCTGCCATCCAGGGCTGGTTCAAGTCTGCGGCTTCGTCCATCCGCGCCGTTGCATTGACCGCCGCCTTCGCCCTCGTCTTCGCCTGCATGGTGTTGTTCTGGACGGCTTCCGCAAAATCCGGCGATGGGCGCTTCCATGTCGTCTTCCTCGAAGCGGGTTCCGCCGACGCCGTCCTCATCCAAACGCCGGAGGGACGCAAAGATCCTCGTCAACGGCGGGGCGAACGTCTCCGACCTTTCGGATGAACTCGGCAGGCGTCTGCCCCTCTTCTCCCGCGACCTGGATTGGCTCATCATTGCCTCCACGCAGGAGAATCAACTTGCCGCCCTGCCGCGCATCGTGGAGCGGTACGCGCCCGAAAACGTCCTGTGGAGCGGGAACGTGCAAGCCTCGTTTTCCTCCCGCCTTTTGGATGAATACTTCGCGCAGAATGAAATCCCGGTCACGCAGGCGGAGGTCGGTCAACGGCTCGAGCTGGGGGATGGCGCGTTTATCGAGGTGCAGGCTGCCGGTCCGCGTGGAAGCGTGCTGCTCATCGAGTACGGAAGTTTCCGCGCGCTTCTGCCCATCGGCGTAGGCGAAGGCACATTCGAGTCGCTGGAGTTCGGCAATTCCATCGGCAAAGTGGACGTGCTTTTGCTCGCCGAATCGGGGTATGCGCCGGGCAACCCGCCGGACATCGTCGAGAATCTGAACCCGCAGTTAGTGGTGTTGAGTGTTGCTGCGGGCGACCCAAACGGTTTGCCGCACCAGGAGGTGTTGGACATGCTGAGCGGCTACTCCCTCCTGCGCACCGACCGCAACGGCTGGATTGACGTCAGCACAGACGGAGTTGAAATGCAGGTCAATGTGGAACGCGGCGAGGCGCAGGAAACCGAACCTCGCGGAGAGTGACGCGGGCTTTCGCGTATAATGACGCCAGCCTTTGCACGGAATTCAAACCAGAGGAGATATGACCGATCTGCTGAAAATCACAAAGACCGGCGGCAGGGTCGTCACATTGCAACTGGAGGGAAATTTGAACCGGCAAACGGAGGACGACTTGGTCCATGCGGCGCAACGGGAATATGATTCCGGCGCGCGCTTTTTATTGATTGACCTGCGCGGAGTGGAGGTTGTGACCAGCGCGGGTCTGCGGGCGCTGCATACCATCTACAAGATCTTCACCCCCGAAAGCGAAATCCAAAGCTGGCGGGCGGAACATCCGCATGACGTTTATAAATCGCCGTACTTCAAACTGGCGCAGCCCTCTCCGCAGGTGCATTACGTGCTGAGCATGGCGGGCTTTTTGCAAAGCCTCTACATCTACCCGTCCGCTGCCGAAGCGTTGGCTTCATTCGCCTGATCCAATGGGGCATCTTTTGCTCGAAGGCGGCGCGGAGTTTGGCGGGCGCATGTCCGAGCCGGATTTGCGCGCCATCGAACTGGCTGGCGGTTTCGACTCCCCGGTCTGCATCATCCCCACCGCCGCCGCGCCGGATAACAACCACAAGCGCGCGGGGAACAACGGCGTGCGCTGGTTCCAAAGCCTCGGCGCAAGGAACGTCTTTACGGTGGATGTGATTGATTCAAAATCCGCGAACGATCCCGCGCTCGCCGCCTCGGTTCGGACCTCGAAACTGATCTATTTGCTCGGAGGTTTTCCCCATCATTTGGGCGAGACGCTTGCGGGCAGTTTGTGCTGGCGAGCCGCACTGGATGCTTATCGCGCGGGCGCAGTCATCGCCGGAAGCAGCGCCGGGGCGATGGTGTTGTGCGAACATTACTACGATCCCTACGAAAAGAAATTGCTGCGCGGCTTGAATTTGGTGCCCAATGCCTGCGTCCTGCCGCATCACAATAATTTCGGCAAGGCGTGGGCGGAGCATTTGGCTCAACTGCTCCCGGATGCCACTCTCATCGGCATTGACGAATATACGGGCATGTTGGGCGGGGCGGACAACGAATGGGAAGTCCACGGCGGAGGGGAGGTCACGCTTTACCGAAGCGGAGCAACTGTCCGTTATGGAAGAGGCGAAAGGTTCTCAATCCAGACAAAGAGACTATAATTCGTCCAACCCGGAGGTGAACCCATGAACAGGACTTTTAACGTTACGAAGGAACAAATGCAGGGAAATGTGCCGGTTACCGTCCTGCACGTGCGCGGCTGGCTGGACGCCCAAAGCGAAGAAGCCCTGCTCGCCGAAGCCAGGAACGCGTACGATGAAGGCGCGCGTTACCTGGTGATCAACCTCGACGAGGTGGATACGTTGACCAGCGCCGGGATGCGTACGCTGCAAAAGATCTACAAGATCTTCACGCCGCAGGAGGAAGCCTACAAGGTGGCGCACGTGAAGTTATGCAACGCGCCGCCGCAGGTCTATCACGTGCTGGGCATCACGGGATTTTTACAGAGCATCCAGAATTACGAAACCCTGCAAGCCGCAGTGGATTCGTTTTGACAAGGCTCCCAATCACGCAAGATACGAGACAATCAAACTCCAGTTGACGGAGAGATCGTAAGCCCCGACGCCCAGCAAAAGCAGACCGCTGACGAGGTTGATCAAACGCGCCCGCACTGCGAATTGGCGTGTGATCCAGCGTTGGGCGGCGCCGGAGAGGAAGGATAACACCAGGAGCGGGATGCCGAACCCCAAACCGAACCAGAGGAAGACGTTCAACTTCCCGAGCGCGTCGGCGACGGTGAGCGAAAGCGCGAAGATGCTCACCACCAGCGGACCCGAACATGGCAGTGCGATGGGTCCATATAGCAAGCCGTAAAGGAACGCGTTCGCAAACGGATGCGAGAACAACGGCGTTTGGATTTGGGGAAGTTTCTTGAAGGGGTTGATGTTCAACAGCAATAACACGCCGAACAGAATGATGATGAGGTCGGCGATGGGGATGACCAGCGCCAGCGCCCGCCCAATAGATATGGATAAAAGCGCGATGACAGCGCCCAGCGCGAGCATCATCGTCAATACGCCCGCCAGCACGAAGAAACCGAGCAGGCAGCGGATGCGCGAGTTTTGCAGGTTTGCCCCTCCACCGCTGAGGTAGGCGAGAAAGCCGGGATACAACGGCAGGACGCATGGGCTGGTGGTGGCGAGCAAGCCGAGTGAAAGGGAGGTGAGGATGGTTTCCATAAGTTTTTATTCTCCTCGGGTCAGTTGAAGTGATGCGCTGAGTAGAGCGAGATACTATCTCGCTCTACTTCATTTCCTCCTTTACCACTACCGAAAAATTTACATGGTTTCGTCGAGAAACGGCTGGATGAATTCCAGGAGTTCCTCCGCGCTCTTGATGCCGAAGGGCAGCGGATGAACCTTGCCGTGACGGTCAACGACCAGCATGGGTGTGGAGGGCGGGTTGATGAACTGGTTTCCATACAGCGACGAGAGTTCGCTCGACACCTCCGCCGGTGAGACGGCGTACAACCAGTCGAAGCCTTGAGTCTCCGCAAAATCCTTAAGTTGGGAGGCGTCTTCGTTCGGGTCAATATCCAAGCCGATGACGATAAGGTCGTCGCGCCCGCCGAGCAGACCGCGCAATTCCTTGACCTGCTTCTGCTGGCTCAGGCATTTCGAGCACCAGACCGCCATTGCCTCCACCAAAATCACCTTGCCCTCGAAATCCTTAACCGTGAAGGTTTGCCCAGTGCGGACATCGGTCAGCGCGGCGCTGAACCAGGCAGGGCTTTCCATCATGGCTTCTTCAGTAGGCTTGTCCATCATGGCTTCTTCGGTCGCGGGCTTATCCATCATCGCCTCTTCGGTACCCTTGTCCATCATGGATTCTTCTGTTGCGGGCTTATCCATCATCGCCTCTTCGGTTGCCCCGCCGCAAGCTGTGACGAGCAAAGCCAGGATCAGGGCGAAGTTGAAAAATAAGATTCTTGTTTTCATGGTTCTCCTTTTTTGGGCTTCATGATAGTGGAATGTCCTTACGAAACGCCTGTGCATTGCTTACGAAACCCTGAACTCTTCCTGAAGGCGTAATTTTTTGTTAATGACTTTCCGCCGGGAATCAAGTATGATTTTCCGCATGAACGATGTGCGCATCCTTGTAGTGGAGGACGAGCCCAGCCTGGCGGAGGTGGTCTGCCTCTATTTAAAACGCGCCGGGTTTCAGGTGCAGGTTGCCGCGGACGGCAAACAAGCGATGGCAATTCTGGAAAAGCAGATTCCCGACTTCGTCATCCTGGATTTGATGCTGCCCGAAATTGACGGCCTATCCCTGACGCGCTGGCTGAGAGACCGCTCGAACGTGCCCATCATCATGGTTACGGCGCGGCGCGAGGAAATTGACCGCATCGCCGGCTTGGAAATGGGCGCGGATGATTACGTGGTCAAGCCGTTCAGCCCGCAGGAGTTGGTCAGCCGTGTTCGGGCGGTGCTCAGGCGCACTGGACGGGAACAAACCGGGGCGGAGTCTGAACGCGACCTGTCGCTTGGAGATATTCACATCAGCCCGGTCTCGCGCACGGTGACGGTGCGCGAATCGCAAATCGAATTGACCGCAAAAGAATTCGACCTGCTCTACCTGCTGGCGCGGCATCCCAGACAGGTCTTCACCCGCGAGCAATTGCTCGAGCGTGTGTGGGGCGGCGCGGAATACATTGATCCCGGCACGGTGACGGTGCACGTCCGCCGCCTGCGCGAGAAGATCGAAAGGGACCCATCGTCGCCGGTCCGCCTTTTGACGGTATGGGGCGTGGGATACAAATTCGAGCCATGAAATCATCCGCCATTCTTCGTTTTATCGCGGGCATCCTGCTCATTTTCGTCGTCTCGCTCGCCATCTTCAACATGATGATGGCGCCGCCGATGTACGAACTGGGCTTGATGGCGCTCTTCCTCGGCATCACGGCATTGGTCTCGGCGCTGGCGGGCTACCTTGCCTACCGCCTCGGCTGGATGACCCTCTCCCCGACCCTGCGTTGGTCTCTTTTAGGCGGTTACGCCCTTTCCAGCCTGCTGACCTTTTTCAACGTCTGGTTCTCGGCGCAGATGATGTTCGCCAGCCAGCACGACCTGCTTCTGGCAATCGTCCTGCTTGTGTTCGCAGGCGGCATGGCAATGGCGCTGGGATATTTCCTCTCGTCCACCATCACCGACCGCGTCAACCAGTTGAAGAGCGCGGCGGAAAGACTGGCGCTGGGCGATTTGAAAACGCGCGTTCCTGTGCATGGGCGCGACGAAGTCGCCGCGCTTGCGCGGACTTTCAACCAGATGGCGGAGCAACTCGAAGCCGCCGACGCCAAACAGCGCGAACTCGAAAAAATGCGCGCCGATCTAATTACCTGGGTCGGGCACGACCTGCAAACTCCGCTCGCTTCCATCCGCGCCATCCTCGAAGCGCTCGAAGACGGCATGGTGGACGACCCCGCCACCATCAAGCGTTACCTGAGCACCGCCCAGCGCGATGTGCGCTCGCTTTCCGCGTTGATTGACGACCTCTTCCAAATGGCGCAGTTGAACGCGGGCGGCTTTCAACTGGAGCGAGCCAATTCGTAGCTTGCCGACCTCGTCTCCGATACGCTCGAATCCTTTGCGGAACTCGCTTCGCGCCAGAGCGTGAAACTGGCGGGCAGTGTGGATGCGGACGTTGACCCCGTCCACATGGATACCCGCCGCATTGGGCGCGTGCTCAACAACCTCATCAGCAACGCCATTCGGCACACACCCGCTCAAGGGGAGGTCAGGGTCGAGGCGCGGCGGACCAACTCCGGCGTCGAAGTGACCGTCTCCGACACGGGCGAAGGCATCCGCGCTGAAGACCTTCCGCACATCTTCGAGGGCTTCTATCGCGGGGAAAAATCCCGCGCCCGTGCCACCGGGGGAGCCGGACTGGGTCTCGCCATCTCGCGCGGCATCGTTCAGGCACATGGGGGCAGTCTCCGGGGTCGAGAGCGAAGCGGGACGCGGCAGCCGCTTCACGTTTTCCATCCCGTAAACAAGAAGTCCAGAAGTTATCCCGTAAATATGGAGTCCAGAAGTTCTACTTCTGGATCTTCGCAAGTAGAACTTGCGGATTCCGTTTTCATCCCCTAATAAAACTCTCAGACTTGCGTAATCCTTTCGTAAGGAAGTTTCCGTACAATCGCCCCATCTTTGAGGTGACGATGAAGCGCGTTTTTATCGGACTGATTTTTTTCCTGACCGCCTGTGCCGCCCCCGCGGACCTTCCATCTTCACAGCCTCTCATGCCTGCATTCTCCGCCTCCCTGCCGGACCTCGGACCTGCTCCCGAACTCACCAACGATACCTGGCTGAATGTGGATGCGCCCCTCCGCCTTGCCGATTTGCGCGGCAAGGTGGTCGCCATTGACATGTGGACGTTCGGCTGAATTAACTGCCAGAATGTGATTCCTTCGTTGAAGGAATGGGACGAGGAATACCGCGATCAGGGTCTGGTCGTCATCGGCAATCATTACCCGGAGTTCAGTTACGAGGAAGACCTGGGCAACCTCAAAGCGAAGGTGCTGGAATACGGCATCGAATATCCTGTAGCGCAGGATAACGACGGCGCAACCTGGCGCGCCTACGAAAACCGCTACTGGCCCACGTTGTACCTCATTGATAAAGAAGGACATATCCGTTATATTCACATCGGCGAAGGCAGGTACAAGGAAACCGAAGCCGCCATTCAGTTGCTGCTGGCAGAGCCTTACCCGAAGCCATGACGAGGAGAGACCCGATGACCCACCCTTACCAATCCGTTCCCGTTCGTTCCTCCGAGATCACACCCAGGGACGTGTATCTCTCGCGGCGCGATTTCATTAAAGCCGCCGGTGTGATCGCCGGAAGCGTCGCGCTCGCCGCCTGCCTGTCCTCGCCAGAGGACGCCCCCGGCATGACGGATACTCCCGCAGGCGATTCCCCCGCGCCCGACGTGAACCGCCCCGCATTCACGGACGAGTTGGGCGACCCCGCCAACACTTTCGAAGAGATCACCAACTACAACAACTACTACGAATTCAGCACCAACAAGGAAGCGGTCGCGCCTCTCTCCAAGAACTTCACCACCTCCCCATGGACGGTGGAAGTCTACGGCATGGTCAACAAACCCAAAACCTTCGGAGTCGAAGACATTCTGAAACTCTTCCCGCAAGAGGAACGCATCTACCGCTTGCGTTGTGTCGAGGCGTGGAGCATGGTCATCCCATGGAACGGCTTCCCGCTGGCGAGCCTGCTCAACATGGTCGAACCGACATCCGATGCAAAATACGTGCGCTTCGAAACGGTCTACCGCCCCGAAGAAATGAAGGGACAGGGCAGCCCCTTCTATCCCTGGCCCTACCAGGAAGGTCTGCGCCTCGACGAAGCCATGAACGACCTGACCCTGATCGCCACCGGCATCTACGGCGAGACCATCCTGCCGCAGAACGGCGCGCCGCTCCGCCTTGTCGTCCCGTGGAAGTACGGCTTCAAATCCATCAAGTCCATCGTCAAGATCGAACTGACCGACCAGCGTCCCAACACGTTGTGGAACACGGTTGCGCCCAATGAATACGGCTTTTATGCCAACGTCAACCCCAACGTGGATCACCCGCGCTGGTCGCAGGCATCCGAGCGGCGTATCGGCGAATTCACCCGCCGCGAAACGCTGATGTTCAACGGCTACGGCGAACAGGTCGCGTACCTGTACGAAGGTATGGATCTAAGTTTGCAGTACTAAAAACAAAGATCTCCGAAGTTTTGAAAACTTCGGAGATTTTATGAACCATGAAAATTCTCTCCCGCTACACCCCTCTTCAAATTGCCGTTCACCTGTACGCCTGGTCGGCGCTGGCATGGATCGCCGTTGAAATGCTCACCGGCTCCTTTTCCATCAACCCGATCCAGGAACTCGAACAGCGTACCGGGCGGCACGCCATCACGCTGCTGATGCTGTCCCTGCTTTGCACGCCGCTCAACACCCTCTTCAAATGGGCGGAGCCTCTCAAACGCCGCCGCACGCTGGGGTTGTACGCCTTCATGTACGCCACCATCCACGTCATCATTTTTGTAGATTTGGATTATGGTCTCGCCTGGAGCTTGATCTTTCGTACGGTCTTCGAGAAACCATACATCATCGTCGGCACGCTCACCTTCCTCATGCTGATTCCGCTCGCCGTCACCTCGTTCGACGTTTGGAAAATCCGCCTCGGCAAAAACTGGAAGCGCCTGCACAAGACGGTCTACCTCATCGCCCCGCTGGCGGTCCTCCATTATGCCTGGAGCAAAAAAGGGGATTTCTTCTCCCTCTCCGGCGACATCTTCCGCCCGTTGATTTACGGACTCATCCTTTTGATTTTCCTCGCGTTGAGGATTCCCGCCGTCCGAAAATATCTCGCCTCCCTCCCGACCCGCAGCCTGCTCCTGTTCCCCAAAAAGAGTCAACAACCGAAAGCGGATGTCTCGTAGCGTTGCCTGACGCGGGCGTCCTCTTTTTGAACCGCCAAGCCGCCAAGAAAAAAACTTGGCGGCTTGGCGGTTCCCTTACAAGGCGAGTAAGAAACATTTTCTCAAAGCCCCGACGGGCTTTTTGTTAGAAGATCCCGCGCAGGAAGAGCAGCAAACCGATCAACGCCAGCGGCACGCCGACGATCGCGCCCACAATCGTCAAACTGACGATCACGCCGACGACGATCAGCACGATGCCCAGCACCATCGCCACGAAGCGCCCCGTCATCTCCACGATGACCGCCAGCAGTTTCCAGATGGCGGCGAAGGGCCACAAGTACCAGGGGATTTGTCCTTTTTGAGCAGTCATGAGAAAAACCTCCATGCCGATATACGCGCTATTTTCGCAAACGGTGCAAAATGAAAGGAACTTAAGTACCACTATCTGAACAATAGCGGGAGGACTATAATTCCAAAACTATGCCCACGAAAACGAGAAAGTCCATCCCCGTTGTTGAAGAAGCGGTTGAGGAAGAGGAACTCCCCGTCACGCAGGATGCGGAGGAATTCATCACCTTCAAACGCAGTCATTTCTATTCCGTGCTGGTGGTGCTTGCCTTTGCGGTCGGTTTACTGGTCGGTTACGTAGTCTGGGGACGAACTCCCGCCGCGAGCGTCGCCGCCAGCCAGGGACCGGTCTACATCGAAGTCACGCCGCGTCCCACCTCCACACCCCAACCCGTCATCTACGACGTCGAGACCGAAGGTTTCCCCAGCATCGGTCCGGCGGATGCGCCCATCACCATCGTCGAATTCAGCGACTACCAGTGTCCGTATTGCTACCGCTGGCACGTCCAGGTGTATGATACGCTCATGGCGGCTTATCCCGATAAAATCCGCTTCGTCTATCGCAACTTCCCGCTGTCCTTCCACCAGAATGCCATGCCCGGCGCCGAAGCCGCGCTCTGCGCCGGAGACCAGGATGCCTACTGGGAGTATCACGACCTGTTGTTCGACAATCAGGAGAGCATGAACAACCAGTCCGGCACAGTGCTCGAGCAGAGTTTCTACAACGAACTCGCGGCGAGCCTCGATTTGAACGTGGAAACATTTGAAGAGTGCATGACCAGCCACAAGTACCTTGAGTTCATCCAGAAGGACATGGAGTACGCCGCATCCCTGCCCTACGACTCCACCGGCGAACCGGCAGTGGGCGGCACACCGACCTTCTTCATCAACGGTCACCGGCTTGGCGGGGCGTACCCCATCGAATACTTCGTCCAGATCATAGACGCCGAACTGGCGAAGACCCAATAACCTTCGGGCGGGCGCAATGCCCGCTTTTTTTATTGCCCATCCTTAAAACTCCACGCCGATTTTTATGCCGGTGGTAAGATAGAAGCAATCAATTCATGCAGCACGGACTGCCGTCAAGAGAATGTGGAAATCTCTGCGGTAGGACACAAAACAGAACACCTCGGAGAGGAGATTATGAAACGATTTGTCGCGGTTGCCGGAAATATCGGCGTGGGAAAGTCCACGCTCGTCAAGATGCTGTGCGAAAAGATGGGCTGGGACCCGTTCTATGAGCCTGTCACGCAGAACCCCTATCTCGCGGATTTTTATCAGAACATGTCTGCCTGGGCGTTTCATTCGCAGGTGTTCTTCCTCACCCACCGTCTGCGTTCGCACTTCAACCTTGCCCAGCATCCCAATTCCGTGATCCAGGATCGCAGCGTCTATGAAGATGCGGAGATCTTTGCCTACAACCTCTACCGGCAGGGGAATATGACCGACCGCGATTTCCAAACCTACCGCGAACTCTATGAAACCGCCGTGCAATTCCTGCCACCGCCCGACCTCGTCATCTACCTGCGCGCCTCGGTGGAGACGCTCCTGACCCGCATCAACCAGCGCGGACGGGACTACGAACGTCAGATTTCCCCCGACTACCTGCAAAACCTGAACAACCTCTATGAAGGCTGGATCGAAAACTTCACGCTCTGCCCCGTGCTTGCCGTCCCTGCCGACGATTTGGATTACGTCGCCCACAATGGTCACCTGCGCCTCATCGCCTCGAAAATAGACGCAAAATTGACCGGCAAGGAGGAGGTCGTCTTCGAACCGGAGGAAGTGGCGCGGGCGGCGGAGGATTAAGAAGTGTCAAGTGTCAGGTGTCAGGTGCGAGGCTCGATGTTACCTGAAACCTGAAACCTGGAACCTGAAACTTGGAACCTGGAACCTGACACTACGCTTTGCCTAAAACCATCGCCAACAGCGCCATTCTCACATACAAACCGTATTCCATTTGGCGGAAATATGCGGCGCGGGGGTCGTCGTCGAAGTCAACGCTGATTTCGGTCACGCGCGGAAGCGGATGCAGGACCGCCATTTCCTTCTTCGCGGCTTTCATCACATCGGGGTCAATCACATACGCGCCCTTCACTTTTTCGTAATCGGCGGGATCTTCGAAGCGCTCCTTCTGGACGCGCGTCACATATAACACGTCCGTTTCGGGGAGCACCTTTTCCAGCGACGTGTATTCCGCCTGCGGGATATTCCTTTCGGCGACCTCCGCCATCACTTCCTTTGGCATTCTCAAAATATCGGGCGAAACATAATTCAGTTTGACGTTGCTGAACTTCGAGAGCAGGCGCGCCAGCGAGTGGACGGTGCGTCCATACTTCAAATCGCCCAGCATGGTCACGGTCAGGTTGTCGAGGCGTCCCAATTCCTCCATGACGGTGAAAGTATCGAGCGGCGCCCGGGTGGGATGTTCGCCCACGCCGTCGCCCGCGTTGATGACCGGTTTGCGCGCCGCCTTTGCCGCAATCGCCGCCGAGCCCGTTTCGGGGTGGCGCAGGACGATCACATCGGCGTAACATTCCAGCGTGCGGACGGTATCCGGCAGGCTTTCGCCCTTCGACACCGACGAGTACTTCACCTCGTTGATCGGGATGACCGAGCCGCCGAGCCGTTCCATTGCCGCCGTGAACGAGGACGACGTTCTCGTGGACGGTTCATAGAACAGGTTGGCGAGAATTTTCCCCTTCAGCAGGTCGAAGGTCCCCACGCGCTCGACCATTCCGCGCATCTCGTGCGCCACGCCGAAGATGTACTCCAAATCGGCGCGCTCGAATTGTTTGACGGAAATAATGTCCTTGCCGTACCATGCGGCATGTTTATTCTCGCCGAATGGCAGGTAGGGGGATGAGGATTGAGTTGGCATTGGTTGGTCTCCTGGTTTGGTGGTTTTTGTTCAGTAATGATTTTTTCATCTTTCTTCTTCATGCCCATGCCGGTGGTGGATATCCGGCATGTGGTCGTGTTCATGTTTCTCTTCGGGATGTTCATGCACGTGTGAATGGATGCCGTTCGCCTCGTCGTGCTCGTGCATGGGATCGCGGTGACTGTGGCTGTGTTCGTGGATGACGGCGGTGTGGATGTGTGCGTGCGAGTGGCTTTCATTGATCAACAACAACGCCCCGCCAATCATCAGGATGGCAGCGGCAATGAAAAGGACAGAGGGGATTTCGCCGAAGATGACAATCGAAAGCAGGACTCCCGCCAGCGGAGCCGTGCCATATAACGCGCTGGTGCGCGCCGCGCCCAATCCGCGCATCGAGCGAATGAACAGCAGGGTGCTCAAACCGTAACTGAGAAACCCCAGCGCCATTGTGCTGAGAATGGTCGTTGCCGAAGGGAACGGGTTGCCGAGCGCCCACGCCAGCAGGAAGGAGAACGACCCCGCTACCAGTCCCTTCCACGCCACGATGACGAGCGGGTCTCTGCCGGAGATATTGCGCGTGAGATTGTTGTCCGCGCCCCAGAGCACGCAGGCAAACAGGACGCCCAGCGCGCCGGGCGAAAACCCAAACCCGCTGGAGAAATCGGTCGAGAGGAAAATGCTCGCCAGCGTGATGAGAAGGATGGCGGTCCATGCGCGGCGGCTGATGGATTCGCGGAAGAAGAACAGCGCAATCACCGTCGTGCCAACACCCTCGAAGTTCAGCAGAAGCGACGCCGTGGAGGCAGGCGTATGTTGCAGACTCACCATCAACAGGATCGGCGCGAGGATGCCGCCGGAGAGGATCGCGCCCGCCAGCCATTTCACGTCCGCCCGCTGAATGCCCGCCTCGGTTCCCTTTCGTTGAGTCAATCGTGTCAACGCGATGCCCGTGCCGCTGCCGAGATAGAGAAAAGAAGCCAGGAAGACCGGCGCAATATCCCCAAGCAGCAATTTCGAGACCGGCGCGCTTGCTCCAAAGAAAACCGCCGCGAGCAGGGCTTGCAGGATGTAACCGATGTTCTGCGATCTCATTTCTTCCTCATATCGAATAAATGATTCGCAAGCGGAATGATGTTGATGAGCGGCTCTTCGTAGGGATGCGAACGCCGCACTGCGGCAACCGCCTCTTCCACCGACCCGCGCCTGCAATTCACTTCGAGTTTATATTCCACGCTGTAAGTGATCTCACCTACTTTCCCGTCGAAGGGCTTGGCTCCCTCCAGCGGGCGGAACGAGCCCTGCACCTCGGAAACGGCGAAACAGTGGTCGTAATTGCCGATCATCCCCACACCGACCTTTGCCAGCGCCTCGCGGACCTGATCCACGTATCCCTGCGGGATGAAGATTTCGAGTTTTACATCGGTAAAGTCGTTCATACGCTCTCTCCATTACCGTAGGGGCGACCTGCCCAGCGAAAGACGGGCGCATTGGCAGTCAGTGATGGGTCGCCCCTACCCAATAAGAAAAAGCCTGACAAAAATTTGTCAGGCTTTTCGAGAATGAAAATTGAAAACAAAGAAGGTGTCCGGTCGGGACTTTTCAAACGGGTGTAACAGGGGATTTCCTCGAAACATCGGCGCTGATTATACTCGCATTTACAGCCCCGTCGAAGGCTCGGCATCCAGTCCGTTGGCGGCGGCGATCTCCTCGAAGATAATCTCGATCTCGTCAAGGAAATGGTCGAGACCTTCCACCCGCTCCTTGAATCCATCTCCCAGCAAACCCAGTTCCGAGCAGGCGCCCTGCCAGAACGTGAGATGGTCGCCTCCCACCACCTCGGCGGATAAGGTCCAGGTCTGCAGGAGCGGCCAGAGCGCGGCAAGAGGCGTTTCTCCTTCCAGCATGGCTTTGACGGCTTTCTCATAGTAGTTCAGGCGCGTGGCGTGGATGCGCCCATCCACCTCCGGCTTTTCGCAGGCAAGTTGAAACGCGGATTTCCAATCCGCCAGCCAGCCTTTGACCGTATCGGGGTTCACACGGTTCGCGCCGACGAGGCCGAACACCGCGGCGATCATCTCCGGCTTTTGGGCGGCTTCGGCGCGGGCGGGGAACTCCATCAAAAGCCTGCGCTCCTGAATGGGCGGTCCGCTCAACTCTGCCACGGCGTTGACTGCGTGGAAGAGGGACTTCAAATATTTTTTCACTTCTTTCGCTCCGGCGGGCGTTTCCAGCTCGGAGATATCCATCCAGATGCCGCGCCCGTGCGCGAGAAGTGTGCGGCAGCGTTGCAGCATGAGCGGCGGCTGTTCGAATTCAAACCCTGCGCGCAGGCTGGCTTGCACGAAATCGAAGAACTTCTCGCGTTCGTACAGCAGGATGGGATCGTACATTTCATATCCGAGCCAGGGGTCGCCGCGCAGTTCGCGCGGAGATTTGAACTCGTCCCGGGCGCGGCGGCTGATGTCAATGTGGAAGTCGGGCGTAAGTTTGACGAATTCGCGCAGCTTGGCTGGCTGGGTTTTGTGGACGAAGACAATATCAATATCTGCCGTGCCGCCGAGCATGGGATTCGGCGTGAGCAGGGAACCGGTCAGGTAGGCGGCGATGATATCGGGGTCGTTATACGCGCGCTCCTGGACGGTTTCCTTTGCGATCCTCAGCAGGGAATCTCTTGTCACTCGCATGGGAACCTGCCTAACTCAGGGGCAATGCCGGTTGGAATGGCGCCAGCCCCAGCGTCTCGCGGATGCGGTTTTCGATCAACTTGATGTGCTCCGCGTTCTGGATGATGTTCAAGTCGTTGGTGTCAATTTTCAAAATGGGCGTATGGTCGAACGGCTTCGAGAAAAACCCTTCGTATGCCGTGTTCAGTTCGTCAATGTAACTTCGCTCCATCTGGCGTTCGTAGGGTCTGTCGCGGAAGGCGATGCGCTGCATGAGCGTGTCGGTGCTGGCTTGCAGGTACACCAGCAAATCGGGTTTTGGAATCTTTTCGCCGAGCGCTTCGTGCACCTTGTGATACATGTCGAGTTCGTCGCCTTTGAGGTTGATGCCCGCGAAGAGTGAGTCTTTTGCAAAGGTGTAATCGGCAATCAGGTTTTTGCCCTCCGCCAGGACCTTCGGCACATTGTTGTTCTGTTGATGGTAGCGGCTGAGCAAAAAGAAGATCTGCGTCTGGAAAGCGTAGCGCGCGCGGTCACTGTAAAAATCGGAGAGGAAAGGGTTCTCTTCGAACACTTCCAACAACACTTCCGCTTCGAAAACCGGCTGCAGCAGGCGGGCGAGCGTGGTTTTGCCCACGCCAATCACGCCCTCGATGGCAATATACATGAACGAATTCTCCCGAATGAAATTGAATCAAGGATACCATAATTTGAGGGATGAAGGATGAAGGCGGAAAGGGGAAAGAGGGAGATTGTATAATGGGCGAATGGCAAAGATTTGCGTCACGCCGCGTGTGGAGGGGACGGGCGGCATGGCATCCTTTCGTTTGAAGTTCGAGCAGGGATTAAAAGCCCGCGGCATTGACGTGACTCACGATCTGGATGAAAAGTCCGATGTGGTGCTTGTCATCGCCGGTACGCGCTTCCTGCCGGACTTGAAGCGGGCCCGCCGACGGGGCATTCGCGTCGCCCAAAGGCTGGATGGAATCAACTGGGTGCATCGCGTGCGGTGGGCGGGACTGCGTTACACTGTCCGCGCGGAGTATGGCAACTTCATGCTCGCGTTGATCCGTAATCGTTTTGCGGATAGGGTAATCTATCAAAGTCATTTCGTCCGCTCCTGGTGGGAGAATTGGTACGGCGTCGCAAACGCACCCGCAACGGTCATCCACAACGGCGTGGATTTGCAGGCATACACCCCCGAGGGCGAAGGTGAACGCCCAATGGATAAAATCCGCATGTTGTTGCTGGAAGGCAGCCTGGCGCGTGGATTGAATTCGGGCTTGTTCCACGCAGTTGCTGTGGCGGAGAAAATGTCCGCCAAACAGCCGATGGAAGTCGTCGTGGCTGGGACGGTGGACGAAGCCACACAGCGAAAAATATTGGCTCAAGGCGGCAAGAGCGGGTTATCCATCGAATTCCTTGGCACCGTCCCGCGCGTGGAGATTCCCAAACTGGCGCGGTCTTCCCACTTGATGTTCTGCGCCGAGGTCAACCCGCCCTGCCCGAACTCGGTCATCGAATCGCTGGCGTGCGGACTGCCCATCATCGGCTTCGACACGGGCTCGCTCAGGGAACTGGTCGGTGATGAGGCAGGCTGCATCGCGCCGTACGGGGCGAACCACGGAAATTGGAAACGCCCGATGCCGATTCGCTGGCGGTTCAGGCGTGGGAAATGCTGGAGAAACAGGAACAGGTTCGGAGGTCCGCAAGGAGGCGGGCGGAAGCGGAGTTTGGTTTGGAGAAGATGGTTGATTCGTATCTCAAGGTTTTGCTGGAGTAATTGAGTAATTGGAGGATTGGTTATGGACAAGGAAGTTCAAGAATTTCTGTTGAAACATTTGCAGGGCATCATGGAAAACGATATCGCTTCGTATCACGAAACGACGGCGGAGGATTTGACGCTGTACGAGTGGTGGGTCACGCCGCACCGGCTGGACGGGTTGCCGTTCCACGAGTTTATGATGACATCCAATGCCGAGCGCGGTTCCGTTTTCGGCGCGGAGGAAAAAGGGAAGACGCGATTCGATCTGGCAAATTTGCACATTCAACGCTATGGCGACACGGCGATTGCCAGTTACACCCTGCTCATCAGCACGGCGCTGGCTTCGGGTGTGACGGTTGCCGCGCACAACGAAAGCCGCGTGATGGTGAAACTGGATGGCGACTGGAAGGTGGTGCATGTGCACAAATCGCCCGCCTATTCCGCGCCGCATGTTGCTCCCTAAAATTAACCACGAAGGCTCAAAGACTCGAAGCCACGAAACTTTGGAAGAAAACCATGCCCGCTAATTCCATGATTCCGCCGGAAGATGAGCGGATTGCACGATGGATTGTTGATGCAGCTTTTACAGTTCACAAAACATTGGGGGCAGGTTTGTTTGAAAGTGTGCACGAACCGTGTTTTTGACATGAGTTGCAAAAACGCAGTTTGTTTTTTGAAAGGCAGGTTGTGGTTCCATTGGTGTATGATGGCATCAAGTTTCGTGAAGGCTTTCGTTTGGATGTGCTTGTCGAGAAACGAATTGTTTGTGAAATCAAGGCGGTTGACCGGCTTGAGGGCGTTCACCTGGCGCAGGTATTGACATATCTCAAACTCACGGGAAATCGCCTTGGCTTTTTGATCAACTTCAATGTTCCCTTGATAAAAAATGGGATTCGACGGGTCATTCTATAGGAATCGCGATCAACAGCAAACAACTTATGCGCCTTTGTGTCTTTGTGCCTTCCCGTCTTTGTGTTCGGAATGAAATCGTCCATGAATCTCCCCCGCTCCCACGACTTTCTCTGGCTCAGCATTGCGCTCACGCCGCTCATCGGCATTGCATTTTTGCTGGAGATTCAGCCGCAGGATTTCTGGTGGCTCATGCGCGTGGGACAGGAGACGATGCAAAACGCCGCCGTCCCCGCCGCCGACACCATCAGTTGGAGTCGGGCGGGCGCGCCGATCGTGTACCAGCCCTGGCTGGCGGGCGTGATCCTTTTCCTGATTTACAACCTGGGCGGGATTCCGCTCATATTTCTTTTGCGCGGCATCCTGATCGGAATCACCTATGGCATGGTTTGGCAAATGACGCGTGAAGCCTCCAACCCGCGCCTTGCGACCATCCTGGTTTTCGTTCTCGGCATCGCCAGCGCCAACAACTGGTCGGTGCGTTCGCAGTTGTTTGCGTATCCGTTGTTTGCATTTTGCGTCTGGAGGCTTCTTCGCTGGCAAAATGGAAACAGGAAATATCTTTGGATTTTGCCTGTCGCCGCCTTGCTTTGGGCAAACCTGCATGGATCGTTCATTTTGCCTTTTGCCCTGGCAGGTGCAGCGCTGCTGGCTGGGAAGGGCGATAAAAAAGCCCTGCTCATCACGCTTGGCGCGATGCTGCTTGCCACACTGGTCAACCCGCATGGACTCCGCGCCTGGAATTACATCATGTTCATGCTCAATTCGCCGTCCGACCAGCTCTTCGCCTTCGAGTGGGCGCCGCCGCGCAACCTGGGCTGGCAGATGAACATCTTTTTTGCCTGGCTGCTCGCCTTCGCTCCGCTCGCCGCGCTTTCGCCGCGCAAACTCTCTGCGCTCGAATGGGTCTGGTTTCTCGGCATCGGCTGGCTGGCGCTGACCGGCTTGCGGTATGTCATCTGGTTTCAAATACTGCTCGCCGTCTTCACCGCCGCGCTCCTTGCCGAGTGGACAAAGCGGCTCGATGCGCCCCGGCAGACCTTTCCCGCGCTCGATCTTGCTTTTGGAATTTTTATGTTGACGATTCCCCTGACCCTCCTGCCCAGCATCCGCGAACGCTGGATGGGCGATTCTGTCCCCGTGTATGAGATGTCCACCACGCCTCTCGAAGCGACGGGATGGCTGGTTCGACACCCCGAGGTTTGTTCCAACCTCTGGGCGGATTACGCCTTCGGCGGCTACCTGTCCTTTGCCCTGCCCACCTGCAAACCCTGGATGGACAGCCGCTTCAACGCCTATCCTCCGCAGCAATGGAGCGAGTATGTGCGCGTCACGAACGCCGAAGGCTGGCAGGAGGTGTTCGACCGCGAAGGCATTGACCATCTGTTTCTTTCGCAGGCGGCGCAGCCAAAGTTAATCGAAGCAGTCTCGGCATCTCCCATTTGGTGCGAGGAATACCGCGACGAGTACGCCGTTATCTTTTCCCGCTGTGAGGCGCAATGAAATTCAAAGGCAGATTGGGTTTGCAGCAGCGTGTCCTGCCGGGGTATCGCGTCCCGTTCTTCGATTTGCTCGCACATCATTGCGAAGGCGGGATGAGCCTGTTTGCCGGTCAACCCCGCCCCGAGGAAATGATCGCAAGCGGCAAAACGCAAATCGCAAGGCATGTCGAAGCGCGGAACATTCACTTGTTCGGCGGCGCATTCTATCTGTGTTACCAGCGCGGATTCATAGACTGGCTCGAAGCGTGGAATCCCGATGCGCTGATCGTGGAGGCAAACCCGCGTTATCTTTCCACGCCCGCTGCCGTGCGATGGATGCACAAGCGCGGACGAAAAGTCATCGGCTGGGGATTGGGTGCTCCCCCCTCCCTCTCCCCCCATTTTCTCCGAAAATGGGGGGAGACACAGAGGGGGGCATGGAAGCGATTCGTCCGTCAGTTCGACGCGCTGATCGCCTACAGCCGCCGCGGCGCGGAGGAATATGCGGCGCTTGGCTTTCCGCGCGAAAAAATCTTCGTGGCGCACAACTCGGTTTCGCCCCCACCGAATATTCCATTGCCCAACCGACCTTCGACTTTCGACCTTCGACCAACGATCTTATTTGTGGGAAGATTGCAAGCCAGAAAGCGAATTGATCATTTATTGCGCGCCTGCGCCGAGTTGGGGACAAATCCGCGATTGCTGATCGTCGGCGAAGGACCCGAGCGTCATTCGCTCGAATCAATTGCAAAGGAAATTTATCCATCCGCTGAATTCATCGGTGCCAAGCACGGACTTGAACTCAAGCCGTATTTTGAACAGGCGGATTTGTTCGTCCTGCCCGGCACGGGCGGGCTGGCTGTGCAGGAAGCCATGAGTTACGGCTTGCCCGTCATTGTTGCCAAAGGGGATGGCACGCAGGATGACCTGGTTCGAGAGTCGAACGGCTGGCAGATCGAGCCGGAAGATTACGGCGCGCTGGTTTCCACAATGAAAAACGCGCTGTCCGATATGGCGCGCCTGCGAAGGATGGGAAAAGAGTCGTTTCGGATCGTCTCGGAAGAGATCAATATTCAAAAGATGGCGGAAGCGTTCGTGCGGGCGTTGAATTCGGTGGCTGGATAAATCCGCTATACAGATCATCCCGCTGCCTGGTGAAATTGAATCAACGTTTCGATAAACCGCTTCTGACCCGAAGCGTAATGCGCCGCCAGTGTGTTCAGGCGGAAGACAAGCATCCTGCCGTCCTTGAGTTCGAGGGTGAACATTTTCTGGTTGAGGAATCCGCCCGGCTTGATGGATTCGATATCCGCATACAGAATCTCGCCCAGTTCCTTGTTCATCATCTTCAGGGAGGCGAAGCCCATCTCGGTGGCGATGACGAACATCCGCCTGCGGGTGAGCGCGGCGAAGAAGTAACCGTCGCCCATCAGGCTCAAGCCGCCGCTGACAACGACCTGCTTCAAAGGCTTGGTGTAGAGAAAGCCTGTTTGCTCGATCCGCTCGCCGGGTCCGAGGTGAGGCGCAAGCTCCTTGTGGATGAACTCATCGAATTTGTGCATTACAACTCCTTCATAATCTCGTCTTTTTTTACGCTCGTAATCCACCTGTGAGATCAGGTTTTTGTCGTGCATCTCCTTCAACTCGGTCATGCGTTCGAAAGGTCTGCACGCCGACACCACCCAATATGTCTGTTCGCGTCACCCATAACTTGGCGTGTCGCCCATGATCTCCCAGCCGCGCTCCAGCGCAATGACCTTCAACTTCGCTTCGGGATAGACCGCCACCGGGTGGTCGGCGTGCTCCAGCAGAGGGACATCCAAAATTGTATCGCCATAGGCAACATCCACACGGGCCCACACCGAGGCGGCTGAGCACCTGCTCGATCTTTTTCTCGCTCGCCACGAGTTTCCCGACCATCCGCACGCGCCCATTCACAATTTCAACGGGCGTGCCGATGGTCTCCGCGCCGATGCGCCGCGCAAACGGCTCGATGAACGGCTCCACCACGCTGCTGGCAATATACACCTTCGCGCCGTCTTCCCGATGTTTGACGAGCCGCGCCACCACATCCTCGCGGCGTTTTTTCCACAGGTTCTGTTCCACCGCCCATTCGGAGGCGTGCTTTACATTTTCCGGGTTGGCGTTCTTGATATACGCCAGGCTGTCAATCATCAACTTTTGCCCCCACGCCTGCCAGTCAATGATTCCACGCTTTGCCAGCAAATACGACGGCGTAATGGACGCCATGTACCAACTGGCGCGCAGCCTGCTCTGGTTGTGTCGAATCCAATCCACCAGCCCCAGGAAGGGCGAACCGGTGGTGAGCGTTCCCATCATGTCCGAAACGACGATCATTGCGTCTCCTTCTTCATCGAAAGTCTATTTCCAAATCTTCTTCCAGCATCCTGCACTCAGACGATGCGCAGCGCTTCAATGTTTCCAACTTTGCGCGGAGCATGTTCAGCGTTTCGGGGCTTAATCCCCCAGCGAGATTCTCCAACTGATGCGGGTCGTTGACCAGGTCGTAAAATTCGATTTCGCCGTTTTCGTACTCAACATACACATAATCCGCGCCGCGGATGCCGCGAAAGGCGCCGCCTTCCACATCCACGAGCAGGTTATCGGTCTCCGGGTCTTTGAGGGTCGGCAGGCTGTTGAACGAAACCGTTTGCAGGTTGTGGAAGGCTTCCTCTCTCTCGTAGCCGAATTCGATCAACAACCCATTCCGCCAGGAGACATCCCTTCCTTGCAGGCACGGCAGGAAGGAGCGTCCGTCCACAAAATCGGGCGCGCGAACGCCCGCGATCTCCGCGATGGTTGGAGCGAGGTCAATGTTGGCGGACATCTGGGCGATTTGCGTCCCCGGCGTGATGCCCGGGCCCGCGCACTAGGAGCGGCACGCGGATATCCTCCTCGTAGGCGGTCCCTTTCCCGGAAGGAAGTTTATGCTCGCCAAGGTGGAAACCGTTATCGGATGTGAAGATGATGTAGGTGTTCTCCAGTTGTCCATTTTGCTCGAGCGTTTGAATCAAATCCCCCACCAGTTCGTCCACCGCCAGCAGCGAGCGGACACGTCCCTGGAAAAATCCGTTGGCGTCGTTCACGTCAAAATCGTCGCCGGTTTCCGTCAGCGCGCGGATGATCTCCGGTTTATCGCTCAAGTCCGTTTCGCCGAACGACGGGCTTTGTGGATAACTCAAATCGTTGTACAAACTCAAATGGCGTGGAGCAGGCGTCGCCGGTCCGTGAGGCGCATACACCGAAACGAAGAGGAAGAACGGCGAGCCATCCTCCACGCTCTCGTTGATGAACGCCAGCGATTTATCCCGAATGACATCGGTGCTGTAATCCTCGGGCGAATCGCCGTAATCCACCAATACGCTGTTCTCGTTCATGGTGTAGTTGTAATAAAGGTCGCCTTCGTAATTCGTGCCGAGGAACGCGCTCCAATCCGTCCAGCCGGGCGGGACGTAATTTCTACCCGCGTTGACCGGGTAATTATTGAGATATTTTCCATACAACGCGGTGCGATAGCCCGCATCTTGCAGCCAAACGGGAAGCGCGTTCTCCTCTTCGCTCAATTTGAAAAAGCGCGCAAAGCCGGGCGAGTTCTCGAGGATGTCGGTGTTGTGCGCGTACTGCCCGCGCAGAATCGAAGCGCGCGACGGACAGCACAACGGCGTGGTGACGAAATAATTGCTGAAGGTCGTGCCTTGTTCGCCGATGAGTTGATCGGTCTTTTCCATGTGCGGCATCAACGCCATGTCCATGTCATCGGTGAGGATGAGGATGATGTTGGGCTGGACTTTGAACATGCTTGTGTTGACAGCTATGTACAACACACCTGCCAGCAACCCAAGCGCAACGACAGTAATGATGATCTTCTTTTGCATGAATCTCCGGTCAAACAAGGTGACAGTCACTTCCAAAGTGACTGTCACCTGAACTTCATGCAGTATATCACTGCTGCGTATTTCCCCACTTACTCCTCCTCGTACACACCCCACGCCAGGTCATCCTGCTTCGAGACGAATTCCTCCGAGAAGAAATCGGCGTAGTCTTCGCGCCCCTGCAAGTGGTAGCCGAAGAACGCAACCGCGAAATGCGCCATGCGCTCAATACTCGGTACCTCGTATATCATCATGTGGCTTCTACCGACAAAGGATATCAGGGTCTTGTCGGTTGTACCCAGGTGTTCGTAGATCAGCGCGTTTTCTTTGTAAAGCTCATCGTTTGTGCCGACAAGGATCAGGACAGGTCGGTCAACGGCCGCCAGCCCTCTTTCTCCGAACAGCCACCATCCTTCGCCAGCCATTGGCATCACGGCGCGAATCCGCTCATCCGTCAGCGGCTGCCATAGTCCGTCTTCGCTCGCAGTGATGGAGTCACCCACATGAGCGGTGAATTCGTCCCATTTAAGCGCGGGCCCGCAACCGAAGGCGGATAGCTCTCCCAGAATATCTTCCGTGGTGGCGTCCGGCGTTGGGCATTGAGCGAGGTAGTACTCTGGATCAATCCGCGCCCCGCTCATTGCCAGGGAATTGAATCCATCGAAGGAGTAACCAATGGTTCCCGCGTTTTGAGAATCGATCAAACCTTCGAGCCCTTCAGGAGGATTTGCGGCAACCTGATCCAGCGCGAAAAGGATATCCAGTGGTTGGTCAATCGCCCCTTCATATACAACCATGTAATAATCAATGCCATCCACACTTGCCCAAGTGAAACCATGGCTGACCATATACGGGGCGAAAATTATTGCCACTTTGGTCGAAGACAGGATCAGCGGGTAAGGTTCTCCACTATGATCCGGCTCGGCGTCACGGGTGGCGCTACCCGTTGAGGCCGCGGGGGCTTCAGCGGGATACCAAACTGTGACGGTGACCTGGCGACCCTCACGACTTTCGTCCACGAACTTGACCGTGCGCATTCCCACATGATATGGTCCCGTCTCTGCGAGTGGGAAGGGATTCTTCGGCGCACAGCCGCTCAGAAAGAACGACAGGACAACCACAAGGACTGCGGCTTGAGCGATCAAGCGGCTGATTGTTTTCATTCCAAACCTCCTGAGAGTTGGGAGCAGGATCAGAATGTGAAATATTTCACTAAAATAGTGTAGCACTTGATCGTCTATTTTTCAAGTTTATTGATTTATTGCGCAGTGTTCCCTCCGTCCACCAATAGCAGATGCCCTGTCATGAACGATGAATCATCCGAAGCCAAAAACAAAACCGCTTTTGCGATCTCTTCGGGCGTGCCGAAGCGGCCCATCGGCAGGTACTCGCTCGCTTCCTTGATTGCCTGTTCCAGCACCACCTTCTCGTCGCCTTCGAAATATCCCTTCTCCATCCAGCGGTCCACGAACGTATCGCCGGGGCAAACCGCATTGACGCGGATTCCGTCGCGCGCGTAATCCAGCGCCATCGCCTTGGTCATCATCCCCACCGCGCCCTTGCTCATCACATACGGAAAAGCATCCTTCCCCGCCACCACCGACCAATCCGAGCCGTTGTTGACGATCACGCCCCTGCCCTGCTTCTTCATCTGCGGCAGCGCCAATTTGCTCATGCGCCAGACCGCCGTGATGTTGATGTCAATCGTGCTTTGCCAGGTCTCTTCGCTCGTCGTCTCCGCCGTCCCTTTGGTGACGATGCCCGCGTTGTTGAACAGGATGTCGATTTGACCGAATTCCTTAAGCGCGGTTTCGACGACTCTCCGGCAGTCTTCCATCTTTGAGTGATCCGTCTCTACGAAAACGCATCGGACTCCCCTCTGCCTGCATTCCGCTTCGACGGCTTTCCCCAGCTCGACGCGCCTGCCCGTGACGACGAGATTCGCTCCCTCGTCCGCGAAAAGAAGCGCGGTGGCTTTTCCAATGCCCGACGTCCCGCCGGTGATGATGGCAACTTTACCTTTAAGTCTCATTTTGTCTCCTAATCTGTTCAGTGGTTTTCACTGAGGGATCAAACGAAACGACGGGAAATACCTCGCCGCTTTTTCCATGCTTTCCAACGAACCGTCCAGCGCTTCGCCAGCCCAGCGCGACCAGATTTTAATCGAACCCGGGTTGACCTGCACGACGTGGAAAAGCCATTCGGCAACTTCATCGTCGCTCATCTTTTCGGCAACCGCGTCGAAGTGATTCCTCCCAACCTGCACGTGGACGCGCGGATTGGCAAGGACGTTCAACATCCAATCCGTCTTCCCTCCCCAGCCCGCCATGATGATGAAACATCCGCTTTTGCCCTCGCGGTGATATTCGAGCGGCGTGTAACGCGGCTTGCCGGTTTTGCGTCCCGTTGTGGTGAGCAAAAGGATGAAATCGCCAAACATGGGCAGTCCCGCCTTGTAGAAGAGGATTGGAACCTTGAACAGCCATTTAAAGACCAAGCCGGGGCTGTCCTTCGGAACCAGATAGGTCATGAGGAGATTTTCCGCGCCCAGCATCGCCCGCGTGAAGAACGTCAACTTTTCATACGACATACACACCTGCCTTCCGATTTACCGCTCGACCCTATTTTATCCTTGTTCATCTCCGTTTCTCCGTGGTTTATAATCCCCCATCATGGACAGCAAGACCCTCAACGTACTCGAATATCCGAAAATCCTCGAACGGCTGGCAGGCTACTGCGATTTCTCCGCTTCGATGGAACTGGCGCGTTCGCTCGAACCGAGCGATTCCTACGACCTCGCCGTCTCCCCACCTTGCCGAAACGACCGAGGCGCGCAAACTGCTCTCGATCCAGGACGTGAGCATCGGCGCGGCGCACGACATCCGCCCGGCGGCGGACCCTCGCCGCCCGAGGCGGCGTGCTCGACCCGCAAGCGTTGCTGGACGTCAAATCCACGCTCATTTCGTGCCGCGAGTTGAAGAAAACCTTCGAGAAGAAGGAAGCGGAATATCCGCGCCTTGCTTTGATCGCTCAGGGACTCCCCGAAACGCATGGCATCGTGGACGCCATCACGCGCGTCCTTTCCGAACGCGGCGAAGTGCTGGATTCGGCGTCCGTCAAACTGGCGGACATCCGCCGCAATCTGCGCATCGCCCACGACCGCCTGATGAGCCGCCTGCAAAAATATGTGACCGATTCCAAGACCGTGTCCATGCTGCAAGAGTCCATCATCACCCAGCGCGACGGACGGTACGTGATTCCCCTGCGCGCCGAGTTCAAGGGAAAGATCAAAGCCATCGTCCACGACCAGTCCGCCAGCGGCGCCACGCTCTTCATCGAACCCCTTCCTATTGTGGAGGCAAATAATGAACTGCGCGAACTGCAATTGGCGGAGCGCGACGAGGAACGAAGAATCCTTGCGGAAGTTTCGTCGCTGGTGGGCGAACATGCCAGCGAGTTGAAATACGGCGTGGAAAACCTCGCCGCGCTGGATTTGGCGTTTGCGAAGGCGAAATATGCGGAGGCTTTGAGAGCGAGTGAACCTTTATTGAAAGAACCGTCGAAAGTCAAAGGTCAAAAGTCAGGCGACCTTCGACCTTCGACCTTTGACTTGAAACTACTCCAGGCCCGCCACCCGCTCCTCGACCCCGCCGCCGTCGTTCCCATTGACGTGGGCCCCCGCGAAGGGACGCGCGCCATCGTCATCACAGGACCGAATACGGGCGGAAAAACGGTTTCGTTGAAAACGGTCGGCTTGCTGGTGTTGATGGCGCAAAGCGGACTGCACATCCCCGCGCAAAGCGGCTCGGAAATGCCGTTCTTCAAATCGGTCTATGCCGACATCGGCGACGAGCAATCCATCGAGCAGTCGCTTTCCACGTTCAGCGGTCACATCACCAACATCATCCGCATCCTCAAACAGATTGATCATCGCTCGCTGGTCATTTTGGACGAACTCGGCGCGGGCACCGACCCGCAGGAGGGCGCGGCAATCGCGCGCGCAATCTTGAGTCACCTGCTGGATGCGGGTTGTATGACCCTGGTTGCGACTCATTATCCTGAACTGAAAACCTTCGCGCACTCGACGGAAGGAGTGGTCAACGCCTCTTTGGAATTCGACATCAAAACGCTTCGCCCGACCTTCAAGTTGACCATCGGTCTGCCGGGCAGGTCCAACGCCTTAGCCATCGCCCAGCGGCTGGGACTTTCACAATCCATCATTGACGCGGCGAAGGCGGAGATCAACCCGCTGGATTTGCGCGCCGATAAACTGCTGGACGATATCCGCAAGGAGCGCAACCGCACCTCGCGCGAACGCGAAAAACTGGAGAAACAGCGCGCCCGCCTCGAAGCGCAAAACGCGGAATTGGCAAAACGCCTCGAAAAGATCGAGGACGAACGCCGCGACGTTCTTGCCAAAGCCCGCGCCGAAGGCGAGTTGGAAGTGGCGGTGTTGAAGAAGAATATCGAATCGCTGAAAGCGCAATTGAAAAAGGCAAAACAGCCATTGGCGGCGATCATAGCCGTTGAAGAAAAGATGATGGAGATGGAAGAGAAGGTGGAAGCGCCAGTGGAAAGACGACGGACCACGGACGACGGACCATCGTCAATCGTCAATCGTCAATTGTCACTCGGAGAGCGGGTCACTGTCAGCACGTTGAATGCCGAGGGCGTGGTGACAGCCCTGGGTGAGTCCGATGCGGAAATCCAGATTGGGACGATCCGCGTGCGGGCGAGGTTATCCGATCTGGTCAGACGACAGATAATGGACGATAGCCCCCCAAAGGGGACACTGCCGCAGACCGAAAAGAACCGTCAGCCATCGTCTACGGTCCATCGTCCATCGTCCTCTTCGCCGGGCATGGAAGTGGATTTGCGCGGGCTCATGTCGGAAGACGCGCTCGACAAAATGGAGCGGTACCTCGAACAGGCGTATCTGGCGGGGCTGCCCTGGGTGCGGATCATCCATGGAAAAGGCACGGGCAAACTGCGGCAGGCGGTGCGCGATGCGTTGAAGGGACATGCGTACGTGAAGTCGTTCGAGGAGGGCGGACACACCGAAGGGGGCGAAGGCGTGACGGTGGCAAAGTTAAACGCGGGATGATGTTGTATAATTTTTGAAACTCATCAGGGAGCCGCCCATGTCCATTGACGACGCCATCCAAAAAATGACCGACCTCATCAAAGCCGCCAGCGCCAGCGCGGAGGTGAAATCTGCGAAAATGTCGGACGAGGAGGCGCGGCTTTCGGTGTATGCCCCCGCGGGCGACATGCAGCAGATCAAGGACGCGACCTTTCAGCCCGCGATTGATATGCTGAACTCGGACGGTTTGGATGTGCAGGTCTTTGTGTACGACAAGGATGCGCCGCCGCTAAAAGGATGAGGGATGAAGGATGAATGAAAGAGAAAAGAGGGAAAGTAAGGAAGAAGGAAGCAACCCGTAAGGTTGGCTTCTTTTTTTGCTCTTCGTTACGGAATCAGGGGGTTGCTCCCGAAGTACACCAGCGAGCAGAGTTTCATTCACCCGCTGCCGCGCGCCAGACGATGTTCAGCGCCTGCAAGCCGGTGAAGCGGTGAATCTCCTGCGCTTCGTCGGTCAGGTAAATATCGCCCTGCAGCGGACGGTCGTCGCGGGTGTACAGCCCGCGGTTGGGCAGGTCGGAGAGCGCCGCCCAGAAATTCCAAAGCGGCAGGTCGAATTCGTCGGCGAGCAATGCCATGTCGCGGTTGATGCGGTGGTCTAATTCGCGGTTGTCGGCTTTGGTGGCGAGGATCGGCACAACGCCGTTTTCCAGCAGTTGGCTGATGATGCGGCGCAGGTATTCCGTGTTGCGCGATTCAAAATGCGAGCCGATTTGGATGATGACGAACGATGGGCGGTGCACGCGCAGTTCGCAATCCACGGGCGTTTCGCCGAAGACACAGCCGTATTCCCCGCGATGCCATTGGTCCCACAGCAATGCGCCGGGTGTGGTGCCGTCCTGTGCGGTGGCGCTTTCGCGGCTGAACGAACCGGTGAAATGCTCCACCGTCTCGCGCAGTTCGGGCGGCAGGCCTGCCACACGTCCTTCGTCCGTTTCATAGACGCCGAAGAACTCGCCGGGGCGCGCCTGGCAATCGCCAAAGATCGAAAACGCATTTGGGTTGTTGCCCAGTTCCAAGCCCTTCTCGTAAATCGCGCGGACGTTTTCCCCCGGCTCGGGAAACACAGGCAAATTCATCCACTCGTTGGAGACGGGAGTTTCAGTCGTTGTTCCCGTAGCGGACATCTGCGTCGGTGTGGGGGTTTCCCGCTCCGTCGCCCTCGCTTCCGGCGTGACTGTGAATTGACTCTGCGTCGGGACGTTATATCTCGGCGTCGGCACGACTCGCGCGGGAGTCTCGGTTGGCGCGCGGTGGGAGACGGCGCATCTGCCGGCGAGGCCTGGCAGGCGGCGAGCAAAGCGCAAACCCATAAAATCAGAATCACACGTCGTTTCATTTTGAAGATTTAACCACAGGTCAACACAGATGAATGGGATGATTCATTAGGTTTTTATCTTTGTTCATCTCCGTTCATCACGGTTAACTTTTTCCCATTCTTTCGCAAATTTCAAGATGCGCGGGCGGATGTAGAACGCGCCCGGGTCGGCTTGCGGGCGTTTCGCCTTGATCAACTCCATTGCCGCGAGCGGGTTCATCCCCTGCGCGATGAGGATGCACGCGCCCATTGCCACTCCGCGGTGAGCGCCATACGCGCAATGAGCGTAGACCTTGCCGCCGTTTTGAATCACCTCCAATGCGGCGCGGACTCCGCGCGTGAGCGCCCTGATGGGAATCGGTACCAGCGGAGAGTCAAAGGTTGGGAGCCAGAGCCGCTGGATGGGAGTCGGATGCGGGTCTTTGTACGGCATCCACTCCACGCGCATGTTGATGATAAGGCGGATGCCGAGTCCACGCAACCGGTCGTAGTCGTTTGCAGAGGGCGTCGTGCCGATGAAAAGGTCGTCGGTGATCCGGGAGAAGTTCATGCGCCAGCCTGTTCCGCCAGCGCCATCGCGCCCAGCACGCCGGACCGATTTCCCAGACCGGGATGCACGATAAAAGTTTCGATGGCTTCGAGGATGACCGGCGATTGGATGTAGCCGTTGATGAGGTCGCGCGTCTGTTCTTGGGACCTTGGGCAGGAGATGTGGAACCGAGCCGACTCCCCCGCCGACGATGATGCGTCGCGGCGAAAGCTCCAGCGCGTAGTTGGCTAACGCCTGCGCGATGTATCCGGCTTCGAGGGTCCCGGGCGGGATGGTCGGGCGGAAGCGCGTTGCTGCGCGCGCGCCAGCGTTTCTCCATGGCAACGCCCGAGGCAAGCCCTTCAAAGCAGTCGCCATGGAACGGACAAGCGCCCTCGAACGGATCTTTCTCCCATTCGTGGCGAATCAGGATGTGCCCCATTTCAGGGTGAATGAGTCCGTGCAGGAGTTTGCCTTCCACATACGCGCCGCCGCCGATGCCTGTGCCGACGGTGAGATAGATGAAGGTCTGGAGTCCCTGCGCCGCGCCCCAGCGCCATTCGCCCAGTGCCGCGCCGTTGACGTCGGTATCGAAAACGATGGGAATATCGAATGAAGCGCGCAACATGCCGACCACATCCGCATTCGTCCAGCCGGGCTTTGGAGTGGGAAGGATATGTCCATAGGCAGGCGAAGCGGGGTTGGGGTCAAGCGGACCGAAACAGGCGAAGCCGATGGCGGTGAGTTTGCCGAGTTCATTTTCCTGCTGCCAGAAAAAATCAACGACTTGAACCATCGTCTCTTCGGGTGTGGAGGTGGCAAAACGCGCCTCGGCGCGGATGCTGCCCGGTCCCCGTGCCTACAGCGCAGATGAATTTTGTTCCGCCGCCTTCGATGGCGCCGTAAAGGGATTTGCTGTTCATGCAATCTCCAGTCCCGCCTATTGTACGAGCAAAGATTATTTCTTTGGGAGCGGCGTATTCCCTTCGCCGAGTCTGGTCACTTCCACCCACAGGGAGGAGGCGAGTTCGTAGCCGATTAGATGATCCTGCGGTTTCATTTGCAGGCGCAGGGGACCTTTGAACGGCGCGCAGCTCAACAGGTGAAACGCCTTGCCGGGGACAAGCCCCAGTTCGCCGATGTAATGCAGTTTTTCCATGTCGTGGGTACGGACGCGGCTGATGAGGCAATCGGAGCCGGAGGGAACGTCAATCAACGGCACATCGCGGACGACGGGCATGACGCCGTCTTTGGAGGGAATCGGCTCGCCGTGCGGACAGCGCGTTGGACGTTCCGCGAGTTCGTCCATGCGGTCTTCGATCTCGTCGTTGACGCCCTTCTCGAACACGTCGGAAAGTTCGTGGGCGGTTGCCCAATCGTATTTCATCACTTTGACGAGGAAGACTTCCGTGAGGCGGTGGCGGCGCAGGGAGGGCATGGCGATCCGCTCGCCTTCGGGGGTGAGGCGCACGCCGCGATATGGTTCGTGCACGAGGTAGCCGAGTTTTTGAAGGCGTTTGACCATCGTGGAGATCGCCTGCGCGGACGATTCCACGTGCGAACTTAGAAGCGAAAGGGGAACCTGCTCGTGGTCCTGTTGCAGGCGGTAGATTTCCGCGGCATAACGTTGCATTGCTGGGCTTACAGACATCGAACTCCGATTTTGTCGGACCTGACAGGTTTTTGGAAACCTGTCAGGTCTTGAATTTCAACCAGGTTGAAAACCGATTGCAACCCGATATAGGTAAAATTTAATACAAATATCTAGATTATTCAATCCGCCGACATTATACTACGCGCCGCTCATCACAGATAAAGCCAGTCGCATTTATCTGTAAACATCACATCAGGAGATTTTTTCGATGCAAACCTTGAAGAAACTTTTTGTCCTGCTTTTCGCCCTGGCGTTCGCCGTCAGCGCGTGCGGCGGGAACGCCGTCAGCGAAGAGAATGCCGGTTTAACGGAACCAGCCCCCAACGTCGAGAATGAGGCGGGCGTATCGGGAGATTTGGTCATCTATTCGGGACGTTCCGAGCCGCTCCTCCAGCCGGTCATTGATGCGTTCCGCGCGCAATACCCGAATGTGAACGTGCTGCTCAAAGCCGGGAGCAACAGCGAACTGGCAAATGCCCTGATCGAAGAGAAGGGCAACCCCCAGGCGGATGTGTTCATCACGACCGAGTTGTTCACGGTGCAGTCGCTCGCGCCTCAGGGCGTGTTCCAGGCGTATGCGCCCGCCGGTGTGGAGAATATCCCCGCCGAGTTCATCGGCGAAGGGAATTTGTGGACCGGGCTGACCCGCCGCGCGCGTGTCATCATGTATAACCAGGATTTGGTTTCGGAGGAGGAAGCGCCCGCCTCGATCTTCGATTTGGTTGATCCCAAATGGAAAGGGCAGATCGCCGCCGCAGGCTCGACCAACGGCGGGATGCAGGCGCAGATCGCCGCGATGCAGCAACTGCTCGGCGATGAAGCAACGGAGCAATGGCTGAACGGTTTGATCGCAAACGAAGTGACGTTCTTCGGCGGTCACACCGATGTGCGCAAGGCAGTGGGCGCGGGCGAGTTCAAGATCGGTCTGGTCAATCATTACTACTATCACCTGCAACTGGCGGAGACCGGCAATGTGGGCGTGGTCTACCCCGATCAGGGCGAAGGCGAAATCGGTTTGATCACCAACGCGACGGCGGCGGCTGTGGTGAACGGCGCGCCGCATCCCGAAGCCGCGCAGGCGTTTTTGGATTTCCTCGTTTCCACCGAGGGACAGAGGTTGTTCGCGGAGCAGAATTACGAATATCCCCTGCTGGCGGGCGTGGCGTTGAAGGAAGGCGTGCAGCCGCTGGAGAACTTCCGCCTCGCGGACGTGGATGTGGTGAAAGCGGCGGCGAATTTCAGAGCGGCGTTCGACCTGATCGAGCGCGTGGGGCCTGCCGTAGTTTTTGGGCGATGGACAATAGACCGCGGACCATCGTCCATCGTGGGAGCATTCAAATGTTGTAGATTCTTTCCCAAAATTCACCCTGCACAAATATCTAAAATGAACCGCCAAGTCGCCAGGAACGCCAAGAAATAGAGAAGAAACATGGCGGCTTGGCGTCCTTGGCGGTAAAAAACGAAAAATGTTCTGAACGACGATTCTACAGAATCTGAATGCTCCCTCCATCGTCGGTGACCTGCGGTCTATTATCAAACCCTGCTAAAATGGTGCACTAACGCCAAATGGAATTAACCCGCACGAACCTGAACTACCAAAAATTGCGCTCCAACATCAGCCCGCGGCTTGCGATTGCCGCGGGCATGGTGGCTTTGTTTGTGGCGGTGCCGCTGGCGTACATTTTCCTCCGCGCGGCGGGAGCGGAGACGGAAGCGTGGCTGAGGTTATTCCAGGCGCGCATTTGGAAGTTGTTCGGCAACACGCTTTTGCTGGTCTTCGCGGTGACGGGCGGGGCGTTGATCACCGGCGTGAGCATGGCATGGTTCACCGAGCGCACCGACCTGCCCGGCAGGAACTTCCTGCGCTGGATGCTTGCCATGCCGCTGGCGATACCCGCCTACATCGGAGGAATCGTCCATTTGGCGTTACTGCGTCCTCGCGGCGGGTACCTGCCCCAATTATTGGAGCAGGTCTTCGGTCAGCCCCTTCCCACACCCAGCCCGTTCGGTTTTTTGGGCGCGGCGTTCATTTTGACCTTGTTCACTTATCCTTATGTCTATCTGTTGAGCGGAGCGGCGTTCCGTTCGCTGCATGCTTCGCTCGAAGAAGCCGCGCGCGTCTTTGGGCGCACCCCGTTTCAGACCCTCCTCCATGTGACCCTGCCCGCGCTTCGTCCCGGCCTGACAGCCGGCGCGCTGCTCGTGGCTCTGGATATTCTGGCGGAATACGGCACAGTGGCGCTCTGCGCGCTATGAGACGTTTTCCTCGGCGATCTTCATCCAACTTTCCGGTCGGTATGACCGTTCGGCGGCTTCGATCCTGAGCAGTGTTCTCGTCACGCTGGCGATCCTGTTCCTGTGGGGCGAATTGCGCTTGCAGGGACGGGCGCGCTTCACACAACTGGAAAGCAACTGGCGTCCCGCGCCGCTCACCCTGCTGGGGAAGTGGCGCATACCGGCGTTCCTGCTGGTGTTCGGCGTGGTGACTGCGAGTTTGATCCTGCCTGCGGGCGTTCTGCTGGTCTGGAGCGTGCAGACCTTCCTCGACCCGGAGACCATGTCCGCGGTGTTTCACACCGGCTCGCAGGGGTTTGGCAGTTACGTGTGGAATAGCCTGTGGAGTTCGGGGCTGGCGGCGGTGATCGCAGTGGCGATGTCCCTGCCGGTGGCGCTGCTCGCAGTGCGGTATCCAAACCCGTTCACGAAATTCATCTCCAGGCTTTGTCAGGTCGGATATGCGTTGCCCGGCGTGGTGATCGCGCTCAGCCTCGTCCTGCTGGTGAATCGTTTATTGCCGTTCTTGTACGCCACACCGTTCGTGGTGGTGATCGCATACGTGCTGCGCCACATGCCGCAGGCGGTGCGGGCGAGCGAATCGGCGCTCAGGCAGCTTTCGCCGTCCCTCGAAGAAGCCTCTCGCACGCTGGGGCGGACGTCCATCCAAACCATATTCCAGGTGACCATTCCGCTGATTCTGCCCGGGCTTTTGGCGGGCGGCTCGCTGGTCTTCCTGACCTCCTTAAAGGAATTGCCTGCCACGTTGCTGCTTCGTCCCGCCGGATTCGATACGCTTGCCGTGCGCGTGTGGGCATGGGCGGAGGAGGGCTTCTACCTTCAGGCAGCGCCAGCCGCGTTCATTTTGATTTTGGCGTCCGCCCTGCCGTTATATTTTCTCCTGCGCAGGGAGCAGATTTTCCGATGACCACTCTCGAAGTAAGAAACCTCGTCAAGAAATTCAACGGTTCGACGCAGTCTGCGGTGGACGATATTTCGTTTGAACTTGCCAATGGGGAAATCCTCGCGCTTGTTGGTCCGAGCGGATGCGGCAAGACGACCACCCTGCGGATGATTGCCGGTCTGGAACGCCCCGACTCCGGCGCGATCAAACTTAACGGACAGTTGGTCGCTTCTCCCTCGACCTTTATCCCGCCGGAAAAGCGCGGCATCGGCATGGTCTTTCAGGATCACGCACTCTTTCCGCATTTGACCGTCTTCGACAACGTCGCCTTTGGTCTGCGCGGAAAAAGCCAGGCGGAGATTCGCACCATCGCCGGTGAGACGCTCCACATGGTGGGGCTGCTTTCGTTCTCGAAGCGCTACCCGCATGAACTTTCCGGCGGGGAGCGCCAGCGTGTGGCGTTGGCGCGCGCGCTGGCTCCCAAGCCCGTGCTCGTCCTCATGGATGAACCGTTCAGCAGTCTCGATGCGGATTTGAGAGTCGCCGTCCGCGAGCATGTGCGTTCCATTTTGAAGACCATGCAGGCGACGGTCATCTTCGTCACGCACGACCAGGACGAGGCGCTTTACATGGGAGATCGTCTTGCCGTCCTGCAAAAGGGACGCCTCGAGCAGATTGGCGCGCCGGAGGAGATCTTCCACGACTCCGCCACGCGCTTTGTGGCGGAGTTCATGGGCGACAGCGACTTTCTCAAAGGCAGGGTTGTGCCGGGCGGAATTCAAACCGATATCGGGCTGGTCAAACAGGATGCCGGATTCCCCGCCTCCACGCTCGTTGAACTATCTCTCCGCGCCGACGACGTGGACTTCACCGTGGACGGCGGCGGCAACAGCGTGATCGTGGGCCGCTTCTTCCGCGGCGCTTTCAACCTCTACCGCCTGCGCCTCGACTCTGGACAAATCCTGCACGCCTTCACCGATCACACCCGCATCCTGCCGGTCGGTTCGCGCGTGCAGGCATACATCCGCGCGGAACACCCACTGAATGTGTTTGCGAGATAAAAGCGCAGTTGAACTGCTTCGAGAATCCCTGCCCGGCGGCAGGGATTTTTCACGCACTGAGCCGAGAGTCGAAACTGCTCATAAACCTCTAGTAAAATTCTATGCAAATCTACATTGCGCTTTCTGTCCCGAAAAGTACAATTTTTGCTCCACACAAGTCAAAACCGCCCAACTACCAAACTACTCAACCACCTAACTACTCAACTACCCAACTACCCCATGCGCATCAAACGCCTTCAACTCGCCCTCATTCACACTGCCGTCGCCATGACGCTCGTGCCCATCAACAGCACCCTCAACCGCGTGATGATCTTCGACCTCGGCATTTCCAAAACCCTCTTCACGATGCTTGCCATCTTCCCTTACTTGCTCGCGCCCATCCAGGTTGCCATCGGTTCGTTCTCAGACCGGTACCCGATCCGGGGCTACCGGCGTTCGCCCTACATCCTTGCCGGTCTGTTGCTGTGCGTGCTGGGCGTGGCGGTCGCGCCGCAGGTTGCGGTGCTTTTCAGCGAAAACTTTACGCTGGGAATTGTCATGGGCATCCTTGCCTTCGGCGCATGGGGCATGGGCTACAACCTTTCCGCCGTTTCCTATCTCTCGCTTGCCTCCGAACTCTCCGGCGAGCAGGGACGCGGCAAAACGGTGGCGACGATGTTCACCGCCATGGTTTTTGGTTTGATTGCGACGGGAATCAGCCTGAGCCGCATGGTGACGACGTACGACCCCGACCTGCTCCAGCGCGCGTTCGTCATCGTCGCCGCCTCCGCCCTGACGTTGGGCTTGCTCGGCCTCTTCAAGTTGGAACCACGCTCGATTTCCTCCCCCCATCTTTCCGGGGAAACGAGAAGGGCGGAAAACTACACCGTGCGCGAAATGACCTCCGCCATCACCGCCAACCCGGTTGCCAAAATTTTCTTCGTCTACCTGCTGCTGCTGCTCGCCGCTCTGCTTGGGCAGGACGTGCTGCTCGAACCCTTCGGCGCGCAAGCCTTCGGCATGACCCTCGAACAGACCTCGCGCATCATTTCCATCAGCAGTGCGTTCACCCTGATCGCGTTCATCGCGGCGGGCGTGCTCGAAGGGCGCATCAAAAAGAAATATCTCGCCCAGAGCGGCAACCTGGGCGCCTTGCTCGGTTTTTTGACCATCGTCCTGAGCGGCGTGACCGGGAGCCTGAACGCCTTTTACGCCGGCATCACCCTGCTCGGCTTTGGCACGGGCATTTCCACCGTCGCCAACCTTTCCCTCATGTTCGACCTGACCGTGCCGGAAAAGGTCGGCTTGTACATCGGCGCGTGGGGCTTCTCGAACGGGCTTTCGCGGCTGGTCGGCTTGCTCATGGCAGGCGTGGTGGCGGACCTGGCAACCCAGTTGACGGGCAGTCCCCTGAGCGGCTACCTGGTTGTGTTCAGTCTCGAAGCGCTCATGCTGTTTGCCGCCGCCGTGATGCTCCACCGCATTGACGTTGGCTCCTTCCGCAGGAGCGCGGAGGAACCATCCTTTGCGGAGAGGGTTGCCCTGGCAGCAGAGTAACCAAACGACCCATGACCGACGAATGGCTTTCCCTCAGCGACGCCGCCGAACTGCTGGGCGTGCATCCCAGCACGGTGCGGCTTTGGTCCGATAAGGGCATCCTGCCGGTGCACAAGACACAGGGCGGACACCGCCGCTATAAGCGTAGTGAAATCTCCCTCTGGGCGCAGACCAACTCCAAGTCCAGGCTGGAGGCGCTCAAGCCCGAAAGCATGATGCAGGAAGTCATCCGAAACGTCCGCATGCACATCTCGGACGGAAGCCTGGAGGCGGAATCCTGGTATCAAAAACTGGACAGCCAGGCAAGGATGCAATACCGCATGAGTTCGCGGTCGCTGTTCCACGGCTTGATGAATTACATCGCCGCCGACGATGAGGAGGGCGCCTCGGAGGCGTATGCCATCGGGTATGAATATGCCTCGCGCGCGCGGCGGTATAACCTCAGTTACGTGGATGCGGCGAAGGCGTTCCTGTTCTTCCGCGATACGCTGATCGAATCGGTGGTCAAGGTGTGCGGGGAGGCGAACGTCCCGGCTTCGCAGTCGTCGCAGATGTATTCGAAGATTCACAGGTTTACCGACGGCATCCTGATCAGCTTGTTGCAGACTTACGAGTCGCTGGGCAACAGCCGCTGAGCGCGGAGCGAGCCGTCCCATTGGTGGGACATCAAAAGCATTGCAGTCCGTTGTTTTGCTTGCGCCATCAATTCGGCTGGTTTATACTTGCCGCATGGCGATTCCTGAAAAGATAGGGCGTTACGTAATCAAGTCGGAACTGGGCCGCGGCGGAATGGCGACCGTGTATCGCGCGTTCGACCCCAACTTCGAGCGCGAGGTCGCGATCAAGGTGCTGCCGCGCGAGATGCTTCACGACCCGCAATTCCATTCGCGCTTCGAGCGCGAGATCAAAATGGTCGCCTCGCTGGAACATCCCTCCATTGTGCCGGTCTACGACGTGGGAGACGAGGATGGACAGCCCTACTTCGTGATGCGGTACATGCCGGGCGGCTCGCTCTCGGACCTGATCGAGCAGGGCAGCATCTCCATTCAGGATACTGCGCGCATCGTGGAAAAGATCGCCCAGGGGCTCGCCTACGCCCACCGCAAGGGCATCATTCACCGCGACCTGAAACCCGACAATGTGCTCTTCGACGACAACGGCGACCCGTTCATCTCGGATTTCGGCGTTGCCAAGTTGACCGAATCCACCAGCAGCCTCACCGGCTCCGGCGTGATCGGCACGCCCGCTTACATGAGTCCCGAACAGGCGCAGGGCTTGGAAATTGACCTGCGCAGCGACGTCTACGGCTTGGGCGTGATCGTCTACCAGATGTTGAGCGGTCACCAGCCCTACAGCGCAGATACGCCCATGGGCGTGGTAGTCAAGCACATCACCGAACCCGTGCCGGAAATCTTGAAAACCCAGCCGGACCTGCCCCCCGACGTGGACGCCCTCATCAAGACCGCGATGGCAAAGGACAAGAACCAGCGCTTCCCCAACACTATCGAACTTGCCAAAGTCCTCAATCGAATCGCGTTTGGAACGGAAGGCAACCTGACCTTCGGCACGAACAGCGGCATTGGTTCGCGTCCGCGCACGCAGACCATGCAGTTATCCCGCAGTCAGACCGGTTTCATGGTGGCTGGGGTCGTGCTTGTGGTCGCTGTCATCGGTTTCTTCCTCCTGCGCAACCAGCTCATCCCGCCTGCCACGCCCACCCCGCTCCCTACAGCCATGGTCGAGCCTACCCCACTGCCGACGAACACCGAGGTCCTGCCAACTTCCCCGGTCTTTGCGCCGGCTTGCCCTGCCGAAGTGGCTTTCCCCACTCCCGCAGGCAGGGAAACCGACAACTACTGCGTTCAAAAAATCCCTTATGCCAACGCGCTGCTCGAAGAAACCGCGACCTTCGAGGTGCTGAACACGGATGGCGCAAAATGCCGCGTGGAGGCAGTCAAGAACGGCGAGCAGGTTCTTTCCTGCACGGGACCCAGTTTTTCCGTCATCCAGCTCAAGGTCTGCAAACTGCCCGAACTCTCCAGCGAAGAACTCGCCCGATGCGCGCCGGACTCAACCTACAATGCCGGGAATCAATGCTGTGTCCCTCTGCCGCCCGAAGAGGCGGGCTGCCGGATCATCGAAATAAAACTAAAAGGCTGCGGCGGCTAATGGATCGGGCGCATGACGCGCCCGATTTTCTTTCCACAGGCGGGATGATACAATAACGCAATGGGAACCCTTTATCTCGTTGCCACGCCAATCGGAAACCTCGAAGACATGAGCCCGCGCGGCGTGCGCATCCTGAGCGAGTCCATTCTGATCGCGGCGGAGGATACGCGGCACACGAGGATACTGCTCAGCCATTTCGGCATCAAAACCCCTGTCATCAGTTATTACGAACACAACAAAATGACCCGGCTGGATTTCATCCTCGAAAAACTGGCGGAAGGGGATGTGGCGCTGGTCTCGGATGCGGGGACACCCGCCATCAACGACCCCGGCTGCGAACTGGTCCAAGCCGCCCTCGCTTCCGGCTTCGACGTTAGACCTGTCCCCGGACCTTCGGCTCCCATCTCCGCTTTGAGCGTTTCCGGCTTGCCCACCGATTCGTTTTTATACCTCGGCTATCTTCCCCATAAATCCAGCGAACGGCACAGTTTTGCAGGACAAGTCTCAAACTTGCCTTACACCCTCATTTTTTTGGAAACCCCGCACCGCCTGCTCGACTCCCTCGAAGACCTGCTAACCGTCCTCGGCGACCGCCGCATTTGCATCGCCCGCGAAATGACCAAGATGTACGAGGAATACTGGCGCGGACAAATCAGCGGCGCGATCAGGCATTTCAAATCGAAGGAACCGCGCGGAGAGTTTACACTGGTGGTCGAAGGAAAGAGGAAAGAGGAAAGCGAAAGGTGGGAAGAAGCAAAACTCACCGAAGCGATCAAAAAAGAACTCGCGGCAGGCAAGTCCGCCAAAGAGATCTCCGCTGAACTGGCGGAACAAAGCGGGTGGAATAAAAAGGAAGTATATGCAATCATAAATAAATCGAAATGAGGAGTGAACCATGCCCGAAGAAACCAAAAAACCCGAAGACAAAAAAGAAGAAAAGAAAGAGGAAAAGCAGGAGCCCAAGGATAACCTCATCACCACCAAACATTCAGTGAGAATCGGCGGCAAGACCATCAAATACAGCGTCACCGCCGGGACGATAGTCGTGAAGGAGGAAATCCACGACAAGGACAAGGACGCGGAGGTGGAAAAGCCGCGCGCGCAAATCTTCTTCATCGCCTACACCCGGGACGACGTGAAGGACAAATCCAAACGCCCCATCACCTTCTCCTTCAACGGCGGACCCGGTTCCTCGTCCGTGTGGCTGCATCTGGGCGTGCTCGGTCCGCGCCGCGTGGTGCTCACCGACGACGGCGAAATGCCCAAACCGCCCTTCAAACTCGCCGACAACGAATACTCCATCCTCGATGAGACCGACCTCGTCTTCATTGACCCGATGAGCACGGGCTTCAGCCGCCCGGTGGAAGGCGAAAAATCGAGGGAGTGGCACACCTTCAAAAAGGACATCGAGTCCGTGGGCGATTTCATTCGCTTGTACACCACGCGCTACAACCGCTGGCTCTCGCCGAAATTCCTCGCCGGCGAATCGTACGGGACGACTCGCGCCGCGGGTCTCTCCGGCTACCTGGCAGACCGTCACGGCTTGCTGCTCAACGGGTTGATGCTCATCTCGACGGTGCTCGACTTCACCACCCTCGATTTCAACCTCAACAACGACCTGCCCTACATCCTCTTCGTGCCGGGCTACACCGCCACCGCCTGGTATCACGGCAAACTGGATAAAAAGACGCCGCTCAAGACCTGGCTCAAAGAGTCGGAAGAATTCGCGCTGGGCGAATACGCCGCCGCCTTGCTGAAGGACGCGTCGCTTTCCAAAGAGGAGCGCAGGAAGATCGCCGAAAAACTCTCGCGTCTCACCGGCATCTCCGTGGAATTCATCGAACGCGGCAACCTGCGCATTCACACCTTCCATTTCTTCAAGGAACTCCTGCGCGACCGGGGACTGACAGTGGGGCGTCTCGACAGCCGCTTCACCGGCATAGACCGTCTCGGCGTCACCGAGACCTTCGAATATGACCCGCTGTTCGCGCAGGTCAACGGTCCGTACACGGCGGCGTTCAACGACTACATCCGCTCCGAACTCAAATTCGAGACCGATACGCCCTATGAAATCCTCAGCGACAAGGTCTGGCGGCAATGGTCGTACAGTTACTTCGAGAATCAATACGTCAACGTCGCCGAAACCCTGCGCGCCGCGATGACCTTCAACAAATACATGAAGGTTTTCGCCGCCAACGGCTACTACGACCTCGGCACGCCCTACTTCGCCACCGAATACACCTTCGACCATCTCGGTCTGCACGAGTCCCTGCGCAAGAACATCAGCATGGGCTACTACGAGGCGGGGCACATGATGTACATCCATTTGCCGTCGCTCAAGTCCATGAAAAAAGACCTCGCCAAATTCATCAAGGATGCCTGTTAGCGGTTTCAACCTCATCAGCCAAAGGAGACAGTCATGTACTATGTTACGGTTTGCGTCCCAATGTTCATCTGGGTGGTGGGGCTCGTCCCGGCGGTTGTCCGCTGGCGGCAGGCGCCGCGTAATTCCCTGTTTGCCATCGGCGGATTCGTTGCCATGCTGATTGTGGGAGTGATCCAATTGTCGAGGAACGCCATGCTGGGCGTTTCTCCGTTGGACCTGGGCGGCAATTTGTATGTCCTCCTCCTGCGGGTGTTTTCCTTTGGGGAGATTTTCTTTAGCGTTGTCGGTTGGGTTTTGATCCTGCTGGCGATATTCGGCGGCAGAAAGGCGGTTCAGCATGAATCTTGACGACCTTGGTTTCTTCAAATCGCTGGATGCCCGCAACATGCTCGACGAAATTGACGGCTTGCCGGATCAATTGCAAACCGCATGGGATTTGGGGCAAACGCAGCCGCTCCCCAACCAGCGAGACTTTCGTGCCATCGTCCTGTGCGGGATGGGCGGCTCGGCTCTCGGCGCGAGCCTCGTGGTCTGCGTACGGCGCTTCGAGCCTTTCCCTCCCCGTAAGCGTCCACCGCGATTATGGATTGCCCGGCTTTGCCAAAGGGAAAGATGTGCTGGTCGTCTGTTCCTCCCACTCCGGCAACACCGAAGAGACGTTGGACTCGTTCGAGACCGCCGTCAAAAACGACTGTACGGTGGTGGTCATCTCCACCGGCGGGGAACTGTCCAAACGCGCAGGGGAGAGAAAACTCCCAGTCTGGCAATTCAGCCATAAAGGTCAGGCTCGAAGCGCGGCGGGATTCACCTTCGGGCTTACGCTGGCGCTGTTCGCCCGTCTCGGTCTCATCCCCGATCCCTCCAACGACGTGGCGGAAGCCGTCGCCGCGATGAAAAAGTCGCAGGAGCATTTGCGCGCCGATGTACCCGCCGCGAACAACCCCGCCAAGCGTTACGCCGGTCAGTTGATGGGACGCTGGGTGACGGTGATGGCTTCGGGCATGCTTGCGCCGGTTGCCCGCCGCTGGAAGACCCAGATCAACACGATTGCCAAGTCCGCGGCGAATTTTGAGTTCCTGCCCGAAGCCGACCACAATACGCTGGCGGGGCTGGCAAATCCGTATGCCCTGCTCAACTCGCAGACCATGACGCTCTTTTTGCGCGCGCCGTCCGACCATCCGCGCAACCGCCTGCGCTCCGACCTGACGCGCACCACGCTGATGCTCGAAGGCTTGAACACCGATTTCGTGGATGCGCGCGGCGAATCCGCGCTGGCGCAGATGTGGACGCTGATCCTGTTCGGCGATTACATGGCGTATTACCTGGCGATGGGCTATGCCATTGACCCCGCTTCGGTGGAAGCGCTGGAACGATTCAAGGAGGAGATGGCGAGGAATAAGTAGGTTGTGTCCGCTGCACAAACCGGGGCCCATTAACTGTCGCAAGCGGAATCTATGACAACTGCATGAACACTTCCGGCTTTTGCTCGGCAATGCGCAGGAGGGCAACGGCGGGCCCGCTCGGTTTGCGCCGCCCTTGTTCCCAGTCCTGCACCGTGCGCAGGCTCACGCCCATTAGCCCTGCAAAAGCCGATTGCGACAGTTTTAATTTCATCCGAATGACCCTTGGGGGCGCAGGTTCTTTCAGCGTGTGAACGCGCAAGGCTTTTTTCCCAGCCTTGTACGCTTTTACATCCCGAATCCCCTCGAGGATTTCCTGACCAATATCGCGTTTAGTCATTTTCGATTTCCTTTGCGATCTGCCGCAGGACATGAGCAGGGATGTTTTCCACTTCGCTTTTGCTGTAAATGGTCAACAACCAGATCTCATCGTCCCGTTTCTTGAAATAATAAATCACTCGCACGCCGCCGCTTTTTCCCCTGCCCGACATTGCCCAGCGAACTTTTCGAACGCCGCCGGAGCCGCGAACCACTTTCCCCGCTTCGGGATACTGGAGCAGAAAACTTTGCAGACCCAAGTATTCCTCTTCGGACAGGTAATCGTAGAGATATTTTGTGAATGCGGTAGCTTCGATGAACTCCATGAGCAGATTATACGGCTTTGCCGTATGTTTTACAAGCCTATGCAAACTGTTCCAAATTGACCGCCACGAGCGGGAACGCTTCGTCCACGAATTTTTCGAGGGCGGGGCGTTTTTTCTTGTGGCTGTAATGGGATGCCAGTCCGTAGATCGCCCAGGTTGCGACGGTGGCGGGGATTTCAGAGGAAATGCCGGGCTTGGCTTGAGTCAGCCAGTGGGAGAGCAGTTCGAAAATCTGCCGCTTGATCTGTCCTTCCACCAGGGATTCAAATTGGTCGTGGATTTGGGCGCAATTGGTGTGCAAGCCCACGAGGAATTCGCACACCACATAGATCAAACTCCGCAGGTTGTTGAGGCTGTAAGTGCAGGCGCTCAGTGTGCGCTTTTCGAGCGCAGCATTGAAGGTCTGATCTATGAAATGATCGAGCAGGGCGTATTTGTCCTGGAAGTGAGCGTAAAACGTCGCGCGGTTGATCTGCGCCTTGTCGGTTACATCCTGCACGGAGATGTTCTCGAAATTCCTTTCGGCGAGGAGACTGCCAAAGGAATCCAGGATCAGGCTCCGGGTCCGTTTGATGCGCGGGTCGAGTTTTTCTTCAAGAGTGGGCAACATTTTGTCTCCTTTGTTGCTTAGTCAACAAATCGAAAAGATTGTCGGTTGACTTCCAAAAAGGGAGTTGGTAAATTAGCAACATCTGTTGTTTATCCAACAGATGTCAAAAGATACCACTTCGGTGGAAATTTGTCAACTCAAAGGAGATGAAAAAATGGACATTGCTTTTCTGATCGGTCGTATGGTTGTCGGGCTGTACTGGCTGTACGGCGCGTACGCCCACTTCACCCAGCCCGGGCTGGTGGCGTATGCCGAGGCAAAAGGCGTACCGTTTGGCGGGCTTGCCGTGCGCGGAACGGGTGTGCTGCTCTTGTTCGGCGGGCTGAGCATCCTGACCGGGGTTCAGCCGGTGTTTGCGATCGCGGCGCTGACAGTCTTCCTGCTCCCCGTCACGCTGTGGATGCACAACTTCTGGACGGTGAAAGACGCGGAAGCGCGCGAGACGGAGTTCCTGATGTTCACCAAGAATATCGCCATGCTTGGGTACACGCTGATCCTGCTCGCCATCCCCCAGCCGTGGATTTTCAGCCTCGGCTTCTAAAGCGGGTACAATTTTCGCAGACAGGTTCGTCCATATCGTATGGACGAACCTGAAAGGATTTTAGAATAAGAATGACAACGCAAACAAACACATCCGCCCGGCAGGAATTTTCGATTCATCCCGCCACGATGATCGGCCATTTGTCGTTGACCGTTGCCAGCCTCGATAACCAGCTCGAGTTCTATCGAAAGGCGCTGGGATTCAAACTCCACTGGCGCGAGGGGAACCGGGCAGGCTTGGGCGCGGGCGGGAAAGATCTGCTCATCCTCACCGAGGAGCCCAACATAAAGAAATACCGCGGCGTGACCGGGTTGTATCACGCGGCGTATCTCTTTCCGAACCGGCGCGAATTGGCGATTGCCATTGCGCGGCTGTTCGCGTTGAAGTATCCCAACGCGCCCACCGATCACATCCTGACCAAGACCACCTACCTCGACGACCCGGAAGGCAACGGCATCGAACTCTACGCGGAATCGCCCGAAGACGGCACGTGGGCTTTCAAGGATGGAAAGTACGAATCCTATCGCGCGGACGGTTCCTGGAGCAACGGGCGCGAGCCGCTGGACGTGGAGGCGCTGTTCAAGCACATCAAGGACGACGACCGACTCGATGCGCCCGTTCCGCCTGAATTGAAGATCGGGCATGTGCATCTCCACGTCCGCGATGTGGATGAGGCGGTCAATTTTTATCACGGCATCATCGGCTTCGACGTGATGGGCATCGCAAAACAATTCCAGATGGGATTCGTCTCCGCGGGCGGATACCATCATCACATCGGGCTCAACACCTGGCAGGGACGCGGCGCGCCGCCTCCTCCGCCCGATGCGGTGGGTCTGCGGTATTTCACGATTGACCTGCCCAATCAACAGGCTCTTGACGACGTCGTTGCCCGCGTGGATGCGGCTGGCATTCCTTCCAACAAGACGGAAAACGGATTGTTGTTATACGATCCCTCGCAAAACGGGCTGATTTTGCGAACGGCTTAGACATAAAAACATCCCGCACAAGGCGGGATGTTTTTAAAAAGGCTTACTTCTCCCCGATCAACTTCCGGTGCATGACGCGCATGCAGGTATCCATCACCACCTGCAAGCCCGCCTCGTGCGCGGACCTGGCGGCTTCTTCGTTGACAATTCCCTCCTGCATCCACACCACTTTTGCGCCGATCTGGATCGCTTCTTCCACCACCGGCGGCACGTCTTCGGATTTGCGGAAGATTTGCACCACGTCCACTTTTTCGGAAATGGAGGTGAGGTCGGGGTATGATTTTTCGCCCAGAATCTCCGGCGCAGTCGGGTTGACCGGAATAATGCGATAGCCCTGATCCTTCAAATACGATGCAATCGAATAACTCGGCTTATCGGGGTTGGATGACAAGCCCACCACGGCAATCGTCCTGGTCGAAAGCAGAATATCCTTGATGGTTTTTTCGTCAAGCATGTGCGTCTCTCCTTTGGGTTGATACGGCAGGATCGCCGTGAAGGTCGTCCTGCCTTTTTGCGATTCCACCAGCAGCTGCCCGTGATGATGGTTGGCGATGATCTGGTGCGAAATGTAAAGCCCAAGTCCTGTGCCGCTCCCCGGTGGTTTGGTGGTGAAGAACGGCTCGAAGATGCGCCTGCAAATCTCCGGCGGGATGCCGGGACCGTTATCGCTGATCTCGACATACACGCGCCCGTTTTTTGCGTAAGTCCGCAAAATGATCTCGCCCTTGCCGTTCATCGCATCCACGGCATTGTCAATGATGTTCGTCCACACCTGGTTTAGCTCGCTGGCATAGGCTTGAATGCGCGGCAGGTCGGGCGCGTATTCGCGCTTCACGGTGACGCCCTGTTTCAACTTATGCTGCAAAATGATCAGCGTGTTCTCCAGCCCTTCGTGGATGTCCGCTTGCAGCAACGGCGCCTGGTCGAGGTACGTGTACGACTTCATCGCCTGCACGATGCGCGCGATGCGCCCGGTCGCTTCCAGCACATCCGCGAGCAGATTCATTGCCAGGCAGCCCGCGCCCAGCCATTGGATGCCCAACTCGAAGAACGACGTTTTTTTCAATGATTCGAGCGCCTGGGGATTCCAGCCGAAGGCGACCATCGCCGGGGCAAGTTCCCACGCGGATTCGATGCCGTTCGCCTCGAGCCACGCTTGGAGTTGGTCGGTCAACTCGATCTTTTCCAGCGCCTCGAGTTTGAGCGGCGACTCGAACCTCCGCGCCGCCTCCTGCATGAACTCGCCCAGCCACGCGGTTTGACCTTCCCGCGCGGCGCGGGTTTCGATCTCGTGCGTCAGGCGCAGGTATTTCGCCTGCTCCGCCTGCAACTGCGAGGCGCTCCTTTGCGCGGCGACAGCGGGATTGTTCAACTCGTGCGCCAGCCCGGCGGACATGGTACCGAGCGCCGCCATCTTCTCCTGCTGGTGCAAAAGCGATTCGTTCTGCGTCAACCGCGCCATCACCGAGCGCAGAATGACCATCGCCGCGCCCGAACTGGACGAGAGCAATTTTTCAAACGCTTCCTTCGGAATTTGCAGGACGCCGCCGTCCGTTTTGGCGATGATGGAGGCGTTGCGCGCCGTCTGCGCGATCAATGCCATCTCACCCACCACATCGCCCGCATCGCGGATGTCAATGGAGATGAGCGACTGCCCCGATTGCTTTTGCACTTCGAACTTCCCATCGAGGATAACGTAGGCGGAATCGCCGATGTCGCCCTGCTTGATCAAAAACTCACCGGCGCGCAAAGAGACCGGCTTGCCCATGTCCACCAATTGCTGGAGCTGTTCATCGGACAAGTCGCGGAAGAGCGGGGATTTTCGCAGGGCGGAGTGGTTCATAAACGATTTGTAGCGCAAGATGCCATCTTGCGCTACGACTTATAGCGTCTTCAGATATTCCTTGATCAACGCATACGCAATCGCGCCTTCGCCCACGGCAGACGAAACCCGATGATTGGTTCCATGCCGCACGTCGCCCGCGGCGAAAATGCCGGGGACGCTGGTCTCCAACAGAAACGGGTCCCGCTCCAAGGTCCAGCCATGAGGCGGTTGTTTGTTCACCATCGTATCAGGTCCGGTGAAGATGTATCCCTTATCGTCGCGCATCACCAAATCCGCCGCCAGCTGACTTTGCGGGCGCACGCCGATAAAGACGAACAACGCCGGGGCGTCGAAGGTTTGCGTCTCGCCGGTCCTGGAATTGCGGACGATGACCTGTTCGAGTTTGTCGCCGCCGCGCACTTCGACCAAATCCGTGTCGGTCATGATTTCGATCTTTTCATCGGCGTTCATCGCATCCACCAGATATTTCGACGCGGCGGGCTGTTCGCCGCGAACCAACACCGTGACCCGGCTGGCAAAGCGGCTGAGATATAACGCGCCCTGCGCCGCCGAGTTCGCGCCGCCGACGACGAACACGGGCTGGTCTTTGAAGTTCATCGCCTCGGTGTACGCCGCGCCGTAATAAATTCCCGCGCCGGTCAGTTTATCCGCGCCTGGCATTTTCAAGGTGTGGAACGATGCGCCCGTGGCGATCAAAACCGCATGGGAGGAAATCTCCGTCCCGTCGGCTAACTGCACGATGCGATACGCCTCTTTGACGAAGATCCGGCTTGCTTCCTGCGCGGAGAGAATCTCCACGCCGAAACGTTTTGCTTGCGAAACCGCGCGGCGCGCGAGGTCGTCGCCGGAGATGCCGCTGGGAAAGCCGAGATAATTTTCGATCTTCGGGCTGCTGCCCGCCTGCCCGCCCGGCGCGCCTTTTTCGACCACCAGGCATTTCAATCCCTCCGACCCGGCATAGACCGCCGCCGCCAAACCAGCCGGTCCGCTGCCGATGACCACGAGATCATAAAACGGCAATCCCGCCTGCGTTTGCAAACCGACTTTTTCAGCCAGGGTTTTGATGTCCGGCGCGATCAACACGCTGCCATCGGGAAAAAAGATAACCGGAAGTTTGGACAAATCTGCGGAAACCCCTTCGACCAGTCCGCGCGCGCTCGAGTCTTTTTCGATGTCCAGCCATTGATAGGGGATTTGATGCCGCGTCAGGAAGTCCTTTGCCTGATGACTCGCAAGCGACCACAGCGTCCCCGCGATGCGAATCCCTTCGTAGGGCAGTCGGACGCGGGCTTTCCAGTCTTCCAGCAATTCATCGAGGATCGGATACAACCGTTCCTCCGGCGGATGCCAGGGTTTCATCAGGTAATAATCCAGCCGCGCTTCGTTAATGGCGTCAATGGCGGCTTGCGAATCCGCATACGCCGTCAGCAGAACCCGCTTCGCCTGCGGATAGGTCTTGATGGCTTCCGCCAGAAATTCCGTGCCGCTCATTTCGGGCATGCGCTGGTCCACCAGAAACAGCGCGACCGTTTCATTTCGCTGCTGGAGTTTTCCCAAATATTCCAGCGCGGCTTTGCCCATATTGATGGGCAGGATGCGGTAGTCCCTGCCATACCGGGAGCGCAGGTCGCGGTCTACGGAATTCAGAACGGTGGGATCGTCGTCAATTGCAAAGAGAATGGGCTTTGGCATGGATGCCATCCTTGAAACGGATAGGAGATGTCCGATATTCTAACATCATGGCAGGGAGCGGCATAGCCGCGTTGGGCGCGGAGAAGGCGGACTTTCCTCATCGCGTTATAATCAGCCCAATCCAAAACTTGTGTTGAGTTTGTGGAACTTCTGAAATCGGAAATCGAATCATGCACATCCTTGTAACCAACGACGACGGCGTAACCGCCCCCGGTCTGCTCGCGCTCGCGCAGGAAATGCGCAAACTCGGCAACGTGACGGTCTTCGCGCCGGACAAAAACTGGCCCGCTTCGGGTCACGTCAAGACGATGGAACGTCCCCTGCGGGTGAAAGAGACGGCGCTCGCGGACGGCACCTCCGCTTATACATCCGACGGCGCGCCTTCGGACTGTGTCGCCCTGCCGCTGCTCGGTCTCATCGAGGAGCAGATTGATATCGTGGTTTCGGGCATCAACCCGAACGCCAACATCGGGCACGACATCACCTACTCCGGCACGGTCACTGCCGCGATGGAAGCCGTCATTGCGGGCGTGAGGGGCGTGGCGGTCTCGCTGGATCTGCCAGAGGGTCATCGAGGTCCACTCGACTACTCAACTTCGGCCGTGGTGGCGAGGCGCGTCGTCGAACAGGTCATCGCGGATGGTTTGCCCGAAGGCGTCGTCTTGAACGTCAATGTGCCGTACCTGACCGAATCCGAACTCAAAGGTTACATGATAACGAGACAAGGCCTGCGCGTGTACCGCGACGCGCTCGACGTGCGCACCGACCCGCGCGGTAAGCCGTATTACTGGATCGGTGGCGAAGCGCCCACCGGCGTGGACGAGCCCGGCACCGACTTCGGCGCATTGCGCGCGGGTTACGTTTCCATCACGCCGCTGCAATTGGATCTGACTTCGTACAAGGCGATGGATGTGTTGAAGAAGTGGAAGTTCTAGACGACAGACCATAGACGATGGACGATAGAAAATCCATGATCAATGGTCTATCGTCAATGGTCCGCCATTCATCATCGAAGGAATCTTTCATGGACATCCTCAAAAAGCTTTTCTCCCCTGCTCCACGTTCACCGAAACGCTACTACACCTTCAGCGTCAAATGCTCGCGCTGCGGCGAGACCATCGAGGGGCGCGTGGATTTGGACAACGACCTGAGCGTGGAATACGAAACGGGCGGCGACGTGTACTACGCTCGCAAAGTTTTGATTGGCGAAAGCAGGTGCTTCCAGCGCGTGGAAGTCCATTTCAAGTTCTCGCAGGAGCGCCGTCTGCTCGAAAGGGAAATCATCGGCGGGGAGTTCCTCTCCCAATGAAAACAGGTGGTGAGAAGCCCTTTTCACCTGACACAAGCACATAACGGCTGCGAAGGGAAAGCGCTTGTATCATGACTGTCTTTTCCCTTCATATTTAGACTCTTTCCAATCAATAGAGGTACTCATGAAACGTCTGACCCTGCTCATGCTTGTCCTGTTTTTCTTGTTCTCCGTCTTTGCCTGCACCCGGAATATCGTACCGGAGAATTCCTCCGTCAACGCCGAAGCGCCCGAAGCGCCAAAACCCGTCGAAAAGACGCTCTCCACCTTCACCCCCATTCAAGGCACAGATTATCTCATGGCGGGTATCGTCCCTGCCGAGGTCACGCGCGATTCCAGCCTCAATCCCTTCGAGTGGATCAGCAACAGCGGTTATTCGGGTTATTCCCCATACATCACCTACAATTACGTGTTCTTCAACTCGCAGACCGAAGCCTACCGCCGCCTCCTGCCGACCAACGATTACGTCATTTACCAGACTGCCGGTTATCCCCAATTGGTCTACGATCCGAACGACCCGAACAAACCCGCCCCCGTCTTCGAGTTTTGGGTCTACATCATCGTCAAAGCCGACTTCAACAGCGACGGGGTTCTCGATTACCGCGATAAACTTACCGTCGGCATCTCCGACGTGGGCGGAAGCGGCTACACCGAGTTGATCGAAGGCGCGGACGCCGTCAAATCGCAATATTACAAAGATCCGTCCACGTTCTTCATCATCTACAACGTCAACGGCAAGAATTTCATCGCCAAAGTCAACCCGGTTACGCGCGAAGTTCTCTCCACCACCGAAATGGACCTCGGAGAAGATGTCAAGTAGCGTACAACGGTTCACGACGCTCATCCTCACCCTGCTTGCCGCCCTGCTCGTTGCACAGGCGGCTTTCTCGCTTCAATGGACGCCCACGCACGACGCCGCGCCGCTTTTCTACGAAGCCTTCCTCATGCAAAACGGGCAAATCCCCTACAAAGATTTCTTCGACTTTCAAATGCCGGGAAGTTTCGTCGCTTATTACCTGCTCGGTGTTGCCAGCAATTTCAGCCCGCTTCGCATCCGCATCCTCGACCTGCTCATCCTTGCCGCGCTCATCGTCCTCACCTGGTTTGCCATGCGGCGTTTCGGAAAACTTCCCGCCCTCGCGGCGGGCGTTCTTTTCGGATTGAAATATTTGCAAGGCGGTCCCGCGCTTTCCCTGCAGCGAGAGTATCTGCTATTAATTTTCGTTTCCCTTGCGCTTTTGGTTGGATTGTCCGACTCGCTGGATTTTCGCAAACGCCTCAGCCTCGGACTCCTCTTCGGGCTGGCAGCGACCATCAAGCCTCACGCCGCGCTCGGACTCCTGCCCTTCCTGCTCTTTGACATTGCAAGCCTGAGACAACGCCAAGAGTTTTCTCTCGCTTCGCTTGCAAAGCAGGTCATCCTTCCCGCAGCCATCGGTTTTGCAATTCCCGTTTCGCTGATCGCTCTCTACCTGATGATTACCCATTCCCTGTTCCCCTTTCTCGACATCGCCTTCAACTACTGGAAACTCTACTCCCAAATCAACGGTGAGATGGCGGTCACGCCGCAGGCGGAGAGAACGGCTTATTTGCTGAATCAGGTCTGGCGTCTGGGCGGAGGCGGGTGGTGGCTGCTCCCCGCAGGTTTTGGTTTGTATCTCCATCGGGATCGCCAGGCATATCTGCTGGCAAGTCTGGCTCTCGTTTACGCAATCTATCCTGCGTTATCGGGTCAATTCTTTCCTTATCACTATATCCCATTTGTTTACTGCATTGTCCTCCTCGCTTCTTTGACGGTTCCAACCAATTCCCAATTACCAATTGCGCATCTTTCCTCTTTCCTCTTTCTTCTAGCCATCCTCATCAACGTTCGTCCTTCGCAGACTTTCATCCGCCAGATCGAAGGCAGGGAGATCGCCACCTCCACCGACCGCGCTGTGGAAATGGAACGGTTCCTTGAAAAGAACCTCGCAAGCGGGGCGACACCGTCCAGCCGCTGGATTGGACGGGCGGCGCGCTCGCTTGCCATGCTCGAAACCCGCGCGCCGCTTGCCACGTCGTATGTGTTCGATTTTTACTTCTATCATCACGTTTCGAACCCGTACATTCAAGCGCTGCGAAGCGACTTCATGACTCAATTGCGGGAAGCCAAACCGCGCTTCATCATCGAAGTCACCGCCATTGACAAACCCTGGGTTTCGGGCGAAGACACCTCGCGCGACTTCCCCGAACTCCGCGCATTTTTGGACGAGCATTATTCCGTTACAATGGAACGGGAAGATTTCATCATCTACGAATTGGACAATGGACGATAGACCGTTGACCATTGTCAATCGTCCGCTATCGAACCATGAAATACCTTCATCGCATTTCCATCCTTTACCTTGCATTGCCATTCGTCCTTTTCCTTTTTGGCTGGGTGAGATTGACTATCGCCATTCCCCTTGCCATCATCCTCCTCTTCGCCCTCTGGAGAGTAGTCAACCAGTCTCCAGTCTCCAATCCCCAATTCTCCAATCCTCCAATTACCATTTACCATTTACTCGTAATCGGCGCATGGGCGCTTTTGTCGGGCGTTGGCGGCTACGCCTTCCAAAACTGGGATCACCATTGGCGCAATGCCGTCTTCCACGACCTCATCAATTTCGATTTTCCCGTGTACTACAGCCAGCCCGAAAGCGGACCGGTCAAAATGCTGGTCTATTACGTCGGCTATTGGCTGCCCGCCGCGCGGATCGGCAAATTGCTCGGCTGGCAAGCCGCAAACTTTGCTCTTTTTCTCTGGACGCTCCTCGGCTTGCTGCTCGTCACATATCATCTCGCATCTGCCTTGAAGACCTCGCCCGTCAAAGCCACCCTGCTCCTCATCTTCTTCAGCGGACTGGACGCGCTTGGCGTTTTGCTCCTCCCCAAAGATTATCCAACCCTTTTGCCTCCCATAACGCATCTCGAAATCTGGTCGGGGACGCAGTTGCAATACTCTTCGTTCACCACGCAGTTGTTCTGGGTCTTCAACCAAGCCGTCCCTGCGTGGCTGGTTATTTCTGTCATTGCGAGGAGCGAAGCGACGAAGCAATCTAAGGCGAACCTGGAGATTGCTTCGGGCACACCGTCCTGCGTTCGGTGCAGGGAAGAACAAGAGCGCCCTCGCAATGACGTAAGAAGCGAATTCATCCTCCTCTGGGCTTTGTGCTTCTTCTTCGCCCCCCTCGCCGCGGTGGGACTGCTCCCCTACGTCCTCATCGAATTCATCAAAGATACCGACTTCAAATCCCCATTCAAAAACCTTCGCTGGGAAGTTCTTCTCTCCGCCGCCATCATCCTTCTACTTTCCACTTTCTACTTTTCATCCAACACCTCTGCCCAGCAGCGCGGACTGCAATCCATTCCCTTCGCCGATTTCCTCGCCTTCTTCCTCCTTGAAGGCGGGATTCTCTGGCTCGCGCTGGCATCCGTCAAGTGGCGCGATCCGCGTTGGGTGGTGACGGGTCTGCTGCTGCTCCTCATCCCCTTCATCCAACTCGGCAGCGGACGCGACTTCGTCATGCGCGCCTCGATTGCCCCGCTCTTTTATCTCATGCTGATGACGGGCGAGACCGTTTTCAACAAAACCACTCCGCGCCTTTTACTCGTTACTTGTTATTTATTACTTGCACTTGGCGCCCTCACCTCCCTCTACGAAATCAACCGCTCCGTCTATCGCACATTCGACTATTATTTCCTTCAACCGGAGGATTGCAGTTGCGATGTGCCGTCCTCCGAGCCTGTGACTCATCTCGCGCCGCCCGGCATCCCTGAAAAGGAACATCCCGACTCCCTCACCGCCGACGCCATCCCCACCCTCAAATTCATGACCGACGAACTTTCTCAGAACTTCATTGCGAATGTGCGGCGGACGTTGTATTATCGTTATATCGCGCCAAGATAAATTACAGACCTGACAGGTTTTAAGAAACCTGTCAGGTCTTTTTTGGAAAGGAACTCCCATGCCCGCCTACGCCTCTCCCCCCAATCCGCAAGCCTATTACGAACAGGTTTGGAATCTCGTGCGGCAGATTCCGTTTGGGAAAGTTGCCACCTACGGACAGATCGCCAAAATGATTCCGCCGCCGGACGGCGTGGAACTCGAAACCTACGCCGCGTTTGCTCCGCGCTGGGTGGGCGGCGCGATGGCTGCCTGTCCCGACGATTTGCCGTGGCAGCGCGTTATCAACTCGCAGGGCAAGATCAGCGAACGGGCTGGGGCGGAGAAGCAGCGTCAGTTGTTGGAACAGGAAGGGGTGGAGTTCGATGCGAAAGGTCGGGTGGATTTGAAGAAATATGGATGGAGCGGAAAGAGCGACGACGATATCCCCCAACAGCCAGCGTTGTTCTAACGTGCCAGTTCCACCACCAGCGTATCCAAAGCCAGGTCGAGCGTGACCTGGCTTGTTTTTACCTGCTCGTCAATTTTCAGCAGGCGGCGGTAGATGCTTTCGAGCGACTCCATCGAAAAGCGATTCGCCTGCCCGGTGGTCTTCTCTGCCACGAACGGATGCACGCCCAGCGCGCGCGCCACGTCGTCCTTGTTGCCGCGCGCATCCAGAATCTCACGCGCCTGGATCAGCAAACGGAACTGGCGCACGACCATGCCCCACAGCGAGAACGGGTCTTCGTTTTCCAGCAAGCGATGGAGCAGTTTTTGCGCGACTTTAGCGTTGCCCTGCGAGAGCGCATCCACGAAGTCGAACACGCTTTGCTGGGAGGTGACGATGCAAACCGCCTCCACATCGGACCCGCGCACGGGTCGCTCCCAGTTGACGTACGCCAGCAGTTTGGCGATTTCCATCCCCGCCTGGCGGGTATCCACGCCGACCATCTCGGCGAGACGCGCCGCCGCGGCAGGCTCGATCTGCCCGCCCTGATTCTTCGCCTCGGCGATAATCCAGCCCGGCATGTCGCGCTGCTTGGGCAGGAAAAATGCCTGCGTTTTGGCAAGTGCTTTGTTTTTGTCCGCCCATTTCACCAGCCAGTGTTTTTCGGCTTCCTTTGGTTCGATGATCTCGTGGATGACGAGTTTTGTCGTGTCGGGCGCTTTCTCCAAAAACTCCAAAAACTTTTTGCGCCCGGCGGGATGGGTGAACTTTGCCGAAGGACTGGCGAGGAAAACCAACCGCTTCGGCGCGAGGAACGGCATGGCGTTGACCGCGTTGTTGAGGTCGTTCTCGGTCATCGTGCGCGCTTCGAGGCGGGTCGTGTTCATATCCGCCGTCGTCGGGTCGCTGAACTCGGACTCGAAGTCCTTGAGTTTGCGCGCGATGGCGAATTCGTCGTTGCCAAAGAGGAGAAAAATGGTGGGCATGGAAAGTTGTATGTCATTGCGAGGAGCGGCGCGGAGCGCCACGACGAAGTAATCCCCTCGCAACAGGAGGCTGCTTCGTTCCTCGCAGCGACATGGTCTATTTCGTAATCACTCGATGCACGCCTTTGCGGAGGGGGACGACATCCACAATTTGCATGTTTCCCAAATCCGCCTCAGTGGTGACGTGTTTCTGGAGCCAGGGACCGAGCGGGCGGCTGAGATTGAAGCCGACCAACGCGAAGAGCAGCGCAAACGGGATGAGCAAAATCCGCCAAAGGGTGGATTTCGCTCCCCGCAGCGGGAACCAGGCAAAAGTCGCGGAAAGAAGCGCAGTGGTTGCTAGGTTGGTGCCGCAGCCGGGATGAATCGCCAATCCGCTTTCGTCTGCGTTGAGCCGTGCGTGCGCTTCCGTCACGGATTCCCAGACATCCTGTGTGGGGACGTCGCCGAGCAGGAAAAAGCCGGTCGGGTTGGAATGCCCCGCCATGCGTTTGCCCGGATGCTTCTGCGAAAGCAAATGGATGGAGGCGTGTTCGAGCGCATGATTGCGCCGCGTTTCGAGAACCAGGGGAAGGTCGAGGAGCATGAGTGGATACCTTATTGTAGCGCGAGATTTCCATCGCCTTTTGGCGCGTTTTGAAAATCGCGTTACGTTGTGACCGCATAGATTTGGTCGAGCATTTTTGCGAACTCACCGGACGGACGCGGCTTGAGGATTTCCTTGCGCTCTTCGCGGGTGAGGGTGTGCATGAGCAGGTATTGCACGGCGTATTTGCGGAAGAGGCGCGAACCGTCTTCATCGCCGTAGAATTCGACGCAGCGCGCAAGGTGTTTGTGGACGAGTTCCTGCACCATCTGCGGCGTGACCTGGTCGCGGTCCATGCGCGCGAAGATCCAGGGATTGGCGATGGCGGCGCGCCCGATCATCACGCCGTCTACGTGGGTATGTTTTTTCATGCGGTCAATATCGGCAACGGTTCGGACATCGCCGGCGCCGAGGACGGGAATCTTGACCAGCGATTTCACTTCGGCAATCGCATCCCAATCGGCGCTGCCTGCGTAGCGTTGTTCCTTTGTCCGCCCGTGAACCGCGACAAGCGAGCCGCCTTCTTCTTCCACGATGCGCGCGATGAGTTTGTAGTTCTTACTGCGGTCCCAGCCGAGGCGGATCTTGCCGGTGACGGGCACGCGCAGGTGCCGGACCAGTTTGCGGAACGTGCGCGCAATTTTGATGGGCGTCGGCATCATGCCCACGCCCGCGCCGCGGTCTGCGATGGTCTTGGCGGGGCAGCCCATGTTGAGGTCAATCACGTCCGGGTTGAGTTCTTGAATCTTCAGCGCAGCCCACAGAATCAGATCGGGGTCGTCGCCGTAGATCTGGAAGGTCATCGGGCGTTCGGCTTCCTTGAAGAACAGGCGTTTGGCGGGTTCCTTCGAACGACTGAGGATCTTTTCCACTTTGACGAATTCGGTGTAACTCATCGCCGAGCCGAGTTCGCGGCACAATGAGCGGAAGGGCCAGTCGGAATACCCGTCCATTGGCGCGAGGATGACATCGCCGTAGATCGGGAGGTTTCGAATATGAAAATCAGGTATCTTGCTTTCGTTCATAGGTGCGGAAAGTATAACAAATTATCCCCCGCTTTCACCACCGAGACCACGGAGTTTTTCCCGGCGCCTCCGTGATCTCTGTGGTTAATTCTTTTACACCGCCTGCTTCTTCCACAACTCCAGGAAGTGCTTGCGGAATTTATTCACCTTGGGCGCAACGACCGCCATGCAGTAGGGCTGATAGGGATTCTTCGCAAAGTATTCCTGATGGTAATCCTCGGCGATGTAGAAATCCCTGAGCGCCTCCACCTCTGTGACGATGGGGCTGTTCCAAATTCCCTGAGCCTCCAACTCGCGGATGGTTTGCTCTGCGATCTCCTTCTGCTCGGGCGTGTGGTAGTAGATGCCGGAGCGGTACTGCGTGCCCACGTCCGCGCCTTGGCGGTTGGGCGTGGTCGGGTCGTGGATGGCGAAGAAGATGTTCAAAATATCGCGGAAGGCGATGACCGACGGATCGAACTTGATCTGCACCGCCTCGGCGTGACCCGTGTTCCCGCTGCACACGTCCCGGTACGATGGGTTGGGGACGTGCCCGTTGGCATACCCCGAATCCACCGAGAGGATGCCCTTTACCTCGTCGTACACCGCTTCCAGACACCAGAAACATCCCCCCGCCAGCGTGACGGTCTCATAATTTGTGCTCATGATGATTTCTCCTTTTCTACCGATAAGACGCGGCGTGAAGGCGAAAAAATTCTTAAGAAAAGGTTACAACTATGCTATACTTTGAAACAAGCAAAAAGCAATCGAAAGAAAAGGTGAAACATGACCGAGTATCAATTTACCGTTGTCATCGAGCCGGATGAACGCGGCTTTCATGCGTTCGTTCCCGCTTTGCCCGGTTGTCACTCCTTTGGCGACACAGTGGAAGAAGCGCAGGCAAATATTCATGAAGCGATGGAACTGCATGTGGAATCTATGATCGAAGACGGCGAACCTGTGCCCATGCAACGGGACCCTGTTTTTATCACCCGCATTTCCATTCCAGTTGCCGCATGACCGAAAAATTTCCCCGCGTGACCTGCGACCAATTGGTGCGCGTCTTGAAGAAGGCTGGCTTTGTTGAAAAGAGACAAAAAGGCAGCCATTTGACCATGTGGCGCGAATCGGACAAGAGACGCGCCACAGTGCCTATTCACCCCGGGCGCGAAGTTCCGATCGGGACATTACGCGGCATTTTACGCGACGCCGATATTTCAGCGGAAGAATTTCGCGCGCTGCTTAAAAAATAAGGGGATTTTCCCCGTGCAAGACAAAACCTACATCGTCAACGACCAGCCGACGGACAGGGATGCGCTGGATTTCACGCAGCCTAAAAAACAGAGTGAGCGAATCTGCCGTGTTCGACTTTTGCCGTTTTGAACGAGGTCAAATCATGCAGAAGATGATCTTTTCCTTCCTTCTTCTTGTTCTTATTGCCTCTTGCGCCCCTACGACGAAATCGCGTAAGGTGAGTCATTAATTCAGAGGTCGCAATTCCTACTTTTTCTTCTTGACCGCCTTCCCCTTCTTTGGCGATGATTTCTTTTTTGCAGGCTTGGCAGCCTTCTTCTTCGCAGAAGCCTTCACCGCTTTCCGCTTTCCACTCCTGCCCTGAGCGCCGCGTGAGGGTTCCTTCTTTCCTCTTTCCTCTTTCTTTTCCACTTCCACAAACCGCTCCACCGTCCAGCCCACATTGACCGAGAGCACGCTCTCGCCTGGCTTCACTTCCACCACTTCATCGCCCTTCGACGAGGCGCGTTTGCGCAGACCCGCCGCATCCAGCCGTGTGGATTTGGGCGCACCCTTGCTGAGGTGAATGGTCGCCATGACGTTCGGTTTTCCGCTGGCGACGGCGGCGAGAGTCACTTTGTTGGGCAAATCCCACGCGACGACGCCCTTGCCATAGCGTCCCTGCACGGGGAAGTCTTTCGACTCCACGCGCTTGGCTTTGCCGTCGCTGGCGAGCAGGAAGATGTCGCCATCCACGGGCAGGATTTCCGCGCCGACGACTTCGTCCTTGTCTTCGAGTTTCATGCCGTTCACGCCCGCCGCCACGAGACCCATCGGGCGCACGTCGTCCTCCTTGAAGCGGATCGCCATGCCGCCCGCCGTGACGAGCAGGATTTCCTTCCTGCCGTCCGTCAGCCCGACCCAGCCGAGTCGGTCGCCTTCATTGACCTTGACCAGCGTAAACGTTTGCGATGAAGGACCAGGCAGTTCGGAGACGAGGCTCTTCTTGATCATGCCGAAGCGCGTGACGGTAATGACGCAGGTCTCTTCACCTAATGCAGATTTATTCGCAGGCAGGGCAAAGACCGCCGCGAGAGAATCCGTATCACTTAAAGGAGAGACGCGATGCCACGGCACACCCTGACTCAACTTGCCCGCTTCGGGAATCAAATGCGCGGCAACCGCAGCGGCTTTTCCAAGTTTGCTCACGAAATACACCGTGTCGGTGGTGGATGCCTTCACCAAAAAGCGCGGCGCATCGTTGCCGGAATGACGCGGTTGTTTTTCGTCCGCCGTGCGCGAGACCAAACCGTCGTCGGTCACGCCGATCCACACGGTTTGTTGGGGCATCAGGTCGTGCGTGGTGAGCGCCTTGCCTGCCTTCGCGCCTTCCTTCACGCTGACGATCTGCGTGCGGCGGCGGTCGCCATACGCGGCTTTGACCTTCAACAGTTCATCGGCAACCACGCCGCGCATCAACCTGGGCGATTTCAACAGCGTCGTCAATTCCTTGATGAGCGCGGTCACTTCCTTGTATTCGGTTTCGATCTTCTTTCTTTCCAAAGCCGCAAGACGACGCAGCTGCATATCGAGGATGGCGTTGGCTTGAATCTCTGTCAGCTTGTAGCGCTTCATGAGCTTGACCCGCGCCGCGTCCACGTCCGAGGCGGAGCGGATCAGTTCGATGATCTCATCCAGATTCTTCAGCGCGGTCAGATAGCCTTCGAGGATGTGCTGGCGCGCCTTCGCCTTTTCGAGGTCGAACTCCGCCCGCCTCTTTATGACCGTGAGCCTGTGTTCCAAATAGACGCGCAGCGCCTGCTTGAGGGTTAACGTGCGCGGCTCGCCGTCCACCAATGCCAGCAGGTTGATGCTGAAGGTGGTCTGCATCGGCGTGCGTTTGTAGAGATCGCGCAGGACGAAGTTGGGGTCGGCGTTCTTCGTCAGTTCGAGGACGATGCGCATGCCCTGGCGGTCCGATTCATCGCGCAGGTCGGAGAGACCTTCGAGGTGACCTTCGCGCGCAAGTTCGGCGATGCGCTCGATCAAACTGGATTTGTTGACTGTGTACGGCAGTTCCGTGACGATGATGCGGCTCTTGCCGCGCTCCATCTCTTCGATGTGCGCCTTTGCCTGCACGGTGACTTTTCCGCGCCCCGAGCCATACGCGGATTCGAGTCCGTCCTCGCCTTTTTCCTGGATGATGAGACCGCCCGTCGGAAAATCGGGACCCTGGACGAATTTCATCAACTGTTCGACGTCAATGTCGTCCAGTTTTTCCCACTTTTCGAGCATGAACACCAGCGCATCCACCACTTCCCCGAGGTTGTGCGGCGGAATGGAGGTTGCCATGCCGACGGCGATGCCCGTCGCGCCGTTGACCAGCAGGTTGGGAATCGCAGCGGGGAGCACGCTCGGCTCTTCGAGCGTGTCGTCGAAGTTCGGCGTGAAATCAACGGTGTTCTTGTTGAGGTCGAAGAGAATGTCGAGCGCGGCGTTGGTGAGGCGCGCCTCGGTATAACGCATCGCGGCGGGCGGGTCGCCATCCACCGAGCCGAAGTTACCCTGACCGTCCACCAGCATGGTGCGCATGGTGAAGTCCTGCGCGAGGCGCGCCATCGCTTCGTACACGGCGGCGTCGCCGTGCGGGTGATATTTGCCGAGCACTTCACCCACAATACGCGCGGACTTTTTATACGGCGAATCGGCGCGCAAGCCCATGTCATACATTGCGTAAAGGATGCGGCGCTGTACGGGCTTGAGTCCGTCGCGGGCGTCGGGCAGGGCGCGCGATACGATCACGGACATGGCGTAATCGAGATATGCCTGCTGCATTTCCTGGTCTATGTCAATTTTGCGTACGATACCGAGTTCCATGATGACTCCAACGCCCCACCCGACCTTCGGTCACCCTCCCCAAATTCCTTTGGAATTTGGGGAGGGCAGGGAGGGGTAGGGAAAATTTGTTCTATCGCGGGGCTTATCTTACGGGCAAAAAAGGGATGCGTCAAGTCCCCCGCACTTTTGGGTGATTGTATAACCCGATGTGAAATTTACAATGAATTGCATTAGAGGTGAAGCATGAAACTTAACACATCAAAAGAAGTTTGGATCGCGCGCATCATCGCCTGGGTGCTGCTTTGCGTTCTCTCAAGCGGCATCCTGTTTGTCACCACCTTCATGATCGGTCCCGCCCTGTTCGCCGTGCCAGACCTGGATGAAAAGATCGCCGTCGCCATGTATTGTCCCGGCGCGGAACGCACGTCCGTTCAGGAAGGCGTATCCACGCCGACCACCACGAGTCCCTTCGGCACGCGCGGACATACGGTCGAGATCACCTGCTATTTCCCCGACGGCTCCACAGACACCATTGACAATGCAGAGTTCGCCATCGCGACCATCGGCGGCGTGTTCGGCATCGGCGGGCTGATCGGTCTCCTCCTCTCCGTTCCGTTGATGCTCGTTCCGTTCTTCCTCATCCGCAGAAAAAAGGGATGAGACTCACGGTCTGAAACTGCCCTGATTGGTCGTACAAATCCCCTTTAGTTCGGATTCGGTGCATACAGTGACAAAGCCGCGCAAAGTGTGTCCGCGCAGGTTGTAGTCGAACTTGGGTCCGTCCACGATGAAGACGCCGTTGGGGACGATCACATCGGCAACGGTGTACGCGCCGCAGCCTTTGCGGCTGGCAAAGCCGTTGCTGGACGTGACGCGATAAGCGTTCGTATCCAAGTCCTGCATCTCGATTTTCAGCGACTTGAACGAATATTCGCTGAGGTTGCTGATCTCGACCCGCATCCACCAAATGCCGCTGCACAAGTCCATGCCGGCGCCCCGCAGTTTGAAATTCAAGACCGGCACGCTGGTTGCTGTGGACGTGAAGGTGGGCGGCGGCGTAAAGACCGGTACGAACGCAGTCGTTCCCGTCAATGTGGCGTATTCTCCCCATACCCAGCAGAATTCCACACCCAGGTCGGGGTTGGGGATGTACCAGTACTCGCCGGTTGCGTCGCGTCCCGAGGACTTCCGCCTCTTCGCCGACCAGCAGAGTCCCGGCAACCTCATAAGCCTTGCCCGGACCGACGCGACAGTTCGTCGGTCTCGAAACGCTGATCAGCACGGTCTCCGGTATGGCAGTGGGAACATCCGCGCCGGGCGGAAGAGTGAGCGACGCCGTGATAATGGGCGCGGGCGTGAGCGTTTCGGTGACGGCGCGCAGTGTGGGGCGGATTAGCGTCGGCGTGAAGGTGAGGGTCAATGTAGGTTCTGCGCCGGGCGGGGGCCCTGCGCCGCATCCCGGGTCAAACCGGCGATGACTGTCTCCGCCGCAGACGTGCTGACGGTATCCACATCCGCGGGCATGCCCGGAACGACACAGGCAAACGTTGCGGACAGCAGAACCAAAACCAGAAGATTCATTCGTCGAGAACGAGGCATGAGGACTTCCCTTCGACGGGCGTTTGCCCGGCGCATCTTATGAAGTTTATCCCAAAGGCTCCCGTGCTTCAGAGGCGTCTCTGCTCAACCTTCGGGATGATGTGTGACCCAATTATAACTACGGTTTGAAACTTATCCTTCGGGTGACGCAGCGTCCTTTCTGGCTGTTCTGGGTGCATAGCGTGAGGATCACCCTCATCTTGTTGCCGGTCGGGTCGTAACTGAACAACGGCGAACTGATGATGAACTCGTCGCCCGGCGCAAGCTTGTCCTTCGTGAACGTCGTCGAACAGCCGTCCAGATTCACAAACCCGTCAGCCAACGCTACGATCTCGGTGCCCGTCACTGTATCCTTGATCTTGAACTTCATGGAGCGCAGCGGGGTCGAACCGGTGTTCTTGACCCGCACCTCCAGCCACCACTCTGAACAGGAATCCATCCCCTCATACTTGATCGTGAAATTCGGGCTTGGGGTTGGCGTGATTGTGGGAGTGGGTGTGAGGGTCATTGTGGGGGTGGGAGGCGGCGTGAAAACCGGCAGGCTCAGGAATGGACCCGTCAACGCGGCGTATTCCCCCCACACCCAGCAAAAACCGTCGCTGCTGTCTGGGTTGCGGATGTACCAGTAATTTCCCGTCGGGTCGCGCCCGTACACTTCGGCAACCTCCCCCACCAAAAGAGCGCCCACAAGCGGATACACCTTGCCGGGACCCGTGCGGCAGTTCGTATTCACCGACACGCTGATCAACGGAATGGAGGGCGTGACGGTGAATGTGAGAGTCGGCGTCAACGTTTGTGTGGGGGTCAGGGTTGGGGGCGCGAGGGTGAAAGTGGAAGCCAGCGTCAAGGTCAGTTCCAAGCCCGGCGAAGGGGTTTCCGGGGATACCGTCTGTGTCAACCCGGCGATCACCGTCTGTGCGGCGGCTGTACTCAATGCGCCGCCGTCCGGTGCAACCAAGCCAGGGATCGCACACGCAAGCCCGGCGGACAGGACCGCAAAGCCAAGAAAGATAAATCCTTTGTAACGGGACATATCTGCTCCTTTCTTGTAATGCCATGCAAAACCCCGCTCTGATGACGCTCTCGTTCAGGCGAATGTTCCGGGCTGATACCAAACCAGCCAGCCCCTGCCCAGCCACTTTTTGTGCAGGTCCACTTTGAATCCTTTTTCAAAAAGCCGCTCCGCCGAAGCAGTGAACCATTGCTTCCACCCAAAGACTTTTGCGTGCGAGGTCTCCGCGGTGGAACGCTTCCACGCCTCGAAGAATTCGTAGATCGGTTCGCCCGCCGCCATGCGGTGGATGTAATTCTTCGGCAGGATGGTCTGAAACTCCTCCACCTCGAACCCCAGGCGGAAATTGGTGCTGAAGACCAGCGCCTCAATTCTCCAGGCGCCAATTCTCAAATCCTCTTTACTCGACAGCAAGCTGTCGGACAGGGTCTTTCTCACCAGGTTCGCCGCCCAGACGCTGCCGAACGGATTCGACGTCCCTTCGATCATCAGCCCGCCGGGGAGGACATACTCTGCGAGACGTTCATACGCGGGGATGAAATCCTTTTCTTCGTATTGGCGCAGGACGTTGAACGCACGCATCAAACGGACCCGCTCACTGTTCTGCAAAGGGAGGTTGAATCCTCCCAGACGGAAGAACGTCTTCTCGTCCGCAAAGGGCTGCGCCGCCTCGACCCGTTCCTTGTCAATTTCCACGCCAAGGATCTTCAAATCCGGGTTCAGCCGCCGAAATCGCGCGGCGCTTTCGAGCGTGGTGCGCGGGTCGAAGCCGTAGCCGAGGTCAACGAACAGGGACTCGGCAAACAGCCCATCGGTCCGGGTGAGAAGCGAGGGCTCGTAGAGCAGGATGAAATTATCCGCCCGCCGGAGCCGGTTCGAGGCGGTCTTTCCGCGCGTGGGCTGTCCCTCCGGTTTTTTGGAAACTCGTTTCATTACGCCTGATTGTAAAACAAGTCTGTATACTTGTTTTAAAATAACCGGCAACAAAAACCGCCCCGGACTTTCGTCCGAGGCGTTGGGTGGATCAGTCTGCGGCTGTGGAACCCGGCATCTCTTCGGGTGCGGAGCCGGAACCCTGCTCCGGCTGGGTGAAGCGCCCGTGCGTGAAGCCCGTCCCGGCGGGGATGAGTTTGCCGATGATGACGTTCTCCTTCAAACCGTAGAGCGGGTCGGTGGTGGAACCGATTGCCGCACCCGCCAGCACCTTGATGGTGTGCTGGAAGGACGAAGCGGAGAGGAAGGAGTCGGTGCTGAGGGAGGCTTTGGTCACGCCGAGCAGCACTTCACTGAAGCGCGCGGGCTGTTTGCCTTCCGCAATCAGCTGTTCGTTCATCTTGCGGATTTCGAGGCGGTCCACCACGTCGCCGGGCAGGTACTTGGTGTCGCCCGGGCGGGTAACTTGCACTTTGCTCAACATCTTGCGGATGATGACCTCGAAGTGCTTGTCGTGGATGTTCTGACCCTGCGAGCGGTACACCTTCTGCACTTCGGTCATCAGGTACATCTGACAGGCTTCGCGTCCCTGAATCTTGAGGATGCGATGCGGGTTGAGCGAACCCTCGGTCAACGGTTGGCCGGCTTCCACGTGCGCGCCGTCCTTGACGAGCAGGCGCGAGGTGTTGGGGATGTCCATGATGACTTCTTCGCGCTGTTCGTACGAGACGATGATCTTGTGTTCCTTCTTTTCGACCGCCACGCGCCCGCCGTGCTGGGCGACGATGGTGGCTTTGTCCTTCGTGGCGATGATATCGCCAGCCTGCACCTCGGATTCGTCCTTGGCGGCGAGCTTCCAATCTTCCGGGATGACGTATTCATCGTGGATCATTTCGGCGTGTTCGATGCGGACTTCGCGCATGTCGGCGTATTTATCCGACTGGGCGATGCGCACCGCGCCGCCAATCTCCCGCCACGACGGCTTCGCCCTTCGGCTGCTTGCGCGCTTCGAAGATTTCCTCCACGCGCGGGAGACCGGTCGTGATGTCGGAACTTCCGGCGGAAGCCACACCGCCGGTGTGGAAGGTGCGCAGGGTGAGTTGCGTGCCAGGTTCGCCGATGGACTGGGCGGCGACGATGCCGACCGCCGAGCCGAGGGCCCACCATTTCACCGCGCCCGAGGTCAATGCCGTAGCATTTGGCGCAGATGCCGTGTTCGAGTTCGCAGGTCATCGGCGAGCGCACCTTGACTTCCGTCACGCCAGCGAGCGCAATGCGGCGCGCGAGTTCGTGCGTGATGACGTCGTTCGCTTCGGCGAGCACTTCGCCCGTCTTCGGGTCGAGGATGCGTTCCGCGGCGAGGCGGCTGTACATGCGGCTTTGCATGGACTGACCGGCAACGTCGTCCGCTTTGCGAATCCAGATGCCGTCGCGCGTGCCGCAGTCGTATTCGTTGATGATGATGTCCTGAGCGATGTCCACGAGGCGGCGGGTGAGATAACCCGCATCTGCCGTACGGAGAGCGGTATCCGCCAGACCTTTGCGCGCACCGTGTGTGGAGATGAAGTATTCCTGCGCAGTCAGACCTTCGCGGAAGTTGGAGCGGATCGGCATCGGGATGATGCGCCCGGAGGGGTCTGCCATCAGACCGCGCATCCCCGCCAACTGCGAGATGGTGGAGAAACCGCCTTTGGTCGCGCCAGAGGTCGCCATGGTGGAGAGGTTGCCGTCCGGGTCCATGTGTTTCTTGACGGCGTCGGCGACTTTGTCGGTGGTCTCCTGCCAGATGGCGATTTCGCGTTCGTTCTTTTCCTGCTCGGTCAGCAGGCGCGGCGGAAGTCGCGCAAGCACCAGTTCGACGGCTTTCAAAGCGTCGTCAATGATGGGTTTGCGCTCCGGCGGGATGGTGATATCCGCGACCGCGAGGGTCGTGCCGGATTTCATGGCGTATTCAAAGCCGATGCTCTTGATGCGGTCCGCCACCTGGGTGGTGATGTCCTGTCCGCACAGTTCGTAGACGTCGGCGATCAAATCCTTCACGCCGCCTTTATCGAGTTTCTTGTTGACGAACTGCACCTGTTCGGGCAGGACGCGGTTGAAGAGCACGCGCCCGACGGTCGTGTCAATCATGCGGTTCTGGGGTTCGGGCAGGCGGACGTTTTTATCGTCGTACCAGGTCTTCACGCGGAGTTTGATCTCGGTATGCACCTCGACCTGGTCGAGCGCATACGCGAGTTCCACTTCGTCCATATCGGCGAAGACGCGCCCGTCGCCCTTGTGAGCGGCTTTCTGCGGCATCGTCAGGTAGTACACGCCCAGCACCATATCCTTCGAAGGCGAGATGATCGGTTCGCCGTCGGCGGGCTTGAGCAGGTTGCGCGAGGCGAGCATCAACTCGCGCGCTTCCTGCACGGCTTTCTGCGAGAGCGGCACGTGGACCGCCATCTGGTCGCCGTCGAAGTCCGCGTTGAAGGCGGTGGTCACGAGCGGATGCAGCTGGATGGCGGAGCCTTCGATGAGGATCGGCTCGAACGCCTGGATGCCAAGGCGGTGCAGGGTGGGAGCGCGGTTCAACAACACGGGGCGGTCGCCGATGACGCCTTCGAGCGCTTCCCACACTTCGGGACGGTTGCGTTCGATCAGGCGGCGCGCGCCCTTCACATTGGCGGCGTAGCCGTTCTGCACGAGGCGGGCGATCACGAACGGACGATACAGTTCGAGCGCCATGCCCTTGGGCAGACCGCACTGGTTGAGTTTGAGTTGCGGGACCGACCACGATCACGGAACGACCGGAGTAGTCCACGCGCTTGCCGAGCAGGTTGCGGCGGAAACGACCCTTCTTGCCTTTGAGCATGTCGCTCAGGGACTTGAGTTCGCGGCGTCCGCGGCGGGAGAGCGCCTTGCCGCGCTGGCTGTTGTCAATCAGGCTGTCCACCGCCTCCTGAAGCATGCGCTTCTCGTTGCGGATGATGACATCCGGCGCGCCGAGTTCGAGCAGTCTCTTCAGGCGGTTGTTGCGGTTGATGACGCGGCGGTACAGGTCGTTCAGGTCGGAGGTGGCGAAGCGCCCGCCATCGAGTTGAACCATCGGGCGCAGGTCGGGCGGGATGACCGGCGAAGACCGTGAGGATCATCCACTCGGGGCGGTTGCCGGAGCGGCGGAAGGCTTCCACAACCTTCAGGCGGGTGGTGGCTTTCTTGCGCTTCTGCTTGCTCTTCGTGGTGCGGACTTCATTCCACAGTTCTTCGGAAAGTTTGTCGAGGTCGAGGCGTTCGAGAATGTCGTAAAAGGCTTCGGCGCCCATGTCGGCGCGGAAGACCTGACCCCACCGCTGTTTGAGTTCGCGGTAGCGGATTTCGCTGAGGAAGGTGAAGGGGCGCAGTTCCAGCAGTTCGTCGCGCAGGCGCGAGGTCTGGTTGGACGAGGCGGAGGTCTGCGATTCCAGTTCGTTGCGCAGGGCTTCCATATCCTGGTCCGCCTGGGCTTTGATGGCGGCGGTCTGGGTCTTCAAGGTCTCAATCTCAGCCTGGCGCTTGTCCTTCAATTCGTTTTCGATCGCTTCCAGTTTCTTCTGGACGGTCTTTTGAATCAGGGTGATGTGCTTGCTGGCAACCTTGTCGCCGGCGTCAATGATCTTCTCACCGGTCTGCTCGAAGATGATGGTCTTTTTGGCGGACTCGCCCATCTGGTCCTGGAGCTGTTTCTCCAGTTTCTGCCCCTCCTTGATGACCGGGTCGAGTTGTTCGGCGATGCCTTCATCGTAGCCTTGTTCGAGCGACGCCTGCTTCTGCTTCAGTTCGACAATGCTCTGGTCGCGTTTGGTCTTGATCTCGGCGATGCGGGCGTTGATGTCGGCGGCTTGCTCGCGCTCGGAGACGGTGATCTCATCTTCCAGGCGCTGGAGGGCTTTTTTGCGGGCTTCCTCGTCCACGTAGGTGACGATGTACTGGGCAAAGTAAAGCACCCGGTCCAGGTTGCGGCGGGAAATATCCAGCAGCATGCCCATCTGCGACGGGATGCGGCGCGTGTACCAAATGTGCGCCACAGGAGAGGCAAGCGCAATGTGACCCATGCGCTCGCGGCGCACGGCGGAGCGGGTTACTTCCACACCGCATTTTTCACAGATGATGCCTTTGTAACGGGGGTTCTTGTATTTGCCGCAGTAACACTGCCAGTCGCGGGTCGGTCCAAAAATCGCTTCACAGAACAAGCCGTCTTTTTCGGGGCGCAGGCGGCGGTAGTTGATGGTTTCGGGTTTCAGCACCTCGCCGTACGACCACGACAGAATGGTCTGGGGTGAGGCAAGGCTGATACGGAGTGCGGTCAGTCCCTTGGTTTCCACTGGGTCCTCTCCTATAAAATAGTATGCGGTCGAGCCTTCCCTGCATAGCGTGTAGATGACGCATAACAGAGACAAACAAATGCAAGCGCTTTGAGGCTTTTCTCAAGCGCTTGCTGGTGTTTATGGCTCGTTTTTTACATCCAACCCCTATATTATACGGATTAGATGGGTCGGAGTCAAGGTATTTCGTGAAGAAATTTTAGGTGGAACCGCGCCTCTTTTCGGACATTTGGGCTGGTCGGGCTGCCTCGGAATTCCCTCGCCTGGAGGCTTGAGAATGCCATGCCGCCCCGTCGAGGGTTTCACGGATTATGGCGTCGGCGTTTCGGTCGGTGTGGGTTGCAGTGTCGGCGTTTCCGTCGGTGGGAGGATGATTTGCGTGGATGTCGGCGTCGCTGTCGGCGTCGGCGGGAACTGCGTGGGAGACGGGGTCAATGTCGGCGTGGCGGGCGGCGCGGTGGGAGTCGGCAGGCTCAGGTTCAGCCGGATGCGTTTATCCACTTCCGCATTTTTGCCGATAAGTGTCAGGCGGAGGGTCACAATTCCGTTGGGCATGCCGCTCAAATTCCAGGTGTGAAGCGTGCCGTTCTCCACGGGTTTGTCGCTCTCGTTCAGCACCGTCCATGAGCCGGGGTCTTCGCCCAGCCCAAATTCCAGCACCCATTTTTCGATTTCATCGTCGGCGCGGGCTGTGCCTTTGATTTCCAGCACGGGCGTGGAGATGACCTGCCCGTCGTTGAGGTTGATGCCGAGATGCGGACGCGGATCGCCTTCTTTGCATTCGCGCTCGGGCGCGTAAACCGGGTCTTCCGGGAATTCGTTGCCTGCCAGCCACCGCTTGCCGTCGTCGGTCTCCAGCCACTTGCGCGCCCAGGGATCTTTGACGTTCATGACCAGCATTTCCCTGCTGGGTCCTTCACACGCTTCGGATGCCTGGTAGCCGGTCCACAAGTCAATTTTGAGGCGGCGCACAAGGTCTTGCCCGGGCGGCAGGGGTAATTGGTCGAAGGCAAAGACTTCGGTGTATTGCGACGAACACCAGTTGGATGGCTCGGTGCCGGAGAGACGGCAGACGACCTTATCCACGATTCCCAGCGGACGGTTGAAGGGGGTCGGCGCGCCGTTGGTGAGGTACGGCACGGCGAATTCCATGAACTGCGACCAGATGGGCGCTGCGCCGCTCAAACCGGAGGTGCCGGTCATGGGAGTGTAGTCGGCGTTGCCCACCCATACGCCGGTGACAAGGTCGGGGGTGTAGCCGAGCGTCCAGTTATCGCGGATGTCGTTGGTGGTGCCGGTTTTCGCCGCCACCGGAAAGGACAGATTCAGCGAGGAGTTGCGCCCGAACATCCACGAGCGGGCTTCGTTATCCGAAAGGATGGAGGAGATGAGATAGGCATGTTCCTCGCGGATGAGCCGTTCGGCTTCGGGCGGTTTGTATTCGTAAACCACTTCGCCGTCGAAGGTGGTGATCTTGAGGATGGCGACCGGCGTTACTTTCCTCCCGCTGTTGGCAAAGACGGAATAGGCGGTGGTCATGTCAATCAGGCTGACGTCGCCGCCGCCCAATGTGAGGGACAAGCCGTAGTCGTTCCGCGTGAGCGAGGTGATGCCGAGGCGTTCCGCCATGGCGATCATGCCGTCTTTTTCGGGCGTGTCGGGGTTGTCGTAAATTCCCACGAATTCCAGGGTTTTGACGGCGGGGATATTGAACGAGTTGGCGAGCGCCGTGCGGACGGTCATGCCGCCGTGGAATTTGCCGTCGTAGTTGCGCGGCTCGTAGGGCGGGTTGGCTCCATCGGGAAATTGAGTGGGCACGTCCCAAATCCAGGTGGAGGGAGTCCAGCCTTTTTCAAAGGCGGCGACATAGGTGATGGGCTTGATGGACGACCCCGGCTGGCGTGTGGGGCTGATCGCCATGTTGATCTGACCGGAGATCGCCGCGTTGCTGAAATCGGGCGAGCCGATCATGGCGAGGATTTCGCCGGTGGACGGACGGATGGCGACCAGCGCGCCGTTCTTTGCGTTGCTATCCGCCATTGCTGCGACCTGGGTTGTAACCAGTTCCTGCGCGCGGTCTTGCAGGACCGGGTCAATGGTGGTGTAGACGACGAAGCCGGAGCGATAAATGGTCTGTGCGTCGTACAGTTTTTCCAACTCCGCGCGGACGTAGTTGACCCAGTGCGGGTACTTCGCGCCAAAGGTGGGCGGTGTGAACGGATAGGCTTTGATCTGGTTGGCGGCTTCGGTTGCAGCGACGGGGGCCCACGCAGACGGGTTCTTCGCTATTGCTGACCTTGATGCAATTTTCCGCCTGGCTGAGTTCGAACATCAGAACCAGCACCTGCTGCTGGCGGGTCAGCGTCACTTCAGGGTTCGTGTAAATGTCGTAGATCGCCGGGGACTGCGGCAAGCCTGCCAGGAAGGCGGCTTCACCGAGAGTCAGGTCTTTGGCGGTTTTGTTGAAATAAGTCTCGGCGGCGGCTTCGATGCCGTAGGCGAGATTGCCGTAGTAGATTTCGTTCAGATAGAGTTCGAGGATTTCATCCTTGGAATAGCGGCGGGTGATTTCCGCGGCGAGGATGATCTCGCGCGTCTTGCGGGTGTACGTCCGCTGGGCGCGCTCTTCGGGAGTGAGCAATAATGCGCGCGCAAGTTGCTGGGTGATGGTGGATGCGCCGCCGCCCTCGCCTTCGGTGATGTAGTTCACCCACAAAGCGCGCATGATGGCGATGGGGTCGAAGCCCGGATTGTTGTAGAAGTCCTTGTCTTCGGTGGCGATCGTGGCGGCGATGAGATACGGCGAAATATCCTCCAGCGTGACGTAGGTGCGGCGTCCGGCGGTGGGATCGAGCAGTTCGAACAGCGGCTGTCCGTTGCGGTCGAGGATGCGGGTGGTCTGAAACTGCGAAGTGCGGTTCTTCAGGTCGCTGACATCGGGCAGGGTGCTGGCGATGGCATAGTATTGGTAAACGAGGATCGAACCGGCGCACAAGCCGAGAATCACCACAGCGAAGATCGAAAGGATGAATCCGCGTATGAGACAGCCCTTGTTGCCGCGCAGTTTGGAGGCAAGCGAGGAGAACCAGCCGCCAACGCCGCCGGATTTCACGGGTTGACCTGTGGAATTGACCCGCTGTTGCTGCGCCCGATTCTGTGGAAGACGGTAGATGGGGCGCTGTTGGTTTGTCCCTGCCTGGTTTGCCGGGCGCTGGCTGGTCTGGCGGTATGCCGCCGAAGTGACGCGCGTGCCTTCGAGGTCCACTTCGTCCACACGCCTGGGGAGGGGCATGTTGTTTTCGTCGAGGTCGGGCAGATTCAAAATCGGCGTGGTGCCTTCTGTCTTTTTGGCAGAGTCAGTCGTCCCGTCGGAGGGAGGCGCGGACTCCAAATCCTTGCGCGTCTCTTCCTCGGAGCGGAGAAGACGCCGCAGCCTGTCATTATCTTCATTGCTCATTTTGTAAAACCTTCATATTCGCTTCCCGTTTGCGGGATGAGCGTGGTTAGCGGATGAAATCACTTCGGTTTGCTCAACATCAATAAATTCAGCGTCCCGCGCTGGCAGACTTCATCGTTTTGGTTGCAGACTTCGACATGGGCGGTCAACGCGCCGCCGCCGATGCGCGGCAGGGCTTTGGTTTCGGTGATGGTCAACACGGCATGGACGGTATCGCCGATGAAGAACGGTTTGACGAACTTCCACTCCTGGATTTCACGGAAGGCAAGCACCGTCCCTTCGAGCAGACCCGTCCGCATGATCAAGCCGACGGCGATGGACAAGCCCAGCAGTCCGTGCGCGATGCGCTGACCAAACTGGGTGGCGGCGGCGAACGCCGCATCGGTGTGGATCTGGTTGTAGTCGCCCGTCAGCCCGGCAAAGGAAAAGATGGCATCTTCGCTGATGGTGCGCCCCACGGTCTTGACGCTTTGTCCTACCGAGAATTCTTCGAAGTAAAGTCCTGCCATTGGTTAGTCTCCTGGTTCGATAGCTAGATAGTTGGGTAGTTTGATAGTCCGATAGTTTAATGGTTCGATGGTTTGGTGGTTCGATAGTTGGGCAGTTTAGCAGTTCAACCACCCAACTACTACACTATTCAACTACGCGACCATCAGACCAAATTATACCTGTTTGACCAACCGCCCGTCTGCCCGTACAATAAGCGCCATGCGCGACTGGTCCCTACGCCCCGGCGACCCGCTTCACCTCACCCTCGCGGCGGATGCCCGTTTGTGCAAGCCGGATTACCCCAACGACCACATTTGGGAAGCGGAAATGGGCAGCAACGACCCGGAACGGTCTGCGGTGGGACTTGCCACCACCTACGGATTGCGTGCGCGTTCGATGCGCATTTTTTTACGCTTTTCCGAGGGCGCAAACACGCTTACAGACCCTAACACCTTCGCCGCCAAACCGTCTCTGCGGCGTTTCTATCCAAACTTCCTGACGCTCGATTTTGTTCCCTTCGAGAACCTGCATACCACGGTGGATTTTTGGGTTCCCGAATCTCACGCGGTGGCGGGGCGCGTCACGCTCGTCAATAAAACCACCGCCATCCGCAACATTCAATTGGAAGTATGCGCCGCGCTCGCCCCGCTCAACGGGCAGTCCATCATCCCCACCCAGCAGCAACTCGTCAATATTTTGGCGGGACAGACCAGCGGAATCGCCCCCGTGATTTTCATGACCGGCGGACCCAAACACGGGCCCCGGCCCGCACGCCTCGCTCCTGCTGGGCCTCGAGCAGGGTCCTGGCGCCGTTCCGAACCTTATCCTTCGCCGAAGCCGCACTCGACACGATTCCCGAAGCCTTCGACCTCGCCCGCAAAACCGCCGCGCGCCCTCGGCAGGCGGAACTCGCCCGCATCGAAATGCTGGACGCCGGGCAGACTCTCGACATCCGCACCGGCGACCCGGACTGGGACGCCGCTTTAGCGTTCAGCCAGAAAGCGGCGCACGCCCTGTTCATGCACAGCGACCATCTGCCCAAGCCTTCCTTTGTGCAGGCGCGTCACAGCGACCACGGACATTCCATCAAAGGCGACGGGGCAGATTATCCGCCCGCCTGGAGCGGCCAGTTCGTGCTGGATGCCTATTATCTCGCCGGCATTTTGAACGTCACGCCGCAAATCGCAAAACATCTTTTGCTCAACTTCCTATCCACACAGGATGAAGACGGCGAAGTGGACGGCAAGCCTGGCATTGCCGGTCAGCGCGGGAAGTTCCATGCCATGCCCATCCTCGCCAGCATGGCATGGAAGTATTATCAAATGACCCAGGACGACGATTTCCTTGCGGAGGTCTTTCCCAGACTGGTGAAATTCTTCTGGTCCTGGTTCTCCGGCGTGCATGACCGCAACCGCGACGGCACACCGGAATGGGATCACATCCTGCAAACGGGCTTGGAAGACAACCCGCTCTTCGACGTGTGGAATCCCTGGTCGCAGGGACTGGATGTTTCCTTCGTCCACAGCCCGTCGCTCGAAGCCATGCTCTACCGCGAAGCGCAGATGTTGGTCAAAATGGGGAAGATACTCGGCAAGCCCGATGAAGAGACCGCGTTGATCGCGGCGCAAGCCGGGAAGATCAAAGATTCGCTCGACGCCGGTTGGAACCCGCGCGTCAGTTTTTACTCCTACCGCGACCGCGAAACAGGACAGGTCACCGAAAGCAAGGTCATTGCCAAACGCAAAGGCGACGGCTCGATGCGCCCCAAGTTCGAGTCCGAGACGCCGGTGCGCCTGCTGGTGGAGATTCAGACCAAAAGTCCAGCCGCGAAGCGACCGGAGGTGGAGATCAGCGAATATTTCACCAAATCCAAAGGCGAGAGCGAACTCATCGCCGGGCATCAATTCCAATGGCGTTCGGGTGGTCTGGTCGCAACCACTCAGATGGTCTTTACGCGTGTGGGGCGCATCAGTGTAACGGGCTTGGAAGAGAACGACAGGATCAGCGTCAAGATCGTGGATACAACCGGCGAAGACATCACGCTGGGTCTGCCGTTATGGGCGGGCGCGCTCGAAAAACAGCGCGCTTACGCGATGATCGGGCGCAACATCATGATGGCAGACCGCTTCGACCGTCCTTTTGGAATGCCATCCCTCCCGCTCGCCCCGGACCTGCAAGCGGAGACTGTTTCGATGAGCGTGAGCCTCCCCTGGAATTCGTTGATCGCGGAAGGTCTGCTTGCCTACGGCTTCCGCGCCGAAGCGACGCGGCTCACCGCACATTTGATGAACGCGGTCATCCAGAACTTGAAGCAGAACCGCTCGTTCTACCAACGCTACCATGCCGAAAAAGGGACAGGCATCGGCGAGCGCAATTCGCTGACCGGCTTCGCGCCCGTCGGTTTGTTCATGCAGGCGTTGGGCGTGACGATCCTTTCAGGCGCGCGCGTAAAACTGGAGGGACGAAATCTCTTCCCGTTTGCTGTGACCATCAAATACAAGGGGCTCACCGTCGTGCGCGGACAGGAACAGACCACCGTTACGTTTGCAAACGGGGAAAGCGTCATCGTCAAGGACGAAGCGCCCTGCATTGTGGAGATGTAACGAACAATCAAAACATCTTTCATAAAGGGGAAATTAATCTTAACTCCAAAAAATCATGGTATATAAATTTCGGGATTAAATTACGAGATTGCAACCATGACGACAACCATCCTCCTTTTCCTGGCTGGACTCATCACATTGATCATCGGCGCCGACCTGTTGGTGCGCGGCGCGTCACGGCTGGCGGCAGCGTTCGGCGTTTCCCCGCTCGTCATCGGTTTGACCATCGTCGCCATTGGGACGGCGTCGCCCGAAATTGCGGTGTCTTTGCAGGGCTGCCGTCGCCGGTCAGGGCGAGTTGACGCTGGGCAACGTGCTCGGCTCGAACATCTTCAACATTCTTTTCATCCTCGGCGTGACCGCCATCCTCGCGCCCATCGTCATCGCCAAACAACTCATCCGCAAGGATGCGCCCATCATGCTGGGCATCTCCCTGCTGACCTTTGTGCTTGCCTTCGATGGCGGCCTCGGCTGGCTGGACGGCGTGGTCCTGCTTCTCGGTCTTGTGTTGTATACCGTCTTTGCCCTGCGCCAAAGCAGGCGGGAAAGCAAGGCCGTGCAAAAGGAATACGCGCAGGAATACGCGCCAAAAGAACCGCACACCGCGCGCAACACCGCCATCAATATCGTTTTCATCCTCGCCGGGCTGGGCTTGCTCGTGCTCGGCTCGGACTGGCTGGTGGAATCCTCGGTGCGGATCGCCATCGCCCTCGGCGTGAGTGAACTGGTCATCGGTCTGACCATTGTTGCGGCAGGGACATCCCTGCCGGAGGTCGCCACGTCCGCAATTGCCGCGCTCAAAAGGGAAAGCGACATTGCCGTCGGCAACGCCGTTGGCAGCAACATCTTCAACCTGCTCGGCGTGCTGGGCATCGGCGCGCTGGTCGCGCCCGGCGGGATTCCGGTGGGAAGCCACATCCTGCAGCTCGACCTGCCCGTGATGGTTTTTGTGGCTCTGGTGACCCTGCCTGTTTTTTACATTGACAACCGCATCTCGCGCCTCGAAGGCGGGTTGCTTCTGTCGTATTACATCCTTTACGTGACGTACGTCATCCTGCGCGCCGCGGGAAGTCCCGCCCTGCCCACCGCGACGCTGTTCATTGCATTCTTCGTCCCCATCACATTCTTTGCGCTAGTTGTGATCGCCATCCGCTCCATGCGGACCAAGAAAGGCTGATGAAGGAACTGTTCTCCCATCTCACCTTTTTATATGGGGAACATGCCGCTGCGCGCCCGCTCGAACGGATTCAAAACCTGCTGGACGGCTATCGTGCCCGCATCCAATTACGGGACGGCGGACTCAGCGAACGCGACTCGGTCCTCATCACCTACGGCGATCAGGTTCGATCCCCGAACGAAAAACCGCTCCAAACGCTCAAAAAGTTTTGTGACGAATATCTGACTGGCGTCGTCAGCGGAATTCACCTACTGCCCTTTTACCCCTGGACGTCCGACGACGGTTTCTCGGTGGTGGATTACCGCCGCATTGACCCCGCCTTCGGCGATTGGGACGACGTCTCTGCCATGCGGAACTTCCGCCTGATGTTCGACGGCGTCATCAACCACATCTCCTCGCAGAGCGAATGGTTCCAGAAATTTCTTCAAGACGATTCACACTATAAAGATTACTTCATCACCGTCGAAGGCGAACCGGACCTTTCGCAGGTGGTGCGTCCGCGCACGCTGCCTCTGCTCACGACGTTTCAAACCGCGTCCGGCGAAAAGAAAGTGTGGACGACCTTCAGCGCCGACCAGATTGACCTCAATTTCAAGAATCCCGAAGTCCTGCTCGAAATCCTCGAAGTCCTCCTCCTTTATGCCGAGCGCGGCGCGGACTTCATCCGCCTCGACGCCATCGCCTACCTCTGGAAGGAGATTGACACTCCCTGCATCCACCTCCCGCAGACGCATGCGGTCATCCGGTTCCTGCGCGCCGCGCTGAACGAGGTCGCGCCGCACGTCCACTTCATCACCGAGACCAACGTGCCGCACACCGACAACATTTCCTATTTTGGCAATGGACACAACGAAGCACAACTCGTCTACAACTTTGCATTGCCGCCGTTGACCCTGCACACCTTCCACACCGGCGACGCGCGGATTTTGTCAGACTGGGCGCGGACGTTGACTCTTCCCTCCGATAAAACGACCTTCTTCAACTTCCTCGCCTCTCACGACGGGATCGGGCTGAATCCTGCCCGAGGAATCTTGTCGGACGCTGACATCGCTTCACTTGTGAACAAAACCATCGAACACGGTGGCTTGATCTCCTACAAGCATAACGCAGACGGGACGCAGAGTCCCTACGAGATGAACATCAACTACTTCGACGCGCTCTCGCCCCCCCTCACCCTAGCCCTCTCCCAAAGGGAGAGGGGACTCCCTTCCCCCCTCGGGGGAAGGGCTGGGGAAAGTGCCCCGAAGGGGTACGAGGGCGAATCCTTGGATTTACAAGTCAACCGTTTCGTCGCCGCGCAAGCCATCATGCTCACGCTCGTCGGCGTGCCGGGCATTTACTTCCACAGCCTCTTCGGCTCACGCGGCTGGATCGAAGGCGTGAAACAGACCGGACGCAACCGCACCATCAACCGCGAGAAGTTACAGTTTGAAAAATTGCAGCAGGAACTTGCGGACGAAAACTCTTTGCGTTACAAAGTCTTCACCCGTTATTGTCAACTGCTGAAAGCCAGAAGCAATACCTCCGCGTTTCATCCGCATGGACAGCAGAATATTTTAGACCTTCATCCGTCCATCTTTGCCATCGAACGTATTTCGCCGGATGGAAAGTCTCGTGCGCTGTGCCTGCATAACGTCAGCGCAAAGAGAATTGCCTTCAAAACGGATCAAGAAAGAGCGACAGACCTTTTCACAGGTCAAGTAATTCAGGTTTCCAATATCACGCTTGAGCCATATCAGGTTTTATGGTTGAAACCCACTTAACCATGTCGTTGCGAGGGCGACAGCCCGAAGCAATCTCCTGACAACAGAGTAAATCATCAAAACAGGAGATTGCTTCGCACCTTCGGCGCTCGCAATGACATAATCAATTAGAGGTACCTCATGACACCATCATCTCACAATATCGGTTTCATCTCCACCCGTTTCGCGGGCACGGACGGCGTCTCGCTCGAAACGGCAAAGTGGGCAACCGTGTTGGAGCGGCTCGGTCACAGATGCTTCTACTTCGCAGGCGAATGTGACCGAAGCGCGGACTACTCCCACGTCGTGCCGGAGGCGTTTTACCGTCACCCGGATATTGACGAACTCAATCGAATGGCGTATTCCGGCAGTTGGACGGTCACGAAGGAGGCGCGCAAGGCGCATCCTGAAATGGCGCACCTGCACAAGGATTTCTTCTCCATCTATGTGCGCCCGCCCGCCATGACGCGCCGCGTGAACGAATTCAAGGAATATTTCAAGAAGGAGTTGTACGAATTTGCACGCCGTTTCGATTTGGAAATCCTCATCGTCGAAAACGCGCTGACAATTCCGCTCAACCTGCCGCTCGGTCTCGCCATCACCGAGTTCGTCGCCGAGACGGGCTATCCCGCCATCGCGCATCATCACGATTTTTACTGGGAACGCCAGCGCTTCCAGGTCAATTGCGTGGGCGATTATCTTGCCGCCGCGTTCCCGCCCAACCTGCCTTCGATTCGACATGTGGTCATCAATTCGATTCAGGCGCAGCAGATCGCTTCGCGTCAGGGCTTGACCTCGCGGGTGATCCCCAACGTGATGGACTTCGACTCCCCGCCGCCCGCTCCCGACCCTTATACGGAAACGGTCCGCTCGGATTTTGACATTCGCGGCGGCGAATACTTTTTCCTGCAGCCCACGCGCGTCATTCAACGGAAGGGCATCGAGCACGCCATCGAGTTGATGCGCCGCCCTGGATATGCCCGCCAAACTCATCATCTCGCACGCCTCCGGCGACGAAGGCACGGACTACGAAAACCGTGTGCGCGAGTACGCGCACCTGCTGGATGTGACCGTCCGTTTTGAAGCGGACCAGGTGCAGGATCAACGCGGCACGACCCCCGACGGCAAAAAGATTTACACGCTCGGCGATGTGTATCCCTACGCGGACCTGGTTACCTACCCGTCGAGCATCGAAGGCTTCGGCAACGCCTTCCTCGAAGCCGTGTATTACCGCCGCCTGATCCTGGTCAACAACTACTCGATCTACGAAGTGGACATCAAGCCGAAAGGCTTCCACACGCTTTGGTTCGACGGCTTCATCAGCACCAGCACGATCACCGCCGTGCGTCACGCGCTAAAAACCCCCGACATGACAAAGGAATGGGCGGAGATGAATTACCAACTCGCCAAACGCTATTTCTCCTACGCTGTGCTGGAGCGCAGGCTCGAATCCGTTCTGGCGGATTGCCTGGGGTATCAGGTTTGAAGGCGGCGATATGAATATCGCTCTACTTCACTATTCCGTCCCGCCCATCGTCGGCGGCGTGGAAAGCGTCATCGCCCATCATGCGCGGCTCATGTCTGCGGATGGACATTCTGTGCGGCTGGTCGCGGCGCGCGGCGAGGCGCTAAACGCGCAAATCCCGCTCGTGAAAATTCCACTGGCGGATTCACGCCACGAGCGCGTGATCGCGATGAAAGAGAAACTGGATCGAGGCGCGGTAACGGGCGAGTTCGAGGCTCTGCGCAGCGAACTCATGAACCAGCTGCAAGACGCCTTATACGGCACGGATGTCTTGATCGCGCACAACGTTTGTTCGTTGAACAAGAACCTCGCGCTTACTGCCGCGCTCCACCAACTACACCTTGACCAAAATTTGCCGCGCCTGATCCTCTGGCATCACGACCTGGCGTGGACGACGCCGCGCTACCTGCCCGAACTGCACGATGGCTATCCCTGGGATTTGCTGCGAACGGACTGGGGAAGCCTGACCCATGTCGTCGTCTCGGATTTACGCCGCGATGAACTGGCAGGACTGATGAAACTAGACCCCGCTTCGATCCGCGTCATCCCCAACGGTGTGGATATTGAACGGTTTTACAAACTTGAAGCGCTGACCCGCTCCCTGCTTGAAAAGACGAACCTGTTGGACGCCGCGCCGATCCTGCTCGCTGCCCGTCCGCGTGACGCCGCGCAAGAACATCGAACTTGCGCTTCACACGCTGGCTGAACTGCGGAGGCAATTTCCAGACGCCGCGCTGGTGGTGACGGGGTCCGCTGGGACCCGCACAACGCGGGCAACATCCGATACTTTGAAATGCTCAAAGGAATGCGCAGTCAATTGGGCTTGGAAGGCTCGGCGTATTTTCTCGCGGAACTGCACGACGGCTTCCTGCCCGATGAAGTCATCGCGGATTTCTATCGCGTCGCCGACGCGCTGTTCTTTCCCAGCCGCGAGGAGGGTTTTGGCATCCCGTTGATCGAAGCGGCGTTCAGCCATTTGCCCGCCTTCTGCGCCGATATTCCCCCTTTGCGAAAACTGGGTTTGGAAGACGCGGCGTTTTTTTCGCCCGATGAAGAGCCTGCCAGGGTCGCGGGCATGCTTGCGGACTATTTTCAAACATCCCTGCCTGCCAGGTTTGCCATGCGCGCGCGCGCCTCGTTCCGCTGGGAAGCCATTTATCGTCAACACATCGCTCCCATTCTGTAAATGGATATGCCGCACGGCGAAAGGAGAACATCATGCAACGACATTCCGAATTTTCACCCATCCACAGCGTTCTCATCCCGCTGGTTCACGAAGGACCCGGCTTGCACGCGCTGGAGACGGCGCGCCTGTTCGATGCGGAGATCATCCTGGTGGGCGTGGTGGTTTTGCCGCCCGAAGAGTCGCTGAGCAAGGGGGCGGCTGCCGCGCGCGCGCGCGCAAACTGTTGAGGAACTACGGAAGGGAGGAAAAGATCGTCAGCAAATCGAAGGTCATCGTTTCGCACGAGCCGTGGAACGAACTTTCGAACCTGCTTCAGCAGGAACAGCCCGACCTGCTTCTGCTGGAATTCGATTCCCATCTAAAAGCATTGCACGTCAACGTGAACGACCTGCTAACGCGCCCGCCGTGCGACGTGGCTCTGATGCGCGGAAAAATCTCCAGCAAACCGAGGCAGGTCCTGGTCCCGGTGCGAGGCGGACCGCACGCGGAGTTGGCGCTGCGCGTGGGGCTGGGTCTGCATCCAAAAGGGGTGGCGACGCTTCACATCCGCCGGGCGGACGACCCCGAAACGAATATTGACGCGCCGTTCAAGGGGTTGGACCGGGTGTTGAAACAACTGCCCGAAGTGCAGAAACAGTTCGAGGTCACGGATGATGCGGTGCAGGTCATCCTGGAGAACACGAAGAAAGCGGATGTCATCATCCTCGGCACAACCTCCCAGCCTGTGACCAGTTCCATTTCGATGGGTCCGGTGGCAGACCGCATCCTGCGTGAAGCGCCGTGCACGGTGATCGCGGTGAAACGGGGAAGACCGTTCCCACAGGTGGTTTACGACGAAAGCGCGGGTGTGGAAGCGATTTCGATTTTGGTGGATAAATGGTTCGCCGAGAACACCTTCCATGCGGATGAGTTCAGCCAGCTGCGCGAACTGGTGGAATTGAAAAGACATCAAGGCGTGACGATCAGCCTGGCGCTGCCTGCGTTGAACGAAGAGGAGACGGTGGGCAAGGTCATTCGCACGATGAAAAAGGAGTTGATGCAGCGCGTACCCCTGCTGGACGAGATCGTGCTGATCGACTCCAACTCCGCCGACGGCACGCGCGAGATCGCGGAGAAGGAGGGCGTGCCGGTTTACATCCACCAGCATTTGCTGGAACGGCTGGGAGCGCGCGACGGCAAAGGCGAAGCGTTGTGGAAAAGCCTGCTCGTCACAAAGGGCGACATCATCGTGTGGATTGACACGGACATCGTCAACATCCACCCGCGTTTTGTGTACGGCATCATCGGTCCGCTGCTGGTCAACCCGCAAATCCAATTGGTGAAGGGCTTCTATCGCAGGCCGCCGCGGGTGGGACAAAAAATGCAGGCGGGCGGCGGAGGGCGTGTGACCGAACTGACCGCGCGCCCATTGTTGAACCTGTTCTACCCGGAACTTTCCGGCGTGGTTCAGCCGCTTTCGGGCGAATACGGCGGACGGCGCGAGGCGCTGGAGCGCGCCACCTTTTATTCGGGCTATGGTGTGGAGACCGGCCTGCTGATTGACATCTACGAAAAGTTCGGCTTGCAATCCATCGCACAGGTGGACCTGCTCGAACGCATTCATCACAACCAGCATTTGGAGGCGTTGGGCAAAATGTCTTTTGCCATCATCCAGACCGTGATGCGCAAACTGGAAACCCGCTTTGGGCGCGCGGTGCTGGAGGACGTGAACCGTTCGATGAAACTCATCCGCCACGACAGCAAGGGCTACTTCCTCGATGTGGAGCAGATCGCCGAGTACGAACGCCCGCCGATGATCGAAGTGCCGGAATACCGGAACGCAAACGATGACCGAATTCTGGCTCGTCCGTCATGGGCAGACGGATTGGAACGTAAGCGGCAGGTGGCAGGGACAGTCGCCTCATGCGCCGGGTTTGAACGAAACGGGACGCAGACAGGCGCTTGCCCTGCGGGAGAAATTGAAGGACATGCGCTTTGCCGCCATCTACGCGAGCGACCTTCCGCGCTCCTTCCAGACGGCGGAACTGCTTGCCGAGACCCTGGGCTTGACCGTCACCCCGGAGCCGCGTCTGCGCGAGATCAACCTGGGCGATTGGGAAGGCATGTTCGCCGGAGAAATCGAGGCGCGCTATCCGCGAGAACTCGAGGAACGGAAGAGAAATCCATTTCACGCCCGCGCGCCGAACGGAGAGTCGCCCCGCGATGTGGCGGAGCGTGTGCTGGTGGCGGCGAATGAAATTGCGCAACGGCATCCGCGCGATTCGGTGCTTATCGTCGCACACGGGCTTTCGCTGGCAATCATCATCTGCCATGCGCAAGGAATTCCGCTGGAAAAGGTGTACGAACATATCCCCGAAAACGCGACGCCTGTTCAAGTGAAGTGGCTGCAGGGGGAATTGCCCGGGTAGGTGGGGAGCGTTCAAATGTTGTAGATACTTTCCCAAAATTCATCCTGCACAAATTTCTAAAATGAACCGCCAAGTCGCCAAGAACGCCAAGAAATAGAGAAAAAACATGGCGGCTTGGCGTCCTTGGCGGTAAAAAAACGAAAAATGTTCTGAACGGCGTTTCTACAGAATCTGAATGCTCCCGGTAGGTGTGTGCGTAGAAAATCGCGGGCAAAACGTGGTATAAAATTTCAAGCGCTCATGAATACTTTTCTTCAACTTGCGTTTCTGATTTCGATCATCCTGCTCGCTTCCAAGCTGGCTGGCTACCTGAGCATGCGCCTGGGACAGCCCGCCGTCCTCGGGGAACTGCTGACCGGCATCCTGCTGGGTCCGTCGCTGCTCGACCTGCTCAACCTGCCGTTCATCGAGCACGAACTGGCGGATACCATCGGCGAGTTTGCCGAACTGGGCGTGCTCCTGCTTATGTTCATAGCGGGGCTGGAACTGCACTTCAGCGAGATGCGTCAGAACGTGCGCGTGGCGGCGCTGGCGGGTTTGATGGGCGTCCTCCTGCCGGTGCTTTTGGGATGGGGAACGGGTCTGTCCTTTGGGATGGACCACAGCGCTTCGCTCTTCCTCGGGCTGACGCTGGGCGCCACCAGCGTGAGCATCTCCGCCCAGACGTTGATGGAACTCAAGGCGGCGCGGCCGCATGGGGTTGAGCCTGCTCGGCGCGGCGGTCTTCGACGACGTGCTGATCATCCTCCTGCTTTCGATCTTCCTCGCAGTCCAGGGCGGGACGGGCGGGACCGCAAGCGTCCTGCTGACCATCCTGCGCATGTTCCTGTTCCTGCTCGTATCCATGTTCGTCGGCTTGAAGGTTCTGCCGTGGATCCTGCACAGGACCACCCGCCTGCCCATCAGCCAGGGCACGCTGACGATTTCCATCGTCATCATGCTGTTGTACGGGATCGCCGCGGAATTGTTCGGCGGCATGGCGGCGATCACCGGGTCGTTCATCGCGGGACTGATGCTTGCCCGCACGCCGGAAAAGGAACGCATCGAAGTGGGAGTCCACACGCTGGCGTATGCCTTGTTCGTGCCGATCTTCTTTGTGAACATCGGCTTGTCCATTGACCTGCGGAGTTTTCAAATGGAATCCCTGCTGTTCAGCGCGCTCATCACCCTCGGCGCGGTCGCCGGGAAGTGGATCGGCTCGGGCTGGGGCGCGCGGCTGGGCGGACTCACGGGCGTCGAAGCCGCTCAACTCGGCGCGGGGATGATCTCGCGCGGCGAGGTCGGTTTGATCGTAGCCAGCGTGGGCATTCAAAGCGGGCTGATGACCGGCAACGAATTTTCCGCCGTCGTGGTCATGATTCTGTTCACGACGCTGGTCACGCCGCCCATCCTGCGTTCCCTGTTTGCGCGGGAAAAGGCAAAGGCGGAGCATCCCTCGCTCAACGCCGGGCAGGTATCGGCGGAGTCTGAAGCGCAGAAACTGGAGGAGTCGTAGTCTATGTATCTCGTCATGTTCGTTCTGCACAATCCCGATCTGCTCGAAGAATTATTGGAAGCATGGAATAAAATAGGGGTGGGCGGTGCCACCGTCCTGTTCAGTTCGGGGATGGGCCGGCTCCGCCAGAAACGAGGGATACGCGACGACGTTCCGCTGATTCCCTCGCTCGACGATTTTTACGAAGCCTCGGAAACCCTGAGCCGTACGATCTTTACCGTGATCGAGGATGAAGGCATGATTGACCGAATCCTTGCCGCCACCCAGGAACTGGTCGGCGATCTGAGCAAGCCGGATACCGGTCTGCTGGTCGTCACGCCCATCTTGCGCGCCTACGGTCTGGAGAAAGGAAGATCGAAATGACCACTCATTTATTGTTGCTGGCGGTGATCCAGGAACAGGACCTGGATTCCGCCACCAAAGCCCTGCAAAACATCGGCGCTTCGCTGACGTACCTTGCCAGCGCGGGAGGCTTTTTGGGCAGGCGCAACGCCACCCTGCTCATCGGCTTGCCCGCGGAAAAGCAAACGGAGGCGCTCGATGTCCTGCACGAAGCCTGCCGCCAGCGCATCGAATACATGACCCTGCCGCTGGAAGGCTCGCCCATGCCCATGCCCGCGCCCGTGCCCGTCACGGTGGGCGGGGCGACCGTGTTCGCATTACCGGTGGAACGCTTCGAACAGATATAAAACCCAGACCTGACAGGTTTCCAAAAACCTGTCAGGTCTGAAGACGAGGAGAGATTGCCATGAAAATGATCATTGTCATCGTCAAAGACCAGGACGCCGACGCGCTGACCCAGGCATTTACCGCCGCCAGTTACCGCGTGACCCGCGTGGCTTCGACGGGCGGGTTTTTGCGCAGCGGCGTGGTCACCCTGCTGCTGGGCGTGGAGGATGACCAGGTGGACACCGTGATCGAAACCGTCCGCAGCGCACTGCCTTCCAAAGGCGGCGAGAAACGCGCCACGCTGTTCGTCGTGCCTGTGCATCACTACGAGCAGGTGTAACCCTTTTGCCATTCCACAAAGACGTGTGTCAGCATGGAACCTCCCGGCTGATTCAACGTCTTTGTTTTGTTTAAATTACGAGGTATCCATGAACAAACGAATGAATTCTCTGGCTGCAATCCCCGTTCTGATTCTGCTTGCGCTCGCTTGCGCGAATCCGCTGGGGGCGTCCGCTCCGCAGGAACCTGCCAACGTGGAGACTGTCGTCGCCGCGACGCTTGCCGCACTGACGGCTTCCCCCGGCAATGGAGGGACGCTTCCTTCCGCGCCGGCGCACGGGGATTCCCCATCCGGGCTTTTGCCGCGCTCGTTGTATTATCTCGCCAACGACGCGGCGCAGATCTCACAGGTCTTCCGCCTGGAGAAAGACGGCAAGACCGTCACACAGTTGACTTTCGAACCCGCCAACGTGGAGGAGTTCGATGTCTCGCTGATGGATGGCGGCATTGTGTTCGTTGCAAACAACCAGTTATTCACCGCCAATGCCGACGGCAGTAACCGCAAAATGATTCTCGACGGCGGCGCTCAGGATGTGAACAATCCCTTCCTGACGAACATCAACAGTCCGGTTTTCTCCCCCAACGGGCAGACTATTGCCTATGGCTACAAGGGGCTGAATTTCTACTCGGTCGCCAGCGGGCAGTCCAACCGCGTGCTGGAGGACAAGATCGATCAACTTGAGGGCGGGTTTGCCGCCCCCGAGGAGCTTTACTGGCCCGAAATGTACTCCAGCGATGGCAGTAAACTCCTCATCACGCTTGGATATTACGAGGGTGCGTCCACCGGGATCTACCAGATCAACGGCGGGACGCTCGTGCGATTGACCAATGAACAGCGCGGGATCATCTGCTGCGGCGATTACTCGCTCAGCAGCGACGCTTCCGTGTTGTATTCAGCCAGCCCCACCTTCGGCATGTTCGCCGCCGGTCTCTGGCGGGTGGATACAAACTCCGGGGTTGTGACCACGCTTCTTCTCGGCGATTTCGACTCCAACCCCGCCGAGGTCGCCGACAATCCCTTCATCGCGCCGGATGGTCAGTTGTATTTCTTCCATGCCAGCGTGCCCAACACCGGCGACATGATCAACCGCCCGCCGCTGCAACTCGTCCGCTCGGCGGCGGATGGCGTGACGGGCAGGACTGTCCTGCGCCCGGAGACCTTCCAGTTCATGAACGAAGCGCTCTGGGCTCCCGATGCGAGTTTCGTCATCGTTGCCAACGCCCAGAACGAACAGACTTACCTGGGCGGCGCGGCGCAGTTGTATCCCACCGATGGAAGCTCGATGATCGCGCTCCTGCCTTACGCGAAAGACATGCGCTGGGGTCCGTGACCTCTCCCCGCCTCTGAGAGTGTTTTTAAAAGCCAGACCCTAAAGGTTTTTCCCGTATGCCAGGAGTTGCTTCTTGGTTTAAATTGCAGAAGAAACCTTTAGGGTCTTTTTCTGGGATCTTAGGGTGAGTGGGGCAATAAATATTCGTTGAAAAATTCCACAATCTTTTCTTCATATCCGCGCGGGTCGTGCGCGAACATCCCCAAATGCGGCACACCCTCCTCCACCCAAATTTCTTTTGGTTCATTCGCCGCGTCGTACAAACGATACGGGGAATTCATCGCCGCCGCCGCGCCCTCCCAGCCGTCAATGATGAACACCGGGCGCGGGCTGATTCGCCCGATCACATCCACCGGGCGGATGTCGTCCACCGATACGCCGCTGTGGGTTTCCCATCTAAAAATCACAAAAAGGCTGGAGAAGCGAAACAGGGACGTTCAATCGCAACACATCTTCAAGGGACGGAAAGGCGCTGTCGGCAACCACCGCTTCGATCTCAGAGTGTTCCGCCGCCGAAAGGATGAGCGTCGCCGCGCCCATCGAGCCGCCCCACGCGCCGACATGCTCCACGCCCTCCTGCGCCAGTGCGAATTCCAGCGCGGCTTCCACGTCCAATCGTTCGAAATAACCGAGCGTGGAGATGTCCCCGCGGCTCGAGCCGTGCGCGCGAAAATTCCATGTCAAAACGCCGTAGCCGTTCTCCGCGAACATCGCATGAATGTGTTCGGGGCGGTTGGCGTTGTACCCATGCGCGACCAGAATGACCGTGCCATTTTGCGGCGGCGTGTACCACGCGGAAAGCAGAACGCCGTCTTTTGCGGTCAGTTCGATTTCCCGATAGGGGACGTTCCGCTCTTTGAGCAAATCCCCGCTGGAGGGAATCCGCGCCGGGTGGAGGAAGGCCCGTGCCTGCAAATTGCTGATGTAAAGCAATACGGCAAGCAAGCCGAGAGTCACTGCCAAAACGGTGGCGATGAGAAGATTTAACCAATAACGGAATACAGGTTTCACGTGTTGAAACAAAATCCCTTTTCACATTAGGATCGGGCGGAATCCTGCGCGCCGGATGCATCACGTCGTACAATCCATGTAAGCCAAGCAGGAGAATCACTCTACAATTACCAGAATGATGCCGCCGGAAATTTTCAAATTGAAAGAAATCCGCCGCGATTTCATACTCCCTTTAGCGCAAAGGAAAACAGGTTATGGTACGGTCAACTCAGGAGGCAGCAACGAGCAAACAAAGCCATAAAAATCAACTGCGGCTTTGAAAACCTTTTGATATTCTTCCTCGGTCGGTTCTAAAACTTCCCCCGGATACCGATATGCGGTCGCGTAAGGCGTGATTTGCTCGGCAGCGTCGAGCCATTCATTGAATCTTGTCTCTGTCTCGGCGGCAAGCGCAACAAGCAGACGTAAGTCATGCGTCTTGCTAAAAGGAATATCGTTGTAGACCAGCCAGCCTTTTATTACTTTTTCTGCCAGCTGCTGACAGTGGTAAATTGCCGTATCGAGATACAGCTCTTTTCCGCGCGCAAGTTTTTTTGCTGAAAGCAGGTCGCGCCGTGCCTTCATGATCCAATTACGCACCAGCGAGCGCTTTGCGTCCATACAGCAATTTGCCCTCCCGCATGATCTGCGCTTCCAGCGAGGCTTTTACGGAAACATATCGCTGGAATTCGCGGTGCGTTTTTACCAGCACGTCCACCGGCACTTTGATTCCCCGAAGGCTCCGTTGCGCACGAGCCGCCCGCTGAATGGGTTTCTGCCTGCTGGTTTTGACGATCACCAGCAAATCCACATCGCTCTCATCTTTGGGTCGTCCCCACGCGTATGAACCGAAAAGATAGATCGTCTCAGGATTGAATTCATCCACAAGACGTTTTACCATTTCTTTTTGCAGGGCGACGGGAATCTTTCTCATTTGTTGAATTATACCCTTACCTATCCCAGCACAAAATTGTCAATCAACCGTGTCTTGCCCACAAATACCGCCATCGAGAGCAGGGTCTTGCCTTTCACCATGTCCAACTCTTCGAGGGTGTCGTAGTCCGCGCAGGAGACGTATTGCATTTGCGCCGGCGGCTCGGACGCCAGCACTTCTTTCATCCTTCCCCTCAACTTTTCCGCGTCACGTTCGCCCGCCTCGTAGAGTTCCTTTGCCGCGCTCAACGCCCGAAACAACACCGTCGCCGCCTTGCGCTCGGCTTCGTTCAAATATTTGTTGCGGCTGGACATCGCCAGCCCGTCCACCTCGCGCTGGGTGGGGCAGACCACAATCTCGATTGGGAAGTTCAAATCGCGGGTCATTTGCCGGATGACCGCCGCCTGCTGTGCGTCCTTTTGACCGAAGTAGGCTTTGTGCGGCTGGGTTGCGTTGAATAACTTCGATACGACGGTGGTCACGCCGCGGAAGTGACCGGGACGCATTGCGCCTTCCAGTCCTTTGGTGAGCGCCTCAACCTCCACCCAGGTCTGGTAACCGGGCGGATACATGATCTCAGCCGACGGCGTCCAGACCACATCCACGCCGAGCGGGCGAAGCAAGCTCAGGTCGCGTTCGAGGTCACGGGGATATTTGGAGAGGTCTTCGTTCGGTCCGAACTGTGCCGGGTTGACGAAGATGGTGACGATGACGTGGTCACATTCCGCTTTTGCCTGGCGGACAAGCGATAAATGTCCCTCGTGGAGATAACCCATCGTGGGGACAAGACCAACCGTCCCGTCGAGAGAGAGGCGGGTGGATCGTAGGTCAGAGAGGGAAGAAGCGACTTTCATGTAGGTCTCCGGGGTCTGTTCTAGAGTCAGCCAGTTCGCTGGCGTATTTCGGGAGCAGGTGTCGCCACGGCGCCAGGCGACGCTCCCTGACTTCAAAATTTGTATAGACGACTTCCTTTTTCCTACTTGACAGGCTAGAAACTTTGTTCTACACTCTTATTACCACTTAGACAAAAAGGAGAAAAAATGGCTTACTCACATACCAATTCCAAAGGCGTCACCTACTACCTGCACTCCAACGGCAAGATGTTCTTCTTCTCGAAGGAAGTGAAGGAAGGCGCCCTCGACGCCGTACCCGCCGGGTACAACGTCGTGGAGATGAAGACGGGTATGCTGGTGCTGAAGAAGGTCCAGGCAGAAGCGCCCGCCGCCACCAACACCACGGAAAGCGCAGGGTAAAAGCAAGTATAACCCTGTTCAAAATTCACCTGTGCTTTTAGATTAAAAAGGAGACTAGTCATGACACGTACACTGCATCTAAAAGTTTATGAACCGAAAGGGGAGCCGACATGCCAACTCTAAACCGCGTCCAATTGATCGGTCGTCTGGGCAAGGACCCGGAGAGCAAGTTCACCCCCACCGGCAAAAAGGTCTGTCACTTCAGCCTGGCAGTGAGCAACCGCTGGAAGGACAAGAACGGCGAGACGAAAGAATCTACCGAGTGGGTCAACATCGAGGCGTGGGGGCGGCTGGGCGAGGTCTGCCAGGAGTACCTTAAGAAGGGCAGCCTGATCTTCGTGGAAGGACGCCTGAAAACCGACAAATACGAAGCCAACGGCGATACGAAATACTTCACGAAAGTCGTCGCCCAGACCCTGCAATTCCTCGATAAGAAAGAGAAGGAAGAGCCGGTGATGGCGGTGGAGGAAGACTCTGGCGATTACGATGTGTAAAACAGTGATCAGTAATCAGTGACCGGTAATCAGTGATCAGTTGCCGGGATCAGTCAATAGTGAAAAGAGACAGTCACCCAAAAAGTGATTGTCTCTTTTTATTGCTACCGGCTGAATGTTCCCATTAATTCGGCGGTTCCCAGAACATGTCCCTCCATCGCCGCGAGCAATTGCTTCTTGTCTGCGCTTTGCATGGAGAGCATGGTATCCAGCGCGTACAATTTGAAGAAGTAGCGATGCGTGTCGGAGGGCGGACAGGGACCGTGATAACCGGTGCTCCGCGCGGATGTGACGCCCTGCACGCTTCCGTCGCGGAGTTGCGGATCGGTCGGGACGCTCTCTGGAAGTCCGCGCGCCGAGGCGGGGATGTTGTAGATGACCCAATGCACCCAGGTTCCCACCGGCGCATCGGGGTCGTCCATGATGAGCGCGAAACTTTGTGCCCCAGCCGGGGGTTCCGTCCATGCGAGCGCGGGGCTGACATCGCGCCCTTTGCAGGAAAAATCGGCAGGGATCGAATCCCCATTCGCAAATGCGGGACTGGTCAATTCAAATTTCACGTCAACCTCCTGTATGTTTTCAACGACAGTCGGGGCGACCGTTGGCACGGACGCGGCGGGAATATCCTCCGTCTCTGCGGGAGAAACCTGCGATGAACTACATGCAAGAAAGCCCAACGTTAATATCAAAACGAACCGGTTCATGGTTTTCCTTTCTGGCGTTCATCCTGTAGACTCTCAGCGCCGCCGCTTCATTTTTTATTTTAGCAAGAGTCAGAAGGCATGGCATTAAAAATTTCTGATTAACTCACCTTACGCAGTAAACCGCCAAGACGCCATGTCGCCAAGTTTTTTTTACGCCTTTTACTCTTCTCTTGGCGTTCTTGGCGCCTTGGCGGTAAGAAAAGGGCTTAACTGCGTAACGTCAGTGATTAAGCGAGACAGCCACCTTGCGATGGCTGTCTCGTAATCTAATGTCTATTTTTTCCCGGCTTTCCTGCCTCGGGCAGGCCTGGCTTTGGAAACCTTCTTTACAGATTTCTTCGCCGCTTTGATTTTGCCCAGGGCGGGTTGGCGCCTTACCGTTTTTGCCTTCTTCGCTTTTGCCGCAGGTTTCTCCACCGGCAGTTTCTCCAGTTCGCTGACCAGTTTCTCCAGCACGTCAAAGCCGCCCTGCCAGAACTTCGGGTCGCGGATGTTGATGCCCGCTTCGCTCAAAATTTTCTCCGGTGCTTCCGAACCGCCCGCGGAGAGAATCTTGAGGTACTTCGGCTTGAAGGACTCGCCCTCGGCTTTGAACTGCTGATACAACGCCAGCACCAGCAATTGACCGAAAGCATAGGCATAGACATAGAACGGAACCTGGAAAATGTGCGGGATGCCCACCCATTCCCACTTGAACTCGTCGCTCAGGTCGAGCGCATCGCCGAACTGCTCCTTCAAATTGTCGAGGTAGGCATTGCTCAGGTCGTCCACCGAGGCGTTCTTCTGCACCAGTTCGTGCGCGGTCTTCTCGAACAGCGCAAAATACGACTGGCGCATGATGGTGGCGTAGGCGTCGTCCATCTGCTTGAAGAGGATGTCGCGGCGCACGGACTCGTCCTTCTCTTCCGCCAGCAGTTTATCAATCAGAATCATTTCCGCAAAGGTCGAGGCGGTCTCCGCCAGCGGCAGGGAGGAATGGAACGTGAACGTGCTGTGATGCGACGCCAGCATGGCGTGAATGGCGTGACCCAGTTCGTGAGCCAGGGTTGCCACTTCGCGTCCTGTGCCCCGGTAGTTGACCAGCACGTAGGGTGTCTCTTCCGGCAGGAAGCCCCAGCAGAACGCGCCGCCGCGCTTGCCCTTGCGGATTTCGCTGTCAATGCGGCTCTGGTCGAAGACACGCTTCGCCAGTCCCGCCACCTTTGGTTCGAAGGCATTGAACGCATCCAGCACCATGTTCACGGCTTCGTCGAATTTATAAGTTTTCTTCGAGGCGGCGACGGGCGCGTAAATATCGTATCGCCGCAGTTTCTTCATGCCGACGTATTTGGCTTTCATCCTGAAATACCGCTGGAAGATGCCCGCATTCTTGCGAGCCACGCCCAGCAGTGTTTCCACCGCTTCGTCGGGCACGTCGTTGTTCAGGTTGCGCGGCGCAATCGCGTTCTTGAACTTGCGCAGGTTGATATTCTCATTGTGCCAGTCGCGCACGATGGTTTGGTAGATTTGCCCAAGGATGGGACCCGTCCGCCGCATACACCTTGAACTGCGATCTGTAACTCTCGGCGCGCAGGTTCGGATCCGTGTTGTAGCGGTAGGAGAACAACTCCGCCGCGGTCAATTCCTTTTCCCTGCCGTTCACCTTCAGTTTGAAGGTGTAGCGGCTCGTGATCGAGTCGTACAGGTTGCCAAGCGCGCTCACGCCGGTCACGTTCTTGAGGTTGACGATCTTCTCTTCGGGTTCGCTCAAGGTGTGCGGCTTATAGTGGCGTATCGCTTCGAGGTAATACCGGTAATCGCCCGAAGCATCCATCAAACGATTTGCGTTCTCGTCGTCCAGCGCCTTCCACCACAGGCTGAAGAACAACGTGCGGTTCTCGATCTCCGCCAGGAATTGCAGCACGCGCGCCTGCAACGCCTGTGCTTTTTGATCCTGCGTATCCGCAGTAAACGACAACCCCGCAAAGGCATACAATTTGTTGCCGATGCGCGTCGTCGCTTCGCTGGCTTTCACTACATCCACGAACTGGTCGGCGGGCATATCCGGCTTGAGTTTGTCGCGCACGCCTTCGAACGAGGAGACCTGCTCCTCGATCATATCGAACGCGCTTTGCAGTTCGGGGCTGTCGTAACCGGGGTAAAGTTGGGAAAGGTCCCATTTGGAAAGTTGGTATGCCATACGGCCTCCTTGTATATTTGGAGTGCGGGAACAAGTTCCCGCAAATTTCGGCAGCAAACTGCCTGACTCCATAAGTTTATAAACTGGAACGGACGTGCATGATGTCGCCGTCCTTGACGATATATTCCTTGCCTTCGAGCCGGAACTTCCCTTTCGCCTTCGCCTCGTGCATGGACCCGAGAGCGGCGAGGTCTTCATAAGCCACCACCTCGGCGCGAACGAATCCACGCGAAAGATCGGTGTGGATCTCGCCTGCCGCCTCCTGCGCCGTTGCGCCGCGCCGCGTCGTCCATGCGCGCACCTCGTCCTCGCCCACCGTGAAGAAGGTCTGCTCCTGCAGCAATTCATACGACAGGTTGATCATGCGGTTGAGGCTGAGTTCCCTGATGCCGTACTCTTCCATGAAGACCACCGCATCTTCGGGGGGAGAGCTGCGCGATCTCCATTTCCAGTTTGCCCATCAGCGCCACAGAGGGAAGATCGAGTTTGACGTCGGGAGCGGTTTGTCCCTCGCCAAGGTTGAATACGGTCAGGATGCGTTTGCGCGTGAGCAAGCCAAAACTGGAAAGTTCCTTCTCTTCCTCGTGGGTGTATTCCAGATCGCGCAGGGGTTTGTTATCCGAAAGCGCCTTGTGCAGCCGCTCGAAGAGTTCCGTCTGCCGGGCGTTGACCGTTTTGTCCGTGCCGCCTTTTTTGCGTTCCTCCGCGAGGCGCTCCAATTTGCGTTCGACGGCGATCAGGTCGTTCAACAGCAGTTCGCTCGTCATCATCTCCACGTCGCGCAGCGGGTTCACACTTCCCTGCGGGTGCATGACCAGGTCGCTCTCGAAGCAGCGCACCACGAGGATCAGCGCATCCATCTGGTTGAGCAGGTTCAGCAACTGACCGGAAATGCCGCCCTTGGCGGAACCGCTCTCCAGCCCGGCGATATCCGCGTAGGTGATTTTGGCATAGATGGTCTTGCGCGGGTTGAACATCTTCGAGAGGACGTCCACGCGCGGGTCGGGGACATCCACCACTGCCTGGTGCACTTCGATGCGTCCCGCCGAGGCGGTGGTGGGGGCGTTGCCGCGAGTCAGCGCATTGAAGATGGTGGTCTTTCCTGATTGGGGCAGTCCGATGATTCCTAGTTTCATTTTTCCTTCGCCGCAGCCTGTAAAACAAGTCGAAGACTTGTTTTACAAACCGGTTTTGAGTGGTATACTTGCCTTCGCTCTCGAGCCGAAGTGGCGGAATAGGCAGACGCGCACGACTCAAAATCGTGTTCCCTACGGGAATGAGGGTTCGATTCCCTCCTTCGGCACAGCGGGATTATACCTTACCGGTATCCCAAACGAACGGCGTCCTCCAACGGAGGACGTTTGATTTTTGTAAATACAGCGTCCCCGTATGTTGACTTGGGGTATCTAAGCCTGTAGAATGAAAATAAAGGAAAACGCAAAAGCCTGAAAGACGTATATCGTTATAGGATTCTTGTTTACAGAAATATACGGAGGCTTCCATCATGAAACTCTACCTGTTCTTCATGCTCATTGACCTCCTCATCCTGCTGGCATACCCGGTTGTATACATAATCCATCACATTCGTCGGATGATGGGTGTAAAATAGGCATAATTTCGCCGGTTCCATCGGGCAAAAAATTCCAGGAGGCTGATTATGCCGTCATTCAACGAAGTCCTGGCAGTCATCTTGGGGGGTGGACGCGGCGCGCGCCTGTACCCGTTGACACAAATGCGCTCCAAACCTGCCGTGCCGATCGCGGGAAAATACCGCCTGATTGACATCCCCATTAGCAACTGCATCAACTCGGAAATCTATCGCATCGCCATCCTGACGCAGTTCAACTCCGTCTCCCTCCACCGCCACATCACCCGCACATATAACTTCGACTCGTTCCACCAGGGCTGGGTGCAGATCTGGGCGGCGGAACAGACCATCGAAAGCGCGGACTGGTATCAAGGCACGGCGGACGCCGTCCGCAAGCAGCTGCTGGAGATTCAAGCCACCGGCGCCAAATACATCCTGATCCTCGCGGGCGACCACCTCTACCGCATGGACTACAAGGCAATGGCGGAATGTCACTGGGACTGCAAGGCGGATATCACCGTCGCCGTGCAACCGGTTGCGAGGGAGGAAGCCAGCCGGTTCGGAATCCTGAAGCGCGAAGAGGACGGTAAAATCTCGGACTTCGTCGAAAAGCCCAAGGACCCGGATATCCAAAAACAATTCGTCAGCCGCGACGACCCGGCGCGCCCCTTCCTCGGCTCAATGGGCATTTATATGTTCAACACGAGGGTGTTGGTCGAATACCTCAGGGATTTCCCCGACTACGACGATTTCGGCAGCGACATTATCCCGCAAGCTATCAAGTCGCACAAGGTTTTCGGTTTCGATTTCGAGGGCTACTGGCAGGACATTGGAACCATCCGTTCGTTCTACGAGACCAACCTCATGCTCACCCGGTCGGATTCGCCGTTCGATTTCTACGACGCGAAACTGCCCATTTACACCGACATGCGCTACCTGCCCGCCTCCATCGTGGAGGCTTGCCATCTGACGGACGTACTGATCGCGGAGGGAAGCCGCATCCTCCGCTCGGAGATCACCCATTCCATCATCGGCATCCGCAGCCAAATCGCGGCGGGATGCGTCATCAAGGATAGCATCATGATGGGCGCGGACTATTACGAACGCGACTGGGGCGGACTGCCCATCGGCATCGGCGCGAACAGTCACATCGAAGGCGCGATCCTGGACAAAAATGCGCGCATCGGCGAGAACGTCACCATCCGTCCCTTCCCGCGCAACACGGAAATTGACAACCGAAACTGGTACGTGCGCGACGGCATCGTCATCATCCCCAAAGACGCCGAGGTCCAGCCCGGCACGGTGATCGCCCCGTAAACTTACCGGAACCCAAGACGCGAAGTTTTTTTTCTCTTTCTCTACCGTACGTCGTGCTTATTGATGTCGTTGCGCGGCAATCTCTTCTCGACCGGAAATGCCTCGCAAAACAGGAGGTTGTGTTGCCACGGCGGCACTTCGCCGGGAGAACACCCCCGCAACGACATTTGTACGGCAGCAAATTTTCTCTTTGAGCCTGGGCGTCTTTGCGCTTTGTGGAATCCCCTAAACTGCAATCATTCCACCATGAGAGGCGCGAGGGGCAAGATTAAAATTATGCTATACTCTCAATAATTATGAAGTCATCGCGCGAATTCTGGCATCGCTGGGCTGAGTCCTTGCGCCGATATCAACTTCACGCTCTGGTCGCCTCGTTTCTTGAAGCAGGAAGTCCTTTCGCCCTGCTTGGAGCGCAGGCGATTTATTTTAGCGGCGGGTTCGTCAAAAGCGAGCAATTGACCGCCGTCGCCGGAATGCTGGAAGACGAAGCAGAGGTGAAGGCATTTGCATCCTTCCTCACCGGCGAAGGAGCAGGCTCATGACCGCCCTTGCCGTCCTTCTGCTTGCCGCTGTCCTGCTGGCGGCTCTCACCGTCATAAAAAGAAAGTCGCCGGCCCGCCTGCGCGAGATTCCCGCCTTCACGCGCCTGGTCCGCACGGTGGGATTGAGCATCGAAGACGGAAAACGCCTTCATATCTCGCTCGGTCACGGCGGCTTGCTGGATGCGCGCGCAGGTTCCGCCTTTGCGGGACTCGCCATCTTGCGCATCGTCGCCGAACGCACCTCCGTCAGCGACATGCCTTCCGTCGCCTCCGCCGGGGGGCCCGACGCTTGGTCTATTGACCCGGGACACGATCAAGCCGGATACCAAGCCGCCAACGTGGACGAGTTATATGTCCCGACCACGGGGCGCGTCACCGGCTTGACCCCTTTCAGTTACGCCGCCGGGGCAATGCACATCGCGCCGAACGAAAGCGTTTCCACCAACATCCTGACCGGGCATTTTGGTCCCGAAGCCGGTTTGCTCGCCGAAGCCTCCGACCGCGACCATGTCACGCTGATCGGCGCAAGCGACAACCTGGATGGGCAGGCGGTGCTTTACGTCAGTTCGCAGGATGCGCTGATCGGCGAGGAACTCTTCGCCGCGGGCGCATATCTCGGCGGCGACCCCGCTCACACCGCCAGCCTGGCGTTGCAGGATATTCTGCGCTGGCTGGTCATCCTTGCGCTGTTGGGCGGCGCGGCGCTTAAATTTGTGGGGGTCCTCTGATGCGAGTATTTACCGCCGTCATCGCCATCGCCATTGGCATTTTGGTTCTGCTTGGGTATTTCCTGCCGCAGGCGGAATTGATTCAAACCATCCTGTTGAACTGGGCGGTCATCCTGGTCGGCGTTGCCGCGCTGGTGGGGCTGGTCAACCTGCTGGTCGTGCACACCGACAAAGTCCGCCGCGGGGAAAAGGGAAGCATCTACAGCGCGCTTCTCGTCCTCGTCATGGCGATCACCTTTTTCGCCGGAGCCGTCCTGCGCCCGGAACATGCCGCGATGCAGGTCGTATTGAATGGAATCATCCTGCCGGTCGAAGCCGCGTTGATGGGCTTGCTGACCGTCTCCCTGTTGTATGCCGCCATCCGCCTTCTGCGCCGCCGCGCCGACGTGATGGGCATCGTGTTCATCCTGACTGCCGCAGTCCTTTTCTTCGGTTCGGTGACCCTGCCGTTTGGAGAGATTCCCATCATCGGCACGCTGGTCCGTCCCTGGGTGAGCCAGGTTTTGGCATTGGGCGGCGCACGCGGAATTTTGATCGGCGTGGCGCTTGGCACGCTTGCCACCGGTTTGCGCGTGTTGTTCGGGATGGACCCGTCCGTATGGGGGTAAATAATGGCTGACATCATCCAATGCCCCGTCTGCGGGACGGAGAATCCGCAGGGAAACGATTTTTGCCGCAACTGCCGTTCGCCGCTCGCAGCAACCGGCGCGGAAACGGATTCGATCCAGTCTGGGCAGGCTCCCACCAAGAGACACACTGCCGAACTGGAGCCGGTCCTGCCGCAATGGTTGAGGGATGCGCGCGACGCGGCGCGGCAGACCGAACCGCAGAGCGGCGAGGAATCCATGCCGCAGACGGATAAGACCAAGCCCATCGCCTCACAACAGGACCTGCTGGCTGGTCTGCAATCCCAGGCGGATTCGGACGAGGAAGAGGAAGTCCCAGACTGGCTTGCCAACATCACGGGCGCACAGCCCAAACCTTCAAAAGAAGAGAAGACCGAAGTCAGCGGAGCGCGCTGGGTGGAGATGGGCGTCAGGGAGGACTTCCCACAGGCGGAGCCTGAAGAAGAATCGGGGATGCCTGCCTGGCTGGCGGGATTGCAATCTTCCCAGCCCCAACCGGAAAAGGACGAGCTGACCGATTGGCTCCGCAGCGAGTCCCAGCCGCAAAAGACCAAGCCCATCCCGCCGCCCGCTTACGAAACGTCCATTCCGAGCATTCCCGCCGATGAGACACCGGATTGGTACGCGCCAGATGGCTGGGGAGGCTGAAGAAAAACTCGAAGAACCAAAACCAGCCGACCTGCCCGCCGACACCCCGGACTGGTTGCGCGGCTTGGGAAGCGCAGGAAAAACCCCGGGGCGGGGATCCGCTCTCTTCTTTGAATCAGGCTTGGGCACGTCCGAAGCGCCGACTCTCCCTCCCACAGACATGCCGGATTGGTTGAAAACTCCGGCAGAGGAGGAAAAACCGGCTCAGGATACGACTCCCAAATGGCTGAGGGGGGAGCCCGGCGGAACGGCGGAGCCTGAAACACCCGCCTGGCTTGCCAGCGAGGAAACCGTTCACCTTTCGACGGAAGGGGAGCCTGCCCAGGACGATTTTATTGCCGACCTGCCGGACTGGTTGAAAGCCGCCGCGCCGCAATCGTCCATTTTCGACCAGCCCGCAGAACAGCCCAAACCGGAAACGCCCGCAGAGACACCCGACTGGCTCAAGCCTTTCCAGGCGGAAACTCCGCAGTATGAAGCCACGCCGGAACCAAGCGAAACACCCTTCGAGAATGCGCCAGCCTTCACCCCGGATTTCAAAACCGGGGAAAGCGACCTCTTCGCCGAAATGCCGGACTGGTTATCGAATGCGGTCGAACCGTCCTCCGCGCCCGCGCCCACCCCGATCACGAACGAAGATGCGCTCGCGCCCAGCGACCTGCCGGCGTGGGTGCAGGCGATGCGCCCGGTGGAGCCCGGCGGGATTCCCTCGCGGCCTTCATTTACCAGCGATCAGACCCTGGAATCCCGCGGCGCGCTGGCGGGTTTGCAGGGCGTCTTACCGGCGGCGCCCGGTTTCGCGCCCACCAGCAAGCCAAAGTCCTATTCGCTCAAACTGCAAACCAGCGACGAGCAGGTGGCGCACGCCAAAATCCTCGGAGCAAATCCTCGCCGCGGAGACCTCGCCGGTGCCGCTCGGAGTCGCTCCCTTCGCTTGGGGCTTCGCGCGGACTGCGCTGGTTCCTCACGATCGTGATGACGATTGCGGTCTTTGCGGCGTTCCTGCTCCAGCCGCAGTTCTTCGCCGCGCCGCGCCCGGTGCCGAACGAAGTGTTGAGCGTCCAGTCGTGGCTGGCGGAATTGCCCATTCCGCAAAACGCGCCGGTGCTGGTGGCGTTCGATTACGAGCCTTCACGCGCGGCGGAAATTGAAACCGCCGCAACGCCCATGCTGGATATGCTGATCCTGTTCCGCCACCCCGCTTTCACCTTTGTCGCAACCAACGAGACCGGCTCCATGCTGGCGGAACGGCTCATCGCCCAGCCGACATTTGCCGAACACTTCAAGAACGGCGGATTCACCTACTCGAACCTGGGATACCTGCCCGGCGGACAGATGGGCATCCGCGCGTTCGCCCGGGGCCTGCCGGGCTTCGCCGCCATCATCCTGATCACGGACGACGCCGAAGCCGCCCGCGCCTGGATCGAACAGACTCAGGCGATCCGCAGCGCTGTCCCGGTCCCGTTCATCGTTGTTTCCAGCGCGCAGTCCGCGCCCATGATCGAGCCGTACTATGACTCGGGTCAGGTGACCGGCATCGTTCCGGGTTTGTACGGCGGCGCGCTCTTCGAGCAATACAACGCCGGGCGTCCCGGAACGGCGCGCTCGTACTGGCCCCCGTTCAGCCCGGGGATGCTGCTTGCCGCACTGCTCATGCTGGGCGGCGGCTTGTGGAATCTGGCATTGGGTCTGCGCGACCGCGCCGCGGCAAAGGGAGGCAAATAACGTGGCAGTCAACCTCGATCTCATCAGCGGTGTGCTGAGTTTTCTATTTACCATCCTCATCCTCAGTTATCTCATTGGGGATAATCCGCTCTTCCGCATTGCGGTGTATGTCTTTGTTGGCGCGGCTTCGGGGTACGTTGCCTCCGTGATCTTTTGGCAGGTGCTCAAACCGCGCCTGTTCGACACCCTGATTTCCGCCGTCCTCAGGGGGTCGCTGGTGGAACAAGTGCTTATTTTCCTGCCCCTGATCGGCGCGGCGCTCGTCATTCTGAAGATATTCCCCGGCATGACGGGCTTCGCCCGTCTCTCCATGGCGTTCCTCGTGGGCGCGGGCGCGGCAGTGACCCTCGGCGGCGCATTGCTTGGCACGCTCCTCCCGCAGGTGCAGGCGACCATCAATATTTTCGATCCGCAAGCCGCCGCTGCGCGTAACATCGGCGCGATGGAAGTGCTGGGCAACGGCATGGTCATTCTGGTTGGGACGGTCACCTCGCTTGCCTACTTCCATTTTGGAGCGCAGCCGAAAACGGACGGCTCGGTGCGCCGCTTCGGGCTGATTGAGATCATCGCCTGGATCGGGCGCATTTTCATCGGCATCACCCTGGGCGCAGTCTTTGCAGGCGTGTACGCCGCCGCACTGACCGCGTTGATCGAGCGTTTTTCCTCGCTGGTCAATTTCATCGTCCTGCTTCGCACCACCCTGGGGTTCTAGGAATCATGCCTTCTTCATTGGTTGCCGGTAACTCCATCCTTGCCATAGATGTCGGCGCGGCGAATACGCGCGCGGTGTTGTTCGATGTTATCGAAGGCGAATACCGCTTCGTGGCGTCGGGCGTTGCGCCCAGCACCGCCGAAGCGCCCTTCAAGGACGTCTCCGAAGGCGCGCGCAACGCCATCGAAACCCTGCAAAAGATCCTTGGCAAAACCCTGCTGGATTCCTCGCGCGCGCTCCTGATCCCGAGTCAAGCCAACGGGTCCGGGGTGGACGCGCTCGTGGTCACGCTCTCGGCGGGGCCCGCCATCAAAACCGTCGTCGTCGGCTTGCTCAAGGATGTCTCACTGGAAAGCGCGCGGCGGCTGACGGAATCCACCTACGCGCGCATCGTGGATACCATTGGGCTGAGCGACCCGCGCAAGCCGGACCAGCAAATTGACGGCATCCTGCGCCACCGCCCCGATCTGTTCATCATCGCCGGCGGCACGGACGGAGGCGCATCGCGTTCCATTCAGAAACTGCTCGAACCCATCGGGCTTGCCAGTTTCCTCATGCCGCAGGAGAAACGTCCCGCCGTGCTGTTTGCGGGCAACGAAAAAATGGAGGAGGAGATCAAGACGCTGGTCGGGTCGCTGGCGGCTTCCCTGCATTTCAGTCCCAACATCCGCCCCTCGCTCGATACCGAAGACATTGACCCGGCGGAACGCGAACTGGCGCGCATGGTCGTCAACATCCGCAAGCGCCAGCTCAAAGGCGTGGATTCGCTCGACCTGTGGTCGGGCGGGCACATCCTGCCGACCGCCTACGCCACCGGGCGCATGGTGCGTTTCCTCTCCAAAGTGTACGGTTCGCAAAAGGGCTTGCTCAGCGTGGACCTGGGCGCATCCGCTTCGGTGATCGCGGCGGGTTTTCGGAACAAATCCGTCCTCAAGGTCTTTCCGCAGTTCGGCATCGGCGAAAACCTGACGGGGCTGTTGAACTACACCACCCTCGAAGACATTCTGCGCTGGTCTTCGCTGGATATTCCGAGCGGCGTCCTGCGCGATTACCTGCATCACAAATCGCTGTATCCCGCGACGGTTGCGGCGACCAAGGAGGACCTGATCATCGCCCAGGCGGTGGCGCGGGAGGCGCTCTATCTTGCGATGCAGTCCGCGCGGCACGATTTTCCGCAGAACGCGGCAAGGATCAAACCGGCTTTGACTCCGCTCTTCGAGCCGATCCTCGCCGGGGGCGGCGCGCTGAACGACGCTTCGCGCCCCGGTCAGGGCTTGCTCCTGCTCCCCGGACACGGTCCCAACCCGTGGGCATCACCACCGTCATCCTCGACCAGAACAACCTCCTGCCGCTCCTCGGTGCGGCGGCTTCGCAGAATAACATCCTGCCGGTGCAGGTGCTTGAATCCGGCGCGTTTCTCAGCGTTGGCACGGTTGTTTCGCCTGTGGTCTCCGCCCGCTATGGGACTCCCATCCTGCGCGCCCGGATGACGTATGAAACCGGCGTAGAAGCCCAGGTGGAGTTGAAATACGGTTCCATCGAAACCCTGCCGCTTGCCATCGGCGAGACCGGAAAACTGACTGTGCAGACTTTGCACGGCGCGGATGTAGGCTATGGTCCCGGTCGCGGCGGCAGTTTCCCGGTCAGTGGCGGGGCGTTGGGCGTCGTCTTCGACGGGCGCGGGCGTCCGCTCGAACTTCCCGCAGACCCGGTGCGGCGGCGCGAACTCATCAAAAAATGGAACTGGACACTCGGAGGCGGATAGCGATGGATGCCCCTGTACTGCACGTGATCGGCTTGACCTCGATTGTGCGTGAACGCCTGCTCCCGGTTGCCGGGACGGTGAACGTGCGCCTCCAGCAAAAGGTCACGCCAGGGCGACGTCGTTGCCGAAACGCGCTGGGCGCGCGAGCACGTGCTGTTGGATGTCGCCCGTCTTTTGAACGTCTCACCTGCCATGGCAGACCGGCTGATCAAATGCAAGGTGGACGACCGCCTCTCGGCAACCGCCGAGGTCGCCGTGGGCAGGGGCTTGTTCCCGCGTTCCGTCCGCGCGCCGCGCGAAGGGCGTGTGGTGGCGGTGGGCGGCGGACAGGTGCTGATGGAAGTGGGCGAAACGAAACTCGAATTGCGCGCGGGCATGCCCGGCACGGTGACCCAGGTCATCCCCAGCCGCGGCGTGGTCATTCAAACCGCCGGCGGGCTGGTGCAGGGGGTGTGGGGCAACGGGCGCATGGACACGGGACTGCTGGTCAACTTAATGGAATCGCCGGAAAGCGTGCTGACGGTCGGACGGTTGGACGTGAGCCTGCGCGGTTCCATCATCCTCGCGGGCATGGTCAAAGACGCCGAAACCCTGCAAGCCGCCGCCGATTTACCCGTGCGCGGGTTGATCGTCTCCAGCATATTCCCGTCCGTTTTGCAAAAGGCGCGCGAGATGCGCTACCCGATCCTCGTCACGGACGGCTTCGGCGCGCTGCCCATGAACTCCGCCGCCTACAAACTGCTCAGCACCAGCGCCAAACGCGAAGCGACCGTCAACGCGGAAGCATACGACCGGTACACCGGCGCGCGGCCCGAAATCATCATCCCGCTTCCCGTTTCCTCCGAGCCGCCCGCCCCGCGTGAAGTGGAAACCCTCGCCCCGGGGCTTGCAGGTGCGGATGCGCCGCCCGCCCGCCATGGGCATGATCGGTTCCATCCTCGCCATCAAACCGGGGGCTGACGGCGCTGCCCAGCGGCTTGCGCGCGCCCGGCGCCGAGGTCAAACTTGAGAACGGCGAGACCGTCATTGCGCCCCTCGTAAACCTTGAAGTTGTGGGATAATATCTTTAGTTATTATTCCAGGTATTTTGTGCGACACACCAATCAGGAGAGTGCTCCATGTCTTTCGATGATAACAATTTCGACAACCCCGATGACGCCCCGCTCCCGGAGGAATCGAGCAACAACCGGACCTTCCTCATTGCAGCCGCCATCCTGGGCGGGATCATCCTGATCTCCGTTGCCTGTCTGGTGGGCGTTTATCTTTTCAGTTCACAAAGGAGCGCCGCGCAACAGGCGCAAATCGCCGCCGCCACCGAAACCGCCGCCGCCAATAACGCCATTATTAACCAGGCGCTGACCGCCACCTCCAAAGCGTCCATCCTGCCGACCGCCACCGAGCCGCCCACCGCCACCCCCGTGGTCAATGTCGCCACCGTCACCCAGACCACCGACCCGAACGCGACCGGCGTCGGCGCGCTTAATGCGGGCACGCCTGCCGCCGCCACTGCCACCGTCGCCGCGGCATTGACCCAGTTTGCCATCGCCCAATTGACCATCGTCCCCACGACCACACGCCTGCCGCAAACCGGTCTTGTGGAAGATGTTGGAATTCCCGGATTGGCTGTGATGGCGCTTGCATTTATCATCGTGATTCTACTGGCGCGGCGGCTACGCTTCGCCCCAACCCGCTAACTGTTTTCTCCACCCGGATAAAAGACTCACCCCGATGGCTGGGGTGAGTTTTGATTTAACAACTCATTATTTTCTACACCACGCTCTCCGCCACCGTCCGCCCATAGCCGATGAGCGCTTTGACCATCTCCGGGGTGCGTCCTTCTGCGTAGACTCGCAGGACGGGTTCCGTGCCGGACGGGCGCACCAACAGCCACGAGTCATCCGCCATGATATATTTCACGCCGTCGCGCTGGCTGATCTCGGTGACTCTCCCGCCGCCGATCTCCGCCGGGGCTTTTTGGGTGAGGAACTCTGTCATCTCGGCTTTGGCAACGGGGCGGCTGAGGCGCAGATCCACGCGCTCGTACAAGGCGGGACCCGACATCCGCAAGTAAATCATCCACCATTTCGCCGAGCGACCTGCCGGACTCGGCGAGCATTTCCGCCAGCAGTAAGCCCATAATGGGACCCGTCGCCTTCGGGGATGTGTCCCTTGAACGAAATCCCGCCGGACTCCTCGCCGCCGATCAACACGTCTTCGCTGAGCATGTAATCCGCGATGTGGTTGAAGCCGACGGGCGTTTCATACAATTTCAACCCGTAGCGTTTGGCGAGCCGGTCAATCATGCGCGTGGTGGAAACCGTCCGCACCACCGCGCCGCCCATGCCGCGCTTCTCGACCAGGTATTTCAGCGAGAGCGCCATGATCTTGTGCGGGTCCCACGAAGTTGCCTCGTTCGTCCATCGCGCCGATGCGGTCGGCGTCGCCGTCTGTCACTACGCCGAAATTCCCCAAGCCGGAACTGACCGCGCTGGATAACGCGCCGAGGTATTTGGCGATGGGTTCGGGATGCACGCCGCCAAAGCCGGGATTCATCTCGCCTCGAATCTCATGGACCTCGCAGCCCGTGCCCTGCAAAAAGGCTTTGATCACGCCCCTGCCGGACCCGTACATGGCGTCTGCCACGAAGCGCTGGGGATTCTCGGCGATGACATCGGTGTTGATGAGTTTACGCAGGTGCTCGAAGTAAGCGGGCAGCGGGTTGAACTTCTGGATCAACCCCGCCTCGCGCGCCTTCTGGAAATCCATCAGGTTCGGTCCGCGCGCCTGCTCTTCGTTGTCGTTGATGTAGACTTCCACGCGGCGGCATTGTTCGGGGAGCGCCGAGCCGCCGAACGCGCCTTTCAACTTCACGCCGTTGTAGCGCGGCGCGTTGTGCGACGCGGTGATCATCACACCGGCAATGGCGTTGTTGTTCCTGACGGCATACGAGATGGCGGGCGTGGGCGAATCGGATTGCGCCAGCAGGACGGTGAAACCGTTCGCGGCGAGCACGCGCGCCACCTCCCCGGCGAAACGGTCGGAGAGAAAACGGGTGTCGAACCCGATGACGATCTTTTTGGGGTCCACGCTTTCGGATTTTTCCCAATGCTCCGAAGCGACCGCATCCGCGATGGCTTGCGAGACCATGCGCAAATTGCTGAAGGTAAAACTATCCGAGATGACGGCTCGCCAGCCGTCGGTGCCGAAATGAATGGGCATGGATGGATATTCCTCTTTGAATGGGTTTGTCCTGTTTCAAGGCACGAAATTTGGAGCCGGGAATTTGTTTCCTGACTCCAAATCACAAACGGGCGATTTTATGGGGTGGGGGTGACTGTGGGAGTGGCTGTGGCTTCGAAGTTTGGCGCGGGCGTGGCGTAGGCGATCACCGATTCCAACAGCCAGCCTTCGATCTGCCGTCCGTTGATTGTGACATAAACCTTGACCCACGTTACGCCGTTCACGTCTGCGAACTCGGAATAGGTCTCCACGATCGTGCCGTTGAGCAGGGTCATGATGTAGGTTCCGCCGGGGGCGTCGCGCAGGTTCGCGCCGCCGCCTTCGTTGGCGGCTATCCTGCCGTACGTGGGAGTCGGCTGGATGGTGAGCGTGACCGTGGGCGTGTCGGTGGGCGGCAGGGTGACATCGAGCGTCAACGGGATGGGGCTTGGCGTGCCAGCCGTCGCTGTTGCAGTGCGGCGGACGGTTGTGCTGGTGGGTCGCAGACTCGGAGTGGCGGTCAAGGTTTGGGTGGGGCCGGGCAACTCCAACGTCGAAGAAGGAAGCGCGGCAGGCTGTGTCAGGGGAGTCGGCTGGGCGGGGAGTCGCCGCCACAGAGGGAGAGCCGGATCCCATCAAAACGATTAAGAGTCCGCCGAATAACACAAAAGTAATTCCGCTGAAAACGACCCCGCCGAAGGACGGTTTCAGGCGCAGAAGGAAAAACGTCGCCAAGCCGAGCACAGTTGCCAGCGCGAAGTGCGCCGCGAAGACGAGCAAGCCCTGAAGCCAGACATCCTGCAAACCGGCGCTGATGCCGAAGCCGACCGCGTTGATGGGCAGAAAAAACAGATACGCCACAACGACGCTGGGAAGGAAGGGTTTCTCCTCGGAGCGCGCGAAGGACGCGACCAGCGTGATCGCACCGACGGCAAGCACCAACAACGCGGGGAGCCAGATGCGCGAGTGGATGTACACGTTATCGCGCGCCATCTCGGGCAGGATGTTCGCCGCAAAGCCGGTGATCAACCCGCCGAGGAAAACAAGCACCACGCTGATGAACAGCGCCATGACGGTTTCAAAAAGAAAGCGGATCGAGCCGGTGAGGATGGCGAGCAGGAATCCCACCCAGGGGGTCATCAACGGCGCGACGAGGACGCCGAGCAGTAACACGGCTTGCGAGTTCAACAAAAAGCCAAGCCCGAGGATCGCGCCGCAGACCAGCGAAAAGACGAACAGTTCGATGGATGGATAGGCGCGGCGCGCCAGCGATGCGATTAACGCGGCTTGCCCTTCGGCGTCGGTGGGGATGGACGAACGGCGCGTCGCCCGTCTGCGGCGGGGACGCGGCGTGGGGAGACGGGTCTCCGTACGGCGGACGCGGCGGCTCGGTTGGAAGAATCGGCTCGTCGGATAATGACATGCGCCAATTATACAGGGGATGAAGGAATAACGGGTAGGAAAGATAGTGCGTTTGGAATTACAATTTGGCTGTCATCCTTGATCGTTGAAGCCCGCCGTCCTGTTCCCCGTCAAAGGAGCCTTCATGAACGAAGCGCGCATTTACAAACATTCGACCTTTTCAGCGATTCTGATCGCGATCTTTTTTGCGTTTGTAAGCGTCGTACTTTGCACAACCATCGGGATGGAAGCCCCCTTTGTCGCACTGCCGGTCGCCGCGCTGATGCTGGTGGTTCTGGGAACCGTTTTCGTTTCGCGTTTGTCGAAGGTCGTTCTCTCCGAGGATGAGATCACAACCCAGGGATTGTTCGGCGCGAAGACTCTGCGCTGGACGGAGATCAGCCGGGTCTCCGGCAGGGGAAATGGGATCAAACTCCACAACTTCGATGAGGACGTGACCGTTGCTCCCGACCAGCAACTCCCCCGTTATGAAGAGATTATCGAGACCATCGGCAAAAAACGCCCCGATTTGTTCAGCCCGCTCGATCACAGCGAGATGAAACGCGGGCTGGGTTCTTATTCCGGGGTCTTGATCTCGGCGCTCTTTCTCGTTGGCGTGGCGGCGGCTTTCTTTTTCGGCGGGGATTTATCATCCGATGCGCCTGTCGCATTTATCGTCATCGCAGGGATCATCCTTATTTTTCTTTGGATGTTCCTTGCCAGCCCCCAATCCCTGACTTTGGATGGCAGGACCCTCCAATTGAAGTACCTCCTGAACGAAAAGACCCTGTCGGCGGAGGAAATTGCGTCGGTCCAATTTGTCTATACCCGCACCCGCAACGGGAAGCAGTATTACATTGCCCTGAATTTGGCGGGCGGGGGGACCATTCGCATTTCGGGGCTGGGAGTCAGTCTGCCGGTAACGTATCTGGTGTTGAAGAACTGGCACCGCGCAAACGCACAAGGTTCTTCTGCCAATTTACACTGATGTTGTTGAAAGATTGGCGTAGTTTGGCGTGTATTAGTGACTCACCTTACGCAGTAAACCGCCAAGACGCCATGTCGCCAAGTTTTTTTACGCCTTTTACTCTTCTCTTGGCGTTCTTGGCGCCTTGGCGGTAAGAAAAGGGCTTAACTGCGTAACGTCAGTTAGTGAATTGGAGAGAATTCGTCAGATAAGTCGCAAAATTAACACATATCTCTAACTATGCGTTACCCGCCGACCTGCTATAATATCCGTGCCACTACACCTGGCAGATGATGCCTGACACGCGAAACTCTGCGCGTGACTCCCCGGAAAGGCAGGTACACTATCATGGTCATTTCCAACTTTTCCCCCCTCCACCCTTAAACCCAAGCCGCGCTTGACCCCGTTCACGCGAGCCTCTTTCTTTCCTTTGATGGCGCCATTGGCGCTACCCAAGACAATCTTTCCTCCTTCGATTTAACGTGCCACTTGAAACTTGGCACTTGAAACCTGGCACTTTAATCATGACCCAACATCGAATCACAGACGACCTTGACGTCCTCCTGGACATCCTCCCTTCCAACCTTCGCCACGCCGTGGAGAAGGCAAACAACAGCGAACGACTGCTCGAAATCGTCATTGACCTGGGGCGGGTTCCCTCCGCCCGCTTCGTAGACGGCGAAATCACGCTGCTCGACAAGGAAATCACCCGCGCGGAGATTGACCACATCACCGAACGCATCGGCGACTTCGACGCCGACAACCGCGCCGGCATGGAGCGCACGCTCCACCGCATCTCCGCCATTCGCAACCGGCGCGGAGTCATTGTCGGTTTAACCTGCCGCGTGGGGCGCGCCGTCTACGGCACGGTGGACATCATCCAGGACCTGATCGAATCCGGCAAATCGGTTCTCATCCTCGGGCGTCCCGGCGTGGGCAAGACCACGCTCCTGCGCGAAGCCGCGCGCATCCTCGCGGAAACCAAACGCGTCGTCATCGTGGATACCTCCAACGAGATCGGCGGCGACGGCGACGTGCCGCATCCCGCTGTGGGCAAGGCGCGCCGGATGCAAGTCCGCGAGCCGATGCTCCAGCACGAAGTGATGATCGAAGCCGTCGAAAACCATAACCCCGAAGTCATCGTCATTGACGAGATCGGGCGCGAACTCGAAGCCCTCGCCGCGCGCACCATCGCCGAACGCGGTGTGCGGCTCATCGGCACGGCGCACGGTCAAACGCTCGACAACCTCCTGCTCAACCCCACGCTCAGCGACCTCGTCGGCGGCATCGAAGCGGTCACGCTCTCCGACGAAGAAGCCCGACGCCGCGGCACGCAGAAGACCGTCCTCGAACGCCGCGCGCCGCCCACCTTCGACGTCTTGATCGAGATTCAAACCCGCGACCGCTTCACCATCCACCAGGACATCATGACCGCGGTGGATGCGCTCCTGCGCGATATGCCCATCCCGCCGGAAATTCGCACGAGGGATGAATCGGGTGAGATCAAGATCGAGCGGGCGGCTCCGCTCAAAGTCAAGGGAGAGGCGATGAAACCCCCGCTTCGTACCCGACGTCAAGTTGTTCCTGCTTCGGGGGTTGTATCCATGCCTGACAACGGTTCGACTCCCGCCATGCAGGGAGCGCGGATGGGAGCGAAACTGCAAACTGTGCGCATCTTCGCTTACGGTGTGGCGCGGAACCGACTCCAGCAAGCCGCCAAGCGGCTCGGCGTGCCAGCCGTGGTGGTGACCGAGGTGAACGAAGCCGATGTGCTCGTAACCCTGCGGACGTATTACCGCAACCGCGAACACACCATCATTGACGCGGAGTCGCGCGGCATGCCGATCTATGTGCTGCGCGCGAATTCGGTTTCGCAGGTGGAACAGTTCGTGAGCGACCTGTACAGCCTCACCGAACACACCCCGCGCGACAACATGGACGACGTCCGCGAGCAGACCCAGCAAGCCATTGCCGCCGTGCTGAACGGTGAGCGCTTCGTGGACCTGCCGCCGGGCCCGTCGCTCGTGCGCAGGCTCCAGCATGAAATGGCGCGCAATGCCGAGTTGGTGAGTCATTCGTATGGCAAGGAGCCAAGGCGGCATGTGAGGATTTTCAGAGAGTAAAGAAGTAGACAAGGAAACAGGTACACAAGAAGACAAGTACACAGGTAGACAGGTTGAAACGACTTGTTTACCTGTTTACATTTATACCTGTGTACCTGTATACTTCTCCCCATGTTCATCACCCTCGAAGGACCAGAAGGTTCGGGCAAAACCTCCCACATTCCCCATCTCGTCGAATTCCTGCGCGAGAAGGGATATACCGTCTTCCCCACCCGCGAACCCGGCGGGACGTCCATCAGCGAGCAGATCCGCGATGTTCTGCATGACTTGAAAAACGCGGAGATGCACCCGCGCACCGAGACGCTGCTCTACCAGGCGGCTCGCGCCCAGATCGTGGAGCAGGTCATCAAGCCGCGCCTAGCAGATGGTGAAATCGTCATCTCAGACCGCTACTATGATTCCACGATTGCCTATCAAGGCTACGGGCACCAGCAGAACCTGGACGACATCCGGGCGCTGGTCAAGTATGCCACCGGGGGGTTGACTCCCGAACTGACGATTTTGCTCGATCTCGATGTGGAGGTGGGGCTGAAGCGCAAAACGCAAAACGCGACGGAATGGAACCGCCTTGATGCTTATACGGTGGAATTCCACAAGAGCGTCCGCGCGGGGTATTTGGAGATGGTCAAAGCCGAGCCGGAGCGCTGGGTCGTGGTAAATGCGGAGCAGGCATGGGAGTCCGTGCAGGCGGAGTTGAGGAAAACGATTTTAGAAAAATTGAATAAATGATTCCGTAGGGGCGACCCAACGGCATTCTTTGAAAACTCTGCGCAAAGGGCGACCCTTTCTTGTTGATTGAAGCTGCATCCAGCCTTGACGGGTCGCCCCTACGGTGAATGTGCGTAACGTGAGTTAGGAGAAATCTTATGACCGACGAACAATGGATGCCCGGCAATAAACATGAACTCATGTCCGCCATCGAGCGCGAATGGAATCTTCTCGTCCAATTCGCCGACTCGCTGACCGACGAGCAAATGACCGCCCCCGATTCCGACGGCTGGTCGCCCAAGGATAATCTCGCCCACCTCGCCGAATGGATGCACATCCTCATGGGCTACCACATGGACCGGCGTCCCGCGCACGAAGTGATGGGCGTTTCGGAGGACGTCACCAAAGGCTGGGATATGGAAGTCATCAACCCGGTGCTGTTCGAGCGTAATAAAAACCGCTCCCGCAGCGACGTAATGGACGGGCTGAAAACGGTTTACAATCAACTTATCGAAAAACTCGAAGCCGCCCCATTCGAAGACCTGCTCCAACCACGCCGCGCAGACGACCCGCAGAAACGCCCGGTTTTATTGTGGGTGTTGGGCGATACCACCGAACATTTTCAGGAACACCGCGAAACAATGGAAAAAGGAATCAGGAACGCATCATGACCGCCGACAACGAACAGGACATCAAAGGCTTGAAAGCCGCGGGCAGGGTCTGCGCGCAAGCCATGAAATTGATGATGGAAAGCGCCAGACCCGGCATGACCACCGCCGAACTCGACCAGATTGGCGAAGACTTTCTCAAGAAGGAAGGCGCAAAATCCGCGCCGCGCGCCATGTATAACTTCCCCGGCGGCACGTGCATCAGCATCGCGCCCGTCATCGCGCACGGCATTCCCGACGACCACGTTTTGCAGGACGGCGAACTCATCAATATTGACGTCTCCGCCGAACTGGGAGGTTTCTTCAGCGACACCGGCGCATCCATGGTCGTCGGCGCCTCCAACCCCGATTACGACCGGCTGCTCGAAGCCGCCAAAGCCGCGCTGATGAAGGCATTGAGCGTGGCAAAGGCGGGCAAGCCGCTCAACCTCATCGGCAAGACCATCCAGCAGGAAGCCGCCCGGCATGGCTTCAACGTCATCTATGATTTGACCGGACACGGCATCGGACATCACCTGCACGAGAAGCCGTCCGCCGTGTACAACTTTCACAAGCCGGAAGACCGCCGCACTCTTAACGCAGGGCTGGTCCTCGCCATCGAGCCTTTCCTCACCACCGGGCGTGGACGCGTCGTCGAAAAACCGGACGGCTGGTCGCTCAAAACCGTGGACAACACCATCGCCGCCCAATTCGAGCACACCATCATCGTCACCAAAAACGAACCGATTATTTTGACGGCATAATGTCATTGCGAGGCGCGAAGCACAGAAGCAATCTGGTTTTCGGTGAGATTGCTTCGCCCATTTCGTAGACTCGCAATGACATTCCTAATCCTCCCTCAACCACCGCTTCACCGCCTCGTGCGGATGTTCGTACTTCCTCATCGCGTCCAATAACGTATCCGGTTCGGCTTCGCAGGAGATGGCTTTGCGGTGCTCGGCAAAGATGAAACCTTCCGCCACGGCATGATCCATTGCCGCGAGCAGGGGCGCGTAGTAATTCTTCACGTTGAGCAAACCGACGGGCTTCTCGTGCGCGCCGGTCTGCGCCCAGTGTGACGGTCTCGAAGAGTTCGTCCCAGGTGCCGAAGCCGCCGGGCAGGGCGATGTACCCGTCCGAGAGTTCGTGCATGCGCGCCTTGCGCCCGTGCATATCGGGAGCCACATCCATGCGGGTGAGACCGGTATGCGCCAGCGCGGGCGTGTTCATGGACGGGATGATGACCCCAATCACCTCGCCGCCCGCCGATAGCGCCCCGTTCGCCACTTCGCCCATCAAGCCTGTTTTCCCGCCGCCGTAGACGAGGCGGAGCCCGTTTCGGGCGAGGGTCATGCCCATTTGGAACGCGGCAGCCTTGTAGTCCGTGTGAACCGCGTCGGAAGATCCACAAAAAACGCAGATAGATTTCATGGCTGTCTCAACTTCTCTTCCTGGAATGATTACCGCCAAATGTACCATAGAGTATGCAGGTTAGAGTTATGTAAGTGCAACCTTCGGGCGCTTGACTCACAGCCCGCGCCGGGATGAAAATATCCAGCATGGACTATAAGGATTACTACAAAATTCTTGGCGTGGAACGCAAAGCCGGCGCGGACGAGATCCGCTCGGCATACCGCAAACTCGCCATGAAATATCACCCTGATAAGAACCCCGGCGATAAAAAGGCGGAGGAAAAGTTCAAGGAGATCAACGAGGCGTACCAGGTGTTGAGCGATGAGCAGAAACGCGCCCACTACGACCGCCTCGGCAGCGCCTACTCCAACTTTCGCACTACCGGCGGCAGGCCGGGCGATTTCCAATGGGAGGAATGGTTCCAGCCGCAGGGTGCGGGTCAGCGCGGGAGCGTGGATGATATTTTCGGCGGGGCGGGCGGCGGATTCTCCGATTTCTTCCGTACCATCTTCGGCGAAGCCATGCGCTCGCAGGGACGCGGGAATCCGTTCGTGCAGGAAACGCCGGGGTACGAACAGGAAGCGCAGATCAGTTTTCGGGAAGCGTATGAAGGCACCACCCGTCTGCTTCAAACCAACGGGCGCAAGTTGACCGTCCGCATCCCGCCTGGGGTGAAGACAGGCTCCCGGGTGCGGGTGGCAGGTGCGGGTCCAGAAGGAACCGATCTCTATCTCGTGATTCAAGTCGAAGAGGATGCGCGTTTCGAGCGCGACGGAAGCGATTTAACCACGACGTCCCCCGTAAGCGTGTTTACTTTGATCCTCGGCGGCGATGCGGATGTGGAAACGCCGGCGGGCAAAGTCAAACTGGGCATCCCTCCCGGCACGCAGCCCTGAGCAGGTCTTCCGCCTTGGCTGGGCGCGGCATGCCGCACTTGAAGGACCCAAAAACAAAAGGCGACCTGTACGTGAAATTGAAGGCGCAGGTTCCAAAGTATCTGACGACCAAACAACGGGAGTTGATCGAGGAAGCATCCCGCATCAAGTTTTAAAGTTTACAGAGGTTTTCCATGAAAATGAAAAATATCGTTCCGGCAATTCTGGTTTTGATCCTTGCATCCCTTGCCTGCCAGACGCCGGTTCTCACCGACCAGGGCGCGCGACAGGGCAACCAGCCCGTTCAGGTTGTGCCGACGCTTGCGCCCGCCGACGCAGAGGGCGCCAGTCCGATTGCCCAGCAGGAAGCGCTGGTGACGCTGTACGAAAACGTCAACCGCGGTACGGTGGCAATCCTCACAGAGTCGGGGCAGGGTTCCGGCTTCGTCTTCGATTCGCAGGGACACATCGTCACGAATTACCACGTCATCGAAGGCGCGACCACGGTGGAGGTTCGCTTCACCTCCGGCTTCATGGCGTACGGCACGGTGGTGGGGACGGATTTGGATTCGGACATCGCCGTCGTCAAAGTGGATGCGCCCGCTTCGGAGCTTTTCCCGCTCCCGCTCGGCGATTCAGACTTGCTGAAAGTTGGTCAGACCGTCATCGCCATCGGCAACCCGTTTGGCTTGGAGAGCACCATGACGGTCGGCATCGTCTCTGCGCTCGGGCGCACGCTGGATTCGGAGCGCGTCAGCCCGGACGGCGCGTTCTTCAGCGCGGGCGACATCATCCAGACCGATGCGGCGATCAACCCCGGCAATTCGGGCGGACCGCTCTTCAACCTCAACGGCGAGGTGATCGGCATCAACCGCGCCATCCGCACGTTCAACCAGAACAATACCGGCGAGCCGGTCAATTCGGGCATCGGGTTTGCCATCTCCATCAACATCGTCAAGCGCGTCGTGCCGGTGCTGATCGAAGTGGGTAAATACGATTATCCGTACCTGGGAATTTCCTCGATGGATGGGCTGAGCCCGGAGATGGTCGAGGAACTGGGCTTGTCGCAATACACCGGCGCGTACGTCACCGACGTGGCTCCAGGCGGTCCCGCAGACCAGGCGGGGCTCAGAGAAGGCACAGACCCCACCAATTTTCCCGGCTTGCTAAAGGGCGGCGACCTGATCATCGCCATTGACGGCAGACCGGTCCGCACGTTCGATGAGATGCTGGCGTACCTCATCACCCACAAAAGCCCCGGCGATACGGTGGCGCTCACCGTCCTGCGCGGCAAAGAACAGGTGGATGTGACGATCACGCTGGGCAAACGCCCATAAGCAAGACTTCCGAAGTCTCAGAGACTTCGGAAGTCCTTTATCAACCAAACCGTTCCTCGCGCCAAACGTCCGCGCGGTTGTGATAGCCAGCCTGCTCCCAGAATCCGCGTTTGTCGCGCGGCATGAATTCCAGCCCGCGGAGCCACTTGGCGCCTTTCCAGAAATACGGGGTTTCCAAGTCTTCGCGCCCGGGGATGAATCCCACCACGCCTCGCAGGGGAAAACCGTGATCGGGCGTGATCGGCTCGCCGTGGAAATGCGTCGCCAGCAGGAAGTTATCCTGCAACACCACCTCCAGCGGCAGGTTGACCGTGAAGCCGTACTCCGCATGCTGCATCACGTGCATGGCGTTGGGTTTGATCTTGAAGAAACCCTGCTCCACGAGCGTCTTGACCGAAACGCCTTCCCAGTCGGTGTCGAACTTGCTCCAGCGGGTGACGCAGTGGATGTCCATGTGGAGTTTGGTGCGCGGCAGTTGGCTGAACTCCTCCCAACTCCAGCGTTTCTCCTCCTCCACCTCGCCCCACACGCGGAAATCCCACGTGGCGGGGTTGAACATCGGCACCGGTCCATAATGCAGGACGGGAAATTTCTGGGTCAACGCCTGACCGGGGGGAAGCCGCCCTTCCGCGCGGACGCGCTCCTCCTCCTTACGGCGGTCCAAACCTTCGAACTGGAACATAACTCACCTCGCTTAATAAAAATCATGCAGTACCAACACTGCATAGACTCGGCTTTCGGGGATAATGTTACACCGAAATCATGAACAATTTCTTAACAGATGTACGCAGCCGCTTCGTTCACCGCCGAAACGCCAGGCGAACCGGGTTTTTGCTTTTTTCCTGGCGGCTTGGCGGTTTTCCGCGTAAAGTGAGATAATATGTCAAATTCTTCCAAACACAAGGAGAGGTTGCATGAGAAAACCCACGTTCCAACAACGTTTTCAATACTGGTTCGATAACTTCATGTCGCGCGGCACCATCGCGTTGATCGGGGGACTCGCGGTTCTCTCCCTTGTCATCATTTTCATCGCCGCCGCCGTTATCCGCTTTGGCAGTCTCGCCATGGACGGGGAAAACGCCCCCAGTTTCGGCGAAGCCGCCTGGTTGAGTCTGATGCGCACCCTCGATGCAGGCACGATGGGCGGGGATACAGGCATCGGCTTCCGCGTCGTCATGCTGTTGGTCACCATCGGCGGCATTTTCATCGTGTCCACCCTCATCGGCATCCTCAGCAACGGGCTCGAAGAACGCATCGAAAACCTCCGCAAAGGACGCTCGCTCGTTTTGGAAAACGACCACACCCTCATCCTCGGCTGGACCCCGCAAATCTTCACCGTCATTTCGGAACTCGTGCTGGCGAACGAGAGTCGCAAGAGCGGCGCGGTCATCGTCGTTTTGGCAGACCAGGACAAGGTCGAGATGGAAGATGCGGTCAAGGAACGCATCCCGGACTCAAAGAACACGCGCATCATCTGCCGCAGCGGCAGTCCCATGGACATGAACGACCTCGAGATCGTCAGCCCGCACACCGCCCGTTCCATCGTCATCCTCGCCGATGGCGCCGACCCCGATACGCACGTCGTCAAGGTTGTGCTTGCCATTACCAACAACCCCAACCGCCGCAGTGAGCCGTATCACATCGTGACGCAGATCCGCGACCCGAAGAACATGGACGTGATCAAACTGCTCTCGGATAAAGACGTCGTCCAGCCCATCCTCTCCTCCGACCTGATCGCCCGCGTCGTCGCGCAGACCTCGCGCCAGAGCGGCTTGTCCATCGTCTACACCGAGTTGATGAACTTCGGCGGCGATGAAATTTACTTCAAGCAGGAGCCCAACTTCTCCGGCAAGACCTACGGCGAAGCCCTGCTCGCCTACGAAACCTCCACAGTGCTGGGAATCCGCAGAGCCGACGGTACGATTGCAATGAGCCCGCCGATGGACACGCGCATCCAGCCCGGCGACCAGATTTTTGCGATTGCCGAAGACGAAGACAAGATTCAACCCGCGAACCTGCCGCGCATCCCGCTGGACGAAAACCTGATCCACGAGACTGGAAGAGTGACCAAGCCCAAGCCTGAGCGCGGGCTGATCCTCGGCTGGAATCGTTCCGGCGCCACCATCGTCCGCGAACTCGATCACTACGTCGCCAAAGGCTCGCAACTCACCATCGTCTCGCAGGTGTACGATCTCGAAGGGCAGCTCAAACGCGAGGTCGGCAAACTCACCAACCAGAAACTGAACATCATCGAAGGCGACATCCGCGACCGTGACCTGCTCGAAAAACTCCAGGTCACAGAGTACGACCATGTCATCGTGCTGGCATACAGCCATCTCGACGTCCAGGAGGCGGATGCGATCACCCTCGTCACGCTGCTGCACCTGCGCGACATCGCCGAAAAGGACGAGACGCCCTTTTCCATCATCAGCGAAATGCTCGACCTGCGCAACCGCGAACTCGCCGAAGCTGCCAAAGTGGACGACTTCATCGTCAGCGACCATCTCATCAGTCTCATGCTGGCGCAGCTCTCGGAGAACGCCGAACTCATGGATGTATTTACCGACCTCTTCGACCCCGAAGGCGCGGAAATCTACCTCAAGCCCATCGGCGATTACGTCGTCACGGAACAGCCCGTCAACTTCTATACCGTGGTCGAAGCCGCCAAGCGGCGCGGCGAAACCGCCATCGGCTACCGTCTGATGCGCGAAAGTCACGATGCCAACAATGCCTACGGCGTCCACACCAACCCGAAGAAGTCCGAAAAGGTGACGTTTGAGCCGGAGGATCGGTTGATCGTGATTTCAGAAGGATAGAAATAACGTAGGGGCGATCCGTTGGGTCGCCCCTATTTCATTGTCGCAATCTCCACCCCATTCTTCTCCAACACATCGCGCAACACCTTCGCATTTGCCGCCGCGTTGGGATGGTCGCCGTGCAGGCAAAGCGTATCCATTCCCCCCGTTCTGATTAACTCCACAGCATGTCTCGCCACTTCCTCCGGCGATTCAATGATCGCCCCCGGAAGAAGGCGGGACATCAACGTGCCATCGGGATTGTAGCCCCGGTCGGGGAATCCCTCCGCTGCAACTCTCAATCCCATCTCCCGCCCCGCCTCAAGCGACCTCGAGCCTGCCAGCCCGACCAAAATTAAATCCACGCTGGCAGTTTTCACCGCCCGCGCAATCGCACTTGCAAGTTGAATGTCTTTTGCCGATTGGTTGTACAACGCCCCATGCGGCTTGACGTGGGTCAACGTCACGCCTTCTTCTTTGGCAATCGCCGCCAGGATTTGAATTTGTTCGCGCACGATCTTTTCGACTTCATCTGGTGAAGCGTCCATTTCTTTGCGCCCGAAATTCTCACGGTCCTTCCAACTCGGATGTGCGCCCACATTCACGCCGAAGCGCTTTGCCAGCCGAATCGTCTCGCGCATGGTTTGCTCGTCGCCTGCATGAAATCCGCACGCGATGTTTGCCGAGGTGATGTACGGCATGATGGCTTCGTCATTGCCGATGCCCTCGCCGAGGTCGCAGTTGAGGTCAATTTTCATGAGTCTTATGTCGTTGCGAGGGCGACAGCCCGAAGCAACCTCTCTGCTAATAAGGGGATTGCTTCGTCGCGAAGAGCGCGCTCCTCGCAATGACATGATAGTTCTCCTGCGCCGCTTCTGTTGTCGTCTCTCGAAAGCGGATTCTACTCACGCCTGCTTCACATTGCGCCAGCAGGGGCAGGCTGGCGCGAGTCACGTTGGCGACCTTGGGATAGCCGCCCGTGGTGGGGGCATCCGCCATCATGACGATGGGTTGTCCATCGGCGGGAATTTGGATGCTGCCCATGGTCATGCCTTCGGAGATCAGTTCTTTGGTAACTTTCTTCGTAATCGCTTTCGCCGGAGACGGCGAAGGGAGCGAATTTAGGCGATAGCCCATGCGGTCGAAGGAGGGGCTGAGGGTGTATTCGCTTTCGTAAAACGTGCGGATGCCTTCGGGTGTGAACCAGTCCGCTTGGGGGGCGGGGATGACCTCGAGCGTGGGCGTTTGGCTGTAGGGCATGGGATTTGTACCGCAAGATTTATCTTGCACCCCGTGTGGACAAGATAAATCTTGTCCTACAAAAGGGAAGCTGCGCGCGGCGAGTTTGAGCAGGTCGGTTGTCGGAGCAAAGGAATGCAGAACGTCACCGGCTTTGAGTGCCGAGCCGATGCCACCATGTAAATAAGTTGAACGCGAATTCATGATGATGGGCGAATCAAATCCACCTGCGATGGCGATGTATGCCCAGTTACCGCCGCTGGTTTTCTTCACGCGCACCGTCCACCCGGCGCGGACGTAGAACGATGTCCAGAGCGGGAAGGTCCAGATGTAGTTTTCCACTTCGTAGCCTGCACCAGTGACAGAAATTACCGTATTGCGTAATACGTGAAGCGTAATTTCACCTAAACCAAGTTCGATGGTTGCTGAGTTGGGCGGATTGTCCAGCAAGGAATTGGCGGCTTGATAGGCGAACCAGTCCATGGGACCAGAGGTTGGCACGCCGAATTTATTCCATCCGCGCCTGCCGAGGTCTTGCAGGGTGGCGATGCCGGTGAGGTCAATAATTTCAAGCATATTACTTTGGATTCCAACGGCAAGCCGTTGGGGACGGGAGCAAGCTCCCTGACTCCATGGGAATGAACTTCACTATATCTCCCGGTGCAAATAAAAACGGATTCTCGCTCATCGGGTCGAACAACTTGAGCGGAGTCCAGCCGATTACGTGCCAGCCGCCGGGAGAGTCGAGCGGATAAATCCCGGTCTGCGAGCCAGCGATTGCCACCGAGCCTGCGGGGACGCGCGTCCGCGGGGTGGACATGCGAGGCAGGACCAGTCGCTCATCGAGGATGCCCATGTAGGGGAAGCCGGGCGTGAAGCCCATCATGTACACGGTGTACTCGCGTTCGCTGTGGAGGTGAATCAGTTCGGAGGGAGATAAGGCTAGGGTTGTTGCAACAGACTCAAAGTCCACACCGGAGGCGCCGCCATAGAGGACGGGAATCTCCAAGCGGCGGGAAGGTCTGTGAGTCGACTCATCCAGAAGGGAGATCTTTTCCTCAATGAGGTTTTTGATTTGGTTGTATGTGGATCGAAGCGGATCGTAGTGGACGAGGACGGTGCAATAAGCGGGGACGGTTTCGACGATGTCGGGGATGAATTGCAAAAGCGCATCGAGAGCGTGGACGCGGGCGTTGAGCGTGGGATGAATTTCATCGCCGAGTTGAATGAGGATCGCGGAGTCGCCCAGCGGTTTGAGCATGTCAGCGCTCGAAGATGGAGATGGATTCGATGTGATAGGTCTGCGGGAAGAGGTCGAAGGGCGTGACTTGTTGAAGAGTGTAGCCGCCCTTGATGAGCCGCGCCGCGTCACGCGCGAGTGTGGATGGGTCGCAGGAAATGTAGGCGATGACTTGCGGATTGATTTGCAGGATGGCGTCGAGGGCGTGTTTGTCAATGCCCGCGCGCGGCGGGTCGGCGATCATGTAGGGCAAATTAGCAATTTGCCCCACGAGAGCGGGCAGGATTTCTTCGACAGCACCTTCATAGAGTTCGACGTTCTCGAATTCGTCAAGGTTGAAAACGAAATCGTCGCAAGCGGAAGGGGAGGATTCGATGCCGATGACTTTTGTAAATTTGGGCGCAAAGAATTTGCTGAATAAGCCGACGCCGCAGTAGAGGTCGAGGAGGGTGGTTGGGTAATTGGTAATTGGATAATTGGATAATTGGATTTGGAGGTGTTCGACCATCTTTTCCGCCATCCGGGTGTTGACCTGGAAGAAGGATGGCGCGGAGACGCGGAAGTTTTTGCCGAGGATTTGGATGGTGAGCGAGTCGCTGCCGGCGATGACGACGGGATGGTCTTCGTAGATGTGAACGACGGAAATGTCCGCTTCGATCTCGAGTTCGGGCGTTTCTTCGGTGTTCGATTCGAGGATGAGCATGAGGTCATCGTCCATGCCGCTGCGCAGGGAGACGCGCTCCAGGTTCATCTTTGATTCAAATTGCAATTCGCGCCAGAAGTCCTGGATGGCAGGTTCGGGGAGGTGGCATTCTTCGATTGCCCTTACATGATCCCTCACCTGCTTCGACAAGCTCAGCACGTCGCCTAACCCCTCTCCCACAGGGAGAGGGGAATGGAATACATAACCGATCTTGCCATCATCCGTGAGATGGAATTGGACGTGGTTGCGGTAGTTCCATTGTTCGGGCGAGGCGACGGTGGGTTGAACAGGCGGGTTTTCTATTTTGCCGATGCGCTGGAGTTGGTCGCGCAGAATGTCCGCTTTGACGAGGAGTTGTTTTTCGTAGGGGAGGTGTTGGTAATGGCAGCCGCCGCATGCCCTCACCCCTAGCCCCTCTCCCTTAGGGAGAGGGGGACGGTGGAAATGTTTGCATTTCGGTTCGATGCGGTCTGAGGAGGATTGGAGGATTTGGAGAATTTCCCCTCGCGCAAAATTTTTCTTGTCTTCCGTCAGCCGGATGCGGACGGTCTCGCCGGGTAAGCCGAAGGGAACGAAGACGGCTCGACCATCTTGCAAGCGTCCCATCGCTTCGCCGCCGTAGGTGAGTTTATCGAGGGTGATTTCGTAGTCAGGCATGTTGCTTTTTTACCACAAAGTATCCATGAACTCCATTTACCCCGAAGGATGAAAATGGAGTCCAGAAGTTCTACTTCTGGAATTCTGCAAGAGTTCACTTCTGGAATTCCGCAAGTAGAACTTGCGGAATCCGCCAATTTTCATAGCAGGGTCACGAAGGAGCACAAGGGAAAAAACAATGTAAGGCGGATTATACGTCAACAAAAAAGAGGAAAGACCGGATGAACGATCTTTCCTCTTTCATCTTTCGTTCGTCTTTTTATTTCAAAATAAACGAAAGCACCACCAGCACGGCAATGAAGAATCCCGCCAACGCGCCGATGCGTTTGAGGTCTTTTTTGACCATGCTGTAATCGGGGTTGAACTCGAACTTTTGCGGGGGGGTGTTCGCAAATGTGACAGTCTGAGCGGGACGTTTGTTTTTCTTAGCCATTTTTGTTTCTCCTATTGTCGTTGCGGGGAGGGCGCACTTCCCGACGAAGCAATCTCAGATTTACCAGGAGATTGCTTCGAGCGCTGCTCTCGCAATGACATAAATTAATTTTGCAATCGCGCAAAGACGACAATGCGCTGGTTGTTGACAAGATACGGATAACACGAGATGAGCGTAACCGTTGGCGAGCTGGTGGGAGCCATCACTTCCACGGCGGTCGGTTCGACGAGCACAGTCCGATCCACGATGTAGGTGAACTGACGCTGCTGGGTGTAGAGAATGACCTGATCGCCAGGAACGAGTCTATCCAAGTAGCGGAAGATCTCGCCGTACACGTCGTTGTGCGCCGAAAGCACCACGTTTCCATCCCGACCTGGGGACGGCGAGCCGACATATTGCCCGACTCCCTTTTTGAGCTGCTCCCAGCCGTCACCTTGCACCACTGGCGCATCTACGTTGATGGCAGGGATTTGAATCCGCACGGCTTGGTCGGGCGCAGGGGTCGGCAGGGGGATATTCGCCAGCGACTGCACCATCGGGCGCAGGTGTTCGGGGATCTCGGCGTCGTTCGGTCGGGTGTTGCCCTGCGCATCGGGCGGGGTGTGACCCGAAGGCAGTACCACCGCCATGACCAGCGGCGTCGGCGTGACGGTTTCGGGATTCAATGCAGCGACCACTTCGTTGTTGAGCGTGCGCAGCAAGCCGACCCCGTTGAAAATGACGGCAACCAGTCCAAGAACGGCAAGCACTTCGACGCCAAGCAGGACGCGGTCTAAAAACCTGCGCCGCGGGTTGACTGTCAAAGGCTGAGGGTTGGATTCGCCCGCTTCAACGGTATCAATGACCGGCGCGGAAGGAGGCGAGTCCAGGTCCAAATCTGGCGCGATGGAGACGACACGTCCCGTGCGGCGGTAATGTTCCAATCGCTCCTTGCGCGCGCCGCGGCGCTTCTCCACCAACAGGCGGCGGAGTTCCTCCACAGACAAATCTTCGGGCGCTTTCCTGCGTGCCATAGCGGAGCGATTATACCGCAAGGCTGTGAAGCAAAGATTGTCCGAATTGCATCACGGAAAATGTTACCGAGGAGGGTAAGGTTGCATCAGGAAAAATGTTACTTTCCGAGAGGCAAAAAAGCCAATCGGAGGAGCGACATGATGAGCCTGAAAAGCAAGCGTGAACTGGTCGAAACGGTACGGCCCAGATACCTGAAAGCCAGCAAACCTGAAAAACAAAAGATATTGGACGAGTTTATCTGTGCCACCGGCTACCATCGCAAGTATGCCATCCGAGTCCTCAAAAACCAAAAGCAAGTTCAAAACCACCTTAAAAGGAAAACCAAAACCTACAAACCCGTCTATGCGGGCGAAGTGGTGCAGGTCCTGGAGCAAATCTGGGAGATTTATGGGCAGATTTGTTCCAAACGGCTCCAACCGTTCCTGCCCGAAGCGCTTCGGACACTGGAACGTTGTCAAGAAATCGAACTCTCCAAAGACACCAAAGACCTGCTCCTGAAAATCAGTTCCGCCAGCATGGACCGTTGCTTGCGTCCCGTTCGGGTTCAGCCGCGCCGAGGTTTGAGCACCACCAAGCCTGGCAGCCTGCTCAAGCAACAAATCGCGGTACGCACCTTCACGGCCTGGAGCGACGAACAGCCCGGTTTCATGGAAATTGACCTGGTGGCGCACTGTGGGAGCACCACCGAAGGTCAATATCTCAACACTTTGACTTGCACGGATGTTTGCACCGGCTGGACGGATGTGACCGGCTTGCTCCACCGCTCCCAAGAGACGGTCTGCCATGCGCTTCACCTCATGCGTCAAAGGCTGCCCTTCCCTTTGCTTGGCATGGATTCGGACAATGGCGGCGAGTTCATTAACGAGTTGTTATACAATTATTGTCTGACGGAGAAAGTCACCTTTACCCGCTCTCGTCCATATCAGAAAAACGACCAGGCGCATGTCGAACAGAAAAACTGGTCTGTCGTGCGGCACACGGTGGGTTATGATCGCTGGGAAACCGAGCAGGAGTTGGCTCTTCTTGAAAGCATTTATGACGATTTGCGCCTCTACATCAACTTCTTTCAGCCATCCTTCAAACTGATCGCCAAAGAACGGGTTGGCAACAAGACCCTCAAACGGTATGATCCTGCCAAGACGCCTTATCAGCGCGTTTTGGAACGCAAGGATGTTTCCTTGGAAGCCAAAGCACGTCTCATGAGTTTATATCTTCAACTCAACCCTGCCGAACTTCGCCGCAGGATTGACCGCCAAACTGCCAAACTTTGGAAAATTTCTCGGTAACATTTTGTCTTGATGCAACGTACCGGCCAAAGTAACATTTTAACTTGATGCATTACGTTGTCGTAAGGGGAACGGGTAATGGCTCGTCTTATAAAGCAACGACCTTGATTCCAATTTTTCATTGTGCTAAAATTAGAACACAAGTTCTTTTCGGTTGTATCGAGAGGCTTACATGAAAGACCAACTTTACGATGAAGTGAATTCCAGGCTTCAACAGGCACAGGTAAACCTGACCCAATGGCTGGAGACAACGCCTGAAGAAAAACGAAAGGCGTGCCTTGGGCTTAAGGATGAATCCGCCATTGAGGAACATTTACACGTGATTGACGAAACGCTGGAGAGCATCAAGGACGGCACGTTTGGCGTGTGCAAAATTTGTCACCATACGGTCGAGCCTCAATTACTGCAAATGGACTACACGTCCGCGGTCTGTCTCGGTCATTTTTCGGATGAAGAACTTCGGCAATTGGAAAGTGAATTGCAGATGTCGCAAATCATCCAGCGCGGACTTCTGCCAAAACAGATTCCCACACTTGCCGGAATGAACATTTCCGCGTTCAGCCGTCCGGCGCAAATTGTGGGCGGCGATTATTTCGACTTCGTTGATTTCAAGGATGGGACACACGGAATCGTGATCGCCGACGTGAGCGGGCACGGGGTTTCCGCCGGGATGTTCATGAGCAGCCTGCAAACGGCGTTCCATACGCTGATCCCGGAGACCGACTCGCCGCTGGCGGCATTGGAGCGCATCAACCGGCTTTACATCCACAACATCAACTTCACAACGTTTGTGACGATCTTTCTTGGGAAATATGACCCAAAATCCCGGATCATGACGTACGCAAACGCGGGTCACAGTTCCGCGTATCTCTACCGCGTCGCAACGGACGAGGAGGTTTGGCTGCGCCCAACGGGTCCTGCCGTCGGGTTGGTGGAGCGCTTCTCCCTGCACATGGAAGAAGCGGAGTTACAGCCGGGAGACGTCTTCATCCTTTATACCGACGGAATCACGGAGGCGGTAAGCCCGGAGGGACTGCTGTGGGGCGAGGACCAGCTTGCACACATCATCCGACAGAATTCGGGCGCCTCAGCGGAGCAAATGATCCAAGCCATTTTGAAAGCCCTCGGCGAGCATACCAACGGCGCGCCGCTGGCGGACGACGTGACGCTCATCATTTCCAAAGCCGTTTAGAAGCGTATTGCCAAATCCGCCCTCTCTCGTTATAATGTCAGTCCTTCGGGCGGGTAGCTCAGTTGGTTAGAGCACTGCTTTGACATAGCAGAGGTCGTAGGTTCGAGCCCTATCTCGCCCACTGGGTTCGTAAGCAAGTAAAAAGGTAATCAGGTATACAGGTACACAAGTACCGAAGCGTTGACCGAGACGAGTACGTGGTCAAACCCTGACAGAGAGAAGAGATCGTTGATTGAGAATCTCTTCCAGGGAAAATCACGGAAAACCCCTCGCGAGCATGGAACGGAACAGTGATCAGTGTTCAGTAGCCAGTGAGCAGTGATCAGTTAGTATGGAAAACGGGTGGCTCCGTTAGAGGCTGAAGAGATGTAACGCAAGATTAATCTTGCGCTACAATTCGGGTGGAACCGCGTGAATTGAATTCTCGCCCCGTGTTCGGGCGAGAATTTTTTTATTTTCCCTCACCCCTGCCCCTCTCCCACACAGACAGGGAGAGGAAAAAAGAAAGGAAGCGAAAATGTCGCAACAAAAACAGGAACGATACGAAGACTCTTATCTGTACAAAGTCCGTCACTCGGCGGCGCATGTGATGGCGCAAGCCGTGCTGGAATTGTTCCCCGACGGGAAGATCACCATCGGTCCGCCCGTGGAGAACGGCTTCTATTACGACTTCGATTTACCGCGCAACCTCACGCCGGAAGACCTGGAACAGGTCGAAAAGCGGATGCGCCAGATCGTGCAGGGCAGGCACGAGTTCAAGAAGACGGTCATCTCGGCGGAAGAGGCGAAGAAAATCTTTGCCGACCAGCCGTATAAACTGGAGTTGATCGAAGGCTTGGAAAAAGGCGGCTTCGACGAATATGGCAATCCGTTGAATGAAAAGCCCGAAATCTCCATTTATCAGCACGACACGTTCACGGACTTGTGCCGCGGTCCGCACGTGGAGAACACGAAGGAGATCAAGCCCGATGCGTTCAAGTTAATGTCCATTGCGGGCGCGTACTGGCGCGGCGACGAAAACAACAAGCAGTTACAGCGCGTCTACGGCACGGCATGGGAGAACAAAAAACAACTGGAGGAGTATCTCCACCAGTTGGAAGAGGCGAAAAAGCGCGATCACCGCAAACTGGGCAAGGAACTGGAGATTTTCATCTTCGATGAGGAGGTCGGTCCCGGTCTTCCCTTGTGGCTGCCGAACGGCGGTGTGATGATCGAAGAACTCGAAAAACTCGCCAAGGAAATAGAAGAGCGGGCAGGCTATGTGCGCGTCCGCACGCCGAGCGTGACGAAGGAAGACCTCTTCCTGCGTTCGGGACACCTGCCCTATTACGCAGAAAGCATGTACCCGCCAATGGAATTGGAAGGCGTAAAGTATTATGTCAAACCGATGAACTGCCCCATGCACCACAAAATCTTCGGCTCGAAGGGACGCTCCTACCGAGAACTTCCGCTGCGCCTCGCCGAGTACGGCACGTGCTACCGCTACGAAAAATCCGGCGAACTGTTCGGCTTGATGCGCGTCCGCTCGATGCAAATGAACGACGCCCATATTTACGTCACGGAAGACCAGTTTGAAGAGGAATTCCTGAGCGTGATTGACCTCTACCTGAAATACTTCGAACTGTTCGGCATCGAAAAATATGTGATGCGCTTCTCGAAGCACAGCAAGGCGGGGCTTGGCAAAAAGTACGTGGACAACGAACGCCTCTGGATCAAGACGGAGGACATGGTACGCCGCGCCATGGACAATGGCAACGTCCCGTATGAGGAAGTGGAGGACGAAGCCGCCTTCTACGGTCCCAAAATTGACGTGCAGATTTGGTCCGCCATCGGGCGCGAGTTCACGCTGGCGACGAACCAGGTGGATTTTGCCCAGCCTGCCCGCTTCGACTTGAAGTTCACGAACAAGGACGGCCAGGACGAGATGCCGCTGTGCATCCACCGCGCGCCGCTCTCCACGCACGAGCGTATGATCGGCTTCCTGCTCGAGCATTACGCGGGCAGCTTCCCGGTCTGGCTTTCGCCCGAACAGGTGCGCGTCATCTCCATCACCGATGCGCAGAACGAATACGCGGAAAGCATCGCAAAACAACTGCGCGAAAACGGCATCCGCGCCAGCGCCGACGTTTCCTCCCAGCGCATGAACGCGAAGATCCGCCAGGCGCAGTTGATGAAAGTCCCGTACATGATCGTCGTCGGCAAGGACGAGATGGCGGCGAATCAGGTCTCGCTCCGCGCGAGAGATGGAAGCCAGCAGAACAACATCGCATTGGATGAGTTCATTGCGCGGGCAAAGGATCGGATTGCGAGAAGGGCAAAGGAGTTGTGAGAAAAGAGAGACTGGAGATTGGAGACTGTCCCTGTGAATAGACGCCGCGTGATATTCACATGCTCAAGTTGTCTTCAAATAAACGGTCATCAAAATCGAAAAATCCGCCGCCATGTGACCGAGCGCGGGTGCGAACAAGCCGCCGTCTTTGCGGGAAACCTGCCGCCAGAACCAGCCCGCAAAGACGAGCGCCGCCAGCATGATCAAGATCGAGTACGCGGGGACTTTGTCCCAGACTACCAGGACGTGATATCCAGCATAAACCAAATCGCCGACATACAATTGCCTTGAAACGCTTCCCAACGCGCCACGCCAGAAGTATTCTTCGATGAACGGGTTTACCAGCGAAAAATAAGCAATGAATCCTGCCCAGGTGGATGGGTTCAAATCGAGCCGCAGCAACTGTTCACGCAAATCCTTTGCGGCGCTGAATACATCCCACAAAAAGTACAAGCCGATTCCGCTCGAAGCGCCCACCAGCAGGCTGACTACGATGTATTTCGGCTTCGTAGTTTTGAAGAGCGTTCCGATTCGCAGCGCCGGGCGCAGCCAGAGCAGCGTCAGAAGAATCGCCAGGTGAAACCCAAGCAGCGTCAGCCAGGCGTTATTGAACATAAAGAATCCCGCCCACACCGCAAGGTAGGGCAGGATTGGGGCGATCCATTTCGACTTCATCGGAGGAGTTACTTGATTTCCGTGATGATCGTCCGTTTTGCGCCGGCGGATTGAAGAGCCTGCGCCACAGACTCCGCCCGCGCCTGCTCCACCAACGCGATCATGTTGCCCCCGCGGCCTCCTCCGCTGAGTTTGGCTCCGAGCGCGCCCGCCTTCCGCGCGGCATGGACGAGGGCATCCAACTCCGGCGATGAGACGGTCATTTGCTGGAGGAGTTCGTGGTTGTGATCCATCAATTCGCCGAGCAGTTCGGGACGCCCGGTTTCGATGAAATGACGCGCCATCGTGGAGATTTGCGCCACTTCGTTGAACAGCGTTTCGAAGCGATTCGTGTCCCTCAGCCACAGGCGGCGGACATCGCCCACAGACTCTTTCGTCGGCGCGGGGATGCCTGTATCGCCGATGACGATGGTGAACGGTTTGCCCGGCTTGAAGGTCTCTATCGGCTTGCCTTTGATGTAATACACCGGCATGTTGTAGGTGATGACGGTGTTGTCTATCCCCGAAGGCGTGCCGTGATGAAGTTTCTCGGTTTCGAAGACCAGTTCGTTTATTTGCTCGTTGGTAAGAGGACGGTTAAGGAAAGAAGAAAGGGCGCAGATTATTGCAACCGAGACCGCCGCGCCGGAGCCAAGTCCCGAAGCGACGGGAATGGTGGAGGAAATGCGAATCTCGATTCCGTCCTCACCCCCAGCCCCTCTCCCAGAGGGAGAGGGGGGCAAGAAGGGTGAGGATAAAACTTTCAGAATAACAGAACCAATTGGATGGTCGGGGGGAAGCGTGGAGAGTTCGGCGTGCAGGTCAATGATGGGGGCGTGAATCCAAACCCCCTGGGCGGACGAGTTCAACACTTCCACATCCACCTGCACCTGGTTGACAGGCACAGCCAGCGCAGGGCGCCCGTAGACGACGGCATGTTCGCCGAAGAGGATGATCTTGCCGGGGGCGGAGGCTTTCACGAGAAATAGAAGATCGCCAGGACGGCGGCTCCCCATAGGATCATTGCAATCTGGAACGGGCGGTCGGAGAGCAGGATCTCCTCCGGCGCGCCGCCCGCGTGTTTCACCTCGATCAGGTAAAGGTACCGGAAGATGGCATACACCACGAATGGGATGGTGAGCATCATGCTGTGGTTATCCGGCACGTTGGGCGCGGAGAAGGTGTAAAGCGAATACGCCACGATGGTCGTGCCGGAGACGATCATGATGTATTGGTCGAGCAGCGGCAGGGTGTAACCGTCGAGCACTTTGCGGTGCGAGCCTGCGCCGTGCGCCAGCAGGGCAAGTTCGGCGCGCCGCTTGCCGAAGCCGAGGAAGAGCGAGAGCAGGGTCATCACCACGTAGAGCCAGGGCGAGAAGCGTTCCACGTCAATCAGCGTGACGCCCGCATGGACGCGCAGGACGAAGCCCGCCGCAATGATGAGCACGTCCAAAATCGGGATGTGCTTGAGCCACTTGGAATACGCCATATTGATGAAGAAATAAAGGACGACGACGAATTCAAACCCGGGCGAAAGAAACCAGGCAAGCGTGAATGTAACGACAACCAGCAAAACCCCGGCGATCCATGCCGCGCTCACAGGCAGTTTGCCCGAAGCGATGGGACGGTGTTTCTTTTCCGGGTGCTGGCGGTCGGCTTCCACATCGGCGAGGTCGTTGAAGAGGTACACGCTGGATGAAATGAGGCAGAACAACGCAAAGCCTGCGAGCGTGCGCAGGAACGAATCTGCTGCAAAAAGTTGTTTGTCGAAGACCAGCGCCGCGAAGACGAAGATGTTCTTCGTCCATTGGCGCGGGCGCATGGTTTTGAACAGGGCGCTAAACATGGGGCTATTTTACCTGATACAATATTTTCATGCCCAAGGTTCGTCTGGATGTCCTGCTGGTGGAAAGAGGATTGGCGGACTCGCGCGCCAAAGCGCAGGCGTTGATCATGGCGGGACAAGTACGCGTTGCGGGTCAGGTCGCGCTCAGGCCTGCCACGCCCATTCAGCCTGATGCCCCGCTGACGGTGGATTCCGGTCCGCGTTTCGTTTCGCGCGGCGGAGAAAAACTCGAAGGCGCGCTGGATGCCTTCGGCATTGATGTGAGCGGTTTCACCTGCGCCGACGTGGGCGCATCCACCGGCGGCTTTACCGATTGCCTGCTCCAGCGCGGCGCGGCGAAGGTCTACGCGATTGACGTGGGCAAGGGAATCCTGCATTGGAAATTACGAAATGATCCGCGCGTGACGGTGATGGAAGAGACCAATGCGCGCTTTGTGGAATCCCTGCCGGAGAAGATTGATCTGGTCACGGTGGATGCGTCGTTCATTTCTTTAAAAACGCTCCTTCCCGCCATCCGCAAATGGTTCTTTCCTCGTTCCTCTTTCGTTGACGATGGAAAGAAGAAAGATGAAAGAAGCATTGTTGCCTTGATAAAACCGCAATTCGAGGCAGGCAAAAAGGAGGTCTCGCGCGGCGACGGCGTCATCCGCGACCCGGAAGTGCACCGGCAGGTGCTGGTGGATGTGCTGACTTTTGCGAAAAATGAAGGCTTCGGTCTGCGAGGGTTGGTCAGGTCGCCGCTGCTGGGACCGAAAGGAAACGCAGAGTTTTTGGTCTGGTTGGGGTTGAAGCCGAATGAGGCAATGGTCGAGGATTTGGTGGAGCTTTGTCTGCCGATGGACGACAGACGATTGGCGATGGACGATAGACGATGGAATAGTACGGGCAAATTGGGCGGTGGTCAACGGTCCATTGTCCATGGTCATGGAGAAAAATGAACTGCCCCAAATGCAATTCTGATCTGGCGAAGAAATTCTACAAGGGGATGTTCGAGGTGGAGTCCTGCCCGAACTGCCGGGGCATGTGGCTGGATTTCAACGAACTGGACAAACTGGAAGATGTGGTCTTCGACGAAGACCTGCACAAAGGCTCGCTGGTGCATTTCCAAACGCGGACGGAATTCCCCTGTCCGCATTGCGGGTCAAAACTGGATGAGTTTCAATACCGCCTCTACGATTTGAAACTGGAGACCTGCGCGGAAAACGCTCACGGCTTCTGGCTGGATGCGGGCGAGGATGAGCGGGTTTTGGAAGCCATGCAAAAGCGGGCGGGAGAAATGCGGAGAAAGTTCAATGCCGAGGCGGAGTGGAAGCAGATCCTCAAGGGAATGCACGAATTCCTGACAAAAAAGAAGTAGCGGGCGGGAGCCGTCCCTGCTAATCGTAAAGCTCGGGTTGATGGGATCGGTTTCTCTTCGGCTGGTCGAGGATTTCGTCAATCGTCAGGCCGGCATGGTCTTCTTCTGCAGGGTGATAATGGACGTGAATCCGGCGCACGTGCGGCACGGATGCAAGCAGAAGTTCCTCCACCTGGCTGGCGATGCGGTCGCCTTCGTGAACGCTCAAAGCGCCGTCAATGCCGATGGTCAGGTTCACCACAATGTGAGGTCCGAAGCGGTGCGCCTGCAATTCCTCCAACTGCTTGACTCCGTCAATCCCCTTCAACAAATCCGAGATGCGCTGGGCAAGTTCATGGCTGGGGATGATCGCCATGAGGTCGGTGGAGGATTCGCGCAGGATGAAAACCCCTGTGCGCAGGATCAAGAGCGCCACGAGCGCGCCCGCGAGTGGATCCACCCACGGAAGCCCCCGCTGACCGAGAAAGATGCCGATGGAGGCGGCACTGGCGGAGAACAGGTCGTTGCGGTGATCGTGGGCAAGCGCCGCAACCACCGGGTTTTGGGTCTCGCGTCCCAGTCTGCGGGTGTACCAGGTGAGGAAGATTTTGACCGCCACCGTGCCAAGCGCCACGTACAGCGCAAACGGATGCGACCTGGTGAATTCCGCCACGCCGTCCACGAAATCCCAGACCTTGTCAACGGCGTCCCAAAAGACGGCGAGGGCGGTGGTGACGACGAAGGAACCGATGAGCAGGGAGCCAATGCTTTCAAACTGGCGGTGCCCGTAGGGATGGTCGCTGTCGGCGGGTTTATTCGCCATGCGGACGAAGATGCTGGCGGCGATGTAATACGCCACATCCGAGGTGGAGTTGATGCCCTCCGCCAGCAAAGCGGGGCTGTGCCCAAGCACGCCGAAGGTCGTTTTGACGATGGCGAGCAGGATGTTGGTCCCAAGCCCCAGGTTGATGGCGTGCAGGCTTTTCCGGTCGCGGTCGTGAGTCATGGTGCAAATTGTATTGTCTTTTTGTCTTTGCACAACTGACAAATGTCTTAAACGCGGTAGGGGCGGCCCATCCATGTTTTTGCAAAATGTCTGGCACAGGGCGACCCTTTCTTGAAGATTGGCTGCCTGTTTTGCCCAAACGGGTCGCCCCTACGATGAAATCGCGTAAGGTGAGTTAACAAAACAATCTCCCGTCTGAACCGGGGGATTGTTCGCAGCAGGGGTGGGTTATTTGACAATGGGTCAGTTGAAGTGATGCGCTGAGTAGAGCGAGATACTATCTCGCTCTACTTCACTTCCTCCTTTACCGCTACTGGTTATTTTCCGCTCTTCGCAGGAAGAACTTGGTGATTTCCTCGGCAACCGCAGGGAGGAGCGCCAGCCCCACGACCAGACCCCACTCGCGCAGGCTGAGGAAGTGGGTGTTGAAGATGGGCTGGAGGAACGGTACGGCGCAAACCAGCAGCAACAGCGTGATGGAAAGTCCCACCGCGTACTGCATGTATTTGTTGGAGAACATGCCGATCTTGAAGATCGAAGCGCGCTCCGAACGGACGGTGTAGGCGCGGAAGAGTTCCGCCAGCGAGAGGGTGACGAACGCCATCGTCTCGGCGGTCTGCACGTCCACGCCGCGCCAATCGTAATCCAGGACGAAGGACAGCAGGTCCACGCCGATGGGGATGCTCGTGCCTGCCCTAAGATGCCATGCCAAGCCCATGATGAAGGCGGTCAGCACGGCGCCGGTCTGGGCGAAGGTCTGCACGAGGATGCCGATGCTCATCGAACGGTTGACGATCGGCTCGGTCTTGGCGCGCGGCTTCTGGTCCATGATGTCGGGGTCGCCTTTTTCCATTGCCGGGGCGAGCGCGGGCGCGCCGTCGGTGATGAGGTTGAGCCACAAGAGACTGGATGGCGGTCAGCGGCGCAGGCAGACCGGCAAGGGTGGCGAGGAAGATGATCATGATCTCCGCCACGTTGGAGGAGAGCAGGAAGAACACAAACTTGCGGATGTTCGAGTAGATGATGCGTCCCTGCTCCACCGCGGAGACGATGCTGGCGTAGTTGTCGTCGGTCAGCACCATGTCGGCGGTGCCTTTGGCAACGTCGGTGCCGGTGATGCCCATCGCCACGCCGATGTCGGCGCGCTTGATGGCGGGCGCGTCGTTGACGCCGTCGCCCGTCATGGCGACCACTTCGTTGTTGGCTTGCAATGCGTCCACGATGCGCATCTTGTGTTCGGGCGAGACGCGGGCGAAGACTGCCACCTCTTCGATGACGTTTTTCAGTTCCTCGTCGCTCATGGCGTCGAGCTGTGCGCCGGTCATCACTTTTCTGCCGCGCTTGAGCATGCCGATGGTCTCGGCGATGGCGCGGGCGGTGTTGGGGAAGTCGCCGGTGATCATTACGGTGCGGATGCCCGCATGGCGCGCATTTTCGAGGGCGGGCTTGACCTCGGCGCGCGGCGGGTCAATCATGCCCATCAGACCGGCAAAGACCAGTTCCTTTTCGAGGTCTTCGGTCTTGACTTCCTCGATGTTATCGGGAACGTCCCTCTCCACGCGGTAGGCGAAGCCGAGCACGCGCAGGGCGTCTTTGGTCATCGTGTCGTTGGCGGCGAGGATTTTATCCCGCATATCGTCGGTCAACTCGCGCGGTTTGTCGTCCATGCCCAGGTATTTGGAGCAAAGATTCAGGATGATGTCCGGCGCGCCTTTGACGACGATGACATCCCAGTCTTTGTGCCTTTCGTCGTAGAACGGCGAAGGGTCGCTGGGATGGGGCTTGATCACATCGTGGATGGTGATCATTCGCTTGCGTTCCGAGTCGAACGGCACTTCGCTCTCGCGCGGGTAGGCTTCATCAATTTCCACGTGGATCGCGCCCGCCTTCGACGCCGCAACCAGCAGTGCGCCTTCCGTGGGGTCGCCCACGATGCGATAGGTCTGCTGGGAGTCGGACTCGCCGGTGATCTCGATTTCGGCGTCGTTGTTCAACACGCCCAGCCAAAGGGTGGAAAGGATGGCGGGATACTCTCCCGCGTCCACCGGCTTGCCGTCTATGCGGAAATCCCCTTTCGGCGTATATCCGCTCCCTGAAACGCTGACAAACTGCCCGTCTGCCCAGATGCGCGTGACGGTCATCTCGTTTTGGGTGAGAGTCCCGGTTTTATCCGAGCAGATGACTGTCGCGGAGCCGAGCGTCTCGACCGAGGAAAGTTTGCGGATGAGCGCGTGGCGCTGGATCATTTCGCGCATGCCGAGCGCCGAGGGAGATGGTGACTACGGCGGGCAGACCTTCCGGCACGGCGGCAATGGCAAGGCTGATGGCGATGATGAAGACCTCGGTGATCTCGCCCGCAAATTCCTTGAAATATTCGATGGGCGTGGAGAACAGCGCGTTGATGTCGGTGTAATTGAAGAGCGCAACGATGAAAACGACGAACACCAGGATTAGCGCGCCAATGCTGAGCGACCTGCCCAACTGGTCGAGGCGGCGCTGGAGGGGCGTCTCTTCGGATTCCACACTTTGCAGCATGGTGGCGATGAGACCGAGTTGCGTGTTCATGCCGGTGCTGGTGACCACGCCGCGCCCGCGCCCGTAGGAAACGACGGTCCCCATGAAGGCGGTGTTTTTTCTGTCGCCGAGCGGCACGTTCTTTTCGAGCACCGTCGCCGCGTTCTTTTGAACCGGCAGGGATTCGCCGGTGAGCGAGGCTTCCTCCACGCGCAGGTTGACGGCTTCGAGCAGGCGCAAATCCGCGGGGATGAAGTTGCCCGCTTCCAAAAAGACGATGTCGCCCTGGCACGAGGTTGTATGCCGGGATGGATTTGCGCGATCCGTCGCGCAGCACCTGCGCTTCGGGGGCGGCGAGTTTTTTCAACGCGGCGAGCGCCTGTTCGGCGCGCTGTTCCTGAATGATGCCGAGCACGGCGTTCAATACGACGATCGCCATGATGGCGGTTGCCTCCACGTAATCGCCGAGCAGGGCGGAAATGACCGAAGCGACGATAAGAAGGATCACCACAAAGTTGTTCAGTTGGTCCCACAGCATGGCAAGGAAGCCGGGGCGCGGCGCTTCACGCAACTGGTTTGGTCCGTAATGCGCCAGCCGCTTTTCGGCTTCGGCGGCGCTCAAGCCTTCGGCATGGACTTCGAGATGCCTGAGCGTTTCCTCGGCGGTGAGGGCGTGAAATTCTTCCTGCGTTGTTTCTTCGTGCGGCATGAACTGCTCCTGGGGTTTTTATGCAAATTAAAACGAGACCATCGTCTCTCTGAATGGTCCCGGAAAACATCTATAAGATTCAAGCGGATGAAAAACCGCCAACGAGGTGATGACTGTGGTCAAAGCGCGTTGAGTGTATTCCTGTATAAAAGGATTGTCAAGCATTATGTCATGAGCACACAGGCGAACTGCCCGGCAAAAGTGTTGGGTAACGGTTACAATTCGGACATGTCCAATCAAAAACCCAACCTGTTGTATTTCTTCATAACGCTTGCCGTCATTGCTGTGGCGACGTTGTTTGGTCCCGAAGAACAGTCGCTGGGATCGAACGTCCGCCTCGTTTATCTGCATGGAGCCTGGGTGCTGACCGCGGAGATTGCCTTCCTCGCTGCGGCTCTCGCCGGACTTTTGGGCTTGCTCCTGCGGCGGACCTTTTCCACGCCCTGGAGCGCGCCGCTCGGTCGGACGGGCATCCTCTTCTGGGTCACCTACCTGCCGCTTTCCATGCTCGCCATGCAGACCAACTGGAACGGTTTGTTCCTCGCCGAGCCGCGCTTCCGCCTGGCGTTGATCTTCGCCGTGACGGGTATCCTGCTTCAACTCGGTTTGTGGCTGTTCAACATTGCATGGCTCACATCGCTGGTGAATATCCTTTACATTGTCGTCCTGCGCGCGGTCTTTTCCACCGCGGAAAATATCATGCACCCGCCGCCTTCGCCGATCTTCAATTCGGGGAATTACGCCATCATCGGGTTCTTCGTCGGCTTGAACCTGCTGGCGTGGCTCGCGGCATTTTTCTTCACAAAGTGGGCTTACCCGCTGAATCGCTGATTCGCTGACTCACTGACTCAGCGATTCAGCGATTCATCGATTCAGCGAATCAGCGAGTTAACGAATCACCATATCAGACGAAAGGATAAATCATGGAATACAAAGACTGGGAAAAGGACGTTCCAAAAGATATTAAAACCGAGCCGATCTGGAATTTTGCAGGCTATCGCAAGGCGCTGTATCTGTACGACCTTATTTGGGATGATACCGAAACGTGGATGAAAGATGCTCGCGGGCAAAAACTCGCCGACCAGATTGTGCGAAGTTCAGCATCCATTTCCGCCAATCTCGAAGAAGGACTGGGACGCGGCTATGGCAAAGAACTTCTGTATCATTACCGCGTCTCCCTCGCCTCTGCCCGCGAAACAAAAGGCTGGGTGTTCCGCGCCAGACGATTCATGGACAGCCAAACAGTTCAGCTCCGTCTTGCCCTTGCCAACGAAGTCATCGCCCTCCTTGTCACTGAGATTGCCCACCAAAAATCCTTCCAACCCAAACGCTAACCCACTGAATCACTGAATCGCTGAATCCCCGAATCGCTGAATCCCCGAATCGCTGATTCCCTGAATCCCTCATCATGCGCCTCCGCTTCCAACTCATCATCTTCATGTTTTTACGCACCATCCTGAATTCCGCGCACCGGATGGTCTACCCGTTCCTGCCCATCTTCGCCCGCGGCCTGGGCGTGGACATCGCCACCATGTCCCTGCTGATGACAGCGCGTTCCCTGCTGGGCGCGACCAGTCCCTTGCTCGGTCCCATCGCAGACCGGCGCGGGAGGAAGTTCGGCATGTTGACGGGCCTGGGCATTTTCACACTGGGCATCGGCATTGTGGCGGTCTTCCCCACCTTTTGGGCGCTCGCCGTCGCGCTCAGTTTTGCAATGGTCGGCAAGTTCATGTTCGATCCCGCCATGCAAGCCTATTTCGGAGACCGTATTCCCTACAACCAGCGCGGCACCGCTCTGGCTGTGACCGAGGTGGCATGGTCGCTTGGCTTCATCGTCGGCGTGCCGGTTGCCGGGTTTTTGATTGACCGCTTCGGCTGGTCTGCGCCATTTCCGCTGTTCACCATCCTCGGGGCTGGTCGCCTTCTTCATCATCTGGCGCATCGTTCCAGCGGAAGACCCTCACCACGAACCGGTGGCAAACTCACGGGAGGGCTACCGCGCCGTGTTCAAGTCAACGCGCGCGCTGGCGGGGATTTCGATTGCGCTGTGGGCAAGCGCCGCGAATGAACTGGTCAACGTTATCTTTGGCGTCTGGCTGGAGGATTCGTTTGGGCTGAAGATTGCGGCGCTGGCGGGCGCTTCCGCAGTGATCGGCATCTCCGAGTTGAGCGGCGAAGGGCTGGTCGCGCTCACAACGGACAGGCTCGGCAAGCCGCGCGCGCTCGCCATCGGGCTGGTTGCCAATTCGGCGGCGGCGCTCCTGCTCCCCTTCATCGGGTGGACTCAAATGGGTGCGCTGGTCGGTTTGTTCTTTTTCTACATCACGTTCAGAATATGTGATGGTCAGTCACATCCCGATGGTGACGGAACTCGTCCCTTCGGCGCGGGCGACGCTCTTATCCCTGAATGTGACCGGTCATGCTCTTGGGCGCGCCCTCAGCGCGTTCCTGGCGGCGTTCATTTATCAGCAATTCGGCTTCGTGTTCGTGGCGTTGACCGCCATCCTGTTCAACATGGCAGGGATTCTAGCCTTGCGCAGAATGCAAAGGGAATAAAGTGGAGGTTGTTCTCGGCGCGCTTGCCGCTTTGGTGGTTTTGATCGCCCTGCTGTGGGCGCTGGTGCCCGCCTGGTATGGTCTGCCGCCGGTGGCGGCGAGCCGGGAGCGGATTCGCCGGGCGCTGGAATTGGCGAATCCACAGCCGGGAGAAACGCTGTACGATCTCGGCTCGGGTCACGGACGGGTGCTGGTCATTGCTGCGAAGGAGTTTGGACTCCACGCTGTGGGCATCGAGGCGGGACCGGTTCAGTGCGCCGTCGGCTGGGTAAACGCCCACTGGAACGGAGTCGGCTCACAGGTCCGAATTGAGGCGGGGAATTTTTTCAAGTCGAACCTCGGGGAGGCGGACATCGTCTTTGCGTATCTCACATCCGACTATGGGGCGCGGCTTGGGAAAAAACTGATGGAGGAGTTAAAGCCCGGCGTGCGTGTGGTGACGGTTTCGTTCGACCTGCCGGGCTGGGCAGCGGATTTTTTCGACCGTGAAGCGTTGATTTACGTGTACAAAAAATAAAAAAGCCCCGTCTCACGACGGGACTTTTCGTTTGAACAGGCACAACTACACGCCGGAGAGGCTGGAGTTGATTTTGCTGAATACGTTGCCGATGATCGGGCCGAGAATCATCAGAGCCGCGATAACAACGATGGCAACCAAAACGAGAATCAAAGCGTATTCAACAAGACCCTGGCCTTTTTCTTTGGGTGAGAACAACATGGCGATTAATCTCCTTTCTTCGATATTTCCCAGGGGCCGTCCTGAGATTGACCTTATTTTACAGTGTCTGTCCAAAATTGCAAGTGAGACGCTTATGTTTTCCTTAACAATTATGTTAGCCTAACAAAGATGCAGGGGGCGTTTTTGCGGGGAATCCTCATACGCTCGACAGGCTGGAGTTGATCTTACTGAACACGTTGCCAAGGAAGGGACCGATAAATAATAAGGACACAAGTACGACAATGGCTACTAAAACAAGAATAAAAGCATACTCCACAAGGCCTTGCCCGCTTTCTTTAGGTGAGAACAGCATGACCGCTACCTCCTTTCTTTTGGATTTCCCGGTCCCGCACCCGGGATGGCAAATACATTTCCAATTTTGCAGGAAAAACGTCATTAATTCAATCCCCAAAACTTAAGAGATACGAAAGGTGAAAAAAGAGGGATTAATGTCATGAGGCAGCCAGGGAAGTGAGCGGGAACGGGAGGTTTTTTTTCAAGTCTGCGTGTAAAATTGAAAGCGGACAAAGGAGCGCCCATGCCCGTCATTACCTTCAACGGCAAGACCTACAACCATCCCGATGAAATGCCCGCCAACGAGAGGCAGGCATACGAGCAAATGATGCGCATCTTCGTGGACGAGAACGGCAACGGCATTCCCGATTTTCTGGAAGGCGACGTAGTGCAGAACGTGCTCTCCGCCTATTCCACAAAAATAGACGTGGACGGGAAAACCATCCACACCCTCGACGACCTGCCGCCCGACCTGCGCCAAAGCGTGGATGCCGCCTTCAAACTGCTCTCCAACACGGGCATCCTGCCGGGGGACTTCGCCGCGCAAACCTCGCAAGCCAGCCGCGAACCGCAGTTTGAATCAAAACCGTTCATGCCGCAGGGTTCTCCGGTCATGCAGGAAGACAAAGGACCGGGAATTTTCCTGTGGGTGATTCTTGGAATCGTATTGTGCTTTGCGCTGGCGGCGGCAGCCGTCGCCGCGTTCTACTTTATGGGCAGATGAAACTCATCCTGACTTACACCCTCATCGCCGGCGTCATCTCCGCACTGACCGCGCCCATTCCCGGCACATCCCTCCTGCTCACCGCGCTGGAAGTTTACATGGTCGTGCACATCGCCAAAATGCACGAGGCGAAACTGGAGTTGAAGGAAATCGGCTATGCCTCCATCGCGCTTTACGGACTTTCCACCATTTTGAAGGATGCCGCGCTCGAGATCCTTTTCTTCATCCCCGTCATCGGCTGGGGAGCGGAAGTCATCATCGCAATGGCGTTCGTCTTCTTCCTTGGAATGCTGGCAAATCTGTATTTCAGCAAACCGTCACGGAAGGGGCGGGATCTTGAGAAGCACGCCGACTAAATAACCGGCAAGCGCGCTGATCGTTCCGATCAGCATCATTTCCATTCCACTGCGCATGGGCTTGCCCACCGTCACGCGCGCCTTGTACGCGCCGATGGCAAACAAGACCAGCGCCGTCACCAGCACCGAAACCCACATGCTGGTGGAAACCGGCAGGAACATGAACGGCGCAATCGGCACAAGCGAGCCGACGATGGCGGAAAGCCCCACCACCCACGCCGCGCGCATCGCCGTTCTTCGATCCACCGGCGAGAGTTGATGCTCCTCCGCCATCATCACCGCCACCCACACATCCTCGTTTGCCGTGATGGTCTGCACAATGCGGTTGAGCAGTTCCCCATTGAACCCCTTGCGCTTGTAAATATCGCGGATTTCCTCCGTCTCGAGCTTCGGCGCTTCGACGATGTGCCGATACTCGCGTTCGCGCTCGCTCTGGTACAAATCCGCATCGGCGAGCGTGGTCGTAAACGCCACCGCGCCCATCGAAATGGATTCGGCGAAGGTGGTGGCAAGTCCCGCCACCAGCACCACGCGCGCATCGTTCGTCGCCGCGGCGATACCCAGCACCACCCCCAGCACGTTGACCAGCCCGTCCTGCGCGCCCAAAATAAAATCCGAAAGCCCCGAGCCGCGCCTGTGCGGGTCGGTGAGGCTGTGATGGATCAACTCTTCGTGAAGCGAATGTGGAGTGTTCATACCAAAATCATAATCCCGCCGCGAAAAATTTTATAATGGACGAATGTCACGATTAAGAATCCTTCTCCCGGCGATTTTACTCTCGATCCTTGCGTGTCAGTCCCAGGCCCCGGCAGATGCGCCGACCGAAACGCCAACAGCGGCGCTCGCAGCGACCATCCCCGCCACAGCGACTTCCACCCTCGAGCCGACTCCACCTCCGACGCCCGCGCCTCTTGCCCGCCGGGTGCTGATTCTATCCATTGACGGTTTCCGCCCCGACGCCATTCCGCTCGCGCCCATGCCGAACCTGACCGCCCTGATGCAGGATTCCGCCTATTCGCTCGCCGCGCAGACAGTGTATCCCAGCGCCACGCTCCCGGCTCACACCTCCATGCTGAGCGGGCAATGCCCCGACAAGCACGGCGTGGACTGGAACGACTACATGCCCGAATTGGGATACGCCCCCGTCACCGACCTCTTCGACCTTGCCCACGCCGCCGGCCCTGCAAACTGTGATGTACGTGGGCAAGGAAAAACTACGGCAGATCACCGAACCCGAAAGCACGGATATTTTTGAATACATCAACGACCGCGATTTGGTGATCACCGAAACGCTCATTCAAAACTTCCCCGCCGACTTCGGTTTGATGTTCATCCACTTCCCAACCGCCGACTGGATGGGGCACGAGTACGGCTGGCTTTCTGGCGAGCAGTTGAGCGTGCTCTTCCGCGCAGACGAAGCCATTGCCAACCTGCTGGCGGAACTCGACGCGCGCGCGATGCGGGATGAAACGCTCCTCATCATCACCGCCGACCATGGCGGACACGGCACCACGCACGGCTCCAGCCTGCCTGAGGACATGACGATTCCCCGGATCGCTTCGGGGGCGGGGATTCAACCTGCGGCTTTGGAAGCACCCATCACCACGGTGGATACCGCCGCCACCGCCGCTTTTGCGCTCGGCTTGCCCATCCCCGCCGAATGGGATGGCGTGCCGGTCTATGAGGCGTTCGGCTTGCCGATGGCGGAGGAATCGAGAGGATGCCAATAACTCTACGCGCCTGGCTCTCCCCGCTCCCCAGATCATCGGGGACACGCAAAAGCCAGCCATAGGGATGTAGGACAAGTCTGTAGACTTGTCCTACTGGCTGATCGTGAGGTTGGAAGGCGCCGTGGCACTGCAGGTTGACTGGCAACTCCAGGTCGTCGTGACGCTCCGGCACCGGACAACGTCTTTCATGATGAGACTGCCGCCGTTTAGTTGGCACCTCGCCCCGCACCAGCCGTCCGGGTCCGGACAGTCACAATAACACTCCTCGCTCCCCGTCCCCCGCGAGCGCGAGATTAACTGGTCATCCCAGTCCGCACACAACTGTTCGTTATCCCCTTTGCGGCAATCAATCTGTAGGTTGTAAGCCGACCCGGTGGTCCGGGTTTTGACATACTCTTCCCCCGGCGCACAGCAGTCACAGTTGTCCTGGCAGATGCCCTTGTTTTCGCTATTGTTACAGCCGGTTACCGTAAACTCTGCCGGAAAATAATCGTCCCCGCAAAGCCCCCGGTTCATACACTGCCCACTGCTGGGCGACAAGCCGCCGCTGTCGTTCGCCACAAACAACGCCGGGTCGTCGGCACACATCAAAGTTGTCCCGCCGCCGCAGGTGGGGAACTGGTACGCTCCCCCGCCCCCTCCTCCTCCGCTCCCCCGCCGCAACTGCCATGCACCACCAATGTACAATACCCATACCCCGCACACACTTGCGGCAGTCGACAGGTCCCGTACGAATCATAACACTCCACCGGCTCGTCATACCCCCACCCGCCCAGACAGTTGCCAGTGTACTCACAGCCTCCCCCAGGCTTAGGAATACACTCCCGCTCCCCGCACTCGACATTGACACTATTACAGTTCTGCGCCGACACTTTGCCAGAAGCCCCAAAAACCACCCCCGCCAATAACAGCCCCGCCACCGCAATTACCCGCCACCCATTATCCATACCCCGAGCCTAGCACATTTCAGCTCACAACTGCAACACAACACGCACACTACACTATTGGATAAATTCAATAATAAAGCCAGCTTGTGCTAACAATTTAGTTATTTGCTCACGAGGATTCACATAATCTGTTTCAAATTTATCCCCGCGCGCGCTCGTCGGCGTTTGATCTGCAGATGCCAGCGCTTCACTAACACTCCCACCACGATCTGCAATCCATCTCTCAGTCAGATAAAGTTTAAACTCCGTCAATAACAAATCCGTATAAAGATCCGTCGTTACCACAATATCATCTTCCCGCCGGTCAGCCGTGAACAATTGTATCTTGGCTGGCGTTCGAAACTCCATCAGCGTTGATTGCCGCTCTTCACTCTCGTCCCCGCTCCAGTAGCCCTGGGTCGTCGCCTGCAAGCCCAATACCACAATCACGCTCCCCCTCGGGTTGCGCAGGACCGCCTCCAGATCTTTATTATTCGGCGGGCGCAGTAACACTGCATAGATCTGGTCTAGCTCACCTTTGCTTACCCCGCTCAGGTCATACTTTACTTCTGTCCCCACCGGCTGCAACACTACTAGCCGTCCGTCGGGGGTTTCTGCCACACTCATTAGCTCATGCGCTCCGCCGGGGTAATACGCCCAGTCCACCAGCACCATCTCCCCCGCGGCATTCTCCCACACATCCACTCCCGCCGGGTACTCCACCCCTTTATACGTCGCCTCCTGCGCCCGCCCGAGCGCACTCTCGGTGTCCCACACTTTCTCTACAATCTCCCCGTCAAACACCATTTTCTCCAGCACCTCCTCGCCCGCCTTGTACCTTTCCCACAGCTCTTTTGCCGAGTAGCGCGCCACCCACTCTCCGCCCTCCAGGTCGTACACGCCAGCTACCACTGTCCGCTCCTCCTGCTCCAGGTGCTCGTTTTCAAACATCTCGGTCTTATACGCCCAGTACTGGCTGCCGCGCAACTCCGCCTTCACCACCGTTACTCCCTTTAGGTAATCCGCCGCCGCTTCCGCTCCCGCCGCCAGTTTTTCTTCTTCGCTCATCTGCTCGAGAGCCTCGGGAGAAAAGGCAATGGGGGTAGGCGTGGGGGTCAGGGTAATGGTCGCGGTGGGGGCGGGAGTAAACGTCCGGGTGGGCGAAGGCGGGGGGAGCGGAGTCAGGCTCGGCGTCGGGGACGATGCGGGCGAGTTCAATGAACTGCATCCCGCTTGAAACAAAATCAAAAGAACAAGTATGAGTTTTCGAGTCATGCTTTCCTCCTGGAATTCGGTTATGGAGTCAGGCTGCTTGCTCCCGAAATACCCCAGAGGCTATGGAGTCAGGGAGCTTGCTCCCGTCATTTGCTCCCGAAATACGCCAGCAAGCTGGCTGACTCCCAAAAAACAGAGGCGTAGTCCGGTTTTCCGCTTATTGTACAACAAATCCTCTGTTGCAAAGACTTTATCGCATTAATATCTTACAAGTGAAATCCTTGCGTCGCGTGGCGCCGTGGAGGCATTTTTTGTGCAAGAATTTTTTACCACAAAGGGGAAAAGAGGGCTGTTTTTTCGGAATTTCCCCTTCGTGACCGTCGTGTCCTACGCCCTCAGCATGAGGGTCGTGTTTAAGAATAGTTTTCCCGTTAAAAACGGTAGAGCCGAATTAAGCAATGCAGGACGGGACGACATCCCGCCCTGCATGGATGAATGGAGTTCTTGCCACCGGGCTGTTATTTCGAAACGCCCAACGAGCCGGACGTGGAAATCTGATCCACGGAACTTTTCTCGATTTCGATGCCCGCAAACTTGAGCCGTGAAATCTGCTGCAAGTACGCGCCCGCCACGAAAAAGATGAGCGGACCGAACGTGAACAGGGCATAGAAGCCCACATCCACCTGTTGATAGTCCATGGAAGCGGGGACAGGCTCGATGTTCGCCACGACCGTTCTGTGGGTATCCAGCGTCATCGCATCGCCAAACAGCGCAGAGACCGTATCCAGGAGGTCTTTTTGCGAATCGAAGCGTTCCGCCACGAGCGCTTCGATGCCGAGCAGGAGTTCGTCCGGCACACCCGCCGCCTGAAGTGCATCCACGCCCGCTTCGGTGAGCCGGTAGCCCGGCGGCACGCGGACGGGCTGCCCCAAAAAGAACATGAACTGCCCGACCAGAAAAGCAATGAAAGCGATCATGATCACCCAGCCGCCCGCGCGCTGTTCGAGGTTGGACGGGGAAAACGGGCGGAGTTTCTCGGTGATCTTCTTCGCCGAGCGTTTTGCCTTCTGATAATTCTTGTCCGTCGGCGGGATGGACTCGAAGTCGCGGCGGGCATCGCGCAGGATCCGTTCGTCCCGGTGGGTTTGCGACTCGAAGAGCATGACGCGGGCATATCCGCGCGCGTAGCGGATGGCGGCGACCTCCTGCGGTTTCAAGACCTTCGAGGCATCGTCGCTGTCTGCCAGCGAGAGCGCCCGGGTGTAACACTCGATGGCTTGCGTGTACATTTCCTCGGCGTCTTCGAAGCGTTTGCCTTCCTTGGGCACATCGCCCAGGGCGGCGAATGTTTCCGCCAAGCCGATGATGGAGTCGAGATGAAACGGGGAGATTTTCAAGACCGTCTCGTACTGCTTCCGCGCTTCATCCAGCATTTCCGCTTTGAGATACGCCTCGGCGAGATTGCTCAAATAGGCGAGGTTGTCCGTATCGTTTTCGATGGCGAGCCTGAAATTCTGCATGGCGGACTTGTAATCCTCGAGGCGCATGCAGACCACGCCCAGCGTGGAATACGCCTCGGCGTAACGGTCGTCGCAGGCGACGGCTTTCTCGGCGTCCTTTTTGGCGTCGGCATGGCGTTCGATCGCCAGGTACGCCTTGGCGCGGTTGAGATGGTATTGGGCTTTGATCTTCGTATTCAACTTCTGCGTTTCGACGGTTTCCAGCCTTTTATCGAGGATGCGGATGAGGGTCTGGAATACCTGCATGCCCTGCCAGTTGACGTCAATGCTTTTGCGGACGAGGGTCGAGTCGTCGCCGGTTTCAAGGATCGCGATGACCTGCGCCAGCCATTTGTTCCTTGAGTTCTGTTTTGCCCCTCCATATTCCAACAACTTTCGGATCTCCATGTAAAACTCGAGCAGGGCGAGCAGGAGACCGATGTGTTCGGGGTCGTACGTCAAGCCCTGTTTGAAGAGCAGTTCGCATTTGAACGTCTTTTCCTTCTCATCGAACATCTGAAAGAATTCCCACGAGATCGCCCCGGCGTACTGATAAATATCCGGGTAGCGTTGGCGGGCGGCGATGGGCTCGGCAGCCAGGTATCTCTCGTAGGTCTCCCGCCATTTCCTTTTCGCCTGCCTGTACCTCCCCTGCAAGTTCAAAAGGTCGGCGATGTTATGCGTGGCAAACAGCGGGTCGAAGTCAAGGACGGTATCCGGTTTCTTTGTCTGCGCCCTTTCATATTCGGCGATGGCGTCGTCGTAACGCTTGAGGATGTTCAGCACATATCCCAGCCGGAAGAACGGGGCGGGAACATCCGGCAGGTTATCGGCGGCAAGGCGGTATTGCTCGAGCGCCTTCTCGTATTCCCCGATGAATTCATACTGATACCCGAACTCGATGCGGAAGTTGTAGGCGTCGGGACGCAGTTCGACCGCTTTCTGAATATCCGCCAGCGCCAGGTCGTACTCGCCGCGGTCCTGCCCGGCGCGCGCGCTGCCCATGTACCCCCAGCCGTACGGTTTGTACTTTTCCTCCGCCAGCGCGAAATTCTCAAGGGCTTTATCGTATTCGTTCCGGTAATAGAAGACCCATCCCAATTGACCATACGCGGTCGCCAGGTTCCAGTCGTCCTGTTTGTCCTTGTTCTTTTCGATGAACTGGTTGTAGTAGGTTTCCGCCTGGGGATAATTCCGCAGGTTGTTGTAACAATGACCGAGGAGCAAAAGCGGCTCGGTATCCTCCGCGTTTTCGGCGAGCGCGGACTCATAGGCTTTGATCGCTTCGTCGTAATATCCCTCCTCGCGGCAGGCGTCGCCGAGTTTTTTGTACGCCTCCGCCTTTTGCGCCTTATCCTTCGCCGCCGCGATCAAGCGTTGATATTTTCCAACGGCTTCTTCGAGTTTGCCCGGCTTGCGCATCAGTTCCGCGCCCCAATCCTGATACACGGACAGATGCGCCTCGTCCACGGCGACGGCGGCGTCGTAGTGCTCAGCCGCCTCCCGGTCGAGTCCCTTTTTCCGAAGCGCGTGCCCCATCTGCACGTGGAACTTCACCTTATCCTTTTCATCCGTCAGTTTTTTGAGCGCCTCCTCGCAAACGCGCACCGCCTCGTCCGGCTTGTCGAGTTTGTCAAGCAGCAGGCGCGCCAGGTTGGAATATGCGAAGACATATTGGGAGTCCTGCTCCAGGGCTTTTTTGTATTTTTCAATCGCGCGCGCATATTCGCCCTGGTTTTCGAGCGCCACGCCCCACGAGTTATAGGCGTCGGGATAATGCTCCGAAGCCTGCACCGCCTTTTCGTACCATTTTTCCGCCTCGGAATAATTCCCAAGATAAGAATTTGTAATTCCCACATCGTAGAACGCGACCGGGCTGTTGCCGTTCAACTGCACCGCGGACAAGAACACGGCGAGCGCCTCGTCGTATTTCTTCGCGTCGAAAAGTTCCGTGCCTTCCTTGAGCAGTTCATCGAACGATTTTTGCGGCTCCATCGGCTTCTCCTCTCGCTGACTATTGATATTGTATGGAAAACACGGCGTAAAATCAATATGCGCTTTGGGGTTGGAGTCGGCTTGGGTTGGAGGGGCAACTACCAGTCCGGGACGAGGCGGGTTGACGTTAACCTGACAACCTTCCTCCAAAATGATGACATCCCACGCGAATCCGAAAAGATATAATCCAACATGATGACTCAAGGCAAACTCAACCTCGTCACCGGCGCGACCGGATACGTGGGCGGGCGGCTTGCGCCGAAACTGCTCGAAGCGGGTTATCGCGTGCGCTGTCTCGTGCGCGACCCATCCCGCCTGCAGGGGCGCAGTTGGCTCAACAAAGTGGAAGTGGTTCGAGGCGATGCGCTCGATTCGGCTGAAATGACCGCCGCCATGAAAGGCGTTTCCGCCGCCTATTACCTGATTCACGGCAGGCAGGGCGGCAGGGACAGCGCCGAACGCGACCTGCAAGCCGCGCAAAATTTTGCGCGCGCCGCCGAGGACGAAGGCATCGAGCAGATCATCTATCTCGGCGAACTCGTTGACCCCACTGCAAACCTCTCGCCTTACCTGCGCTCGCGGCATGAGACGGGCTTCGTGCTTCGTCACGGCAAAACGCCCGTCACCGAACTGCGCGCGGGCATGATTATCGGCTCCGGCTCGGCTCTCTTCGAAATGATCCGCTACCTCGCCGAGCGCGAGCCGGTCCTCGCCTGTCCCGCCTGGTTTTTCTCGCACGCCCAGCCCATCGCCATTCGGGACGTGCTTGCCTATCTTGTGGATACGCTCAAAACCCCGGACGCCCTCGGCAGGGTGATCGAAATCGGAGGGCCCCACCCGCCTCACCTACGCAGACATGCTTGCTGGGCTATGCCAAAGAGCGGAATCTCCGCCGGTGGCTGATCCGCACCCCGTTCCACGCCCCGAGGCTCTCTGCGTACTGGGTGCACATGGTCACGCCGATTCACTGGCGGGTGGTCGCGCCGCTGATCGAAGGTCTGCGCGCCGAACTCGTCGTCCGCGATGAGACGGCGCGGAAGTTGTTCCCGCACATCCAGCCGATTGATTACCAGACCGCCGTCCATCTCGCACTTGGGCGCATCATGCGCGACAACGTGGAGACGAGCCAGGTCCGACGCGCTGGTCACCGCCCGAGGAGATGTGAAGCCTTACGAATTCACGGTCGAGGAAGGATTGTTCATCGAACGCCGCCAGTCAGTGCTCGACCTGCCGCCTGAGACCATCTTCCCGCTCGTACACGGGGATCGGCGGCGCGCGCGGCTGGCTCTACATGGACTGGGCATGGGGCTTTCGCGGCTGGCTCGATAAAGCCGTCGGCGGCGTGGGTTTGCGGCGCGGACGCCGCCACCCCGACGAGATTCACACCGGCGAGGCGCTGGATTTCTGGCGCGTGGAAGCCGTGGAAAAGAACCGCCTCCTGCGCTTGCGGGCGGAGATGAAACTGCCGGGCAAGGCGTGGCTGCAATTCGAGTCCGCGCCCGCGCCGGAGGACGAGACGAAGACGTTGTTTACCGTCACCGCGTATTTCGCCCCTTATGGGCTGTTCGGCTTTTTATACTGGTACGCCATGTGGCCCTTCCACAAGCCGCTCTTCGACGGTCTCGCCCGCAGGCTGGTCTCCCGCGCCGAGGTGCTGGGTCATGCGTATTGACCACCTGACACCTGACAACTGACAACTGACAACTGATTACTGATAACTGATTACTTTTCCACTCATCGGGGTTATAACGGACATGAATCTCCTCCTCCCCCTCCTCGGCTACCTGCTCGGTTCGCTCCCCTTTTCGATCTGGATCACGCGCCTCGCCAAAGGCGTGGATGTGCGCGATGCGGGGTCGGGTCACGCCACCACGACGAACACCATCCGCCGGGCGGGATTCGGCTGGGGCGCGTTGGTGCTTCTTCTCGATATTGCCAAAGGATTCATCCCCACCCTCCTTGCCGTCCGATACTCCGGCGAGACCTGGGTCGTCGCGTTGACCGCCGCCTGCGCGGTGATCGGTCACTGCTGGGCCCTGTTTGCCGGGTTTCGCGGCGGGATGGGGCTGGCGACCACGGGCGGCGCGCTGCTGGCAGTCAACCCGCTGGCGTTTTTGATCTGTTTCGGCGTGCTGCTGATCCTTGTGCTGGGAATCCGTCACTCGGCGCGGGCGAGCGTGTTCACGGGAATTCTGATCGCGCCGGTCTTGTGGCTGTTCAACATCCGCGATGCGGCGCTGTGGGTGGCGGCGGCTGCGGGCGCGGTCATCGCGGTCCGCTTTTTGGTGGATTGGAATCGCAGGTATCGGGAGCTGTGGCTGGACCGGGAGAGACCGGAAAAGACTCCCAAATAGTCCTTGTCAATGAATTCGGCGCTCCCGTGATCGGTGGGAAAGAGCCCAAACACAAAGGGCATCAAGTCCACAAAGGGAAAAACGGCTGATTTGGCGGGTGTGTCTCCTCACCTGCCCTAGCGGGCGGTGCTAGAGATTTGAGCCTTCGCGTTCTTATTCCCCAAACAACCACCCAAACAGGTTGCGCGGATTGGTCTCCTCCACCCTCGGCATCGCCAGCAAAACGACCGTGACGTTATCGTGCCCGCCGCGCTGATTGGCAAGACTCACCAACGCTTCGGCGGCGGCTTTCAAATCCTTTTGCCCGCGAATGATCTTCTGGATTTCATCGTCCCAGACGAGGTCGGTCAACCCGTCGGTGCACATCAGGATGGTATCGCCGGGCTGGAGGTGGAAGCCCTGGTTGTTCATGGATTCTTCGTCGGTCTCTTCGTTGTCAATCCGCAGGCGGAAGTCCACGTCGGGCAGTTTCAAGCCGCCCAAATGACGGCGGATGACGTGCACGTTGGGGTGGTCGCGCATCTGCTCGGCGCTGATGATGCCCTTCTCGTAGGCTTCCTGCACCCAGGTGTGGTCAATGGTCAGGCGCTGGATGTATTTGCCGCGCAAAAGATAAATGCGCGAGTCGCCCACGTAGGCGGTGTAGAGTTTGTTTTCGATGATCCAGACGCAGGCGCAGGTGGCGCCCATACCCTGCTCTTCATCCTTGCCCGCCGAATGCGAGGCGATGGCCTGGCTGGCGTCGTGGATGGCGTTTTCGAGGATGCGGATCGGTTTTTTGGCGTTGCTCTCCGCCACGTGCATGCTGATGTAGTTGACCGCCAGTTCCGCTGCCACCTCGCCGGCGCTATGCCCACCGATGCCATCCGCCACCACGGCGAAGACCGCCGGGCGCGGATCGTCCTTGCTCAACTGAAATGAAGAGACCGCGTAACGGTCTTCATTATTCTTGCCGGACATTCCAGCACTGCTGAGCGCGGCAACATGCACGTGTGCAAGCGTGGTTCGAATCATTCGTCGGCGGGTTGAACGGTAATCTTCGGGGAGGTTTTCGGCGGGGGCGTTTTGAGCATAAAACGGTAAGCCAATTGCCCAAAGTTTACCATATCCCCGTGCGCCAAACGATAGCCGTCCCGCTGCACCGGCTCGTAGTTGACCCACGTCCCGCCGATGGAGTGATTATCCAAAAGCAGGTAGCCGCCGTCGTCCGTCTGCCGGATGCGCGCATGCACCGGCGAGAGCGAAGGGTCGTCGAGGACGAGGGTGCATTGCACCGGGTCGGTGCCGAGGACGATTTCTTTTTCAGCGAGGGGAATGGGCGGGACGGCGGCAAACTGCCCGTCCGGGTTGAGGCGGATGAGGGAAGCCGCCGCATCCACCCCGGACTTTGAGTCTGCTCCTGTTTTCTTTGAGGGGTGCGCCGCTTCGAGGTTTTCTTCTTTGCCTCCGGCGCGGCGATGGATTCCTCCACCACGACGGGGATCGGCTGGGTGAGCGGGTCGTTCTGCGCGCGGCGTTCCTCGCGCACGCGGCGCAGAGTGGGCAGGCGCACGCGCCCGCTGATGAGGATGAAGAAAAGCACCAAGCCCGCCAAAATGATCGAGCCGAAGGTGATGGGCGTGCGGTATTTGGCGAGGAACGCGGCGAGTCCGCTGGGCGGCTTGATAACCGTCACGGTGACGGGGATGGGCATGGAAGTCTTGCTCAGCCCAAGCACATCCACCGCCTCCACCACGACCTGGTGTTCCCCGCTGATGGAGTATGCCGTCAGGTCCCAGGTGAATTTGTCGAACGGCTCGCTCGTATTTTCATCCGCGATGGCGCCGTCCACGTAGAGGGTGGTGCGCGTGAGCGCGCGCGGGTGTCCATCGGGAAATTCGACGATGATCTCCATCTCCAGCGTTTCGGGCAGGAGCATTTCGGTGTTGAAGGGATCGTCTGCCGGAGCCTGGCGTGTGATTTGCAGCGCCGGCGCAACCAGGAAGGGGTTGGGCGGTTGGACGTCCAGCGTGAAGCGCTGCTCGGCAGACATGACCGCGCCGAGAGTCGGCAGGTTCGCCTGCACCGCCAGCGCGTGTTCGCCGGAGGACGTCAGGCGCGAGGTGTAGGAGAGCAAATAGATTCGGCGCAAACCGGAAAAATACGCCTCCGGGTCGGGGAAGCGTTCCACGCCGGAATACTGGAACATGCTCCCGCCGGTTTGGATGGCGAGGTTGTTGAAGATGGCGGCGCTGGTGTTGGTGAAGGTGGTGTTCGCATCCACGTACCAGACGAAGATGCGGATGTTCCCCTGAATGGCGCGCTGGATCAGCGGTTCGAGCGAGGCGGCGAGGTTCGGGTCCTGCATTTGCGGCGTGATGAAGAGCACGACGCGCTTCATGCCCAGGCGCGGAGTCTGCGCGCTGACCACGTCCAGGGCGGTGGCGAGCGATTGCAGGTTGGGCGTGGCGGTGCGCATGTCCGGCTGGAAGCCGTTCAAACCGACGATGAACTCCTCGGCTCTGGCGTGATTGATGACCGGTCCCGCCTGGCTGACGAGGCTGAGGTCGTCGGGCAGGTCTGCCGGGCGGCTTTGCACCCACTGGACGATGACCTGCGCCACCCGTTGAAAACGGGAGATGCTGTTGGCGTCGCGCGCGTCCAGCGCCTGTCCCTGGTTGACGGCGACCGCCAATTGCAGGGGAATCGCCAGTTCGGTCAGCGAATCCACCGGCGGCCGGCTGTCCGTTTTCGATGACAGAAACAGCCTCCGGCTTGAGTCCAGAGGCGAAGATCTTCTGCGGGTCGAACACGTCCACAAACCCGGTCACGGTGGGGAAAGTGGACGTATCCACGTTGTGGAGAATCACCGAAGCGGAGGTTTGCTGCGCCCGCGCAGGAACGACAAAACCCCAAATCAGACTTAATACAAAAATGGAAAGGAAAAGTTTACGCATTACCCGTAACGCGCACTATCATACCTTACCCGAAATAATCCGTCCACACAGGGTTAGCGCGGGGGTGCGTCCGCCGTCACTGGATTGTCGGGGCTGCGTCCCAGGCACAGATACAACGCCGCCCACGCGGATTGGAAGAACGCCATGAGGATTCCCTGAACCGCGAAAATCAGGACAAACATGAGCGGGAAGATAACCAGAAAGAAAACGAGCATCATGTCGTTGGGGTTGCCCTGCGAATTCAAACCCAGCGGCATCAGCAGCATCATCGGGAGCATCATGGGGAAGACGAACGCGCTGGAAAGTATGGACAATCCAAAGTACAAGATCAACATCAGGATAATCACGCCCAGCACATTCGCGCGGAAAAGCGACCAGCCGCGCGCGATGGCGTCCATCAACGGCATATCGTCTGCAACGATGGCAGCCTGCGCCAGTTCCAAAATGGAATACCCGACGATAAAAATGGGGATGGCTAAAAAGAACAGGGGCATGAAACATAACGCCGCCAGCCCCATGGTCAGCATGGAGCCAGCCATAAAGACCGCCATAAACCCAACCCAGATGACCATCCAGCCGCCGGCGAAGAGCGCGTACAAACCGAACACGCGCCAGAAATACGGCAGGCTTTCGCGGAACAACTCCATGAAGGCAATCTTCTCCGCGCCTTTTTCAACCTTTACCGCGCCATAGGTCGTCGCCAGTTGCGCGAGCACTTGCAGGAACATGGAAGGGATAACCAGCAGGAAGGTCATCCCCGCAAAAGCGATCATGATCCACGGCTCATCTACATATTGGTTGAACGGCTCCGGCAGGAGCAGCATAAAACCGGGGTTGGTAAGGATGAAGACCGGCAGGGTCACAGCCGCCAGCAAGCCGGGCAGCATCTGCCACAGCCACAGCACCTTGTGATTCCAACCGACCTTCCACATGCGGGTCAAAACCTCACCAAGATCGAAATTCATTTTTCCTCCTTACATCGTTGTGTTTCGCAAGGGCGACCCGTCCATCAAAGCCGGTTCATCGGTCATGGATGGGTTGCCCCCGCAGGTTATTCCCATTCAATCGTCGCGGGCGGTTTGCTCGTTATATCATACACCACCCGGTTGATACCTTCCACCTCATTGACAATGCGGCTGGAAACTTTCGCCAGTAATTCATGCGGCAGGCGCGCCCAATCGGCGGTCATGAAATCGTCCGTGGTCACCGCGCGAATCGCCGCCGCCTCCTGGTACGTGCGCTGGTCGCCCATCACCCCCACCGAGCGGACGGGCAAGCAGACACCACGAACGCCTGCGAAGTCTGCGCGCCTTTTTCCAAAAAGCCCGCTTTGGATAATTCCTCCAAAAGGATTTGATCCGCCGCCCGCAGGCGTGATACACGCTCCGGCGTACACTCCCCGAGACAGCGCACGGTCAACCCCGGACCGGGGAACGGCTGCCGCCAAACCAAGCCTTGATTCAAGCCCAGGGCTTCACCCACCAACCGCACTTCGTCCTTGAACAAATAGCGCAGCGGTTCGACGAGTTCGAACTGCATGTCTTCGGGAAGCCCGCCCACGTTGTGATGCGTTTTGATTCTCTCGGCTTTGTTCCGCTCCGGCGCGGACGATTCCACCACATCGGGATAGATCGTCCCCTGCACCAAAAACTTCGGCTGACCGAGCCGCTTCGCCTCGCGTTCGAAGATGCGGATGAACTTCTCGCCGACGATTCTTCGCTTCTGCTCCGGCTCGGTGACTCCCTTCAACGCGCCGAGGAATTCATCGGCGGCATCCACGGTGATGAGTTCCACGCCCAGGCCTTCCCGAAACGCCGAAGCGACCTGCATCCCTTCGTTGGCGCGCAGCAAGCCCGTATCCACGAACACGCAGACGAGCCGGTCGCCGACGGCTTTGTGCACCAGCGCGGCTGCCACCGATGAATCCACGCCGCCGGAAACCGCCGCGAGGACCCGCTCGTTCCCAACCTGTTCGCGGATCCGTTTGACGCTTTCTTCGATGATGGAAGCGGGCGTCCAATCCGGCGCCGCGCCGCAGATGTCCACGACGAAATGCCTGAGCAGTTCGCTTCCGTTCGGGGTGTGATGCACCTCCGGGTGGAATTGCACGCCGAAATACTTGCGTTTCATGTCGCCCATCGCCGCATAGGGACTGTTGCCCGATTTCGCCAAAGCGATGAATCCCTCCGGCAATTGCGTGACTTTATCCCCATGCGACATCCACACCTTCGATAACACATCCAGCATCGTGCCGGGAATTAATGGAGTGATTTCTGCGTGACCATACTCACGTTGGGCGGACGGGTCCACTTTGCCGCCGAGGGCGTGGGTCAGGGCTTGCATCCCGTAGCAAATGCCGAGGATGGGCAATCCGCTTTCGAGGATGAATTTCTGGATATAAGGCGCGTTTTCTTCGTACACAGACCGGGGTCCGCCGGACAAAATAAATCCCTTCGGGTGAATCGAAAGGATTTTTTCTGCGGGCGCATCCCACGGGAACAACTCGCAATAAACCTGCGCCTCGCGCACACGTCTTGCAATGAGTTGAGCGTATTGGGAACCGAAATCGAGAATGGCGATGGAGTTCATGGATAAGGTCCCTCACCCCAATCCCTCTCCCTCTGGGAGAGGGGCAAGGGAAGATGGCGAAATAAGATGAAAATGCAAATGCGGAAAATCCTGGTACTCCCCGCCGTTGACGATGAGCCGGTACGCCTTGAGGTCGAATTCCTTCACGAGGCTTTGGACGGTGGCGTACAGGTCGGTGAGGAAGGCGGTATCCTGCGGGTCGAGATCCATCAGCGTTTGGACTTGCCGCTTCGGGACGATGAGCACGTGAAACTTGTAGCCTGGAGAAGGATGCTGAAACGCAATCAGGTTCGAGGTCTCGCGGAGGCGCTTGACCGGGATGAGGAAACTCATGTGAGCGAAGATCCAGCCGATGAGGAAGGCGGCAAATCGAAGGTTGAGGAGTCTGCGGAGCATGTTTTATTGACCGCAGATCTCAGACGATGGTCCATGGCCTGTCGTCATGCTAATCCACAAACGTGATCATGCCATCATCCAGCGACTTGATGCAGGCGATGGATTCAATCGGCACGCCAAGCGGGGTGAGCGCATCGCGCCCGCCTTCGAAAGATTTTCTCGATGAGCGCGCCGATGCCCACGATCTTCGAGCCCGCCGCCTCCGCCAGCCGCGCGAGACCGAGGATGGTCTGCCCGCTGGCAAGGAAGTCGTCAATGATAAGGACTTTTTCGTGGTTGGCGAGATATTCGGGAGAAACGATCAACTCCACCATGCGCCCCTTCGTGTGCGACGGCGCGAGGGTCAGATAGACCTGGTCCGGCATGGTGATGGGTTTGGTCTTGCGGGCATAGACCACGGGCAACCCCATGTGGATGGCGGTGGCAAGCGCGGGCGCGATGCCGGAAATTTCCGCGGTGAGGATTTTGGTCGCGCCGAGGGTTGCAAAGCGTTTTGCAAATTCGCGTCCGCAGGCATCCATGAGCGCGGGGTCCACTTGATGATTGACGAAACTATCCACTTTGAGAATCCCGCCGCCGAGCACTTGTCCCTCTTTCAAAATGCGTTGTTGCAGTTCGTTCATTGAGCCTCCGATTGTCTGGACAGATTTATATTCGGGAGGTATTTTACAACTGGATTGGGAAAGAAGAAAGAGGAAACATCCCTGACGGCATGGTGCAAAGACATCAATAACTGTTGATTGATGCTTGTACGCCGTGCAACCTTGCGCTGTAATCCAGGTCTTGCGGTATCGCCTACCTGCCGATGCCCAAAAACGCTCGGGCAAAGCGCCGGATGAAGCTCGCTATTTCCAATGCTTCCTGACCTTCGTCAGGGGCAGGTTGAGCGCCGGGATAACGGGTGTGAACCGCATAAGCAGACAACCTGCCAAGTTCCTCCCTGGTAAAACCGGTGAAAACCCCGGCTTCGTTACATAACCTATCCAGGATGATCAGGTCGTGCGTTTTTGGAAATTCCGCGCCTCTTGAAACCAGCATGGCTTTGAGATATTTTTCGGCGCATTGCTGGCTGTGAAAACACGAAGAGGTGACCAGCGGTTTCCTACGTCGGAGCGCGCTTTTCGCCATGACAAAATCCTCTTCGGCATATTCGACCCATTCCGACGCGCTATTTAGGTCGTTCATACAAAACCTTGCCCTTCGTCAAAATTTCGCGCAGGAAGAAATTTCCCCTGCCCTTCTCTTCGTCCCTGATTTCCTTTGGAGTCTTCACGATAATATCCACCGGGAACTCGCGCGGATAGAGGATATTCGAAACCGCAACATACCGGTCAATGGCATTGGCGCGGGTCTTCATGACAATCAAGAGGTCCACATCGCTATCGGGGGTGGGATTGCCATAGGCATACGAACCAAACAGGATGATTTTTTCAGGGTCGAGTTCAGAGACCAGCCGCTGGATGGCGGGCGGCAGGGTCTTTGCCACAGGCGGAAACCCCCTTGGGCGCGTGCGGGTTTGACGGGGCAAAACCATCGCTTTCATAAACGCATTTTACCATCCTCAAATTACCAATCTCCCCCGCTCATCCCTCTCTAAGCCATGAAAAGGGACTGTGTTAGAATCTCGCGCGTGAATTATAAATTGATACTCGCATCCAATTCGCCGCGCAGACGCCAACTCTTCGCGCTCGGCGGCTGGGATTTCGATGTCATCGCCGCGGATGTGGATGAGACTCCGCTTCCAAACGAATCGCCGCGCGAGTACGTTCTCAGGCTGGCAAAAGCCAAAGCGCTGGCGGTTCAGCCCCGGGCGGAGTCTGATGCGGTCATCATCGGTTCGGATACCACCGTCGTGGATGGGAACGAAATCCTCGGCAAACCCGTTGATGAAGCGGACGCCGAACGCATGTTGAAGCAGCTGCGCGGGCGCACGCATCAGGTCTACACGGGAATTGCCACCTGCCGCGCGGGCGATTCCAAACTGACAACGGGGTTATCCATCACCGACGTGCCGATGCGGAATTATTCCGACGAGGAAATCGCCGCGTACATCCGAACCGGCGACCCGATGGACAAGGCGGGCGCGTATGCCATTCAACATGCAGGTTTTCAACCCGCCGCCTCGATGAGCGGTTGCTTCGCCAGCGTGATGGGATTGCCCCTGTGCCACATCCTGCGCGCGCCGCGGGAATTCGACATCGCACCCGCGGTGGACGTCCCTTCGGCGTGCCAGACCTTTTTGAAATATCAATGCCCGGTTTCGTCTGCGATTTTGCTCGGCGAGCTTGTCTCTTGAAAGGAAAGTAATGAAGCCACTACGCCGGATTCAAATCCTCCTCTTGTTTCTGTTCGTTTCCGCCTGTTCCTCCAGCGGCGGCATTGCGGGAATCTTCGAGACGCCCACCCCCCTGCCCACGGCGCAGGCTGGCATCACACCCGCGCCCGACGCGCAGGCGGCAGTGACCGAATTTTTGGAGGCTCTGCAGCGGGACGATTTCGAGATCATGTACAACATGCTTTCGCAAACCAGCCGCGAGGGAATCACGCTCGAGGATTTTTCCAAACGCTGGAACAACGCCCTGAACGAAATGAGCGCATCGAGCCTCGACTTTGTGGTTTCGTCCTCGACCGTAAGCCCGCGCAACGCCGAAGTCGGATACAGCATCACGTACAAGACCACGCTGGCGGGCGACATTCAGCGCAATATCGTGATGCGGCTCGTGAACGAGGACAACGCCTGGAAAGTGCAATGGGACGATGCGCTGATCCTGCCGGAACTGGCGGGCGGCAACGAATTGAAAATGGAATACAGCATCCCGGCGCGCGGCGACATCTACGACCGCGAAGGTCTGCCGGTTGCGACCCAGTCGAAGGCGCTGGCTTTCGGCGTTTCCACAGGCGAAATTGACCCGGATCTGCGCGGCACGTTGACCACGGAACTGGGCCGCCTGTGCCGCATTGACCCGCTCGACATCGAAGATCAAATTGACGCTTCCGGTCCCGGCTGGTATCTGCCCATGTGCGAAGGCACGCGCGAAGATGCGCAGCGTTTGCTTTCCATCAATCCCGGCGGGCTGGTCATCAGTGAATACGAATCGCGTTACTATCACAAGGGCGGGCTTGCCCCCAGGCGGTGGGATACACGCTGGCAATCTCGCCGGAACAATTGAATGAATACCGCCGCAAAGGCTACAGCGGCAGTGAGCGCATCGGGCAGGCAGGCATCGAGCAGTGGGCGGAGGATTACCTCGCCGGGAAGCACGGCGGTATTCTGCGCGTGGTCAGCCCCACCGGGCAGATTCTCTCCACGCTTGGGCAGAGCGCTCCCGAACCCGCCGATTCGGTCTACCTGACCATTGACAGCAACATGCAGAAATACGCGCAGGATGCCATTGCGTATTTCCGCGGGGCGGTGGTGGTGATGGAGGTGGATACGGGGCGCATCCTTGCGATGGCATCCGGTCCCAATTTCGACCCGAACTATTTCGAAGCCGAAAACCCGAACAACTCCGGTTTGGAAAACCTGATCAACGACAGCCGCACCCCGCTGCTCAACCGCGCGTCGCAGGGACAGTATCCGCTCGGTTCGGTCTTCAAGATCATCACCATGGCGGCAGGCTTGGAAAGCGGCTTATACCTGAAAGATTCTCCGTACGACTGTCAATATGAATTCACCGAACTGCCCGACCGCATCCTGTACGACTGGACGTACGAGTACTGCCAACAGGCAATTGCACGCGGTGAAGCGTGCAACACGGTCACCACGCGCCCATGGGGACTGCTCACCTTGCAGGAAGGGTTAATGCGTTCGTGCAACCCGTACTTCTGGCACATCGGCAACGACCTCTACAGCAATTGGGATCGTCCCAATGACATCGCCAACATGGCGCGCGGGTTCGGGCTTGGCTCCCCGACCGGCATCGAGCAGATTCCCGAAGCCAGCGGTCAGATCCTCGATCCTCAAAGCCAGGTGGATGCCGTCAACCAGGCCATTGGGCAGGGCGATGTGCAGGTCACTCCGCTGCAGGTGGCGCGCTTCATCGCCGCCATCGCCAACGGCGGGACGTTGTATCGCCCCCAACTTGTGGAGAAGATTCAACCGGTGGACGGCGACCCCGTGCTCGTGTTCAAACCGGAGGCGCAGGGCGTCTTTGCCGGTGCGCGCCGAAAACCTGGATACCATCCGCGAAGCGATGTTCATGGTCACCGGTCCCCGACGGCACTGCGCGCAGGGACATCCGCGGCTTGCAGTTTTCGGTGGCGGGCAAAACCGGCACAGCGGAATCCGGCGACGGTTTGCCGCACGCCCGGTTTGCAGGCTTTACGAACAATGAAGAAAATACCGGCCTGCCCGATATTGCCATTGTCGTGATCGTGGAAAACATCGGTCAGGGTTCCGAGTATGGCGTGCCGATCTTCCGCGCCATGGTGGAGACGTATTACTACGGCAGCCCGCAGCGTCAGTTCTACGATTGGGGACAAATCGGGTATCCGCCGTACACGCCCACCCCGGCTGGCGGCGGCGTGGTTCCTTAGAGACGATGGACCGTAGATGGTGGACGGTAAATAAGCCATCGTCTACGGACTACGGTCTGCGGTCTATCGTCCAAATGACGACCCACTTCGCCAAACGCGGTCCCATCATCAAAGCCCAATCCGGTTTCTTCTGGGTGGAAACCGGGGAGGGCGTTGTTGTTTGTCAACTGCGCGGCAAACTCAAAAAGGGAAAAGCCAAAGGCGACATCGCCGCTTTGGGAGACCGGGTCGAAATTTCGGTGTTGGGAGACGGCACCGGCGTGATCGAAGCCGTCGAAGCGCGGAACAAAGCCATCGTCCGGCTCGACCCGCGTCCGCAGGGCGAATATCAACAGGTGCTGCTGGCGAATCCAGACCAGGCGGTTTTCGTCTTCGCGTGCGCGAATCCCACCCCCAGGCTGAAAATGCTGGACCGCTTCCTGGTCATTGCGGAGAAGCAAAAAATTCCAGCCGTGATCGTCGCCAACAAAATTGATCTCGTGGATGATCCCCAAAAAATATTCGGATTGTATGAATCGCTCGGCTATCGCGTGATTTACTCGTCCGCCGTCACCGGCGCGGGAGTGGATGAATTAAAGGTGCAGCTGCAAAAGAAGATCAGCGCGATGGCGGGACCCAGCGGCGTGGGCAAATCCAGTCTGTTGAACGCGCTTCAACCCGGACTGGGGCTGGAGGTGCGCGAAGTGAGCGCAGCGGTGAACAAGGGACGGCACACCACGGTCACACGCCAGATGTTCGCGCTCGACGGCGGCGGCTACGTGGCGGATACGCCCGGCTGGAAGTCGCTCGCGTTGTGGGATACCGAACCCGAAGAGATGGATGCCTACTTCCCCGAACTGCGCGACCTCGTGGCGAAATGTCAGTTCAGCGATTGCACGCATCGCCATGAACCGGGCTGCGCCGTCCTCGCGGCGTTGAAGGAAGGCAGGATTCACCCGGAGCGGTATGAGTCGTATGTAAGGCTGAGAGCGGGAACTGAAAACTGATGACTGACAATTGGAATTTACTCGGGCACGAATGGGCGGTGGATATGCTCCGCCAGCACGCGGCACGCGGAGAGACCCGCCATGCGTATCTTTTCTCTGGACCTCCGGGCGTGGGACGCCGCACCCTGGCTTTGCGCCTCGCCCAAGCCTTGAACTGCGAGCGTCCGCTTGCGGCGGGGGAACCCTGCCGCCTTTGCCGTTCCTGCAGGCAGATCGAAGCCATGCAGCACCCCGATTTGAGCGTGATTCAGGCGGTGGACGAGAACGGCGGCGCAAAAGAAGGCGGGACCTTGCGCGTGGGCCAGGTGCGCGAAGTGCGGCGCACATTGAACCTCAAACCGTATCAATCGCCGTACCGCGTGGCGTTGTTCCTGCGTTTTCAGGAAGCCAACGACAACGCCGCCAACGCCCTGCTCAAAACATTGGAAGAAGCACCCGTGCACGCCGTCCTGCTGTTGACGGCGGACAACCCCGAACAACTCCTGCCCACCATCGTCTCGCGCTGCGAGATATTGCGCCTGCGTCCCCTGCCCATCGAAGCCGTCAGCGCGGATTTGATCCAGCGCGGCGTGGAGGAAGACCGCGCCCGCCTGCTCGCGCACATCTCCGGGGGGCGTCCCGGCTTTGCGCGCCGGCTCGCGGAAGATGTCACCCTGCTCGAGAAACGCGAGGAACGCCTTAACGACCTGCAAACACTCCTCCCCGCGCCGCGCGTGGAGAAATTTTCCTACGCCGAAAAACTCGCCAAAGACAGGGATACCATGCGCCAGACAATCCTGGTCTGGCTCTCCTACTGGCGCGACGTGCTCTTGCGCGTGGCTGGTGCGGAGACCCCGCTCGTCAACGTGGACCGCAACATGGAAATCGAGTTTCTCGCCGGGCGGCTGGATTTATTCTCCGCCAGAAAAGTCGCCAGCGACCACGAGTCGGCGCTGGAGAAGATGGAGCGCAACGTCAATTCGAGACTGCTGGCGGAAGTGCTGCTTTTGGATCTGCCGAGGATGTAACAAAAAGACTTCCGAAGTCTTGAAGACTTTGGAAGCCTGAAAGGTTCAATTTCCCGGCGTGAATTCGATCAGCACCACTTCCTCGCCGGTGACGCGGTTGACTTCCCTGATCAAGCCGACGCCGCTGGCATAGAATTTCTCCTCCTGCAAATCGGGGTCAATCGCGGAGGAATCATACGTCTTGACCACGTTCTCGAACTCGCCGAAGGGGACGGCCACGGATTCAGCCGCGCTCAGCACCTGTCCCTTGTCCTCGGCTTCGCCCGCATAATATTCCTGATAATACTCCTCGTTCAAGTGAGCCGCGGGGTCCGCCCACATCATGACGCCCGGCAGCGCGCCGTCTTTGCCCCACTCCCACGACCCGGCATGATCCACAAGCGCGCCGTTCTCGTAGTTGTCCACTTCCTCGCCGAGATACCAAACGTTGCCCTCCTGATCCTGCGCGTGCCAGTCGTAGGTCTCCTCCACGAGTTGACCTTCCACATACACAACGTCATGTACGATGGTTGCAGCAACGCCGTTCACATCGCGCGTCTCCTGCAAGACCTCGATCTCGTTGCGTTCGACCGTTCCATCCTCCAGCCGGGCTTCGTAGACCCACTTCGAGCCGGGGATGAAGGGCAGGTAGGGATTGTCAATGCGGGGGACAAAATCGGCGGCGGTGAGGGTGACGGTATAGTCATCGCCGCCGGGTGTGCCGGCGCAAGCCGCCAGCCATACGGACATGATCACAAGGACGAATAGAAGGTTCCGTTTCATGGTTACACTCCTTTTTATTTTCTGATTTCTCTACCGTACATGACAACGCTCACGCCGCCGCCGTCCCCGGCGCAAGGAGCAATTTCGGATTTTGCTCTTATTGGTACGGCAGAGAATTTCTGATTTCATTCTAAAAAGAAGGTCTAAGAAAACGGTAATAACCGATTGTGAACATTCTTATTCCTATAAACCAAAATCGCGCGGCGAACTTTTATTGCCCACGCTGGGGGCTGAGTCTGCGAACATGAGGTTGTGAGTTTTCCCGGGCGGGCAAATATACCGTGAACGTCACCCCCCGCCCCGGTTCGCTGTGTGCGGCGATCTCCCCGCCATGCAAACGGACGATCTCATAGGCAATGGCAAGCCCCAGCCCGCTCCCGCCCGACCGGCTCGAACGGGCTTCATCCACACGATAAAAACGTTCGAACAAATGCGGAAGATGTTCAGATGAAATACCCTCGCCGCTGTTGTGCACTTCGACCCGAACCCTGCCCGCTTCTCCCCCAGCCGATACCTGCACCTCACCATCGGCAGGCGTGTACCTGACGGCGTTCTCCAGCAAATTCATAAAGAGGCGGATCAACAAATCGTTATCCCCGCGCACGGACAATTCATCTGCAAGATGCGTCGAAATCCTGAGGTTTTTTTTATCGGCTATCGGCTGAAATTGTTCGATCAGCACACCCAGCAGCCCGGTCAAATTTACATCTGCCGGCTTGAGATCAACCCGGTTCTGGTCGGAGCGTGAGAGGAACAACAGCGCATTGCTCAGGCGAATCAACCGCTCCACCTGCTCCAGGAGTTCGCGCAGTTTGTCCTCGTATTCGGCGGAACTCCGCGCGCGGTTCAACGTGACTTCGATCTGTCCCTTGAGGACGGTCAACGGCGTCCGCAGTTCGTGCGCGGCATCGGAGGTGAAGCGGCGTTCGCGTTCAAAGGAATCCTGCAAGCGCGCCAGCATCTGGTCGAAGGTTCGAGCCAGCCTGCCCACTTCGTCCATTGCGCCTTGATAATGAATCCGCCTGGAAAGGTCTTGCAGGTTGATGCTCTGCGCCGCGTTCGTGATCTGCTCCACTGGACTCAGCGCGCGGTTTGCCAGAAAATAACCGCCCGCGCCCGCAAGCAGAAGCAGCAGCGGAATACCGAGCAATAACTGACTGGTCAGGTCGTCCAGGGTTTTATCAACCGTTTCAAGCGATTGCGCCGCCTCCAGCCAGCCAATGACCTGACCGGTCGAATCCAGGACCGGCTGCCGGAAGATGCGCCAATCGGGCATTTCCCCGGAACCTGTCAGCGTGGAAAAGCCCACGACGGGCGCGCCCCATTCCGGTCCAGATTGAAGCGCGCCGTAGGAATCCCAGGTCTCGCCCTGGTTGGAAACGAGCCGCATGGCGAAGTCGGAGGGTTCCCATTGTGGATTGATGTGATCGAACGTGAGTTTGCCGGTTTCCCTGTAATCTTCCTCGTCCAGCGCGGCAATGGTTTTCACGACTGTAATCTGGAGCGACCTGTCTATGGAGTTTCGCAGGTTGTTTTCAAATCGAAGGAGCAAGTAAACCGAAAGCGCCGTGAAGGTGACGCCCATCAGAAGCACATACCAGAGGGTCAACCGCGCGCGGATCGGGATGTGGAGGTCATTCATCGCGCACATCCCCGCTCAGGCGGAAACCCACGCCGCGCACCGTATGAATGAGCGGCGGGTCGCCCCCCCGGTCCAGTTTGCGGCGCAGGTAGCCGATGTATACATCCACCACGTTGGTATCGCTGTAGTAATCGAAGTTCCAGACGCGCTCCAGAATCTGCGTGCGCGAAAGCACCTGGTTGGGATGACGAAGCAGGAGTTCGAGCAGGGCAAACTCACGCGGGCTGAGTTCGATCAACCTGCCGCCGCGCCTCACTTCGCGTTTCGCCGCATCCATTTCGAGATCGCCCATTTGAAGCGTCCCGCCGGTTTGCAAGGGAGGACGCCGCAACAACGCGCGGATGCGCGCCAGCAATTCGGGAAACGCAAACGGCTTGACAAGGTAATCATCCGCGCCTACATCCAGCCCGCGCACGCGGTCGTCCACGCCGTCACGCGCAGTTAACAGCAACACAGGCGATTTGACACGCCTGGACCGCACCTCTCGCAACAGTTCCAGACCGTTCATTTTCGGAAGCATGATGTCGAGCACGATCACGTCGTATTCGTAGGCAAGCGCATATTCCAACCCGTCCGCGCCGTCGCGCGCCACATCCACCGCATAGCCGGATTCTTTCAAGCCTTGTTCCAAAAAACCGGCGACACCCGCTTCATCTTCCACGACGAGGATTCGCATGTGTCGTTCTCCTTGCGTGATTATGCCCCCAAACCCTAAGAAAATGGTAAAAACGGGAGACCCGATTTAATAGGCTTTATCCAAAATAAAAAATCATCCACGAGGAACGCGAATTTTCACGAAAACGCCAAAGAAATTCGTGTTTTTTCGTGAACTTCGTGGATAAACAAGTTGATTCGGATAAAGTCTATTCAATCGCACCGCGCAGTTTCTTTGCCAGTTTTCCAAAGTGACTGGTGTAACGAATATCGTCCGTGCGCGGACGCGGCAGGTCAACTTCCACGTCCAGTTTGATTTTGCCGGGGCGCTTCGTCAGCACCAGCACACGGTCGGCGAGAAAGAGCGACTCGTTGATGGAATGCGTCACCATGATGACCGTCTTCTGTTTCGCCTGCCAGATGTTGGAAAGCTCCATCCACATGCGTTCGCGGGTGAGCGCATCCAGCGAGGCGAAAGGCTCGTCAAGCAGGAGCAGGTCGGGGTCATGGACGAGCGCGCGGGCGATGGCAACCCTCTGCGCCATGCCGCCGGAAAGGTCGCGCGGAAACGAATCCTCGAAGCCTTTCAATCCCACCAGCCGGATCATCTCGCGCGCCTTGTTCTGCGCCTTGATCTCGCCCGCCCCGTCCATTTCGAGCGACAGTTTGATGTTTTCCATCACCGTGCGCCACGGCATCAGGTTGGATTGCTGAAAGACCATGCCGATCTTCGGGCGGTGATGGTGCATGAAGTTGACGCTGCCGGACGTGGGTTGAATCAATCCCGCCAGCGCGCGCAACAGGGTGGTCTTCCCTGAACCCGATGGACCCAGAAAACAGACAAACTCGCGCGGGCGAATCTCGAACGACAATCCGCCCAGCGCGTCAAATCCGCCGTTGTTATCGGGGAAGGTGACGGAAAGATTCCGAACGGTGAGAATAGGTTTGGTGGTCATTCCTACATTACGGCACAAACTCGTTCGTGAACGCCTTGCTCAAATCCACCGGTTCGGGGATCAACTTCATCCTCACCAGCAGGTCGTTCATGTTCTCCCACGCCGGCGGGCGGGAGAAGCCAATGCGCCCGCCCTGCCAAAACTCGATGGATGTTTTCAACACCTGCATCTGCACATCCTTATCCTGGTCGGCGAGATTTTCCACGAACTTTTTGCTGATCTCATACGCCTCGTCGGGATCCGCCATTGTATCCGCGATGCCGCGCGCAAAGGCGCGCGTCATGCTGTGCACCAGGTCGGGCTCATTCGCAATCGTCTCTTCGTTCGTCACAATGCCGTTGGCGGTCAGTTGGACGTAATCCGCCACGCGCAGTTCGGTCAGTTCAAAGCCCTGCGCCGCGAGGACAATCGGCTCGTTGGCGGCATACACCACCACGATATCCTTCTGTCCGCTGGCAAAGGCTTCCACCTGGTTGAAGCCAATCGCATCGAGACTTACTTCGGAAGGTTCCACGCCGCCCGCAAACAGCAGCGCCTCCAGCCCGATGTAATTCGCGCCGAACAGCCCCGGCAGCCCGATGTCCTTTCCGCGCAGGTCGGCGGGATCGTTGATGTTCAACTCCGGCGCGGCGACGACCGAAATGGGGAACTTCTGATACCACGCAAACACATACACCACCGGAAGTCCCTGCGCGCGCGCCAGCAGCACCTGCTCGCCCGAAGCAACCGTGAACGGAATCTCGCCCGCGCCGGTCAATGCGATGCCGTCCGTCTCGAACGAGTAATCGAACTCGAGCTCGATGCCTTCCTCGAGAAAATAGCCCTTATCCACCGCAACGTAGAACGGCGCATACTGGATGTTCGGGATGTAACCCATCGGCAGTTTGATCTTGCGAATCGAGCCCGCCTCATCCTGGACCTCGGAACCGGTACAAGCCATCAGGCTGATCGCCAGCCCAAGCATGAGCAAAACGATTTTCTTCATTATGGTGTCTCCTTTGTTATCGGACCTGACAGGTTTTAGAAACCTGTCAGGTCTGGTATATATCATTTCTGCCACTTCAAAAACCTTCTCTCCAGCACCGTCACCACGCCGTACAGCGACAACGCCAGCGCGATGAGCATGAACACCGCCACGAACACCATGGACGTGTCGTATTGAAAATCGCCAAGCTTGCAGGAGGAAACCGAGTCCCTGTTCGGCATCCACCAATTCGCCGACAATCGCGCCGATGACCGAGAGCGTCGCGCCGATGCGCAGTCCGCCCAGCAGGACGGGGAGCGAGGCGGGCAGTTCGAGTTTGAGCAAAATCTGCCAGCGGCTGGCGCGCAGGGAGTGCATCAGGTCATATAGTGAATGCGGCACGGCGCGCACGCCGACCACCGTGTTGACCAAAACCGGGAAGAACACGATCAAGGCGCAGATGACCACCTTGGAGAGAATCCCGTCCCCCAGCCAGATGACCAGCAGGGGTGCAATCGCCACGACGGGAATCGCCTGGCTCGCCACCAGGTACGGCGACAGGGCAATCTCCAGCGAGCGGGACTTGGCGAGCAGGTATCCCACCATCGTTGCAAAAGCGACCCCGCCCAGCAGACCGAGCAGAATCTCCAGCAGGGTGATGCCGGTGTGATACAGCAGGCTGCCATCCGCCAGCGCTTTGAGGAAGCGGAACCACACGTCTGCGGGGGATGGCAGGATGAATTTGGGCAGGCGGCTGAGTTGAACGGTCAACGCCCAGAGCGGAACGGCAAGCAGGACGGAGAGAAGCCCCAGCCAGCGGGAGAGGGATTGCAGGGTTTTGGTTTTCATAAAATTTCTCGGCAGACCTGACAGGTTTTCGAAAACCTGTCAGGTCTTAACGAAAACGCCTCCGGGTGGGTAAATCTCCGGGGCGTGGAATCAGGCACGGATCCAGGTGCGAGGCGCGCGGATTGACATCAACGAAAAGCCCGAAAACAACGAACGTTTTCGGGGCGTGAATCCACACAAATCCCGCATGGGCTTGTGCTTGTACCTTCTTCTATCCAGACTATACTGTCGGCCCCGGAGTTGCGCCGGGTCATGCCCGTTTCCCAATGAGGAAAGCGATGCACCTAAACAGGCTCGTGGGCTGTACCACCGATCGGGAATTCATGGCGCTGCTGCGCCACGTCACCCTGCCCCGAAGGTTATGTATTTGGTTGTCCGAATTATAACAATTATGCCTTGACGATGCAATCCACCGGGCAGACGGAGACGCACTTGGGCGAATCGTGGTGTCCTTCGCACTCGACGCAGGTGGCTTGGTCAATGACGTAGGTGATGCCGTCGCCCTCGCTGATGGACTGGGTGGGGCATTCGGGCAGGCACGCGCCGCAGGCGATGCACTCTTCGTTGATCTTCATGGTCATGATTGGTTCTCCTGGGTGAATTAACTTCCAGCCTGAAAGATACATGAAGCGGCGCGGAAGGTTTAGTGATGAATGTCGTTGATTCGGGGAGGGTTTGTCATTTAACGCCCGGACTTCCTCATAAACCAGACCTCCGAGTTCTCAGAGAACTCGGAGGTCTTCTTTTCCTACTTCAACTGCGCCTTGATCTTTTCGGCGGTGTCTTTGTACGCGGCCAACTTCTCGCGTTCTTTTTGCACCAACGCGGCGGGGGCTTTGCTGGCGAAGTCGCCGGCGAGGAGTTGTTCGAGCCGCTCGATGTGAGACTCGGCTTCCTTGAGTTCCTTTTCGAGGCGGGCTTTTTCACCGGCGAGATCAACCATGCCCGCGAGTGGAAGATAAATCTCCACCGAGCCGACGATGAGGGCAGCCGAGTCGGCGGGTTTCTCCGGCAGAGACTGGAGAATAGAGATTTGCGATTGGTCGAGTCCGGCAAGGGAAGCGATGACGGGCTTTTGGCTTTCAAGCAGATCGAGTTTGTTCCCTGCCAAAATCGTTGCGGCGATCTTTTTGGAGGGATGCACGTTCTTTTCCGCGCGCAGGTTGCGGATGGAACGCACGATCTCCCGGATCAACTCGAAGTCGGCGGTCTTTTCCGCTTCCCAGCCTTCCGCCTGGCGCGGCTGGGGCCATCTGGCGACGATCAACGCTACAGGCCAATCCTTGGCGAGACTGGAGATTGGAGACTGGAGAATTGCCGAGCGCAGGTGCCCCCAAAGTTCCTCAGTCACAAAAGGCGTGAAGGGATGCAGCATCCGCAAGGACATATCGAGCACACGCGCAAGTGCAATGACAGTCGAGTCTCTAGTCTCTGGTCTCTTCATTTGCTCCTTCGCAATTTCCACGTACCAATCCGCGAAATCGGACCAGAAGAATTCGTAGATTTGCCGCCCGGCTTCGCCGTATTGGAAAGTCTGGAAAAGCCGCTCCACGTCGCGGACGAGTCCCTGCAGGCGCGCCCAGATCCAAGAATCGGCGAGAGTCCAGTTATCAGTGATCAGTGATCGGTCGTCAGTACCTGACCCCTGAGGCGTGACACCTGAAACCGCATTAATCACAAACCTTCCCGCGTTCCACACTTTGTTGGCGAAGTTACGGTTGGCTTCCACGCGCTTCACTGAAAGGTTCATGTCGTTGCCGGGTGTGGAACCCACCAACAGCGTGAAGCGAAGCGCGTCCGTGCCGAATTGGTCCATCACGTCGAGCGGGTCAATCACGTTGCCGTAGGTCTTGGACATCTTCCGCCCGTGCTCGTCGCGGATCAAGCCGTGCAGGTACACGGTATGGAACGGCGCTTTGCCGGTGAATTCCAGCCCCATCATGATCATGCGCGCCACCCAGAAGAAGATGATATCGTAGCCCGTCTCCATGTAGGAAGTGGGGTAGAAATATTTGTAATCGGGCGTTTCCTGGGGCCAGCCGAGCGTGGAGAAGGGCCACAAGCCGGAGGAGAACCACGTGTCGAGCACGTCTTCATCCTGACGGATGTCCTTGGAGCCGCAGGTGGCGCATTGCGCCGGGTCTTCGCGCGTGCAGGTCATGTGACCGTCGGGGCAATACCAAACGGGGATGCGGTGTCCCCACCACAACTGGCGGCTGATGCACCAATCCTTGATGTTCTCCAGCCAGTTGAAATAAATTTTCTCGAAGCGTTCCGGCACGATCTTGATGCGCCCGTCCTTCACGGCTTCGAGCGCGGCTTGCGCGAGCGGCGCGATCTTCACGAACCACTGCTCCGAGATCATCGGCTCGACGATCTCGCCTCCGCGCTGGGAGCGGGGGATGGTGGTGCGGTACGGCTCGGTCTTGATGACGAGTCCCGCCTCTTTCATATCCGCCCATAGTTGTTTCCTCGCCTCAAAGCGGTCCTGCCCCTGATATTTCCCTCCGTTCTCGTTGACCTTCGCCGATTCGTCGAGCACGGAAATGATCCGAAGGTTATGCCGCTGCGCGATGAGATAGTCGTTCGGGTCGTGTCCCGGCGTGACCTTGAGCGCGCCAGTGCCAAACTCGCGCGACACGTAATGATCGGCAATCACGGGAATCTCGCGCCCCAGGATGGGCACGATCACTTTCCTGCCGATGAATTTCTTGTAGCGTTCGTCGTCGGGATGCACCGCCACCGCCGTATCGCCGAGGATGGTCTCGGGGCGGATGGTGGCAACGGGGATGTACTCTCCCTCACCCCCATCCCCTCTCCCGATGGGAGAGGGGTGCAGAGGTGAGGGTTTGATCAGATATTTGAAGTAATACAGTGTGGCGTCCTCCTCGTTGTATTCCACTTCGAGATCGGAGACGGCGGTCTTGAGTCCGGGCGACCAGTTGATGAGGCGCGGTCCGCGATAGATGAGTCCCTTCTCGTACAGGCGCACGAAGGCTTCCCGCACGGCGCGGCTCAGCCCATCGTCCAGGGTGAAGCGTTCGCGGTCCCAATCGCAGGAGGCGCCGAGGCGGCGAATCTGCGAGGTGATGATGCTCCCGTATTTCTTCTTCCAATCCCACGTGCGGCGGACGAACTCCTCGCGCCCGATCTCCTCGCGGGTCACTTCCTCGGTTTTGAGCAGGTGACGCTCCACCATCAACTGCGTGGCGATGCCCGCGTGGTCGGTGCCGGGAACCCACAGGGTTGGGACGCCCTTCATGCGGTGGTAGCGGATCATCAGGTCTTCCACGCTGACGAACATGGCATGACCGAGATGCAGTTCGCCGGTTACGTTCGGCGGCGGGATGGAGATGACGAACGGCTCGACGTTCGGGTCGAAATCCCGCGAAGCGGGGTCGTTCCACGGCTTGAAGTAGCCGCCCGCCTCCCACATCGCATAGATGCGGTCTTCGGTGGATTTGAAATCGTAGGTTTTGGGTAGTTCTTTGGTCATTCATTCTCCTCATGTCATTGCGAGGAGGGCGCTCTCCCAGCACTTGCGTACTGGGCAAGTGTCCCGACGAAGCAATCTCATGGTAATGGGGAGATTGCTTCGTGGCGCAATGCGCCACTCGCAATGACATATAAAAAATTAAAACAAAAACGCTCCATCCTGCATGAGGACGAAGCGCTCGCTCCGCGGTACCACCTCAATTCGTTTTACCACGAAGGACACGAAGGTCACTAAGGGGAAAACGCTCTTTGCAGCCGACTATCATCAGCCTTTGCTATAACGGGCGCTCCCGTGGCGGTCTAGTTGCCGGTGATCAGTAATCAGTGATCAGTAAATTGGCTTTCTTCGCCAATGGGTTCAGACGACTTCGGCGCTGTTTCCCTGCGGATGCTTCCACCAATCACATCCTTCTCTATCAGGTTGCCGGGCGCGTACTACTTCTGAATGGCGGGGATTATATGCCGGAGAGCGGAAGGCGTCAAGAATGAAGGTGCTATACTTGCCCCATCCCAATCCAAGGAATTCCATCCATGCTCACACCCCTCGACTATCTCCTTGCCTCGCTTGCCGCGGTTGCGGCGGGCGGAGTCAACGCGCTCGCAGGCGGCGGGACGCTCATCACGTTTCCGATGCTGACGTTTCTCGGCGTTCCCGCCGTGACGTCAAACGTGACCAACACGGTGGCGCTTTGCCCCGGCTACTTCGGCGGGACGCTGGCGCAATGGAACGACCTGAAAGGACAAAAAGACAGATTATGGCTGATCGTCCCTGCCAGCGTCATCGGCGGCGTGCTGGGCGGATATTTGCTCCTGCAAACGGGCGAGAAATTATTCACGGAACTCGTGCCATATTTGATTCTGCTGGCTTGCATCCTGCTGGCGATTCAAGACCCCGTCCGCGCGTGGCTGACGCGGCGCATGGCGGCGGGACAAGGCTCGCAGTTGGAAAAAATCACCTGGCTGCCGGTCGGGCTGGCTTCGATCTACGGCGGGTATTTCGGCGCAGGCTTGAGCGTGATCGTGCTTTCGGCTCTCGGCTTGACCTTGGAAGACTCGCTCACGCGCCTCAACGCGCTGAAGCAGGCGGTGGCGTTCTCGGTCAACATTGCCGCCGCGATTTATTTCCTGTTTTCCGGGCAGGTGCTGTGGGCTGCCGCGTTGGTGATGGCGGTTGGCGCGCTGCTGGGCGGATGGCTGGGCGGGAAACTGGCGGGCAAAATCAAACCGTCCACGCTGCGGTGGACGGTGGTGACGATCGGCGTGATCGTGGCGGTGATTTATTTTGTTCGTTGACATGTCGTTGCAAGGAGTAAAGCGACGAAGCAACCCCCTGGGAATGTGGAGATTGCTTCGTGACGCCTTGCGCCACTCGCAATGACATTATTTCGGCAGAACCAGTGGCGCATCCATGAAGGGATGCTCCACGACTTGGGCCCGGCAGGCAGTACGCCTGTGAAATCGCTTCGGGGGTCAGCACTTCGCGCGGCGAGCCGATGGCGGTGAGATGACCGCCGACGAGCAGGGCGACGCGATCCGCGTAACGGGCGGCAAGGTTGAGATCGTGCATGGCGACCAGCACGGCAAGATTCTCGCCATGCGCCAGTTCGCGGATCAATTCCAATAAACTGACTTGATATTGCAAATCCAGATGCGCCGTCGGTTCGTCGAGCAGGAGAATCGGCGTGGACTGGCACAGGGCGCGGGCGAGCAAAATGCGCCGCGCCTCACCGCCGGAGAGTTCGCCCACGCGCCGGTCGGACAAACCCGGGGCGTTGACCCGGCTCAGGGCTTGGCGGACCAACTCCTCGTCGTGGGAAGAGGCGTTGCCGAGAAATCCCAAATAGGGCGTGCGTCCCATCAAAACCGTCTCCCAGACCGTAAACGCGGGCGGGAGGGAAATCGCCTGCGGCACGACGGCGATGTATTTCGCGCGCTGCATGGGCGAGAGTGAGTGGAAGTCGTCGCCGTTGGTGCGGACGCCGCCCGTGGACGGAATCACGCCGCTTGCCGCGCGGATGATGGTGGATTTGCCCGCGCCGTTCGGACCGATGAGGGCGAGGACTTCGCCGCTGTTCACGTCGAAGGAGACGTTATGCAGGACTTGATGTCCGTGATAGGAGGCGGAGAGGTTTTGGATTTTCAGCATGGCAAAAGATTCAAATACGAAGGTCACAAAGGTCACGAAGGAAGAAATTTTGTAGGTCATGCTTGTAGCATGACTGGTCTCTTGACGCGACCTACTTGAACAACAAATACCAATACAATGCAGTTTCTTTGGTGTTCGGGTTGATGGCTTTGTAAACGTTACGGTCGAAGCCGCTTAAGACAAATCCGCAACTTTGATAAAGCAGGCAGGCGGGGACGTTGTCGTCCTGCGTTTCGAGCATGACGCCGGGATGGTTTGTTTCGTGCGCCCATCGAATGCCGCGCTCGAGCAATGCCCGCCCGATTCCTGCGCCGCGAAATTCGGGATTGACCACCAGGTCTTCCACGTAGGCGAAGCGATTCCACCAGGTCAACATGCGGATGCGGCCCGCGAGCGCTCCATCCGCTTCGGCGAAAAAGACGACGGGCGGCGTCTCCGAAAAGCCATAGTCTATGTCTTCGATGTGAACGTCCCTTTCGTAAGGCTCAACGGAGGCGATGGCGTAAACGAGTTTTTCATTTTCGATGCCAAGCACAAGTTTCGACTTGACGATGGACTTGCGGGAAAACGATTTGGTTTGCGGCGCCTCGTCCGCTTCCATTTTTCGGATGGTGAATTTCATGGCTACCAATACCCTTGATTCTTTGCGCTACGCAGAATCCACAGGAAGAACGGCGCGCCCGCCAGGGCGGTGATGATGCCGACCGGGATTTCCTGCGGCGCAAGCACGATGCGCGCGAGGATATCCGAGAGAAGCAATGCCGACGCGCCTCCAATAATGGACAGCGGGATGAGTCGGCGGTAGTCCGCGCCGAACCACAGGCGCATGATGTGCGGGACGATAAGCCCAATAAAACCGATGATGCCGGAGAATGCCACCGCCGCCGCCGTCGCCAGCGAGGACGCGATCAGCAAAACCGTCTTCGTGCGCGCCACGTTCAAGCCCAGTCTGTCGCGCCTGGTCATCGCCGAATTGCAGCAGGTTGAGCCGGTAGCCATAGGCAATGAGGATGCCCAGCCCGATGACGAGATACGGAAGCATGGCAAGGATGGCTGTCCAGCCTGCCTGACTCGCACCGCCCAGCAGCCAGCCCAGCGCGCGCCGGACTTCGCTGGTGGAGCGCAGCATCAAAAAGGAGGAAAGCGAAGTGGCGAAGGAGGAGAAAGCGACCCCGGCAAGGATCAAATTGGTGGTCGGGATGGTGCGCCCAACGCGGGCGAGTTGATACACGATAAAGACGGTCAATAAGGCGGCAATGAAAGCGGCAATCGGGATCGCCATCAGCCCCCAAAATGAATAGGGCCACTGAATGGACATGGCGATCACCGCGCCCAACCCCGCTCCCGAAGCCACGCCGATGAGAAACGGGTCTGCCAGCGGGTTGCGGAACAAACCCTGATACGCCGCGCCGCATCCGCTCAACGCCGCGCCGGTCAGCGCAACGAGAACGGTGCGCGGCATGCGGATGTTCCAGACGATGAAGGCAAACTTCTCATCGCCTGCGCCGCGCAGGAGGATCCATAAATCCGCCGGGGAAATGAATACCGAGCCGATGGCGAGACTGAGCGCAGCAGCGAACAGAAGAAAGAGGAGAGAAGAAAGAAGGGATTTGGGCATGGGGCGTTTTCCCTCACCCCCTGCCCCTCTCCCAATGAAGGAGAGGGGAGACTCTCTTCTCCCAAAGGGAGAAGGGTTGGGGATGAGGGCGATTATCTACTCGAACAAACCCGGGTGCAACATCTTCGCCAGCGCTTCGAGACCGTCCACCAGGCGCGGACCGGGGCGGCTGACGAGGTTGTCGTCAATCGGGAAGATGCCGCCGTTCTGCACGGCGGCAATCGTTTCCCAGCCGGCGCGCGCTTTGACCGAATCAACCGTCACGCCCCACATCGAATCGCCGAGGATGATGACCGAAGGATTGGCAACCACGATTTGTTCGAGGCTGAGTTGCGGATACGGGTCCGCCGCTTCGCTGCCGATGTTGAAGCCGCCCGCGCGTTCGATCAACAGATCGCCGAAGGTGCCCGGACCGTACGTCCACGGCTTGGCGGGATCGGAAGCGTCAATTTCGTAGAACACGGACGGGCGCGAACTGAGCGGCATGATCTTCTCATCCACGGCGGCGACGCGCGCTTTGAGCGACTCGACCAGTTCGCTGGCATCGTGTCCGGTCAAGTTGGCGACGGTTTCGAGGTTGGTATACATCTCTTCGAGCGTGGTCGGGTTGCTCAGGTAATACACCGTCAAGCCGAGGTCTTCCAGTTGGCGGATCAATTCGGGTGTGTTGATCTCGGCGGCAAGCACCAGATCGGGTTTGAGCGAGACGATGGTCTCCACGCTGAACTCACCCATCGAGCCGCCCACGCTGTCAACCGCTTTGGCTTCTTCGGGATAATCGGAAAACTCGTCGCGTCCCACCACCTGCGAGCCTGCGCCGACAGCGAAGAGATCTCCGTGTTGGAGGGCGCGAGCGAAACCACCCGCTGGGCGGGTGCGGCGAGCGTGATTTCACGCCCCAGTCCGTCGGTGAAAGTCAAACCTTCAGCGACGGCTTCGGTGGCGGGAACTCCCGTGGAAACAGGATCAACGACCGGCGTGGTCTGAGCCGCAGGCGCGCATGCGGCAAGCAGTGCGATGAGCAAAGTCAAAATCAAGGTCTTGCGTAACATGGTTTTCTCCTAATTGTGTTCTGGACGATAGACCGTAGACGATAGACCATAGACGATTAACTGTGGTCTATCGTCCATTGTCCATGGTCGGCGCGTTTAGCGCGAATCAAAATCCCCAGCACAGGCTGGGGAGGTTGGAGAGGCAATCCGAGTGGGACCGTCCATCCACCTCCTTTCCACGAGAGTGTGGTGAACCGACCAACAGCGGGCGACCTGGCTTGTTAGTTGGGTAGTTTGATAGTTAGCTAGTTACATAGTTCAACTACCTAACTATCAAACTATGTAACTATGTAACTATTCAACTAACTTCACAGTTGCGGGACAGCGCCGGAATTCCACCGGCTTCGCCGCTTGTTGATCGTTATTTACCGCATTGTACCACCGCTTTCATCAACCTGCGAAATTTGAAGATGTGAAACGGATACAAAAGATACCAGTACAAAAATCCGAGCAAGCCGCGCGGGGCGAAGCAGGCGGTCTGTTTCAATGCCCCGTCACCGACGCACCACTCCACCCACGCTTCGCCAAATTTGAACTTCGAATGTTCCAGCAATCCTTCGTCAACGCCGCGAACCTTCTTTATCGTTTCGATAATCTTTTCAGGCGGGGCGTTCACGCGCATTTCACGATGATGGATGAAGAAACCTTCGTGCTTGAGATTTTTGACTCCGCCCCGGCCGTCCTCCCACACCCGTTCGATCTCCAGCGGATGCAGACGCTTCATCGCCTCGGTGACGGCTGATTCAAAATCCACCAGCCTGACCTCCGGGAAGGTTTTCTCCGCCTCCGCATGGAGGACGACGCTGTCGCTCGACAAGCCGCCCACCAGCGCATGAGCGATGGGATACGGCACGGGAGTCATCAGGTTGATCCCAAACGCCATGAACCAGACCGGGATGTGCGGCAGTAAAAAGAAGCCGCGTTTGTGTCCCCGAATCTTCGAGTAGGTTTGCATCAATTCCTGATAGGTGAAAATACCGGGTCCGCCAATCTCGAAGACTCGTCCGCGCCCATGCGGGTTGGTCAGCGCCGCGAGCAGGTAATCCACGATGTTTTGGATGGCAATCGGCTGGGTCTTGTGTTTCAACCACGCGGGACCGGGGATGACGGGAAACAACTCCGTCATGAAGCGGATCATCTCGAACGAAATGCTGCCCGAACCCGCAATGACTCCCGCGCGAAATTCGGTAACAGGCACTTTGCCCTGCCGCAGGGTTTTGCCCGTCTCGATGCGCGAGCGCATGTGCGGTGCGATGTGCTGCTCGGGGTCTGCCAGCCCGCCGAGGTAGATGATGTGTTCAATTTCTGCATCTTCGGCGGCTTGGGCGAAGTTACGCGCGCCTTCGAGTTCGCGCCGCGTGTATCCGCGCCCCAGCGACATATTGTGGATGAGATAATACGCCGTGTGGACTCCATCCAACGCGGGCGGGAGCGTGGCTGGTTCGGTCACATCGCCTTTGAAAACCTCCACCTGCGAAGACCACTTGCGCGCGTGTAATTTTTCCGGGTAGCGCGCCAGCGCGCGGACGCGGTATCCGCGCTCGAGCAGGCGGGGGATGAGACGGCTGGCGATGTAACCCGTCGCGCCGGTGACGAGGATGAGAGGAGAGGAGGGCATGAGGTGTAGATGGTTCTACTTTCCACTTTCTACTTCAAACCATGGTGAACAGAAAGTGGGTGTCATCGTTCCACCTTGAACGGCGTGACATCGGGATCAATGGTTTCATCAAATTCCTTACCGCCAGTAACTCAAGATGGAATCTTGGGCTGCTCAGCCTTGCCGTTCGTGGCGCAAGATGGAATCTTGCGCTACTCGACCTTGAACGGCGTCACGTCGAGGTCAACGGCGTCGTCGAATTCCCGCGCTGCGAGATGTCCGCTGAACACGGCTTGGGCGATGATGTTTGGCGCTTCGGCGTCGCCGATGAGGCGCAGGGATTTGAGTCGTCCGTCGGCGAGGGCGGGCTTGAGTTCGTGGTACAGGCTGTCGTTGGGAATGCGGTCTGTGACCATGACCACGGCGTCGCAGGGGAGGGCAGTTTCAGCGGAGGTGACGGTATGGGAAACAGTAACAGCCGTCCCTGAGAGAGAGGCGGGGAAATGATGCGGGAGGAGAGTCACGTTCAAATCCAGAAGCCGCTTGTAGATGCGATCCCGTTCGAGGGTGTATTCCGTCCAGGCAGAAATGGTGGGAGCGGGAGTCACCAGCGTGACGCTGCACCCGTTTGTGGTAAGCAGTTCGGCAAGCACGCCGCCCATGTAATAGTGATCGTCGTCGTATATAACAATATGGAGTCCGGGAGCAAGCTCCCGCAACTCCGGCGGCATACCCTGAAGGGCACTCGAGCCGCCTGACTCCATAATGTCGTCAGGCGTGAAGACCTTCGCTTCGCCGGGAACGGGGCGCGAGAGATAACGCCCGACGCCGTCGCGCCGCCAGGTTGCGCCGGTGGCGATGATGACATGCGGCTCGCCCGATTCGAGAACATCCTGCGCGGACATTTTGCTCGAAGGATAGAAATAAATGTTTTCGAGTTTGTTGATTTGAGTCAGACGCCAGTCAATCACGCGCCGCCATTCGATGAGATTGGGGAGTTGCGACTCCGAGCAGGACGCGCCCGCCCGCCTCGCGCTTCGCGTCGGTGAGGATGACCTTGTACCCGCGCTGACCCAACGCCCGCGCCGCCTCCAGCCCCGCAGGTCCCCGCGCCGACGATGAGGACTTCCGTATTCGATTTTTTCGGCGCAATGATTTCGGGATGCCAATCGCGGCGGTATTCCTCGCCCATGGTGGGGTTTTGCGTGCAGCGAATCGGAACGAAGCGCGTATCGCCCGTGACGCAGATGTTACAGCCGATGCACTCGCGGATGTCTTCGTACCTGCCTTCTTTGATTTTGTTCGGCAGGAACGGGTCGGCAATCGAAGGGCGCGCCGCGCCGATCAGGTCCATGACGCCGCGCTCGATGGCGGAGACCATGCTGTCGGGCGAGGTGTAACGACCCACGCCGACGACGGGCTTGGTGGTGAGTCTTTTGACGAAGGAAATGTATTTTTCCCCGGTGTCCTTCTTTTCCAAAACGCGACGTGATCGAGTCGTTCGCCCAACTGCTGATATTCACATCCCACAGGTCGGGCAATTCCGCAAGCATCGAGACGATGTCACGCGCTTCGCCGTCGTCGTTGCACGCTTCGCGCGTCCGTGCCGAGCAGTTCGTCCACCGCAAAGCGGACGGCGACAGCGCATTTGTCGCCGACGGCGTCTTTCGTGTCTTCGATGAGTTCGCGGAAAAAACGCACGCGGTTTTCGAGCGAGCCGCCGTATTCGTCGGCGCGGTCGTTGTCTTTGGAGAGCAGGTGAAACGCCAGCGTCATGTTGTGCGCGGCGTAGCAGTAGACGATGTCGAAGCCCGCTCGTTTGGCGCGGATGGCGGCATTGCGATGCCACTTGCGGATTTGTTTCAGGTCGTCCTTCGAGGCGGCGCGGGTCTGACCGGGTTCGTAGCCGCCCCCGCCGGTGATGCCCATCGAGCGCGGACCGAAGGCGCGGCGCGCGAATATAAATTTGCCGCGTCGTGGCTGTTGTAGGTCAGTTCGATGCCCGCCAACGCGCCGTGTTTGTGCACGGCTTCGGTCATCAACTGCCAGGTGGAAATATCGTCGTCGCTCCAGATGCGTCCTTCAAAATACGGCGAAAGGTCGCTGGTGTAGTGGATTTCCGTCTCTTCGGTGCAGACCACGCCCCAGCCTCCTTCCGCTTTCATGCCGCGCATGGCAGCCATGCTTTTGGGCATGCGCCAGCCAAAGCCGTTGCAATGCGGCACCTGGTAGAAGCGGTTCGGCGCGGTGACGGGTCCGATTTGGACGGGTTGGAAGAGGATGTCGTAGCGGGAGGACATGGGGGGATTCCTTTTTGGGAAAATCTTCACGACGGAGATTACATGTGTGTTTCCCGAAGGATACATCTACGCCCACTGCAGGCGCGGTGGCGGGACGATATCCAACATAGTGCAGGAAAAGATTATAGGGGCTTTTCAGTGGATTTTGAGTTTGGCGTAATCTTTTTCAACTTATCCGGCTGGAAGGAAGCCTTCAGTTTCTACTGCACAATTCCAGTACGCGCTGGTAGACCTGCTCCGCGTCGAGGTTGTCGGTTTGGAGGATGACCGCATCGTCGGCGGGACGCAGGGGCGCAACCGCGCGGGTCGAGTCGATGCGGTCGCGTTCGATGATCTTTTTCAGGATCCCATCATAATCCGCCTGTTCGCCGCGCGCGATAATTTCATCATACCGGCGGCGGGCGCGTTCCCCCGCGCTCGCATCGAGATAGACCTTCAAGTCCGCTTCCGGCAGGACAACCGTGCCAATATCCCTGCCGACCATCACGACTTTGCCGCGCAGACCAATCTCTCTTTGCCGGTCGGACAACGCCTTGCGCACACCCGCGTACGCCGAAACCACCGAGACGTTCGCATCCACGTCGCCGGAGCGCATATCCCAGGTGACATCCCGTCCGCCGATGAGCACATCGCAGGCGCGCCCGTCCGCTTTGGAGGGCGGGCGGATGTCAATCTGCGCGGTCTGCGCCAGCCTGGTGATGGAAGTTTCGTCGTTCAAGTCAACGTCGTGCTGGAGGACGAGCCACGTCACAGCGCGGTACATGACGCCTGTATCGAAGAACAGATAACCGAGCGAATCGGCAAGTTTTCGCCCGACCGTGGATTTGCCCGAAGCGGCGGGACCGTCGAGGGCAATGATGGAAGGTGGGAAGGTTTTTGTCATGAAGGATTTGCCCGCGCCAATTTACGGGCTGTCGAGGAAGAGGTCGTCACGCGCCCAGAGGATGATGGTCTCGCCGGTCTGCGGCATGTCGCGCAGGGTTATCCAGCGAAGCCACATGTTCGGGACAGCCGCCTTCCACAGGGGAGTCTGCGACCAGGCAAAGTCCTGCCCGCGATAGGCGGCGACGAGGGCGGGATCCATTTCGTACGGCGTGATGACAAAGTCGGGCGAACTGACCGGGTCGAGCGCATCCACCACCTGAACGGGATGACTGCGCAGCGCCCATTCGAGCGCAGGCGAATCGAGACGGACGATCACCACCTGCCCTGCGTAGTCGTTCCCCTTGCCAAGTTCGGAGGCTGGTTGATGGAGTCGCGCAACGAGATCCGCCTGAACCGGGACGCCCGGGAAGCCACCAGAGTTCGGGGAAGTTCAATCCGCGCAAGCCGGCTGCGCCAAACGCACCGCCCAGCCCAAGCGCGCCGAGCGCAATCGCCAGCCCCCAAATGCCGCCGAGCCGCGCGATGCGGACGGGCCCATCCCGCCGCGATGAGCACGAGGCTCAACACAAGCAAGCCCAGCGCGCCAATCAACATCCAGAAGCGCAGAAGGTATTCGCGCGTATCGGGCTGGAACCAGTTCATGCCTGCAAAGCCGAGCCAGGCAAAGACCCAGATGAACACCGTGAGAAAGACCACGCCAGCCACTTCCCTGCGCTCTTCGGGGAAGACGTTGAAGTAACGGGCGAATTCAAGCGAGGCAAGCGCGTTGAGCGGGAGCAGGGTCCATGCAAGGTCGCCCATTTGGCGAAAAGGCAGGAAGATGACGAGCAGGAACGAGACGAACAGCCAGAGGCTCAGGAGAATGATGCGGCGGATGCCTTTTGTCCAGCCTCGGACGATGGCGCTGATTCCCAACAGCAGGGGCAACGGCTGGTAGACCAGCAGGGAGAGCGAGACCATACCCTGCGAAATATTGGACGGTTGCAGCCACTTCCCGATAAACGCCGGGACGGATGCGAACGCCGCGCCGATGCCGTCTGGAACGGTCAGGAAGAGGGAACCGGCAGTGATGAAGGCGATGATGAAAAGGAGGAAAGTTGAAGGTCGAAAGTTGAAGGTCGAAGGTTGGGAGGTTGAAGGTTGAAGGTTGGAGGTCGAAAGTTGGGAGGCGGTATCGGATTTTTGCGAAGCGGGGCGGGTGTACAGTTGATAGATCGCCAGGGTAATGCCGATGCCGAGCAAGCCCAGCCAGAGGGAGGGGCCCGCCAGGGAGGGCAAGCGCCGCACAGGCTGCCGCCAGCGCGGGCTTGTTCTTGTTGAAGAAACCGACGGCGAAGACCAAAAACCCGATGGCGAAGATCGGGCTTGCAGCCTGGCGGGAGATGGCGACCAGCCCCGGGTCAATGGCGAGCAAAAAGGCGAGGAGCAGGCTCGGGCGGGGTTTGAGGCGGTCATCGAAGAGCAGGGGCGCGAGGACGAGCGCGCTTCCCATCAGGGCGGGCATCAGGCGCGCGAGGAAATCCGTCCCGCCGCCGTAGAGCAGGAAGAGGAACGAAGTCGAAAGGATGTAAAAGGGATGCGGGTCGAGCGCGGTCTCGACTCCCTGCGAGAGGCGCAAGGCTTGGACGGCTGGCGCGGCTTCGGCGTCGGTGAGCGGCATGGCACCAAGTTGAGTCAGGCGCAGTCCCAGCGCGATCAGGAAAGCCAGCGTGTAGAGCAGGGCTTCATATTTAAAGTGTCGGTGGGTCATATCATTAATTGTAACCGAGCGCGATTGATGTTTTTCATGATTTTGAAAGCTTTTTTGGAAAAGTTAATCGTTTCTTTCCCGGAGTTGAACTGAATAAATTTATCCCAATCAATTCTTCCATCCACGCAAAAATCATCCATAAATTCACGGGTAAAGAGGTTCAAAATTCGAGCATACTCAACAAGAAACTCTTCATTTCTTTCTTTTGCCCGGTAACCAAGCGGCTCGACAATTTCCACATACAGCCTTTCATTCCCGGAAATGAATTCCCAGAACTCTTGTCCGCAAAGTTTCAGATAATCTCCCTTATCAGGGTGGTTTCCCCGTCCATAACAACATCCATTTACAGCCTGAATATTGACTCTATTATCGCCTGTCCTTAAGATGCGTTTCGCCTGTTTAAAATTATCCACCATCCGTTTGATCTGGCTGCTATTCCCCCAATTGGGGCCCGACTTTATTGAAACAATATAAAGAACATTATCACGTTTGAATTCCAGATCAATTCCCTCAGCGGCTGACTTGCGCCCGCCAAAGACTCTTTCACAGACGAAAACAGCAAGTTTCTCCAGAAACTCTCCAAAGATGGTCTCTTCCTGCGATGACAAGTAGGCGTCCAGAATTAGTTTGACTAAATCATGAGCGTCATTTATGTTTTTCGCTTTGAAAAGGTACGGGTTTTTTCTTTTCAAAACCTGGGTCAATTTCAAATTTTTAAGACTGCTCGCGCGCCTCTCATGAAACCGTCCGATATTTCCTTCAACAAACGCGGTAACATCATTTAGATTTATTGGTCGCATATTTCCCTTTCCCTTCCATAAGAGCCAGCTGCGCGGGATGTGTCTCGATCACAGGTTTTATACTTTTTTGAGCAAGATTGAAATACTCGGGCAGAATTTCAACCCCAATCGCATTTCTCTCCATGCGTTGAGCGACAATGGCGGTTGTCCCGGAGCCCATAAACGGATCCAGAACCCAATCTCCCTTTTTAGTAAACAGTTTAATAAACCATTCAGGCAAGTCTTCCGGGAAAACGGCACTGTGATTCCTGTTTTTGGTTTCGGTAGCCAAATGAAGGACATTTGTAGGATAAGCTTTTTCCCGCCCTATCCAATTTGCGATGCGCTTGCCAAAACCACTACCCACACGAGACGGGTCTCTAACTTTATCCGTTTCGCTCAGATTTTTCAGTCTTCGTTGCGCCCAATCTCCCATTGGGACCATGACCTCTTCCTGATACATATAAAAATGTCTGCTCTTATTAAATTGCAATAACCTTTCCCAGGCATCCCGAAAGCGATTTGGCCATTTGCCAGGGTAGGAATTTTTCTTGTGCCAGATAAACTCCTCAGTCCAGAGCCAGCCCTGTTTTCTCATTTCGAGAATTAGCTCGATCACGTAAGTATGGCGCTCCCCTTTTGCGACTTTTTCCTTTATATTCAAAACAAAAGTTCCGGTTGGCTTTAAGACACGCAGCAACTCTGATGAAATAGGCAAAAACCATTCTACATACTTGTCGGGGCTGACTCCGCCATAGGTGTTTGAGCGACTATCTGCGTATGGCGGCGATGTGAATATTAAATCAACAGAATTATCTTTCAGTTTTTTAAGCTCTTCCCGACAATCGCCAAGGAATAAACGAGACTCAATTTGTTTCATGGGGCAAATTATACTCTTTCGGTCTTTGAATTAATGGAATTACACCTCCATATTCGTTCCTTGCGCATTTATCCACTCATCACGGCACTTCGTAAATGACGACGTTGCCCTGCTGGAAAATCGGGGTCAGATGAAGGAAGAATTTTTCCTCGCTGACCGGCATGGAGATGCGCTCGAGCGGACCGACGTAAATGTAGCGGATGTCGTACTGCCGGATGATGTCCTGCGCCTCTTCCCAGCGGGGCGTGGTGTAGAGCGTGAGGATGTCGTGCTTGCGGGCGCCTTGCGGCTCGTACCCGCCGCGCCACTGCGCCTCGTGACCGGGGCCAGCCCAGCACGGTCTGCAACCCGGTGTAGGCGGAGACGCGCGCATAATAACTGTAACTATCCCCCACGGCTTCGACGATGATGCCCTCCGGCGCGGAGCGAAGGAATTCGATGCCTGCGGCGTCATCGGGGTTCTCGCGTTTGATGCGGTCAAAGTCGTCGAGGGTGTAGCCGAGGGGGGGCTTGAAATTGCTGGTTTTGGTCATCAAGCCGAAGACGGGGTAGAGCAACCCGCAGAAGATGACCAGCCCGGTCAGCACGCGGAAGCCAACGTTGGCAAAGGTCATGCCGCGCAGGGTTTGCAGGAGCATCGCCGTGCCGAACGCCGCCACGAGACTCCATAACATCCACGCCTGGTAATAGAACTTGAAAACGGTGTTGATGCGGTAGCCGAACTGGTCGCGCAGAAAGACGAAGTCTGGCACGAGGACGAGGAGAGAGCCAAGGGCAAGGAGAAGGAGGATGAAAGTCAGGGATGAAGGAGGAGCAGCGGGAGATGAGTCCTGCAAATCGTTACTCGTCACTCTCGACTCGGAACGGGGGAACAGGAACGCCAGAGCCGGAATCAAGACCGCCAGCAGGGTGATGAGACTGCCAATGTACGTGAGGCGGCGGAGCGTGGTCGCGCCGAGGAATTGGGCGACGGTCATATTTTGGGAGGCAAGGAAATACGCAACAAAATCCTTCTCCAGGATGGAGGCAATAACGCCGAGGATTAGGGTCAACAGAAGGAGGAAGAGCGTAAAGCCAAGCCCAATCGAGAAGCCAAGTTTCCAATTCGGGCGGAGGACCGTATCGGTTGAGTCACCATCGCTGCGGGACCTCGAAATCAAGTACAACAGGCAGGAAAAGATCGGCAGGAGCAGCGTGCCCCACATCACCCACAGGTGTATTCCGCGTGTGGGATACATGAAGTTCGGCAGGACGCCGCCCGCCTGCGAAGAAAAGCCGAGATAGAACGGGAAATACAGCAACAGGGAGACAACCCCGAGCGGCAAGCCCAGCAGGAAGAGGTCTTCGAGGCGCACCCAATTCCAGCCGTCTTCATTTGCGCGCCACAGGACATAGGCAGAGACGATCAGCGCGGCGGAGACGAGGATATCCCAGGTATTGAGGAAAGCCAGCCCGCCGAGCACGAGCGCGGAGAACAGGAATCCCTGCGCGTTGATGTGCAGGCGCAGACCGAACGCTTCGATCCTTCCGCGCCAGCCGCCGAGAAAAATGTTCAAGGCAACCGAGACAGCCAACAGTCCGAAGGGAATCGCCAGCACGTGCGGGTGCAAATCCCCGAGCAGAAAGGAGAAAAAGGGGAATTCGTCAATCACCTCGCGGTGCCCGCCCAGCATGTCGTAATCCTGAAGCACGCGCGAGGCGCGCCACCACCACAAATAGCGGTCGGGAATCCAACCCAGCGGCTCGACGGGCGGCTGGGAGAGTTCCTTCATATCGAGCCAGATCCAGAAAGGTCCGCTCCATTCGCCGGTTTCCGCGTTCTGCAACCAGCCCAATCCGCGCTTGTGCAAAACTTCGAGCAGGGCCTCGAAGTTGGAAACCAGCAAAAGGAAAAGTGGGGCGAGGAGAGAAAGACCGAGGACGGAGGACGGAGGACGGTCTGCGGTCTGCCGTCCATGGACTGAATTCAGGAGGTTGTAGAGAATGCCGAACGCCCCCACTGCGCCGAGCGCGAAGATGAGCGCGGTCATCAGGTTGTGCGCCATGCTGCCGTTGATGTCCGCAAGGCGGGCGAGCATGGCGGTCATCACATAGCCGAAGTAGTAATAAGAAATCGCATACCCCGAAAGCCAGGGGTCCTGCGGCGGGAAGGTCTCCGACTTCAAAATGCCGTTGATGAACGCCAGTTCCATCGGCTTTTCGGTGGAGGCAAGTTCCGGGTTGGCGGAACGGACAAAGGCAAGGAAGGCGAAGGCAAGCAGAAACAAAACTTCGGTGGTAATGATGAGGGCAAGGTTTGATCTAAGAAAATTTATGACTTCAGATTGACGGTTTACGATTGACCAAACGCTCAGCCCACCGACGACGGCAAGCGCGAGGAAGATTCCGCCCAGGTCGTTGCGCGCAAAACCGAGCGAAACGAACAGCCAGAAGATGTACCCCCACAGGAGCATCCCTGCCGCGCGCGCAAGGGTGTAGCCGCGATCTGCCAGCGCGGGGAAGAGCCGGTACGCCAGCGGGAACGTCAGCCAGCCGAGGAGGGAAACGAACAGGTACCAGATGAAGAAGGCGGTCATGTCAGTAAGTCAGTCATCAGTGATCAGTAAGTCAGTGATCAGTGGTCAGTGATCAGTCATCAGTGGTCAGTGATCAGTGATCAGTGGTCAGTCATCAGTGATCAGTGAGCGGCGGGAAGATTCGGGAGGGAAAAGGTTCCCGAAGCAGGATCAGGCTGAAAGTCCAGAACGGAGGCGACGGCATCCAGGTTGATGGGACCGTACACGTGCGGGAACAAGTCCGCTTCGGAGATGGAATCCACTTTCGGTCCGGCGGGCGCTTCCCACCTGACCTCAGACCTGATTCGCGTTTCATCGAGCGCCAGCACCACGAGGTCGGTCCGCCCGCGATAGAAAGCATTGGCGACGTTGAGAATTTGTTGGTCCGTCGAGCAATGGATGAAGCCCTCGCCCGCCAAACTCGGCGCGCCATATTCGCCGCGCGCCTGCGCGTCGAGCCATTCCTGCCTGGATGTGATGTGAAGGATCATGACCTCTCCTTGCCAATTTACCAATTACCCAATTACTAATTTACCAACTACTGTAATTGGGTAATTTATTCAACCACTTCATAAATCGTCGTCGCCCCATCCTGATACACGACGCGCCAATATTGACCTTCGAACGCGGGGAACTTCGAGAGTCCGTCCGGCATCCCTTCCAGCACAGGGTAGATGTTGCGCTCCAGTTGACCGACGACGATGTATTTCACGTCGTATTTCCTGAGGAAGGCGAGCGCCGCCTGAATGTCGGCGGTGGTATAGAATGCGCCGACCTCGTCCACGCGCCGCTGAACCTGCGGAGCAAAGACGCCGCGCTGCTGGCGCTGGTGCCAGTTCCAGCCGACGACGCCCGGTAAGCCGGTGTAGATCGTAAAGCGTGTGCACCAGCGGTATTCCGTGCAATTGGCTTCCACGATGACGGGCGAGCCTTCGATGTAATCCTGCATCCAGCGGATGGCGCGGTAGTCCTGGCTCAAATCCATCACCTGACCGTCCCACAATTCGGAATGGTTCATGAAGTCCATACCGTCGAGCGTGTGCGGCGCTTCGGGGTTGATGCGGTCGCTGATCTTGTCGGTGGAGGCGGTGAGCGTAAACAGGAACGCGCCCGCCATGAGCATGTACACGCCGCCTTGATAGATCGCGCGCCACCTCACGTGCCAGAGCGGGAAGACCGGCGGCAGACCAGCCAAACGCCGCCGCCGCGCCGACCGCGAACATCATCCAGGCTTGCAAATACAACTTGAAGATGGTGTTCATGCGCCCAATGTCGCCGACCAGCGCAATCAACTCCACCGCGATGGTGATCGCCAGCGCCGTGCCGCTCAAAAACAGGATGAAGCGTTTCGTGTCCGGCAGGTCGGCGCGCAGGAGCAGAACCGCCGCCCACAGCGCCAGCGGGAGCGCAACGAACCCGACCTTCACTCCTTCCACAAGGAAGAAGACCAGAAGGGCGATGAACGCCGCCAGCACGATCTCGATGATGAGGGTATATTGACGCAGTCCGTTCAAGCGCGAGACGGGCGTGACCGCCATCCATTCGCGGGTTTCCCACGCCAGCCAGGCGACGACGATGAAGAGGAACAAGCCCCATTGCGTGAAGTAGGAGGAAAACGACGTGCGCGAAGCCTGCCAGAACGCCACCGAGTTGTACGCCTGCCCGAACCACTGCGAGAACGGCAGGTAGAAGAGCGAACCAAGAACGTACAGCACAATCGCCGCGCCGATTGCCAGCCCGATTTTTCCGGCAAGCCGCGAGAGGCTGAAATAGCCCTTCCAATCAAAATAACGGATGATCGTATACGCCGCCGCAATCGCCGCCAGCAGGTAATAGGTGTACAAATCCCGGTGTTCGTCGGTTTCAACGCACCGATGAACAACGCGCCGATTCCGAAGGAAGCGATCCATTCGCCGGGGGTCAACTCCGCGCGCGAGCGGACGAACGACAGCGCCCAGGCAATGATGAACAACGCCAGCGGCATCACCAGCATGTGCGCGTGCAGGTCGCTGTACAGGAAGGTGAACAGCGGGAACTCGGTGATCTCGTTGCCCGGTCCCGGCGGGATGACGCGGCTTGGGAACCAGTACCAGTCGCCTCGTCCAATTGGCAGAAGCGCGCCCTGTGTGAGCATCTTCCACAAACCCCGGAACGCCCAGCCCAACGCTGGAGCATGTCCGCCTCGGCGGGAATCACACCGCCCGGCGCGGCGATGCGTTGAATCGCATTGAACACCAGTTGAATCGTCCCCAGGTTGCCCAGCAAAACGGTCAGGAAGGAGGCGGCAACACCAGCAACAAGTTGAAGGTTGAAGGTCGAAGTTTGTTCATTTTCAACCTGCAACCTGCGACCTTCAACCTGCGACCTGTGACTTTCAACCGCCGCATACCCAATCGCAAACGCGCCCATCGCCACCAGCGCGAACCACGTCGGCAGGATAAAGTTGTGCGCAATCGAAGGCACGATGCCCAGTAGTTTCACCGGCGTACCAGCCAGCACAAACCCGTAATAGTAGTAATTGATATATCCGCCCGCATACCAGGGGTCGTACGGCGGGAAACTCGTGCTTTTCAAAACCGCGTTGAAATACGAAAAATCCATTGGGCGCTCGCCGCCTTTGGATGGATGCCACATATCGGCGTTGCCCAGGCGGATGAGCAGGTCAATGATGAAGAAGACGAGGAAGACGATCTCCACCATGACGAAGAAACGGCGGTTGGAATTCCAGTCCGCTTTAAATTCGTCCCTGCGCTTCATCCACAAGGCGGCGGCTGTCACTGCAATCAGAGCGAGCGCCGCGCCGATGCTGACTCTCGTATACGGCGCGCCGAGCGAGCCGCCCATCCATGCCAGCCACACCAGCAGGACGAGACCGCCGATCCTGCCGAGGGCGTAGGCATATTGTCTCAGCCCCGGCAACGCCAGGCGCACAATGGGATAGGCGAATACGCCCAGCACAAAGATGAACAGATACCAGACCAGCACGCCCACAACCGGAACCTTGTTGTGAATCCAGTCGTAATCGAACAGGTCCGACCACGTGCCGCCCGCGCGTTGACTCGCCAGCCGCGCTTCGGGCAGCATCAGGTTCTTGAAGTTATCGAACTCCTTCGGCGGGAGCTGGACGACCTGCGTCAAATCCACGGTGTTGAACAGCGCGCGCAGACTCTCCGCATCGAAATCATCCGTCTTTTTGAAGATCATCACCTTGGGGTGATCGTAGAACGTGAAGGCTTCCTCGGCAGACTGGTCGTTGATGACGATGGGTCCCAGCGTGGGATAGGAAGTGAAGACCGCTTCCAGTTCGAAGCCAAGCCTGCCTTTGTACATGCCCGGTTCCGCAACGCGGTAACACTCGATGATGTCTTCGCCTTCGGGACAGCCGAGCAGTTCGCGGTAGTACAACGTCGTGAGCGGGTAGCGTTCCGGCACGCGCGTGATCTGTCCGTACTGGTGATTGGTGGGAACGACGATGTAATCCGCCTTGGAGAGAATATCCACATAGCGGTTGAGTTTGTTGGCATCCTCCACCCAGTAGACTTGCAGGACAAGGTCTTCATTGCTGTACAAGCCGCCGTAGGGATCGTAGCCGTCAATGCGGAAGGGCAAGCCCCAGTCGTAATCCGTCTCGTTGGCGACCGCTGAGCCTGTGATGGTGAGTCCGCTGCCGAAGGTTTCGATGGACAGGACATATTGCTGTCCGTTCACCATCGGCACGACGTTATCGAGCGTGAACGTCAACGGCGCGCCGCGCGGATCCGCCGTCCGTGTGGTATCGAGCAGTGTGGAAGCGCGGGCAAGCGCGAGGTCCGGTTGGGAAGCGGAGTAGAGGGTCACGTTGACAGGCGCAGGCGTCTCGGAAGCGTCGCGCGCATACCCAAATGTCACTTCGCTCAGGACGCCTTCGCGGTTGGGCGAGAAGGTCAGCGTGATGGGCGTTCCCGGCGCAACGACCAGACCGGACGGGAAGGCAAGCGGCTGGTTGTATGTTCCGTTCTCCTCCGATTGAATGGAAAGATTCACCGCCGCCGGCACATTCTGGAACATCCAGCGCGAAGCCGCCATGCGGGGTTCGCTGCGCAGGTAAATGCTTTGGAAGGCAAACGCCCAAGCCGCGGTGAGGATGAGGACGATTGCGCCCAGGACAAATGCGACGATGGACAATGGACGATTGACCATGGTCTGTGGTCTATCGTCGGTGGTCTTGCGAAGCCTGGGCAGCTCGAACACAAACCATGCCGCCATCATGCACAACAAGGGGTAGATCGGCAGTTGATAGCGCATGGTCGCGTTGAATTGAAGCGATTGCCACGTGAAATAGAACGCCGTCCAGCCCCAGAGCAGGAGGTGTTTGTATTCGCCCCTGACGATACGCCAGCCCATCAGCAGGAATCCCGCCCAGGCGAGAATCCCCAGGGGAAGCCCCAGCCCCCAAACGGTAAGATTTTGAAACGAAAAGAGGTTTGAACGGCGCGCCCACTGTAAATTCCACGGCAGGTCGGCGGTGCCGGTCGCCTGTAAACGCTGCTCGGAAATCCCCTTGACCCACTGCGGGTCGAGCATCAAACCGTCGAAGGCGTACGGCTGGAAGATGCGGAAGGAGATGAAGGTTGCCAGTCCGCCAGTTACCAAAAAAATAGCAATCAGTGACCAGTAATCAGTGATCAGTGATCGGTGATCAGTAATCAGTTTGCGGCGGTCGTGGATGAGCCAGCGGACGAAGAGCGCAAACGGCAGGACAATCGCCATCGCTGCCGCGTTGATCTTCGAAGCCATCGCCATGCCCAGTGCAAAGCCGAAACCGATTGTTGGCAAAAAGAGGGGGTGTTTGAGGAGGGCAATTGGGAAATTGGTAATTGGTAATTGACGGGTTGCGGATTGCGCGTCTTCGCCCTGTCCTCCAACCTCCAGTCTCTTTTCCACAATCCCCACTGCGAACAGCAGCGCGAGGAACATGAACAGGTTGACGAACAGATCCGAGGTGAAGAAGTGAGACTGCTGGATTTGCATCACCGCCAGCGAGGAAAAGGCCGCGGCAAACAGACCAACTTTCCGTCCGTAAAGACGCGAGGCGATGAGATAAAGCAGGAAGATGGTCAGCAAATCCATCGTGGCGGACATCTGACGCGCAAAAAACTTGGACGCGCCGAGGTCGTCGTTGCCGGTCGCTTCCATCAGCACGCGCGTCACGGTCATCGGCAAATTGCCGTAGACGAAGAAACCAAACCCGCGCACATACGGGTTGAGTGTGGAGGTTGCGCTGTCGAGATATTCCCCAACCGTCATCCAGCGTTTGCTTTCGGGCGGGCACACATCCACCGGGATGGACGGGTCTTCGCAGGCATGCGCGCGCAAATTATCGAGCACGCCCGTCAAAAACAACTCATCGGGATGCTGGTGATAGCCTTCGCCCCAGTCGTATCCGGCGAAGCGCAAAATGCCCGCCATCAGCAGGACGAGAACGAACAGGATGTCGTACAGCCACGAATGTTTTTCGTTGGTCATATCGTTTCGCGTCCTCACCCTAGCCCTCCCCCGAGGGGAGAGGGGTTGGGGATGAGGGAATTATTGCTCCACCAGATAAATAAAGAAATCCTTGTTTACAAACGCCGAAGTATAGCGGGAGAGTTTCCCGTCCGGGTAGAGTTCCTTAAGAATCTTCTCAGTTTCCGTGTCCTGATTCCAAAACAGGAACATCTTCGGCGCGGGGAAATTGAGGCTGTCCTGCAAATGTTCGGGGAACATGGCGAAGTCGCGGTTCGGCACGCCCGCCCACACGCCCGGCAGGCGCGTATCCACCCAATAAGGATATGGCACGATCCAGACCGTATCCGTCTGCCCGTATTTCTCGCGGAACTCGCTCAACACCTTGCCCATCTCCGAAGTGTTCCACGCGGAATAGGCATAGGCGTTCTTGAACTTGTTGAAGACGAGGTCGTAATTGGAATTGGCAACCCAGAGGAACAGGACAAGGGTCATGGCATACGCGACGACCTGCCGCATCTTACTGGACCCGAAACTGGCCGCCAGACCATCGAGCGCCATCGCCCCGATAAGGATTGCCGTCACCGAAGCGGCGCCTGCGCGGTTCAGCGCCGGGTTCTCGCCCGGGTACGCCAGCGACAACACCGACGGCATGATCAACACCGGGATGGAAACCAGCAGGGTCAGGTCGCGCCAGTCGCGCTGGCGGATGTACCGCACAATCAGGAAGACTACGCCCAGCAGGAACAACGCCGCCGTCACCAGGTCGAGCGCGGGACGGTGAGTCACCGAGTGCACCCAAATCTCGCCGTCATCCCAGTTGAACATCAGCAAGCCTTTGTACAAATTGGAGAGGAAGATCTGCCAGGCGGGTCCGGGCAGGGGCGTTTCGCCGCCCAAACGGGAGAAGGCGCGATACCCGAAGTTGGAGGGATTCTCCAGCCAGTAGCGCAAAAGCGGGGAAAAGATGAACAGCGAAACGAGGACGACGATCAAAAACCAGAAGACAGCCTGCTGGCGGTCTGTCTTCGATTTGACATGCAAGAGGTAAATGAGGAAGATCAACGCGGCAAAGACCGGCACCATGCGGAAGGGACTGTAGCCGTGCAAGCCGAGTCCGAGAAAGATACCGGCGAGGATAAAGTCGTTGCGGTTCTGGGTCCGCAGGCCGCGGGTCAGGAAAAGAAGCGTGGGCGCAAGGAAGAGCGGGTAGAGCGGGAAGCGCAATCCGATCCGCGAAATGATGTTGGGCCAGGCAGCGACTCCAAAGAGGAAGAGCGCGAAGATGGCAGTGCGTCTGTTGCCGTATTCCTTCCCCAACATGTACACGAAGGGCAGGGTCAGGATGCCGAGCAAAACCGTGCCGAGTTTCAGGCTGAAGAACGAGAAGCCCGTGCCGAAGACGTTCAGGACGAGCAGCGTCCAATACATCTGGAACGCTTCGCGCCCGGTGTTGCGCTCGAAGAAAATGTGCGTTTCGCCCTGGCTGACTTCGTACACGTCCAAAATCTTTTCGGCGTGGTCGCTGAACGGCTCGACGGGCACAACGTCGAGTTGGTAGAGGCGGAAGAAGACCGCCAGCCCAAACACCGCCAGCACCAGCCCGCGCCAGAGCCATTTGATGCGGAACAGTTCCATGTTGGAAACCGCGATCAACAACCCGTTCCAGTTCAGTTTGAATTTGAAAGCGTCAAGGTCGAGCGCGAAGGATCGGTTATCGTCCGCCTGCGCCTTTGGAGTCCGCATCCACAAACTGCCTGCCAGCAGAAGGATGGACAACAGCCACAGGCTCGTGCTCCACCACTTGAAATAGCCGTTCCCAAAACCGATGAAGGCGGCTACGCCAAACACAACCGCAAAAAGAAACGGGACCAGCCGCATGGTCAGCGGGTCGGGCATCTGCCACGCAGCGGGCAGGGTCGGCAGGTGCCATTCGTTTGTGCGGTACGACCAAAGCGCCACGCCGAACGCCGCCGGTACAACGCCGGGGCAACCATCCACTGTCGGTTGGGCGGCTCCATCAACATCTGCGCGCCCAGGGCAAGGACAAACGCCGTCACAGCGCGCCAGGGAAGGCGGTCGTGCGCTCGGGTTCGATGACCCGCTCCACAACCGGGTGCGCCGCTTCGAACGCCAGCGCCTGGTTGAGTTCCTCCCTGCGCCGCGCATCCCATAACGAACGGATGAAATTAAAGAACGAGTCCCAATCCCTGGTGACAGACTTGAAAAGATCGAGAACGGTGGGTTCCTTTTCGGGTGATTGCATGGATGTCTCTTCGGTCATATTCGCCCAAGTTTACTTCATCTTTTTTGGAATCAAGTTTCAGAATATCACCGGCAATAAACAAATAACGCCGCCGGATAAAACGGCGGCGCGGGAAAGTCATGCGCGCGCTGGGGCGGTCTTGCGGAACCGAATTGGAACAGAGTCCCTGACGATGTTTTGATACAGTCCCGCTTGAATATTCGCCAGGTACTGCCAGCGCGCCTCGCTGATGACGCGGACGTCGAGCAAAACATCATATTTCAATTCGATGTCCGAATCGATTCCAATGACTGCCTTCCGAAAAGCCCAACTATCATCCTCAGTGATCAGGAGAATATCAATGTCGGAATACTGCGTCCAATCCCCCCTTGCTTTGGAACCAAATAAAGCCGCATACTTGATTTTATCGCCATAAACCGAACGAACCGTCCTGATGAACTCGCGAACGGCTCTTTTTTCTTTCGACGATAATTTTAGAGCAAGTCGCGTTTTAACAGCCATTCTTTTACTTCCTCGACGAACGCCTTTGCTTTTGCGATCACCTCAGCGGCATCTTCTTTTTCCACATCATCCTGCAACGCATAATCGGCGGTATGGCGACTGTCCATAACCAGCCTGTAATCGTCGCTCCACTTTTTATCGAACTCGCCGGTCTTGACGAAATCCTGGCGGAACGCGGCAAGCACGGCGCTGTGTTTACCGTACGATTTCCCTTTCGAAAACAATAGAGCGCTTGCGGCATAAAACATCCCATAGTAAGCGCGATTACAAGCGGTCCGATAACGCCTGTGGGCAAAATTTTCGTCGGCGGTATCCAGCATTTCCCGGGCGTTTTCCATGTAAAGCCGGTAATTATCCTTTGGATCGTCCATGTTCAAAGTATAACGCAAACGAACGTGCGCTGACAAAATGGCTGCTTTATTTCTTCCTGGCGATCACAATGATGCTTTCCCCCCAGCGCATCGGCAAAAACACGAAGCCGGTCATGGCTTGCAAGCCGCCGAGCGAACCGAAAAACAATTTCTGAATCTGTTTCGGCACCAGCGGGATGTACGGCACATCCCAGAAGCCGTCGGAAAACACGCACACGAATTCAAAACCCGCTGCCTGGATCAGCCCCAGCCATTCCTCCGGCTCTTTCAGGGAGATGTGTGTCGGATCCTGGTAGCCGATCCACTTGTCGCCCTTCCACGGCTTGAGCAGGGAGCCGAGGTTCGGCGTGGCAAGGACGAGAATCCCGCCGGGCTCGGTCACACGCCCGATTTCGTTCAGCGCCTTCGCCGGGTCGGGCAGATGCTCGACGATATGTTTGATGATCACGACATTAAAGACGGCATCCCCGTATGGAAGTTCCTGCGCGGAGGCCGTTTGCAGGGATGCGCGCTCCGCCGCCTCTTTGGATTGATTGACCGCCCAGTGATTCAAGTCCATGCCATACGCTTCGAACCAACCCGAGAGCTGCCCCACGAGATGCCCCATGCCTGATCCAACCTCCAGCAGGCGCGCTCCGCGCCGCCCGTAGCGCCGCGCCAACATGGCGTAGAAACGATTCGACCACCAGTACATGCTGTATTTGGCAAAGGTGACGTCCGCGTAGGTGTGGGTGGAAAAGTAGTGTTCGTCGAAGGGCATAGAGGGAAAGGATGAGGGATGAAAGATGCGTGGTGCGTGTTCCGTCTGCGGTTCGCTTACGTATCTGCCTTTTTCCTCGCAATGTAGAAGGTGAACGTCCCATCTTCAACGGGGTCGGGCGAAGCATATTTCTTCAGGTGATGCTCCGTCAGTGCGAGATTCCATTTTGTGGGAGAGAGGATCCATTTCCCGGTCAGCGCTTTGGCAACCACTGAGGGCAGTCCAAAATAGTGACCCCATTCTAACACGCGCATCGAGGCGGGCGAGAAATAATGCCACCAGCGTTCGAGCGCGAAGCCCGCCTTGTCAAGACGTTTTTCCCACACGCCGGGTTCGTCCGCATGATGGACGCGCGATATTTTGCGGAACCAATTCTCATACGGTTTGCCGAAGACTTTGGTCAGCGAGAGCGCAGAAAAGTATCTCGTGTTTGGCACGCAAAAATAGAAGGGTGCGCCCGGCTGAAGCACGCGCGCAGTCTCCCTCAACACATCATCAATGTGCGGGATATGCTCCAGCACCGAGTTGCTCAGTCCGCTGGCAAAGTGATTGGATGGGAAGGGCGTGTGCGCGCCGTCCGCCTCGACCAGCGATTTGTACGCGCCGTATTTTTTCGCCTCGCGCATGGAAAACCGCCAGGGATCGAGCCCGACATCGAGTTTGAAGTCGAAGGTCAGCGAAGCGAAGTGACCGTCGCCGCAGCCCACATCGTAGACCGGCGAAGGCAGGGGCAAATCCTGATAATACGAGGACTCAATCGCCCGCAAAAAGGCGCGAAAGTACGGCAGCGAGCGGATGTGAAGAAAAAGGAAGTCTTTTTGGGGCATGTTATAATGATAGCAGTTTTCCAAAAGTGATAGCAGAGGTTTCCATGGTACGCACAATGGTTCAACTAACCGAAGAGCAGGTCAAAGCCCTGAAAAAACTGGCGAAGGCGCGCAAGACTTCCATGGCGCAGCTGGTGCGCGAGAGCGTGAGCATGTATGTGTCCGCCTCCGCGCAGGATGCCGACCGCGAGGAAAAGCGCCGCCGCGCGCTGGAGTTCCTGCAATACATCAAGGAAAATAAGGAAAAGTTTCGCGATTTTGAAGGAAAGACCGATGTAGCCGTCAATCACGATAAATATCTGGAGGAAATTTACGGCACATGGAAAAAATCTTCGTAGACACTTCTGCGCTTCTCTGTCTGGCAAATACGGCTGATCCATTCAGCGACCAGGCATGGATTTTATGGAACGAATTCATCAAGCGCGGTGACAGGCTTTTTACCAACAATTACGTTATTGTAGAGGCATTTGCACTCATACAACACCGACATGGGATGGAGATCGTTCGACGATTTGAATCCAGCCTTATGCCCTTTCTTGAAGTCTTTTGGATCGGCAAAGACCATCATAGGATAATCGTTGATAGTTTTCTTTTAGCAAATCGCCGTCAGCTTTCGCTCGTGGATTGCAGTGGTTTTGAAACGATGCGGCAATTGGGGATCAAGCAAGTCTTTACCCTCGACGAGCACTTCCGTGAGCAGGGGTTCACGGTCATCCCCTAGCGTTTCTTTTTCTTCAGTTTTTCAAACAATCTCTCATATTCCTGCGCGATGGAATCGGGGTCGTAGACTTCCTTGATGAATTCCGGATTGCCGCGATACTTTTCCTTGTAGTCCAGCACTTCCAAAATGGCGTTTGCAAGGCTTTCAGGGTTGCCGATCTCCGAGACGATGCCCATCTTGTGCATCTTCACCGGCTGGCGCACGCCCGGCAATGCGGAAGGCACGCTTGGCACACCGTTCATCATCGCTTCGATCTGAACCAGCCCAAACGCCTCGGTCGAATTGAGCGACGGCACGGTGACGACATCGAGGTTGGGATAGTACGCCGCCATTTGAACGGGGTCGAGGTTGCCCAGGAACTTCCAATGTCCCTGAATTTCATATTCGCGGATGCGCGGCATGAGCCGGTCCGAGTAGGCTTGTTCGCCCATCACGTTCTGATACGCGCCCGCAAACAGCACCTGCGCCTTCGGGTATTTTGCCAGGATGGCGGGCAGCGCATCGAGCAGAGCCCTCGACGCCCTTCTCGGAGGCGAAGCGCGCCGCCATGCCGATAACGGGCCTTCGTTCGCGCGTGAGATGGTTTTCTGCAAAAGCGGCAACCGCTCCCGGCTCTGGATTCGGCAACTCAACGGGAGGCAGGATCGGGGTCAGTTTCGAGGCGAAGCGCGAGAGGTAGCGGGAATGGTCGGCGTAATCCTGCGTGTACGTCACGATGTGACTCGCCAACAGTCCCGCCATGTTGTTTTGAAAATCCAAAACAAAATTGACGAAGCGGTTGAACCACCCCTGCGGCAGCAGCACGTCGCAATGATAGGTAAGCACGGCAGGTTTGCCAAACAACCGCGCGCGGAACGCCACACCGGGCGCGTCGAACTGTGGGAGATGCAGTTGCACCACATCGTGTTGGAGGACGAGTTTGGTGGCGACAAACCCGAAGGTGGGCGCGAGCACGCCCTTGCTGACGCGCGCAACAACGGGCACACGGACGATCTTCACGCCGTCCATCGTTTCCTTTGTTGGAAGTGAAGGATCATACTGTGTGGTCATCACCGTGACTTGATGCCCGCGTTTTGCAAACGCACGCGCAAGGCGCTCGGCATAAATGGTCAAGCCGCTGGTGTGAGGGCGGTAATAGGTGAGTACGGTTAGGATTTTCATTTTTTCTTTTTGCCTGATCCTTTTGCAGGCGACCGAACGACCTGAACCGGATACGGAATTTCCACCGCATGTTTTTTGAAGGACTGGCGGATGCGCGTCAACGCCATGTCTTTGGCGACCGGATGCGGCGTGACGGCGGTATCCACCCAGAAGAAAACCGTCAGGTCAATGGAGGATGCGCAGAAGGTATGGAACAAAACCTGCGGGGCGGGCGCATCCAGAAGGCCCGGCAGGTTCCTGACTTCGTTCAAGATCATACCGCGCACCGCTTCAGGGTCGGCGTCGTACGAGACCGAAACGGGCAGTTCCACGCGGCGGCGGCTGGCGCGAGTGTAATTGACGATGGGCTGTGAAAGCACATCGGCATTGGGCAGGAAGACGATGCGGCCGTCGAGCGTTTTGATTTCGGTGGTCCGCAAGCCGATTTTCAGGACGGTGCCGTCGTAGCCCGCCAACCCCGCATCATCCCCTACTTTGAATGGCTGCTGGACCAGCAGAATGACGCCGGAGGCAAAATTCTGCATGATGTTCTGCAAGGCAAAGCCAATCGTAAAACCGAGGATGCCCAACCCCGCCAGAAACGCCGCGACGTTGAAGAATCTCTGCAAGGCGGCGATCACGCCCAGGGAGATGATCGTCCACTTCAGGATTTGCGAAAGCAAATGCGAAACGCCCGGCTCGGCGTTGTTGCGCTGCAAGATGCGCCTGAGCAGGCGGCTGAGCCAGACGCCCGCATAATAACTCAGCGCAAAGATGAGCAGGGCGGTCAACACGTTTGGCAGGGCGGCGAGGAAACCGTCTGCCAGGGATGCGAATGTGTCGGACATGGGACGATTCTACAACTCAAGTTCGGGGAGACAAATATTTTACCTACGACTGGTACTGCGAAAATTCGGAGTCGCGCTCCGAATTTTCGCAGTCCTGGCTGCGCACTAGAACAGGCTTTGATTCGCCTTGACCCAATCGAACAACATCCGCACGCCTTCATCCACGCCGATCTTCGGCTCCCAGCCGAGTTCGCGCCTGGCTTTTGAAATATCGGCGTAAAACACACGCTGGTCGCCCGGGCGCCAGTCGCCGCGTGATACTTCCATGGGCTTGCCAAGCATCTTTACCAGTTTGGGTCCAAACTCCGCCCAAATGGACATGACGTTCGCGGGTCCCCCGCCGAGGTTGTAAACCTGACCGCGCGCTACATCAATTTTTTCGACGGCAAGGTCGTAGGCGTTGATCAAATCGTCCACATGCAGAATATCGCGCACCTGTTTGCCGTCGCCGTAGATCGTCAGCGGGCGTCCCATCACGGCGGCGATGATGAACCATGCCACCCAGCCCTGATCTTCAATACCAAATTGCCGCGGACCGTAGATACAAGACTGCCGGAAGACAACGGTGGGCAGGTTATAAATCCTTGCGTAATCGCGCACGTACTGGTCGCCTGCACCTTTCGAACACCCATAGGGCGAGTGGAAATCCAGCGGCTGGGTTTCAGGACAGCCATTCACCAAATCCTTGTAACGCCAGCGGGTCGGTTCCTCGACCAATTCCACGTCCTCCATGCCGCCATAGACCTTGTTGGTGGAGGCGTAGATGACGATGGGATTCCTGCCGGATAAACGCGCCGCTTCCATGACGTTGAACGTACCCAATGCGTTGGATTCGAAATCATCCCTGGGATTGACGACGGATGTGGTAACCGCAACCTGCCCCGCCAGATGCGCGATCACATCGGACGTTTTGGCTACTTCTGTTATCCTGCCGGCGTCGCGCACATCCGCAACGACCACGTCGAAGGCGTTTTCCCCAAACTCTTTCTTAAGCCATTCCAAATTGCGCGGAGCGCCGCCGCGCGAAAGGTTATCGTAGATGGTGACTTTTTCGCCGCGCTTCAACAGGCGGTGGACGTAATTCGAACCGATGAAGCCGGCGCCGCCGGTGACGAGATAATGTTTGGTCATAAAAAGTTTTACCTCATTCCATTTCCAACGCAGGGGCGACCCGCCCAGCAGAAGCAGGATACGCTGTTCAACCTTGAAGGGTCGCCCCTACGAATTAATATCTTCTGCGCGCAAAAAAGCGGACGGACAAAACCCCGAAGACAAACCCGCCAATGTGCACCCACCAGGCAATGCCGCCCAGGTCCGCGCCCTGCAGGGCGAGCCAGCCGGAGAACAGTTGCGATACAAACCAAAAACCGAGGAAGATCGCCGCCGGTATCTCCACCAGCGTGAAAATGAAAAAGATGGGCACCAGGCTCGCCACCCGCGCATGAGGGAAGAGGATAAGATATGCTCCTAGCACTCCCGCAATCGCTCCGCTGGCGCCAACCATCGGAACCTGACTGGCGGGCGAAAGATAGGTTTGCAGGAGGGCGGCGGCGGAGCCGCTGAGCAGGTAGAAGACGAGGTAGCCTGCGTGCCCCATGCGATCTTCGACATTGTCGCCGAAAATGATCAGGGTCCACATGTTTGCCAGGATGTGCACCCAGCCGCCGTGCAGGAACATGCTGGTGAGGATGGTCACCCAGCCGCCAGCGTAGTCGGCGGTCAATTTCGCGGGCACCAGCCCCCAGTCACGGATGAAGCGGTAGAGTTCCTGATCGCCCAGCGTTATTTCATAATAGAAGACCAAGCCGTTCAGCAGCACCAGAATCCAATTGACCAATGGGAATCTGCGCGGACGCGCCGTGTCATACAGGGGTAACATTAAGTCTGTTCTTCCGTTTGTTCCTTGCTCCGAAGATTCATCAACTGCCGGTACAAGCCCGAAAGGGTTTCCCCTTCACGCATGAGACCGATGCCGCCAATTACACCGCTGTTCAGGTAATTGTACAAGCGTGCCGTTAGTGCTACCGCCAGCGAGGTGGACTGGTCGCCGGTAAAGAGGGTCAATGCGGCGCTGATCGCGCCTTCAAACGTGCCCACCGCGCCCGGCAATGCCGGAATTGCCCCGCCGAACGCCGCCGCGCCGAGCAGGAAGAACATCCAGGTGAACTGCGCCTGCGGGAAGAACGCCAGGGTGATGATGTAATAGGCGACCATCGCCACGAACCAGTTCAGTGTCATCCAGAACAAAAAGCGCAGGAAGAGCCAGCCGTCGGTGAGCACGCCGAGACCGGTCAGGAACGATTCGAGGAACTTTCCGCCAAATTTTTGCAGGGGATGCCAGCGCGCGCTCAGTCTGTGAAAAACGTCCAATGCCCACTGGCGGTTGCGCGCGAGGACGTACATCAGCACCAGCCCGGCGATCATCACCCCGCCAATGACGTAGCCGATGCGCGCCGATCCCTGTGAGTCGGTTACATAGGTAAGCCCGATCAACAGCAAGGCGGCGGAATAGACCAGGTCCACCACACGCTCGATGACGATGGTCGGCAGGATTTCGCTGAAGGACATCCCCGATTTGCGGCTGAGCAGAAAGGCGCGCCCGATTTCGCCGAGGCGGAAGGGCAGGAAGGCGTTCAACAAATATCCCTCGCCTTCGGCAAAAAGCACATCCATGTATTTCGGTTTGCCGCGCAGGAGGGTCTGCCAGACCTTTGCGCGGATGAACATCCAGACAAAGGACAGGACCGCTGAACCCGCAAGAATGGTGTAATTTGCGTTCTTTATGGAGTTCCACATGGTCTGGAAATCCACAAAGTAGAGGATGGCGGCGATGAGGACAATGCTGATGACCGCGCCGGGTAGGATTCGTTTGATATCTTTCATAGTGTTCACCACAAAGGATGAAAATGGAGTCCAGAAGTTCTACTTCTGGGTTTCCGCAAGAGTTCTACTTTTGGAATTCCGCAAGTAGAACTTGCAAAGGATGAAAATGGAGTCCAGAAGTTCTACTTCTGGGTTTCGCAAGAGTTCTACTTCTGGGGTTCCGCAAGTAGAACTTGCGGAGTCCGCCTAGTTTCATGGCAGGGTCATGAAGGTGCACAAAGATTTTCCTTTGCGCGCTTTTGCGGTTAAGAAAAGCCCTACTCATCTTCAAGTTTCAGCACCGCCATGAACGCATCCTGCGGGATCTCGACGTTGCCGACCATCTTCAAACGTTTCTTGCCGCGTTTTTGTTTCTCGAGCAGTTTCTTCTTGCGGGTGATGTCGCCGCCGTAGCATTTGGCAAGCACGTCCTTGCGCGTGGCTTTGACGTTGGCGCGGCTGATGATGCGCCCACCGGAAGCCGCCTGGATGGCGACATCGTACAACTGGCGCGGAATCAAATCCTTGAGTTTGGTGATGAGGCGCTGTCCCTTGTGGTACGCATCCTTCTCATGGACGATTGCCGCGAGCGCATCCACCGGTTCGCCATTGACGAGGATTTCCAGTTTCTGTAATTTATCCGGGCGGTATTCGAGGAATTGATAATCGAGCGAGGCGTAGCCCTTGGTGCGCGACTTCAAATGGTCGAAGAAGTCCACGATGATTTCGGAGAGCGGAATCTCGAAATCGAGTTGCACGCGATGGGGGGCGGGATGTTCCTGCCCTTTGAAGATGCCGCGCCGCTTGGTAACCAAATCCATGATCGCGCCGTAATATTCGGTGGGCGTGATGATCTCGATGTTCATCCACGGCTCGCGCACCTCGACGATCTTACCCGGGTCGGGCAGTTCGGCGGGCGAATCCACTTTGACGACTTCGTTGTCGGTTGTCAGCACTTCGTACTCCACCGAAGGCGCGGTAAACAGCACGTCCAGCAAGTATTCGCGTTCGATGCGCTCCTGGATGATCTCCATGTGGAACAAGCCGAGGAACCCCGCGCGGAAGCCGAATCCCAGCGCCTGCGAGGTTTCGGGCTGATACATCAATGAAGCGTCGTTGAGTTGCAGTTTTTCGAGCGCGTCGCGCAGTTCGGTGTAATCATCCGCTTCGACGGGATAAATACCCGCAAAGACCATCGGTTTTGGCAAAAAGTATCCGGGCAAAGGTTCGCTCGCCGGAGCGGAAACAAGCGTCATCGTGTCCCCGACGCGGCACTCATGCACGGTTTTGAAGCCCGTCGCCACGTAACCCACCTCCCCGGAGCCGAGGCTGTCCACCGGTTTCATCCCCGGCGAAAAGATGCCGATCTCCACCGGGCGCAAATCGGTGTGGGTCGAGAACATGCGCAAAACGTCGTTCGATTTGATCTTGCCTTCGAACACACGGATGTACGCGACCACCCCTTTATACGAGTCGTAATGCGCATCGAAGACCAGCGCGCGCAGGGGCGCATTGTCTTCGTCTTTGGGAGGGGGGACGCGCTCGATGATCGCTTCGAGAATGGATTCGACGTTGATGCCTTCCTTGGCGGAAACGCGCAAGACCGCTTCAGGCGGGACCCCGAGCAGGCTGCCCACATCTTCAGCCACTTCGTCGGGACGGGCGGAGGGCAGGTCAATTTTGTTGATGACGGGGATGAGTTCAAGATCCGCATCGAGCGCCTGATAGAGATTCGCCAACGTCTGCGCTTCGATGCCCTGCGTGGCATCCACCACGAGGAGGGCGCCCTCGCAGGCTTTCAAGGCGCGGCTGACTTCGTAACCGAAGTCCACGTGACCGGGCGTATCAATGAGGTTCAGTTCGTATTTTTGGTTGTCCCTCGCCGTGTAGAACATGCGCACAGCCGACGCTTTGATGGTGACGCCTTTCTCGCGTTCGAGGGCCCATCGAGTCGAGCGTCTGTTCGGTCATCTCGCGCTCCGAGACGGGCCCCCGTCAACTGCAGGAGGCGGTCGGCGAGCGTGGACTTGCCGTGATCCACGTGGGCGATGATGCAGAAGTTGCGGATATGGTCGGTCATTGCGGGCGAGAGTATAACGCATTTTCAAATGCGAAGTGTGCAAAACAACCGATGAAAAACAGTCCTTTCGTATTGTTGCAAATTATCGGGGTGGGAGTACAATTTTCGGGCGTCCATCCACGAGAAGAAGCAGACATGAAAAATCAATCACAGAAAAAATCCCTGTACCTGACGTTCTACATTATTGGGGTGATCAGCGGGCTGGCATTGACCGCCCTCTCCACCTGGGCGGATCTGGAAGCCGCCTATTACGGATTTTCCCGCCGCGCCAGCGCGCGGTTGAACGGGTTTAGCTTGCCCGATCCTGATGACGGCGAATGAAAGCAGCGTCATTTCGCTGAAGCTCAGCAACACCACCGACGGAAAAATCTCCCCCACCATCCTGGTGGAGACCAGTTCCCCCGCAACCGCTTTTGAATTCACGGAGCACGTCGAACTTGCCGCCGGGGAGAGCCTATCCCGTGAATGGCACGTTGGACCGGAAAACCTGGATTTGAAGCGTTTTATCTTTGCCAGGGCGCTGGTTTACTCTGCATATCCCTTCCCGGACCGGGAGACTACGTGCGGTATCTTCATCCTAAAATTACCCGGCAGCGGAACGGTCATTGCCTGGGGCACGATCTTATTGAGTCTGCTTGGGATGGGCGGCGGGCTGTATGGGGTGTATCAGGCGCGAGGTCCAGAACAGAGAGGCGTGGATCTCGCCCAGCAACTCACGTTCCTTTCCCTTGTCGTCCTGCTGGGGCTGGTCACTGCATTCATGGGCTGGTGGATATTCGGCATTTTGGCGCTGGTTATCTCCCTGTTGTTCGTTCTGATCTCAGCCGGGATTCTCATTGGGCGTTCCCACGCATAGAAACTCGAACGAAAAGAGGCTGTCGCCGCGACAGCCTCTTTTCTTGTCGTTACTTCACCAAATTCCTCAGCACCGTGTGCAGGATGCCGCCGTTGCGGTAGTAGTTCACTTCCACCTCGGTGTTCAACAGCACGGTGACTTTGAATTCGATCACGTTGCCGCTTGACTTCTTCGCCTTGACGGTTAATTCCGCCTTGGGCTGGATGCTGTCCGTCAAACCTTCCATGTCGTACACCTCGCTTCCATCCAGACCGAGAGACTCGGCATTTTGACCTTCGGCGAATCGCAGCGGGAGGATGCCCATGCCTACCAGATTGGAGCGGTGGATGCGCTCGAACGATTCGGCGATGACCGCCTTCACGCCTTGCAGCATCGGTCCCTTCGCTGCCCAGTCGCGGCTGGAGCCGGTGCCATATTCCTTGCCCGCGATGACGATAACGGGCACATTTGCCTTCTGGTAAAGCATAGCGGCATCGTAAATCGGCATGATCTGACCATTGACCGCCGACGATTGACCATCGTCCATCGTCCGTTGTCCATCGTCAAAAAACTTCGTCCAGTTGCCTTCCTTCGGTGCGACGAGCAAATTCTTCAGGCGGATGTTCGCAAACGTGCCGCGCGCCATCACCAGGTCGTTGCCGCGGCGTGTGCCGTACTGGTTGAAGTCCTTGGGCTGGACTCCGCGCTCCTGCAAAAATTTTCCAGCGGGAGAATCCACGGCAATGTTGCCCGCCGGGGAGATGTGGTCGGTCGTGATCGAGTCGCCGAACAACCCCAGGACGCGCGCGCCCACAATGGGCTGAACAGGCAGCACGTCGAGCGTGAGGCGCTGGAAGTAGGGCGGATGATGAATGTAGGTTGAGGATTCATCCCACTCGAACAAATCGCCTTCCTTCACTTGAATCGCCTGCCACATTTCGGAGCCGCTGAACACGTCGGCGTATTTTTCCTTGAACATTTCCGCCGAGACGCTTTTCCCAATCGCCTCTTCGATCTCCTGCTGGCTGGGCCACAAATCCCGGAGATAGACCGCCGCCCATCCGATCCCATTCCGAGCGGCTCGTTGACCAGGTCAATGTCCACCGTGCCAGCCAGGGCATACGCCACCACCAACGGGGGCGAGGCGAGATAGTTCGCCTTCACCAGCGGATGCACGCGCCCCTCGAAGTTGCGGTTGCCGGAGATGACCGCCGCCGCGACCAAATCGGACCCCGGTGACTGCTTTGGCAACTTCGCCGGGCGACGGACCGGAGTTTCCGATACAAGTCGTGCAGCCATAGGCAATGACGTTGAAGCCGAGTTTGGAAAGCGGGTCAATCAGCCCAGCCTTTTTGAGATACTCAGTCACCACGCGCGAGCCGGGCGCGAGCGAGGTCTTGACGTATGGTTTGACGGCGAGTCCCTTTTCGACGGCTTTCCTGGCGACCAGTCCCGCCGCTACCAAAACGGATGGATTGCTGGTGTTGGTGCAGGAGGTGATCGCCGCGATGACCACCGCGCCGTGAGTCATCTTCATCGAACCGCCGTTCGTCCCAAAGGTTGCTTCGCGGGTCAACGCCTCACCGGAGAGTTCGTAGCCGTGTTCCTTCACCGGGGCGGTGAGCGCCTTGCGGAATGTATCCTTCATCTCCGTCAGCGCGACGCGATCCTGTGGGCGTTTGGGTCCCGCCAGTGATGGCACCACCGAGCCGAGATCCAGTTCCAGCACGTCGGTAAATTCGGGGTCGGGGCTGTTCGCATCGCGGAAGAGTCCCTGCGCGCGCATGTATGCCTCGGTGCGTTGAATCACCTCTTCAGGGCGACCGGTCAGGCGCATGTAGCGCAGCGTCTCCGCATCCACAGGGAAGTAACCGATGGTCGCGCCGTATTCGGGCGCCATGTTGCCGATGGTGGCGCGGTCGGGCAGGGACATGGAATCCAGACCCGGACCGAAGAACTCGACGAACTTATCCACCACGCCTTTCTTGCGCAGCATTTGCGTGACGGTCAACACCAGGTCGGTGGCGGTGACGCCTTCCTTGAGTTTGCCGTACAGTTTGAAACCGATCACGTCCGGCAGCAGCATATCCATCGGCTGACCGAGCATCACGGCTTCGGCTTCGATGCCGCCCACGCCCCAGCCGACCACACCCAAGCCGTTGATCATCGTCGTGTGCGAGTCGGTGCCGACGAGCGTATCGGGGAAGGCAATGGTCTCGCCGTTCTCTTCTTTGGTCATTACGACGTCGGCGAGATATTCCAGGTTGACCTGATGCACGATGCCGGTCATGGGCGGGACGACGCGGAAATTGCTGAACGCCTTCTGCCCCCATTTCAAAAACTCATAACGCTCGCGGTTGCGCTGGAATTCGATCTCCGTATTTCGCAGCGACGCGTCGGGCGTGGCGAAGAAATCCACCTGCACCGAATGGTCAATCACGAGGTCCACCGGCACGAGCGGGTTGATGCGCTTCGGGTCGCCGCCGAGGCGGGCAACCGCCGCGCGCATCGCGGCGAGATCAACCACAGCCGGAACGCCGGTGAAGTCCTGCATCACCACGCGCGCGGGCAGGAAGGGGATGCCGACCCCTACCTTCGCCTCCCCCATTTTCGGAGAAAATGGGGGAGGTTGGGAGGGGGTGGGTCTCCACGCGGCGATATTCTTCACGTCCTCCTGCGTGATCTCTTTATCGCTGCACTGCCGCAGCGCCGCTTCGAGCAGGATGCGGATGGAATACGGCAGTTTGCCGAGTTTCGTCAAACCTGCCTGCTCCAGCGCATCGAGACGGAAATAGACGTATTCTTTCCTCCCCACTTTCAATACGCCGCGGGAATTAAATAAATCTTGCATCGGATACTCCTTGGGTATGAGAATTTGTACCGCGAAATTTATTTCGCGCTGCTCGCGCAAGATAAATCTTGCGGTACCGCTCACACCACACCTGCGAAAAACACCCTGGCTCAGCCCGCCAGGGCGGGCAAAGGAGCGCCTTTGATATCCTTGATTTTATGTGGTGGGGTAAATCAGACCAGCATTATACTAATTCATGGGCATACAAGGAAGAGGCAGTTCCAGTATATGCCGCGCAAAGAAACCCTGCTAACGTTTCAACTCCGTCTTGAGGGAGGCGCTTAATTCCTGTTTCGCCGGTTCACCCAAAAAAGCGGATTCGGCGGCGAGCAATACCGAACGCTTCAACGCATCCATCGGCACGTTGAGCCGTTCGCAGACCTGCTGGTATTCGTGCGCCAGCGTGATGCGCGAAACGCTGGGGTCGTCCGTGTTGACCGTCACCTTCAGCCCGTTTTCGAGCATGCGCGGCAGAGGGTGGCTCTCGAACGTCTTCACCACGCCCGATTGGAAATTGCTGGTCACACACACTTCAAAGGCAACGCCGCGCTCCCGCGCCAGTGAAACGACGCTTTCATCCTCCATCACCCGCACGCCATGACCGATGCGCTCCGCCCCCAGGTTCTCGATCGCCTCGCGGACGTTTTGCGCGGGTCCCCACTCGCCCGCATGGATGGTGATGCGCAGCCCGGCTTGCCTGGCTTCCTTGAACAGCCCGTAAAACGGCTCGGACTTGAACTCCGCTTCGTTCCCCGCCAGATCCAAACCGACCAATCCGTTCTTCATCTGACCCGCCGCCAGCCACGCCACCTGCTCGGCGAGTTCGGGGCTTTCGTGCCGGTTGACCGAAGCGATCAGACCGACCTTGATCTTGTATTTCTTCGCGGCTTCCCGTGCGCTGGCGATCACCCAGTCCATCACATCGTGCAGGGGGAAGCCCTCGGCGCGGCTCAACGCCACCGGCGTAAAACGCAGCTCGAGGTAGCGCACGTTGTCCTTCGCCGCATCCTCCACCGCTTCCGCCGTGACGCGGTGAATCACATCCGGCGATTTGTAGAACAGCCGCAGGGTCTTGAATTTGTCGAGAAAATTGGAAAAAGTCAGCGGGTCCTGGTCCTGCACCTGCACAAGCCCGCTGAGGTTCAACAGCGAGACCGGCACCGTCACCCCGTGCTGGCGGGCAATATCCAGCATGGTCGCAAGGCGAAGCGAACCCTCCAAATGCCGGTGCAGTTCAACCTTTGGCAGGACGACGTATTTGTTCAGGGGAGCGGTTTCGTCTGAAAACAAACTCTTCCTCTGGGTTAACGGCGGCGTCGCTTCTTTTTGCCTCCGCCGATCTGCACCGACGTTTCAACCGGCGCGTGACTCTCCTCGGTGGTCTCGATGGGCGCGATCTCCACCCGCCGCGGGCGCGCCGCAAACGCGCGGCTGATCACCAGCCCGCGCACATCCTCCAGCAATTGCGCAAACATTTCGGACGCGCGTCCTTTGTATTGTACCAGCGGGTCACGCTGGGCGTAAGCCTCGAGCCCGATGGACACGCGCAACGCCTCCACCTTGGTGAGGTATTCCACCCACAACTCGGAGAACGCGCTCAACAACAACTGGCGATGGACTTCGTTCAGGACGTAACGACCGAGGGAAGCGGCTAACGCCGCCGCATCGGACTCGCCCAGGCTTGATACCGGTTCATTGAGCCGTTCCTCCCCGAAAGCGATTCGCGCCGCCGGACCGAAATCCGCCAGTTTCACCGCGTTCTGACTCAAGCGGGCATACTCGCTCTGCCCCCACGTCTCGCGCAAGGCTTCCTCCGCCGCTTCGAGGTGACTCATCACCTCTTCCACCACAGACTCGGCGTCCCTGCCTTCGAGCAGCTGCGCGGCGTAAAAGGCATAGGCAAAGCGCGTATAAATCTGCCTGACCTGCTTGTGCGTCCTTTGGTCGAAGGCGGTGCGCGCGCCTCGGGCAAGCGTGATCAACAGGCGCAGTTTACCGGAATCGGTGGAAACGTCCTCGCGCTGCAACAGTACGTCAATGTCGCGCGCAATCTGATTATTCAAGCGTTCGCGCTTTCGATTCAACGCTTCACGGGTTGTATTCAGCAAAATATCCGAGAGGTCGTCCCAATCCGAAGGCAGGGGGCTTTGCCACTGGATTTGTTCGCCCACGCGGTTCTGAATCGCGCCGATGACGCGCGCGGCGTTGACGACCGTCAACTGGCTGGAAACCAGTTCCTGAATATCTTCCTTCGCCTCTTCGGGGTCGTCTGCCAGTTTCCTCTGGATGTCGTTGCCGAGTTTGAGCGGCAGGCGCGCCAGCGCGGTGAGTTCCTCCAGCATCTTCTGCGGCTTGGGCGTTTCTTCCATATCGCGCATGCTTTGGAAGTAGGCATCCAGCGCCTCTTCGCGGTCGGAGATCTGCCCTTCCAGCGTCTCGCCCGTTTTGTCAATCAGGTTCTCGATGGCGCGCAGGGCATGGTTTTGCTCGGCTTCGATGGATTTGGCGATCAGGTCCAAAGTCGAAGGTCGAAGGTCAGCGCCGTTGATTTGATCAAGAAGCAACTTGAACCCATAGGACGGGAACAAGCCGTCCTGCGCCTCGAACGGCGGCTGGACCTGGTCGAGCCAGGCGATCAGCCGCCGTGGGCCCCTCCTCATCCACCAGTCCCGCCTCGACGCGCTTGGTCACTTCGGCTTCGAGCATCTCCGCCACGTCTTCGCTCAAATCCTCTTTGACGAAGATGCGGTCGCGCTGGCTGTAAATCTGCTGGCGCTGCTTGTTCAACACGTCGTCGTATTCCAGTAAATGCTTGCGGACATCGAAGTTCGCGCCTTCCACGCGGGTCTGCGAGCCTTCGATGATATTGCTGACGAGGCGCATCTCCAACGGGAGCGAGTCGTCCACTTTGAGGCGTTCCATCAACCCGCTCACCTGCTCGCCGCCGAACAGGCGCATCAAGTCGTCCTGAAGCGAGAGATAAAAGCGCGAAGAGCCGGGGTCGCCCTGGCGGGCGGAGCGTCCGCGCAACTGGTTGTCAATGCGGCGGGCTTCGTGCCGCTCCGAGCCGATGACGTGCAGACCGCCCAGTTCCTTGACGCGCTCCATATCCTCGAAATATTGCAGGAAGAGTTTGACTTCCGCTTCGTAAATCCCATAGTTCGACGGGTCAATTTTTTGGAGGGCTTCGCGCCGCTCCTGCAGGGACATGTCGAACGGGTCTTTGTAGCCGGACTTGCCCAGCACGCGGTTGACCGCGGAGATGACTTCTTCCGCCAACTCACCGCCGAGTTTGATATCCACGCCGCGGCCTGCCATGTTCGTGGCGATGGTCACCGCGCCGAACGCGCCCGCGCCTGCGATGATCTGCGACTCTTCCGTGTGCTTGCGCGCGTTCAGCACCTGATGCGGCACGCCGCCCCGGAAAATCTTTTTGAGGCGGTCTTTCGCCGAACCCGGCAGGTGCAGAATCGCAAGCAGGTTGTCGAGGTTGGACTCATCGTCGAGGCTGATGTTGGTCATGCCGTGCGGCTTGATGAAGGCGCGCAAAGCGTCGGGGGAAATCTTCTCTATGGGTTCATTGAACGGCACGAGGTCTGTAATGAGGCGTCCGTCTTCCTCCAGGTTGTTCGCGCGCAGGTAGTGGTCGCGCACGAGCAGGTACTGCATCAGGCGGCGCACCGAATCCGCTTTGAGGCGGCTGGACAAACGCTCCGAGGATTCGACCGAAGTTGTGCCAACGAGCAGGGGGCGTCCCAGCGCGTGATTGCGGACGATTTCCGTCACGAGGGCGCGCAGTTTCGCTTCGACCGTGCGGAAAATGACGTCGGGATAATCCTTGCGGCGGTAGAAGAGCGGCTCGGGTTCTCCCTCACCCTGCCCTCTTCCAGCGGGAGAGGAGTCGTTCTTCGCAAAATAGGAATAGGCGTAGCCTTCCTCATCCTTCGTTTTGATCTCGACCAGCGGCGCATCCTTGCCGTAAGCTAGATATTCGAGGTTAGGCGGAATGGGCGCGACTTCGAGTTTATAAATCTTGTTGAACTCCTCGGCTTCGGTGAGCGCGGTACCGGTCATGCCCGCCAGTTTTTCGTACATGCGGAAATAATTCTGCAACGTGATCGTGGCGTACGTAACCGACTCTGGCTCGACCTTGACGCCCTCCTTCGCCTCGACGGCTTGATGCAAGCCGTCGCTCCAGCGGCGTCCGGGCATGAGCCGCCCCGTGAATTCGTCCACGATGACGACCTTGCCGCCCTGCACGAGGTAATCCTTGTTGCGATGGAAGAGGAACTGCGCGCGCAATGCCTGTTGCAGATACCCCATCAGGCGCGCCTGCTCCGGGCTGAGGTCTTCGGGTCGTTCGGGATCAATGAGCTGCATCCCCAAAATGGATTCCACCCGGCTGACGCCCACCTCGGTCAGGTTGATGGAGCGGTTCTTCTCGTCCATTTCAAAATCTTCGGGCTTGAGCTGCTTGACTACCTGCGCCATGCGCCCGTACCATTCGAGGTCGCCCGAGGCGGGACCGGAGATGATGAGCGGCGTGCGCGCCTCGTCAATCAGGACGTTGTCCACTTCGTCCACGATGGCGAAGTAATGCCCGCGCTGGACGCGGTTTTCGAGGCGCATGGTCATGTTGTCGCGCAGGTAATCGAAGCCGAATTCGGAGTTGGTGCCGAAGGTTACGTCCGCTTCGTACGCCAGGCGGCGGTCCACCATGCGCAGGTGACGCTGGTCTTCATGCGGGGATTCGCGCGTGAAATCCACGAGGAAGGCTTTCTTGCCGTTCTCGGTCACTGCCGCCATTTGCAGGACGCCCACGCTCAAGCCCAGCGCGTGATAGATGGGCGCCATCCAGCGCGCATCGCGCCGCGCCAGGTAATCGTTGACCGTGACCAGATGCACGCTGCGTCCGAGCAGGGCGTTGAGGTAAACCGGGAGGGTCGCCACGAGCGTTTTGCCTTCGCCGGTGCGCATCTCGGCGATCGAGCCGCTGTGCAGCACCGCCCCGCCGATGATCTGCACGTCGTAATGGCGCAATCCAATCGTGCGCTTGGACGCCTCGCGCACGGCAGCGAAGGCTTCGGGCATGAGTTGGTCGAGAGCGTCTTGCTCGGCTTTGTACCCCTCTCCATCTCCCCCTCACCCCGTCCTCCGGACACCCCTCTCCCGGTGGGAGAGGGGCTGGGGTGAGGGAGCATTTCAGAAATCCTCGCCTTGAATTCATCCGTCCTGGCGCGCAGGGCGTCGTCGCTCAAGGCTTCATACTGCGCCTCGAGCGCATTGACCTGCGTCACCAGGTCGCGGTATTGTTCGACTGTCTTCTTGGTGGGGTCGCCACTGAATAGTTTTACGAAGTTTTTGAGCATGAAATCCCTTTCAACGGAAAGGGATTATAGCATGGGGAATATTGGAGGAAGGTAAGAGAAAAGGGAAGGTCAAGCCTTCCGCAGCCGTGCCAATGCCTCCTGTATTTCTTTCCCTTTTTTCTCGATCAAGTCCAGCAATTCATCGGGCGTGCGGGTATCTTCCTCAACCTTGGCATTGGGATTGACCGCCTTTAAATCGAAGTTCCTGGCTTCGATCTCTTCACGTGTGACCATCCAACTGCGTTCTGAGTCGGCGCGTTTGGGCAGGTGCTTGAAGAAATCTTCAAAATGCCTGGACGTGAACGGGGTCTTCTTGCCGACTTTGATATCCGAAAGGTCGTAATACCAAATCTTCTCAGTAGGTTTGCCTTTGGTGAAGAACAGCAGATTGGTTTTGACACCCGCGCCCGCCGTGGTGAACACGCCGCCCGGCAAACTGACAATTGCCCACAAGTCGCAATCATCCAATAATTTGCGCTTGGTTTGCACAAAGGCGGTTTCGTTCGTGCGGAAGAGGACGCCTTCATCAAGAACAATTCCGCAAGTGCCACCTGTTCTCAGGCTGTCAATGACATGCTGTAAAAATAAAACTTGTGTGGCACGGGTTTTGTAGGCAAACTTGGTTTGAGCTTCGATACCTTCCTTGCCGCCAAAGGGCGGATTGGTGAGGATGTAATCGAATTGAGAAGGGGCTTCAAGAAACAAGCCGCCATAGGTTTCCTGACCCGTCAGGGTGTTGCCGTGCCAGAGATGCGGTTCGTCAATGCCGTGCAAGACAAGGTTGGACAAGGCAATCGGGTAGATCAAACTCTCTTTTTCGCGCCCATAGAAAGTGCGGGTCTTGAGCGTTTCGATTTGGTCGGGCGTCGCGGCTTTCGATTTCAATTTAGCATCCAGATACTCATAGGACTGGGCAAGGAAACCGCCCGTCCCACAGCAGGGATCGTAGATGGTCTTGCCGAGTTTTGGCTCCACCGCGCGGATCATGGCGCGGATGACTTCGCGCGGCGTGAAGAACTGACCGCCGTCATTGCCCTTTTCACCCATCTTCAACAACAAGCCTTCATAGACTTGTGACAGGGCAAAGATGTGCGTGGTGTCTATATTCTCGTGGCGGATTTCATGCACTTTATCCAGCACATCCAGAAAGTTCTTTTCGGTATCCACGCGCACGCGCTCGACGCCCGAAAGGATTTCGCTGATGACCTTCTGGCGCGAGTTGGCGTTCGGTTTATCGCGCAGGCTTTTGAGGTATGGCAGAAGTTCGCCGTTTACAAAACCGAAGAACGCGCCCAAAGCGCCATTTTGTAATTCAACCCGCTTCTTGCCTTGCGGGTCTGCCCAATCCTGCCAGCGGTAGGGCGACTTGAGCGAAGGTTTGTATTTCACGCCGACCGCCTCGGCGCGTTCGGCTTCCTGCATCTCGGTATCGTCGAGAATGCGCAGGAAGAGAATCCACGTCAATTCAGGGACGTATTGCAGCGCCCCCGCGCAATTGGAGCGGCGCAGGATGTCGCAAATGCCCCAGACATAGGAATCGAGGGAGGCTTGGGTGGTAAATTTGCGTGGATTTCCGTTGGAAATTGAGGTTTTTGCCATGATTTCTACTGTCGCGAGTCCTTTTTAAGGCTAATTTCTAAGCCAATTGTAATCCAATAGACTTTGAGAAAATACAAGAAACCATTGTATAATTTATGTAAAGCCAGTTACAAAAAAACATAAAAGCGGGAAATTTCCCAAATGGCGAATGTGATTGATGTCAAAGACTGCAGAGGTTATCGAGTGATCTGTACCGAGGAAATATGGTATAGGAAGATTTTGGTTTCCCGCCCATGGATGAGCGGATGGGAAAGGTTCGTAAGCCAGGCGCTTCAAACCCCGTCCTTTATCTGCAAAGACAAAGATCGTGAGAACCGTTATGCGTATTACATGATCCATGTTGCCAGGCAGAACCGATATGTCAAAGTAGTTGTCAAGTTTAATTCCGATAATGAAGGATTTGTTATTTCAGCATATCCCACCGACTCTGGAAAATCTGGAGAGGAACTGATATGGATGCCGTCAAGAAGTTAGTATCCACAAATTCATTAAAGACCACGCTTTTATCCGCCATGGTAAAAAGAAAGAAATCGCCGCTCTTCTTCCATTACGACGACGAGATGGATGTTTTCATGCTCCTGCTCGCCGACCCGAACACGGAGACCGTCGTTCATTACGTGGACGAGCACGTGGCGATTCTGTACATCCCTGACTCGCACGAGATCGTCGGTTTGCAGATCGAGGATTTCGTCAATCAGTTCATGCCAAAATACAACTCCCTGCAACGTGCATGGAAGTTAAGTGACGCGGGCATTCGCCGCGACAATCTGTGGGATTTGACGCTGGCGGTCGAGAAACAAAAGATCACCGTTGCCTTGGAGGTGCTCAAAGCCACCGAGCCGCTGATCGGACAGCCCGCCCAATGGATAGAACGCGCACTCGAATATGCCTGACAAAAAAGTCCAGCCGAAACGCTGGACTTTTTATTTGCATCACACACCAGACCTGACAGGTTTCCACAGAACCGCGTCCGACGCGAATCTCTTTCCGTTCATAACGTAGGATCGACTCAGGTCACAATGAAACCTGTCAGGTCTTACTTACCCCACCCGCATAGGCTTGACCCAGCACCGCGGACGGCAGCGACTCGATTTCAAGGCTAGCGCAACTCAATTTTCAGGGCGCGTAGTAATTCATATGTGGGAATAGACTTAATACCAAAATGATCACACATATTTGGTATTTTGATTTTTCCGATAAAACGCCCTGTCGCCTTATCGACACTCTCAACTTGCTTAAATCCCTCCATCGTGACAACTGTTAGGCTGTGTGCTTTTGCATGTGCAACCACCCATGGGTCTGCGCCTTTGAGAAATTCACGAATCTGATGCTGGTCACGATAACGACTGTTAGCAAATTCCACTATTTGGCGATAAGCCTCATTCACTTTAGAGTCAGGTTCGATAAATAAAATCTTGCGATGGTCTTTTGCCCAGTATTTCAACTCGTCCTTTTCTTTGCCTTCCTTCAATTCATCATACACGGCAATCGGACTGGCAATAACTCCATCTTGCGCAAGTGTTATCAAAGCCTTCCAGAATGATGGAGCAATATCAAAAGCATAATACGACCTATACGCTTGGGTATAAACACTGGTATCAAGACAGTAATCCATTCATCCCACCTAACGAAGTTTTTCCATCACATTAGCAACCTTCGCAGGACTCGTATTGAGTAAACGGGCTGCTTCCACATAAGTAATACGACCACCAGACACTGCAAAGACAAGTTCTGTAGTAAATCGTCGGCTGTTTCTACTAAACAAATTGTTGTAGAAACTACCACCTCCACCTTTTTTAGGCGCCTTACTTGCTTTCAGAACTTCCTGAAACGCTTGAAAGAATTCGTCAGCTTGAATTAGTTCTAATTCATAACTGCGTCGCAAAATTACCTGGGCGCTAACTCGAAAATACTTTGCGAGATTTTGCGCATTATCTATTGCATCTCGATACTTATCCCAACGCCGAAGAAATGCGGATTTGGCAACAAGAAATTCCGCCGCAACATAATTACAAAACACCTCAATTTTTTGGATTTCTTTTTGGTTTGGAGCAATTTCAGGATTGGAAATCCCACTCGTTCCAGTCCATAGATGGACAAGTTCGTGTGCTAATGTAAAAATCCGAGCGGCTGTAGAATCTACAGAGTTAATGAAGATCAAAGGGGCATAATCATTCGCCAGTGCAAAACCACGAAATTCTTCAATAGAAAGTTTTCGGTGTGTATTGGTTCCTACGATACCACTCTGCAAAACTAAAATACCTGCATTTTCCACTTGCTGGATAAACCTACGAAGGTGCTCATCCCAAGAACTCATCAAAGCGGCAAAATCTGGAGATATGTCCAGCGTTTGCCGCATGTCTTGGATTAGGTCATCAGGGTCACTTTCTGTGGAGAATTTTCCAACGAATTCAAATTGCGCAAGCCCCTCTTCCTTGCGCCATTCAGCGTACCAGTCCCTTTTCCTCAATGCATCGTCTAATACCTCTTGAAGGTTGGGGCTGATCTCAGCGCTTTCTTTCCCGGGCAGGGTACGAAAATCTGCAATAGGTATCGAAATTTCAGGGGGTTTTGGAAGGAAGAGATACCCAAGCGGAACACTAAGCGCAGAAGCTGCCTTCTGAGCTTGGCGATAATTAGGGTATTCGGTTTCACGTTCCCAAGCAAGGATTTTTTCAGGCTTCGTATTAACAGTCTTAGCTAACCGCTCAATCGAAATGTCGGCTCTTTCACGCGCCCAGCGAAATACGTCACCTGTAATCTCAACGGAAGCCGTCATGGCAAATATCCTACATAGATTTTAACACTATATGGCAAATGACAGATTTGAGTTTTGGCTATATTTCACCCGCAAAGGCTTGACCCAGCACCGCGGACGGCAGCGACTCGATTTCCGCCAGTTGCGTTTCAAGCGTGCTAATCAATTCATTGGTTGTGCTTAGCTTTTTCGAGATTTGGGAAGCAATCTTTTTCTGTTCTTTGAGGGGCGGAAGATTGATTTCAACAGAAGCCACTTCTTCAGTTCTTATTCTGGGTAATTGACCTGGAGCGCCATTCACAGGTGCTCGTTTTAGGTAGATCGGGCTCCGCATAAACCAAGCAATAAAATCTGTATCTGCTTTGTTTTCATCAACACTGTAAACATATTGATCGACGGAACAAAGCCCGTTAAATTCAGCAACCCAAACCTTATTGAGATAAGGACGGAGATAGCCGTAAACAATATCGCCCTTATAGTATTTTGGCTTTCTACCCGTCAATTTAGACATTTCTACTTCAACGGAGCCAGTGCGGATGCCAGTATTCGACTCAATATGTTCCAATCCCACAAATACTGCTGGACCTTTAGGATTGTCGTAAGGATGAATAACTTCTTTTCTGAGGGTAAGCACTTCGCCTAATTGTGTTTTTGTCCATGTATTTGAAACATCACTACCAAGTACTTCTTGTAAATACGCGGACGGCAACTCCCGCGCCGCGGACAGACTTTCCTCTGCCGCCAGCCGCGCCTGCTCGATATGACGCATTTGCTCATCCAGACGGGCGGCAATCCGTTTTTGTTCTTCCAAGGGAGGAAGGGGGATTTCAAATGATTTAACAATTCCTGCATTCAAGTTTGCCTGTGTGCCACCGCGCCCCATTTTTAGAAATTTCTCTTTATTGTAAGAGAACCAAAAATATAAATATTCAGGGAGAAGTTGATCACCGCAGACACAACCCAATATTGCTTGGTTTGTTGCAATAGGTTTTTCAGCAATTGAGCAAGTTCCAATAGAACCATACATGGCAAATAGAACTGTCTTCTCAGGAAATATTTGCGCAGACGAGTCTTGAATAGCAATTTCCGTTATGTATTCTTCTGTTGAAGAAATCCATTTTCCAGAATTAGTCAAATCTTGAATTTTTGCCCAAGGTATTGTTCCGCCATAATATTGAGCATTTCCTCGCAATGGCGTGCCGCCGCTTTGAAGTTTTGCCAAGTCTTCTAACTTTACCCAACGCCAATTTGTCGGTATCAGTTTTGATTGTTTTTCAGGCAAGTATTGAGAAGTTCTAAACGTACTATTCACCGCGAATAACCTCGATAATTTCGGTAGCAATCTCTTCAACAGTATGCATTGCTGTGTTTCGAGCTAATTTATCTGCCAAAGACGGGCTGTATTTTACAACTTCTTGTTTTGAGACTTTATGCCAAATCGGCAATAAGATTTGTTCACCTGTTACTGACCGTGTAACTAACCCATCTAATTCATAATTCGTCCACCCTTTACTGAAAAACGATTGAGACAAAACAACAATCCCAAATCGGCTATTTGCCAAACCAGCATCAATCTTTCGTCTAAGACTATCGCCAATTTTCAATTCAAACTCATCGTACCAAACCCTTAGACCACCTTCTTGCAATGCATGTGCTAACGGGCGCACTATTTCGTCTTTATCTTCGGTTGCGTGTGAAATAAACACATCATACTCACGTGTTTCTTCGCTCTCAGATGGAGGAAGATCACTTCTATCACCATGAACAAGCGAAGGAACTGTTGACAAGGGAATTTCCCTCAAAGCTGGCAATGCACCAGGAAGAATTTGAATAGAAGATCGAACTGTTCCCTTATATCCACCTAAATCAATGGCTATATGCCAATGTCCAGAATGCGGTATCTGTAATCGAACAGGTGATTGTTTGGCATGTCCACCAAAATATCTATGTTTTCTTCCTGCTCGGAAACTTTGGAAATTTGACGAATCCATTAACCTGACATTTGCAGCATTACCAGAAAGAGTAACTTCTACAATTTCGCCACCTGATCTATTTCCTAAATCATAATGAGTAAAGTTCATATATTTTCCTCCAAAAAATTACTCAGCGACTTTAAGCCGCAAAAATCCTTGCCTTGGTCTCGCGCAAAATCTCAGCAGGTTGCCCGAAGGCGCGCAGGGCAATCAAACCACCTGCTTTTTCCACTTCGGGCGTGTCAAAGATATGCGGGCTTTCCAATCCGTCGGTACCAGCCCGCCCGAATTGCAATGCCAATGCCCGCAAGGTCTCGGCGCTTTGCTTGGGCATCGTGTTCAGCCACGCCGAATGTTTGTAGGTAAAAGCAGCCGCACGGTCGAGTCGGGTGCGCGGGTTTAATCCATAGCCCAGTTCCCCCAGCACATCATACAAGTCGAAGGCGTCCATATCCTCCAGGGCGCGTACCAGCAATGCCGAGCGCGCGCCGTCGGGTAATTTGTCGAGCAGGTCGTGACGTGCAGACGGGTCAACCCACAGGCGGCGAAAATCGTCGAGAGTGGGGGCATGAGTCACCAGGTCACATGTGAGGCGTTCTTTGTATTCCTCCACCGTCACGGGCATGGCTTTGCCGTCCACCATCGTCAAAATGGATTTGCCCGCTTCGTTGATGGTCACCTCGAAACCTTCCACCTGCACGGGCGGGGTGAAGGGCTTGGGGTCGGAGGTGATCGCTTTGTTTTCAGGTTCTTTGATGAAGCGCGTCAGGAACGCCTGACCGAACAGGCGCGTGACATCGGTGTAATCGTAGACGCGGAACATCAGCTTGCCGCTGGGCGGGTGCAGGCGTGTGCCGCGTCCCACCATTTGATAGAAGGCGATGGGCGATTGCACGTATTTGAAAAAGACGATGTTTTGCACCACAGGCACATCCACGCCTGTGCTGAGCAAATCCACCGTGGTGGCGATGAAATGACTGCGCGACGCTCCGCGCAAATCTGCCAGTTGGTCATTGCCCGAAGATGCCGCCGTGCATTTGAAGGCATACGGCTGCAATTGTTTTATGTCGTTGGTCTTGCACCATGCCGCATACAGGTTGTTCATGGCAATCGCGACTTTATCCGCATGGGGGTCGCGCGCGCAAAAGATGATCGTCTTTTGTTCGGGTCCGCCTGTGCGCATCAGCAGATCAAACAAATCTTCGCACATGGCTTGTACGCGGTCTGGCATTTGCAAACGGTCTTCAAAGCTGGATGCGCTGTATTTCTTGCTCAGTCGTTTGTAATCCACCGCTTCGCCCGTCAGCGGGTCGGTCAGCGTTTTGTCTTTCAGGTCGTTCTGCTCCACGCCTGTTTCGCGCTCGCTCTGCGGCTTCTCATCCAAAAAGATATCGCGCTGGATGATCTCACACGCCGCCAGGTAGCCATCGTCCATACCTTGCGACATGTCGTACTCGTAGACGGGTTCGCCAAAATAGTGGATGTTGTCCGCTGTGACCTGATCATCCTCTGGAAACTCGCTCCAATTCAGACCTTTGAGTTGGCGCGGCGTTGCGGTTAACCCGACCTGCACTGCGGCAGGGTTCCGCTTAAGCACCTCGCTCCATTTGCCCCATGCCGAACGATGGCACTCGTCAATGATGATGTGGCTGAAATAATTTTCAGGGTAATTCATTTTCAGGAAGTTTGCATCGGCTTCTTCTGTGTCCACATCCAGAGTCTGATACGTGGCAATTAAAATCCGCGCGTTCTTCTGCGGGTTGCCTTTGACCACCGCCGCCGCATCCGCCCCAAAGACGTTTTGAAACGCCGCCAGTCCCTGCGCCCGCAGTTCGTCGCGGTCACAGATGAACAAGGCGCGCCGTAACTGCCCCGCATCCGCAATGCGCTTCAATAAGTTGACGGCAATAAAGGTCTTGCCTGCGCCCGTTGCCAGAGAAAGCAACGCGCGGTTATCACCCTTGGCGATCTTCTCGAACACCGCGCGAATGGCGGCATCTTGATAATATCTTCGCGTGGCTTCGCCGCCTGAATAGCGCGTCAGCAACGGCTTGGCGGCTTCTGAATCAAGCGTAAAGCCCATGCCGCGCTCGTAAGCGCTTCGTAATTCTTCGGGTCTTGGGAATTCATCCAACTTGCGCGGCTTGCTCGTCACCCCCGTAAAGACATCGTACATTACAAACAAATGCCCGTTGGTCGAAAACACGAACGGCACATTCAAACGTTTACTGACCGAATACGCCTTGGCTTGTTCCAAGCCATGATCGGGCGGCAAATGCTCGGCTTTGGCTTCGATCAAGCCAATCGCCACAGGTTGCGAGTCTTGCGTCACTTTCACGCGCAGCGTGTAATCCACCCGTCCATGCGACCGCCGCCGCGCGCGGTTTTCCGAAATCTCCACCGCCCCCGCCGTCTCCTCACGCCGAATCAAATCCTCCGTCCAGCCGCGTGTGTGGAGGACAGGATCAATCAATTTCGAGCGGGTATCGGATTCGTTGAGGGTCATAGGCGGGGTTTACCCCAACTTTCCCCAAGTATACCCGACCCTTTTGTTTTGGGCACAGACCTCCGAGGTCTCACCGCCAAATTAAGCCAGCAAACCTCAAAGTTAAGCCAAGAAACTTCGAAGTTAAGCCAACAAACTTGAAAGTTAAGCCAAGAAACTTTGAAATTAAGCCGGGAAACAAAAAAGGCGGCTCGACCGGGGGTCAAACCGCCTTTTACGCGAGAAAACGGGCAGGGAAAGGGATTTAGCCGCCCGCCGGAATTGGGTCGTCCGGGTGCGCCTCGTTCCATAGCGCGACGATCTCGGCTTCGGTCTTGCCGATATTGTCGCCGTTCACCCACGTCCCGCGAAAGCCCGCGTTGACATTCTTGTCGAGGTCGGGGTTTACCCGCACGCCGATGTCAATCGAACCGTCCTTTTTGCCAATGGGCTCAAAGTGCGTGCCGTTGGGCAATTGCACAATGCGCCCCGCTTTCAACCCCGCCTCGAGTTGAACATCCAGCTCTGCCAGCACCGCCAGCACTGAACCCTTGCTCTGGTTGGTGGCGGCAATGATGTTTTCGATCACTTCTTCCTTAGTCATGGGATCGGCGAGTTCGATCTTCGGTCCGTAGGCAGCCCATGCTTGAATTTTCTTAGCCATAGCGTATACCTCCTGAATTGATTTTGATGATAAGAGATTCCTGCCCGCCGGCGCAGTATATCATAAAAGGAAATGGTTCTGCCGTTTTTAACGGGAAAACTATTTAAACACCAAGGACACGACGATCACGAAGGAAAAACGCCTGTAAAGTTGACGCCTTTTCCCTCCTTTGTGTACTTGGTGCCCTTGGTGGTTAGGCTCTTTCCCGTTAATTACGGGAGAGCCAAGGAAATTCAAGCGGGTAATTGTCTTACCCAGAGCGCCTAAAAGAGCATGTAAAAAGCCTTCTTAGCCGCAGGGTATCCATGAAAGGGGTTCACCCCGAAGGATAAAGAAGACCTGACAGGTTTCTGAAAAAACCTGTCAGGTCTTTAAACCTTTTTCCTATCGCCGCTCTCCCTACTCCGTCAAATCAACCGGCTCGCCGCCGTATTCGCCGGTGACGCGCAGGGAGCCGTCGCCGCTGCGGGTGTAGGTGAGCGCGCCTTCCTTTTGACCGGTCACCGTCACGTCGAGAGTGAAGGTGTCTTCGTCGAAGTTTTGGGAACCGCTGCCGGTGAGGGCAAAACCGTCTATGAAGGAGCAGTTGTCGAGTTGGAAGGAAGCGCCGGAGTCCGTCCCTTCGAAGGCGAAGGATCCGCCGAAGGCGCATCCGGCGGCGGCGGGCTCCACTCCATCCCAATAATAATATTCGGGGAGGTAGTAGATTTCGTTATCCAGCGCAAGGAAGGTTTCCAGCAGGTCGGGGGACTCGGCGATGCGCGCCGGCAAAAGCGGGATAAATTCGCTGGCGACCGTTCCCTCGCAGGTGGTTTCGCGCCGGGGTGGGAGTTCGCCATCCACGAGGAAGTTCGTCACGAGGTCGTCAATGCACGAAACGCCGCGCCCAAAGATGACGTGCGACCGCCCGTCTGCGTGACAAGATAGGCGTTGGGCAGCCGGCTGAACACACTTTGCCCGTTTGCAATCGGGGTGGCGGGGTCGGCTTCGGCGCCGAGGACGAGGGTTGGAAATTCATCCGTTGTCAGCGGAGCGGGGCGCGCGGTGTTGGTATTTTCAGCGACCAAAACACGCAGGGCAGGTCGCCGTAGAAAATGGAGGAGAAGTGCGGCAGGCTGGCGTCGAGTTCGTCGCCCGCGCGCAGGTAGGCATCGGCGCGTTCCTCCGGCGCGCCGCTGAAGTAAGCATAGTCCTCGCATTCCACGGCGTAATAGACCGCATCGGAATAGGTTGGGTCGGGAATCGCCGCGAGGGTTTCGGGGTCGAGCGAGAAGGCGTCGTATAAAATGCGCGCCATGGGGACGATGTCCTTGCTGCGGGAGTACGCCGCCAGCGCGCGCAGGAAGATCATGCGCGAACCTTCCGAATACAAATAGGAGGCGGCGCTGCTTTCGAGGTCGGAGAAGGTAAACGTGCGTTCCTCGAACTGCCCGCTTGGGCGCGGGAAGTCGAAGGGGATCGGCGACTGCTTCAACGCCTGCGCCAGTTGGTCGTATGCGGCAACGGCATCGCCGCCGCCCATGCTTTCGGCGCAGAGGTCGTCTTCGTTGCAGGCTTGCAGGGTTGCGGCAAGCACGTCGCTGAACGCGCGTGCCTGTTCGGCAAGGAACTCCGTGCCTGAAAGCGTGAGGGCCCACGGTGCCGTCGAGGATCAAACCGCCGAGCCGGTCGGGATGCGCGCCGGCGTAGGTCTGCGCGTATTGTGTGCCGTAACTTTCGCCGTACAGCCAGATCTTTTCATCGCCGAACAAAACGCGCAGGGCTTCGAGATCCTCCACCGCCTGCGCCGTGCCGAGATACGGGAGCATTTCGGGGTTCCCCATCTCCGCCGCGCAATCGGACGCAAAACGGCGCGCGGCGTCCACGGTGGCGCGCTCGCCTTCGGGCGTGGTCGCGTCTATTTCGGTGAGGTAAAACTCAGCCGCCGCCTCGGCGCATTGCAGGTTTCCAGACATCCCCACGCCGCGCTGGTCGAAGAAGACGATATCGAAATGCTCGGAATCGCGGGGTCGAAGGATGCGGTGTACGCATCCGCGCTGGCGAGTCCCGCCGAGCCGGGTCCGCCTGTGGCGGTGACGAACATGCCTTTGCGTTCGCCCGACGCCGGGAGGACGGCAAAGACGACGTCCATCGTGCGGGAATCATTGGGATCGAAATGATTCAACGGCACGGTGATGGTGACGCAGGTAAAGTCGCTCTCCGGGCAGGGGACCCCGCCGAGTCCTTCCAGACGGGTAATTGTATCCTCGACCCCAGCCTCCGTTTCGCCGACGGTTGGTTCGACCGCGTCTGTGGGCGCTTCATTTGAAACCGGGGTTGCCGCTGCGCACGCTTGCAGGATGAACGAAAGAACCACGATGACGATAAATATCTTTTTCATTTACATCTCTCCATTTACAAACCAAACATCGCTTCGAGCGCGCGCGGAAGTTCATCCCGCCAGAAGGTGTAGTTGTGACCCGCCGGCGCCTCGCGGTAGGCGACATTGTATCCGTTATTTTGAAGCAGCGGCTGGATGCGGCGGTTGTCTTCCAGCAGCCAGTCGAAGTGACCGATGTCCATCCAGATTTTGATTTCACGCGACATCTTCGCGCGAATCAAATCCACAGCCACGAAATCCCGCCCTTCCGCCTCGAACACGGACGATTGGGCCATCACTTTGCCGAAGACTTCCGGCATCCGCAAGCCTGTGTAAACGGACATCAATCCGCTGAAGGATGCGCCCAGCACGCCGTACGCGCCGCGCGTGGTTTTGATGTCCATCAGGTTCAATTTTTTCGCCGCAAACGGCATGACGGAATGTTCCAGCGTCATCAGTGTCGCATCGGAACAGGCATATTCCACGCCGCGGCGGTCGCCGCCATTTTGCAGGAATGCCATCGCGATCGGCTGGATGCGCTTCTCATGGATGAGGTTATCCACGATGATGTTGAGGTTGGCGCGTTTGAGATAATCCGTGCCGTCGTAGACGAGCAGGAGCGGCACGGGCTTTTTAACGGGCGGCTGGTACAGATGCAGTTCGCGTTTGCTGTTATCCTGAAGCATCCACGCATCCACGAGATGACGTGTCACCCGTCCGCTGGGGACGCCTTTACACTTGACTGCATACGGAGTTGGCGACGCCCCGGGCATGTAGAAAAAATGATTGTAGGCATTCACGCCGTTGAAGACCGTCTTTTTGTTCAACGGATCTTTGAGGCGCTTCTTCGCGCGCGGGTCATAGAAGGCGTATTCGAGATAGGCGGCGGAATCCAGTTCGAGGGTGAACGCCCACAGGTCGGGGGCAACGCGTTTCATCCTCTGCGGGTTGTTCTCCCACATGTGAATATCGTCAATGAAATACGGCGCGGACTTTCCCTGCCACACGAAGGTAACGTGATTGCCCTCGATGACGGGGTTTCCGTTGGCGCGGGCAAGATGGAGGAGGTTGTGGGTCATGGGGATATTGTAACCCGCGCGGAACAATATTCGTTGGCAGCGGTAAACGAAGAAGTAAAGTAGAGCGAGATAGTATCTCGCTCTACTCAGCGCATCACTTCAACTGACCCGCTGTCTGTTCGTTTATACCTTGATGTGTGTAATAAGATATTCCATGTAGCGGGATTTCACCTGCCGGCTTGCCATGAATTGTCGAATGGGCGGCAGGCGCAGGATGACGCCGAAGACCGCCGCGAGCGCGCGGTGATTCCATAGAACGCGGTTATCAAAAATCAGGTCTTGCAAGCCGCCGCGCTCGATTGCCATCACCACCGTGCGGTGCAGGGAGTTCAACGGCGTGATGACCCGTTTCTCCCGCAGGCGGAGGGACAAGCCTTCGTGCGAGCAAGTCCGCACACAGACGCCGCAGCCGAGGCAAATATCTTCATCCACTTTGGCTTTTTTCATTTTGGGGTGATGCGGGTCATTGGCGGAGACCAGCGTCATCGCCTCCACCGGGCAGGCGGAGACACATTTCCCGCATCCGTTGCATTGCGTCTCATCCACAACCGGCAAAAAGTTGGAAGTGTGCACCGGGTTGAGGATTCCAAATTTGCGGGCGGCGATCATCGCCTCGCAACGGCTGACCGCAAGCAATTGCAGATGAAGTTCACCCTTTCGCGCACGTTCTCGCCAAATTGGACAAGGTTCCGCCCGTGCGCCTCCTGAAGCAGGTCCATGCCTTCGTGGACGTCCACCAGCCGCGCGTATCCGTGACGGGTCAGGGATCGAGCCGTGCCGTTGAAGGTCATGCAAATATCCATCGGCGCGTCACAGTTTCTGCCCATGTGCATCATCTTGTGGCGGCAATAGCACAACCCGATGCCGCGGTGGGTCGCCGTGCGGATCACCTCGCTGGCGCGTTCATAATCCAGCACGTGCAGGGCGTTCTCCTCCGAAAGCGCCGGCTCGTGGACGAAGACCCGCCCCAACTGGGTCTCCCCCTGAATGAACAAGCCGCGGATGAATTCCTCCTCCACGTTCATGTATTGATAGAAGAGTTCGCCGAGCATCTTTTGGTCAACATCGCCGCGCAGACGCATCATCGAGAACTCGAAGAATCCCGCCATGGGAGGCGGCAGGGTGTAGGTGGTTTTTCCCTTCTGTTCCACATCCACCAGGATCGCGCGGCTGGCAAGTTCATCGAGGGCCCTTGCGGGTCTCGGTCAGGTCCATGCCCCAGACCCGGCTGGCTTTCTCGGCGGTAAACGGTTTGATCGGCAGAAGCGCCACCAGCCCGGCTTCCCGTTCGCTGAAAAGGATGCTGAGAATTTTATACAACGTTTCCGACGGCGGCGCGCCCTGCGGAAAACGGTTCAAACGTTCGACCAGTTCGGTGTAACCGGATTTCAGGGTAGTGTGCGACATGTCCACTTCTCCTTTGACCCTACTATACGGACTTTCCCTGCCCGATTCATCTGTCATTTGTCACGGATGAAGGGTATGAAAAAGGACGCAAAGCAAGGCTTTTGCGTCCTTCATGATTCAGTTGGATTAACTACTGAAAGGTAATCTCCTCCACGCGCCAGGTTTCTTCGCGCATCACTTTATCCCAAGTTTCTTGCGGATGAACGTGCGCACCTTTGAAGCATTTTTGTGGGCTTCATGAGCCATTTCAAGAGGAACGGTCAAGTTCTGCCTTGGCAACCCATTCGCTAGTGACCTCGCGCATAGAGCACCTTCCCCTTTGTGGTGATTTCGCGCAGGAAAAAATCGCCTTGTATTTTGCGCCGATCAATGGCCGCACGCGAACGCGCGATAATGTCCACACGAAACGGGAGATCAGGCAGGGGGTCCGAAATTTCCATGATGGTTTTGAATTCCCCTTTGGGCGTATCCATCACCACCAGAAAATCCACATCGCTCCAGGCGTGGGGCTTGCCGTAGGCGTGCGACCCAAAAAGGATGATCTCCTCGGGGTCGAACTTTTCAGCGATGATTTTCGCAAGCGAACGGATCGTCCGCATAGAAACGCGGGCAGGACGTGAAACTTTCCTGGCGGTAACCGGAGACCGTAATACCATGGTTTGATTATAAACAATAACGAAAACCTGACAGGTCTTGAAGACCTGTCAGGTTTGTGAATGTTACTGAAACGTGATCTCCTCCACGCGCCAGGTTTCTTCGCGCATCAACTTCTTTAAGCGTTCGAGCAGTTCGGGACAGATGCGGGTGGTGTCGTTGGGGAAGTCAATCAGGTGTCCTTTGCCGTTTTCGAAGATCTGAAAACTAAACTTGTCGCGCCCGTGGTACGAGATGAGCGTGCCGTAGAGCGTCTTGATGCGGCGCTTGTCGCGTTCCTTGTCGCCGGTGGGACGCAGGATGACGGTGATCTGCCGCGGCGGATGATCCTTGTCCTTGTTCTCTTTGGCGAGCGGGACGTACAATGACGGAGCCAGCGCTTCGCTCCGGTCTTCGGCTTGATTCAACTCCTCGACATGAGCCAACACCGCGACGGCGCGAGTTACCAGCGGAGGAGTCACCTCTTCGTTTTTCTTGAACTTCGGCTCAGGCTTGGACGCGATGACTGCATCGTCGAACGAGGGCTGCCACTCGGTCTCCCAGCCGTCGGGGAAGTTTTCAGGCGGCGGCGGCATGTCACCCTCTTCGTTCTCCTCAAATTCCCCAGGAACTTGGGGGGACGAAAGGGGGGCATAAGCCGTTGCTGCTTCGGCGATTGCGGGAATCGGTTTCAGCGTGGGGGTCTGCCTGGGTTGTGAAGCAGGCGTCGGCTTGGACTGAGGCGGGGCGGGGCGGCGGGTGAGAAGCGGCTCGGGGGTCGAATCCGCTTTGAGAGTCGTATCCTCCGCCGCCGTCGTCACCTTGATTTCGGTCTTGACCGTATCCACCAGAATCTTGGGCGGGGTGGAGCCCTGGGTCCACCTTGCCTTCGACGATGATGATTTGACCGGCGACCATTTTGGCGCGCGCCTGTTCCCGTGTTTTGGGGAAGAGTACGAGTTCGACGGCGCCCTGGATGTCTTCGATCTGGACGAAGCCCATGGGTTTGCCCGTTTTGGTGGTGTAGGGACGCACGCCCGTGATGAGCCCCGCGACGCGGACTTTTTCTTCGTGGTTCGCTTCGGAGAGTTGACCCGTGAAGTAACTGACGATCTGCGCCAGCGCGGCTTGATATTCGTTGAGCGGGTGGTCGGAGATGTAGAGACCGATGAGTTCGCGCTCCCAGTTGAGCATTTCGCGCTTCTCCACATCCTTGACCTCGGGCAGGCGGATTTCGTCCACAACGCCGGTGTTTGCGCCGAAGAGACTCATCTGTCCCGCATCGGCGGCGCGGAAGTGGTTGCTGGAAATGGAAACGATGCGGTCGAGCGCGGCGAGCAGGGAGGCGCGATTGCCGAAACAGTCCAGCGCGCCGACTTTGATGAGACACTCGAGCCGAGCGCTTGCCGACAGTGCGCAGGTCCACGCGGCGGGCGAAGTCGTTGAGGTCGGCGAATTTGCCGTTGGCGATGCGTTCGTCAATGATGGGTTGAACGGAGTTCTGCCCGACGTTTTTGATCGCGCCCAAGCCGAAGCGGATGTTTGGAATCTTCCCTTTGCTCGGAGGCGGCGTCCCCGGCGGCGAGAGAAGATTCAACCTCGATGTCTTCGATACTGAAATCCCACTCTGAAGCATTGATATCCGGCGGCAGGACGGGCACGCCCATGCTGCGCGCATCGGCGACGTAGAAGGCGACCTTCTCGGTCTGCCCAGCCGAAGCGGACATGAGCGCGGTCATGTACTCGGCGGGATAGTGGGCTTTGAGATACGCGGTCTGGACAGCGATCACGCCGTAGTCGGCAGCGTGGCTGCGATTGAAACCATAACGCGCAAATTCCTCCCAGTCGGCATAGATGGCTTCGGCGGTTTCCTTTGCCATGCCTTTTTCCACCGCGCCTTTCACAAACTTATTGCGGTGTTTTTCGATGTCTTCTTTTTTCTTCTTCGAGATCGCCTTGCGCAATTCATCGGACTCGGAGGGCGTGTACCCGGCGAGTTCGACGGCGGCGCGCATCAGTTGTTCCTGGTAGATCGGAATGCCATACGTATCGCTGAAGATCGGCTCCATCGCGGGGTGACGGTACGAAACCTCCGCCTCACCGTGCATACGCGCGATGTAATCGGGGATGAACGCCATCGGTCCCGGACGATACAACGCCACCATGGCGATGATATTTTCAAGGGTTTTTGGCTTCATTTGAACAAGCCAGCGAGTCATCCCTCCACCTTCTATCTGGAAAAGCCCCGCAGTCTGCCCGCTTCCCATCAACTCAAAGGCTTTGGGGTCGTCGAGCGGAATGTTGTTCAAATCGTATTTGAGGTTGTGCCGCCTGTAGATCAGGTCGCACGCGCGCGCCATGACGGTCAACGTGATGAGACCGAGGAAATCCACCTTCAACATGCCGAGCGAATCGAGGATGCCCATTTCGAACTGGGTCACCGATTTGATGGGCGTTTCCTCCGAGCCGGAGGTCGGGCGGTGAAGCGGGAGGTATTCGATGATGGGCTTGTCCGAGATGACCACGCCCGCGGCGTGCGTGCCCGCGTTGCGCACCGTCCCTTCCATCTTTGCGGCAAGGTCAATCACTTCGCGCATCTGCGGGTTCTTGTTGTAGATTTCCTTGAACTCGGGGATCGCCATCGCGTCTTCCATGGTGGTGTTGCGCCCCGAAACGAACGGCACCAGTTTGGCGACCTTGTCCACTTCGGGCAGGGGCACTTCCATTACACGCGCCACGTCGCGGATGGCGGCTTTCGCTCCCATCGTGCCGAAGGTGATGATCTGCGCCACTTTGTCCGAGCCGTATTTGCGGGCGCAGTATTCGAGCATTTCGTGGCGGCGGTCGTCGCGGAAGTCGAGGTCAATATCGGGCATCGAGATGCGTCCCGGATTCAAAAAGCGTTCGAAGATGAGCGCATGTTCGAGCGGGTCCACCATCGTGATTTCGAGCGTGTAGGCGATGATCGAGCCGGCCGCCGAGCCGCGGGCGTTGTACCAGATTCCATTGTCACGGGCGAAGCGGCACAAATCCCACACGATGAGGAAATAGGCGTCGAATCCCATCTCGTGGACGACCTTGAGTTCATAGTCGAGTCTTTCGCGGACCTTGGAACTGGCTGCGTCGTCCCCGTATCTTTTCCTTGCTCCAGCCTCGCACAGCGAGCGAAGGTAACTTTCCGCTGTGAATCCTTCTGGCACGGGGAACTCAGGCAGGTGATAGCCTTTGAAGCCCAGGTCTACGTTACAGCGCTCGGCGATGAGCAGTGTGTTGGAAAGCGACTCGGGTACTTCGGCGAAGAGCCGGCTCATCTCTTCGGGCGAACGCAGGAAGTAGGAGTCGTCGGTCATGCGCATGCGTTCAGGGTCGTTCAACACCGTCTGCGTTTGCATGGCGAGCAGGATGTCCTGCAACTTCGCATCGTCCTGATTGATGTAATGCACGTCGTTGGTGGCGATGTATCTCGCCTCGTAGCGCACGCCCAGTTCGAGCAGTTTTTTGTTTAGGTCGGTGATCTCTTTGATATTGTGATGCTGCAATTCGACGAAGAAGTTGTCCTTGCCAAAGACATCGTAATACCAGTTCATGCGGCGGACGGCTTCCTTTGGATTTTCCTCCAGCAGGGCGCGCGGAATCTCCGCAGACATACAGCCTGAGGTGCAGATCAATCCCTCCGAGTGCGCGGCGAGGAACTCATGGTCAATGCGTGGATAATAATAGAAGCCCTCCATTTGCGAGGCGGACGCGATCTTGAGCAGGTTTCTGTACCCTGTTTCATTTTCCGCGAGCAGGAGCAGGTGCGAAGAGGTGCGGTCGAGTTTGGAGTCCCTGTCCTTCATGCCGCGCGCCGCCATGTACGCTTCCAAGCCGATGATGGGCTTGACCCCTTCGGCTCTGGCGGCTTTGTAAAAGTCAATCACGCCGAACATCGTGCCGTGGTCGGTGATGGCGACGGCAGGCATGTCCATTTCCCTGACGCGCCTGACCAGCTTCTTGATGTTCGAGAAGCCGTCGAGCAGGGAATATTCGGTGTGGACGTGGAGATGGGCGAAGGGCATGAGTTAGTTAAGTAGTTTGATAGTTTGATAGTTAGATAGTTTATTAGTGGGGTTGTTCGGCAGTGAACTATGAAACTAAAAACTACCGAACTACTTGGGCATTATAGCACGCATGTTCAGGTATTCAACCTACGCGCGGCTTAAAGTTTTTTGGGGGGTGGGAGAGGAGAAGTAATGGGGAACGAGTAATGCGTTCTTAATTTCTTGTTACTCGGTTCTCGCCAAATCATTTCCATTACGGCTCGACTGAACCGTATAGGCGATACACGGGCTTGTCTTTGATGACGGCTTCAAGGTAGTAGTTCTCCTCAATGTATCGCAGGACTTCATCCAGGTTGTCTGGCGGGCGGGTTGGATAGACGCCCATGGCTTTCTGTTCTTCGCGTTTGACAGGGTCAAGCGAAGGGATGGTCAGGCGTCCCATATCTACCACAAGGACAGGTTTGTTTCGCTGAATATCTTCAAAGAAATCCGCATTGAGACGGTCGGAGATTTCCGAGTCCACAAGCATGGGATAGAAGAGGGTGGAATAAGGCGCATCCCGGTGAGACATGAAGTTTTCGCTGGGATGGGTTGCCCAGAACAAAACAAATTCACCTGGGTTGGTATGGTTTTCCACGTAAATCGCTATGGGAGAGCGGAGTTCGCGTTCGGGGGAAGTGAAAAGGCGGTCAAGGGCTTTGAGGTAGGCGGCGGCGCGACCGGAGAGGGTGAAGAAAGCGAGAGCAATGAGTAATGAGAGAAGAGCAGGGAAAGAAGGATGAAAGATGAGAGATGAGGAACGAATTGATTTTTTTGAAAGAATCTTTTCCTGGAAGGTACGAAACGCGAAGGCGCTGAGAAGGGCAATGAAGGGAAGCCAGTTCATGAAGTAGTGGCCATAATTCCGCTTGGCAGGGTCGCTGAGGAAAACAGCGGCGGGCGTTCCAAGGAGGAGAACGAGGAAGAGCGGTAAAAAAGGGCTTCTGAGAATATCCTTTAGTTTCGCGATGACCAGCAGATAGCCGATGAGACCGATCCACGCGGCGAGATTGAGGAATTCAAAGCCGACTTTCAAGGGAGAGGTGGCGGTCAACTCGGTGGCGCTGTAGGTGAGGTTATAGAAAATGGACGCTTCGAGCATGGCTTGGAAGAGTCCGTGATAGGCGAAATAGGCGGAGGCGATGGCAAGCGGGAGGACAATACCAAGCGTGACCCAGAAGACAGCCGTGAAGAAAGCCTGCCAATCGCGCTTCCATAGTAATGAAGCGCCAAAGACGAGGATCGTCACGGCTTCGACGACGGCATTGTTCGGGCGGAACAAAAGGCTGATAGACAGGAGCAGTCCCAACGTCAAATTAAAGAGGCGGTGTTTGGGATTTTGAATCAGTTCGAGGAGGAGAATCAGCGCGAGGAAGTGGAAAGTCAGAGGGTATTCTTCCGTAAAATTGCCGCCCTGCAAGGTGAAATCCATGCCCCAGAGCCAGACGAAGACACCAAAGAAGGCGGGCGCGATGCCCCAGAGTCTTTTGAGCAAAAGATACGAGGCTGTGATGGCGGCGAAGAGAAAACCGAACTCAACCAGCCAGATACCCCAGCGTAGTCCGCGACCGAGGCGCAGGGCGAAGGCGTTGAGGTAGAAAATGGCGGGCGGTTTGCTTTCCCAAACATCCTCATATGGCAGGTAGCCTTTTGCAATCTGTTTCCCGATGTAAGCATAGAAGCCATAATCGCGGTTGGGCAATTCCGTGCCAGGGTTGGCTTGCGCGAGGACGGTCAGCGCGAGGAACGCGAAGAGGAGACCCAATAAAATCAGTTGCCGGGTGGGGTGAGTGGCGGCGCTTTTTGGCATCGTGCCCTGTGGAAATGGGGAAATTATAACAGCAGGATTTTATACCCCTGCAACGATTAAACGGACATTTACGGGATAAAATATGATTCGGTTTTCGCCCGTTCCATTGTTGGATAAGCACGGATATCCATGTCTCCAATTCCCGTAAGCAAGACCAAAATCATCCCACCCCGCCGCCGCTCGGAACTTATCACCCGCAAGCGGCTGTTGGATATGCTGTTCGAAGCGTTGGATAAAAGGCTGACGCTGGTGACCGCGCCGGCCGGCTACGGAAAAACCTCGCTCTTGATTGACCTCGCGCACCACAGTGAAATGCCGTTTTGCTGGCTCGCCCTCGATGAACTCGACCGCGAACCCCAGCGGTTTGCCGCGTATTTTATCGCCGCGCTGGCAGAGCGGTTCCCCGGTTTTGGGGCGCAGTCGCGCAGTGTGCTGGACAACATGAATTCGTTCGAGCAGGATATGGAGCGTCTGCTGGTCACATTGATCAACGAACTCCTCGAACAAGTCAGCGAGCATTTTGCCTTTGTTCTGGATGACTTCCATCTCCTGGACGGCGTCCAGCCCATTCAAAGTTTTGTCAACCGGTTTGTGCAATTGATGGATGACAACTGCCACTTGATCATCTCCTCCCGGACGCTCGCCAGCCTGAACAACCTGCTTTTATTGGTTGCCCGCGACCAAGCCATCGGTTTGGATTATTTAGACCTTGCCTTCCAGCCGCACGAACTCCAAACCCTGCTCGCGCAGAACCGCAACCTGCACATCTCGGATGAGGAAGCCAACCGCTTGATCAAGGAAACCGAAGGCTGGATCACCGGACTGCAATTTTCAGATTCGACCGTCCTCCGAAAAAATTCAGCCCGTTCCGTTTTGGAAGACAGCGCGACCCTGTTCGAATATCTGGGGCAACAGGTGCTCGACCGCCTGCCCCCAGAATTGAGGGAATTCGTCTTACGGACCTCCCTTTTGGATGAGTTCGACGCCGCTCTCTGCGAACGGGTGCTTGCGCCTCTTTACCCCGGACCTCAGGACTGGCACAACTGGATTAGGCTGGTTTCACGCAATAACCTGTTCGCCCTGCCAGTCGGCGAGGACGGCAGGTGGCTGCGGTATCACCATCTCTTCCGGGATTTCATCCGCGACTGCTTCAAACGCGAACACCCGGAAGAGGTGACACCAATCCTCACCCGTCTCGAACAGGCGTATGAATCCATGTCAGAGTGGGAGAAGGCGCATTACATTTGCCAGCTGCTAAACGATGTCAACCTTCTGGCGGAAATGATCGAACGAGCGGGCACGTTCATGATCCAGCGTGCACATCTAACGCTGGAATCATGGCTGGGCGATATCCCTGCCTCCATGTTGCGGACGCGTCCGGGCTTACTGTCCATTCGCGGTGTCATTGCACGACTTAGGGACGACCTGCACGAAAGTCTGGCATTGTTAAACGAAGCAGAGCGGCTCTTTCGTTTGCAGGAAGACGAGGCAGGGCTTGCACTGACGTTATCGCGAAGGGGAATCACCCTTTGGAGACTTGGCGAATACGATGCCGCCCTCGGCGATGCAGATGAAGTAACCCGTCTCACAGAAGACCATCCGGACAGACGTGCGCTTTATGCAGAAGCGCTTCGGTTGAAAGGGAATGTTCTCTTCCGGCTGGGGGAAGTCCGGCAATCCATCGGCTTTCTTGAAAAATCTTTGGATTTATATGTACGATTGAACGAGAACGCGAGCGTTCCGATCTTGCTGATGGAAACCGGCATGATCTATCGGGCAATGGGTGACTACACACAGGCGCAGAACGCCTACGAAAAGGCTCTCCATATTTGGCGTCAAGACAGAAATTTATTTTCGCAGGCAAATGTATTGAACAGTTTGGGAGTACTTTATCATTCATTGGGTCTGTACGAAAAAGCTATGCTCGCGTTTGAAGAGGGGCTGATATGCGCGCGACGCGCCGGAACGGGCGGCTCGATGCGTTGATTTCCACCGGGCTGGGGGACTATATGCTGACTTAGCGGACATCGAAATGGCGCACCAAAGCTATCAGTACGCCTCCGAACTGGCTCAAAGCACAGGGGACCGTTTCCTCCTCCATTATCTTGCGCTTGCGCAAGCCAACCTGGCAATTCTCAAGAAAGATGTTCGCTCCGCTCACTCGATGATCGAAATGATGGCGGATTCGATTCATGCGGGTGGTTCTAAATTCGAAAATGGATTCCTGTACTTGATCCACGGACTTATAAATCTGTACGAAGGAAACGCGCCCAGCGCTATTGAAAAATTCGAACTTGCCGAAAAGGAGTTTGACGAAGGTGGAAGACGCATGGATGCAGATCGGGTACGGGTCTGGCGGGCAGCAGCTCTTCACCAAAGCGGAATTTCCGACAAAGCCGCGCAAATCATCAATAGCTTCCATGCAAACGGCGGAAAAGTCCCTCATACTATTCTCGCGACGATGTATCAGGCAAGGGACTGGCTGGAGAATCTTCGGAATCATCCCAGCTTGAATCGTGAAGCCAAAAACCTATACGCACAGGCGGACGGGCTCGCCAGCCAAATTCCTGCCCTTCGACGCCATCTGCGTCGGCAGGTGAATGTAATCCAGACTTCTGCGCCCGCGCTTGTCATACATGCTTTTGGGCAGGCAATTGTCCACGTGAATGGCAGAGTGTTAACCAACTCAGACTGGCAAACCCAGTCTGTGCGGGATCTTTTCTTCTATCTGCTCTCAGCATCCCGCTCACTTACCAAAGAACAGATCGGCGAGGCGCTTTGGCCCGGAAAATACGATATTGCTCAATTGAAACTGCGCTTCAAGAACGATATCTATCGCCTACGCCGCGCTGTGGGACAGGATGTTGTACGCTATCAAGACGTGTACTATACGTTTAATCACGATTACGATTATGAATACGATGTGGAGGCGTTTGAATCCTTCCTGACTCGTGCAAAATCGGCAGTTGACCCCAACGAAAAGATGAATCATTACCAACGAGCCGTGGACTTGGTACAAGGTCCCTTCCTGAATGAGTTATACTTGGATTGGGTAATATCTGAACGTGAACGCTTGGACCGGCTTTACCTAAATGCCCTTATCACCCTAGCGGATCTGTATCAAAAACACGGCAATCCGCAGAAGGCAGTAGATACCTGCCGCCGTGCCATGGAATATGATCCCAGTTTTGAAGAGGCGTACCAAATCTGTATGGAGGCACATGGCCGCATGGGCGATTTGGCTTCCATCAGGCAGGTGTACCAGTCCTGCTGCGATATGACGAAGAGGCTGTTCGATATGCCGCCTTCCGAGGAAACCGAAGAGATATACCACCGCTTGGTGAAATAATCCTCACCACACTATTGTCTTGAAAAATCAGTCCCGTTCGGGGCTGATTTTTTTGTTTTTTGAAGCCTGTTTTGGAGCCTAGGGATTGGTATTCTGACGTAAACTGAAAAGAAAAGGATTCTACTCATGAAAAGCCTATTCAACTTTCTCGCTGTTTCCGTCTCGAAGATCAACCGCCAGCAGATTCAACTCCTGCTCGTTGTCGTTTCGCTTGCAATGCTTGTCCTTGGCGTGGGCGCACCCGACGATGGCTCCAGCGTTGGCAGATAAGTGATTCTGCTAGCCGCCATCGCATGCGGATTGGTGATTGGGCTGGGTCGGGCTTGGCTGTATAGACAACAATACCAGCCGCCCAGCCTAAAGTACCTTTGGCTGGTGTTCGTTGCCTTCCTGCCCCAGTTCGCTGTCCTCTACCTGCCAGACATCCGCGGTCAGGTGAGCGACGCGGTTGCCGGGAGCCTGCTGATCGCTTCGCAGATTTTGCTTCTAGGATTTGCCTGGCTCAACCGCGGGTTGCCCGGGATGAAAATCCTGCTCATCGGCGCGGCGCTCAATTTCACGGTCATGGCAGCAAACGGCGGGTTCATGCCCATCAGCCCGCAGACAGCCAGCCGTCTCGTCCCGGAAGAAGCGGTGGCGGATATCCCCGTCGGAGAGCGTTTCGGCACCAAGGACATTCTCCTCCCGGCGGAGGATACCCGCTTCGAATTGCTGGCGGATCGCTTCCTGCCCCCCGTCTGGTTCCCGTACCAGGTGGCTTTCAGTCTTGGTGATGTGTTTCTGGCAATCGGTGTTTTCCGGTTGTTAGCCGGTCAGCCTGCAATAGCCATACCGTTTACGAAAAGGATTACAACATGATCTCTTCATTTACTACTTACCAAACAGATTTACAGCAAATGAAGGTGACGCCGGTAACGGACCCGAACGGATTGAGCCGGGTCTTCGCTGCCGCGGTGGTCAGCCGTCAGTTTTGCGACATGCTATTGAAGAACCCCCTGGAGGCGCTTCAGAACGGCTATCTGGGCGAGACGTTCACGCTCACCAGGGAGGAAAAGGACCTGATTGCCTCCATTCGCGCCGAATCCCTATCCGATCTGGCAAGGCAGGTCTATCAATCGCTTTCGAACCAGTATCAATAAAGAGATGCTGTTCTCTTCTTCGGCTTCTTTGGATATGGATTCGCAAGGTTCTGAAGGCATGGGGGTACAGAGTGACATGGAATTCCAGATTTTCCTGCCTTCCGCTTCAAATCCCCCGGTTTTCAACCTCGGGCTGGCAAACATGCTGGATGAGGTCGAAGACCTTCTCTTTGTGATGGACTCGCAGGGAAGGGTTCTTTCCTTCAAAGCGCGGACTGGCGCCAATTTGAGCCATTTCAAGCCCTCCAGCCTGATGGTTCGGGATATGGTCCCCGCCCGCACGCGCCTGAAATACGAACACGCTTTCAGCCAAGTGACGAACGGCAGCAGCAGATTTGCCATGTTTGAAGCCATGCTCGCCCTGCCGGAAAAGGGCGCGGTCTGGTACGAGTTCCGTTTTCTGCCAACCATGGACCGGAACCTGACCTTGTTCATCTGGAACGTGAACGGGTACAAAGCCCTTTCCAATACCATTGCAAACATCCCCACTTCCATCAACAAGATGATCGAAGGCTGGTCACGCGCCCTCTATCTGCGCGATTTCGAAACGGAAGACCATACCCGGCGCGTGGTGGCGATGACCATGCAGCTTGCCCGGCGGCTGGGTGTGCCAGAACATGAAATGATCCACATCCGCCGCGGCGGAGAACTGCACGATATTGGGAAGATCGCCATCCCCGACGACATCCTGCTCAAAAAGGGGCCGCTCACGAAGGACGAATGGGCGATCATGCAGCAGCATCCGATGATCGCTGTCGAGATCATGAGCGTGATTCCGCAGATCGAGCGCGCCATGGTGATTCCGCGTTCGCATCACGAGAAATGGGACGGAAGCGGATACCCCGAAGGACTCAAAGGGGAAAGCATCCCCTTATTCGCGCGGATCTTCGCCTTTGCGGACGTGTACGATGCGCTGACCTCCGACAGACCCTACCGCCGCGCATGGTCGAGGACGGATGCGCTCGCTTACATTCTCAACGAGTCAGGCAGGCGGTTCGATCCCTCCATTGTGCCTGTATTTATAGATATGCTTTCAAATGGATGACGCCTGACTTGCCTTTCGGCGCACCAGGGATTTGGAGGGGAAGCCTGGTGCGAAAGGGGTCTTATGGGGTGCGCGCCGATTTGCAAATCGGCGCGCAGTTTTTTTAATCCGGCGCGGGCTTGGCTTTTCGATTTTTCCTCGCTTCGCTTGCAGCCAGGATGGTCATCGCCGCCAGGATCACCAACGCCCCCAGAACCGGAGACGCGAACACGGGATAAAACTCAAGGAAGAACCATGCCCATAAAGGTCCGAGCAGGACAAAAACGAAAAAGATGCCGCCATCCTTCAAGCGGAGTTGTCCGTATGCAAGCCACAGGTTGTAGGGGATGAGCAGCGCGCCTGCATAACCGACCGCAATGGGAAACGCGGCTTTTATGAATTCGCTCCAGATCGCCGTCTGCGCGCCAAGCAGGTTTTGCACGGACGTGAACAGGAACATAAAAAAGTAGCCAACGTGAAAGCCCACATACGCCCCCTGGTGGACGTAGAGATGAAGGACGAGGGAACTCGATAACCCCTTCTCCCTCCAAAATCCCTTTTTACCCGTACCGGTCATCGCGCCGATGAGAGGCGGCAGGATGAGACTCCCGATTGCATACAGGATCGCAGTCTGCACGGCATCCGCTTCTTTTATGAGCGCCCATTGCAGCGACGGGGCAACCAGCCAATAGGCAACGATCCAAATCCAGACCCACAGGATCGCCCGCAGCACATCGAAAGCCGAGATGCGGTCTGTAAATTTTCTTATCACTGTCACAGCCACACGAGGCCAAGCAGGTTGAGGTCCGCTGCGCGCCTGATTCAAAATCTCTTTGAATTCCGCGCGGGAAACGCCGGAAATATCTTTGAATAAAAACTGAAGGTTGGAAGGGGACTCTCTGGAAACGGGCGGCGGGGCTGGAGAGTCATCCGCCTCGAACGGACCCGGGAACAGATCCGCCTTTTCGAGCGGATTCAACGCCCGATAGTTTCCCGATTCCAATAACCGGTCGGCGTCTTCCGGCGATTTGATTCCCCCATATTGTTTCAAAATTTTTACCAGGCTGAGCAGAAGCAGCCAGTCATCGGCGTTGATCCTGCTTTCATTCCGTTCCCAATCGCTGACGGCTGCGCCGCTGTAGTGAACGCCGATCTCATCGAACAGAAGATCCCCCAGTCTTTCCTGGGTCAGCCGCTTTCCGGTGGAGGGATCCCTGCATTGCTCCCGATAAAAACGGAGCAGTTTTCCAAATTCGTTCATGGGCTGGACCTCGAATTCAAGCAACGCTTGAGCATTTCAAGCGATTGCCGATGGTATTCTCTTTTCGGCGGGGATATAAAGCAGGGAACCAATCAACAACCCTGCACTTTAACAATCTATGGTTCAGAACGCCAGGTGATGTGAATCCTCGTCCCGCGGTCGGGCGCAGGCTGGATTTGGAGGTCGCGCCGACCAGGCGCGCCCGCTCGATCATGTTGGCAAGCCCAAAGTGATTGTTGCTCAGCAGGGCGTCGAGGTCGAGCTGGACATCCGAGCCGAAGCCTTTGCCGTCGTCTTCGATGCACAGGTCCAGCCTGTGCGAGGCGATGCTCCCGTAAATGCGGATCGTCTTTGCCCCGGCGTGACGCAGGACGTTTTCGCAGGCTTCCTGCGCGATGCGGAAGATGTGAAGCTCCATGTGTTCCGGGATTCTTTCCCCGCCGCCTTCCAGCGCCGCGTTGACGCTTATCCGGTTGCCGCTGCGTTCCGTCAGATTCTCCGCCAGGTCTTCGAGGGCGGGCTTGAGGCCGTAGGTGAGCATGGGTGGGCGCAAGCCGCTGACAATTTCGCGCAGGCGGCGGGTCAGTTCGGCATAGGCGGGCTGGAAATTGGGCGAGAGACTGCTCTCGTCGAGGTTGCGGCGGAGGTAGCCGAGCTGGTTGAGGATGCTGTCGTGCAGTTCCAGCGCGAGGCGCATGCGTTCCTGCTCGCTGCGCTCGATGTCAACCTGGTACATCTTCCGCAGTTGTTCGGCGTGCAGGATGTTGCTCAGGGCGACGGCGGTCTGGTTGGCGATGGCTTGCAGGACGGAAATCTCTGCAAAGGGATACAGGTCGTCGGGGTCGCGTTCTCCGAGAAGCCAAAAGCCGAGGTAGGAGCCGCCAACCTGGAGCGGGAGGATGAGGCGAATCCATTCGTCTGGAGCGGAAAGGCTGGGGATGTATTTCCCCGCCCGGGCGATCAATTCGTCGAATCTGTTTTCATCGGGCAGTCGGTTTTCTGCCGCGTTTTTGGCGAGGAGCGGCTTGAGGCTTCCATCCCGAACCTGTATGAAGGCGTATTGGCGAATGAGCAGGCTGGGGAAGACCTCCTCTTCCAAAAGTTTGAGCAGGTGGAGAATGGACGTGCTGGTGGTGATACGGCTGGAGTAGGTTTCGACCAGGTTTTGGTAGGGGAGTTTGATGCCGAGAAAGCGCTGATCCGTGAACACCTGAAAGCGCGGGAAAAAAGTCGTGCTTGCAACTCCCGTCGCTATGGCAACTATCATCGCAATAAAGATCCACTGTTCGTGTGTGAACGGCGTATGGATGACGACAATGACGGGCAGAATCAGCACGACAACAAGCAGGATAAGAAAGGCGTAGAGCGAAAGAAAGCGGTTGAGGCGGATTTCCAGGCCCGCCGATTGGCGGCGGTAGATCACGTAGAAAAACGTCAGCGGCACAAAAAGCAGGGCAAAGAGGGCAAGCGGTCCAAATATGGGTGATTCGCCCGCAATGATAAAAATTACCAAAAGGATCGAGGGGGCAAATGCCACGATGACGGAAGCGGCGAGCAAGCCCACCGTGCGGCGCTGATCCGGTTGCCGCCTGAAGCGCACGACTTGCAGTAAGATGCCCCCAACCAGCGCAAGCAGAAAGCCGACAGCGTACAGGTTTTTCGGAAGGGATTGCGTGACTTCCGCCGCCGCCAGGGAGAAGCCCGCCAGATAGACGACGATCCAAACTGATTTTGGAAGTTCCCTAAGCGGCTTGGGAAACACCGAATGCAAGTGAAGATAGACCGGCAGTATCACCCATGTGACGACGCGCAACAAAATCGCACTTTCCCAAAGATGTCGGGAGGATAGGGAACCAAAGATCAACCACAGCGCCGTGAGGTAATTGGCGGCAATAAACAGCCTGCGGCGCTCGTCTTTTGGACGAATCACTAATTGCGCCGCCAAGCCAAAGACCCAGAAGAAGATAGCCAGCCACCAAATGTTGAAGAAACGGGTGTTGAATTCAGCCCGGTCAAACCCGTTAAATCTCCATGGGATGGTCATTTCAGTGCCGTTGCGGTTGATCTTAATTTCCACGATCTCCCCCGGTTGGACGCCTTCAAAGAACATGACCCTGGAATCCCTTTGGTACTCCTCCCATGTGACGGGTCCAATTTGTACGATTAGATCGTCTGCCTGCAAGTTGGATGCCGGTTCAAGGCGGGAATAAATACTCACTACCCGGCCTTCATTGTCAAGGCTGAAACCCGGATAAGGTGCGACGAACAAAATGCCGTAGGTGTACCAAATGAGGATTAAGCATACAGAGAGGGGGACGGGCAGTTCACTGATTTGCCAGCGTTGAGACAGGGCTTTTCGCATGGTTTCCTCTTTATGGAACTGTAAGAGAGTGTTTTATAAATCAGAATTCACCACAGATGAATACGGATGAACACTGATTTTGATGAAAACCTCCATGAAATCATCCTTAAATCCAATTTATCTGTGTTCATCTGTGGTTAAAAACGAATTTCAAAACGCTCTTAAGGGAAAGGAGGTGGTTCGATTATAGCGCAGGAAACCGATTTCACTCAGATGGAAATGTCGTTACCCCAAACCCAATGATAAGGAGAATTTCAAATGAAAAACATGCAGGATTTTTACAAGTGGCTGTCCTCCGAGAGGGACGCTGCCGCTCTCCGCAAGCGCCGTCTGGCGGCGTTGACGCGCCTCAGCCGTGACCAGATCAACTCGGTTGCCGCGTTGGAACCCTGGTTCTTCTGGGGTGAGGAATCTGCCATCGCAACGTAACCAAGCAAATATAGCATTGTAGCGCGGGACAACCTCCCGCGCTACAGGAGTTGGATGATGGACATCTATACCCGAATTGTGGATGAATTCTCGCGCATCCCGCACGTGAAGGAGTGGGAGGAGGTGCAGGCATTGTTCCGCCGCGTTGCCGCGGGCAAACCGCGTCACTGGTCAGCTGCCTTTGCGCGCCTGCGAAGCGGCGGGCGGGGATCAGGAACGGGCGGCCCCGGCGGTCCTGTCGGTGGCGTGTCTTGCCACATCGGGATCGTCCCCGGTGGACGACATGCTGGACGCAGACCCGCGCGGCGAACACCTGAAGGTGGGCGAAGGCGCGGCGGCGAACATGGCGTCTGCGCTTCAATCGGCGGCGGTGGAGGCGGTTGCCCGCTCCAGCCCGGAACCGGCGGCGAGCTGGCGGCAATGGAAAGCGTAAACCGGATGTTTCTGGCGACGACCATCGGTCAGCACTGGGACGTGAACTCCATCGTTCAGGATGAAGATTCCTATTGGAAGATCGCGCGGGCAAAGAGTTCGCCGTTCTTCGGCGCGGCGTTCCAGATCGGCGCGTGGATGGGCGGCGCTTCGGCGGAGACTGCCGACCGGGTGGCGGAATTGGGGAAGTTATACGGGGAGATGGGCCCAAATCCACGACGACGTGAACGATACGCTTGCCGTCCCTGCCCAGCCGGACTGGGACAAAGGGCGCGCGCCGTTGACCATTCTTTTTGCAGGCAAAGTGGACCATCCGCTGCGCCGCCGGTTCGAGGAACTCCGTCCGCATGTCAGGGACAGTCCGCAGGTCCTGGAAGAGGCGCAGGAGATCCTCATCCACTGCGGGGCAGTGAGTTACTGCATCCATCAATTATTGCAACGTCATGAAATAGTGAAGGGGATTTTGGGTGGACTGATGCTCGCGCGGGGCGGCATCCTGGAGGAGGTCTTCGATGACCTCATCCAGCCGGTCTTTCGACTGTTTCGGGAAGTGGACGCTTCTTTTATAGATGGGGCGCATCCGGCGGATAGGGCGTGATGAGTCCCAACTGACGCGCCTTGGCGATGGCGGCGGCGCGGTTGTTCACGTCGAGCTTCACGTACGCCTTGAAGAGCAGGTTCCGCGCGGTGGAATGCTTGATTTTGAGTTTCCGCGCCAGGTCGGCGGTGGTGGCGTTGGGGAAGGCGGCGCTGAGGGAGAGGGCTTCCCGTTCGCGGGGGGTGAGTTCGCTCTCCTTGTTGTTGGACAGATATTTGAAATAGATGTCGTAGGTGATGCGGCTGAGTTGGATGCCGTCGCCGGCGATTGTTTTGACCACGCTCGCCAGATTCTTGAGGATGGACTGGTCGTCCTTCAGGATGTATCCGCTCGCTCCCGCCTCCATCACGGCGCGGATCAAGCCCCGGTCAGCGTGCATGCTGATGACCAGGATTTTGAGCTGGGGGTGCGCTTCCAGCAGGTTGGGGATGACGTGCAGGATGGGATAGGGGTTGCGGTTGTCGCTCGAAGTCGGCACGGTAACGTCCAAAAGCACCACGTCGGCAGGCTGGGCTTGGAGCGCGTCTTCCAGTTCGTTCCCATAACTCATTCGCGCCACAACCTGGATCTGGGGGTCTCGTTCGAGCATGGCAACATATCCTTCCACTGTTGCAAGGTGGTCGTCCAAAATTGCCACTCGTAGTTTTTTGGTCATATAAGGCGCTCCCTCTTCGGTATATCTTCAGGGTAACAGAAAGAATTCCCGGATGCAAGCCCATTCAGTACAAATGTCTACGGGATATAGACATCTGCCGATTGCTTTAGGGACGGGAATGCCCTACAATGCAAAAGCATAATGGATATTGCAGAAAGCGGAATGACCCATTGGTTCATTCCACGGGAAAAGGGGGGAACGGGGAAGGGGTTCGGTACGCTTCAACTTCTGGGCGGCTCGAACGTCAGTGGACTGGCGGAGGAGGTTGAAGCGTACGTGGGGGTGCAGGACTGCCGCCGAGTCGTCTGCGCATCAGGGGCAGGAAGGGGAAACTGATGCGGCTTACGGGGATTGGGGCGCACGCTGAGGAGACTCGGCGTGTTTTTTTATAATTACTACCTCCCCTTCCAATTCGGTTTGCGTTTTTCGACGAAGGCGCGCATGCCCTCCTTTTGGTCTTCGGTGGCGAACAACGGATAGAAGTTGCGCTTCTCGACCTTCAACCCTTCGGCGAGCGTGGTCTCGAACGCGGCGTTGACGGCGTCTTTTGCCATGCGGACCGCCATCGGCGCGCGCGAGGCGATTTCCTCCGCAAACGCGACGGCGGCTCCGAGATAGCCTTCGACGGGTACGACGCGGTTGGCAAGCCCGAATTGAAGCGCTTCGGCGGCGGTCAGCGTGCGGTTGTTGATGACCATCTCCATGGCAAGGTGTTTGCCGACCAGCCGCGCCAGTCGGCGCGTGCCGCCCGCGCCGGGGATGACGCCGATAGTAATCTCCGGCTGACCGAACCTGGCAGACTCGCTGGCGACGACCATGTCGCACGAAAGGACGAATTCGCATCCGCCGCCCAGCGCCCAGCCCGAAACCGCTGCAATGACGGGCTTTTTGATTTTGCGGATGCGGTCCCAAACTTCCACGCGCTCCTCGACGATCATTTGCACGTAGGACGCCTCCGCCATTTCTTTGATGTCCGCCCCGGCGGCGAAGGCTTTTTCGTTCCCGGTGACGACCATCGCGCCGACGGCTTCGTCTTTGTCGAAGGCTTCCAGCGCGTCGAAGACTTCGCCCAGCATGGTCAGGTTGAAAGCGTTCATCGCCTGCGGACGGTTCAATTGCACAATGCCCACGCGCCCGCGCGTTTCGGTCAGGATGGTGGTGTAGGTCATGGGTTCCTCCGGTGGTTTTCAGGTACGTGTGGATTATAAACTCACCTTCCCCTTGCTGTATAATTCGCGCACCGGAGGAGCATGGATGATTTTCCCTGAATGGACGACAACCAACCAAATCCTCTACGCGGCGCTGGCGGTTCTGGCAGTCGGCGTGGGACCCGCCGAGTATTACGGACAGTCCATGATGTTTTACAGCAAGTTCCGTTCGGTGAGCGGCATCCCTTCGCGGGTGAGCATGGTCATTTTGTACTCCGCGCCGATTGTCGCGCTGCTCGTTTCCGCGCGAAGTTACCTGCCAAATGCCAACCTCATCCAATGGATCGTCTTCGGTTCGGTCTTCACCCATTTTTCCAAGCGGGTATTGGAATCGCTCTTCCTGCACAAATATTCGAGTCACGCCGGACTGCTTACCACCCTCCTCGTCGCCTCGTTCTATTCGACGGCGGCGTATCTCATCGGCTGGATGAACGGGAATCCATTCCCAAGCACGGATGGCTGGTTCGCGCTTGGCATTGTCCTGTTCATCGTCGGCATCGGGGGCAACTTTTACCATCACAAACTGCTGGCGGACTTGCGTAAAGACTCGTTCGACTATTTCATTCCACGAGGCGGGTTATTCGAGTTCGCCGTCTGCCCGCATTACCTGTTCGAGATTCTCACCTGGCTGGGCATTGCCCTGCTCTCGCGTCATCTTGCCGCGTGGCTGATTCTGCTCTTCATCGTCGCCTACCTCACCGCGCGCAGTCTGCGCACGCTCAAATGGTATCAAGACAAATTTTCAGACTTTCCAAAGAATCGAAAGGCGATCCTGCCGCTCGTTTTGTAAACCTCAAACTGGAGACCCGTCATGTTATACATCCTGCTTCCCTTCCATTCCTATCTGCGCTGGCTGATCGTGGTTGTCGCCGTCACCGCCGTCATCAAGTTCGCGCTCGGCTGGCTGCGAGGCGGCGCCTTCAAAGGCATGGACCGCGGTCTCGCCGCGGGCTTCAGTGGCTTGATGGACCTGCAAGCCGCGCTCGGCATCATCATGCTGGTCGGTTTCGGCGTCTCCGGCGAAGGCTTCCCAATGGTGCGCATCGAACACGCCGTCACCATGTTCATCGCCGTGGCGCTCGCTCACCTGCCCGCGCGCTGGAAGACCGCCGCCGATACCATCCGCTTCCGCAATGCGCTGTTTTGCATCCTCGGCGCCATGCTGTTCGTCTTCGTCGGGGTGATGCGCCTGCCCGGCGGGTGGAGCAGGTAACGGGTCCGGTTTGAAGCGCGGCGCATTTCACTTCGTGAATCGAATCATCCTGCTCGGTCCCGTTTGGTTCGCCGCTGTCCTCCTCACGCTGACCGTCGTCGAATACGATTTTTTGCTGAGCCTCGGCTGGCATCCGATCAACGACCCGACCTTCGACTGGCCCAGCGGGCTCGCACTTGGCAGGTACGGATGGGTCATGACCGCGACGTTCATCGCCAGCGGACTCATCATGTCCCTTTTTGGCGTCCGCCTCCATCTGGACCTCAAGCCTGCTCCTGCTTCCAAAGTTGGTTCCACGCTGATGGTACTTGCCGGTCTATTTCTCGCCGCCCTCGCCTTCCCCACCGACCCGACGCTTCGAGATTACCCCGCCACCTGGCATGGACGACTGCACGATCTGTCGTTCGTTTTGCTCGGGCTGACGTTGTTTCCCGCCATGATCGTCCTCGGCTTTGCGTTTTGGAACGATGCGCGCTGGAAGAATCTCGCCGCCTACACCTGGCTGACTCTCGCGCTCGCCGCTCCTGCGTTCTTTCTGAAGGGCGCGGCATTCTACGGATTCCTGTTTGCAGTTTTGCTGTGGAACGAGATTGCAGCAATCCGTTTGAACAGGAGATGAAAAAGACCCGACAGGTTTTAGAAACCTGTCAGAGAGTGTTTTATAACTCACCTTACGCACCCTCGTCCCCGTCCCCTCTCCCAGTGGGAGAGGGGTGAAGGGGTGAGGGAGAAGGAACTGCGTAACGTGAGTTATAAATCAGAATTCACCACAGATGAACACGGATGAACACTGATTTTGATGAAAACCTCCATGAAATCATCCTTAAATCCAATTTATCTGTGTTCATCTGTGGTTAAAAACGAATTTCAAAACGCTCTCTCAGGTCTGTGATGGATTAAACGACGGAACGCAGCATCGGCGCTTTGCCGACGAGAAAGACCAGCAGCCACGAAAGCAGGAAGAGAATCAGCGCAACGACCGGAAGCACGAAGAGCGAGTTTCCAGCGGCGGGGTCGAAGCCAAGCGAAACCCACCAGGCGGTCATCCAGCGCAGAATCAATGGGTGGACGAGATAAATGCCGAAACTCGCGCCGCTCACCCAGCCGGAAAACCGCAGGAGCGGAGCCGGCGCCTTTTCACCGATTGCCTTCACCAAGACAAACGCCCCCAGCGACATCAGGATGATGTTCAGGCTGGGATAACTGCGAAACGGCAGTTCGTTGCCGTGCGGCGGCAGATCGAAATGGAAGACTGCAAACGAGAACAGGAAGCCCGCCAAAAATACGGCAAGCGCAAATCGAACCAGGCGCGGCGTGGTTTCGTGTTTCCCCAGGTAAAACCCCAGCAAAAAATAACCGACGTAGCCGCCGGTGTAATAGACTTCAAAGCCGTTCTTCAACGGGGTCAGCCCTTCGACGATGTATAACACCGGCGCCACCAAAAACCACAGCGCGATGTAATAGAACAACTCGGATGGTTTCGCCTTTGCGACGAACACGCGCAGGATGGGCGTGAGAAGGTATAACCCGATGAGCGAATAAAAGAACCAGAGATGTCCCTCGCGCGGTCCGCGCAGGATGCGAATGAACATCTTCAGGACGGCTTCCAGGGTCACGCCGGTTTCGGCGAACGCCTGCGAATTCAGCACATCGTAGAGGATGGACCATGCCAAAAAGGGGATCAAAATTCTCGCGGCGCGTTTTTTGAAAAACGTCCACAGGTCTTCCTCCTTCGTTAAAAGCAGGTAGCCGCTGATGAGGAAGAAGATCGGCACGCCGACGCGTGAAACCGTGTAATAAAAAGCCCCCGCCGCCGAGGGTTCGGTTCCCCATCCGGTGATGTGAGCGAGGACCACCAAAAATGCGCCGATGAAACGCGCAAAATCCACCCATTGGATCGAATTCCTGACCTCCGTGTTGACGGACTGCTGTGAACCCATGTCGTGATTATACCCAGCCCTTTTTATTTTTCCCCAGCCAAACCCTGATATTCCAAATACGCCGTCAAACCGTTGATCCAGCTCTGCACCCCGTCCACGCGGATGGAGGGGTCGTCGCAACTGCCGAAGATGCCGCCTTCGTAGCGCCGCTTCATTTCTTTTGTAATATCGAAATTGCAGTCATTGGCAGGCACCTGCCGCGCCTGCACAAACGTAATGAACGTGCGGATTTCACGCTCCAGCCATGCGTGGTCGGCATCGGCAAGGACAAATGCCTGCGCGAGCGCCGAAAGCGCCTCCAGTTTGGACGCCGTGGAAATGCTGGAATTGACCGGGTTCAGCGAGCGCACCTGCCCGGCAATGACAAGGTCGGCGATCTGCCTGGCACAAGTCAGGTCGGCTTGGGTCAAGGAATCGAGGCGGGCGAACATGGCAAAGGCGTAACTGTGACCGTAATCCTCCGTCACCGGCTGGGCGAGCAGGGAATCATTGACATCGCGCGCCTGCTCCAGCCAGAATTCGTTGTCGGTCATTTCGTACAACTGCAACAGTGCGTACAAACTTTCTCCGTTGAATGTCGGGGAAATGTAATCGGGGGCCCACGGGCCCCGTCGAAATGCGGGTCGAACGAATGATAGAAACCGCCATCCGGGCGGCGCATGGAGACGATGAAATATCCCAGGTCAACGGCGGCGGCGAGCAGGTCGCGTTCCGCCAGCGTCACGCTTCCCGTCGCCTGCCAGCGTTTGTAGATGGCGTCAATCACCGCCGCCGCCCCGCCCAACGGACAAGTCCCGTTGGTATACAAACAAACACCTTTGAAGCGCTCCGGGTCGGTTAATAGCATGATGAGATAATGCTCCAGCGCGCGGTCGCCCGCCTCGCAGAATGAAGGGTCGCCGGAGACGCGGCAGACGGTGTACAGCGAGCCGGGTCCCGCCCACCAGCCGGATGTACGAGGGCGTGGACGAACGGTCATCGGTCAGAACGTTGACTTGATAGGCAAGTTCCCCGTTCGCCAATTGCTGGCGGACGAGATAATCGCCTGCGGCGATCAACGCCTTCTTGAGAGGGCTGTCCTCGATGGGGATGATCGTAGGGGCATGCGCGGGCGCAACAGTTTGAGTCGGTAGTGCAACTTCCATCGTGGGTTGAACCGCCGGGGATGTCCCCTTCCCATTCCCCAGAAAAAACGCCGCAAACACCAGCGCCAGCAGGCTTATCACGATAAGCACGAATCTTTTTTGCATGGATTTCCCGCCCGGATTGCTATCTGGGTCCAAAGAATTTATCCCCATTGAAATGGATCATATGGGAAGGCATTTCGGCGATCCAGACTTCTGTTTCCCAGGCAATTTCATTGGCAAATCTCTTGTATGTGGCAAAATCCCAAAAAGCGGTGACATAGATCTTCCCCGCCCTGCACTTTGCCAGCATTTTCTCCAATTCCAGGTGACGTTTGGGCGAGATCGGTCCGTGCGAAGTCACAGCCTCGATTAGGAAGAGCCATTTCTTTTTCGGATCATACAAAACGACGTCGGGGAACTTTCCATGAGCGGAAACAGGAATGCCGAGTTTTGCAAACATGGACTCGTCAAGAATCAGCGTCTTTTTTGCCGTATCGCCGAGATAGATCAATTTCGTCCCCGGCGCAAAGCGCGGACCGAATTCCTCCACAATGGCGGCTTGAAGTTTATTGTGCGTGCCCGGTGATAGTTGATAGATATTTCCCTCCGAGACCTGCAATGGAATTTTGTTTTGCTCCCTTGTTTTCTGATAAACATCCAGCAGTCGTCCCTGCCGGGTTGTGAAATCGCTGCTTTTCGACTTCCATCGGGGCGAGCCATAGGAACGAATCGCGTCCAACGCCAAATCGGACAAAACATAATTGGTCAAACCGCTGTTGGTGGGACGGGCAGGATCATCCGCGTTGCGAACGATAAGCCCAGCCTGTTCAAACTGGTGCAGTACCCTGCGGCGAACCGTTTCGCGGCTGTTTTCCGCATATTCACGTCCATATCGCTCCTTGATTTCCACCAAAATATCATGGACGCGCAAACGTTTGCTTGCCGCCTGCTTCCACTTTGTATCTTCGGATAGTTGAGCCAGGACCAGCAGCGTCAGGGCCGAAATCTCGTTTTGCTGGGCGGATGGCAAACCGAGCGCCTCCAAAACTTCCTGTGCCTGTTCGATTTTTCCCATGGTAATCCTGGTCTCCTGTATCATCGGAAATTCTTCGGGGAGCAGCTTCATCTGCCAAAGCGTTGAAAAAATGACGGCATCCACCGTTTCAGCGGTCGGTTCATCCATCCGCCGCACTTTTTCCCCAATCAGGTGAATGGCTTCCATAGGTGGCAGCGGCAAGGCGCGTAATTCCGCCGCATTGACTTGGGTGTTTCCGTTCAAGATTCTGAAATATCTATCCATAATTGCGCTGTTCAGAACGGCGGAAAGCCCGACAGCCTCGGAAACTTGCAGGACGTCTTTCCTCTTGAAAATCACATTCAGGTGGTTTTCAAATCCGATCTGGCTGAAGTTAAATTCACTCTCCAGAAACGGGGCTGAGATCAAACGGCGTCTGTCTTCCTTTGCGCTGAAACGGCGCAATAAAACATAATTGGAATTGGGCATCAGCAGGGATGGATCGTTTTGGGCAATTGCCTGCGGTTTGTTGAATTTTTCCAACGGGTATTCGACCTTGTACGGCTTGACGTTTTGCATCCAGAATAAAGGTGCAGCGCCGTTTCCGTTTATCCCTGCCTTCAACAACGCCTTTGCCCGAAATGGTACGACTCGCCCAGTGGAAACTTGCAGCCCATACCGTTCCAGCGAACCATCCCAGGCATCCATTGCGTCGAGAATTTGTTCATCCAAAACCCCGGTGGGAAGGCGAAAGAGCAGCAACCCCTGGCGGTCGTCCAAAAAATGCCGGAAGGACACCTTGCGGGAGATGGTTCCATCGGTCAACGTCATGTCTTTATTGGAAGAGGAGATGATAATATATCCAGCCCAATAACGATTCGACCGGGGCTGGGGCTGTTTTTCAAATGTAAAAATCACATTCTCCTGCAGCACATCGTCGCTTTTGAAAACGTCGCTGCGGGATTGAAACACATGCACTGCAAGAGGATTAACCTGCTTCAACAAATCGCGGCGAAATTCAGAGAAATACACGCCCGAACAAAAACTGCGCGGCACAATGAAGCAGGCTTTTCCCTGCGGCGCGAGCAGTTTTACGGACAAAGCCATGAATAGCGTGTAAATATTGGTATGTCCGTTCAACGCTCCAGAAACGGCTTTCACCCGTTTGTCCTCCGCATTGAGCTTGAAGTAAGGAGGGTTGCTTACGACAAAGGAGAATTTTGTTTTTTCCGAATTGACAGGATCGAAAAACGAAGGCTGACCTCCCGGCGCACAGGCAGTTATGAAATCCTCCTGAAACACCTGCCAATAAACTTTTATTCCGCGTTTCTCCGCCTTCCTGGCGGCAATTTCCAACACCTCGCGGCTCAGGGCACATAATTCCCTATCGGTTTCGTAAGCAATGATCGAAATTTCAAGCGGATTTCTTTCTTCCATCAGCCTTTCAATCACCGCGCAAGCCAAAACCCCGGAACCGATAGCAGGCTCTAGCAGGGACGCGCTGCTTTGAATCCGCCCCAATTGGGCAGCCATGTAACGAGCCACTGTCGGAGGCGTGAGGAATTGACCGTGTTCCTTCAAGACGCTCGCACCCCGCTTTTCCAGAGCGCGCTTTCCCTGTTCGTATGCGTAGGTGGTCAGGTCTGGAATTTGCATTGCAAGAATTATACCGCCCCCGTCATCTGCCCAATGACAACGTCAACGGACTTGGATAATGCCCGCCAACTCCCGCAGGGATAGTTCCGCCAGCGACGAAACGGTTATATCGCCGGAGACGTTCATCCTCGCCGTCAGCGGATTGGGGACCGCCACGACAAAAATGCCCGCCCGTTTTGCCGCCAGCACGCCGTTGGGCGAATCCTCGAAGACCACCGCCTCGGTGTTTCGGACTTGCAGTTTTTCCAACGCCTTGAGGAAAATATCGGGGTGGGGTTTTGTCCTGCCGGGCGGCACGTCGTCCTGGCAGACGATGTGGTCGAACAAGTGAAAGATGCCGAGCCGCTGCGCGTGCGCATCCACCCAGGAGTGCGGAGAACTGGAGCCGATTGCCACTTTGAGTCCCTGCGCCTTCGCCGTGTGAATGATTTCCATCACGCCGGGCATGACCGGGCTGGCATGGATGAGCGCATCCGCCTCTTTCCGGTAGCGAAGCCTCGAGGAAACAGGATCCAGCCGTCCCTGAGAAAGATGCGCGAGGTGTTCGGCGGCGTCAAAAGTCGAGATGCCGTATCCGCCAATGGTCTTTTCCCATTCATGCACGGGCAGTTCAAACCCGTGGTCACGGTAGATGGATTGCCAAACCAAAACTTCGGGCGTCTCGGTATCGAGGATCAGCCCGTCGAAATCGAATATCAACGCCCTAAGCATTTATGGAAACCGCCTTACAAAATCTGAAATTGCTTCCCATATTTTCAGGTCGCTGACGCCTTCTCTGTTGATGATATCCATCATCTCGTGGACGGCTTTTCTCATCATCCGGTATTCGCGCTGTGCGTCGGCGTCTGAATTGAAGAAGCGCGTATGATCGAACCAACCGTACACGTTCAGCGAAACCGAAATATATCCGTGTCCGCGTTTGAGCGTGAGGCGCGCGCCGCCCTCGTGTTCCTCGTCGTACAATATCCTCCCGCCCTCGGGGCTTACCGTGCCGATGCTCTGCCCATGATTGAACGAAGTCCAGTTACTCATCAACATCGATTCTACTCATTTGCGTCGGTTGAACGCCTGCATTCGCAGGCACCACACGCGCAGGCTGTCCTTCCTTCACCAGCCGCGCCAGATGTTTCACCATCACCGCCTGCCGCGCCGAAGCCTTTGCGCCCAGGTCGGCAAGCGCCGGTTCCAGCCATGCCTGATACGAGCGAACATTCAAATACACGGGGCGCCCGTTGCGGTCCGGCAGGTTTGCGACCAGCGAAACGATCTTCCCGCTCACGTCGCTTTCGTCGGGCAGTATCAACGGAGTCAGCACAATGCCGTACACGCCGTACGTGACGTTCGTAAAACAGCGCGCCTCCGTGTGGACGAATCCGTTCGGGCGTTTCGGAGCCGGGTCAATCGGATGGAGCAGTTGCGGCACGATCTGATAATGCAGACTCTGCACCGCCGGCAAATCCACGGACTTGATGCGCCTCCAACCGGACCCTGCGCCTGTTCCCGTTTTCTCGATTAGACTCACATCCCAAACCCTTTGCCACGCATAGACGGAGAATCCCGCCATGCGCAGGGCGGGGAAGACGTTGTTGGTCTCGTCCACTTCGGCGATCACATGCGCGGCTTGCCACGTTCCCGCCTGCGCGGCGAGATGTTCGATCAGCGCGGGCAGGTGCGGGTTGTTCAAATTGGACGAGGGGGCAAGGTAAAGCAGTTTTGCAAACATATCCCCGCGCGAGTGGATAACCCCGCCGAGGATGGGGGAACCGTCGCTGTTGCGAATCGCCGCATATAAATGCCGCGCCGGGTTGATATACGCCAGCAGTCCCATCGCTCCCAGCGGATGACCGCGCGTCAACGCCCGCGCGCTATCGAGCGTCAATACATCGTTTCGATAACGGGCGATGGTGGGGAGGTCGAGCAGGTCGAGAGGACGAATGGTCATTTGAACATTCTCCCTCACCCTAACCCTCTCCCTGTGGGAGAGGGGTTGGGGTGGGGGCAAGGGCTAACTTGCCAAAGAAATAAAATACTCGTGGAAGCGCGTGTCGTTTGTCAGTTCGGGGTGGAACGAGGTCGCCAGCAGGTGTCCTTCCTGCGCGGCGACGATGCGCCCGTCTTCCAGCGCGCTCAACACCTTTGCGTTTCCGCCCACCGATTCGATGATCGGCGCGCGGATGAACACCGCATGATACGGGTGTTCCGTGCCGGTGGCTTTGAACAACTCATCAATTTCAAGGTCGGTCTCGAAGGAGTCGATCTGCCGTCCAAACGCATTGCGCCGCACCCTGATATTCATCAGCCCGAGCAGGGGCTGGTCGCGCCCAATGTCGTTGGAAAGAAAGATGGCGCCCGCGCACGTTCCCCAAATGGCATGGGGCCCGTCCGAACTCGCGCAAGCCGGCTCCATCAGGTTATATGCCGCCGCCAGTTTGCCGATCGTCGTCGATTCGCCGCCGGGGATGATGAGACCATCCAAGCCGTTCAGATGTTCGGGCAAACGCACTTCCGCCGTTTCCACGCCGATCTTTTTCAGCATGGAAATGTGTTCTGCAAAGTCGCCTTGCAGGGCGAGGACACCAATTTTCATGATAGCAGAGAATAGTGATTAGAGAGTAGAGAAAGTAGAAAGAACCATTTTCTATTCTCTAATTATCTAACCTACCAACCGCGTCCTGCGATCTTTTCCGCTTCGGGCATCTGCGAGACGTTGCGTCCCACCATCGCTTCGCCAAGGTTCTTGCTCGCCTCCGCGAGGATGGAGGCATCCTGGTAATGCGTCACCGCTTTGACGATGGCTTGCGCGCGCTTGGCGGGGTCGCCGCTTTTGAAAATGCCCGAGCCGACGAACACGCCGTCCACGCCGAGCCGCATCATCAACGCCGCATCCGCCGGGGTCGCCACGCCGCCCGCCGCAAAGTTCACTACAGGCAGGCGCCCAAGTTCCTTCGTCTCCTTCACCAGTTCATAGGGCGCGCCGTTATTCTTGGCAAAGGTCATCAGTTCTTCATCGCTCATCGTCGTCAACTGGCGGATCGCGCCAATCACGGTGCGGGCATGGCGCACGGCTTCCACCACGTCGCCTGTCCCTGCCTCGCCTTTGGTGCGGATCATCGCCGCGCCTTCGCCGATGCGCCGCAGGGCTTCGCCGAGGTTGCGGCATCCGCACACGAACGGCACTTTAAGTTATGCTTCAAAATGTGATGTTCTTCATCCGCAGGGGTCAGCACTTCGGACTCGTCAATGTAGTCCACGCCGATGGCTTCCAGAATCTGCGCTTCCACAAAATGACCGATGCGGCACTTCGCCATGACGGGGATCGTCACCGCATCCATGATCTTCAGGATCATGTCGGGGTCGGACATGCGCGCCACACCGCCGTTCGCGCGGATGTCGGCAGGCACACGCTCCAACGCCATCACGGCGCACGCGCCCGCGTCTTCCGCGATCCTGGCTTGTTCGGCGTTCACCACATCCATGATGACGCCGCCTTTCAACATTTGCGCTAAACCTTTTTTCTCAATCCGAGTGCCGGTCTTTGCTTCCATATTTTTATTTACTCCTTTATTGATTGCGAATACATTCTACCATGCGGATTATTTGCAAATCATAAGAGGACTATAAGCGCGCCGCGCCTCATCCCGGACCTGGGAACTGCTTCTGCGCTTCGGGCAGAATCCACCCTGGAGGAGGGTATGCGCCCGCTTGACAAATCCAGTTTCGGTGCTACAATGTATACAATGATACAATTAGTACAATCAAAAGAAACCTATGGCTGAAAAGAATCTCACCCTGCAACTCGATTTCCGTTCCGGCTTGCCCATTTACACCCAAATCGTCAACCAGATTCAAAGCCAGCTGGTAAATGGAATTCTCAAACCCGGCGACCAACTGCCCACCGTGCGTGCGCTGGCATCGGAGTTGCGGGTCAATTTCAACACGGTGGCGCGCGCCTATCGCATTTTGGACGAAGCCCGCATCATTTCCACCCAGCAAGGGCGCGGGACGTACATCACCGAAATCCCGCCGCCGGATGTGACCGAAACGTTACGGAGCGAATCTCTGCGCGAATTGGCGGACCGTTTCATTGGCGAAGCGCTTCGGCTGGGATTCTCGGAGCGTGAAGTCAGTCAGATGGTTAGAGACAGATTGAAGTCGTGGAAAGATGCGAAAACCGACGATCAGAATTAATTCGTAAATCAGGAGCATGTAAAAAATGAACACCAAATTTCTAAAGTCGCTTGCAAAAAGTAAGAAGGATGACCAGCACATTCCGCCAATCGCGGCTTCGCTGTTCGGAGTATGTCTGGTCATCGCAACTCTCGGAGCGATCCTCGGCGATGGAAGATTCTCCGACGCCATGCTTGGCTTTTGGGTCGTCGGCTGGACGTTGATTGGCACATATCTTCTGTTTGCCATCAAGGTTGCTTCACAATGGCAAAAGGTCGTGGTGCTGCGCCTCGGAAAGTTTCGCGGGTTGAGGGGTCCCGGCTTGTTCTGGATCATTCCCATCGTGGATACCACGCCGTCGTGGATTGACCACCGTGTGATGGTGACACCGTTCGCCGCGCAGAAAACGCTGACGAAGGATACTGTGCCGGTGGATGTGGATGCCGTGTTGTTCTGGGTCGTGTGGGACGCCGAGAAAGCCGCGCTGGAAGTGGAAGATTACCGCGCCGCCGTGGACTGGGCCGCGCAGACCGCGTTGCGCGACATCATCGGCAAGAAGATGCTGGCGGATATTCTGGTCGGGCGCAGCGCCATTGACAAGGAGTTGCAGGCTGTGATTGACGAGCGCACTACGCCCTGGGGCGTCACCGTGCAGTCGGTCGAAATCCGCGACATCGTCATCCCGCAGGATTTGGAGGATGCCATGTCCCGCCAGGCGCAGGCGGAGCGCGAGCGTCAGGCGCGCGTGATCCTCGGTGAATCGGAGAAGCAGATTGCCGCATCCTTCGCCGAGGCTTCGCAGGCGTACGTTGACAACCCAACCGCCCTGCACCTGCGCGCAATGAACATGCTCTTCGAAGGCTTGAAGGAAAAAGGCGCGCTGGTCATCGTGCCGTCCTCCGCGATAGATACGATGAATCTCGGCGGGCTGAGCGGCATGGTCTCGCTGGCGCAGAACAATCTGCCGAAGGAAAAATAGTTCCATGTGAAACGTTTTAGAAAGGAATGGCTTTGGTGCATGAAAGGCTAGACAAAAGGGGCGCGAGCATGTAACTTTGGGTTTATGCCTAAACCATCAAAGCCATCCTCGCGCCGGAAGACATTATATCGTGTCCAGAACTGGTCGGAGTATGAGAAAGCATTGATCCAACGAGGTTCGATCACATTCTGGTTGTCGGACGACTTTGAGCAAACCTGGCTGTATGCGGGCGAGAAGCAGCGCGGCAGTCAGTTTGACTACAGCGACAAAGCCATTGAAATCATGCTGACGATCAAGGAAGTGTTTCATCTGACCAATCGCAGCGTGGAGGGTTTCGTGCGCTCTGTGTTTGCGATGTTGGATATTCATTTGCCTGTGCCTGACCATTCCACGCTTTCCAAACGGGGTGCAACGTTGAAAGTGAACTTGCCGAAGAAAAGCAGTGGCAGTCTGAACATCGTTTTGGATAGCACAGGTCTGAAGATTTATGGCGAAGGCGAGTGGAAGGTTCGCAAACACGGCTATTCCAAGCGACGGACCTGGCGTAAATTGCATCTGGGCGGCAATCCCGATACAGGCGAAATTCTGGCGGTGGCACTCACGGAAAACAGCGTCAGTGACGACGCCGTGGTGATGGAGATGTTGGAGCAAATTGAAGAAGCCCTGCTCTCGTGTGCCGGCGATGGAGCCTATGACAAACGTAAAGTATACAAGGCACTCAATGAACATTCACCCGATGTGGATATCCTAATCCCGCCGCGCAAGAACGCCCATATTTGGCAAGCATGGCAACTCAAAGGAAGAACGTCATAAACGCGACGAAAATCTACGCCACATTCGCAACCATGGAAGGAAGAATCTGGCTATCACATTCGTTCTTTGGCAGAAACCATCATGTTCCGCTTGAAAATCATCTTCGGTGATAGACTTTCAGCAAGATTGCTGGAAACCCAAACGACACAAGCCTTGATCCGCTGTCTGGCACTCAATAAAATGACCCATCTCGGTATGCCTGAAAGCTGCCCGATTGCCTAGTCTGGCTTCCAGATAGATGAAATGCGCCTATTTTTCGATTTATGCACCAAAGCCGAAAGGAATTCAAAATGTCAACAAAACTCACGTCCATGATCGTGCTGGGCATGGTCGCAATTGCGGTAATCGCTGGTGCATTGCTATGGAATCAACTGCCCGACCAGATGGCATCCCACTGGAACGCGAACGACCAGGTGGACGGTTACATGCCGAAATTCTGGGGTGTATTTCTGATGCCGCTGGTCATCCTGGGAATGTTCGCGCTGTTCCTCATCATCCCGAACATTGACCCGCTCAAGGCGAACATTGCGCAATTCCGCGGGGCGTTCAACCTGTTCATCGTGCTGATTTCCGCCTTCATGCTGTACATACACGGGCTGACTCTAGCGTGGAGCCTCGGTTATCAGAACTTCAAGATGAGCGCCGCCATGCTGCCATTCCTCGGGGTGTTGTTCTTCTTTGTCGGCTACCTGCTGAGACAGGCAAAGCGCAACTTCTTCATCGGCATCCGCACCCCCTGGACTCTTTCGAGCGATTCGGTCTGGGATAAAACGCATCGCCTCGGCTCGGTCTTGTTCATGCTTTCGGGAGCGATCGCCATCCTGGGGAGTTTTATCGGCGGTGAGATTGCTTTCTGGCTGTTTTTCATCCCGCTGATGGGATCGGCATTGTTCCTGGTCGTCTACTCGTACGTGTTGTATCAGCGTGAAACGAAGGCGTGATGTGCTTGGATGGCGCGTTTTGCTCAAACGGGATGAGCAAACGCAAAACGCGCCGTTTCACGTGAAACGAAAGGAGACTGCTGTGAACGACAACGAATTTCAAAAATGGGAATACCGGGTGCTGACGATTGGAGGCATGTTCGGCACCAAGGACGAGGCCATCGAGGAAACGTTGAACACCTGGGGCGAGGAGGGCTGGGAAGTCACACATGTATACACACCGGAAAACAGCGGCAAAGTGACCCTTGTTGCCAAACGCCCGTTGACCCGTGAGACCATCCGCCGCCGCTCGATGCCAACGACATTTATGCAGGAGAGATAATGCTCGAAACCATGCCCGTCATCAATTCTCTGGGGATGATTCTTATTCCCATTCTGGCGGGGTTTTATTTTGCACGGAAGTTCAAACTCTCATGGAAGTTTTTCCCCGCCGGCAGGCTGAATCCGCTTGATGGGGCGGAACAGACATCGGGTCCGATGGGAGGCGGAAAAATTAAACAGAACAAATGTTCTGTTTCAAGGTAAAAAATTGGGCGATGGTGAGTCGCCCAATTTTTATTCCAACCCCGTTGGTGCGGAGCCGAGGAGAGCGTCCTCTTCCTGCGGCGGCGGCGGTTCCCCAACCAGAAAAGCGGCGGCGCGACTCTTGTTCGCATCCATCAATAAATTCATGTGCATGCCGGGACGATAATCCTGCACGGCGATCAACTTCAACGCCGCAGATACGCGCGGGTTTTCCACACGGATGAATTCAGCCAGCCGGTTTGGCGCGCCGTAGAAAAAATCACGCTTGAAGACGGTATTGGCGTCATCGAGAAAGACCGCCAGCGGATAGATGTTCGCTTCCATCAAGTCTTGAAAGAAGTGCGTGCCAAAGGAAGGCTCGGGCGAAGCGCCCACCTCTGCACCGGCGAGTTCGACCAATGCGCGCGCATTGTAAATATCGCTGTAGGCGACGTGAACGCCAAGATCCGGCGTGGATGTGCCCCAACGTCCGGGACCGACTGCAATAAAGGTTTCATCCTTGAGCGCAGAGTTGAGTTGACCGATGGCGCGCTCCAGCTGCGCGCGCTCATCCTGCGATTCAAGACGGAAATATCCCTCAGATGGAACGAAAAGAACGTAGCGAATTCCTTCCACGGCGCCATGCGGTACCATGGTATGCGAGGAGAAGATGATATTCTCTTCGTGCAAATCAACGGGGATCTGTACATCATTCGCTTCCTGAATATGACTTTGCGGGCGGCACTGAAGGAGCGTGATCTCCACATCGGGCTGATCGTCGGGATTGGTGATGCGCACGGTGAACTCGGTATCCACAGGAGAGCCGTAATGCGTTTCGAGCAGGGATAGCGCAGCGCGCATGGAAGCGGTAAACGGCGTTCGGGCGAGCAAGCCGTCGAAGGTGATGACCATCTTTTCCAGCGGCGCGAGGCGGGATCGAATCGGCGTCAGACTGCCTTCATCCTCCACCTGGGCAATGTAACGCAGAGGCGCGTAATCCGCATCCAAAATCCCGCGTACGGGGACCGTGACAAAGGCATTCCCTTCAAGGTCAATTGCATCCACGTATTGCTGGGAGTAGCGCTTGATGGTGCGGACATCCGACGAGGAATGAACGCGCGGATGACTGAGCGCCACGAGACGCGGATAATCGTCTGCAAGCATGTCCACGGCGCGCGTGCCCAACCCCCAGACGAGACGCAGAAAGCCTTCGTCCTGTTTGATCTGCGGCGACCAGCGGTATAGATTGCGGCTGAACGCGACTCCCGCCGCGTGGGGGAAGTAATACTGTCCAAACGGCTCGCCTTCCACAATTTGGATGAGGATGCCGATTCGTTCGTCGTAATCCGCCAGGTCTTTGTGATGACGGTACATCAGCGCATCGGGATGCAGGACGCTGGCGTAGATTTTCGAAATGGCTTGGGTCAACGCGGAAAGGCGCTGGTCGTGCCCTCCCCGGTTGGGTAAAAAGACGCTTTCATATTTCCCGGCAAAGGAGGTTCCAAAATTATCTTCGAGCAAACTCGATGAGCGGACGATCAACGGACGGTCGCGTACCCCCATGAGGACGTGGTCGAGGTTCTCGATGATTTCGGCTGGGAACTGTCCCCTAGAAAAATCCCTGCACAACTTGGGATAATCCGCGCGCATCTGGTCTTCGGTCTTGTACTTCTGGTCGTTCCAATGCACCAGTTCGTTGAACGTGAGGAAGTTATAGAATACATCCGAGCCGAGATAATAGGAAACCGGCAAACGGAAACGGTCGCGGATTTCCGGCGGAGCGGTTTCCCTGAGCACGCGCATGGCGAGCAACATACCCGCCGCCTTGCCGCCGATCTTCCCGCCGCCAATCTTGCGCATGCGGATGTCGCGCAAATCCTCCACTTTGAACCACTGGCGCGCGATCTTGATGTATTTCAACTGGTCGCTGATCATGGTGCGGATGAGCACGGCTTTCAATTCCTGCAAACGCGCCTCGTACTTTTCGCGCTCCCGCGGGGGCATGGCTTCGATCATCTCCGCCTGCTCGAAGAGCATATCCTGCGGTGCGAGTTCGGGATTGAACCAGATGAATTCCAGGTCGGCTTCCGCCCTGCCGCGTTCCGCCAGCATCCTGCGGACGATGTTCTCGAACTCGGAATAAGGCAGGTTGTACGCGAAATAAAAATCCGTCAACGAATCGCGCACGCGCAGCAACCGTTCCTCCCATACATCCGACCTCTCCTCCTCGTACGGGTTGTGCAACCCCTCGCGCGCCTGCGACTCGATGGCTTTTTGGCGGGCTTCCGCATCGAAAGCGGACTTTGTAATGATGCCGCGCGCGAACAACGCCTTGCGCATGTAGTGACGGATGCGCCTGCTCAAAATGGGATATTGACTCAGGGCGAGCAGAATCTTGATGGCGTTGTCGGCGGAATTACCGGGGAAGGTCATGGGAGGCTCGCTTTTACATGCCAAACGACCAGGGAAGTCATGTTGTGATTCTATAACAAAAATCCGCCAGAGACATTGCTCTGGCGGATTCGTTCATTTCAGTTTACCCCAGGTGCATCGGCATGATGACGTGCAGGAAGTTGTCATCGCCCACCGGCTTGACCACGCCGGGCGCGTTGGGGGCGGTCATTTCCAACGCCACGTTCGGCGTCTTGATGACCTCCAGCGCCTCGCGCAGGAACTTGACGTTGAAGGCAATCAATACGCCGCCGCCGTCCACGGTTGCCTCCACGATGGTTTCGTTCTTGCCGGTCTCTTCGGAGGTTGCCGAGATTTCCACTTCGCTGGGCTGCATCTCGCCGTTGGATTGCTTGATATCCAGCCGCGCCACGTTCGAGCCTTCGCGCGCAAAGATCTCCGCCTGTTTACAGGCTTTGAGCAACGCCGCCGTGGAAACCAGCGTGCGCGATTTGTAACTGCGCGGAATGATCTGGTGGTAATCCGGGAACGTGCCTTCGATCAACTGTGAGACGACCTCCACATCCTTCACGCGGAAGAGTACTTGTCCGCGCTGCTTGGGCACCACCATGTAGATCGGCTCTTCCGGGTCGTGGGCGACGCGCGCCAGTTCATTCAACGCCCGGGCGGGGATGATGATGTTGATCGGTCACGGAACCGCCTGCGCCAGTTGAGCCTTGCGCACCGAAAGACGGAACCCATCCGCCGCCGCCATCGTGACCTTGTCCTTCTCGACGTTCATCAACACGCCCATCAGCACGGGGCGGGCTTCGTCGGTCGAAGCCGCGAACGCCACCTGCTGGATCATTTCCTTGAAGTCCGCCACGTTCAACTGCACCGCACCCTGCATTTCCGGCGTGGACAGCGGCGGGAACTCCTGCGCGTCAATGCACTTGATGTCGTTGTTCGATGAACCGCTTTTTAAATGCAGGGTCTGAGTTTTCACATCCAGCGACAACTGCACCTGGTCTCCGGGCAGCGTATTCACCAGGTCCGAGAAAGTGCGCGAGGGAACGGTCGTCGAACCGTTCTCGTCAATGCGCGCCGGGATCCAGCACGTGATTCCCAATTCGAGATTCGTGGCGGAAAGACGCAAACGTCCTTCATCGGTGGCGATCAGGACGTTCGACAAAACAGGCAAAGTACTGCGCGGCGACACGGCGCGCGAAACAATACTCAAACCGCGGGCAAGGTTCTCTTGAAGGACTGTTACTCTCATGGTTCATCGCCTCGAATCGGAATTTTTCAAGAGTATATCATTAACTCACCTTACGCAGTAAACCGCCAAGACGCCATGTCGCCAAGTTTTTTTACGCCTTTTACTCTCCTCTTGGCGTTCTTGGCGCCTTGGCGGTAAGAAAAGGGCTTAACTGCGTAACGTCAGTCATTAAGTACCATGTCATTGCGAGTGGCGCTTTTCAGCGCCACGAAGCAATCTCCACGCTCGCCCATCCTCACAATAAACGCTAGAACCTCATCACCGCGGAAATGCCGAGCATCAACAGCGCCAACAGCAGCTGGCAGGCGAACAGCGCGGCAAACACATACGCCACATACATCCAAACAGACGTTGTTCTTTTGGAGGACTGCGGGCGGATATCCTGCCCTTCTGCTAATGCCTTCGCCGAATCCGCCGCCTGCACAAAGTCATTCATCCAGAAAACGCCCGCCGCTTCATCCTGGACGATGAGCCTGTTCCCACCAAAGGAGCCGAGCCACGCTTTGAGGTTCTCCGGCGGATTCACCGCCAAAGTGCCGGGCAGGACAATCGCATCCGCTTTTGCGCCGTCGGGCATGTTTTCATGGACGTTGACCACCGTCACCGGCAAGCCCGGCGCGCGCCTCGCAAACGCGGACTTAACCGCCTCGCCGAACTTTCCATCCCGGTCGAAGACCAACACCCTGAACTGCGCCTGTTTCTCCGCCAGCACATCCGCTCGGGCAGCGCCGTCCCTTCGCAAAGCGGACAGGTGATAGAACAGCAAAACGACGAACACGATCAGGCTCACCAGGCTGTTGAGCGCGATCTTCGCTAGGTTTGCCACATCGCCGCCCAACGCCGCATTGATAAGATTGAAGACGAGCGTTCCCGCCGAGACCATCCCGCCAATGACCGAGGCGAACAACACCAGGTACAAATACGATTTGCGAATCACCGAACGGCGGGCATGCTCGCCGGAATCGGTTGTTTCCATCGCCTGCGCCTGCGCCGGTGTCCATGCCGTCAGCCAGAGCGGCAGACCGACCACCAGCGTGGCAAGCGCGCCCGAAAGCGGCTCGCGGAATCCACTCTCACTGAGGTAGGTGACGCCCAGCGCCAGGTCAATCACCACCGAAAAGAGGGAAATCAACCCGAAGACCGTGGCGGCAATCCCCAGCAGGGAAAGAATGTACGAAAGCAGTCTCTGTTTGCCAGCCCGCCGGGGTGCGTTTTCATCGAAGGCAAATTGCCGCTCCAGCCATTTGCCAAAGTACGCCCACAACACGCCGAACGGCACGCCCACCGAAACGGGACCGCCAATCTCCTGGAAGAAATCCGTCCATGGTTTGCCTGCGCCGAACAACTGCATCAGAATCAGGTAGATCAAATTCCCGCCCGCCGTGAGGGAGACGATCACGCCGCCGAGTGTCAACAGGTAGAGAATGCCGAGGCGTAGATAAGATTCTTTTTCGTCGGGATCAGCCAGCCTGTCTTGAAGGATGCGCCAGGAGAAGACCCAGATGGGAGTCCCAATCGCGAGCAGGGCAGTCGCATTGACCGCCACTTCCCTCCCGATTTGTCCCAGCACGTTGGAGGGCAGGGTGAAGGCATACGTCAACGCCTGCTGCGCGCCGTAGACGGTCATCATCAAACCATACAACATCCATACGAAGCGGTACAGGCGCCGGACTTCCACGAAGGATTCGGTCTCGGTCAACGCGCGCCAGTTTTCGCGGAGGACGTTCCAGAAGTAGGCGGCGATGAGCAGGTTGATAACGATGGCGATGAGATTATCCAGCCACGATTGCGTGCCGCCGACGATGGCGCGGTACGTGTAAAGGTTTGTGGCGGCAAGGAAGGCACGGTCAATCAGCGCCAGCAGGTTTTGCACGACGGGAATCAGCGTGCCGAGCAAAATGCCGTAAAGAAAAACGGCGCGAATACCTGCGGAACGTTCCTCTTCATCCTTTGCGGAGGTGCGCTGCGCCCACGTCCAGTGAATCAAAAAGATCGGCACGCCGACGAAGATGAGCGATAACGCCTGCGCCAATGCGGAGGCGCTGTTGATGATCTCTTCGGCGCTGAAGATGGAACGCAGCAAGCCGATCATGCCCCACAGCACCACTTCAATGCTGATGAAGGCAACGGCGTAGAAATAGAGTCGGCGGATGGTTTTCATGGTATGTCCTTTGTACCGCAAGATTCATCTTGCGATGCAGTACTATTTCTTACGGCTTATACGGCTCCTGATACCAGTTGAAATCCCAGAAGTTATACGGCATGGTGCTGACCTTCCATTTGCCGTTTTGCTTCACCAGCAGGGCGCGATCCTGATTGCCGTAGCGGGTGGAAAACGGATCGCTGTAGGAATAATACAGCGTGAGGCTGACGGTCGCTTCGTCGCCGACGATCTGCGCTTCGCCGACATCCACGCCGACATCGGCAGGGTTGACCATGCCGTGAAGGAAGGACTGCCGGAATTCCTCATACGTGGGCTTGTGCTCCAAATCGGCAAGATAGCCGTATGCCTTTTCGTAATCCTTGTTCAAAACGGCAAGCACGTAATTATGAGCCGTCCCTTCGGGGGTATCCTCTGCAACGTAATCGCGTTTATCCTGGCGGGTGAAGAAAAGCCCCAAAGCGACCAGGATAAGGACGCCGATGCCGATCAAAATGCCTGTCAAAAAACGGTCCTGTTTCATGGAAATATGCCTCCGGTTGTCCGGTTTAACTTTACTCCAAATTGACTTAAAACGGGCGAAAAAGAGCGTCCAAAAAATGGGCTAAATCTTTGCCACAGAGGTCACAGAGTTCCCTGAGAGAGTGTTTTATAAATCAGAATTCACCACAGATGAACACGGATGAACACTGATTTTGATGAAAACCTCCATGAAATCATCCTTAAATCCAATTTATCTGTGTTCATCTGTGGTTAAAAACGAATTTCAAAACGCTCTCTGAGAAAAAACTCAAAATCTCTCTGCACTCTGTGGCGAAGCCCACGAAAGCAGCCACTTCCCGAAAAAGTTCCGCATCCAATCACGGTATACTTGCCGTATCTTTTCACAAGGAGAACCTCCATGACCGTTTCCGCACCCCGCTGGGACCTGACCAACGTCTATCCCACCCTCGATTCAAAGCAATTCAAAAACGCCGTCAAAAAGTACAAGTCCTTGCTGGACGATTTTGACGTCTACTTCAGGAAAATCGCCAACGCCGACAGCAAGACCGACCCGAAGAAACTCGGCAAAATCCTGGGGGAATCCGTGGACCGCTTCAACACCCTCCTCGAACTCTCAGGCACCCTCGAACCCTACATCTACTCATTCGTCTCCACCGACTCGCGGAACAAGGAAGCCATGCGCGCCCTCTCGGAGTTCGAGCAGATGAGCGTGCAAATGAACGTCCTCAGCACCAAATTCCGCGCGTGGGCGGGCAAACTCGGCAAGCCCGCCATCAGGAAGGCGGTCAAGACCAACGCTTCGGCAAAGGCGCATGAGTTCATCCTGCTCGAGGCGGCGGAGCAATCCAAATACCTGATGAGCGAAGCCGAGGAAATGCTCGCTGCCGAACTGACTTTGAGCGGCGGCAACGCCTTCGGCAAACTGCAAGGGACAGTGACCTCGCAGATGACCGTGGATTTCTGAACTCGACGGCAAAGTCCAGAAGATGCCCATGCCCGCGCTCATCAACCTGCGCTCGCACCCCGATGAATCCGTCCGCCGCCGCGCCTACGAAGCGGAGAACCAGGCGTGGGAGGGCGCGAAGGAAACGCTTGCGGCTTGCTTGAACGGCGTCAAGGGTGAGGCGCTCACCCTCGATAAAAAGCGCGGCCGCGAAGATGCCCTCCACGCCTCGATTGACGCCGCCCGTATGGACCGCGAAACCCTCAACGCCATGCTCGGCGCGATGAAGGACTCCTTCCCGATGTTTCGCCGCTATTTCAGGCACAAGGCGAAACTGCTCGGCAGGGAAAAGCTCGCCTGGTGGGATATCTTCGCCCCGATGGGCAAAACCGATAAAGTCTATTCCTGGGATGAAGCGCGCGATTTCATCGTGGAAAACTTCAACAAGTTCTCGCCCGACCTCGGCGCGTTCGCCAAACGCGCCTTCGATAAAAACTGGATTGACGGCGAACAGCGCGAAGGCAAACGCGGCGGCGCGTTCTGCATGGGAGTTGCCGCGGTGAAGGAAAGCCGCATCCTCAGCAACTACGACGGTTCATTCGACCAGGTCAGCACGCTGGCGCACGAGCTCGGTCACGCCTTCCATAACGAATGCGCCTACGCGGCGGACAAGACCCAGCTTCAGCAGAGCACCCCGATGACCCTCGCCGAAACCGCCTCCATCATGTGCGAGACCGTCGTCACCGAAGCCGCGCTGGCGCAGACGAACGACCCGCAGGAAGTGCTCGCCATCCTCGAAGCGCAGATGAACAACGCCTCGCAGGTCGTCGTGGACATCTACTCGCGCTACCTGTTCGAGAAGGAAGTCTTCGAGCGCCGCGCCAAAGCCGAACTTTCCTCCGACGAGATCAACGACATCATGGAACGTGCGCAGAAAGCCACCTACGGCGACGGGCTGGATGAACGCTACCTGCAAAAATTCATGTGGACGTGGAAGCCCCACTATTATTCCAGCGGTTTCTCGTTCTACAACTATCCCTACGCCTTCGGACTGCTCTTTGCCACCGGCTTGTACGCCATCTACCAAAAGCGCGGCGCGGACTTCGTCCCGGAATACAAGCAACTGCTCGCCTCCACCGGCCAAGCGCGCGCCGCGGAACTCGCCGACAAATTCGGCATCAACATCCGCACCAAGAAATTCTGGGCAGACAGCCTCGCCATCATCGGCAAGCGCGTGGACCGGTACTGCCAGTTGTAAAAGACAATGGATCGAGGACGGCGGACGATGGTCTGCCGTCTTCGATCCAAGGAGTATTTGATGAGACAACGAAACGTTCTTATCGGTGTTGCGATCCTGCTTAGCATCGCGCTTGCATGCAACTTCGCCGCGCCGCAGGCGGAACCGGCTGCGATTCAGCCGCTCCCCGGTAACAGCGGCATCCCGCAGACCGAAGACCAGGTTCCGCGCATCACCGTCAGCGACGCCAAAGCCGCACTGGATTCGGGTCAAGCCATCCTCGTTGACGTGCGAAGCGCAGAATCGTACGCCTTTCGTCATGCGATGGGCGCCGTTTCCATTCCGCTGGCAAACTTCGAAAACAACATCGGCAGTCTCTCACTCGAAAAAGACCAGTGGATCATCACCTACTGCACCTGACTGAACGAGCATACGAGCGCCCGTGCGGCGTTCCTCCTTTTGCAAAACGGATATGAAAAAGCGGAAGCTCTGCTCGGCGGATTGGAAGCCTGGATCAACGCAGGATACCCCGTTGAACCGTAACGCAAAATTTATTTTGCGCCGATTACAGTGATGGAATAATCTCAATGACCAACGCGCCTCGAGTCACCCCCTGGGCTGATTCTGTTCCCCCAACCCGTGCCACCCTTTGGCAGATGATGGCCACCGAAGGTCTCGACCCTTATTCCTGGTCGAACGGACCCTTCGACGCGTACTCCGCACACTCGCACAGTTACGACAAGGTCATTTACGTGGTGCAGGGCAGCATCACGTTTGGATTGCCCGAACTGAATCAATCGCTGACATTGAAAGCAGGCGATAGATTGGATTTACCCGCCGGGGTCATTCATAATGCCAATGTGGGAAGCGAAGGTGTAGTGTGTTTGGAAGGGCATAAGTAAAACTGTACCGCAAGATTCATCTTGCGCGGTGAGGGCGCAAAAAGAATTTTGCGGTACTACATCCGCTACGAAAACGCCTGGATGCCCGTCTGCGCCCTGCCCAGGATCAGCGCGTGGATGTCGTGAGTCCCTTCGTAGGTGTTGACCGATTCCAGGTTCATGACGTGGCGGATGACGTGAAACTCGTCCGAGATGCCGTTGGCGCCGTGCATGTCGCGGGCGTGGCGGGCAATCTCCAGCGCCTTGCCGCAGGAATTGCGCTTGACCAGCGAGATCATCTCCGGGGTGGCTTTGTCTTCGTCAATCAAACGTCCCACACGCAAAACGCTCTGCAAGCCGATCGTGATTTCGGTCATCATATTCGCCAGTTTCAATTGAATTAATTGGTTCGCCGCCAGCGGACGCCCAAACTGCGGGCGGTCGAGCGTGTATTGACGCGCCGCGTGCCAGCAGAACTCCGCCGCGCCCAGCGCGCCCCAAGCGATTCCATAACGCGCTTTGTTCAAACACCCGAACGGACCTTTCAAGCCTTTGACCTCCGGGAAGATGTTTTCTTCGGGGACGAATATTTCATCCATCACGATCTCGCCGGTGGAACTGGCGCGCAGGCTGAATTTGCCTTCGATCTTCGGCGCGGATAAACCCTTCATTCCTTTTTCCAAAATAAATCCGCGAATCTCGCCGTCCAGTTTTGCCCACACGATGAACACATCCGCAATCGGCGAGTTGGTGATCCACATCTTATTGCCGTGGACAATATAACCGCCGTCCACTTTTTTGGCGCGGGTTTCCATGCTGGCAGGATCGCTGCCATGATTGGGTTCGGTTAATCCAAAACATCCAATCCATTTTCCACTTGCCAAATTCGGCAGGTACTTTTTCCTTTGCTCCTCAGTCCCATAAGTAAAGATCGGATACATCACCAGCGAACTTTGCACGCTCATCGCGGAGCGGTAGCCGCTGTCCACGCGTTCGACTTCGCGGGCGATGAGTCCGTAAGCGACGTGGTTCAAGCCTGCGCCGCCGTATTCTTCGGGGATGGTCGAGCCGAGGAAGCCCATTGCGCCCATCTCGGTCATGATCTCGCGGTGAAAGATTTCCTGCCGGTTCGCTTCGAGGATGCGCGGCATGAGTTTATCCTGGCAGTATCTCCGCGCCGTATCGCGGATCATGCGTTCTTCGTCGGTGAGTTGGTCGTTGAACAGAAGGGGATCGTCCCATTTGAAGGATTGTTTTGTCATGAGTGCCTCGGGGAATAGGTAATAGTGAATAGGTTACCAGGTGATTGTATCAAAAGCTAAAGGGAGAAAAGGTTTCAGAAAACAGGAGCAGAAGTCGGCTAAGAAAGAAGCGAATAAAAAATAGTGGACTCGCCTTTCGACAGGTCCACTATTCTCTATGATCTGTTCACTATCTTACGCCGCACCCGTCAACCAGCCGCGCAGTTCCATCGCTTTCACCACGCGGTCAATGGCGACCATGTACGCCGCGTCGCGCATGTAAACCTTTTCCTTTTCGCTGCGTTCCAGCACAGCATGGAAGGCGGAGGTCATCTTCTGGTCGAGGCGCTGGAGAACCTCGTCCTTGCTCCAGTAGAAGTTCATGTCGTTCTGCACCTGCTCGAAGTACGAGGTGGTCACGCCGCCAGCGTTGCAGAGGAAGTCGGGGATGTTGAAGACGTTGTTCTTCTTGAAGACTTCATCGGCTTCGGGTGTGGTGGGACCGTTCGCGCCTTCGGCGACGATGCGGACGCCTTTCGAAATCTTCTTGACCGTATCGGCGTTGATCTGACCTTCGAGCGCGGCAGGCATGAGCACGTCGGCTTCGAACTCGATCCACTTGTCGCCATCGCTCACTTCGTAGCCGGAGTCCATCGCCTTCTTCTTGTCAATGGTTCCATACTCGTCCACGATGGAAAGCAGGAAGTGCGGGTCAATGCCGCCTTTCTTGCTGTAGGTGTAGGCTTTCTTGTCGTGCCGATCGTAGCACGAGACACACGCCACCGTGCCGCCAAGCATTTCAACGAAGCCGACCGCCGCATATTGCGAGACGTTGCCGAAACCCTGCAGCGCCGCAACGGATTTCTTCGAGTCCATGCCGAGGTGTTTCATCGCTTCGCGCACGGTGTAGATGACGCCAAAGCCGGTGGCTTCGGTGCGCCCAAGCGAGCCGCCGCCGCCGACGGGCTTGCCGGTGAACACGCCAGGAGTGTACTGACCGACGAGGCGCGAATATTCATCCATCATCCAGCCCATCATCTGCGGGGGTGGTGCCGACATCGGGAGCGGGCACGTCGTTGCGCGGACCGATGTTCTTCCACATGGCGCGCACCCAGCCGCGGCAAAGTTCTTCTTTTTCACGGACTGACAACGTGGAGGGGTCCACCACGATGCCGCCTTTGCCGCCGCCGAGCGGAATGTCTGCCACAGCGCATTTCCATGTCATCCAGGTGGCGAGCGCGCGCACGGTGTCGAGCGTCTCCGCCGGGTGGAAGCGGATGCCGCCCTTGTTGGGTCGCGCGCATCGTTGTGTTGGACGCGGAAACCCTGGAAGACTTTCAGCGAGCCGTCGTCCATGCGGACGGGGATGCGGAAGGAATATTCGCGCATGGGCCAGCGTAACACCTCCGCCACGCCGGAATCGAGTTTGAGCATTTTGGCTACGCCGTCGAACTGTTTCTGTGCCATTTCAAATGCGTTGATTGGTCCTGACATGTTAATCTCCTGGGAAGATTTGGAAAAAAATAAGCGGGCACCCCGGACGGGGTTGCCCGCTCTAAGCACGCTTTATGTACAATTGCCGGATCATAGGCTTATCCATTAAATCACAATTGCCTTTGAAACTTTACACGAGAATCAAACCGCCGTCAATATGACAAAAATCTGCTTATTTTTGATAAAAATGACGCTTTTGTGATGAAAAACCCGCCTGTTCGTGAAAGGATACGTAAGCGGGCAAGCCCGGTTTAGGATTTCTTTCGGCGGTCGAAAAACTCATCCACGCGGCGGCGGTGCTCTTCGTGCGTGCGCGCCTCCTCTTGCAGGATGCCTTCCTGGTTCAGGACTTCCTCCAGGTTGGGAAGATACGCCTGGTTGAACGCCATCTTCCCCAACGCAAACGCCTCACGCGGACCTCGAGCCAGGTCTGCTGCCATCTGGCTGACCAGCCGCTGATAGTTGAATCCGCCCACGCGGTTGGCGATGCCCCACTCATAGGCAAGTGCGGCGGGAATCGGCTTGTTGGTATAGAAATACTCCTGCGCGCGTCCCAAGCCGATGTACTTCGGCAGGAAGAGCGAAACGCCCGAATCGGGCGCGAGCGCGATACCGCTGAACCCGACCACAAAGTACGCGCTGGTTTTGGCGATTCGTATATCGCATGCCAGCGCAATGCCGAACGCCGCCCCGGCGCACGCTCCATTGACCGCGGCGATGACGGGCTTGCCCATGTTTCGGATTTGCAGAATCAACGGGTTGTACGTTTTCTCCAAATGCTCGCGGTAGGAGATGTTTTCGCCCTGCTTCATCTCGGTCAAATCCTGCCCGGCGCTGAAGACCTTCCCCGCGCCGGTGATGACCACGCATCCCGCCTGCGGGTCGTCCTCCGCTTGGACGAGCGCCTGCCGCAGCGACTGGGTCAGTTCAAAGTCGAAAGCGTTGGCGCGTTCGGGGCGGTTCAATGTCAGAATAACAGAACCGTTTTGCGTCGAGGAAAGAAGCGCGGTCATGTCGGTTAAAAAAGCGACAGCCACTTTTGAAGTGACTGTCACTTTGAATCCTTTCTATTCGTCGGGGAAATCGTCCATCTGGTCGTCATCGCCCGAATCTGTCTCGTATTCGACGGTCTCACTGTCGAGATAGACCCACAGGAGCAGTACCTGACCCTCCTGGGTATCCACGTTGCGGGCGGCAAGGATGGGAGCGGTTTGTTCGAGTCCCATTTCATTGCGGTAATGCAAATGGATGGAGTTTCTGTTATGCCAGGCGCTGTAACAGCGCTGTACCAATGCAGGTCCGTTGAATGTGCGCAGGCGCGTCAGCGCGGGAACGGAGAGTGCCGGGCTTTCGTTCAAACCCATTGCCCAGCCATCGTTGACCTGCTCGAAGATGGGGGGCGGTCCTTCAATGATCGTGATTCTGTCGTCCATAAATGTACCTTTATGGTGGGAATATACCACAACTGCCCGGGGGATTCGTTTCAGAAAATTATCAGATTTATTAACTCACCTTACGCACCCTCACCCCGTCCCCTCACCCACTGGGAGAGGGGTGAAAGGGGTGAGGGAGAAGGAACTGCGTAACATCAGTTATTAATGGGACAAATGGGCGAATTTGGTCCGCTCAAAGACTATAATCACGCCATGTCAAAACTCACCCCAAAAGTCATCCTGGAAGGCACGCGCCTGACGTTCAAAACCGACATTGCCTTTGCGCTCAACGAGCACCCGCGCATTGTGGGTCCGCGCAAGTATCGCTATCACTCGCCGCTCGTCTCCGGGGAATGGTGCGCGTTCACCAACTTCCCCTGGGGGCGCGGATTGATCAACTTCGAGCCGCAGGAGGAGGCGCTGGCGATGGAAACCTACGCCACGTGGGTCAAACTCTTTGAATTACAGCGCTATTATTCGTGGATCGTGGACCGCTTTCACCTGTCCACGCGCATGTATCAATTGATGAAATACAACAAGGACTACGACTTCCGCTGGCTGGAGGAACGCCTGCTTCCGTTGAACTTCCGCCTGGTGATGATGACCCGCTCTCCCGAATCGTTCGAAGCGGCGCGCGCCGAACGCCTGAAGGTCTCCGGCAACCCGTCGCAATACGACGATCTGAACCTGTTCGTGGAGGAGCAGAAATTGATCCGCAGGCTCTTCGACGAATCCATCTTGCCGAAGATCGAGATTGACATCTCGGACAATGACATCCCCGGCGCGGTGGAGCGCATCGCGGACTGGATGGAGTCCACGGGCGGGCTGTACATGGATTCATAAAGGCGAGGGAGTCCGCCAAAAAATATTGCAATACAAACTTCTTGCATGCGCCCTTTTGAATCGGTATACTTGATGATATGGCTCTTGAAAAGATTGGGCGTTACGAAATCAAATCCGAACTGGGGCGCGGCGGCTTTGCCACCGTCTATCGCGCCTACGACCCGCGCTTCGAGCGCGAGGTCGCCATCAAATTCCTGCCGCCGGAACTGATCCACGCCGACCCGCAGTTCCGCCTGCGGTTCGAGCGCGAGGCGAAGATCATCGCCCAATTGGAGCATCCCTCCATCGTGCCAGTCTACGACGTGGGCGAGGAAAACAACCAGCCGTATTTCGTCATGCGTTACATGGGGGGCGGTTCGCTTTCGGAGCGCATCAAAGATCACGTCTTCAGCATCGAAGAGGGGCTGAGGGTGCTCGAACAGATCGCGCCAGGGCTGGACGAAGCGCACTCCAAAGGCATCATCCACCGCGACCTCAAACCGGCGAACATCCTTTTCACCAACAAGAACGTCCCGCTCATCTCCGATTTTGGAATCGCAAAATTCAGCCAGGCAGAAGCGGGCAATGTGACTGGCGCCGCCATCATCGGCACGCCCGCGTACATGGCTCCCGAACAGGCATCCGGCGAAGCGGTGGACGGACGAGCGGACATCTATGCGTTGGGCGTCATCCTCTATGAAATGCTGATCGGCAAACAGCCCTACAAGGCGGATACCCCGCTGGGGCTGGCGCTCAAGCACATCACCGAACCCGTGCCGCGCATCCTGGAAGCCAACCCCAACCTGCCGACGTGGATGGAAAAGGTCATCTCCACCGCGATGGCAAAAGATCCGGACGACCGCTTCTCGACGGCGGTCGAGATGGTCGAAACCATCAAGGCGTTCCTGCGCGGAGAGAGTCCCGCCATCCGCAGGTCGGGCGATACGCTCAAAGCCTCGCCGTACAATCGAACGGCAATCACCAGAAAGGCGCGGAAAAAACGCAGTCCGGTGCCTGTCATCCTTGCGGGTTTGGCTCTGGCGGGATTAATTGGCGGCGGCGCATTCCTCCTCTTCATCGGGAACCAACTCCCGTTCACGCTCGAAGCGCCCACATCAACCTTCACGAGCGAGCCGCCCACGGCGACATCCGCCCCCACGCTCGAAGCGACGGCGACCATATCCATCACGGATACAGAAACGGCGACGCCCACCGATACCCAGCCCGCTGTGCCGTCCCTGCCCGTCATCGGCGGCGCGGACAAGATCGCCTTCCTGCGCAATAACGACATCTACGTCGTGAACGTGGACGGCTCGGATTTGCAGCAGGTCACCACCGACGGCACGGCGAAATTCAACCTCCAATGGCTGCCGGACGGGAACACCATTTTGTACCTGACCGGCAAGACCGTCCGCACGGTGGACATCGAAACCCTGCGCGAAGACATCATCGTCAACTTTCTCTCCGCCGAGTATTTTGAATCGTTCAGCGTCTCGCCGGACGGCGCGCAGGCGGCGCTCGCTTTGAACCGCGAACTTTTTGTCGTGCCGTTCGATATTGAAAAACTTAAAACGGTGAACAAAAAGAGCGCCCTGCTCGAGATGAACGGTCGCCTGTTCTTCGACGAACTTGCGGTCAAGGACGCGCTCTGGTCCGACGATGGCGCGCGGCTTGCCATCAAATATCTTGCCAACGCCGGCGGCAGTTTTGCCGACACCATCCGCATCATGGACATTTCCAAATGCGGCGACGCCGAACCCGCGCGCATTGACGACTTCCCCGGTCCGTGGTTCAAGTTCAACAACGAGATCATCAACTTCGATTACGACGGCGACATGGTCTTCTTCATCAACAGCGGCGTGCGCAACGCCGGTTTCGGCGACCTGGTTTTCTACAACGCCCTCACGCATAAATCTGAAAAAGCCGCCCCCTACGAAGGCAACTGCTGTTACCGCGACGCCGCCTTCAGTCCCGACGGCACGTACGTCATTTTCGCATTTCAGGATATCCGCCTCGGCACCGAAAGCCCCATCAACCTTTACTACATCCCGTCGGATTCGATCTCGACCAAGCGCATCCTCGATCCCCTGCCGCTGCCCGAAGGCTTCTTTACCAAACGCAACGACGCCCCCATGCCCGTTTTGCGCCCCGCCCAACCATGACCCGCAGATGAACACCGATCGAAATCTTCTTCATCTGCATTAAGAGTCCAGCCGAATAACCAATCTCGGTCATGGAATCAGGGAGCGTCGCGTGGCGCCGTGGCGACACTTGCTCCCAAAATACGCCAGCGAGTTGGCTGACTCCAGAGTTTTTCGGATCGGTTCTAAAGCGACTTTACGATCTCCTTTACCAACGCAGGTCCGCGATAGATCAAACCGGTATACACCTGCACCAGCGCCGCCCCGGCATCGAGGCGGCGTTTTGCATCGTCGGGATTCATGATTCCGCCCGCGCTCACCACCGGAATTTTCCCGTTCACGCGCTTCACGGTTTGACGAAGAACTGCCTCACTTCGGACCCGCAGCGGGGCGCCACTCAACCCGCCTGATTCTCCCCTTGAGTCCGACCGCAAGCCCTCGCGCGCAAGAGTCGTGTTGGTAACGATGATGCCGTCCATCTTTGAATTGAGGATGACCTCGATGGCGTCGTCCAATTCGGGGTCTGTCAGGTCCGGCGCGAGTTTGACCAGAACCGGCAGCGGCTTCTGCAAACGTTCCTCCTCCCATTTGCGCTGCGCATGGATTTGGAACAGCAGTCCTTCCAGCGCCGCCCGTCCCTGCAATTGACGCAGTCCCACCGTGTTGGGCGAACTGATGTTGATGGTCAGGTAATCGGCATAGGGCGAGAAGTTCTGCACGAGCGCGAGGTAATCCAGCACCGCCTCCTCGTTTGGCGTGGATTTGTTCCTGCCGAGGTTGACGCCCAAGATCATGTTCCGGCGGGCAAGCCATCTCCCGGCAAAGGAATTTCCTTCGCGCGCCCGATACGCCTGCAACTGCCCTTCGACGTACGCCGCGCCTTTGCCGGGGAATCCCATGCGGTTGATGACCGCCTCATCCTCCACCAGGCGGAAGACGCGCGGTTTGGGGTTGCCCTCCTGCGCCAGCGGCGTGACCGTGCCGACCTCCACGTGACCGAAGCCCAGCGCCGCGAGTCCGCGCACGGCGACGCCGTCCTTGTCGTATCCCGCCGCCAGCCCGACCGGATTTTTGAACGTCAACCCGAACACATTCACGGGCTTGAGCGGCGTTCTGAATGGAAGCGCCGCAAGCCATCGCACCGGCGGGATCAAACCCACGAGACGCGACGCTTGAAGCGTGAGGAAATGCGCCTGTTCGGGTTCGAGGCGAAAGAGAAGCGGGCGGAAGAGGCTATACATTGTCAATCAAAAAAGGCGGGGCGGCTGGGATCTTGGAGGTGGGCAAACGCTTCATCAATCATGTGTTGACCCGTTCGCGCCCTGGAAAGAGGCGGCGGGTTGGCGGGGTCGAAGAAATCCACCGCCAGGGTTTCAAAACTTGTCCGCGCCTCTCCGCCAAGCAACTCGCATAAAAAAACGATCTTGTACGCATGGAAGAACTCCATCGGTTCGGCGCGGTTGGCATCGTAGACCGCCGCGACTTTGGAGGCGCGCACCCTGAACCCGCTTTCCTCCCATGTTTCGCGTTCGACCATGGCGGAGGGGGCATCGCCGATATCCGCCCAGCCGCCGGGGAACGCCCACTTGTTATCCGCCTTTTCCTGCACCAGCAGGATTTTCCCGTCACGGAACACGGCGGCGCGCACGTCTATTTTCGGCGTGAGGTATCCCGCCTGCATGGAGAATGTTTGCATGACGGTATCTTTTGACAACCCCGCTTCCTCCGCAATGATCTCGGCGGAGATTTCCCGCAAACGGCGGTAACTGTGCAAGTCGTATTCGTTCTTGCAGTAGGTCAGCCCGGACTGCGAGATGGAAAACAACTCGCGGGCAAGATCGAGCCAATTCAAGGAGTTTCCGGTCATATTCAGTTGCGCTGCGGTATGGAAAGTACTACCGTTCCTTTTGACCTTTTTTCAACATCGCAATCGTTTGAGCCGCCCGGCGCTCGCGGGTCTCCGGTTTCTTCGCTTCGGTGATGTACCCGACATACTCCCTTTGATGAGAATACGGGAGTTTATCGAAGAAAGCCTTCGCCTCCTTCTCGCCTTTGAACGCTTTCTTCAATTCGTCGGGGATCTCCACCACACGCGGTTCGGTATCGAGTTCCACAGTGATCCTGATCTCATCGCCGAACGACTTCCCGATCCGTTCGCGGATGTTTCTCAGGACGATCAGGATGTGATTTGGACCGCCCATCCGCGTCAGTGTGCCGCGATAAGGAGCGCCCTCGATGTCCGCTTTGATCTTGGGCTTTTTTGAGCCAAACGCCTTCTCCACATCGAAGGGAATTTCCACGAACGCACCGCCTCCCCCTGCGTCCTGGATGACGGCTTTGAAAGTTTGTTTTTTCGGCATGGATACCTCCAAATCGAGAAGTTATCGAATTTTGACAAATTAAGCAAAGTGTACTTTTCATCTTTACTGGGACCTTAGAAACTCCCTCGTCGCTTCGATCCTGGACTTCTCCACCTTGCCCGTAGCCTCCCAGTGATCGAGCAGCTGCGAGATGGTCAGCACGGCATGGAGGTTGTAGCCCGCCTGCTCCAGCGTCTGCTTCGCGCCGGATTGCCTGTCAACCAGCACAACCACATCCTTCACGATCAACCCGGCGCTGGTCAGTTTTTCGATGGCTTCGAATTTGCTCCCGCCGGTGGTGGCGAGGTCGTCAATGATGACCACCATCTCGCCCGCCTGATACTCGCCTTCGATCTCGGCTTTCGTGCCGTAGGTCTTCACTTCCTTGCGCGGATAGATCATGGGATAGTTCCCCGCAAGGCTGATGGCGGTGGCGATTGGAATCGCTGCGTAAGGCAGACCCGCAATTCGGGAGAAGCGGAGGGTCGAGAGAATTGGCAGGTACGCCTGCGCCACGTCAGCCAGTAATTTTGGATGGGAAATGATCTGCCGCAAGTCAATATAGATGGGGGATTTCAGCCCCGATTTGAGGGTGAATTCCCCGAACTTGATGCAGCCCGCTTCGAGGAGACCATCGGCGAGGGCGGAGAGGCGCGCATTGGGTCGAGTCATGGGTTATTTCCTGCCTGTCTTCGAATATCGGGTGAGAATGCTGGAGGCAAGTTCATCGAGCGTGCCAACCTGCTCGATGCCGAACCGGCTGCAAAGCACATCTACATGGGCTTTATATTTGTACTCTTTCGGACAGCGTACGATCAACCTGCCGCTGCGGGCGAACAAACCGAATTCCAGCAGCGTGATGGGCGCGGCGGAGTCGTGATTGAAATACATGGCAATGAGGCTGGCTTGCTCCAATCCGTTTCCCTCCCATTCCACTTGTTCGCGAAACGTTGGGTCGTCCGCGGTCATTTTCAACGAGGAGTAATCGTCGCTGCGGGGGTCGAGGAAAATGATATCGCGATCCTTCAAGCGTTTCACCAGGCCGGCGCGCCAGTCATGGCCCGCCACACTGCCGGAGAGAAAAACAGAAAAGCCTTCCTCGAAGGGTTCGCGCGCTTTGATGATTTTTGACATCCTGTTATAGCCCCAAATCCCGTTTGACGTGCAGGATCTGATCGCGAATCTCCGCCGCGGCTTTGCCGGGGTTATCGGCGCGGGAGATGGCGCGGGAAATCGGCAGCAACAGTCCTTTTCCATCGGCGCGCAAACCGGATTTCAGCGCGGTTTCCAACTCGCCGCCCTGCGCGCCGACACCGGGAGCGAGAAACCATAAATTCGGCGCGGCGGCGCGGATGATCGCCATGACCTGCGGATGAGTCGCGCCGACCACCAGCCCGATGTTATTTTTGACGTTCCACGTTTGGGCAAGCCGCGCAACATGGATGTGCAACGGCTCGCCGGAATCAAGCGTCAGGTCCTGCAAATCGCCGGACCCCGGGTTGGACGTTTTGCACAGCAGGAACACGCCTTTCTCCTGATTCTTGATGAACGGGTCAATGGAATCTTTTCCTAGATACGGATTCAACGTGATGCAGTCCACGCCGAGCGATTCAAACGCGGATTGCGCGTACGCCTCCGCCGTGGACGAAATATCCCCGCGCTTCGCATCCAGGACGATGGGGATGCGTGAGTCCATCCGGTCTGATTCTTCCCGGATGGCTTCGACGACCTGCTTCAATGCCGACCAACCCTCCGCGCCGAAGACCTCGAAGAACGCGGCGTTGGGTTTGAAGGCTGCGGCGTAGCGCGCGGTCTGATGGACGAGATTCAGGCAAAAGGTCCGGGCGGAGGCGGCGGTGGGGCTTGGGAGGTCGGAGACGTGCGGGTCCAGTCCAACGCACAGGAGGGAGGAACAGTCATCCACACGTTTTTCCAAAAAGGAGAAAAAGGTTTCCATGAAGTACCCTGTTTTCAAGAAAAGACCCCAAAGGCTTTTCGACCTTTAGGGTCTTCGACCTATTCTACAAACGATTTCCATTTGCCGTCGGCATCGGGGATGAACAGTTTATCCAGCCAGCCGGTTTTGTCCCAATAAAACGGGTTCCAAATCCCCGCCCCGTAGCCGCGGCACTCGGCGAAGAAAAAGTCGGCAGGGATGGTATCGGGCAGGTCGCAGACGGGCGATTCGGCGTTTCCGCCCGGCGAGGTCGGGACATTGCCCTCGCGGGTGTTGGTGAGGTTTGGCGTGGGGATGCAGTCGTCGAACCAGCCGTCGTCGAAGATGTTGCCGTCGGGCAGGCGGCAAATGGAGCGGTCTTCGGCTTTGGCGACGGTGTAGGTGTAGGCGTCGTAGATTTTCCCGTTCGGGGCGATGAGCCGCACGGTATCGCCGCCGTCGGAGAGCAGGATATTCGTATCCAGCGCGTAGAAAACGATGCGCTCGTTCGGTTTCAGGGTGACGCTCGGCAGGGTGTAGGGACTGGAACCGCCGTTGGGATCGTCGTCCAATTTCCAGCCGCTCAGGTTGATATCAATGGCGGCGAGGTTTTTGATCTCGATGAATTCGTCGTAGACATCGGTGCGACCGTCCCCGTTCCAGTCGTAGCCGGGACGCGGAAGAATTTCATTGAGGATGGGGCGCGGGTCAATTCTGACCGTCGGCGGCGGGAGCGTCCGCGTGGGCGTGCGGGTTTTGGAAGGTGTGGCGGTGGGAGCGGGGGTATTGCCCTGTTTGGGGGTGCCCAGGATATCGCCGCCGTTGGCATTTTTCCCATTTTTCTTCGTGCCGTTGTTGGTGAACCAGGTGCTGTCGTTCTCCGCCGAGACCCCGATCCTTTCCATGGATCCGTACGTGGAGGAACTGCCCCTGGGCCACGATCCGCCGTTGCCGTTGGCGGTGTCAATCACCCGGTTCGAGTTATCGCGCAGGTACAAGATTTCGCCGCTGTTGGAAAGCGTTCCCGTGTAAATCTGGTCCGCGGCGATATTGGAGACCGTTCTGTTATCGTCGCGCTCGAGCAGGAAATACCCGCCGGCGGGAATGACGCCGCTCAAGGTGATGCTCGGCGTTCCATCGTAGGCTCTTAACGTCCAGCCGGTGAGGTTGATCGCCCGGTTGCCTGGGTTATACAACTCGATCCATTCGTCGTCGGGGAGGCTGTTCGCCGTGCCTGCCCAGGCGACTTCATTGATTACGACTGCCCGAATGGGGAAGGTCGTGGGCGTGACGGTGCGGCTGGGGGTGCGGGTGGGCGTGAGCGTGAGGGTGGCGGTGAACGTGGGCGTGAGCGTGGCGCCGTAATTAAAGTTCGGCATGCCGGGCGTGCCGTGCACCAGATTGTTCGCCGCATCGTGCGCGACCCACGTGGAGGGCTGGTTGTTGGACACCCAGCCGGTGGCGTTATCCGGCGCGGCGACCCCACCATTGAGCAGGCGCTCCATGCTGTAAAAATTCGGGGAGCCGGTGCCTGCGGGCCAAGCGCCGCCGTCGCTGTTGGCGGTATCCATGACCGTGCCGTCCGGTTTACTCAAGCGGAGCACGTCGCCTGCGTCGGCGAGCGTGCCGGTGTAAATCTGATTCGCAGGGACATCGCTGACGGTCAGGTCTCGCGCCCGTTCGAGCAGGAAAAACCCGTTGCCGGGAACGACGCCGCTGAGGACGATATCCACCGAGCCGTCGTTATCGCTGACCAGCCGCCAGCCGTTGATATTGATCGGCGTGGAGCGGGTGTTATACAACTCGATCCATTCGTCGTTGACAGTGGCTAAAGTGCCGGACCATGCCACCTCGCTGATGATGACCTCTTTGGGAGCGGGGGTGTTGGTGGAAGTGGCAGTATTGGTAGGCGTATCCGAGATGACCGGCGTGTTGGAAGGGGTGAATGTGGTCGTTGGGGTAAAGGTGGAGGTAGGAGTGGCTGTATCGGTGGCTGTATTCGTCGAGGTGGGTGTTTCAGTGGGCACGCCGCATGATACGAACGCACTTAATGAACTTTGGGGATTGCTCGGATTCACAAGGAAAAAATCTGCCAGATTATTTCCATCGTCCTGGCAATTGCCATCCACTCCGCCGATGCGTCTTTCATAGCCGCGATCTATATTGCTCGTTCCAAGAGAAGCTTGGGGAGTACCTTCCAAGTAAGCAGAACCTGCACTAAGTCCAACTTGATCAATGATCGTACTGGTATCAGGAAGAGTCAACGCAACTCCGCCATCATCGGTAATGCCAGTACCGTATGTCAAGTCTGGTATGGTTGGTCCACTGTAACCTGTATTAGCAACCAAGTAATACTGACCAGACAAAAGAATAGTAGCAGCTGGAATGGTCGCCCTTGTGCTTGTGGCTCCTGCATTATTGGAGCCCCTTATCAACCACCCACTAATATCAATGGACACCCCGGTTGGATTATATAATTCAATGAATTCATCGTTTCCTCCTCCGTCTCCCCGAAAACGAAATTCGCTAATTACTACAGATGTAGCAGGATAAACCATCACCGGCTTCGCCCCCACCTGGTCCACGCGCGGCGCGAACAGCCCGGCACTTACAGCAGCGAGCGCCGAAAACAGAAGGGCAAGGCGGGGAAACAGGTTCCAGTTTTTCATGGAAAAGGCACAGGCGGGAATCCGCTTTCCATGGAGAACCAGCCGCGGGCGCGGCAGGAAGCGAGAATCCGCCTATGGAAATTATACGCCACCCTGCCATCGCTGGCGATTAAATTAAGGTGACGACCATCCAGCCGGCAGCCGTCACCTTTACGTCTTACGAACTCGGATTGCGCGGCTCGATCACCAGTTTAATGGCGGTGCGAACCTTGTCTTCGATTTCCACGTCCACAAATTCGGGAACGCAGACCACCTCGATCCCGTCGTTTTTGAGGTAACTGGTGGCAAGCACCAGCGCTTTCACGGCTTGGTTGACGGCGCCCGCTCCGATGGCTTGCACTTCTGCCCGTTTGTGTTCGCGGATGACCCCCGCGATCGCCCCGGCGACTGCAGAGGTACGGGAGTTGGCTGAAACTTTGATCATATCCATGGCAACCTCCCAGGTTGGCAAAGTGGGGACAAAACTCTCTTGTGGATTCTACAGGATTTAAATCCTTGATTCAAGCAGTATATTAGTATGATTATGGATTCGTAATATTAGTAGGGGATGTGGATAATGTGGATAAAACGAATCCACGCCCAAATATGGGATGACTCGCCCCGCCTCCCGCCAGACTTGCGGCTGTCTGCCGACTCCAAGCCTGATCCACGCTGTGGGTTTCGCTTGGATAACTTGCCCACAGCATCCAGATGGATTCAAAATCACTTTTTGAAAATTTTCCATATCTCGGTTTATCGAAAAACCGCCCCCCAGATATGGGGGTGAGCCTGTATTAACTTGTCTGACCCATTTTCTAAAAAATGCCCCTGTTGTCCACAGGGGAGGGCAGTTTTCCACAGTTTAGGGGCAGTTATCCACAGAAGCGGCGGGCGCGGAGAGGTTCTTGTCTAAACAATTACCCCAAGATATGGGGTCATGATGCGAGATTTCGGATAGCAATCATGGAGTTACACGCGGACGTTCCTGCCATAACCGGCTTCGGAAAGGATTTTGCCGTCATCGAAGACCGTCCTCCCCCGCAACACCACCTTGCGGACTTTGCCTTTTACCTTCCAGCCTTCAAAGGGAGTCCAGCCGCAACGGGTGAACTGTTCGGAGGCTTTGATTTCGTAGACGGCATCTTCATCCACCTGCACCCAGGTTTCGCTTGGTTCGGGCAGGTTGAAGATGCGTCTTGGGTTGGTGTGCAGACGTTTAATTACATCGTCAATGGTCAATCGCCCATCGTCCACGGCGGTGAGCAATAAAGGCAGCATGGTTTCCAGTCCCGGGAATCCCGGCGGCGGGTTTTCACCATCTTTTTCAGCCAACGTGTGCGGAGCGTGATCGGTGGCGAAGCAGTCAATCACATCGAGGTTTGCCCACAAAGCATCCACATCCTTTTGATCTGCCAACCTGGGGCGGACCTCCAGTCTTCCCTCACCCCTGCGCCCCTCTCCCACCGGGAGAGGGGATGGGGGTGAGGGAAAAAACAGATGATGGGGACTCACCTCGCACGTCACTTTGATTCCCCGTTCCTTTGCGGCTTTGATGAGCAGGATTTCCTCTCTCAACGAGACGTGCGCGATGTGGATGGGGCGGTCGTAGATGGCGGCAAATAAAATCGCCGCCGCCATCGTGCGGCTTTCGGAGTGCATCACCATCGGCGCGTTTTTCGGGAATTTCTGGAAGTGCGGGGTCCACAGGGTCATGTCGTCCAGGCGCAGTTCGCCAAAAGTGGAGTCAAGGTACATCTTCAGCCCCGCCGCCCTGGGCGCGAGCGAAGCGGCAGTGTCGGCGTTGTCCGGTCCGGCGCCGAGGAACTGGGCGTAGTCACAGCGGGCTTTGTCTTTGGCAGCGGTCAGGGCGAGATCGAGAGTTGCGGCGTCGAAGATGGGAGGTTTGGTGTTGGGCATGGCGAGGATCATGGTCACGCCGCCCGCCAGTGCGGCTTGGGTGACGGTGTTCCAATCCTCTTTGTGGGTTTGTCCGGGTTCGCGCACGTGGACGTGGGGGTCAATCAAGCCGGGGAGTTTTAACATGAACGCAGTATAACAAAGGTTAAGAGCATCGTCACTTTGGCGTGCATAATGCGGATGATATAATCCGACAAAAATTTTCAATAACCCAAGAGAGGTAAGATGGTATACGTGAATGTGAAAGTCCCCGAGGGCGGCGCGAAGATTTCGATTCAGAATGGGAAATTACAGGTCCCCGATAATCCCATCATCCCGTTTGTGGAAGGCGACGGCACAGGGCGCGACATCTGGCGCGCGTCGGTGCGCGTGTTCGATGCGGCGGTGCGGAAGGCGTACGGCGGCAAACGTAAAATTCACTGGATGGAAGTGTACGCGGGCGAGAAGTCGTTCAAGTTGTTCCAGAACTGGCTGCCCGAGGAAACCACCGAAGCGTTCAAGGAATTCCTGGTGGGCATCAAGGGTCCATTGACCACGCCCATCGGCGGCGGCATCCGCTCATTGAACGTGATGCTGCGCAAACTGCTGGATTTGTACGTCTGCCTGCGCCCGGTGCGCTGGTATAAAGGCGTGCCTTCGCCGGTGAATCATCCCGAATACGTGGACATGGTCATCTTCCGTGAGAACACCGAGGACATTTACACCGGCGTCGAATTCCAATACGGCACGGAAGAAAACAAGAAGTTCAAGGAATTGTTCAAGGAAGCCTTCCCGAAGGAATACGCCAAGATGCGCTTCCCCGATACGGCGGGCATCGGCTTGAAGCCGGTCTCTGTGGAAGGCACCGAGCGCCTCGTGCGTGCGGCGATCCGCTGGGCGCTGGCGAACAAGCGCAAGAGCGTGAACTTCGTGCACAAGGGCAACATCATGAAGTTCACCGAAGGCGCGTTCAAGGACTGGGGCTACACGCTCGCCAAGCGCGAATTCCGCAACGAGATTGTGACCGAACGCGAAAGTTGGATTTTGGGCAACAAGGAAAAGAATCCGAGCCTGAGCGTGGAAGACAACGCCAAAATGGTTGACCCCGGCTTCGATATGATGAGCCCTTCCCAGCAGGACGACATCAAGCGGGAGGTGGAAGAAGCGCTGAAACTGTGGGATACGCATGGCGACGGCAAGTGGAAGAGCAAACTGCTCATCAAGGATTCCATCGCCGACGTGACGCTGCAATTCGTGCTGATCCGCCCGCGCGATTACGACGTGATCGCCACGTTGAATCTCAACGGCGATTATCTCTCCGATGCGCTGGCGGCGCAGGTGGGCGGGATCGGCATCGCCCCCGGCGCGAACATCAACTATGAGACGGGGCACGCCATCTTCGAGGCGACGCACGGCACCGCGCCCAAGTACGCCGACCTCGACAAGGTCAACCCCGGTTCGGTCATCCTTTCGGGAGAGATGATGCTGCGCTACATGGGCTGGACAGAAGCCGCGGATTTGATTGTCAAAGGCATGGAAGGCGCGATTGCGGCGAAGACCGTCACGTATGACTTCGCGCGCCTGATGGAGGAGCCGACCGAGGTCAAATGCTCCGAGTTTGGCGATGCGATCATCAAGTGGATGGACAAGATGCCGGCGGCGGCTGAGTTGAAGGTCGAAAGTCGAAGGTCGAAGGTTGCTGCGAAGAAGACTGCGGCAAAGAAAACCGTTGTAAAAAAGAAAGCGGCGAAAAAGGCTGTGAAGAAAACGGTGAAGAAGAAAAGCAGGCGATAATGAAAAAGTCGGGACTTTACGTCCCGACTTTTTATAACGGTCAGGTTATCGCTTTGACGATCTGCTCCCAATCGCTGCGTAAAAGCGCGGGGATTTCGGCTTCGAGATCTTCGGCGTCCTCGCCTTCCACCAGGCGGATGAGCGCTCCCAGATATTGAGCCAGGTCGGGCATTTTGTACTCTTCGAGCGCCTGCTGCTTCAATCCCCGCAGGGCGTTCAGCCAGTCGCCTTTTCGATCCGTGCTGTGGGTGAGAACGGCGACGGTATTATTCATAATCTGCCCGCGCGCTTCGAGGCTGATGGATTGTCCCGCTTCGTTTGCCGTCAACGTGTGGTTGACAATTTTCAGGATGGTTTTCCAATCCTCGGCGTACACATCCGGGATCCGGGCATCGGCTTTCTCCAAATCGTTTGCGTCTTGTAGGATGATGATCAGACCTTCCAGATAGGAAATCTCATCCCTGCCCAGTTTGTCCCCGCGCGTTTTGACGATGTCTTGCAAAACGCCCGCCCATTCGAGCCGCTTCTCATCCGAACCTGTCATTGCGGCGACCATGCTCTGGATGGTCGCCTTTCGAAACTCCTCGTTGAACATTTCAGCCTCCTTTCACCTATCTTGATTGTGGGGCGTTCCCCTTTGGCTTTCAAGTGCAAAATGTCATGTGTGGGATGGAAAAAAAAGCGCCCTCGAAACGAGAGCGCTCGAGTCAGATTCAGAAAATCACGGCGTTGGTGTAACCTCAGGCGTCGGCGTGGTTGAGAGCGCTCCCGTCTCCGCCGCCGTGCGCGGCATGCCGTTCATGATCCAGCGGAGGAAGGCATCCACCACGTTCGGTTTGAGCGGGCGGGTGGGCGGCATGACGCCGATCAGTTCCTCCTCGGGGTTTTCGGGATTCATGATGGGCTGTTCCTGGATGACTTGCAGGAAGTAACTGTTCTCGTCCCCGGCGATGATGTTGTTCGCCGCGTTGTCGCCGGTGGTGAGGATCTCCTCATAGGTGGTCATCAGGTAGTTGTTGTTATCCTTGCCGGGGCGGTGACAGGAGATGCAATAGCGTTTGACGATGGGCAGGATGTGAACGTTGTAGGATGGGACTTCGCCCTCTGCCAGCGGCGGGAATAAAGGCTTGAGCGCTTCTTGCGGGACCTCGAAGCGGTCATCCCACATATAGCGCATGAATACGACGATGTAATCCATCTCGCTCCTGGAAAGTTCGCCGCCGTAGGTTTTCCCAAACGGAGGCATGCCCGCGTTGGGACGCCCGTAGGCGATGACTTCGAGCATGGCGGAGTCGGTGATGGTGTACAACACGTCGCGGCTGTGGATGGGGGTGATCTTCTCGCCTTCGAGTCCCTCCACGCCTTCGATGACCGCAATCGAGCCGTCGTCGCCGTGACATTCGGTGCAGTGGACGGAATACAAATCCTGCCCGGCGAAGATTTGGTCAACCAGCGTGGTGGCGACTTCCGTCTCTTCGGTTTTCTTTTCGGGGGCAAGGGTGAGAACCGTCCCGGAGATAAAAATCATGGAAACGGCAGCCAGACCCGTCGTCCAGAGCATGAGGCGGGTGTTATTCTTGAAGACGAAGAGCAGGACGTAGGCGGTCAACGGGATGAAAATCCCTACGACGGTTTGCAAAGTCCCCAATAAAGTCGAGCCGTCTTCGGAGACGGTCGGCACTTCGGACATCAAGGTCAACAGCACGATGCCGACGACCATGATGGTCATGATGGAGATGGGCAGGACGCGCTTGCTGTAATGGCGGCGCGGGCTTCTTTCGATGAATGGTATCAGGGTCAGCACGCCGAGGGCGACGCTTGGGACGAGGACGGTGGCGAGCCATTCGATCTTGCCGATGACGGGCAGTTGACCGTACAACGCCAGGAATTTGAAGAGAAAGAGGAAGTACCACTCCGGGCGCGGGATGTAGGAGGTGTCGCTGGGGTCGGCTTTGGGTTCGGCGGGAATGCCGACGAAAGTGGCGAGCAGGATCAGCAGGGTGAAGATGCCCAGCGACATGATGAGGTCGCGGAAGATGGTGTCGGGCCAGAAGCGCTCGCCTTTTTCGAGGTGTTTTTCGTAGCGTTCGTTGATCTGTTTTTTGTTTTCGTCGTCCATGATGGCTCCGCTGTCATTGCGAGTGGCGTCTCGCGCCACGAAGCAATCTCCATGGGTTGGGAGATTGCTTACCACTTCGTGGCACAAGTCGTCGTGACGCAAAGCGTCACTCCTCGCAATGACAAAACAATTCAATCGTCTTTCGTGGGGAAGTGCGACTCGCCGTGTTTGATGATGAGGAACAGGTGAACGCCGATCAAACCCGCGAGCGCGGCGGGAATCATCCAAATGTGGGCGGAGAAGAACCGCTGCAGGGTGAGGGCGCTCAGGTCGGGTCCGCCGCGCAGGGCTTTGAGAATGAATTCGCCAATGTAGGGAGCCGTCCCGGCGATCTGCGTGCCGACGGTGGTCGCCCAAAAGGCTTTTTGATTCCACGGCAGCAGATAGCCGGTGAAACCCATGCCAAGCGTGGTGAGGAACAAGCCGATGCCGATCAGCCAGGTCAGTTCGCGCGGATATTTGAACGAAGCGGTATAGAACACCCGCAGCATGTGGATGAAGACGAGGATGACCATCAGCGTTGCACCCCAGTGATGGATGCCGCGGATCAGCCAGCCGAAGGCGACGCCTTCCATGATGTATTGAACCGAGTCGTAGGCATGATCGGGCGAGGGCGTGTAATAGACGGTGAGGAAGATGCCCGTCAGCCCCTGCAAAACAAAAAGGAACAGACTGGCTGAGCCGAGCGTGTTCCACCAGGTTGTTTTGGGTTCGGGACGGTCGAGCAGGTTTTTGTTAAGGTCGTTGAAGCCGATGCGTTCATCGAGCCACAGGTAAATATTTTTCCACATGGTTAACTTTCCTTGAAGAAGATCTCAATGATGCCCTCTTCGGTGACGCGGTGCTCTTCGTAAACATCCAATGCGCGCGGGGGAGGTCCATCGAGCACTTCGCCTGCGATGCTGAACTTGGCGTCGTGACAGGGGCAGAGAAAAGCCTCCGCTTCCGCCGACCAGTTGACGGTGCAGGCAAGATGCGTGCAGCGGCTGTTGAGGATGAACAGGTCGTTCGGGTCGTCCGATTTGCGGACGGCGTATCCGCCGAAACTGCTGGCAGTGCGCTCCCAGCCGTTGACCTGGACGCGCGTGAACGAGAACGGGTAGGGGACGCCGATCTGCATATCCTCGAATTTGCCGATAGGAATCCACGCCTCCTTGCCGCCCTCGCGCAGCGCGGGAGCGATCAGGTAATAGACCGAAGGCAGACCGATGATTGCGCCGATCAAACCTCCAACGATTCCCGTCGTCACCTTGATGAAATCACGGCGGGAAAGTTCGTGCGAGTCAGACATGTGCGCCTCCTGAAAAGAATGTTGCGCTTGCCGATATTGTCTATGGATGTGGTAAAAATGCTCCGCCTGCAAGCGGTTGGAATTGGATTATAAGGGTCTCTGTTCCCTTCATTGTAGGACGGCAGGAATGAAATTGGCAGGATTTTTGTCACGTTTCGACTTGCCCGCCTCTCCACTTAAACTTTTGGGCGATAGCGGGTAAAATTGGCGCTTGTAACAAAATTCACCACGGAGGCAGCCATGGGCTTGAAACGGGATGTCAGCCTTTCCGCGGGTCTGCGTTATCGGGGACCGGCGGCATACCTGACTTATATCCTGCACCGCATCGGCGGGCTGGGCATGGGCATCTTCATCGCTGTGCACATCCTTGCTTCGTTTGTCGGCGGCAGGTTCGGAGGGATACTCAACGGCATCTATGAGAACTGGGCTTTTCAGATTTTTATTTTCTTCTGCGCGTTGTTCCACGCCATCAACGGTTTGCGCATCACCATACTGGACCTGTTCCCAAAACTGCTCGATTATCATGTGGAAGCGATCTGGATCGAATGGGCGGTGTTCATTCCACTCTTCGGCGTTTCGGTCTTTGTGATCGTAAGCACGGCGCTGGGAGGGTAGGATGGCGAAGAAATCGAGAACCCTTTCCCTCAAGGAGCGCGGACTGACGAACTTTGAAGCCATCATGTGGCTGTTCACGCGCCTCTCCGCGCTGGGGATGTATGCGTTGATCCTCTTTGCGTTGATCGGCGCCTTGGTGATGGGCGCGCGCAACAATATGAACTTCGCGGACGTGATGCGCTGGGCATTCATGCCGAACGTCTCTCACGTGCAAAGCACCGACCTGCAAAGCACCGACGCCTGGGCAACTCCCCTGTGGAGGTTGACCGCCAGCGCACTGTTGCTGCTTGCGGCGGCGCACGGCGTCCACGGGCTGGTCGTGATCGCGGACGACTACATTGCAGGCGCGCGCGCGCAACATTGTGCGTCTGTTGAGCATTGTTTTTCTGGCTGCGATGAGCCTCATGGGTTTGTGGCTCATCTGGACTTCGTAAATTTGACCATGGACGATAGACGATGGACGATGTTCCACGGTCTATCGTCCATCGTCTATCGTCGGTAACTTTCAGGAGTAATTCATGGCAAATGTTCATCAGTTTGATGTGGTGGTCGTGGGGGCGGGCGGCGCAGGCTTGATGGCTGGCTTGTACGCCTCGCGCGGCGCAAAGACCGCCGTCATCAGCAAGTTATACCCCACGCGTTCGCACACGGGCGCGGCGCAGGGCGGCATCTCGGCGGCGCTGGGCAACTATGAGGAAGACAAACCCGAGTGGCACACGTACGACACGGTCAAAGGCTCGGATTATCTCGGCGACCAGGACGCCATCGAGTTCATGTGCAGCGAGGCGATTGACGCCGTTTTGGAACTGGAACACATGGGTCTGCCCTTCGACCGTACCCACGAAGGGCGCATCTCACAGCGACCGTTTGGCGGGCACACCAACAATGAGACGGGCAAACCCGTCAGGCGTGCCTGCCACGCCGCAGACCGCACCGGTCACATGATCCTGCAAACGCTGTACCAGCAGTGTTTGAAGAACAAGGTCAACTTCTTCGATGAATACCAGGTTTTGGATTTCATCCTCGTCAACGGACGGGCGGCGGGCGTGGTGGCAGTGGAACTCGCCACCGGCGAACTGCACACTTTCCACGCCAAGGCGGTCATCTTCGCCACCGGCGGTCACGGACGAATCTTCGAGGTCACGTCGAACGCCTATGCCTACACCGGCGACGGCGCGGCGATTTTGCTGCGCCGGGGAATCCCGCTGGAGGATATGGAGTTTTTCCAATTCCATCCGACGGGCATTTACAAACTCGGCATCCTCATCACCGAAGGTGTGCGCGGCGAAGGCGGCATCCTCATCAATGGACAGGGCGAACGCTTCATGCCGAAGTACGCGCCCGCGGTGAAAGACCTCGCCTCGCGCGACGTGATCTCGCGCGCGATCTACACCGAGATCCGCGAAGGACGCGGCGTCAACGGGCAGAATTACGTCTATCTCGATGTGCGCCCGGAGAGCGTGAACCGTTACGCGGCGATGGACGGACGGACGAATCCCGACGGCTCTCCATACACAATCACAGGCGAACAGGTGCTGGCGAAACTGCCGGATATCATTGATTTCTGCCGCGTCTATCTCGGCGTGGATCCGGTAACGCAGATGATGCCCATCCAGCCGACGGCGCATTACACGATGGGCGGCATCCCGACCAACAAATACGGCGAAGTGGTCGTGGACGATAAGGACACGATCTTCCCCGGTCTGTATGCGGCGGGCGAATGTGCGTGTGTCTCGGTGCATGGCGCGAACCGCCTGGGGACCAACTCCCTGCTCGATTTGGTGGTGTTCGGCAAACATGCAGGGCTCAAAGCGGCGGAATACGCAAAACATACCGACTTCGAGAAACTGCCCGGGGACGCAGAATCAACCGCGAGGTCCGCTTTTGATGCGTTGAGAAACGGATCGGGCAGGGAGAACGCGTTCGACATCTCCAATGAATTGAAAAAGGTCATGTTCGAGGACGTCGGCATTTACCGCAACGAAAAGGATATGACCGCCGCGCTCGAAAAAGTGCGCGAACTGCAAAGGCGCTTCAAGGACGTGGGCGTGAACGACACGGGCAGGATCTTCAACACCGAGTTGCTGAACGCCTGGGAACTCGGCAACATGCTTGAAGTGGCGGAGACTGTGGCGGTCGGCGCACTGAACAGGAAAGAGTCGCGCGGCGGACATTCGCGCGAGGATTACCCCGAACGCGACGACCAGAACTGGCTGAAGCATTCGTTGATCACGAAGAAGGACGGCAGGCTGGAGATCGGTTACAAGCCGGTGGTGATCACAAAGTACCAGCCGAAGGCGAGGGTTTATTGATATGTCATTGCGAGGGCGATAGCCCGAAGCAATCTCCCTTGTCTGGGAGACTGCTTCGTCGGCTTTCAGCCTCCTCGCAGCGACATGAGGAGACTTTATGGAAGTCACAATCAAAATCTTTAGATACAATCCCGAGAAAGACCAGCGCGGAAATTACGTGACCTACAAAGTGGAGGCGCACGAGAACGACCGCGTGCTGGACGTGCTCGAATATATCAAAGGCAAGATTGATGGTGCGCTTTCGTTCCGACGTTCGTGCGCGCACGGCGTGTGCGGCTCGGATGCGATGCGCATCAACGGGCGCAACATGCTGGCGTGCAAGGTGCTGATCCGCGATGTGGGCGCGAACATCACCGTCGAGCCGATTTTGGGACTGCCGATCAAAAAGGATTTGATCGTGGATATGGAGCCGTTCTTCGATAATTACAAGAAGGTGCTGCCGTATTTCATCAACGACAGCCCGCTTCCGGCGGACGGGCGCGAACGGTTGCAAAGTCCCGAAGAACGCGCGCGCTTCGATGAAACCACCAAGTGCATCCTGTGCGCGGCGTGCACCACGTCCTGCCCGTCGTATTGGGCGAACGGCGAGTATTACGGTCCCGCCGCGATCGTGAATGCGCACCGCTTCATCTTCGACAGCCGCGACGAAGCCGCCGACCAGCGTTTGCAAATCCTTGCCGAGACGGACGGCATTGCGCGTTGCCACACCGCTTATAACTGTACCGAAGCCTGCCCGCGCGAGATCAAAGTGACGAAAGCCATCGGCGAGGTGAAGATGGCGATCATGACGGGGAAGTTGGATTAGGCGTTGAGTGATTCAGTGATCGGTGATCAGTAGCCGGTAATTGGTGAATGGTAAACCGCGTCTGAGAGGATGAGGTTTACTTTTTAATTTTGGAGGTATCACAATGGACGTTTTACGACTCGCGGCATTTTCGCAGAACGGCAAAGGCGGCAATCCCGCCGGGGTTGCCTTTTTTGATGAAATGCCCTCTGCGGAAGTGATGATGTCCATTGCCAAAGAGGTCGGCTATTCGGAGACGGCGTTTTTGGTGAAGCAGGGCGACGGCTGGCGCGTGCGTTATTTTGCGCCTGCCATGGAGGTTCCCTTTTGCGGGCACGCCACCATCGCGTTGGGTGCGGTGCTGGGCGAGCGCTTCGGCGAAGGGATTTATAGACTGTACCTGAACGACAGCGAGATCAACGTCCGCGCATCCAAATCGGACCTGGGAATGTCCGCCACCCTGCAAGCGCCGGAGACCTCGTCGCAGGATGCGCCGCAGGAATACGTGGATCGAATCCTCGCCGCGTTCAAACTGACGAGGGAGAATCTCGATTCAAGATTCCCCGTCCGTTTGGCGAAGGCGGGCTCCAACACACACCTGATCATTTTCCTCAAAGACCGCCAAACCCTTGCGGAGATGTCCTATCCCTTCGAGGAAGTTCGCGCGCTGATGGCGGAGCGGGAACTGGTGACGATCAACCTGCTGTGGCGGGAGTCTGAGGCGGTTTTTCATTCCCGCAATCCCTTCGCGTCGGGCGGAGTCTACGAAGACCCGGCAACCGGCGCGGCTGCCGCGGCGCTGGCTGGCTACCTGCGCGACATCGGCTGGAAAGGACCCGATACCTTCACCATTTTGCAGGGCGAGGATATGGGCATGCCCTCGCGTTTGACCGTCAGGGTCGCGCCCGAAGCGGGAGGAGAAATTTTCATCGGCGGCGAGGTGCGGCGCATCAATGATTAAGTGGGCATCGAGTCTGCGCCGTTTGGATTTCGCAGGCTTTGGCTGTATAATTTTCATAGGCAACTGCCTTTCCGCTTCATCCTGAAAGGGAGTGAAAATGACAGACCTTTCCGGTCAATCCATTGGCCGCTATCATGTGTTGGAGCGGCTTGGCGAAGGGGGAATGGCAACCGTTTACAAAGCCTACGATACCCGCCTCGAGCGCGATGTGGCAATCAAAGTCACTCGAAAAGACGCCTTTCCTGCGGAAACGCTGGGCGAGGTGCTGAAACGCTTTGAACGGGAAGCCAAGTCGCTGGCGCGTTTGTCGCACCCCAACATCGTCAAGGTGCATGATTACGGCGAATACGAAGGCGCTCCCTACCTGGTGCTGGAATACCTTCCCGGCGGCACCCTGAAAGGGATGCTAGGAAAGCCCATGGCGTGGAACGATGCGTTCCGCCTGCTCCTGCCCATCACGCGCGGAGTGGCGTACGCGCATCAACGCGGGATTCTCCATCGCGATATAAAACCCGCGAACATCCTCATCACCGAGGGCGGCGAACCCATGCTTTCCGACTTTGGGATTGCCAGGATTTTAGAGGGAAAACACGCCACCGCCCTGACTGCATCGGGAATGTTCATGGGCACGCCGGAATACATGGCGCCCGAACAATGGACGGGGACGACCAGCCCGCAATCCGATATGTATTCATTGGGAATTGTGTTGTATGAAATGGTGACGGGACGCAAGCCCTACGTCGCCGATACCCCCGGGGCGATCCTTTTGAAACAGGCATCCGAACCGATGCCGCTTCCCAGCCAGTTCGTGCGCGGCTTGCCTAAATCCGTCGAACGGCTCCTGATCAAAGTTCTGGCAAGGGACCCGGAAGACCGTTATGAAGATGTAAAAGCCCTGGCCGGAGCGATGGAAAATATGCTGGAAACCCAGCCCGTCGTAACGGACGCACCGGCGATATCCGGGAAGCCAGCCCCGGCGGGACCTTCCGAACCGAGCCAGTCGGTGCGGATGCAAAGAACCGCTTCAAAACCCGGACGATTGGCTGGGTTCCTGCCCATTGCGGCGATTGCCGCCTGCATCACCGGGGCGGGGATTCTGGGCGTGATTTGCCTGTTGGCTTCCCAGGTTCCTTCGGCATCCCTCCCGACCGCGACGCCGGAGCCGCACCTGACGGTGACACTTTACGAAGGCTCCGCGCAGACCTTTTCCGATGTCCCTGATTTGATCGCCTATGCCAACGTTCAGGAGTTCCCGCCGCCGGAGGGCGTGACCGTTCTGGATAACTGTACAGAGACGCTTTGCTGGCGGAGTTCTCAATTCATTGCATTGAGGGGTTCCGGTACGTTTTTGGAGGCGTCAACGTCCTATGCCGCCTCGGAAGTCGGCGTGCAATTTTGGGGCGACACCAACGACGGCGTGTGCCGCGTGCTCGTGGATGGCGAGGAAGTCTGGAGCGGGGATACGCAAGGCGTGGATGCCAAATGGCCCGGCGGCGCATTCGTCAAGTATTTGTATATCTCGGGGCTTGTTGACCGAACCGCATACCATCCGCGTAGAGTACGTCGGCCCGGGAGATACGACCATCCGGTTTTTCGGCTTTGGTCCCGCAGCGCCATAATCTCATCCAGCCGCCTCGCCAAATTCAGGATACCGCCTTTGCATATCATCCTTTTGTGCCACGCCCATACCTCTTCGTACCCTTTCAGGGCATAAATGGCACAAGCCGGGACGCTGTCCGTGCACTGCCGTAGGACGCGCCTGACGAACGATGGCGTATAATATTCCTATGGCTGTATATGCTCGTAAACGCCCAACCTATAAAACGGCATTGGAACTAGCCCGTCAATTATCGGCGCGAGACCGGCGTCGTTTGCGCGCGGAACTGGCAAAGCTTTCCAGCGCCCATGTCGTGCGCCCATCGCGCGACCCGAAGGTGATCCGTATGGCGCGCGCAAGCGGTTGAAATTCGTAAAACTGTCCAGTCTGCCACTGCCAATCAATATCTTGATGATGGTATGCGTCAGTTGCGGGGACGTTCATATCAAAGGAAAAACAGATTTGTCGGTTTTAACCCCTGAAGAATGTTTGGCAAGATAGTTTTCACCACCAAAACGGGACGGATATGACCGAAGCCAAGCGACCATTGAAAGTGTTTTTATGCTATGCCCATGCGGACCGGGACGCTGTCCGCGCACTATACACGCGATTGATCCATGACGGTGTAGACGCATGGCTGGACAAAGAGAATCTCCTCCCCGGGCAGGATTGGGAATTGGAAATTCGCAAAGCCGTGCGCGAAGCAAGTGCCATAATTGTTTGCCTGTCAAATCAATTTGTTCAGGCAGGATTTAAACATAAAGAAGTGAGGTGGGCGCTTGATGCAGCCATGGAAAGGCCTGAAGGGGAGATCTTCATCATCCCTGCACGATTGGAGGATTGCGATACTCTCGAAGGATTGCGGAAATGGCATTGGGTGGATTTATTTAAGGAAGATGGCTACGAAAAACTTAGGCAGGCATTGCATGTGCGAGGGATAATTGGAGGAAACAAAAAAATGCCGCCTGCTCTGAAGATATTGGTGACAGGAGGGCGAGAAATCTCAAATGCGGTTGGGAAGATCGCTTATCATATTGGGGGACAGGTAATAAGGCGAGGGCATATTTTGATTAATAACGGTTCGATAGGCGTGGATCGTTTGTCCGCTGAAGGCGCTTTGGATGCGTGCAGGAAGAAATCCCTTTCCCCAACTGACCTGATACAGGTCATTCGCCCGGCTAAGCACCCTAATGCGGAGTTTGATTTTGGCGCGAAGCGCATCGCTGGCGAGACTTATGGTCAGCGCAGGGACTACGTGGTGGATATCAGTGACGCGGTGATCGTGATCGCAGGCGGACCTGGAACACTCAAAGTGGCAAACCGCGCGTTGAGTGTAAAGAAGCCATTGATACCGATTGGAATAGGCGAACCTGCAAGCGCCTCCTATGATTTGTGGCATAGAATACTCATAGGCGACATCGATTCGCAGATAGGAATGGATGTCCTGCGGAAACTGGGTAAAACAACAGATGCCGAAATTTTGGCGGTTGACGTGATAAATCTTGCAGAAAAACTAGTTCACGGATAATCCATGCCCATCACTGATAAACGCCCTCTCAAGGTGTTCCCTTCGATTGCGAAGCACTCAGGGCAACGCCTCTGTCACGCCCATACCATCCCCAAAACCTTTGTGTTCCTTTGTGGTAAAAATGCCCGAACCCAAACGTCCCCTCAAAGTGTTCCTCTGCCCCGCCCATATCATCCCCTTGTGGGACGCGGATACCCATTCTGGGCACAAGCCGTCACGCTGTCCGCGCGCTGTACAGCACAATTTGAGCGTATAATATCGGCATAGTCTAGGAGAAAGACCATGCTTGCAGAAACTCGTTATGAACATATCGTCCTGAATGATGCCCGTGTGCCTGTCATTGAGGGAACGACCATGAAAGTGGTCGAACTTGTCCTGGTGCAGGCGGCTTACGGCTGGAGTGCGGAAGAGTTGAACGGACAGTACCCAAATCTAACACTTGGGCAAATCTATTCGGCGTTGGCGTATTACTGGGATCACCAGGATGATTTAGATGCGGACATTGAAAGTCGCATCCGCAAGGTGGACAGTATCAGAAGTTCTCTGCCTGAATCGCCTTTGGTGAAGCGATTGAAAGGCAAGGGGCTGATCTAATGCCGGTTTCGCTTTACATGGATCACCACGTCCCAAAAGCGATTACCACTGGCTTGCGATTACGGGGTGTGGATGTGCTAACTTCTTATGAAGACGGTACAGATCAACTGAGTGACGATAAACTGCTGCAACGAGCGCACGAGTTGAAACGTGCCTTATTTACACAGGATGACGACCTTTTGGAGGAAGCCGCAAAATGCCACCGTGAAGGCAAACCCTTCTTTGCATTGACAACAGCGAATATCCCGCCTCGCTGGAGTTACACAAGATTTACCGCGTGCTTCCCGATAAAGAAGCGGAAGCCGACGGTGATATGCGAATCATTGACGAGAGCGGAGAAGACTATCTTTTCCCAGCAGATTACTTTATTCTCATCGAACTGCCGCAAACCGTGATTCGGGAATTGAACAAATCATACGCCCACGCCTGAAATCGAAACGACGAATTGCTCTGGTTCGTCGTTTTTTTCATCCTTCATCATTCTGCCTTCATCCTTATGGACAAACGCCCTCTAAAAGTCTTCCTCTGCCATGCATCCACGGACAAGCCAAAAGTCCGTGAACTGTATCGCTACCTGAAAAGGCGGGGAATCAATCCTTGGTTTGATGAAGAACATTTGGTGGGTGGGCAGGACTGGCAAGTCGAAATCCCAAAAGCAATAGCAACTTCGGATGCAATCATCATTTGTCTAACGAAAAATTCAATAGATCGAGAAGGCTACATTCAAAAGGAAATCAAATTTGCCTTGGATAAAGCTCTCGAAATGCCGGAGGGACGGATTTTCCTAATTCCCGTCAAGTTTGAGGAATGTGAAGTCCCATTTACCTTGAGTCGCTATCAATGGGTGGATTTGACGGTTGAATCTGGCTATGCCAAGATGATGAAGGCGCTGAAATTCCGTGCCTCGCAGTTGGAACGGTCAACAGTTGAGGTTTCCAAGAAGGATGTTGAAGAAGAAAATCTAGTCCGTGAGAAGGCAGAAAAAGAGGCTACCGAAAAAGCGCGGCTGGAAGCTGAAGAGTTAGCGAGACAAAAAGCTGCAAAAGACAAAGCAGAACGCCAGGCCACTGAACGTGCTGAACGAGAACGGAAAGAAAAAGAATTTCGTGAAAAACAGGCTCGCGAAGCCAGAGAAAAAGCTAGGCGTGAAACCGAGAAAAAAGAAGAGAAACCTGCGACCATAAAGCTAAAAGGAGGAGGTCAAATTGTTTATTGGATTGGAGGCTTTATTGTTCTGGCGCTCGGAATAATCCTCTTATTATCATTGAATAATCCTTCATCTGCTGAACTGCCAACACCTGAAATTACTCAGACGCAAGCAAACGCTGCTTTGCCTCAAAATACTGTTGAACCAAGTGTAACTACAGCACCAAAATTAACATCAACTCCTGTCTTTGCACTAACGCCAGCATCTTTGCCAACTGAAATCACGGATGCCAAGGGCGTGTCAATGGTACTTGTGCCAGCAGGTGCATTTATAATGGGAAGTGATGATGAGGAGGTTTGGAATGCCGCGCCTGCTCATACAGTTTACTTGGAAGCCTTTTACATAGACAAATACGAGGTGACCATAGCTCTTTACAAAGCTTGTATAGGTGCCGGTTATTGTAAACCGCCACCCGATGAGAATTATTACTATGAAAATGGAAGTTCTGTTAACGAGCAATACCCTGCAGGATATATTCACTGGGACATGGCAGTAACATTTTGTAATTGGCGTGGGGCTCGTCTTCCCACGGAGGCAGAATGGGAAAAAGCTGCTCGTGGGACAGACGGGCGTACATATCCTTGGGGCGAAGGTGAAGATTGCAGTAAGGCAAATTTGTATTTGGGCTGGGATAATGAAACGCAACTCGACAATTTTTGTCTTGGAGATTATGACGATCGATTGTTAGAGATCGGTAGTTATGAGTATGGCAAGAGTATATATGGCGTTTATGATATGTTTGGTAACGTAGCAGAGTGGGTAAGTAGTTTGGCTTATGCATATCCGTATCTACATGATGGACGCGAAAACCTATTAATTCCTGGAGTGCGAGCAAGCCGGGGAAGTTATTTTCATGGAATCATTCATCGCGATTTGACGCAATTTGATGCCATGAAAAATTACCCATGGGGGCTAGATGACCAAGGCTTCCGATGCGCACGTGACGCAACTCCATAGGCGTAAACCCAAACCCCCTTAAACAGAACCAACGCCCGTACCGCAAAAAGATGGAGAATGGACACCGCCCCATTCTCCATCTTCCATTAACCATCAGTTATAATCCCCTCGCAATTACCTAATTACCCAATCTCCAATTCTCCAGTCTCCAATCCTCCAATGACCAAATCCTCCTTCCAATCTATCATCCTCAAACTCCAACAATTCTGGTCTGACCACGGCTGTCTCATCACCCAACCCTACTACACCCAGGTCGGTGCAGGGACGATGAACCCCAACACCTTCCTGCGCGTGCTAGGGTCCCGGCCGTGGAATGTTGCCTACGTCGAGCCGTCTGTGCGTCCCGATGACGGACGTTACGGCGAGAACCCCAACCGCTTTCAACTTCACACCCAATTTCAGGTCATCCTCAAGCCCGATCCCGGCAACCCGCAGGAACTCTACCTCGAGTCGCTCAAAGCCCTCGGCATCGACCCGCGCCAGCACGACATCCGCTTCGTGGAAGATAACTGGGAACAGCCCGCCATCTCCGCTTGGGGCTTGGGCTGGGAGGTCTGGCTCGACGGACAGGAGATCACGCAGTTCACTTACTTCCAGCAGATGGGCGGCGTGACGCTCGACCCCGTCTCGGTTGAGATCACCTACGGTCTCGAACGCATCCTGATCGGGATCAATGGCGCCGCAGGCGCCACCGGAGCCATCTGGGATAAAGAATATGGCGCTGGTATTTCCTACGGTGAGATCCGCCGTCAGGAAGAGTTCGAACACTCGAAGTATTATTTCGAAATCGCGGATGTCGAGCGCGTCCGCCAGATGTACGACCTCTTCTCCGCCGAAGCCGACGCCTGCCTCGCGCAAGGGCTTATCGTCCCTGCGCATGATTACGTCCTCAAATGCTCGCACTCCTTCAATATCCTCGACACGCGCGGCGCGATCAGTGTTGCCGAACGGCAGGCGTTTTTCAGAAGAATGCGCGAACTGGCGCGCAAGGTGGCGGAATCGTATGAAGAGCAGCGTAAAGGGCTGGAGTATCCGCTATTGAAAGAAAAGGGAATAGGGAATAGTGCCTTGGGCAAGGCATCCCTTCCTATTCCCCATTCCCCATTACCTTTCTTACTGGAAATCGGTGTCGAAGAATTACCCGCCAGCGATGTGGATTCCGCCCACGAACAACTCACCCAACGAATTCCGACTCTGCTCGATGAATTGCGACTCGACCACAGCGACGTCCGCATCTTTACGACCCCGAGGCGGCTCGTTGTTTCCATTGAAGCCTTATCTCCCTCCCAGCCTGACCGCGAAGACCTCGTCAAAGGTCCGCCCGCCGATAAAGCCTTTGTCGTAGGTCGAGATAATATCTCGACCTACACACCTGCCGCGATTGGCTTCGCCAAAAAGAACGGTGTCAACGTCGAAGACCTCCAAGTCCGCGAAGAGGGCGGCGGTAAATACGTCTTCGCTGTCGTCCAGCAAAAGGGACACCCGACTCCCGAAGTCCTCGCCGAAGCGCTGCCCAAGTTGGTCGAAAGCATCAAGTTTGAAAAATCAATGCGATGGAATGACTCTGGCGTTTCATTCTCGCGCCCCATTCGCTGGTATGTTGCCCTGCTCGGCGACATGGTCATCCCATTCGAATATGCGGGTGTGGTGAGCGGCAATGTCTCTCGCGGACTCCGCCCCTACGACTCGCCAGAGATCAAAATCCCTTCTGCCGATAAATATTTCGATGTGATTCGGGAAGCGGGGATTATCCTCGACAAAGAGGAACGCAAAGCCTCCATCCTGGAGCAGGTCAAACAAGCCGCGTCGTTGGTCGGCGGCGAAGCCATCATCGAAGAGGATTTGCTGAGCGAGGTTGCCAACCTGGTCGAAATGCCCACCGCCGTCATGGGCGGTTTTGACCCCGAATTTCTGCAACTGCCAAAAGACGTTTTGATCTCGGTGATGAAAAAGCACCAGAGATATTTTCCTGTTGCCAACTCTTCGACGCGCTCAGGGCAAGCCGCCAATCACCCAATTACCAATTACCAATTACTCCCTCACTTCATCGCCATCCGCAACGGAGACGACATCCACATTGACACCGTCCGCGAAGGGAACGAACACGTCCTCGGCGCGCGCTTTGCCGACGCCAACTTCTTCGTCCGCGAGGATGTCAAACTCAAACTCGAAGAATACCGCCCGAAACTGGCTGGCTTGACCTTCCATACCAAACTCGGCTCCATGCTCGATAAATCCGAACGAATCAAGAAACTGGTCAATGACCTGATTCCGATGTTAAAACTCGAAAACGACGAAGCTATCTTCGCCCGCCGCGCCGCGCATTTGATGAAAGCCGATCTTGTCACGCAAATGGTCACCGAAATGACCTCGCTGCAAGGGATCATCGGGCGCGAATATGCCCTGCGAAGCGGCGAGAAAAAAGAAGTGGCGGCTGCGATTGGCGAGCAATATCAAACCGTCCCTCAAACGAAACCGGGACTTGTCATCGCCTTGGCTGACAGGCTCGATTCGTTGGTTGGTCTCTTCGCGGCGGGGCTCGCTCCCACCGGCGCGAAAGACCCGTTTGGGTTAAGGCGCGCGGCGATCGGAGTCGTCCAACCGCTCATCGAGCATGACGTGGACTTCGACCTTGCCGATGCGGTGAAAAAATCTGCCAAGACCCAGCCCATCGAAGTAAAAGATGAAGTGCAAAAGCAGATTTTGGAATTCATCGCAGGGCGTTTGTCCGTGGCATTGAAAGAGATGGGCTATCGCTACGACGTCGTGGATGCGGTGCTTGCGGAACAATCTGCCAACCCGGCGGCTGCGGCTCGGGCGGTGAAACAACTATCCGTCTGGGTGGGACGCGAGGATTGGTCGGCGATATTGCCCGCGTTCGCAAGATGTGTCCGCATCATCCGCCCCGCGAATTTGGACGATAGACCGTTGACCATTGACGATAAAGCCTTCATCGAAAAGGAAGAAAAAGACTTGTATAAAGCCCTTCAATCGTCCGTCGTCAATCGTCCATCGTCTGTTGATGAATTCCTCAACATCGTGGTGAAACTCATCCCATCCATCAACGCCTTTTTCGACAAGGTGCTGGTGATGGCGGAGGATGAAAAAGTGCGGCGGAACCGCCTGGCGCTGGTGGGGCAGATTGCCGGTTTGTCCAAAGGCATTGCAGACCTGAGCAAACTGGAAGGGTTCTAAATCCTCATCCTCATGCCCTTTGGGCGCTGATACATCAACGGTATTGCAGGGCAAGATGCCATCTTGCCAGGGGCAATTTGCTAAATTGCCCTGCACCTTCATGTTGCTTGGGTGCGGGCGTGAATTAGAAGGATATAAGTATTTCCCCAAATTGGATAAGGTTGGGTATAATTCTCACCGTCATGGGGAAATGAATATCAGCCAATTCGTGCATCGCTCTTTCCGTCAATGCCAGACAGATGACAAGGAGAAGATAGTATGTCCAGGTTAACCACACGAGTTGTCCTTACGCTGTTGCTCTGCATTGGGGTCGTCGCCGGAGTGTTCATGAGCGTGCGAGCCGTATCGGCGAACGTCCAGAAGGATGCGCTGGGAATGTATGTTCTCGGCGGCGGGTTGGTCAATCCGCTGGTGGAACAGAACGCCCCCGAACAGGAATCATTCCAGGCGATTCCCAAGACCTACCCTAAAGGCGAGGGCGGCGGGCGCGATTGCGAATCCGACTATCACGTCAACCCTGAAGAATAGACCTTATCGAAAATAAAAGGGAATCCATGAAGAACACGAATGTTCACGAAAAAGCAAAAGAAATTCGTGAACTTCGTGGGGAAACAGTTCGTTCCGATGAAGTCCAATAAAATCGCGCCCAATGCGGCGGGGCGGTTCATACGAACCGCCCCGTTTTGCTTTCCAAAACTCGGAATTCATTGCCATTTGTTTTTCATTCCTTTTTCTGTATAATTTTCAAGCGCCTGTGGATGCGAGCCAAACGATTTACTACGCTTTCCTCAAATTCAATCGAAAGGAGATTTACTGTTCATGTTTTGGAGAAATTTCCGCAAACGGATGACCGGCTTGCTCGTCCCTGTTTTTGCTGGAGTCACGTTGATCCTCTCTGGAATCGCCTGCGGGTTTTCGCCGCAGCCCGTCAGTACCGATACACCGATGCCTACATCGCCGCCTCCCGCCACGCCGACAAGCGAACCGCCCACCGCCGTCCCATCTGCAAGCCCGGACGAGCCGCGCACCCTTGTGCTCACGCGCAGTCAGCCGAGCGCATCGGCGGAAGGCGAACTGGTTGCGCCGGGCAGGGAAAAGCAAAAATATACGTTGTTCCTGGTTGACACCCGCGATTTTCAAAACGGCGGCACGATCACGTTCGAAATCACCCTGGGCACAGGCGAAAGCGACGCTTCATTCGACCTGTTCCCGGAGGGTGTGCCCATCCCAACCGAAGGGCGCGCACTGGATTCGGTCGCCACGCTATACGACCTTCCGCGCGGCAGCAGTGGAACGATGAGTTACACATTTGCCGCGGGTCAGGTCTTTCAGTTCGGCGCGAGCGGCAACTGGTTCAGTCCCGAAGGAACGACCAATACCTTTACATTTACCGTGACCGTAAAGTGACCCGTCCCCATTGGCTTGCGTCCGCCAATTTGTGAGTTTCAAACAGACTGCGCGATGTGCGTAGTCTGTTTTTTGTAACGGGGCTGCGGGAAAACCATCCCCCGGAAGGATGTATTTCGTTCTGCGTCCGTTTAGAACGTTCGTCTTCATGAACTGGTCGTATGTGGGTCTGGTTGCGGCGGCGGTTTCCGAAGCCCTCACCCGCTGCCCTCGTCACCGTTTTGGTGGATGGTCCTGCTTGGGTCGCTGATCGTATTCGTCACGGGCGGAGCGCTCATCTCAAAGGGCAGGGGAAAATATCGGTTCGAGAATCGGTCCTCCCGTCCGCGTGAGGCGGGTGTGGATTGGGTCACAGCGTGGAGACAGCGAAAGGCATCCTGTAATTAAAAAACAGACAGGCGGACATTTTGTCCGCCTGTTGTTTTCATCAGCCTTTCAAAAAGCTTATGACCTGCTCAAAGATTTCCTTCGATTGCAGCGCGCCGCGATGACCCAGCCCATCGGTTTCGACGTACCGCACGCTCTTCCATACGCGGGCGATGGCGCGGCTGTCCTCCACCGGTGTGACGTTATCGGATTTGTCGTGGAACATCAAAGCGGGGACATGGATGGTTTGAACCAGCGACTCGTTCACAATGGACTCCAGTACGTCTTTCCCGAACGTTTCGTAAATCATCGCGCCCAGACCTTGGATGATTTCATCCGGCAATTGGGCGATGACCTGAAAACGCGGAAGGGCGTCCATCAGCCGGTTGAACGCGCCAAAGTACACCAATTTGGAAGGAGGCGGGAAGTTTCGCTTCGCCAGCGCATAGGACGTGATCAAAGTTCCGAACGAGTGGGCGAGGATGACATCGAACGGTCCTTCCTGTTCGAGGATCAAATCCATTGTCGGTGTGATCTCCAGAAGGTTGGTTGTGGTTCCGTCCGATTCTCCGTGCGCGGGCTGGTCATAAGCCACCACGCGATAGCCTGCATCGAGCAGGGGATCCACGAAGCCCGTCATTTGTGCGCGGCTCCCGCCCCAGCCGTGCATGAGCAAAACGGCGGGATTTGAATCATCGCCCCAGGTGGTGACGGCAAGTTCGCCGCCCTCGAACGGGATGCGATACGTGTTCCCGCGCGCGAGGATGGCTTCATCCGCCGATTTCGTTTCGTATTTGCCGGGGCTGAAGAATGCGCGATAGACTTTCTTGAGAATGGCTTGCGATTCGATGGGGGGTGTTTGGGTGGACATGGTTTCTCCTGTAAAATACTTACTACCTGGTAAGTTTCGACGACAAAAAAAATTAAGCAAGCAGGTCCTGCTTGTGCTGCTGCATCACGGCATTGAACTTTTTCGTTCCGAGCGCGCGCGCCATTTGGAGCGCTCCCTTGCAGGCTGGCAAGGATCAGTGCGGCTTTGTCCGCCGCGGAACCGTTGAAGTGGAACACGCCCGCCTCGCGTCCCTCCTGAAGCGTGGCTTCCAGCCATTCGAGGAATTCCTTCGTCATCGCTTCGGTCTGGGATCGCACAGCATCGGGGATGGAATTGAATTCGGTTTCCAACGAACCTGCCAGGCAGACCTTGCCGTTATCGGCGCGCATGTTCGTGTAAATGCTGAAGAACCAATCCAGTTTCTTTTCGGGCGAAAGGTCCTTCACACGCGCGTTGTTGACCCATAACTTGAACCGGTCGCGGTAGCGTTGGATGACGGTGCCCGCCAGTTCTTCCTTGGTGCGGAAGTGATAATGGACGGCAGCGTTCTTCATGCCCAGTTCCGACGAAATATCGGCGTAACTGAAGCCGTTATAGCCCTTGTCGTGGAGCAAGACTTCTGCCAGGTCCATGATCGCGCGTTTGGTGTTCGGGCTTCGTACCATACCCAAATTTTACTTACTAGTTAGTAAGTTGTCAAGACCGAATTTCACCGGGAGTATGCGATAATCGGGGCATGCAGCCCCTTCCCGATCGACCCCTCGCCCGCGGGCGCACCGCCGACGTTTTCGATTGGGACGAGGATCACATCCTCAAGTTGTTTCACAACTGGTTTCCCCTCGAAGACATCCAATACGAATTGAGAATCGCGCGCGCCGTCCATGCCAGCGGGGTCAAATCGCCTGCGGTACGCGAACTGGTTCAAGTGGATGGACGCAACGGCTTGATCTACGAACGTGTGCGCGGCGACTCGATGCTGACGATGTTCCAGCGCAAACCCTGGATGGTCTTCTCCCACGCCCGCATGCTCGCCCGTCTCCATGTCCAGATGCACGGATGCGTTTTCGATGTGGATGTTCCCGACCAGCGCAGGAAACTGGATTACAAACTTCGGCACGCAGACGCGCTTCCGACTCCGCTCAAAACTGCTCTTTCCAACTCATTGCTTTCCCTCCCCGAAGGCGACCGCGTCTGTCACGGCGATTTCCATCCCGCCAACGTCCTGGTGGATGGGAGCAACGCCGCCGTCATTGACTGGATTGACGCCTCGCGCGGCAACCCGCTCGCCGATGTGGCGCGGACGAGCATCATCCTGCTCGGCGCAGCGGCGAGTTTGCAGGTCCCCAACCCGCTGTTGAAAGTTTTCGTGCGCACGTTCCACTCCGCTTATCTGCGGGAATACTTTCGCCTCGAACCCGGCGGCTATGAGGAATACCGCCGCTGGCTGCCTATTGTAGCAGGCGCGCGGTTGAGTGAAAATATCCCTGAATTGGAGAAATGGCTGGTGAAGCAGGCGGGGAAAATTTGACCTTCACCGGTTTCATGCAACGACTTGACCTGGATGCTATAATGGTTTAACAGTTTTTCGTTCTGAAAAGGAGCGCACTATGGACAAAAAGACCATTGGCATTGTTTTACTGACTGCGGGGGTAATACTATTAATTGCATCCCTCACCGCCGATTTGATCGGAATCGGAGGAGACCCCAGCTCTTTTGGCTACAGACAAATCATCGGTGCGGCAACAGGCGTTATTGCCGCTGCAGTCGGGTATTTCTTGAGATCGAGAGGATAATTTTTTCATCTCTATCGGTTTGTCTGGTCTTTGTATTCAATTTCGCTACTATACAAATGCCGTTGCGAGGGTGTTCTCCCCGAAGCAACCTCCTGGTTTGCTAGGCAATTCCGGCCAATCGGAGGTTGCCGCGCGGCGCCTTGCACCACTCGCAACGACATAAATAAACGCAATGTACGGAGAGAATTTTCAATAAGGACTTGAAATGAGCCGGAGAAAAGGACGTGGAGCGATCAAGGATTCCAATCTGGCAGCCATCGTTGTCGCCATAATTGGATTGATCGGAACGCTGATTACGGTCTATTTTAATTACCGGGCTGCTCTTAAGCCCTATGAAACCACCGGTGATACGACACAAACATTGGAAACACAGCCACCCACCGTTGAAACCAAAGAGCCTGATGAACCAGGGATAGACTATTCATCTCCCGAAGAATTGACCCAATTGGGCTGGGGCTACTATAAAAGTGAAGACTACGACAAGGCGATAGAATATCTAAGCAAGGCTATTCAGCTGGACCCGGAATATGGCGAGGCTTATTATCGTCTGGGATGGTCCTACTACAAGATCCGACTTTACAACAAAGCTCGTGAAAATCTTGAGAAGGCTGTGGAACTTGATCCGAAACTCGTTGACGCCTATAACGGCCTCGGTTGGGTCTATTACAAGACCGGCGAATATCAACTTGCCGTCCACGAATTCAATATTGCGATAAGCCTTGATCCCGCATGGTCCGATGCGTACAACGGACGCGGCTGGACATATTACAACCTGGAAATGTATGATTTTGCCATCAATGATTTCATGAAGGCTCTTGAACTCCGACCGGACTTTGGAGATGCAAGTGTTGGATTGCAACGAGCCACAACAGCCAGAGACGCTTCTTCTACCCCCACACCGTCTCCTCCCTAAACTGCGTTTCACACAACTGACTATGACCCCCACCGTCCTTCGGACACATCCCCCCAATCCGACAATTCATACTTTGAATCCGCATACAAAGTTTTCATGGTCGGATTTGGGGGAGGCAGGAGGGGGTCAAACTTTTTCCCGATTAAATTGAGTTTCATATAGTTGGGCATACAATCCATTCAACGCGAGCAATTCCTCATGTGTGCCGCGTTCGACGATTTGTCCCCGATCCATCACCAGAATCAAATCGGCGGCGAGGATGGTTGAAAGGCGATGGGCGATGACGATGCTCGTCCTGCCAGCCATGACGCGCTTCAAGGCTTCTTGAATCAGCGCTTCGGATTCGCTGTCGAGGTGGCTGGTGGCTTCGTCCAAAACCAGGATGCGCGGGTCTTTGAGGATCACACGCGCTAGCGCGATGCGCTGTTTTTCGCCGCCGCTCAGGCGGTATCCGCGCTCGCCGACGATGGTGTCGTAACCGTCGGGCAGGGCCCATGATGAAGTTGTGGATGTTCGCGGCGCGCGCGGCGGCTTCGATCTCCGCCTTCGTTGCGTCGAGTTTGGCGTAGACCAGGTTGGTACGGATGGTGTCGTGGAAAAGATACGTCTCCTGTGTCACCATGCCAATTGCAGAAGAAAGCGACTCGAGCGTCACATCGCGCAGGTTGTGTCCGTCAATGCGGATGATTCCGTCGGTGGGGTCGTAAAGGCGCGGGATGAGATAGGTCACGGTGGTCTTGCCTGCGCCGGAGGGACCGACAAGGGCGATCAACTGTCCGGGGCGGGCGATAAAGGAGATTCCTTCCAGGGCGACTTCTCTGGCTTGAGAGGTTGAATCAGCTTCCCCGTCGGATGAGGCGATTCCATTCCGACGATGGACGATGGACGATGGACCATTGTCCGCGGTCTGCGGTCCGCGGTCTGTCGTCCCAGAGAGAACGGCTTTGACGTTATCCATACTGCCATAACGTTTGACGTCCTTCAACAGAATGGACTCGTCCACTTTGTAATTGAAGGTGACGTTGTCGAATTCCAATTCACCTTTTACATCCTTCAACTCGACGGCGTTTTCCTTTTCGACGATGTCCTGCGGGAGGTCTATGACTTCGAAGACGCGCTCGAAGGAAACCATGCTGGTGGAGAATTCGACCGGCGCGCCCGCGAGACCTTGAAGCGAGCCGTAGAGTTGACTGAGATACGAGCCGAACGCGACAATGGTGCCAACGGTGAAGACATCGGTGATGACGAAGTAACCGCCCAAACCGAAGACGAGCGCCGTGCCCACCGCCGTGACCAAACCGAAGATGACGAAGAACGACGAGCCGATGACCGCGCGCTTGACGCCGATATCGCGCACGTTTGCGGCGCGTTCGCGGAAGCGTTTTTCCTCTTCGCGCGTGCGCCCAAAGAGTTTGACCAGCAGCGCGCCGCCGATGTTGAGAGTCTCGTTCATGTGCGCGTTCATTTGGGCGTTGATGTCCATGGCTTGACGGGCGATGTCGCGCAGGATGCGCCCGAGACGTTCGGCGGTAACGATGAACAGAGGCAGGATGAGAATGCTGACGAGGGTCAAGCGCCATTCGAGCGTGAGCATGACGGCAAGCAGGGCGACGGTCTCGATGAGGTCGGTGACGATGTTGACGATGGTGTTGCTGATGGCGTTCTGCGCGCCGACCACATCGCTGTTGAGGCGGGACATCAACTCGCCGGTTTTGGTGTTGGTGAAAAAGCGCAGGGACATCCGCTGCAGGCGCGAGAAGAGCGCGGAGCGCAGGTCGTAGATCACGCCTTCGCCGACGGCGGCGTTGAGTCTGCGTTGAAAGACGCTGATGACCCCGTTGAGGGCGGGGATGAAGAGCAGCGCCAGTCCCAGCCAGATGAGCCGCTGTGTGTCTTTGGCGGGCAGGACCACGTCAATCATGTTGCGGAAGATGAGCGGGGTGAGCAGGGAGATGCCCGTGCTGAGCAGAATCGTCACGAGCATGCCTGCGATGTGTCCCCAGTAAGGTTTGGCGTGGGCAAGGACGCGCAGTAAAAGTTCGCGCGTTACTTTGGGCTTTTCGTCGCCCGACCGCATGGATATGAACCAAGAACCGCCATGAAACATATTTGCTCCTGAGGAATTGGGTAGTGGGTAATTGAGTAATTGGGTGAGTGGGTGATTGGAGACTGGAGATTGGAGAATTGTCTCAATTTTGCCCGCGCCTGCGGGTTTGGTCAACTGGACGAAGGGGGAGGTGAGATTTTGCGGTTTGACCGATTCCGATTCGTCAACGGGTGGATTCTCTTCATTTCAAAACCTTGACCACATTCCGTCCAGCCGCGCCGCTGACTCCCCCTCCGCTGTGGACTCCGCTTCCACACAAATACAAATTATCAATCGGTGTCTTGTGATTCGACCAGCCGGGGATCGGACGCATGAAGAGGAACTGGTCGAGCATGAGTTGACCGTGGTTGAGGTCGCCTTCGGTGAGACCGTAGGTGGTTTCGAGGTCGAGAGGGGTGATGGTGTGAGAATTGGAGATTAGAGAATTGAGATTGGGGAAGTATTCCGCAAGCGTATTGATTGCCAGATTTTTGAGCGCGTTGCGTGTTTCGTCGTTCCATGAATTTGGAGTCCGACGGCTTGCCGTCGTATTTGCAGGAGCAAGCTCCTGGACTCCAGATTTAAGATGATAGGGCGCGAACTGGAAATGGATGGAAACTGTATTGCCAGAAGTAGTGACTTCTAGATACGGCTTTTCCGAAATCTCGCCGTATTTCGCCGCGTCGTAAGCCTTTTCCAAATATTTGATGGACGGGGCAACGACAACCGTCCCTTCGGGGATGCCGTGGCTGCCATCCGTCAGCAAATGCACCTTCGCCACCGAGCCGCGCGTTTTGATGGATTGCACCTTCCATACAAATTCAGGCGGAAGGTTAATTGCGCCAACAAGATTCAAGAATGTCCGCTTCGGGTCAACAGCCGAAATGACTTTATCCGCAAAGATCTCCTCTCCGCTTTTCAACACGACACCTTTGCATGTGTACGTGTCCACCTGTATCCGTTCCACCTCCGCTTCTGTGCGGATCTCTCCGCCAAACGATTTCACGGCATTGGCTAATGCTTGCGTTGTCTCTCCCGCCTTACCCACATTGACATGCGCCAGCCCGCCGCGATTCAGCCAGTTATGAATCAAAGTGCGGCCCGTCCCCGCGGACATCGGTCCGAGTGTTGAGCCGTGAATGGCAACCGAAGCAATTGCGGCTTTGACGACTTCGGATTCAAAATATTCTTCTGTCAACTCTTGCGCGGTCATCGGCAGGGCGCGGATGAAGTTGAGCATATCCTTGCGACTGGCGAGACGCAGTTCGAGACCTAATTCCAGTAACCCATACCCTTCTCTGAGATTCATATTCTTCGGCAGGCGCGGCATGATGGTGGAATACGCCTTTTCCAAAATCTTCGCAGACTTGTTCATGAAACGGACAAATTCGCCCCAGCGCGCCGCGTCTTTGGAGGAGAATTTTTTGATGGATTCCATTGCTTGGACAGGGTCGGGGTCGAAAATTAGAGAATTGCCGTCGGGTTGAAGCGCGATAAGCGGCGGAATCTCTTTGACTACCGGGAGTTTTAGTTTCAAGTCTTTGACAATATCGGGGCGTAGAGTCCCCCCAGTATGGATAGAGTCAACCATGAAGCTATCGCCGAAGGATTCGGTCACCACCGAACCGCCGACAATAGCACGGCGTTCGAGAACCAGAACCTTTTTGCCCTGCCTGGCGAGATACGCCGCGGCGACCAGTCCGTTGTGCCCTGCGCCGATGATGATGCAATCATAAGTTTTTGTCATAAAGAATTCCTTTGTGCTACAATTTGTTCATGAAGGTACGTGACGTCATCAAACTCATTGAAGCCGATGGTTGGTATTTGGTCGTCACCAAAGGCAGCCACAGACAATACAAACATCCAAAGAAACCCGGTCGCGTGACCATTGCTGGACATCCCAACGATGACCTTGCTCCCGGAACCCAGAACAGTATTTTCAAACAGGCTCAAGTTGAAAAACCGAAAGGCAAAAGGTAACCATGTATCGCTTTCTTATCGTTATCGAAAAAACGGAGAATAATTATTCAGCCTATTCTCCAGATTTACCCGGGTGTGTGGCAACCGGCAAAACCCGCGAAGAAGTGGAACGCAATATGCACGAAGCCGTTGAAATGCATATTCATGGATTGATCGAAGACGAGTTGCCAATTCCTGAAAGCACTGCCTACGCAGAATATATCGCTGTTCCTGCGTAATCAATTACTGCCAGCCTCTGCAAAAGCAGGGGCTTTTTATTTCAGGTAACGCATTTTCCTCTCCTGCAAGAAGAGGGATGCCCGAAGGGTAGGGTGAGGTCCCCGCGCCGATGATGATCGCGTAGCAGTCGTGGTGATTTGTCATGAATAACTCCCATTAATCGTTTTTCGAGGCTATGGATTTCACATGCCTGGTTAATTCTTTCAAAATATCCTCTATTTCATCCAATGTTTTCTTTCCGCTTTGCATAGGCGGCATGTTACTACTTGGATCTAGAATCTGCTCTTCAGAAAAATTTTCACCAGTCACACTCTGGTAATTTAGTTTCAACCGAACAGGATTATCACCAAAGACTTGTTTTCCACCAGGAAACATAGATATATCCATTCTAAATGGATAATTTCTTTCTATAACAGGAATGTGAAGAGGAAATTTGTCTCCGAAAGCAGTGTGCTCTGAAAATATTTTCGGAAGAGGTTCGAAAGACAATTCCACATTCAATGCTGGCTGATTGAGAGCGAGTATCACTAATTCAACAATATGACTTTTTTCATCGTGCATTTTTAATAAACCGCGCAACATTGGCTTTTGCAACCCTCTAAGTCCGCGAATTGCCTCAACAAGAAAATGGCTTGCTGGACCTGAATGCGTGCCTGCCCTTACATAGTATTTTTTATCATATGCCATATGCGGAGCAATGATGCTTGCTCCAAAAGAAACAACAAGAACAACACAATTGTCTTGAATAAGAGAATTCTGTGTTTCTTTTGAGATAATTTTTGTTGAATAACTACCCACAGGTTCCACACTGGCTAAAATCTGATCTACCCAATCACGGATGCTTTGCCTTGCTACGTTCGCTGGTATTCCACCATCGATTTTTCCTGAATTATTTACACCCGCAATAAAAATACCACCCCCTGAATTCCAAAAAGCAGAAGCGGCGATAGATATTTTATCCTTCAACTTATCAAGAGGTGTTTTACTTGACTTGTACTCGAAATACTCTGTTTCTCCTTGTGGGAGAGTGAGTAAATCTTCTTCAGTCCAATTATCAACAAATCGAAAATACTCTGTCATATCAGCCTTCCTATTTCATGACTAGTTCACTCACAAGAATCGACTTAAAGCGTAGACCAAACTCCATTTCGCAGAATCAACTTCCAGTTAAGAAAGAAGCGGGATTCAGACGATGGACGACAGACCATTAACCATGGTCCATCATCCGCAGTCTATCGTCAAACTAAAACCCATCCTTCAACATCTCCTTCGCGGCCAGCATTCCCGCCGCGCCCATGACTCCTCCGCCGGGGTGCGCGCCGCTTGCACCGAAGTAGTAACCTTTGAGCGGGGTGCGGAAGTCTGCCCATTGCGGCACGGGACGCAAAAAGAAGATTTGATGCAACAACAACTCGCCGTGGAAGATGTTGCCGCCCGTGATGCCCGCGATGGCTTCGATGTCCTTCGGCGAGATGACCTGCATCCCCACGATGCACTCGCGGATGTTCGGCGCGTATTGCTCGATGGTGGAAATCACTGCTTCGCCGAGTTGGTTTCGTTTCGCATCGTCCCAGCCGCCTTCGATATCATACGGCGCGTACTGCACAAAACACGAAAGCACATGCTGACCGGGCGGCGCCATGTCGGGGTCAATCATCGAAGGGAAGATCATGTCGAGATACGGTCGCTTCGAAATCTGCCCATACTTGGCGTCGTCGTAGGCGCGCTCGATGTAATCAATGCTCGGGCTGATCGAAACCGCGCCGCGATACAACGCGGGTTCGTCCAGCGCGGTGAAGCGCGGCAGTTCGCTCAACGCGATGTTGACCTTGCCCGACGAGCCGCGCACGCGAAAGTTTTGAATGGACGTGACGAACTCATCGGGGAAATATTTCGGCTCGACGAATTGCAGGAACGTCCGCTTCGGGTCTGCGGCGGACATCACGACTTTGGAATCGAGTTCATCGCCGTTCTCGAGGACGACACCCACAGCGCGTCCGCCCTTGACCTTGACCTGCTTCACCGAACTATTGACTCTGATCTCCACCCCAAGCGACCGCGCCGCGTTCGCGATCGCGCCGCTGACTCCGCCCGAGCCGCCTTTGGCGAATCCCCAGGCGCGGAACGCGCCGTCAATTTCGCCCATGTAGTGATGGAGCAGCACGTACGCCGTCCCCGGCGAGCGCGGACCAAGAAAAGTGCCGATGATTCCGCTCGCGGCTTTCGTGCCTTTGAGCGCATCGGTTTCGAACCACTCTTCGAGCAAGTCCGCGGACGATTGCGTGGCGAGTTTGGCGATGGTGTACAGTTCTTTTTCGGAAAGCGACGCCGCGTATTGACCGACCTTGAGCAGATTGAACAAGTCGCGCGGATGAAGCGACGACGGGTCGGGCGGAATCAAATTGATAATGGGCTTGATCGCCTTCGCCGCGCGCGCCATGACGCGGGCATACTCGTCGTACGCTTCCGCGTCTTTGGGCGAGTGACGATAAATCTCGCGGCGAGTCAAATCGTGGTCATCCCACGCGGCGAGATAGTCGCCGTTTTCCATGGGAGTGAAGGTGGAGGGAAGCGGCAAGATCTTCAATCCATGCTTGGGCAATTCCAAATCACGGATGATCTCCGGGCGCAGCAGACTCACCACGTACGAAAACTCGGTGAACTTGTACCCGGGGAAGATTTCCTCCGTCACCGCCGCCCCGCCGACGATATGTCTGCGCTCAAGCACGACCACTTTCTTGTCCGCGCAGGCAAGATAGGCGGCTGCGACTAAACCGTTATGTCCGCCGCCGATGATAATTGCGTCGTATGTATTGGATGATGTCATGAATAATTCCTATACTGACGATGGACGGCAGACGATTGACCATGGAAAACCATTGTCCATCGTCTATGGTCTATCGTCCTATTTCTTCTTCCACTCCGGCTCATAAAATGGCAACTTGACTACTTTCGCGGGCGCGTGTTGACGGTGATGCTCCACTGTGATTTCCATGCGTACATCCGTGCCAATTTCATAATATGGTCTCTGCAAATGAGCGAGGGCAATATATTTCTTCAACAGTGGCGACCAACTTGATGTGGACGCATACCCCACTTGCACGTTGCCGACCATGATCGGCAAACTTCCGCGCACCGCCATGCCGGGAATCTGCGGCGGCAAGCCAACTGACTTGTAAATTCGTTCCATCCCATCCCAATTGACTTCGAGCCCCATCAACTTCCACACCGAACCTTCGCGTTTTTCTTTTTCCAAGGCGCGGCGACCGACGAAATAGCCCTGTTTATCGAGCGCGACGGTCCAGTCGAGTCCCAACTCGAAGGGAGAGGATTTCTGTGATTCGATCCACGCGTGAGTCGTGGAGGTGTAATCCACGTCGAGCATGAACAGACCCGCCTCCACGCGCGCCATGTCCATAGCCAAAATGCCGACGGGCGTGATGCCGTAGTCTGCGCCTGCTTCCATCAACGCATCCCAGATCGTGAGCGCGTCTTTGTTATCCATCCAGATTTCGTAGCCGAGGTCGCCGGTGTAGCCTGTGCGCGAGATGGTCACGTTTGCGCCTTTGATTTTGTTTTCCATCAAGCGGAAGTACTTCAACTCATCCACAGGCTTTTCGCAGACGAGATTCAACACCTTGCGGGTGTTCGGTCCTTGAAAACTGAGCGCGGCGACTTCATCTGTCACCTCAGTAATTTCAACTTCCATGCCGATGGCGTTCATCGTCAGCCATCGCAGATTCGGTTCCGCGGCGGTCAGGCGAAAGGTCTGCTCTTCGAGGCGGGAGACGGTGCCATCGTCAATCATCTTGCCTTCGTCGTCGCACCAGCCGGTATAAGCGACCTGTCCCACTTTCATCTTGTAAATATCGCGCGTGGTGACGCGGTGCAGGAGCGCAGCGGCGTCTTTTCCCTTGATGATGTACTTGATCAACGGCGAAACATCAATCAACGCCGCCGAGTTACGGATCGCCCAATACTCGCGGTCGAGCACATGCTCATACGAGCCGACGACAAAGTAGCCCGCCCACTTGCGCCAATTCTGCGGCTGGCACAACGCAGACGTCCGTTCGTGGAAGGGGGTGGTTTTGAGGTTGAGATTTAGCATGGTGGGGAATTTCCTCGATTGGCGCGGATTGTACATTATATATAATCCAGTGGCAACCCAGGGATTGAATGATAAAGGACATTGGGTTGAAAGATCGTATAATGATTAAGAGCGAGTTTGAATCAGTGACTGCAACGAGGATGCGCCATGTCTGCCGAGATCTCAGAGACAATCTACCGGGATAACAACGGGGAACTTCCGACCATACAACCGATTGCAAGTCATCCTTTTATCAAAACATTGAAATACATCGGGAAGCGCCTGCTCGCCATCTTCCTGACTATTGCCATCGGCACATTCATCACTATCGTTGCCGCCAACGGAGGCGGAGCTATCGATAAAGGGGAAAAAAGCCGGCTCTATACTGTCCTTTCTCGAAATGTCGACCTTTTTTATCTTTCCAGCGATGAGGTTGCCAAGTTAAGAGCTGAAATGGAGGAAAAGGAAGGATTAAACCTCCCCTTTCTTCCCCGGCATTTGCTCTGGACGTATAAAGCCTTGATGTTGAATTGGGGCGACGTAAGCGACAGGACCACCTTCCATCCCCGTTACACCGTCCCGCATGTAAATGCTGAAAACAGCCGGGTGATTCTGTTGCAGCATCTTCCGAACACGATTCTCCTGATTGGGACCGGTTTTCTTGTCCTGTTCTTTTTGGGGATTCCGTTTGCCCTTCATTTATCCCAGCATCCCGGCGGGCGGCTGGACAAGTGGATAGGCTTGCTGACTCCGCTTTCCTCCATCCCCGGCTGGGTGACAGGCTTGGTTCTGGTCATCATTTTCGCGGCAGGGCTGAAAATCTTTCCAGTTGGGCGCATGACAGACACCGTCCCGCCTGAATCGACCATGGGGTATGTCCTTTCCGTGTTGTGGCACATGGTCCTGCCGGTGTTGTCCATCCTGCTTTCCAGCGCCTTTACTCTGATTTTTTCCTGGCGGACGTTCTTCCTCGCCTATTCACATGAAGATTACGTCGAAGTCGGAATGGCCATGGGGTTGCCGCACTCAACTTTCCGAAGGAACTATATCCTGAGACCCGTCCTGCCTTCGATTATTACAAGCTTCTCGCTTTCCATGGTCGGATTCTGGCAGTTGATCACTACCGTGGAATACATCTTCGACTGGCCCGGCATCGGCTTCCTGTTTGTGAAAGCCCTGCCGCATTTTCTGGGCGAGAGATTTTATCCCGGGGAAATCCCGATCATCATTGGGACGATGGTCATTTTTGCCTACATTTTGGGATTCACCGTCTTCCTGCTGGATATTGCCTATGTGATTGTTGACCCACGTTTGCGAATCGAATCCGGCGGAAGTCCTCAAAAATTAGTGATCACCCGGGGGAATCGCAAAAGAGCGGCACCAAGAATCAAATTGCCGGAATTTTCCTGGGAAGACCTGAAGCGGGGCTATTCTGTCTCACGGGCAAGGTCTCGGGAAAATTGGAAAAGGTTCACATCTTTGATGATTGAACTGCGCCAATATCCATCTGCCATTGTCGGTTTCAGCATCGTGGCGCTTCTGGTGCTGACATCGATGTATACGGTCGTTGCCCTGCCTTACCGCCAGATCGGCAGGGATTGGTTCCTGTTGAGCGTCAAGCCCCGCAGTTTGGTGCCCAAACTGGCATTGCCAAGTTGGGTGAATCTCTTCCGCGCAGATGACTTGCCCTCGACCATCATCCTCGATAGCAGCGCAGATGAAGTGGAACGGGTGGAAACCATCCTGCCAGGAAATACAAAGGCCATCACGCTCACCTATGTTTTCGATTATCCCTATTCTGAGTTTCCCAAAGACCTGGTCATCTACTATTATCCAAAGTTCAGGGAGAAGGTCCCTTTTGCTTCTGTGATTGTCACCACCCCAGACGGGCGCGAGTTAGAACTCAGAGGAGAGATGATCACCTCAGAAAAGAATTACGAGCCCGGCAGCGTCATCAACGTAAGAAAGACGCTGGCTCAAAACCCGAACTGGAAAGAATGGTTTTCGCTGGATGAGCACTACCCCACTCCATCGTTTTATCTGCTGTTTGCAGACCCCAATGCCAAGACAGCCAAAGCCCTTCCGGGGACGTATAAAGTTCAGATCAATGCAGTTGGGTTTGAAGAAGACTGGGACGTGGATGCTCAACTAGTGGTATTCGGTCAGGTGTATGGATTGGCTGGCACGGACTCCATGCGGCGGGACTTGATGATCCCGTTGCTATGGGGCATGCCCATCGCGCTCATCTTCGGGTTGTTGGGCTCATTGATCATCACCATTGGATCTGCGGTGGTGGGTGCAGCGGCAGCATGGCATGGCGGCTGGGTGGATAAAGCCCTGCAAATGGTGATGGAAGCCAACATGATCCTGCCAGTGCTGGCCATCGGCATCCTTTTCTATGCGTTCTATCACGTCAATTTCTGGCTCGTCCTGTTCGTAATCATTCTTTTGAACATTTTCGGGAGCCCCACAAAAACATTCCGCGCCGCATTCCTGCAAGTGAAAGAATCGCCTTATGTAGAAGCGGCGCGAGCCTATGGCGCTAATAACTGGCGCATTATCTGGAACTACCTCATCCCTCGCATCACGCCGGTGATGGTGCCGCAACTCATCGCGCTCATTCCAAGTTTTTCGTTCCTCGAAGCGACCTTTGCCATATTCAATGTCTCGGAGGTCATGTATCCGACCTGGGGATTGGTCATTCAAACCGCGTTGAAGTACGGAGCCGCATATGGCTCGCGCTTCTGGGTATTGGAGCCCATCGCCTTGTTGCTCCTGACGGGTGTGGCTTTCGGGATGTGCAGTGCGGCATTCGATTACATTCTCAATCCGCGCCTCAGGACAAGGGCGTGAGCTGGTTCGACCGAATCGGGTTGTACATAATCTTATGGCAATCCAGCATTGGCGATTAAGACAAAACAGGTCAGATGCGCTCCGACCTGTTTTGCAATCTCAAACAATGGGAAATGTTTTTACACGTACTTCTCGCGCATAACGGAACTGATGTAATCCATGAACGAGACGACGATGGCGATGGCGAGCATCTGTGTGGATGCGGCGTTGTAATCCAGCAGGTTGATGTTTTGAACAAGCAGAAAGCCGATGCCGCCGCCGCCTGTAATACCGATGATGGTGGACATACGCACATTGATATCCCAGCGATACATGGTATAGGAAATATATGGCGGGATGATCTGCGGGATGACGGCGTAGATGATGGTTTGGAGCCGGTTCGCGCCTGTGGCTTCGATTGCCTCGATGGGTCCGGCAAGGATGCTTTCCACTTGCTCGGAATACAACTTGACCAAGCTGGCAATGGTGTGGAGTCCCAATGCCATGACTCCCGCGAAGGGACCGATACCCACGAAGATGACGAACACAATCGCCATAATGACCGCCTCCACTGAACGCACAGCATTCACGATCATGCGGGTGATATAGTACACGGTCAACCCGATGGACAGGGCGGCTTTCGGCTTGGTCAAAATTGCAAGGGTAAGTCCTCCAGCCGCGCCGAGGACAGCGGGGAGAATGACAATGTAAAAGGGATTGCCAATTTCGTAGAACCAGTTCAAGGTCTGACCGATGCCGACGAAGAGCATCCCTCCCGCCGCCGCCGCAAGGATGAGATTGACTGCGCGCGCCGCGCCAGCCGATAGTCGTTCGCTCAGGCTTTGACCGAAACGACCCAACCGGCTCGAAAGGATGCTCCCGCCAACCAGGGCGGCAAGGGCGGGTGTGATTGTTCTCAAAATATCGCCGCTTTGGTAAAGAAAATTGCCGACAAACCCAAATGCGCCGAGCGGTTCGATTGCGGCGCTTCCCAAACTCATGGACAAGTTGCCCGCTTCCAAAAACGCATAGATAGCGAGAATGGAAACCGCGAGCGAGACCAATTCCTGAAGCGCGCGTTGAATCACACCAGACGGCGTTTCATCGCCGCGCGAAAGGGACCAGCGGGTTCCGATGTAAACCAAAAGCCCGGCAATGACCACATCTGCGGCGTTCAACCAGGCATTTTCAGCGAACGAGCCGCTTAACCCCAACAGATATTTGCCTGCCTGAAACCCAAAGAAGATGCCAAGGGGCCATCCGAGCAGGTTGAGTGCGATACTGGTCAACGGGCTTCGGACGTTCTTCATCAGGTTGCGGGCGGCGAGAAAACTCAACGGAAAGGAAAGAATAGTGCCGAGCAGGGTGGCGAGAAACGCCATGAAGACCGTCTCGATGATCTTGTCCCAGGTATCCAGCGCGCTTTTACTCCAGCGCGGCGCGCCCACGTTTCGGTACGCATACGAACGCAGGAACTGAACGTCGTCGCTCTCGCGGTCTTTGGGCAGTTCCACCTCGGCTGTGAAACGACCTTGCGAATCGGATTTCACCCGCGCCTTGGTAAGCGCCAATGTGCTGTTCGGGTCGTTGCCCGGCACGAAGGAAACCACCACATCGGTGTTGGGCGGGAAGTTGTAGCCCGTCAAGGTGATGATCTCGCCCGCCGCGCTGCAGGACAGGCTTTCGACGTAGGCTTCGCCGGATTCTTCACGCTGAATCTGCGGCTCGACTCCGCCCGGGCAGGGCAGGTGGACCGGCGAGTTGACCGTCGTTTCGGCGCGGTCGAAATCGAAGACGTCCGGACGGGCGAGGGCGCGCATCACCCGCACGCGGCTTTGCTGGCGGCTTTCCTTGCGGAATTCTTCAAGGTCCACCCCGGTGACCTGAAAGGCATACGCAATGGTCAGAATGGCAATGGCAAAAAATAATCCGTTGCGGAGCGATCTCCACACGGAGGGTTTGGCTTCGTGGTTCGGTTTGGACTGGGTCATGCTGTCACCCAACGCGCTCGGCGTCGCGCCCGTAGATTTCCTTGAATTTTTTATCGTCAATTTCGCCCGGCAAGCCTTCGAAGACCAGCCTGCCCTCATTCAACGCGATCACGCGGTCGGCGTATTTATGCACCAAATCGAGGAAGTGCAGGCTGCACAAGACCGTCACGCCGTCTTCCTTGTTGATGCGTTCGAGATGCTTCATGATGCTGTGCGCGAGGGCCGGGTCGAGGCTGGCGACCGGTTCGTCGGCGAGGATGATCTCCGGGTCCTGCATGAGCGCGCGCGCGATGCCCACGCGTTGCTGCTGCCCGCCGCTCAATTCGTCGGCGCGGTAATCGGCTTTATCGGGGATGTCTACGCGGGCGAGGGTTTGATGCGCCTTTTCGATATCCGCCTTGCTGAAGCGGTTGAACAAACTCCAGGCGGGGTTGGTGTATCCCAGCCGCCCGGCGAGGACGTTGGTCAACACTTTCGAGCGATGCACCAGGTTGAAACTTTGAAAGACCATGCCGATGCGGCGGCGGATGCGGCGCAATTCCTCCGGCGATGCGGCGGTGATGTCCTTCCCGTTCCAAAAAATTTGCCCGGAGGTCGGTTCGATCAGCCGGTTGATGCAGCGCAGCAACGTGGATTTGCCCGAGCCGCTCAACCCGATGACCGCCAGGAATTGACCCTTCGGAACGGTGAAACTGACATCGGTCAACGCCTGTACGCCTCCTTCATAGACTTTGGTGATGTTCCTCGCTTCGAGCATGATCTCCTCTTCGGCTGTTTCTCGCTACTGAGGTATGGCGCGGAATGTCATTCCGCATTTCCATGGCGGGATTTCATTCCGCCCCACATAACAAACCGGGCAGGGGAGAAGACTCCCCTGCCCGAAATGATACGGACAGTCGGTTTACTTGAGCCCTTCGAGCGTGATGCCGGAAGCGGACACCGCGTTGCGGATGTCGTCATAGTCGGCATCGGTGGCTGGGTTGATGCCGGTCCAGCTATAGGCATCGAAGGCGGCCGCAAAGCCTTCCGCGTTGTTGGCGGCGAAGTCGAAGAGCGCCTGCATGATCTGTTCCATCAACGCGTCATCGAATTCGGGACCGAAGGAAACGGTGTCGTTGGCGATGGCGGGAGTCACAGCCAGGACGCGCACCTTCTGCATCACGTCCGCGACTTCCTTGCGGAGGTTGCGGCGGGCATCGCGCGGTTCGAAGTTGCCGCACATGACGGTTTTGTCTTCGGCGGTATTGGCGCAGGAGGCGAGCAGGTCTTCCGGCACGTCAATTTGGTCGAAGCCTTCGAGACCGAGCGAAGTACCGTCCACATTGGCGGGGCTCCAGAAGGCGGTGGCAAAGTCCACTTCGCCGTTGTACACCGCGCGGACAGCCGCATCATGAGAACCGGCTTCAATCACTTCACTGGGGGTTACGCCCTCTTCCTGGAACATGTACAACGGGTACAGGTAGCCGGAGGTGGAGGTGGCGTCAGGATACGCCCATTTCTTGCCGTTCAAGTCGGCGAGCGTCTGGTATTCGCTGTCGCGCTGGACGACTACCATGGCGGCGTACCAGTCGAGTCCGAAGCGCACGGCTTTGCCGCCCACTTTGATGCCGCACAACTGGTTGCCGAGCACGTAACCCAAACCGGGGACGAACGCCATCGTGTCAGCCGGCGAAGCGCAGACCTCTTCGATGGTCGCGGCGTAAGAGGTCGGGACGGTCACTTCGAAGGTCAAGCCGGTGGCTTCGTTCAACGCGGCGGCGAGCAATTCACCGCCCGCGGTGATCTCGGCGGCGTCCACCGAGGGGACAAACAGCACCTTGATGGGGTGTTCCGGCGAGCCGATGGCGGGCATTTCTTCGGTCGGCTCGGCGGTCGGTTCTTCGGTAGGGACTTCAGTGGGTTCTTCAGTGGCTACAGGTTCTTCTGTGGCAGGCGTACCACAGGCGCTGAGGATCATCGAGGCGGTCACGATGAGGGTCAGCAGGGCGAACAGGAAACGTTTGTTCATTTTTCTCCTCTTTCTATAAAAATTTGGTAGATGTGTGTGCGGGGCGGCATCGCCCCTGACGGAGCGATAATACCGCAGGTTATGACGGTTAACAAGTGTGTGTTTCTTAAAAAATGGGGAATATATTCACTATCAGGGAATTATCAAGACCGGACAGGTTTTTAAAACCTGTCCGGTCTTGGCTTCTCAGACCTGATGCACCACCTTGCCGCCCACCATCGTCATGTCAATGGTCAGGTTGCCGATATCCATGGATTATCCTATTCCCCCAATACAAACTTTTGCCCCGCCCCATTCTCCTTATTTGTTGAACCACTCGGCAATTTGACGCGTATGATACTGATAATCGCCTGCGAGGGAATTGATGATCCTGGTAACCGTCGCGGGAACGCCGCTGTGATGGAGGACTCCGTGATCCGCTGTCAATTCCTCGGCGGGCAGGTTATTAATAAAAAACGCTAATTCTTCCATCGAGGATCGAAGTTCTGCAAGGAGTTCCCGTTTTGATCGGGATGAATATTTTGTCGTAAAGCCCGAATTAATGCTGCTGAAATCATTCGGAGCGTCGGCGTAGTACGACGGCGGATTTCCCGCAAGGATGGTCGTGGATGACTCAATCATCAGACCATTCCAGCCGACCAGGTGCGCCACCACATCCCTGGGCGTCCAGCCGTCCATCGGGGACAAGAACTGTTCGTCGGATAAAGAAAGAACAAGTTTCGTAAAATCCCCGAACGCGTTATCCAACGGAAGCATGGCGTTTTGGCTGTTCATCAAATCTCTACTCTTGCTCCCATCCGCTCGCTACTTTCCACTGACCACTGGCAACTGATTACTGATTACTTGACCTTCCCCATACAATTTCCGATGCACCACACTCAACGCGCGCACCTGCTCCGCGGCGTGATACGAGGAACGAACGAGCGGGTTCGACTCCACCCACTTGAATCCGATGGAATAGCCGTACTCGCGCAGGTCGGCGAATTCTTCCATCGTGTAGTAGCGTGAGATGTGCATGTGCTTCTTGCTCGGTTGCAGATATTGACCGATGGTCAGGATGTCCACCCCCCAACTGCGCTGGTCGCGCATCACGGCTTTGACCTCGTCCATGGTCTCGCCCAAGCCGACCATGATGCCGCTTTTGGTCAGCACGTCGGGATCGAGTTTCTTGGCGTTGGATAGGGTTGCCGCCGCCCAGTCGTAATTATCCTGCGGCTGGACCTGCTTGAAGAGCCGCGGCACGGTCTCCACGTTGTGGTTCAGGATTTCCGGGCGCGCATCCATGACGATCTTCAAGGCTTCGATGCTGCCTTTGAAATCGGGAATCAACACTTCGATGGAACAACCCGGCAGCAATTCTCTAATTCTCCTGATCACCATCGCAAAGATCGGCGCGCCGCCATCTCTTCTTTCATCGCGGTTCACGGACGTAATAACCGCATGCTTCAGGTTCATGGCTTTCACGGCTTGCGCCACGCGCTCGGCTTCGCCCCAATCCAGCAGCGCGGGCTTGCCGTGTTTGATGTCGCAGAAGGCGCAAGTGCGCGTGCACACATCGCCCAGCATCAAAAACGTCGCGGTGCCGCTTCCCCAGCATTCGCCGAGGTTGGGGCACATCGCCTCTTCACAAACAGTATGCAGTTCTTTCTTGCGCATCAGGCTTTGCAGCCATTCGTAGGTCTCGCCCGAAGGCGCGCGCACTTTGATCCAATCCGGTCGGCGGAGCGGACGCGCATCCGCTTGCGGGGAGACTCGGTCTCGGGTGGGTGTAGCAGCCATAAGGTCCTTTGCGTAGCGCAGGATTAATCTTGCGTTACTTTTTCTTGACAATTAATCTCAATCCTCGAACTTCGACGACCTCGATTTTATCACCCTTACCGATGGGCTCTGAACCGGGGGCTTTTTCCGCGCTCCACAACTCCGCGCCCACCTGAACCTGTCCCGCATCGCCGCTGAACGAGTGGGCTGTTCCCGCCTGCCCGACGTAGGCTTCGCCCCCCATTTGCACCGGCTTGTGCTGCGCCCGCAGTGCGATCATCAGGATGCCGAAGAACAGCAAGCCGAGGAAGATGCCCGTGCCGACCACGAGCGGAACCGACACACGCTGGAAGTCCGGCGTGCCCGGCGAGTTGAACAGCACCAGCGCGCCGATGATGAACGATGCGACCCCGGCTATGGTCAATGCGCCGTGCGTGGGCGCTTTGATGTCGAGCACGAACAATACGAACGCGATAATCATAAAGATGATTCCAAACCAGTTGACCGGCAGCACGCCCAAGCCGTAGACCGCCAGCGTGATGCACACCGCGCCGATGAAACCCGCCACCCATCCGCCGGGGCTGGAGAGTTCGATCAGCACCGCCTGCACGCCGATGGCAAGCAGGAGAAAGGCGATGTTCGGGTCGGTGAGCATGAGCAGGAGTTGTTCGATGAAACTCATCTCCAGCGGCTGGACTTCGAGGTTCTTCGTTTCGAGTGTGCGCGCACCGTCTCCCGTTTGGACGGTGAAGCCGTCCAGCAGTTGCAGCAGGTCCTCGAGGTCGTCGGCGATGAAGTCAATCAGCCCGGCATCCAACGCTTCATCGGCAGTGGCGGCTTTGGCTTCGTCAATCATCGCTTCGGCGAGTTGTAGCGCCTTCTCGCCGCGCGGCGTCACGAACGGGCGGATGGAGGCTTTGATGATCTCTTTGGCTTTTGTATCCGCGGTTGTGTTCAGGTTCTCGCCCGAACTGCTGATGGGGCTGGATGCTCCTATCGAAGTCTCCGGCGCCATGGCAGAGGCGTGCCCCGCCATCGTGATCATCGCGCCTGCACTCCCCGCGATTGCATTCCTCGGCGACACGTACACCACCACCGGCACGCTGCTCGCGCGGATCTCCGCGATGATTTCCAGCATCGTATCCACACTGCCGCCGGGCGTGTTGAGTTCGATGACCAACACCTCCGCGTTGCGCCGTTCCGCGGTTTCGATCCCGCGTGTAATGTATTCCAGCATCGGCGGCATGATGGGACCGTCCGCCGTCAGCGCCACGGCGACCGGCTCGCGGCTTTGGGCAAAGACCGCCTGAGCCGTTGCAAAGGCAATCAAGAGGAAGAGGAGGATGCGTCTGATTTTCATGGTTGTTTTCAGTTCCTCGAACAATTATAATGGTTATGGAGGGCTTTATGTCTGAAACTCAGCGAACCTTTACACTGCGCGTCATTGTCCAAATGCTGCTCATCGTCGTCGTCGCGCCGCTCCTTCCAATGATCATTTCCGGTCAATGGGGCTGGTGGCAGGCGTGGGCGTATTTCGTTGCGAGCATTCTCGCGTTTGTCATCAGCCGCGTGCTTGCCGGTCAACGCCACCCCGACCTGATCAAGGAACGAGCCCGCTTCATGGAGGCAAAGGACACAAAATCGTGGGATAAAATCCTCGCCCCGCTGTTGGGACTTGGCTCCATCCTGGTGTTGACCGTCGCCGGGCTGGATAGACTCTTCGGCTGGTCCCCCGCTTCAAACCTGACTGTGAGTCTGGTTGCGCTAACCGGCATCATCCTCGGCTATGGCTTTTCCTCGTGGGCGCTGATCGAGAACCGCTTCTTCTCCGGCACGGTGCGCATCCAAACCGAACGCGGACATCATGTGGTCAGCACGGGTCCTTACCGCATCGTGCGTCATCCCGGTTATGCGGGCGGAATCCTCGGCTATCTCTTCATCCCCCTGCTGTTGGATTCGCTCTGGGCATGGATTCCCACCCTCCTGCTCGGGATCGTCATGATCGTCCGCACCGCATTGGAGGACGCGACCTTGCAGGAAGAACTGCCCGGTTACAAAGAGTACGCGCAAAAGACGAGATATCGTTTGATGCCAGGAATTTGGTGAACGAATAAACAGGGATACACGTAAACAAGTAAACAAGTACACACGTGTCTACCTGTGTACTTGTCTACCTGTCTACCTATCTACCTGCCTACCTATCTACCTGTCTACTTTCCCACCTAAAACAAACCTTCAAGATATTGCCTGGTCCGTTCGTGCTGCGGATCGGTAAACACGTCGTGCGCGGGACCGGCTTCCATCACTTCGCCCATGTACATGTAAATGATATGGTCCGCCAGTCGTTTTGCCTGACGTAACGTATGCGTCACGATGACGATGGTGTAATCCTTCTTCAACTCGATCAAACGGCTCTCGATGTTCTGCGAGGAGATCGGGTCGAGCGCGGAGGTGGGTTCGTCGCCGAGGATGATCTCCGGTTCCACTGCCAAACCCCGGGCGAGGCAGAGGCGTTGCTGCTGTCCGATGGAGAGCGAGGTGGCAGGGTCGTGCATCCGCTTGTGGACTTCGTCCCATAGACCGGCGATCTCCAAATAATGCCGCACGGACTTTTTGTATTCGACGCGGTCGCTCTTCATCTGGTGGATTCTCATGCCGTAGGCGACGTTGTCGTAAATGGACATCGGCAGCGGCGTGGGGCGCTGCGCCAACAAGCCCACCACCTTGCGGACTTCGGTCACGTCCACGTCGGGAGCGTAGATGTTCTCGCCGTCCACGAGCACTTCGCCGGTGAGTTTCACGTCTTCGTTGAGTTCGAAGAAACGGTTGAAGGTTTTGAGCAGGGTGGTCTTGCCGCAGCCGGAGGGACCCATGATGACGGTGATCTGGTTCTTGGGAATCTCGATGTTGACGTCTTTCAAGGCGTGCTGCCTGCCGTAATAGGCGTTGAGATTTTTGACTTGAATGTGGGTGTTGTTCATGGCTTTCCTTTTAGAGTGCATATCGAACAGCTTGCTGTTCGACTCCATAAATTATTTGATGGTGTATCTGTTCAACCGCGCCGATAACCAACGCGACCCGAAGCTGACCAGCAATACGATGATGGTCAGAATCAATGCGGCGGCGTATCCGCGCTCGCGGACTTCGGGATAGGGCGAGCCGAGTTGGAAGAAAACGGCGAGAGGAAGCGATGCGGTGGGATTCATCAGCGAGGTGGGGATGCGGTCGGTGTAGCCGGCGGTGAAGAGCACCGATGCCGCGTCGCCGATTCCGCGCCCGAAGGCGAGCAGAATGGCGGTGATGATACCGGGCAGCATCTGGCGGGTGATGACGTTGACCGCCACTTCAAATTTGGTGGAGCCGAGCGCGAGGGCGGCATGTTCCAACTCCGCGGGCATGCGGCGGATGACTTCATCCATGGCGCGGGTCATGATGGGGAGTTCGACCAGCGCAAGGACGATGATGCCTGCTAAAAGAGAGGCGCGCATTCCGAGCAGGATCATCAAAGCAAAACCGAATGCGCCATACACGATGGATGGGATGCCCCACAACACATCCAGTGAGAGGCGGACGTAATCGCCCCAGCGTGATTTTCCAAGATAGGCTTTGAGATAAAGCGCGATCGGCACGCTCAAGAGCATGGCGAGGAACGTCCCGCCTGTGGCAAGATACGCCGAGCCGATGATGGCGTTGAGGATGCCGCCCGCCTTGCCCATGTAATATCCGCCCTGCGGAATCTGCGAGACCATTTCCCATGAAAGAGAAGGCAAGCCGCGAGAGATGATCGTCCATAAGATTAAACCAAGCGCGCCTGCGACGATCAGCAGGGCAAGTTGCATAATGGTCTTAATGGAAAGCTCGACGATATGACGCCGTTCGAAATGTTTCTTTTGGAATTTCATTCTATTGCTCCTGCCTTATAAATGTCGTTGCGAGGAGGGGTTTTGCTCTTTCCGACGAAGCAACCTCCTGTTTCGAGGAGTATTTCCATTGGAAATGAGATTGCTTCGTGGCGCTTGTAGCGCCACTCGCAACGACATCTTTTGGTGCGATATAAGGCAGTAAATTGTTTTTCATGCGCGCCTCAAGAATCTCTGGAGCACCAGCGTGGAAAGAATGTTGAAAATGAGAATGACGACCAACAAAACCAGCGCCGCGCCCAGCAATGCCGCATCGTACAAAGGGATGGACATCATCTCGCCGTAGTTGTTGGCGATCAATGCGGGCAGCGGATAGGCGGTGTCGAAAACGGACGTGGGGAGGTTCGGCACGTTGCCGACCACCATCAACACGGCGATGGTCTCGCCCAAGGCGCGCGAGGCTCCCAGCACAATCGCAGCGACAATGCCAGGCAGCACTTGCGGCAACACCACCGTGCGGATGGTCTGCCATTTTGTCGCGCCGACCGCCAATGAAGCGTGGCGCAAATCGTTTGGCACGGTGGCGAAGACTTCAAAGATGACCGAGATGATGAGCGGCGCGATCATCACAGCGAGAACGATGCCACCTGCGAGGATTCCGAATCCCGTCGGCTGGGTGACAGCCAAAAAGGAAACAGAACCAAGCCAACGTTCAGAGAGAGGCGCGAGCACGTCGTCCACGAACGGCACGATGGAGAGCAATCCCCACACACCGTACACCACAGGCGGGATCGCGGCGAGCACGTCCAGGATGGGTTTGGCAATGGCGCGCGTGCGGTTGTGGGCGTACTCCGCGAGGTAGATGGAAACCAGCAAACAGGGCGGGACCCGCAAGCAGGACGCCGACCGCCGTCACCCACAGTGTGCCGAGAATGAACGGCAGAAACCCGAACTCGCCGTTGTTCGGTCGCCAGGTTTCGCCGAGCAATAATTCGCTGAAACTGTACGAATTCAAAATGGGATAGGCTCGCACGACCAGCGCCGTTGCAACGATGACAATAAGCGCGACCGGCACGAGCGTGATGATGAAAAAAGGTGCGGCGCGCGGCGCGGTCCCCTGCGGATGCGGGACGGCGTGGGAAGGGCGGCTCAGCCGCCCCTCCGTTTTCAAAATGGCGAGTTCGATTTCGGTCATTTTAGTTTCGCAAGCGACTCGGCTTGCTGATCGGGCGTGAGCGGCACATAGCCTGCCGCTTCCAAATACTGCTGACCGTCGGTCAGGATCCATTCGATGAAGGCGAGTTCCAAGCCTTCGGGTTTGCCAAGCGTGGCGAGGTTTTCGAACCGCGCGGGAGGAGATGGATACGTCCCGTTTGCCACCGCGCTAAACGCATCCTCCTTGACCTTGTAAATTTCCTCCGGGTCCGCCGCGCCGTTCCCGTTGATGTCCATCGGTGGGATGACGATGCCAGGCACAAGATTCCCGCTGCCCAGGTCGAAGATGCTGTTGAGGTTGCCGTACCCGATCCCCAGCGGGTCTTTCAACACCGTGTCGAGCATGGAGGGTTCGCCGTTGACGCCGATGCCGAGCAAATCCTCCTGGGCTTCGCCGCCCGCATACTTCGCCCATTGTTCCGCCGCGCCCGCCGCATCGGAACGGGTAAACACGTTGATCTTGTCCGTGATGGACGGGTCGCCGATCACTTCGCCCCGGGTCGTGATCTCGCCGGTGATGTAAATCTTGTTGAAGACCTCCTGCGGAATGCCTTTTTCCATCACCTGCGCCGCAACGGGATTTTCGGCATTGATGATCGGGAAGACCGCGTCCTTCGTCACCGACACCCAGAAGATTCCCTGCGCCGCTTCTTCCGGCTTGATGGCGCGCGAGATCATGCCAATGTCCACCGCGCCTGCGATGGTGTCGGTCATGCCTTTCCCCGCGCCGCCGCCCTGCACATCGAACTGCACGTTCGGGTGAATCTTGCTGAACTCCTCCGCCCAGACGGTCATCATGGGGTAGAGGGCGAACGCGCCGGAGATGGAAATCGTCCCGCTCAATTCGTCGGATGGAGTAGCCGCCTCAGACTCAGGGACGGTTGATTCAGCGGGCGCAGACGTTCCACACGCTGAGAGCGTCACTGCCAAAACCAACAGCAGGGACAGCCAGTTTAGGGTTTGTTTTCGCATAATGTTTCTCCAATATCTTTGAATATATTATAAAGTCTATAGTAGAAGTAGACTTTTGAGGCAAATAAAAATTCTGCTATAGACTTGACAGGTTTCCTAGAACCTGTCAAGTCTCCTATTTACCTCACACTCAGCTTCTTCCGAAGCGTCCCCTGGCGCTTGACCACATCTGCCAGCGTGGTGGTATCGAGGATGTCCGCAATGGCATTGCGCACATCCCCCATCACCAGCCGCAGACCGCAGGTCTCCTCATCGGGGCATCCGCACGGCTCATACGCCATCTGGCTCACGCACTTGACCGGAGCCACGGGTCCATCCAGCACGCGGAAGATTTGCCCAAGCGTGATCTCACCGGCAGACCTGGCCAGGTAATACCCGCCGCCGACGCCCATCTTGCTGTGCAGCAGACCGTTGTTCTTGAGCGCCAGCAAAATCTGCTCCAGGAACTTGGCGGAGATGCCTTCGCGTTGGGCAATCTCCTTGATCTGCATCATGTGCGGGGCGTTGGCTTTTTCGGCGGGTTCCGCCAGAGCGATCATCGCTCGCAACCCATACTCGCCGCGTTTGGACAGCCGCATTTCCTCTATAACTCCTACTGAAAAAATAGACTTTATTCGCTTTCATCATAACTCGGTAGACGAAGTTTGTCAATAAGGGAGCAGCGATTAAGCGCGTAAGCCACAGAGACCACAGAGAGTTATGAGATTTTCCTTGATGTTCTCGATGTCCTCTGTGGCTAAGAGACCTTTTCACCCGCTCTTTTAGGCGCTCCCGTCCATAACCTGGCGCACAGGATTATCCGATGTTTTGTTACAATGCGGACAAGGAAAACCTCTCGAAATGAAGAAACTTTTTGCCGCGGTGATTCTGTTTCTGGGCGCAATCGTAGTGGCGCTCAGTTTCAGCGAACTGGAGACCATCCTCCTCACCCTGCAAAAGGCGCATTTGGGTTTCTTCCTGCTCGCGCTCCTGGTTCAAATCACCTGGTTCGTCGCCAGCGGGAGAATGTACCAGTCCATTTTTCACCTGCTCGGTGTCCACGAAGACGTGCTGACGCTCAGCCGCATCGCCGCGGCGGCGAACTTTATCAACGTGGTCGCGCCCACTGCCGGGGCGGGCGGAATCGCGCTCTTCGCCGCGGAAGCGCACCGGCGCGGGCACCCCACCGGCAAAGTCACGGTGGCGGCGGCGTTGTTCCTCCTGCTCGACCAGGCGGCGTTTCTCGTCATCCTCGCCACGGGATTGATCGTTCTCGTCCGCCGCAACGACTTGAACGCGGGGGAAATCTCCGCGTCGCTTTTCCTGTTTGGGATTGCGACCACCTACGGCTCGGTTTTATACATCGGCTATCGTTCCGCGGAGAAATTGGGAAACCTGCTCGCAAAACTGGCGCGCGGAGTCAATTGGGCAGTGCACCTCTTCCGCAGGGAAAATTATCTCAGCGAGGAGCGCGCGCATGAGTTCGCGCATGAAATTGCGGACGGTTTTTCCGGGCTGACCGAAAAACCGTCCAGTCTCGTCCGCCCGGTGCTTTGGGGCATTTTGGACAAAGGGCTGTTGATGTTGATCCTGGTCTGCGCGTTCCTTTCGTTCGAGGTCCCCTTTTCGGCAGGCACCATCATCGCCGGGTTTTCGATGGCGTATCTTTTTCTCATCGTTTCGCCCACGCCCTCCGGCATCGGCATCGTCGAGGGTCTCATGCCCATCGCATTGAGTTCGCTCAACGTCAATTGGAGTCAGGCGGTGGTCATCACGCTCATCTACCGCGCCGTGACGTTCTGGTTTCCGCTTGCCGTCGGCGCATGGGCGTTTCGCTCCCTGCACGCGGGGGATGAACGCGCGTTAGAATAGCCCCCATGCTTTCCTCTCTTTTGGATTTTTGGAAGCGGGATGCCGACACCGCCCCGAATATTTTTGCCTGGCGGACGTCTCCTCCCCGCCCCGCGCAGACGCATCCCTTTCCAGACGATCTGCCTGTTCCGCTTCGAGAAGCCTTATCCACCCGAAAGATTTCCCTGCTCTACTCCCACCAAGTGACGGCATGGACGCACGCCCGCGCCGGGCGCAACCTCATCCTTGCCACCGGCACCGCCAGCGGAAAGACCCTCGCCTACAACCTGCCTGTTTTAGCAAAGATGCTCGAAGACCCGCAGGCAAGGGCGTTGTATTTATTTCCTACGAAGGCGCTTGCACAAGATCAGTTATCGGTCATCAGTGATCAGTTATCAGTTTTGCGCACACTGATCACTGATGACTGGTCACCGATCACTGATCACTGGTCACTGATCACTGGCATCTACGACGGCGACACCCCCCAGAAAGACCGCCCCTCCATCCGCAGGAACGCCCGCATCGTTTTATCCAACCCCGATATGCTGCACACGGGTATCCTGCCGCATCACGCCAACTGGAGCGACTTCTTCTCGAACCTGAAATTCGTCGTCATTGACGAAGCGCACACTTATCGTGGAGTCTTCGGCTCGCACGTCGCCAACGTCATCCGCAGGCTCAAGCGCATAGCGGATTTTTACGGGAGCAAGCCACAATTCATTCTGGCTTCCGCCACCATCGGCAACCCAAAGGAACTCGCCGAAGCGCTGATCGAAGAACCCGTTGCGTTGATTGACAACGACGGCTCCTTGCGCGGCGAGCGTCACTTCATCATCTACAACCCGCCGGTCACCGACGCGGCGCTGGGCTTGCGGAAGAGCAGCCTGCTCGAAAGCGTGCGGCTGACGAATCACCTGCTTTCACACGATGTTCAGTCCGTCGTTTTTGCCCGAACCCGCCGGAGCGTGGAAATCCTCCTCATCAATCTCCAGTCTCAAATCTCCAATTCTCTAATCTCTAGTTCTCAAATAAGGGGCTATCGCTCCGGCTACCTCCCTCACCAACGAAGAGAAATCGAACAAGGACTGAGGGATGGGAGCGTCAAAACCGTCGTCGCCACGAACGCGCTCGAACTTGGCATTGACATCGGCGGCTTGGGCGCGGCGCTCATGGTGGGCTATCCCGGCACGATTGCCAGCGCGCGCCAGCAGGCCGGGCGCGCCGGGCGTGGAGATTCGCCCGCCGTTTCGATTCTCGTTGCGTCGCCGAATCCGCTCGACCAGTTCCTCGCGCACCATCCCGAATATTTCTTCGAGCGTTCGCCGGAGATGGCGCTGGTCAACCCGAATCACCTGCTAATTTTGCTGGAACACCTGCGCTGCGCCATGTTCGAACTGCCGTTCCAGCGGGGAGAATCGTTTGGATCTTTGTCGTGGGGGGTGATCGAGGAATATCTCGATTTTCTGCTCTCCAATCACGAGGCGCATTTTTCCAACGAAAAATATTACTGGATGCAGGACGCCTATCCCGCCGCGAACATTTCCCTGCGTTCGGCATCGCCGCAAAGCGTGGTGCTGCAAACCGTGACCGAGGACGGCAGACCGTTGACGGTAGGCACCGTGGACGGCGAATCGGCGTCATGGATGGTACACGCCGGCGCGATTTACATGCACGAAGCGCAGCAGTATTTCGTGCAGGAACTCGATCTCGAAAACCGCATTGCCCATCTCGTGCCGGTCGGCTTGGATTATTACACCGAGGCGCAGCAGCAATCGGAGATTCAGATTACGTCTGTAAATGCTCAAGCAGATCTCCCCTCTCCCGCTGGGAGAGGAGGCGGGGGTGAGGGAAAGGCCGGCGGGAAAGGCTATGGCGAAATCCAGGTCATCACACAAGTCGTCGGTTTCAAAAAACTGCGCTGGTTTACCAACGAAAACCTGGGGCTGGAGCCGCTGGACATGCCGCCCTCCGAATTACAGACAACGGGCTACTGGCTGACGCTCTCCGAAGCGGCGCTCAGGAACCTGCGCGACGCCGGGGTGTGGAGCAACGACCCGAACGACTACGGACCCGGATGGCCTCAGATTAGAGCCGCTGTCAGAAAACGAGACCAGTTCAAATGTCAGGTGTGCGGCGCGCCGGAGACCACGCGCGAGCATGACGTGCATCACAAAATCCCGTTCCGTGCCTTCATCCAAAACGGCGTCGTCAACCGCGAGCAGGCGAACCGTTTGGAGAATCTCATCACACTTTGTCAGGGCTGCCACCGCAAAGTGGAGCAGAACGTGCGCATCCGCAGCCGGACTCGCCGGGTTGGGATTCGTGCTGGGCAATCTCGCGCCGTTGTTTTTGATGTGCGACGCGGGCGACCTGGGAATTTATTCCGAGCCTGCCTGGGCCGCGGTCAACGGTCAACCGTCCATCGTCCTCTACGACCTCGTCCCGGCGGGGATCGGCTTCAGCCAGAAATTATTCGAACTGCACGATGAATTGATCCGCCGCGCGCATGAACTGGTGAGCGGGTGCGCCTGTGAAGACGGTTGTCCTTCGTGTGTGGGACCCGGCGGCGAGAACGGATACGGCGGCAAAGCGGAGACGCTGGCGATCTTAAAGGAGTTGACCCGAAATGATGACTGAGATTGGGACGATTGTATTTGTCTGTGAGCACGGCGCGGCAAAGAGCGTCATCGCCGCCGCGTATTTCAACAGCCTCGCTCGTGAAAAGGGACTGGACCTCATGGCGGTCGCGCGCGGCACACAGCCCGACGAAGAGTTATCTCCGAAGACCGTCATCGGACTTCAGAAGGACGGCTTGACTCCCGCAGAAACAAAGCCGCGGAAATTGGCGCCGGAAGAAGCAGGTTCCGCCCGCAGGATCATTTCGTTTTGTGATTTGCCGGAGGAATACCACCAGGCAGCCGTGATCGAACGCTGGGAGGATGTGCCGCCGGTCAGCGAAAACTACCAAGCCGCACGCGATGCGATCGTCAAAAACTTGCATTGCCTCTTAGCCGAATTAACCCAAACCTGAAATACGCCTTCCGCTTCACTTTCCATCTCTCATGTCCATCTCCCTCCTCCAACTCTTTCTGCGTTTTTTGCGCTTCGGCTTTCTCGCCTGGGGCGGACCCGTCGCGCAGATCGCAATGATCCGGCAGGAACTCGTCGAAGAGGAAAAATGGATCACGCCAGAACGGTTCAACCGCGTGCTGGCGGTGTACCAGGCATTGCCCGGTCCCGAAGCGCACGAGTTATGCGTGTATTTCGGGATGATCGCGCGCGGGCGCATCGGCGCGTTCCTTGCCGGGCTGGGCTTCATGCTCCCCGGCTTTTTGCTGATGTTTGCGCTTTCATGGTTTTACGTCGCGTACGGCATCAACTCGCCCGTTTTCCAATCCGTGTTTCTCGGAATGCAGCCCGCCGTCGCCGCGCTCATCGTCCGCGCGGTGCACCGCATTGGCGGTCACGCCCTGGCAAACGACAGATGGCTGTTGGTCATCGCGGTTGTTTCCGGCATTGCCCAGTTCTTTGGAGTGAACTTTTTTCTGATCCTCCTGGCGGCGGGATCTGTGTTCGCGCTCGTCAAAAGAGGACAAACCCGCCTCGCCTCCGCGCTGACGGTTGTCTCCGCCCTCCCTGATCGTTTACCACGCCTTTGCCGTTTCTCCCGCCGAAACCCTGCCTTCTGCGAACGCCCAAGCCGGGACGACGCTCCTTTCCCTGTTCATCTCAGGCTTGCGCGCCGGCTGTTGACGTTCGGCGGCGCATACACCTCCATCCCCTTCATCCGGCATGACGCCGTCGAAGCGGGAGGCTGGATGACCAACGCGCAGTTTTTGGACGGGCTTGCGCTTTCGGGTCTCCTGCCCGCGCCGTTGATCATTTTTTCCACCTTTGTCGGTTACGTCGGCGGCGGCGGATGGGGCGCAATCGCCATGACCTTCGGAGTGTTTGCCCCGGCATTTTCCTTTACCATGATCGGGCACGACTACCTCGAACGCCTCGTCGGGAACACGTCCCTGCATGCCTTCCTCGACGGCGTGACCGCGGGCGTGGTCGGCTTGATCTCCGCCACTGCCGTCCGTATTTTGAGCGAGACCGTCACCGGGCTTGTCCCTGCCGCCATCTTTTCCCTTGCCCTCGCTGCGCTTTTTCTCTCCAAATCCAAATGGACGGTGGCATGGGTCGTCCTGCTCTCCGGCTTGGCGGGGATTTTTGTGAACGGCGTCTTGTTTGACTGGTGACAAAGAGGCAAAGCAGCAATGATTGTGCTTACAGAGTTCTTCCGAATCAACCGCGAGATCATCCTTTTCGTTTACGGGCTGGTCTTCTTCCTGCTCGGCTTTGCTATCGTCCTGCAAACCCGCCGTTCGTCGCGGCTCGACCTGGCGCGCGCACCTGCGCTGGCTGGCGGCGTTTGGCATCGCGCACGGGTTCTACGAATGGGGCGACCTGTTCATTCCCATCCAGGCGGAATATCTGGGCGCCGCCAGCATGAAAATGTTGTATTTTGTCCACAAGGTTCTGCTGGCGGTCTCCTTCGCCTGTCTGTTGCAGTTCGGTGTAGCGGTGCATCCTTCGTCCAAAAGGGGGATTGGATTCCATTGGTGTACCGTCGCGGTTTTTCTTTTTTGGGCGATCCTCGTGTTTGGGATGTTCCCCGGCGAATTCGACGACCCGGAATGGCGCAGGAACTCCAATGCCCTGGCGCGTTATCTCATCGGTTTTCCCGGCAGTTTGCTCGCCGCGTACGGCCTGCGCGCGCATACGTACCAGCGTATCAAGCCGTTGAATGTGCCGATGATCGTGCAGATGTTTCAAGCCGCCGGAATATCCCTGGGAATCTATGCGCTCGTTGGCGGGCTGATTGTTCCTCCTGTCGGGTTCTTTCCCGGCAATGTTTTGAATGTGGAAACGTTTACCGGCTGGGTTGGCATACCTCCGCTGATCTTTCGCTCGCTGGTGGGCGCGGTCATCGCCTTCACCATCATCCGCGCATTGGAAATCTTCGACCTCGAAACCGAACGGCGCATCGAGCACCTGGAGCAACAGCAGATCATCAACGCCGAGCACGAACGCCTCGCCCGCGACCTGCACGACGGCGCGATCCAGAAAGTGTATACGGCGGGACTGCTGGTCGAATCTGCGGAATGGATTGCCCAACCCGAAAGCGAAGTGGGCAAACGCCTCAAACGCGCTGTGAGCGTGATCAGCGACGCGATCCTTGACCTGCGCCGGAACCTTGCCGAACTGCACGCCCACACGCAAGTGCCCGGCAAACCCCTCGCTCTTCTTCTAGGCGAAATCGCCCGGAACCCCAATTACAATTCGATGGTGAAAGTGTCAGTTGAAACCGACCTGCCCGAAGGGAAAGCCATGTCCGACAGGCGCACGGGACATTTGCTGGCAATCGTCAACGAGGCGATGGCAAACGCCGTCCGCCACGCAAAAGCCCAGATGGTGAGTATCCAAGCCGAAGACAGGGGCGAGGCGTTCCACATCCAAATTCAGGACGACGGCATCGGGCTTCCATCCGGTTTCACGGACGGGTATGGCTTGCGAAACATGCGCGACCGCGCGCGCCTTCTCAACGGTAAAATCGAGTTCAATAACAACAAAGGCTTGCTCGTAACCCTTGAGATTCCCTGGAAGGATTAAATGGCAAAAACCCGCATTCTTTTAGTGGACGACCATGATATTGTCCGCCTGGGATTGAGGACCCTGCTCAATGACCAGCCCGATATGGAAGTGGTGGGCGAAGCCAGCACTGCCGCCGAAGCCGTGCGTCAAACCGAAGCCCTCTCGCCCGATGTGGTATTGATGGATATTCGCCTGCCGGGTGAAGGCGGCATTGAAGCCACGCGCCAGGTCACGGCGAAATTTCCGAAGGCGAAAGTGGTGATGCTCACTTCCTTTGCGGACGACGAATTGGTGATGCGCGCCATCAGCGCGGGGGCGGTTGGATATGTGCTCAAGCAAGTCGGGAACGAAGAACTGATTCGCGCGATCCAGGCGGCGGCGAGGGGCGAAGCGCTGCTCGATCCTTCGACCACGGCGCGCCTGTTGAGTCGGGTCCGTGAGGTGGAGAGAAAGGCTCAGGAGGATGCCTTCCGCGACCTGACCGATCGGGAAATGGATGTGTTGACGCATCTCGCAAAGGGAAGGACCAACGCCGAGATCGCGTCGCTGTTGAATTTGAGCGAAAAGACGGTGGGCAATTATGTAAGCAATATGTTCGAGAAACTGCACCTAAACAACCGCATCGAACTGGCGGCGTATGCCTTCGAACATCATTTGTTCGAGCGGATGGGGAGGGAATAAAAAATGAGTAGCGCAAGATGCCATCTTGCGCTACTTTTCATAAGGAGAAAGAATGTTACTTTTTAGCGGGGCATGAAGACCATGCTGGAGACGCCGTACTGGAAGGCATGGCGGACCTGCGCATTTTCGAAGATGGCGAGACCGAAGAAGTATTGGGCGGTCAGGTCATCGAACTGCACGTCGGTCTCGGAGCCGGTGACGAGGGCGCGGCTGAATTCGATGGTCCACTTGCCGTCTGCGTATTTCCATCCGGCAGAGATGTTGCCGCGGTCGCCGATGATTTCAGACTTGACGATGCCGGGGATGTAAGAGCCAACCGGGAGCGCGTCGAGTTCTTCCTGTGTGATGGCGACTTTCTCGCTGTCGAGGATGAAGCCCGGGAAACCGGTGGTCATATCAATATTCGGGGAGGTGAAACCGGGTTTGGATTTGTCAGGAACGGTCTTCGAGGCATCGGCAGGATCGGGCATGGAGGCGAAGTTATCGGCATAGCCGCCGGAGTCTTTCGCGTCGCTCTTGCGCCCGGCTTCCTTGGCTTTTTCAGCATCGAAGCGGGTCGAGTCAAGGTACTGGTCGTCGACCTGGTTCAGGTTGCGGACGGATTTCCAGTGCCAGATGTCGCCCAACTCGCCTTCATTTTCGTTGTACTTGTTGCCGTAAGGCTTTACATCGGGATTTTCGCCATCATGACAAGCTCCCGCACAGCCTTTTTCGTTGAAGTTCGTGATGCTGTTATCGATGTTCCAGATCATGGCGAACTTGTCTTCGTAAACTGTGTTGTTATCGCCGCCTTTGTCATCCGGGTCTTTAATCTGTTTCCATGTGCCGTCTTCCTGTTTCTGCCAGGGCGAGCGGAACCATGATTCTGTTGGGTCTTCGTAGGTCAACACGAAGTAAACGGTATCTTCGGTGTACACAGCCTTGAGTTCGGCGGTGGTTTCGAAATTGTTGAAGCCATTCTGCACTTCGATTTCTATGGCTTCGGCATCCGCCCAGACGGCATCATCCGCTACGCCATCGAGTGTCGGGGCAGCATCTACAGGGTAGGCAACCAAAGCGCCCTTGGGACCTTCCCAGGCGGGTTCAGGTTCAGCGGTCGGTTCTTCGGTTTGGACCTCGGTCGCAGCCGGTTCTTCCACAACGGGGGCTTCCGTGGCGGGTGTGCCGCAGGCGGAAAGGATCAGGGACGCCAGCACGATGAGGGATAAAACAAATGTCGCTTTCTTCATAGTGAAACTCCTCTTCAAGGTTTGGATTTCGAGAGACGATTCAAAAAGGCTCTCATGATTTTTTCATATGTCCAGCCTTAGTTTATGGAACTTCGGGCTTTGACGTTAGAGGAATCTTCCCCTGATTTTTCAGGGGAAAATGGATGCAAAACCGCGAAACGGTTTTTTTGAGTTTGACAAAATAAATATCGGTGTTATCATTATCGAATGACGATAACGAAAAACGATAAAATAACCAGGAATTTCTTTCTGGGGTTTATCCGCCTGCACATTCTCTATCACGCTTCGGTGGAGCCGGTCTTCGGGCTGGAGATGATCCGTGAACTGGACCGGCATGGCTACCGCCTGAGTCCCGGCACGCTCTACCCCATCCTGCATGGTCTGGAGCGGGATGGCTTCCTTTGGGCAAACAAAAAAACGGTCAACGGGAAAGTCCGAAAATACTACAACCTCACCGAAACGGGCAGGCAGGCTCTCGCCGAAGCGATGAACCGCGTCCGCATCCTGATGAATGAACTCAACGAATAACAAGGCGCCCCTCATGTCGAAGAAACCCGATATTTCCCTGCTCTTTGCCACGCGCATCATCCGCATGTTCTGTTACGGATTCCTCGCGGTGATCCTTGCGTTGTATCTGACCGAAGCCGGGTTGACCGAAAAACAAGTCGGTTTGCTCTTCACCCTCACTCTCGCGGGAGACGCGATCATCACGCTTTGGCTCACCACCCACGCGGACGGTTTTGGACGCAAACGCACCCTGCTTATCGGAGCATTGCTGATGCTTGGGGCGGGCATCGTTTTTGTGCTGACAAAAAACGTCATCGTGCTTGCGGCGGCGGCCATCATTGGTGTCATCAGCCCGAACGACAAGGAGATCGGGTCCCTTCCTTGCTGTCGAGCAGGCGGGGCTGACCCAACTCGTCTCCGACCAATCGCGCACAAAACTCTTCGCCTGGTACAACCTGGGCGGGTCGTTCTCCTCCGCGTTTGGCGCGCTGGCAGGCGGCTGGCTGGCGCAGTGGCTTCAATCGCAGGGCTGGTCGGCGTTGGAATCCTATCGCTTCATCCTGACAGGATATGCGCTCGGCGGTCTGCTGATCGCGATTCTATTTTTGCGGGTCTCCCCCGCCATCGAAGCGTCGCATGAGAACAACGACGCGAAAAAGGTTTTGGGCTTGCACCGCTCGCGGAACGTCGTTTTCAAACTGAGCGCGTTCTTTGCGCTCGATGCCTTCGCGGGCGGGCTGATCGTGCAGAGCATGATCGCCTATTGGTTCCACGTTCGGTTCGGCGTGGATTCCGGCATCCTCGGCAGCATCTTCTTTGGCGCAAACATCCTGGCGGGCGTCTCGGCGCTTCTGGCGGTGCGGCTTGCCAAAAAGATCGGCTTGATCAATACGATGGTCTTCACCCACATCCCGTCCAACATCCTGCTGATTCTCGTCCCGCTGATGCCGACCCTGCCCCTCGCCATCGGACTCCTGCTCCTGCGCTTCAGCATCTCTCAAATGGACGTACCCACGCGTCAATCCTACACGATGGCTGTTGTGGCTCCAGACGAGCGGTCTGCCGCCTCGGGCGTGACCGCGATTGCGCGTTCGGTCGGCGCATCCCTTTCCCCCGCGCTGACGGGATTCTTCTTTAGCATTCCCTTTTTGTTCAGCGCGCCGTTCTTCATTTCCGGCGGGCTGAAAATCGTTTATGATTTGCTGTTGTGGCGCGAATTTCGCATGGTCAAGCCGCCGGAGGAAAATTAAACCGTAGGGGCGACCCGTCCGCGCAATTAGTCATCCTGTGCGCCAAGGGAGGGTCGCCCCATATGTGATGTGAATTCAAAAACAAGGGCGACCCTACCATTGCTGAATAAAGTTTTGGTTAAACCCTGACGGGTCGCCCCTACAACAAGGAGAAACGTATGTCCACAGCCCCCAAATCGCAAATCCTGTACATCGCCGAAATGGTCAACTACCAGGAAGGCTCCGTTGTCAGCCGGCAAATTACAAAAGAGGACGCGGGCAACGTCACGTTGTTCGCCTTCGATGCCGGTCAGGGCTTGAGCGAGCACACCGCTCCGTTCGATGCCCTCGTCCACGTGCTCGAAGGCGAGGCGGAAGTAACCATCTCCGGCACGCCACATCGCCTGACTGCGGGCGAAGCCATCATCATGCCTGCCAATGAGCCGCACGCCTTGAAGGCGATGCAAAAATTCAAGATGCTGTTGACGATGATACGCACTTGACGTTTTCCGCCCATCAAAAGATTTACCGCAGAGGATAACCCTCTGCGGCATTTTCAACTCCGCAAGTATTTTTCGAGTTCGTTCAGGTCCACCCTGGAGGTCATGTCGAGGTTCAGCGGCGTGACCGCGACCATCTTCTGCTTTCGCAGGACGTACACGTCCGTCCCTTCGGGTTCCTGGTCAATGGTGCTGTCGTGCCGGTAGCCGATGGGACCCGGTTTCTCCCACGAGTCGCGTTTGGCGGGGATTGGTTCATAGTATCGGTGGCGTGAAAGCCTCGAGATCTGCCACCCAGTTTCCGGCGTGGCATGACGCGGCACTTCCACCTTCAGCAAATCCACGCCGTCGAAAAGCCTCTTTTCCAGGATCAGTTTCGCAAAATAGGTGGTGAAATATCCCGCCGCAGAGAAATCTATTTCTTCGGAATGGCTCAGGTGATGCTGTGTATCCGTTTCGAGCGAGACGGCAAGCGCGGGGAAGCCCAGCGACGCCGCCTCCATCGCCGCGCCCACCGTGCCGGAGATGGTGATTCCCAGCCCGACGTTTTCGCCGTAGTTGATGCCCGAAACGACCAGGTCCCGGTTTGTGGGGGACGATCTCCGTGGATGCCGTGCAAGACGGCTTGCGCCGGGGAGCCGCCTACGGCGTACACGCTCCATGCCTGACCGTTGACCTGCACCTGTTCCTTGCGAATGATCCCATCCGACGTATTAGGCAGGGCCGCGCCCCATGCCAGTGGATTGTTCACGCGGCGCGGCGACGGTCACATAGCCGATTTTGGCGAGTTCGCTGGCGACCGCCCACAAACCCGGCGAACGGATGCCGTCGTCATTGGTAAGGAGGATGTGGGGTTTCTTCTTTTTCATGCGCGTCGAAATTATAAGCAAAAGAAGCGGAGTCTCCGCTTCTCGGAATTTGTGGCGCCCTCGGCGCGACTCGAACACGCGACCTATTGCTCCGCAAGCAAGCGCTCTAATCCACTGAGCTACGAGGGCATTTATTAAGCGGGCTGTATTTTACTGTAATGCCTCAGGACGGTCAAGGTGCTTGACTGACGCTTGGCATACAAGTAAAATCAGGGCGCTTTGCGGGAGTCGCCAAGTGGTAAGGCATCAGCCTTCCAAGCTGACATTCGCGGGTTCGAATCCCGTCTCCCGCTCTCCAGAAGTGTTCCAGTGTCATGTGATGAAGTGTCAGGTTACGTGGCACGTGGCACTGGAACACTTGACACTTAAGTCACGGGCCCGTGGCGCAGCGGTTAGCGCAGGCGACTCATAATCGCTTGGTCGCAGGTTCGAATCCTGCCGGGCCCACTTTGCACTCTTATTCAGGAGGGTTATAAGAACTTCACAAATAGAAATTAAATGAGCGCGAAACAATCGGCGAATGACGCGGTAGAAATAATTATTTTGTGAGGTGAGCCATGACCGATATGGAAAAAACCATCATGCTGGAACTTTCCACCCTACCAGAAGATCAACTCTTGGATGTATTGAAGTACATCCGTTTCCTTAAGTTCAGCCAATTGGACAGCAGGGAGATCGAGAAGCGTTTCGACGCTTCGTGGGAACGAGTCCGCGCCCGCGCGAAGGAATTGAATATTACCCAAAAAGATATCGAAGCAGAAATTCGCGCGGTGCGTGAGGGGAAATAATGCGGGTTGTCATTGATACGAATATCATCGTTCGTGATATATCGCAACTGGACAAAGAGGGGAGATATAATGCCATAAGTCGGTTTCGTACACTATTTGGGAAACACTTGATTATGAAGGGGACTCGCCTATGAAAAACAATTCCAACTATCGCAAACTTTTCTCTATTGTATTTTTGGCGATTTATGTAACTTCATACGATTCTCCTTCAACCTCAACTCCGTCTTTAGAAGTTCAGGTCATTGAAACCGACAGTAAACAAGAGGTTATCCTCGATATTGTCCGAATTAATAATTGCGGAGGAACGGCGGATACGGAACAAACTATTACGCGTTCCTTTTCAACCACAATAGAGGGAAGTGTAACTTTAAAAGCGGGTTATCAAGTTGTGGAGGGAAGTGTTTCTGCGAAATATGGTGAAGCGCGGAACACTAGTAAAAGTATTAAACTGGTAGCCCCTCCTAGGACAAATATGGAATTCACTTTGCAATGGACCGAGCAAACCTGGTTAGGGAGAGTCACTGCAAACGGCGAATCAGGTAATTACACTGCTCGTATGCCTATTTCAGTCGAGCAAACAAATGCAAGAAATCTTGGATGCAATAACACGCCAACCAAAACCCCGGGCGGCGTATCGTCAACTGAAACTCCAAATTGGGCGATAGTTTTCGAATATCGCTTTCCTTCTGGATTTTGGTCGGTTGGAACTCACGAGTATACACTTGAAGTGTATTGCCTCAGCATAAAGTTTGATGATGGCACTCAAGGAGGGAGTTATACTCAGATTTTTGATGTATCTGATGATGCTGATTTACTTTCGGGAGATGTTTATTTGCGCTTAAGTGGTTTAAAATATGGACCACAATGGCCATCAACTGCTCAAGACATTGAAAGAATACATCCATTGCAAACTACTACTGCCGCGATAATTCTAACTGACAATACACGAACAGAAGCAGAATTGGCACGAACTGATTGCACGGTTACAATAAGTTGGGATGGAGGGGAGCCACAATTGCTGATACCAGGATCACCATTTCAGTACTAGGCATATTTACTTATGTAGAATTGACACTCCCCAAAAATCTCATCAACTTGTCCGTAGGTATAATTACTACCAAACCCTGTTCGATTGTTGAATTTGTAAAACGAGGATGGTGACAAGCCATCCTCGTTTATTCTCCCAACTGCTCTTTCACCACCTCATAAGATTCCCGGTGTGGCAGCAAAAATGGATAATGGCACGCAAAGATAATCTTCCCATCAATCAATCTCGATAATCTTTGCTCCAAGTTCTGGGCAATCAGGCCCCCGCCTGCAAGGAAAGATTTATGTTATACTTTTTATTAGAAAGGTATAACGATAGGAGATTATCATGGTCCTCACAATCTCGAACAAAGGCTGGGTGGTCATCCCTGCCGAGTTTCGCAAAAAATACCACCTGCTCCCCGGGTCGAAGGTGATCATTGTGGATTATGGCGGTGTTCTGGCGATTGTCCCAGCGGTAAAAGACCCCATCAAAACAGGCAGGGGTTTCCTGCAAGGCGGGATTTCCATGTCGGATGACCTGAAAAAAGACCGCGAACTCGAAAAACAGAGAGACCGGCGGCTCGCCAATGGCTAAACCGACCTATATCCTTGACGCCTTCGCCTTCATGGCTTATTTCGAGAACGAACCAGGCGCGGAACGGGTCGAGCAAATCCTTCAAGATGTCAAAGGAGGGAACGCGCGGGCTTGTATTTCGATCATCAACCTGGGTGAAGTCGTGTACAACACGGAACGCAAACACGGCTTGGCCAAGGCGCAGGATACTCTTGCGCTGATCCAGGAAATGCCCATTGAAATCCTTTCGGCAGACCACCAGACCGTATTCGCCGCCGCACACATCAAAGCCAATCATCCGGTTTCCTATGCGGATGCCTTTGTGGTCGTCGCGGCGCAGAATCTTAACGGCATTGTCATGACGGGCGACCCGGAGTTTCACGATGTCACTGAACTGGCGAAGATCGAATGGTTGAAAAGGAAAGAGTGAATAAAGTTGGAGGTTGTGATTTTCAGGTGACTTTCACACTGGACGTGGCAGTCACCTTTTTTATTTCAACTGCTCCCTCACCTCCTCATAAATCCCCGGCGTGGTGGCGAGGATGGTGAGCGGCTTCAGGTAGTCCGGGCTGCCGTCAATCGCAGTGACCCTGGCCCCGGCTTCTTTTGCAATCAAGCCCCCGGCGGCGATGTCCCAGGGTTTGAGTTTGAACTCCCAAAAGCCGTCGAAACGCCCTGCGCCCACGTAGCACACATCCAGGGCGGCGGAGCCCAGGCGGCGCACGCCCTGCGTCTTTTTGGCAAGACGCTCGAAGTATTTGAAATTGTCGAGGTCGGTGTCCCGGTATCGTAGGGAAAGCCCGTGACGAGCAGGCTTTTCTGCAATTCGTCCGCGCCGGAAACGCGAATCGGCTTGCCGTTCAGAAACGCGCCTTTGCCGCGTTCGGCGGTGAACATTTCATCGCGCAGCGGGTCGTAGACGGCGGCGAGAGTCACCACGCCGTTCGCGGCGAACCCAATCGAGACACAAAAGATGGGGATGTGATGAGCGTAGTTGACCGTGCCGTCGAGCGGATCAATGTACCAGAGGTCCTCGTTGCTTCCCTGAATGTTTCCACTCTCTTCGGCGAGGATGTGCCCGCCGGGGAAATGCGACTTGATCTCGCCGAGCAGAAAGGCTTCAGAGGCGTGATCCGCTTCGGTCACAAGATCAATTGTCCCTTTGTAATGAACCGTGTGATCTTTGTTGTAGCCGTCGCGGAGGATGGATCCCGCTTCGCGGGCGAGTCGTTCCAAATCGGAAAGGGTCGGTTTCATGCGCCTCCGTTCCAGATGCGGCGTCCAAGCGCGGAGAGGGCGAAGTCCACAGCGAGAGAGGCGGTGCGGTTTTGCACGTCGAGGATGGGGTTGACCTCCACCAGGTCCATGCCGACGAGTTTACCGGTTTCGGCGATCATCTCGCAGGCGAGGTGCGCTTCTGCGCTGCGTCAGCCCGGCAGGGACGGGAGTTCCCACGCCCGGCGCGTGTTCGGGGTCGAGCGAGTCGAGATCGAGCGAGAGGAAGATGCCATCCACATCGCGGCTGACGCGCTCGATGGCTTTTTCGATGACGGCGACCATGCCGTAGCGGTCAATCTGCTCCATGCCCATCACCATCGCGTCCGCCTCCTGCAAGTTGACTTTTTCGCCGGAGTCCAAATCGCGCGCACCGATGATGGCGATCTTTTTGGGGTCAACCACCGGGATGGGTTCATCCCACAACTGCACGAGGCTTTTTTCTCCCAGCCCGGCAAGAATGGCAAGCGACATGCCGTGAATGTTGCCGGACGGAGTGGTCTCGGCGGTGTTGAAATCGGCGTGCGCATCGAGCCAGATGACGCCGATTTTTTTGTTGCGCGCCGCGCCGCGCACCGAGCCGATGGAAAGGGAATGATCGCCTCCCAACACAAGCGGAAAGTTGCCAGCCTGGATCGAAGTGGATACCGCGCCGGAAACGCGCCTCGCCATCGGGACGATGCAATCAATGTATTTCAGTTTGGGGTTGGTGATCCGGCACATTTCGGCGATTGGCACTTCCACATTGCCTTCATCGCAGACGGTGTAGCCGAGGTCTTCGAGTTTGTTTTGCAGGTGCGCGTAACGGATTGCGCTGGGTCCCATGTCCACGCCGCGGCGGTCTGCGCCGAGGTCAATCGGGACGCCGATAATGTCAATTTGCATACGTTTCTCCTAAAATGATGATGGGTCTTGATTCGGGGAGCGAGTATACCGAAAGTCAGATTGGTTCAGTGGGACAAATTTTGATGCTGGATTTGGGAGGAATAGACGGTCACGCGGTTGCGTCCATCCGCCTTTGATTGATACAGCGCATGGTCTGCCAGGTTCAGCAGGGTCTCGCCGGAATGGGCGTGGGTTGGGAAGGAGGCGACCCCCGCCGAAAACGTGCTTTTGAGAATCTTTCCGTCATATTCGATGCGGCTCTTTTCAAATTCCTTCCTGAAAAATTCCGCGCGTTCATACGCGGATTCCGTCGTGGCATCCGGCATGAGGATGACGAACTCCTCGCCGCCGTACCGGCAGACAATATCGCCGCGGCGCGTATTCTCCGTGAGAAATTTTGCCAGGGTCAGCAGGACCACGTCGCCGCATTTGTGACCGTAAGTGTCGTTGAATTGCTTGAAGTGATCCACGTCCATGATGATGATGGAAAACGGCGTGTTTTCACGGGTTGCCTGCGCCGTCTCCCGGTCCAGCGCTTCGGCGAAGAAGCGGCGGTTGAACACCCCGGTCAGCGGGTCGCGGATGGCTTGTTCCTGCAATTGAAGACGCAGTCGTTCGTTCTCATCGAGCTGGTTTTGCAGGGATTGGTTGAGCGATTTGAGCTGGTTCTCGAGCAGTTTCCGTTCGGTAATATCCCGCGCCAGGATGACACGTCCCTCCAGCGCGTTCATGCGGTTGTAAATGGGAGTGACGATGATCTCCAGCGTGTGCGGCGGGTTGCCGGGGATTTCGATCTCTTCGCGCGAATACTCCGTGAAAAAGAAGCGGTTGAGCAGTTGGGGCCAGCCGCGGAAGACTTCCACGGGGTCCTTCCCTTCGATTTCGCTCAGGGATTTGCCCAGCCATTTCTGCGCAATTGCATTGGCGTCTATCACGCGGTCATGCACATCCACCACGAAGACCATTTCAGGGATGTGCTCCATGACGGTGTCGCGCGCAATCGGCACCAGGTCAAAGAGATGTAAGCCAAAGATGCTTGCCGCCAGCAAAATTGCGGCAATGTTGAAGGACAACGGGGTCAGGTCAACGGGAACTTCAAAGATGGGGATGGTATTGGGCGCGATCTGATAGACGATGTTGATCGCAAAGGGAATCGCCACCGCCCCGATCAGATAGGGAGTCTGTTTTCGGTAGGTTGTCCGCGAGCGCAGGAACCGCCAGATCAATGCGGCTGTGCCTGCGAGACTCAATGGATACGTCTGTGAGAGCGCCACCCAGTACATTGGTCCCCGGCTGATGAGCAGGGGTCCGCCGGTTTCGGCGGCGACCTGCGTGTGAGTGTAATAATAATGGAACAGGTCTTCAGAAAACAGAAAGACCAGCGAAATGACCGGGATGATCCAGAACAGGAACTGGCTGGGCTTTCCCGTTAGCCAGCGGTCCAGCCGGGTGTATTTCATGGCGAAGAAAAACCACAACACAGGCACGGACTGGATGCCAATGTTTTCCACTCGAAGCCAGAAGAGTTTCGCCTCCAGCGATTCGGACAGCGTGATCATTGCGTATGCAAACGACCAGATGCCCAGCCCGAACAGCATGAACGTGATGGAGCGGATTCCGGTTTTTGGGGGGCGGCGCAATAAGATCAATGCAATGATGAACGAAACACAGGCATTGACAATAAGAATAATTGTAAAGACGATCCACTTGGTTTCCATGTCGGTGTGTTAAGCCGTCCTATAATACCCCACATCCACCGAATACACTTGACCTTTTTTGATGACCTGCCTGACGAGGTTCGTCCCATAGCGGTAGCCGATCTGACGGTAACTATTCACAGACAGGATCAGAAGGTCCGCCTGCTTGCCGGCTTCCAGCGAGCCGATCACATCGGACCGGCGGATGGCGTGCGCGGCGTTGATGGTGGCGGCGGCGATGGCTTGCGCGGGAGTCAGCCCCATGTAGCGGCAGGCAAGCGCAATCGCAAACTGCATGGACTCGTTCCACGAGGTGCCGGGGTTGCAGTCGGTGGCGAGCGCGAGGATGGCATCGGCGGCGAGCAGTTTTTTCGCGGGCGTGTAATGCTTCTCCGCCAGACCGAACGGGGTGCAGGGAAGCGACACGGCAACCGTATCCGATTTGCCCAACGCTTCGATATCCGCATCCGACGTGACCACGAGGTGGTCGGCCGACGCAGCCCCCAACTCCGCTGCGAGCGCCGCGCCGCCGAGGTTGTCGAATTCGTCAGCGTGGATCTTGAGCGGGAATCCCAGCGACCGCCCCCGGGGCCAGGATTTGACGCGATTGTTCGAGGGTGAAGGCTTTCGTCTCGCAGAAAACATCCACAAACGGCATGGGCTGGCGCGGGGCGTGAGTCTCCCACCATTCCTTCAGCATGGGGAGCATGGTGTTGACGATCTCATCCGTGTAACCCTGCGGGTTGTCCTTGTACTCCGGGGCGATGGCGTGCGCGCCTAAAAAAGTGAACACCAAATCCATCGGGCTCTCGTCGTTCAACGCGAGCAGGGCTTTGAGCAGGCGCAGTTCGGTGGAAATCTGTAAGCCATAACCCGTCTTGGCTTCGGCGGTGGTGGGTCCCGTTGCGGAACATGCGCAAGAGGCGCGGGCGGGTCTGCGCCATGAGCGCCTCCATGCTGGCGGTGCGTGTGGCTCTCACCGTCGAAAGGATTCCGCCGCCCGCCGCCAGAATGTCCAGATAGGGGGTGCCCGCCATCTTCTTTTCAGAATTCGTCCGCGCGGTCGCCTGCCCAAATGATGTGTGTGTGCGGGTCCACAAAGCCCGGCATGACCACACAACGTCCCGCATCGAGCGTGGGTTCGTCGGGATAGGCGTTCCTGAGTTCGTCCGTGGTGCCGACGGCGGCAATCTTTTCATCGCGGATGACGACAGCGCCGTTCTCGATAATGCCAAGCGCGCCAAGCGCTTTTCCGCGCTGGGGTCCGCCCGCAAGGGTTAAGAGTTGGGATGCGGAATGAATGAGCATGGGAAGCCGCCAATCTGGGAAGGGATTTGAATAATTTAACCACAGAAATTGTCTCTACAACGGGATTCGCAAATCTGCACCCTTGGCGGGCAAGGCAGATGAAAACTTCATAACAATCCTGTAATTTAGGATTAAAGAGTCGCTATTGTTTTTTGCCCCAAACCAAGTACAATTAAGACAATCCCGGTTTAATTTCCCCCGCCGGGAAATCCACAAAGAAAGGAGAAATGAACCATGTTGTTCGCACCTAAAGAAAAGGGCCAAGGCCTGGTTGAATACGCATTGATTCTTGTTTTGGTCGCCATCGTTGTTATTGCCGCGTTGATGCTCCTGGGCCCCATGATCGGAAATGTGTTCAGCAAGATCAATTCCAGCCTCTCCGGCGTCTAGCTCTTCTGACACATCGTTGAACGGAAACTCACCCCGAAACTTCGGGGTGAGTTTCTTTTTTTAGGGCGGCTGAGGAAAAGAGTGTTTTGGATACGGGGACGGCAGAGGTTTACGAAAGGTTTTCAAATCCTTTAAGGTCTCAGCCAATGCACAAGCACGTGCGCGATGTTCTTCATGACGATCTTCAAATTTTCATCGAACACTACCGGCGCTTCGTGATCGGCTGTGTCGGTTGCGCCGCGCAGTTCGAGATACGGCACGCCGCTGAATTTGCACGCCCGCGCGCCGCCGACCCCTCCCATGCCACGCCCAGCGCGCCGGACATCTTATGAAGTTCGCGTCCGCGTTCCACGTCAATGACATCCTCGTCGCCGCTCGCCATCACCCCAACGTGGATGTTGAACCCCGCCTCCAAGCCCGGATCTTGCAGCTGCTCGATGCTCTTCGAGTGACCTTCAAACTGCGGGTTGGGTCTCTGCGCGAATTTGAGGTTGTAGTCGTGCTCGAAGGTATGAGTCGCCGCGATGAGGTCGCCCACTCGAACGTCGGGATGAAGCGCTCCTGCCGCGCCCGCACAGATGACCAGGTCGAAGGTCTCGTGGTCGAGCAGGTGTTGGGTCTGGATTCCGAATTGAGTCTTGCCGTGCCCGCCGCGCGCAAGCGTAAGGCGCAAGTCTGGAAAACGGTGGACGGGTAACTTCCCGATTTTGCCTCCGGCAGGTTTCAAGCCATGCGCTGTGAGGCTGTTGTAAAGATCATCATATTCCTCCTGAAGAGGGGTAACGACCAGGATATTCTTCGACATGGATACTCCTAAAGAAAACCCCGGCTGTCATGCCGAGGTCGGTTTTGAGCGATTGTAGCATCTTCAGGCGGCGGCTTTCAAGACCCGCAGCGCCCGCAGCGTGACCCATTTGTTGGGCGTTTTCTTTGCGCCGAAATCCACCCAGGTTTTGCCGCTGTATTCGTATTCCAAGAGCCAGCGTCCCTGCTCATCCTGTTTTTCGCGGATGAGTTTCAGGGTGTTTGCCAGTCGTTTATCCTTTGCATAACCGAGCCCGGAAAACGCCTCGGCGATTTGCAGCAGGTCGGTTACATAAAAAACGGGGAAGCCGAACTTCCACCAGTTGAGGCTTGGCTTGCCCGAATTTCTGATGGGATATTTTGCGGTGACGGGATCTATGCTGAAGAAGAAATCCACGCCCATTTTGATGGCTTTTCGAATTAGCGGCGTTCTCCGGCGTGCATTCCACTTGCCAAACGCCAGCAGGACTTTGCATCCGCCCCAGGCGCACGACAGACCCTCGTTCACCCCGCAGGCAAACACGGGTCCGCATTTATAAGCGTAGTAGCGCACCTGAGCGTCCTTTTCCTCTTTCGGTGCGATGCCGTCGCCGGTGACCGTCCGCGCCATCCATTCGTAGGCGGAGCGCAGGCGCGGATGGTCGTAGCCCAATTCCATCAGCGACCAGCACAAATTCCCTTGCAGGCAATCCACCGTCCCGGAGGGCGCGCCGGAGTTAAGAGCGGTAAATTGACCGTCCTCCGTCAGGTTATGTTCCGTCAAATACCGGCACGCCTGCTCGATGCGCTTATCGTCCTGGGCGGATGCGCCCAACTGGGCAAGCAGGATGATCGCCCATACTGTGGAGCGATACTTCGGGTTATAGCCGGGTCCCGCTTTGACCCAATACCCTGCCTGCTCCATGTGAGCGAGGACCTCCGCGATGGGTCCTTCTTTGTGGGCTTTGCGCCGCGCGGATTTCAGTTCTGCATCTTCATGAGAGAGCCCGATCAGATCGCGTAACGCCAGATAGCGCACCCCCGGCGAATCAGGTTCCAACAGCCATGCAACTGAATCCCCCCGTAATTGGGTTTGCCAGGACATACCTTCCTCCTGTCAGGTTCGACGTTTCAGCCTTGCAGTCTTTCAGAATCAGTATAGCACTTTCAATGCCGGGCTTCCACTTTCCAGACTGCCAATTTCGGAGTCATATTGATTTCACGGGTCAAGGTGACTATACTGTTCATAGAAGGAGAGTATGCCATGCCAACAATATCAGACATCGAAGGAATTGGTCCCGTCCATGCCGCCCAGCTTCGCAAAGCGGGCATCCGCACGACGGACGCGCTTTTGAAAACCGGATGCAGCCGAAAAGGACGCCAGGAACTGGCGAAAGCCATCGGCTCCACCCCAAAGACGATCCTGGAATGGGTCAACCGCGCGGACTTATACCGTGTGAAAGGCATCGGCGCGCAGTATTCCGACCTGCTCGAAGCCGCAGGCGTGGATACAGTCCCGGAGCTTTCCGTCCGCAAGCCCAAAGCCCTGCTGGAAGCCCTGGCGAAGGTCAACGAGAAGAAGAACCTTGTCAACCAACTGCCTGGTTTGAACAACGTGCAAGCCTGGATCAAATTTGCGAAATCGTTGAAGCGGGTGGTGGAATACTAAATTCCCCCCGAACTTAATGTGGGACGCAGACGAGCGCAGATTATCGCGGAAAAGGCCTCAAAAGTCCGCGTATTCAGCGTTGATCCGCGTCCTGTTTGCTTTTAAAAACACCTCACCCGCGAAACTCGAATTCGGGGTGAGGCAAGTTTCTTCTATCCCTGCATCCGCTCCCACTCCGTGAGTTTCGCGTCCATTTCCTTTTGCACGCGCTCGTACTCCCTGCCGATCTTTACCACCTCCTCCGGCTTCACCAGCGGACTCTCCAACTGCGCGCCGAGATTCGTCAGGGTCGCTTCGAGGTCGGCAATCGTGTTCTCCAACTCCTGCAACTGCGCGATCTTTCTTCTTTCCTCCCTTCGACTTTGCTCAGGGCGGACTTTCGCGCTCGTCTTTGATTTTTGATTTTCGACTTTCGGCTTCTGACCTGTACCCTTCGACTGATTTGCCGCCATGAACGCTTCATATTCCTTCCGTTCCCGTTCCGCGCGCAGTTCCGAATACGTGCCTTTGAAAGCGGTCAACTCCCTTTCGTCGGGGTCGATTTCCCAGATCTGGGTTGCCAGCGCATCCACCAGATAACGGTCATGTGAGATGAGCAGGATCGTGCCGGTGTAATCCTCCAGCACGGATTCCAAAATTTCCTGCGAAGGAATGTCGAGGTGGTTGGTCGGTTCGTCCAGTAACAGCAGGTTTGTATCCTGCAACGCGAGTTTCGCCAGCGCCAGCCGTCCGCGTTCGCCGCCGGAGAGCATGGAAACTTTCTTGTAAACGTCGTCGCCGCTGAAAAGGTACTTGCCGAGATAATCGCGGATCTGCCCCGGAAGCCAGTTCGGCACTACCGAGTCAATTTCCTGCAGGAGCGTTTTTTCGGGGTCAAGTCCCTCGTGCGCCTGTGCGAAATAACCGATGTGCAGACTCGCGCCGAGAATCACTTCACCCGACAACGGCTCCAACTGACCCAGGATCGTCTTCAAAAACGTGGATTTGCCCGCGCCGTTCGGTCCGATTAGCGCGGCGCAGTCCTGACGGCGCAGCTCGATGTCGGGCGCTTTGAACAGAAATTTATCAGGGAAGCCAACCTGCAAATCTTTTGTGCGAATGACAAGGTCGCCCGAACGCTTTCCCGAGCCAAGCCGCAAATGCAAATGTGGGAGAGTCCGCACGGGCGACTTCAACGCGCGCACGCGGCGTTCGGCTTCCTCCACGCCGAAATAGGAGGTCGTGACGCTGACCTCTTCGGCAGTCTCGCTCCATTTTTGATTCAACGCGGCTTCGAAGCCGATTTGTTCAATCGCCTGCACCAAACGCGAAAGCCGCTTCAACTTGCCTTTGGCTTGCAGGGTGTTCTGCCCGGAAATGTTGCGCTTGATGTATTCGACCTCCTTGAGCAGTTTTTCCTTTTCGCTTTCAAATACTTCCTGCCGGCGGGCAATGCGTTCCTCGCGCTGTTTCAAATACGCCGTGTAATTACCGGTGTAGGTCTCGCACGCGCCGGGCAGCATTTCCAGAATTTCGGTGCTGACTTTGTCCAAAAAATAGCGGTCGTGAGAGACGATCACCGCCGCGCCTTCCCATTGGTTCAAATATCCTTCCAGCCATTCGACGGCGCGAATATCGAGGTGGTTGGTCGGCTCGTCGAGCAGGAGCAGGTCCGGGTCCGAGAGCAGGAGGCGGGCTAAAAAGGCGCGGGTGCGCTGTCCGCCGGAGAGATGATCCAAAGAGAGCCCATAATCCCCGGCGCTGAATCCCAAACCCGTCAACACCTGTTTGATGCGCGTCTCGAACGTATATCCGCCGCGCCGCTCGAAATCCTCCTGCAATTTGCCATATTGCTCGATGACATCGGGCTGTGCCGCCATCAATTCTTCGAGGCGGTGCAATTCGTTTTGCTGTTTGATCAAATGCTCGAAGACGGAGAGACACGCCTCCCAAAGCGTGCCCTCCATTTTGAAATCCGCCTCCTGAGATAGATATCCGCTTCGAACTCCCCGTGAGCGGGTGACTGTGCCCGACGAGGCTTCATCCTCCCTGGCAAGGATTCGGAGTAACGTAGTTTTCCCCACGCCGTTCGGACCGACGATGCCCAGCCGCGAGCCTCTCTCAATGGAAAGTGTCAGGTTGGTGAAGATGTCGGTCGCGCCGTAGGATTTGGTAAGGTTGGAGGTAGCGATGAGGGACATATCAGTGATCAGTTACTAGCGGACAGCCCAGCAAACTGCCCCCAAATAATAAAGCAAACATTTCTACTGTCCTTTAATAAAATTTTCGATGAGTCTGTTAGTAGTCTCATTGACGAGATTTAAAAAATTACCCAAATATTCTTTTGTGACTATGTAAACTTCTGGGTATATTGATGTGGGTAAACGGTTTTTCCACTGAATTTTACTGTATCCAACTTTGTTGAGACTTATTTCTTCGTTGTTTGCAATATTACATTCAAATAATGAGCCATCAATTACTATTATTGAAAAAACAATGCCAAAAAATTCGTAACTTTTCGGCATTTTTTCATCTTCTTGTATTTCCTGCAACATAGTGATTCTATCAATAGAAGCCTTTAAGACCGTGGTGACAGCTTTATAAGGAACATCTTGCCCAGATGTAAACGCTTGAGTTATCCCATGTCCAACTTGACCAGAAGTTAATAGTGGTAGTTTTGAAATTGATGGAAAATTATCGTTATTTAGGGAGTGGAACACATAGGATTTATAGTGGCTTTGGTGCATAAATCGAAAAATAGGCGCATTTCATCTATCTGGAAGCCAGACTAGGCAATCGGGCAGCTTTCAGGCATACCGAGATGGGTCATTTTATTGAGTGCCAGACAGCGGATCAAGGCTTGTGTCGTTTGGGTTTCCAGCAATCTTGCTGAAAGTCTATCACCGAAGATGATTTTCAAGCGGAACATGATGGTTTCTGCCAAAGAACGAATGTGATAGCCAGATTCTTCCTTCCATGGTTGCGAATGTGGCGTAGATTTTCGTCGCGTTTATGACGTTCTTCCTTTGAGTTGCCATGCTGCCAAATATGGGCGTTCTTGCGCGGCGGGATTAGGATATCCACATCGGGTGAATGTTCATTGAGTGCCTTGTATACTTTACGTTTGTCATAGGCTCCATCGCCGGCACACGAGAGCAGGGCTTCTTCAATTTGCTCCAACATCTCCATCACCACGGCGTCGTCACTGACGCTGTTTTCCGTGAGTGCCACCGCCAGAATTTCGCCTGTATCGGGATTGCCGCCCAGATGCAATTTACGCCAGGTCCGTCGCTTGGAATAGCCGTGTTTGCGAACCTTCCACTCGCCTTCGCCATAAATCTTCAGACCTGTGCTATCCAAAACGATGTTCAGACTGCCACTGCTTTTCTTCGGCAAGTTCACTTTCAACGTTGCACCCCGTTTGGAAAGCGTGGAATGGTCAGGCACAGGCAAATGAATATCCAACATCGCAAACACAGAGCGCACGAAACCCTCCACGCTGCGATTGGTCAGATGAAACACTTCCTTGATCGTCAGCATGATTTCAATGGCTTTGTCGCTGTAGTCAAACTGACTGCCGCGCTGCTTCTCGCCCGCATACAGCCAGGTTTGCTCAAAGTCGTCCGACAACCAGAATGTGATCGAACCTCGTTGGATCAATGCTTTCTCATACTCCGACCAGTTCTGGACACGATATAATGTCTTCCGGCGCGAGGATGGCTTTGATGGTTTAGGCATAAACCCAAAGTTACATGCTCGCGCCCCTTTTGTCTAGCCTTTCATGCACCAAAGCCATTTATAGTTATCAGTCGCCATCAAGAGAAAGGGCGAAAAATTTGCGCTTTCCGAATCAGACTTGAATACTACCCAAGGCTTTTCCCTAGACGTTTTACATTCAATCCTGTAGCAAACTTGTAAGTGTCTTGGTTTTGATGTATCTGACCATTTTAGCGCAGTTACATCTATTTCTCTTAATTCCCCAGTTTCGTAATCTTCATACCAATCAGACGAAAATACACTAAACCCTTCTTTTTGAAAAGCTAAAGCTACCTCTAGCTCTAATGGATACCCTTGTGTCTTGAGCCATTCCAAAATTTGCTTTTCCAAATTGTTTCTTTGTTCTTCCATTGTTCATCCTTCCTTGTTGTAACATGGTAAGAAGGGCGTTTGAAAACACATTACTATCTTACTTTTCCTCATCGGTATCAACATGACCCGGCTTCTCCTTCCCCAACTCCAATGAGCGTTGATACGCTGCCCACACCGCGCGGGAGATGGCGGTGCGGAAGCCCGCTTTTTCCAGATAATACAACGCCTCGGCGGACGTGCCGCCCGGCGAAGTGACCTGGTTCCGTAGCGTGGCGGGATGCCTTGCCGCGCTTTCGTAAAATGCCGCTGCGCCTTTGATGGTTTGCAGGACCAGTTGCTCGGCGATGCGGCGCGGAAAGCCCATGTGGACTCCCGCGTCAATCAGCGCTTCGGTGAAGAGGAAGACATACGCCGGACCCGTCCCGGAGAGCGCGGTCGCCATGTCGAGGTAACTTTCGTCCTCCACGAACACCTCCGCGCCCAGCGCGCCGAGGATGGAGCGGGTCATTTCCTGCTGTTCTTCGGTCACTTCTTTTGAGGCAGTCCAAACCGTGATCCCCTGCCCAATCTGCCCCGGTGTGTTCGGCATCGAGCGGACGATGGCTTTGTGTTTCAGCCCCACGCCGATCTTCTTGATGGTCGCGCCTGCGATGATGGACAAGACCAATGCGTCCGGGCGGATGCCTTTGAGTCCCTTCATCACTTCGGTCAAGCGCTGCGGTTTGACCGAAAGCACCACCACATCCGCTTCGTGGATGGCGGCGGAGTTGTCGGTTGTGGTTTTGATGCCGTATTTCTTTTTCAACTCCCCGCCCCGCTCCTCGCGCGGACCCGAGGCGATGATGTTTTTCGCGTCGGCAAGTTTTTGGTTCAGCAGCCCGGCGATCATGGCTTCCGCCATCACGCCGGGACCGATAAAGGCGATTTTCTTTTTAAGCATGAAGTTCTCCGTTCCCGCTGGCGGTTTCGATATGTGGCATTGCTGCCCGACCACCGGAATCATTTCAAAATACGGGACAATGCCCCGTCTTCCAATTCTCCGCCAGGGCAAGCGCTTCTCTGGCGGCAACGTACACTTTCTCCTGAAATTCAGGCGGGTATTGATATTTCAGGATGGCTTCGGCGAACTCATCCTCGTCCACGATCACGGCAGGATGGGGAGGATGTTTGGAAACGTCCAGTTCATTATCCTCGACGGTCAATACCCCGTTTTCGAACTTCAATATCGAGCCGATGTTGACATAAATTTCGACCAATTCGCCTGTGGGTTCGAACACCTCGAGCAGGCTGTAGAACCTGTCGAACCAGTAATAGGCTCGCATGTGGTGTTGGATGTGAAAGACTTTTCCATCCGCATTGAACACCGGAGAGCCAGCCTGTCCAATGGTGACAATCGAGTCTGCGGTGACAGACTCGATTACGGCAGTCCAATGCCGGTAAACCACTCCATCCGCTTTGCAGGCGCGGATTTGAATGAGGTCGCCAACTTTCATCATTGGAAGTATTGCAATGCCACCCGTAATCTTTCCTCCACGTCCTTGGGTGCGTCTTTTGGAATGGACTGAATCGCGGCTTGCGCTTCGATGACGGAATATCCCAGCGCGGTGAGCGCGGCGAGGACTTCGCTGTCGTAATCCGCCATGGCGGCGACTTTGGCAAGCGCATCGGTGGGCTTGAGTTTGTCCTTCAAATGCAGGGCGATTTTTTGCGCGGTCTTTTTGCCCACGCCGGGCACTTTGCCGAGCAGTTCTTCTTCGTCGGCAAAGATGGCTCGCTGGATGGTATCAATCGTCAAGGTGGAAAGAACCGACAGCGCCACTTTGGGACCGACGCCATCCACGCCGAGCAGGAGGTTGAAGAGGTCGCGGTCCGCCTGGGATTCGAATCCGTAGAGCGTCAGCGCATCCTCCCGGACGACGAGATGGGTGAACAAAAAGAGCATTTCCCCCGCCTTGGCATTCGTGCGCACAGGCGCAGGGACGAAGACTCGCAGCCCCACGCCTCCGACTTCGACGATGAGGGCGGTCTCTTCGATTTGGGAAACTTCTCCGCGTAAGGTGGCGATCATGAGATTGATTTCTGCCTATTTTTTCATGGATTGGTCCATGAGTTTTACTGCCCAATCAAGAAATGTTTTTTTGAGTTCTTTTACGTTCAGAGACTTCAACATTTTAATGGGCCATCGTTCAAGGTCGTCTGGAAATTTTTCAACGCGATTAAGGGCAATCGCAAACCAATAAGGATCGAAACCGGGGTCTTTTTGCACTGCCTGTGACAGCAATAATTCAGCGGGTTCTTTTTGCAGGATAAAATACAAATCCACTGCATCGCGTGGTTCGGCTCGTCCAAAATAGGCAAGCACCTTGTCTGTTCGCAAGTCGAAATAGTCGTTCACAAAAATTCCCTCTGTCGAAAGAACGGGAGGCTCAAAACGATAAGGGGAATCAAGAGCAAGGTCTACTTTCAGGCTTTCTTCTTTGTGCTCCACAAGCAATTGAACGAACGTCGCAAAGCGGCGTACGACTTTAAGTGAAAGTCCTCTTTTGCGGCAGGTCGACTCGATCTGATACGACAATGGAATAATCAGGTTTTCCGTGCCGGTAAAGTAATCGAGGTCAAACGACAGGCGATGTCCCAGATAATATTCAGACAAAGCCGTGCCGCCCGCAAGATAAAACTGATCCTTATCCGGCAGACCGGCAAGGATTTCCATGAATTCCTTTTGCAAGGGTGTCAGCGTGCCGAACCCCTTAATGGTTTCGGGCATCCAAATACTCCAAATAACGCCGCCACAAACTTTCGATATCTTCAGGCAACCCCAACTGGTCGAGTTCGGCTTTGATATCTTCGATTCGAAGCGCGCGGATATCCTCCGCCCTGCCGTGCATCAATATCTGACAAAGCAGCCAGCGTTTCTGGAACGGATCGCTTAGGTTAACCGTATCCGTACTCCATACAATGTGTCGGGGTGGATGTACGATCATTCTGGAAAAAATATTACCACGAATCCCAGGGGACTGATTACCGTTTAATACCTCGCCGTGTTCAAATGTGTGATGGCAATCGCCAGCGCGTCGGCGGCGTCGTCGGGTTTGGGGATTTTCTCCAGTTGCAGCAGCGCCCGTACCATTTCCTGCACTTGGCGCTTTTCCGCGGAGCCGTAGCCTGCCACGGCTTGCTTCACTTCGTTGGGCGTGTATTCGTACGTTTCAACTCCCGCTTTTTGCAGCGCCAATAAGACCACGCCGCGCGCCTGTCCCACCGCGATGCCGGTGGTGATGTTGCGCGTGAAGAATAATTTTTCCACGGCGGCGGTATCGGGTTTGTATTTTTTCAGCAGTTTGTTGAGTCCGTCGAAGAGCGCCGCCAGCCGCGCCGACGGCGTCGCCTCTTTCGGCGTGGCGATCACCCCAAAGGAAACAGCGACCAACTCCCCGTCTGGCATGAGGCGCACGAGACCGTAGCCGGTGATGGCGGTGCCGGGGTCAATTCCGAGGGCGAGGGTCATCGGTTAAATAGACTTCGGAAGTCCCGGAGACTTCCGAAGTCTGGATCAATTACGCGCTTTCGAGAGCCGCGAGCGCTTCGTCGGTCACTTTGACGTTGTGATACACGTCCTGCACGTCGTCGAGGTCTTCGAGGTGTTCGATGACCTTCATTACTTGCAGCGTTTCCTCCACGCCGAGTTCGATCTCCTGTTTGGGGATCATCCGCAAACCCGCCTCCTCCGGCTGGACGTTGACTTTGTGAAGCGCAGTGGCGATGGTCTTGAAGGCTTCCACCGGACCGTAGATTTCGATCTCGCTGCCGCCGTCCATCACATCATCCGCGCCTGCGTCTACGCCAAGTTCAAACGCCTTGTCGAACGAAAGCGCGCTGGAGGGGAACGAGAAATAGGATTTGCGGTCGAACTGCCACGCCACCGCGCCCGCCTCTGCCATGTTGCCGCCCGCCTTGGTGAAGGCGTGACGCACTTCCGAGATGGTGCGGTTGCGGTTGTCGGTTACACACGAGACGAGAATCGCCGAGCCGTGCGGTCCGTAACCTTCGAGGGTGAGTTCTTCAAACGCACTGCCTTCCTTGTCTTCGCCGGTGCCTTTCTTGATGGCGCGTTCGATGTTGTCTTTGGGCATGTTCTCGGAGCGCGCTTTATCCACCGCCAGCCGCAGGCGGGAAGTTGGTGTCGGGGTCGCCGCCGTCGCGCGCCGCAATCGTGATTTCACGCGCCAGGCGGGTGAACAACGCGCCGCGTTTGGCGTCTGCCGCGCCCTTTTTGCGTTTGATGGTAGACCACTTGGAATGACCGGACATGACCTTCTCCTTCGATAATGACCACGAGCGTGGGGAAAGTTATAAATAAGCGGCGAAATTATACCATCGCGCTTGCGGCATCAGACGAAAAATCCGACGCCCATGGCGCGCGGTCCGGCGTGGACGACGATGGCAGGCGGCAGTTCGTAGATGGGGATATGTTGGACTGCGACTTTCGATTTCAACTCCGCGGCGAGGACTTCCGCCTCTTTCTCCGCCTCGACCTGCAACACACACAAATGAGCGGATTCACCGCCTTTGCAGTTTTCTGTTATCACTTCCACCAGGCGGGCGAGCGCGCGTTTCTTTGTCCGCTGTTGTTCAAACGGCTCCACCTGCCCATCCTTGATCTGCAAGATCGGTTTGATTTCCAGCAGTTCCGCCAGCAGACGTTTTGCACCGCCGATGCGTCCGCCTTTGGCGAGATATTCCAGCGTATCCACCAGGAAGTAAATCCGTCCGCGCGGAATCAGATCCTCCAGCATCGCCACGATCTGGCTGGCGGATTTTCCCGCCTTTGCCATGTCGTCCGCGATAAGCACGAGTGAACCGAGATTGCAGGAGATGGTTTGCGTATCCACCACGCGGATGTCCACGTCGGGGAATTCCTGCGCCGCCGTCTGCGCTGAGCGGACAGTTCCGCTGGCTTTGCCGGTCGGCGCAACGACGACCACGCTCCCGCCCTTTTTCTTCGCCTCTTCAAAGATGGGATAATACGAAGGCGGTTCGGGCGCGGCGGTCTTGGGCAGGGACTTTGAGACTTTTAGTTTTTGTAAAAACGTTGCGGTATCGAGGTCTTTGTCGTCGTGGAAAGTTTCCTCCCCGAACATCACGATCTGGGGAATCAACGGAATCCCGCGCTGGGCGAGCAGGTCGCGCGGAAGCCCGCAGGTGGTATCGGCAACGATTATGGTCATGAGAATCTCCTCCTGTCATTGTAGCCCCCTTTGGGCGGCGGTTTAACTGCCAAATGAACTGAAAACCCTGTTACAAAAGGGCAAATTCGACGGCTTCACTCCATCCCCAGCAGGTGTTTGCCTTGCTTCAACACTTCATCGTAACGGACCTCCAACGCCCGGTTCGAGCCGCGCAAGCCTTTCACCACCTGCTCGCTCCACAGCAGGTATTCCCGTTTTCGCTTCAGCGACCAGTTCGAGGGCGGCGAATGGATCAGGTCGTGGATGTTGCAGAGTTTATCCGCCAGTTTGATCAATTTCGCCCTGGGCGATTTTTGCGCGGCGGTCTCGATCTGCAACCGCTTGCGGACTTCCTTGGGTAGGCTCTTGTCGTCGGTCACTTCGAGGACCAGCGAAAGGATGTCCTTCCCGAACTCGCGTTCGATCTCGGCGGGCGTGGCGTCGGTGTCTTCGATGGTGTCGTGCAGGATGGCGGCGGCAAGCAGGGCTTCATCGCGCACCCCGCCCAGCGACCATAACGTCTCCGCCACCTGGATGGGGTGGTTGATGTACGGTGACGCCTTCGAATCCCTGCGCCGCTGGTCGTTGTGCTTTTCGGCGGAAAAACGCATGGCTTTCAGGATCAGCCCAATTGACTCGTTCAACGCGCAAGCTCCTTGCTGTACGTCCGGTGGACTTTGTAGAAATCAATTCCGAAATTTTCCATATCGCGCTGCATAGCTTCGTTTTCCACGCCGATCTGCACCACCTCGGCGTGCTTGAATTGTCCCGATTCTCTCACAGATTTGAACATCTCGCTGTAGAGAATTGCCATGCCGCCGGAGCCGCGGTATTCGGGGATCAAGCCTGCGCCGTTGATGTTCAGCCAATCTGTGCGCTTCATTTCTTGCAGGAGGTTGATCCAGCCAAACGGAAATAATCTACCCTTGACCTTTTGCAATGCCGCGGACACATCCGGGTATGCCAGCAAAAAGCCGACGGGTTCATCGTCCTTCATCACGATCTTGATCAACTTCGGGTCGGCAAACCACAACATTTGATTTGCGAGCGCATCCGCTTCTTCATCCGAGATGGGAGCGTTGCCCGCCGTGCCGCGCAGCGCGCCGTTGTAGAGGCCCTTCAATTTGGGGACGAGCGCGCGCAGGTCGGAGCGTTTTTCATAGCGGGCGATGCGCAATCCGCGGCGTTCCCGGATGCGATCCGCCAGTTCGTGAATGCGTTCCGGGAATTGAACGTTCGCGCCAATGTAACCGGAGACGGCGTCGCGGTCGGGTTGGAAGCCGCAGGCTTCGATCAATCGAGGGTAGTAATCTGGGTTGTAGGGCAGACCAAATGCAGGGCGATGCTGAAAGCCCTTTACCAGCAGACCCAAGCCATCCAGCGGAGTAAAACCTTTTGGACCGATGATCCTGGTCAAGCCGCGCGAGCGCGCCCAGGCAAAACCCGCCTCGAACATTCCCCGCGCGGCTTCGAGATCATCCTCACATTCAAAGAGATAGAAGAACGCCGTCGTTTCCTGGTTGAACTCGTTGTAGGGACGGTTATCCAAAACGACAAGCCGCCCGATGGGACGGTTGCCCTCGTAAGCGAGAAAAAAACAAGCGTAGGAATGCCCATAAAACGGAAACCGCCCCGGGCGGAGTCTGAGGCGTTCATCCATTTGCAGGGGCGGCACCCACTGGGGAATGTCCCTGTAAATGGAAAACGGCAGGCGGAGGAAATCCTCCACCTGGTTTTTGTTATCCAGGTTGAGTTGGGTGATGTGCATGGCACGCCTGTTTCACTTTCCACTCGATGGAGGGGCGTTCTTTAATATTGACTGGATTCCCATGTAAATCTATAGGATTTTATCACCGCATTGACGGAAACAAGACCGCATGATAGCATACACCCCCGTTCATAAGTAATTTGGGAAACATACCGTGGCAGAAAATATTCGACCTACCTATGAAGACGAAATTGACCTGCGCGCGATTCTCCAAACACTTTGGAAGGCGCGCCTCGTCATTTTGATCTGTACGCTGGTTCCTGCGCTTGCGGCTTTCGCTGTCAGTTCGTTTCGACCCGCTGTCTATCAGGCATCTGCGATTGTGTTTATAGGAAACCCACCGGCTAACGTGAGCGCTTCAAGGGTGCCGGATATAGGGTCCGTAATACAACTGGCGACTGCGCCGGGCTTGCTCGAAAGCGTGACCCAGGAACCATCGCTTCTGGAGGCGTTGGAGGTAGAGCGAGTTGGCGCTACCGATGTCGGCAGAGACCTGCTCCGCCTGGAGGTGACGGATGCCAACCCCGAGCGTGCCGCTTTGCTGGCAAATGCGTGGGCGGAGAAAGTGGTCACTGAGATTAACGCAAACTATTATGGACTAAGCGACGTTGACTCGCTGGAGGCTCAGGCGGCGGAATCCCGCGAAGCGTATGAACAGGCGCAGGCAGCGCTCGAAGAGGCGCTCTCGAAAAGTCAAGTAGATGTATTGACTGCCCAACTTCAAAGCCAGCAATCAGATTTAACGTGTATCCTGAATGCGAAAGGCAATACAGCGCGCCTGCTTGAAGACCTGCAGGCTTTGGAGCGGAAATGGGAGGGTGTTCCCGGAGAAACGTCCCTATCTTTTGGAGAAGCCTTAGCGCTGACCGTCCTGCACCAGCGTTCCCTAGCCAGCCCGCTGTGCCAATCGGAGACTGTCACACCCGCATCCGAATTCACCCTGCAGATTGACGGCGCTTCCTTTGCGAATTTCACGATTTCCGAGGCGTTGACAGCGATTGCCGATATGCGCTCCGACCTCCAGTTACGGTTGACACGCCTGCAAACAGAGCAGCAGCAATTAGAAGCGGAGATACCAAAATTGCAGGCGCGCCTGGAAAAAGAACGCGCCTCGCTCGCACAGTTTGCCTTCGAACGCGACCAAGCGTATGAGTTCCTTGCCGACATCCTGAAACAACAGCATACGGGGACAGCGCTGGAGCAAAACACCCCCCTGAGAGCGGTGGTGAGCGCGCCGGCGGTTACACCCAAGAGCGAGGTTCCGCGGAATATGATGCGAAATACGCTGTTGGCGGGGATGCTTGGCTTGGTTTTATGTATCTCAATTGTGCTGGTTGTGGATTGGTGGGGAAGAAATAAATCAGCAATCGGCGTGCATTAAGCTTGTCATCTGGATTAGATTGGCACAATGAAGATTTGGAGCACTCTTAAATTCATTGCGGACCATCCGCTTAACAAGGGTCGAAAAATCAAGGCATTGGCTGGTTTTGTGAAATGGCAAATCGGCAGCCGGCTTGTTCCCGGTGATGTCGTATATCCTTGGATCAACGGGATCAAGTTTTTCGTCCACCCCGGCGAAACCGGACTAACCCAAAATATCTATTGTGGTCTTCAGGAATTTCACGATATGGCATATGTGCTGCATGTAATGGAGGCTGGGGATACCTTCGTTGATGTAGGTGCAAATGCAGGGTCGTACATGCTGTTGGCGTGCGGAGTAAAGGGAGCAGGCGGATATTGTTTTGAACCCGTTCCGTCTACTTATCAGCGTTTGACGAATAATATTAAGTTAAATGATCTTTCAGCCCGTGTGAAAGCCTTTAATGTTGGCGTAGCGGATAAGGAAGGCGAACTGTTTTTTACCACAGGATTGGACACCACAAATCATGCTGTTGCGCGGGGCGAAGCAGACGATAACGTGATCCGTGTCAAGGTTTTGCCGCTCGATATGGTACTAGAAGAAGTTAATCCGGCCCTGATAAAGATTGATGTCGAGGGGCTGGAGATGCTGGTCCTCAATGGAATGCGCCAGACGCTGAAAAAGGCTTCCCTGCACTCTGTGATCATGGAATTGAACGGGAACGGCAAACGTTATGGTTTTGATGATAAGGATATAATGAATTCCATGTCTGATTATAGTTTTAGGATGTACCAATATGACCCCTTTCATCGAATTTTGATTCCCGCCTCTGAATCGAATTCATTTACAGGGAACACCCTTTTTCTTCGCAATGTGTCATTCATTCAGGATCGCCTCGCCCGCGCAGGCCGCGTCCGAATCGGCTACATGGAAATCTAATTCAATTAATGAACAAGTACCTGCGGGCGATCACAGCCAATTCTTTTTTTTTAGTCATCACCACCATTTTCTTTCTAATTGTTACGCCGCTTGCACTCCGTATCATGGGAGAGGAATTCTACGGAATGTGGGTAGTTATGGTGGCGTTGATGTTTTTTTCGAACGTAGGCAATTTAGGAGTCAGCGCCATCGTGATGAAATTCTCGTCTGAGTCCTTTCAAGACGGGGAGTTTAAGCAGAGAATCAATCAGGTGATGACGTCCGGGTATGTCCTTGTTTTTCTGATGTCCATGGCAACCTTTCTTATTCTTCTGGCGGCAAAGGGACTGATTGCGAATAGTCTCAATACCAGTGCAGTGTTGAAAGAGCAGTTTCAGAAGGCATTGTTCTGGGTCGCTCTCGGGGTTTTTCCCCAATTCCTGGCGCGTGTTCCGCACGGGTACCTACTTTCGCAATTGAGGAATTGGGCGGTGCGCCAAGCCGAGTTTTTTTCTATGACTTTACTCTGGCTCGGCGCGATTATCGTAACAAACATTAACAAGAACCTGGAGTGGATCGGTGTTTGGTGTTTTCTCACTCACTTGCTGGTGTTGGGACTGTATATTGGCATTGTCCAGCGCCTCCATCCGTTTCGATTTCAATTGGATGTTCCCACCTTGCACAAAATGACGAATTTCTCAGGATTTATGTTTCTGGAAAGCGTTGCCGTGGTCGTGTTTCAACAATTGGACCGCGTCGCGGTCAGTTTCATACTGGGACCTGTACTTGCGGGGGCATATTCGGTCGGCACAAGCCTAGCATTGCGCCTGACCATGGTCACCGGACTAGCGACCGAAGTGATGGTTCCTTATGCAAGCCTGCGCGATTCGCTCAATGATCATGAAAAACTGAACGATGTATTCCGCCAGCTTTCCCGCTATGTGAGTTTGATACTCGCCGCCGTCGCCAGCCTGTTGGTTGTTTGGATGGAGGACCTGCTCGCGTTGTGGATTTCGCTCGATTATGCCACCCGATATGCGGGTGCGTTTCGCCTGATGATTGTTGCGTATGGACTTCTCAGTTTGTGCCGCCCTGCACACCAAACTTTGACAGGGATGGGGAAGGTTAAAATGTCCTCTAGCATTTATATGGTTTCTTCCTTGTTGATGCTGGGCGGAGTATTCTATCTTTCACAACGCTTCGGTTTGATGGGCGCAGCCGCGGCGAATTTTGCGCTCGTGCTTTTGCTGTCGTTCAATGTGAAGGTGTACCAGTTTTTAGGCAGCCCTTCCATTTGGCGCGACTTTTTCACTGACCTCAAATGGGGGCTGCTTATTCCTTCGTTGGCGTATGCTGCTTTTCACTTTTTTCTGCCCCCCATTTTTTGTTATAAAATCATCGGCACGGTTTTTCTGGCGGTGTTTTTCTTTTGGGTTGTATCGCGTGATGCGTACTTAAAGGAAGAATTATTGCCACGCTTGCTTCAAAAGTTTCGCGGGCGGGGAGTGTAAATCCAATTTAGGATGAAAATAAAATGATGTGGATGCAAGACCTTTTTTTTATACTAATATTGTCACTGCTTTTAGGTGGTTTTGTGCTCTCCCGCCGCTTGATTCACAATGACCGCTGGGAAGCTCTGGGGTTAATGGTGGGCATGTTTTACTTTGTCTTTGTTCCACTGATTGCGGCAAGGGAACTGAAAGTTTTAGACCCCAACATTCCCCGATTTACCGAAACTGTGTTGCCTTTGGTGATATTGTTTATTTTTGTGCTGGAAACGCTATTGGTGTTTGCATTCCTCAGCCGTGACACAAAAGAACAACCTTCCGTGTCGCCGGGGCGCGAGATGTTTATGTATTGGGCTTCAATCATTCTGTATTTTTCTTTTCAGTTGTATGTTTTGTTTGCCAGCGGTCTGCTGCAAGGCGGGCATTGGTATTTTACGCGCCACGAATTTATTGAAGAAGGTGGCACGCTGATTATTTTAGCCATGTACCTTATATGGGCAGCCCGGTTGATTATCGTTTCTTACACATTTGAATTTTTGCATTTGAAGCGCCTGACCTTGATTCAAGCGGGCGCAATCGTTTCCTTAATTATGGCGTACGAATTTTTGTATGTCGGCAATCGCATCGTGATTTTGATGATTGGCATTGCTGGTTTTCTCTACATTGCCAGAAGGTATGGCACTGCCTTGTTGTTGGCGGTCATCGGCGCCTTGCTGCCGGTGATGGTTTCTTTGGGCGTGTATCAGGATGTGCGCAGGCTTTTGTATGAACTAAGCCCGATGGAGTTTCTTCAAACCCTTGTTAAAACAGTGGCAAACCAAAATACCCTACTGGGACTTTCCAAAGTCTTTGAGAGCTGGGACTTGGTGTTCATGTTGGATTTGTTTGAAAAAACAGGCGTGGTATTTACGCCAATTTACGGTTCTAGTTTCTTGCGCGTTTTTGCCTGGGTCATCCCTCGTAGTATTTGGGCTGACAAGCCTTTAACCGTTACCGTGCAGGTGGGCGAGTTGTATATCCCTGGCAGGGGCGTTTCAATGGTGCCACTTCTATGGGGTGAGGTTTATCTCAATTTCTGGATATTTGGCTTGCTCTTGTATCCCCTTATTTTGTGGCTGACGCTGAAGCTGATTCGATCTTTGTGTCAAGTTTTTCCAATGAATAATTATCTTAAATTTTTACTTGGTTTTTTGATTATTAGGCAGCCGGTTGCGGATGTTATTGTGAATATTATTGTTCTTTCTCTTTTGTATGCCGCCATTCGTTTGTTTTGGAAAATTTTACCCCAAAAAAAATTTGTTTTAGGCAAGCCGCGAGACGCTGAAATATGAAAAGACTTGTAATTGTGTTTCCCGTCTTAACCTCTTATATTCTTCCCGTTTTTCGCGGCATGGCAGAAAGCGGACGCGCGAAAATTGATGTGTTATACAGCCCTGAGCCGCAAGGGCTTGGGTTTGGCGGTCAAGCGCCATTTGAACACCCCAATGTGCGCTGGATTCAAGTGACAGATAAGCGCCCCTTTGGGGAGCGCTGGGGCATGTATCAGGGCGGCTTGCTTGCACATCTTTGGCGGACGCGCCCCGACGCGGTTTTGATCTGGGCGAATCCGCGCTATTTGAGCTTTTGGGGCGTATTGCTTTTGGGAAAACTGCTCAGCATTCCGGTATATCCTCGCGGACATGGGCTGGTCAAACAACCGAATGCTGGCGCCCTTAAAAAGTGGATGTACAGGCTGATTGTTGCTTTATCCCACGCGTATATTTGCTATACGCCCAAAGTGCGCGAGTCTTTGGCGTTTATTCAAAACGACGCCAAACTGCCTGTGGACTATAACACGCTGTATAATGACTTTCCCGTCCGCCCGGAAGAAAAAACAGGCAAAGAAAAAGGTATCTTCTTCGTTGGGCGCGTGCGCGATGGCTGCGGCGTGGATGTGTTGATTTCTGCCATTCAAACTTTGCGCGAGAAGGACGGGCTGGATGTGGAAGCCCACATCATCGGCGATGGACCGTGGCGAGCCATACTCGAAGAAAAAGCCGCGCAATTCCCCCACTGGCTTAAATATTATGGCGGCGTGTTCGACCAGAAAAAAATCACCGAAATTTCGCGCACCTGCCGCATTGGCTGCGGTCCCGGTTTTATGGGGTTGAATGTCGTGCATATGCTTTCATTGAGCCTGCCGGTAATCACACACGCTAATCTTGCGGAACATATGGGACCCGAGCCTGAATACATTCAGCACGGCATCAACGGATGGTTACTGAAAAGAAAAGGCGATGTGAAAATGCTTCAAAACATATTGGGAGATGTCTGGAATTTGGATAAAACTGTATTAGGCGAAGTTCGTAATAACGCATACTCCTCTTACAAAACTTTGAGCATACCGCCTTATCACAAGAGACTCCTGGGTATTCTTAATGCGTAAAGAGGTAAATTTTCTTGTTGATCTCACGGTTCAGAAATGATTTTCCAAAAAATAACTAATCTCTTCACAAGGTGGTCAAGATGGGTACTGCAAGCGAGATATGTACCAAGGATTGAATACGCCTGTAGAAAGCAGACGTTTGGTGCATGGTATGGTCGGTATACCGTGGCTGTGGATTACATAAATCCCAAATCCATCATATACTCTTTTGGTATTGGCGAAGATCTAACCTTTGAATTGGAATTAATAAACAAGTTCAACGTGAATGTGTTTTCGTTTGACCCCACGCCAAAGTCGCTCGCATGGGCAAAATCCCAAAACCTGCCGGACAAGATCATAATAAATGAGTATGGGATTGGGAAAGCGGATGGCTTAATTTCATTTTATCCTCCAGAAAACAATGATTTTATATCTCATTCGACCATCAAACGTTCGTCTGGACAAACTGAATTTGTACAGGCTCCCGTTAAACGGCTTGATACAATCATGAAAGAATTATCGCACAACAGAATAGACTTGCTCAAGATGGATATAGAAGGATCGGAATATGATGTGATCAATGACCTCGAAAGGATAAATATACGTCCCATTCAAATCCTGGTTGAGTTTCATCACGGTTTTCCCGAGATTGGCGTACCAAGGACCAAACAGGCGATTCGCCAGCTGACACGCATGGGATATGCTCTTTTTGCCTACTCGATCAAGTTGGAGGAGTTTAGTTTCATTCATTTGCCAACGGTGAAAAATTATGAAACCCGACGCGATTAATCACTCTAGTATTCAAACTGCGTATGATGAGCAGTATACTGATCAGATGACCGAATGGCGAGAAATCGGAGGCAAGTACAAAGCCGCCAATATCTTGAAAGTTTGCGGGGATCATAAATTTAACAAGGTGGTTGAATATGGGGCAGGAGAGGGAAGTATTTTGAAATATCTGGATTCCTCAGGAACGTTCTCGGAACTATACGCGTTGGAGCTTTCCGAGACGGGAATATCTCAAATTTTAAAGAGGAATCTTCCAAGACTGAAAGAAGTTAAGAAATTTAATGGTTATGAAACGCCATATACCGACAAGGAATTTGATCTGGCATATTGCTCTCATGTGATCGAACATGTTGAGTATCCACGCCTGCTCCTTCGAGAGATCAGAAGAATAAGTCATTTTCAGGTTTTCGAAATCCCCCTCGATTATTCGAACGATGTTGACTCGAAAATTAAGTATTTTCTGTCATACGGACACATAAATATTTTCACGCCTTCACTTTTTAAATTTCTGCTCAAGTCGGAAGGGTATGAAATCATTTCAGAGCATTTTTCTCACACGTCTGTTGAAGTTATACGTCTCAATTGGTACAAGAACAGGAGATTAAAAAAGACTTTTCTCAGGGAATCGATTCTTCGATTACGCCCTGTTTATTTGGCTCTTAAGAGGTTGTTGCAAAGAAAATCGTATTTTGAAGAATATGGGTACAACGCATATACCTGCTTAGCAGTAGGTAGTGGGGAGTTAAAAGTTCTGTAGTCCATGATTGACAAAGGTAACCTTATCGTAGTTGGAGCCTTTCCCCCGCCAGTTTACGGGATGGCGGCAATCAACCAGGCGATCTTCGAGTTTGCCGGGCCCCATGGATGGCATGTCTCCAGGCTCAGCACTGCCATCAATTCGTTGGAAAGCGGGCTGCTATCCCGCCTGCAGCGCTTGATGGTTATGATGCATGTGTGGGGACATTTATTGAAGTCCGCATCCCCTGGAACGATAGTCTACGTATCTCTTTCGGGCGGATGGGGGCAGGTGTATGACGCAATCAGCTTGTTGATTGTGCGGCTGCTTGGCGCGAGGCTTTTTCTCCATCACCACAGCGTCGCTTATTTAACGAAAAAGAACCGTCTGGCTCAATTGCTTTTTATCATTGCGGGTGGAAAAGCGACCCATGTGGTGCTCTGCCAGAAAATGCGCACTCTTCTTCAAGAGAAATATGGATGGAACCGAATCCTTGTCCTCTCTAATCTGGCTTTTATACCCACCCATCCGCAGGAGAAAGAACGAAAAATGATCCGATCCATCGGTTTTATGAGCAATATCACCGCCGAAAAAGGCGGATGGGAGTTCGTCGAACTCAGCCGCGCAATCCGCTCGCGCAGTTTGGCATTGAATAGCATTGCCGCAGGTCCCTGCCATGAAAAGGAATTATCGCAGGCGTTATTGGAAGCGAGGCAGGCGGGATCGTTAGAATGGCGCGGCGCTGTATATGGGGAGGAGAAACACCGCTTCTTTCATGACGTTGACGCTTTCATCTTCCCCACGAAATACGCCAATGAAGCCGAGCCGCTTGTCGTCTGGGAGGCATTGTCCGCCGGTGTGCCGGTCATTGCCTTCGGTCGCGGCTGCATTCCCGCTCAAATTGGGCAGGCGGGTGGGGCGATTTCCGAAGAAGGCAGTTTTGTAGATGCGGCACTGGAAATATTGGAAGGCTGGTTGAACGATCCGCAGAAATATCAACAATGCATCCGCGCCGGGCGGGAACAATATCGTGCCATGCGTGAGAAAGCGAATTTCCAATTACAGGACCTTCTGAAATCTCTTGCTGCGGACAAGGAGGTTGCTGGCTCAGACAATTCCCAATCCTACAATCCTGGATCATAAATTCGATGACCAAAATAACTTATCTCCTATCCCAAAACGAATGGAATGAATACTCCGAATATATCCAGGGACTGGTGCGTGCATATAACGTCCGCATCATCTGTGATATTGGCGGCGGCGCCAACCCCGTCCTGCCGCTGGAATTTATCGAAGCGCACTTACTGGACTGCACCGTTTTGGACATTTCCAGCAAAGAGTTGGAAAAGGCTCCCAAAGGGTATAAAAAACTGGTTCAGGATATGGAGGCGGTTGACTTTCCAGAAACGGGGCAGTTTGATTTTGTCGTCACCAAAATGATGGCGGAGCATGTGCGGAACGGCAGGTTGTTTCACAAAAATGTTTACTTGCTGCTCAAGCCGGGAGGCATTGCTGTGCATTATTTCCCGACCCTGTACGCCCTGCCCTACCTTGTGAACAAACTGATACCGGAGTGGCTTTCCTCCTTTTTGTTGGATATATTCCTCCCGCGCGACCGTTACCAAACCGGGAAATTCCCTGCATATTACAGTTGGACCTACGGACCCACCCCGCCCATGCTGAAAATGCTGAGAGAGATCGGCTATGAGATCGTCGAATACCGGGGCTTCTTCGGCACCACGTATTACTCGCGAATTCCCATCGTGCGGGAAATCCATAGAGCCTATACGGTCTTTCTCTCGAAACACCCCAACCCCTACCTGACCAGTTGGGCGCAGGTGATCCTTCGCAAACCGACGCAGACTTTGTAAAACACAGTGATTATGTTAACCCTATTTTGGCTCAGGCTCAAAAAACTATCCAATATTCTCCGCGATCCATTTCTAACCTCCGCGCTGATCAAAGGCGCAGCGGCGGGAACGGAACATACGGAAGTCCTTCAATCCCTTGTTTGCGAATGCATCGTGGACGTGGGCGCCAATCGTGGGCAGTCTGCCCTGATTGCCCGCAAAGTTTTTCCCAATGCGCTCATCCATTCTTTTGAGCCGCTGGAGGAACCCGCGCGGGTCTTTCGAACGATCTTTGGGAACGACTCGAAAGTGAAACTCTATCCCTATGCCATCGGAAGAGAGAAAACCACCGCCACATTGCACGTAACAAAAGACGACGACTCATCCTCCATACTACCTGTCAGCCAAACCCAGTCCGCCATATTCCCCGGCGCGGCGGAGGTCGAAGCGCGTGAAGTGACGGTGCTGCCCCTATCTGAGGCGCTGGACGCCGTCTCGCTGCCCGCCGCCTCCCTCCTGAAGATTGACGTGCAGGGCTTTGAACTGGAAGTTTTACAAGGCAGCGAAGATATCCTTGATAAATTTTCGCATCTTTACATCGAGTGTTCGTTTGTTGAATTATATAAAGGGCAGGCGCTGGCGCACGAAATCATTGCGTGGCTCGCGCAGAGAGGGTTCGTTCTAAGCGGCATTCATAACCTGTATTACGAGCATGGCAGGGCGATTCAAGGCGACTTTTTATTCTCAAAGAAAGAAAAATAATAGAAGGCGCGCCCTTGCTGAAAATTCTCATTCTTGGTCTTAACTTTTACCCCGAACCCACCGGCATCGGAAAATACAGCGGGGAACTCGCCGCCTATCTTGCCGGGCAGGGATATGCGGTGCATGTCATCACCACGCCGCCCTACTATCCGCACTGGCAGGTGGGGCGGGGCTACCATGCCAGTCGCTATCAAGTGGAGACCGGCAGGGGGTGGAAGTCCACCGCTGTCCCCTGTGGGTGCCGAGGCGTCCCACCGGCGTTACACGGCTGATTCACCTGGCAAGTTTTGCCCTTTCCAGCCTGCCAGTTCTCTTTTCCCAATTGCGATGGAAGCCGGATGCGATCCTCTGCATTGCCCCCGCACTCATGAACGCTCCTTTCGCATTGATGTTTGCCCGCCTTTGCAAAACACGGGCATGGCTTCACATACAGGATTTCGAATTGGATGCCGCGCTCAAACTGGGTCTATTCCCTGGCGGCAAATGGCTGGCGGCTTTGGCGACTCGATTCGAACGCTGGTTGCTGAATGGGTTCGACCAGGTTTCCACCATTTCCGAGGCGATGTTGCGCCACCTTCAAAGCAAAGGCATCCCACCGAACAAAACCGTCCTGTTCCCAAACTGGGTGGATACTCATCGGATATATCCATTGGATGATAAAATCAATCCACTTCGCGCCAGCCTCAACCTGCCCGCAGATTCGGTCGTGATTCTGTATGCAGGGACGATGGGCAGGAAACAAGGGCTGGAGGACCTTATTGAAGTTGCCCGCCGCTTGCAGGATCAACCTCGTATTCGCTTCATTCTAAGCGGAGACGGGGTTGCCCGCCCCAGCCTTGAACACGCCTCGAAAGGACTCCCAAACGTGCAATTTCTGTCCGTACAGCCGGTTGAAACCCTGAACCAATTGTTGAATGTAGCGGATATTCACGTGCTGCTCCAAAAAGCCGATGCCGCCGACCTGGTCATGCCTTCCAAGTTGAGCGGCATGCTAGCCAGCGGCAGGGTGGTCATTGCCACCGCCCATGCAGACACCGAACTCGGTCAGGTTATGAAGGAGGCTGGCGTTCTCGTCCCACCAGGAGACATTGCGGCACTCGAGGAACAGATTCAGCGGCTGGCAAACTCTCCCATTCAAAGAGATGAATTGGGCAAAAAGGGGCGTGAGTATGTTGTCAGCAATTGGGATACCCATCGGATCCTTGGGCAATTTGAAATCCATTGGCGGGAATGGCTGAGACAACCCGGAAATTCATGGCATCGGGAAGAATAATCCATCCAGTGACACTCATCTTCGAGGCAACTGTCGCCTGGGAGAACACCATCGGATAAAGTAGTGGAGCCATAAACATGATTAGTAACGCACATGGGCGGAGATATTTGGTTAACGCCATCCTGATCACCGCGGACGTTATATTCCTTTATCTTATCTTTCGCTTGTCGTTTTTGCTTCGGCAGGTTCTGACTCCCTTTTTCCTGCGGGAAGCGGTTTGGAGTTCCACGGAACCTTTGATGCAAATGGGGATCTTATTTTGCGTTGCCGTATTTTTCATTCAGGGATTGTATCCCGGTTATGGCTTGACCGCCGTTCGGGAATTGGAAAAGATGGGAAAAGCCATTACGCTTGCCTTCTTCCTGCTGGCAGGGGTCTCGTTCTTGGTCAAACCCTTTCAGGATTATTCCCGTTCGATTCTCTTGATCGGTTGGATACTTTCCATGGTGATGTTGCCGTTGGTGCATTTCATCGTTCGCAGTTTTATCTCGCGGTTTTCCTGGTATGGGGTGCCGGTGGTTGTCTTTGGCGACGGTGCATGGGCAAGGCAGATTGTTACCTCATTGAGGCGTATCCGTCGTCTTGGGTGGTATTCCACAAAATTGCTGCCGGTGAAATCGATTCGGCGGCAAGACAGCGCCCCGTTGGGGGAAATCGCAATTCTGGCGCTCTCTCCCGGTACCCCGGCGGATAAATACGCACGGCTATTAAATAAAAGCTATCGAAAAGTCATTCTTTTTCGACAGGCGGAAAATTTAGGGTCGCTTTGGATTGAACCCCGTGATCTGGAGGGACAGTTGGGGCTGGAGGTTCATTATCACCTTTTTGAGGGTCCATCCAAGTGGGTCAAGCGTTCCATTGATTTTGGGGCGAGTCTGATCCTCCTGATTGCTCTCATCCCTTTCTGGGCGATTTTGGCTTTGCTGGTGTATATTGACTCGCCCGGGCCGGTATTTTTTTACCAGGAACGTCTCGGCGAAGGGTTCAAACGATTCAAGGTGATCAAATTCCGCACAATGGAGATGAACGCCGAACAAAATCTGTATGAACTTTTGAAAAATGACCCTGCCGCCCGGCTCGAATACGAGAAACATCACAAACTGATGAGGGATCCGCGCGTCACACGAGTGGGCAGGTGGTTGCGCCGCTACAGCCTGGATGAACTCCCGCAGCTTTGGAATGCGCTCAAAGGCGAGATGAGTTTAGTGGGTCCCAGGGCATACCTGCCATCCGAGTTGCAAAAAATGGGCGGCTATGCCGCCACCATCCTGCGTGTCAAACCGGGGCTGACGGGCTGGTGGCAGGTTGCCGGCAGGCATAATACGACCTTCCATGAACGGTTGAGGATGGACGAATATTACATCAGCAACTGGTCCCTATGGATGGATGCCTACATTTTGTTCAAGACCGTCCTGGTGATCATCAGCGGACGGGGGATATGATTGCAGTCGCTTCCGTCGGTCTTTCGCCAAATGGTAAATTGCGAAATCACGGTAAAATCAAATCTATCTCCCCTTTGAATTGCGAAATCCTGAATTTGTGAGGCAATGCGGCGAATGGCACATAAAATCCCGAACTGGCTTGGCAAGTCGTTTTTTGTGCTGGTAATTTTCCTGCTCACAGATAGTTTCCGCCGACCCATCAACTTCCTGTCTCACCATCCATTCATCAGAAATATTGTAGTTTTATTGACGGATATGCCCCTGAACGAGACTGGCAGGGCAATTCGTTTGGGGCTGCGGTTTCTCGTTTCCTCATCCCTGGATGCGGCATTCTGGTTGATTATATTAATGGCCTTGTTCCGTCTGGGTGGTTTTGTCAAATTCCGCGAGATGTTATGGAAGAACATGCTCGCGGTTGTGCTTGTATTTTTTGGAGGGATTTCTGTATTCTGGTCCATATCCCCGGAGGATACACTGAATGATTTTTATCTCGTTCTGAAAATCACAGTATTGGGTATTTACCTCTCACAGGTTTATTCCCTCGAAGAAATTTTGGATTTATTGGTAGGGGTTTTTGCGCTTGCCAGTGCGCTCTCGATTCTAGCGGTTTGGCTGGTGCCTGAGATAGGTATTTCTGGCCGCTATTGGCAGGGCATTTATTCTTTTAAGAATTTTTTAGGCAGGCTGATGGCTTTCGGGAATGCAATTGCAATTCTCTACTGGCTCAAAAGCGGCGGGATGGTTTTCAAGCGAATTCTCGCCCTAGTCTTTTTTATCCTCACCGGGGTTCTGCTGGTTTTCTCGAAATCTACGACCAGCGTATTGTTGCTGCTGGGTATGTATGCCACCCTGATCGTGTATGGAGTTTGGCGCAAGTTCCCCGCTTATTGGAATTTGCGAAACCTGGGAGTGGCGGCTCTTGTGCTGGGATTCATCACATCCATCATTGCCTGGAATTGGGAAAGGATTTATGCACTCATAGTTCGGACGCCCGCCTTGGCTGTATTGTTCTTACGCTCACCCACTTTATCGGGGCGCACGGAATTATGGGAGATCCTTTTAGGTTGGTTCCAACAGCGACCCATCTTCGGGTTTGGCTATGGTGCATTCTGGAGTTTATATCCCGACGGTATCTCCAATAGCTCGACCCCTCAGATGATACGTCATGCGCACAACGGCTATCTTGAAATTGCGCTGGGCTTGGGCATTGTGGGATTGGTTATATTCCTTGTCGCACTGTTCCTGGCATGGAAAAGGGCGTTTACGCTTCTATCGCAAAGGAGGCAGATCGTTTTCATATTGCCCATCCTGGCGTTGATCTATTTTACCCTTGCAAATATCACTTATTCCATCGCATTTGAAAGACCCGATTTTCACTGGTTGTTGTTTATCATCGTGACTGGGCTGGTGACTTCTACCCAGCTGCGAAGACAGGAAATTTCCCCATGAGGATTGTATCTCCTATAAAAAGGTAAATGGGCGGTTATCCAAAACGGCGAGCCTTCCGATGGGACGGTTGCCCTCGTAAGCGAGAAAAAAACAAGCGTAGGAATGCCCATAAAACGGGAACCGCTTCGGGCGGAGTCGGAAGCGTTCATCCATTTGCAGGGGCGGCACCCATTGGGGAATATCCCTGTAAATGGAAAACGGCAGGCGGAGGAAATCCTCCACCTGGTTTTTTTTGTCAAGATCAAGTTGGGTGATGTTCATAAAAGGTAGAGCGAGATATTATCTCGCTCTACATCGCCTTCGCGCGTTCCGCCATTTGTTCGCGCAGGTGTTTGGTGTCCCTGTCAATCGTGAAGATTGCGCCGAGATAAAAGAAGAAGCACAGACCCCACGCCACAGTGCAGATGAGCAGGATGGCGGTTTTCAGGTCAATCGCGTCGGCGATGATGCCGGTGAGGATGGGCGCAAACGCCGCGCCCGCATTTTCAATGAAGTATTCCGTAGCCTGCGCCGTCGAGCGGACTTCGGGAGCGGTCACATCGTACACGGTGGCAATGACGTTTGCCGATGAAAGCGGCATGAAAATGGCGGTGAGGCACATGAAAACGAAGAATTGATTCTTCGCGTCGAGGGGCGTGTTGAGCGCAAGGAAAAGGAAGACCGCGCCGAACAAAACGCCGATGGACGAGACGATGATGCGTCCCTTGTTGGTGCGTTTGAATGCCGCATCGCCGAATGCGCCGCCGACGAAGTATCCGCTGGCGAGGATGAGGATGACCGGCGCCATCGTGAAGAGGATGCCGTTTGCATCGTAACCGCGTTCCCGTTCGAGATAGGCGAAGAAGAAATACGTGATGACGTTCCATGGGAAGACGCCCGCGAAGCCCTGCAAAAAGATGAACCACATGGTCTTCTTCTTGAAGATCTCCCGCGCCTCCGCCCACGAGAACTTGAAGGTCTGCATTTCCGCCATGTTTTCGAACTCGGGCTCGGCTTTGCCGCGCGGCATTTCGCGCACGCCGAAGAAGATGAGCAGGGCGATGACCAGCCCCAGCGAGCCGGTGATGTAAAACACGCTTCGCCACCCGCCGATGGCTGGCGCGACCATCAGAGCCAGAATCATGCCGACGAGATATCCAATCGGCTGGGCAAGCTGGAGGATGCCGTAGATCTTCCCGCGCAGGTTCGGACCGAAATAGTCGGCGACGAGCGTGTACAAACCGGGGTAGGAGGAGTCGTCAATGCCGGTGGAGGCGCGCGTAGTGAGGAAGACGCCGAAATTCCTCGCAAGCGCATTCAGCCAGGTGGTTGCGCCCCAAACGAACGACGCCAGCGAAAGCAGTTTTGCGCGCGCATAGTGGTCGTACAAATAGCCCCAGATTGGGTAGAGGATGGTGGCGACGATCAACGCGCCCGAATTCACCAGCCCCCACTGTTTGTTGTTGATTCCAAAGTCGTCGCTGATCTGCACCTGCAGCGAGCCGATCATCAATTTGTCGGTCTGGTGCAAGCAGCATGAAAAAGAAGAACACGACAACCACGAACCAGCGATAGCGTGAGTGTTGCGGCGACATGATGCACCTCGAAAATTGGGATTTCCCCTAGTATCAGGGGTCAGGGTATGGGTGTCAAGTATCAGGGGTCAAGCGCCAGGTGTCAAGTGTCAGGTGTCAGGGGTCAAGATTCAGAGGAATCTTCAGAAATGATTTCCTGCGCCAGTTTTTTCAATTCGTCCGCGTCCGAGACTTTCGTTGAAGCAAGATATTGCTCCAGCAAATCGAGCGGACTCAAACTGCTCACCGCCTGTCCCTCCGGGATGCGCACGCGCGACTCGATCTGCGGGCGTTTGACAAGATGAAACTCAAACGCGCCCTCGGCATGTTTCCGCAGGGCGGATTCGTCAATCAAAGAATCCCATTCTCTGGGATATTCAACCGTCAGGCGGATGATCGCCCCAGACATTTCATTGGCTGCGGGCATTGCCGCCTTAAGAGCCTCGGTCGCGTTCTCGCTGGACCCGAGGACTGTCCGGCGGTCTATGAACTTTCTCACCCCCGTGAGCTGAATCCACTCTACTTTTGTATCCCGTCCCTGCTCCACTTCCGCGATGACGAAGAAGCGGTCTTCCTTCGCTTCGCCGAAATCCACGCGCTCGATGGAGCCGGGGTAAACGACTGGCGGTTGGCTATCTTCATTCACGTCCTGCGGCTTGTGGATATGCCCCATCGCCACGTAACTGAATTTTTTATTCTTCACCAACCCGCCCGAAAGGACAAGGTCATTGCCGAGCATGACGAGCCGCTCGCCGCCGAACTTCGCCCCTTCGATGGAGGCGTGCGCGGTCAACACAACTGGCAGGGACGAATCGCATTCTTCGAGCCAGCCGGTTATCAACTCACCAATGTTTTCTTCGATGCGGTTGAACGCCTGCGAGGAATCCATCTCACCGGTGACAGCCATCAGACCCGAGCGCGCAATCCACGGCATGGCAATGACTTGAATGGGCAGGCCCCACAACTCGTCCGGTTTGAGAAGCGCGGGCGCATCCAGCACCTTGACGAATGGCACCTGCAGCGTCTTGAATTCCTGCAAGGCGTGGGCGCGCCCGATGGCGGGGGAAATATCGTGATTGCCCACCAGCAGCAGGGTGGGAATCTTCGCCTGTGAAAGCCGCATGATGCGCCTCCCCCACTCGCGCTGAAACGTCGGCGCGGGGGAGCGGTCCTTGTAGGCGTCGCCCGCGAAGATGACCATATCCACCTTGCGCTCGATGGCGGCATCCACGATGGTATCGAGTGACTTGAGGAAATCCAGCACGCGCAGGGGCAGTCCCGAAACCGGGTCGTGCCGTCCGTAGTTTGCCATGTCAATATGGGCGTCAGCAAAGTGGAGAAGTTTCATAGTTTGATAGTTTGATAGTTAGGTGGTTGAGTTGGTTGGTTTTTGTTTTCGGAGGTAGGAAATCATGCCATTGATTAACCGTTTGGTTTCGGTGGCGAGGTTGTAGGCTTTTTTGAGATCATCCTGAGAGATGTATTTACGATCCAGAGCCAGGTACAACTCCGATTGTACCTCGCTGGCGGAACGTCTCGACATTTTCAGGAAGCGGATGAATTCAGTGTTTGTTCCAGAATCGAATCCTTCCGCAATATTGTGCATGACCGAGCCAGCCGCTCCCTGAATCTGATTGCTCAAGCGAAAGTCTTCCGCAAATTTTGGATATTCGGTCAGATCATAGACCAGATTTGCAAGCAGGCGTGCTTTCTGCCAACTCTGCAAATCTTCAAACCGTTCGATCTTAGCCATCTTAATCCTCCTTGCTTCAGCGTCTAAAAATATCAAACCGCCAAACTGCGCAGCACCAGACTACCTAACTATCAAACTACCCAACTACAAAACTGCGCAGCTATGGTTGCAATCCTAACTCCTGCAACGCCTGCACCGCCGGGAACCAGTTGGCGTGGACTTGCAGCGCGGCGCGGTAATCCGTTACGGCGGCTTCAGTGTTGCCGAGCATGTAGTAGGCGCGTCCGCGCCAGAGCAGGGACTCTTCCAGTGTGGGTTTGGAGATGGTGTCGTAGAGCGTCGTATCCGCCAGGTTGATGACATCCTGATAGCGGGCGGAATAATAGTAGGCAAAGTACGGACCGGTCTGATACCACATCATGCGGAAGGGACGGTTGCCCTTTTTGGTATCCCAACTGGAATACTGGCGGAACGCCTGGTCGTATGCGAAGGACGCATCGGCGTATTGATTTAAAGCGACGAGGCTCGTCCCTTTGTTGAACCAGGCGAAGAACAGGTTGTTATCTTTTATGGTTTGGATTTCCTGCTCCGCCACTTCGAGCGCATGTTGAGCCGCCCAGGTTTCGTCCGCCCAGGGCCCGAGCAGGTTCAAAACCTCCGCTTCGCGGTCGGCGGGATAGACCACGATAAACAGATAATTGAAGGAACGCCAGCCGTCGTTGTAATCCTTGTATTTGCTCAGCAAGTCTTTGCCGGGTTTGAGGTAGGCATCCTGCACGATAAAGCCGCCGCGCGCATCGTCGTAGCCGGTGGTGAACAAATAGTGACCGAGCCAGTCAATCTTTCCCGTGTAATCGCGTTCGTAATATCCCTTTTCCACAACAACGGGATATCCAGCCCCGATGAGACGCTTGACCACTTCCATGTCGCCGCCATAGCGCGAGAGGGCGCGGAATTCCGTGTGGAGGTTGACGAAGTCCACCATCTCATAAGGCATGACATTTTTGTCGGGCAAGCCGCGTTCGATGAAGTTCAATTTTGTATCCGGCGAACCGGGCTTGATCACCTTCGCCACGTCGTCGCGGTTTCCGCTCCAGCCCCAGAAGTTAAGCGCCATCGTCAAATTGGCGGGACCGCAGTAGTTCCAGCGTCCGTGCTGGTCAACGTAGATAACGCCCGGGAGGATAACCGAAGCAGGCGGCGGCGCGGGGGGTGACCGTCGGCTTGGCGGTTGGGACCCGCTTTCGGCGTAGGCGTCGCCTTGGGAGTCAAGGTCAACAGCATTTCGGCGCGAGCGGTCCCGACGGCGGTTTCAACGGTAAAGGGGATTTGTTCGCTCGGCTCGAAAACTGCTTCGCTCGGCGGGTTGAAAAAATAAACGATACGCGTGCGCAGGAGTTCGTATTGGGTCGAGAGGCGGCTTCGCACCGGCGGGAGCAAAACGATGACGATCCCGACTGCAAATACGCCGAGGATCAGCCAGCGTTTGTTGATTTCTTTAAACCTGTTCATGGAAAAGATTATAAAGCAAACCCGCATCCAAACGATTGCCCGCGTTCTCCGTGCAAATGCAATCGGGGTAGTCTCTAATATTCAGTTAATTTATTCCCATAACTTTTCCGCCCCGGAGCCGACTTCTTTACCATAGTACCGTATTGACACCAAGAGGAGCGTAAGTATGAGAAAAAGCACTTTGTTCGTTTCCGCCATGTTGACCGTGTTTCTGATGGCAACGTTGTTTGGCGTCGTTTCGGCGTACCAGCAGATCGCCGCGCAGGGCGCCGAAGCGCCCACTCAAGTGGCGGCTCAGCCCATCAAGGCAAAACTGGCAATCGCGCCGACCGCCACCCTCGAACCGCTCGTCATTTCACCGGAGCAAGCCACATCCGTTGCGATTGATTTTTTGGGCGACCCGAACGTGTACAGCGTGGAAGTGGTCAACTATGAAGGCGCGGCTGTGTATTTGGTGACCTTCAGTTCCGGCGACCTCGTCTACGTGAGTTCGGTGGGAGAGGTCATTGCCAACACCAGGATACAGCCTGTGGTCGTGGTCGCTTCCGGAGGGAACGGCGGCGGCGGAGGCGGGGGCGGCGGCGATGATTCCAGCCAGGGAAACACGAGCGGCGGTTCCAGCGGCGAACACGAAGATGACGACGATGACGACGATCATGAAGATCATGAAGACCATGAAAAACCTGAAGACCACGACGATTAAAACACCCAAGCGACATGAAGATGTAGGGCAATTTGCTAAATTGCCCCTGGCAGGACCATCTTGCCCTACAGTTTAACTTGTTGATGCACTAGATAACTCAAGTTGCTACCTTGAAATAGGTACTTGTAGTATTCCGTCAAAGACCCTCACCCTGCCCTCTCCCAACGGGAGAGGGGGAAGCCATCTCAGTAAAAAATTGCCACGATTGGGGTGAGGGAATGTTTTTGAATTCAAGGTGACAACTTGGGTTAGATAAGGATTCGATGAATGGCACCCAAAGCAAATGGAAATAAATGGTCCGACATTCAACTGGCGATTGCCGCCATTTCGATGACGTCCGTCATCGCGTTTTGGAACATGTTTGCCGGACCGGACAAGGCAAAAGCCGATCAAAAAGCCGCGGCGGAACAGGAAGCCCTTCCGGTTCCCACCATTGAACCGAGCCCGACCGCCGAACCTCCCGCGCCTGCGCCCACCATGCCTCCCACCGGCTACAAGATCTTGTTCGGCGGCGTTGCGCCGCGCCCGCAGGTGGTGGTCGTAAGCAAACCCAAACGCGGCGGCGGCAATGAAGATGAAGACAACGGCGGCGGCGGGGGCGGCGCGCCGAGCCAGCCGGTGACATCCACTTCCTCTTCCTGATGTTGCACCGTTATCCGTTTCGCGCCATGGGCAGCGATATGCTTGCCCTTTTGGAGCAGGGCCCCGAATCTGCGCCGCCAATTTTGGACGAAGTGCCGGTCTGGTTCCGAAGGCTGGGAGCAGTCTCTCAGCCGCTTCAGGCTGGACAGTGAGTTGTCGCGCCTCAACCGGACCTTCGACCAGCCGACGGCGGTCAGCGCGGCGTTCTGGGACGTGTTCCAAAAGCTGCTTTGCAGGCGGACGAACTCAGCGAGGGCTTGGTCACGCCGACGGTGCTGGATGCCATGCTCGAAGCGGGCTACGACCGCACCTTCGACCAGTTGCCCCGCAATCAATTCGGCGGCATGACCTCCACCATGCTGGAATACCATCCGCTCTCGCTGGTGGTCGCGGATTCAGAGAGCCGGAGCATCACCCTGCCGAAAGGCGTGCACCTTGATTTTGGCGGTGTGGCGAAAGGCTGGGCGGCGCACCAGACCATGGAACGCCTGCGGGAATTTGGGTCCGTGCCTGATGAATGCGGGCGGAGACATCGCCGTCAGCGGTCCACGCCCGGATGGAAGCGCATGGGCTGTCGGCGTGTCGAATCCCTTTGAAGCGGGCACGGACTTCGAGGGCCCTGCATGTGAAGCGCGGCGGGGTGGCTTCGTCCGGCAGGGATCGCCGCAACTGGCGTCGCAACGGGCTTCCGCTTCATCATATCATCAATCCCAACACGGGGCTGCCCGTGGAGACGGATATCCTGCGGGTCACGGCGGTCGCCCCGACCGTGATGGAAGCCGAAACGGCGGCGAAGACCGCCTTCATCCTCGGCGGGGAAGAGGGGCTGGCATGGATCGAGTCGCGCCCAGCGTTTGCCGTGTTGATGATCATGGAGTCCGGCGAGGTGTTCATCAGCCGGTCCATGCAGGAATATTTGCAAGGAGTTTAGATGCAATCTCAAAATGAATTCAACGAGTCGTCCGTCACCCTCCAATCGTTTTTGCTGTTCCTTTTGGCGTCGGTGAGCGGCCTGCTGGTGGCGGTGTTGCTGCTGCCGTTCGTCCTGCCGAACATGGCGTTTTCGTTGGGCGGGGAAAGCCCCAAAGCCTATTGGTATCTTTCGCGCGCCACCGCCTTTGTCTCTCTTTCCCTGCTCTGGCTTTCGATGGCGCTTGGGCTGGGCATCACCAACAAAATGGCGCGCCTGTGGCCCGGCATGCCCGCCACGTTTGCGATCCACGAATACGTGAGCCTGCTGGGGCTGGCGTTTGCATTGTTCCATGCCCTCGTGCTTCTTGGAGACCGCTACATCAATTTCACCTTCGTGCAATTGCTCGTCCCCTTCAGCGCAACCGATTATCGTCCTTTCTGGGTGGGCGTCGGTCAGGTCGGTTTTTATGTCTGGCTCATCGTGGCGCTCAGTTTTTATGTCCGTCCCGCGATCGGCCAAAAATCCTGGCGGTTCCTGCATTACCTCAGTTTCGGCATGTACCTCATTGGCATCCTGCACGCCATCTTCAGCGGGTCGGATACCGGCGCGGACTGGGCGCAGAATTATTACTGGTTTTCCGCGGGCAGTCTGATCTTCCTCTTCTTTGTGCGGATCGTCGGCGTGGTGGTGGACAAATTATTCCCGGCGAAGAAACCGGCTCCCACCCCGCGTCCGACTCAGGGATAGCGGATTCTGTTTCAGAGACTTGTTTCACCCGAGATCGAAAACGGACAACCCTGTTACAGGTTGTCCGTTTTTCTTTTGACGCATCGCGCGCTATTCTTTTACTTCGCCGTCAATCACGTCACCGTCGCGCGGCGAGGAGGGGCCCGCCTTCGGGCTGGGGCTGCCGCCCTTGACTCTGGGCGTACATCTGCTGGCTCAGGGCGTGGAAGGTGTTTTGCAGGCTCTTCCGAGAGTCTCTTGATCTTTTCAATGTCGTCGCCCTGCACGGCTTGCTTCAGTTCGCTGACCTTGGATTCGATGGCGCTGCGTTCCGCCGAGGGGACCTTGTCGCCGAGTTCGCGCAACGCCTTTTCGATTTGATACGCGAGGTTGTCCGCGTTGTTCTTGACTTCGATGGCTTCGCGGCGTTTCTTGTCCGCGGCTTCGTTCTGGCGCGCCTCCTGCACCATGCGCTCGATGTCGCCCTTGTTCAGGTTGGTCGAGGCGGTGATGGTGACCTTCTGTTCCTTGCCGGTGGCTTTGTCCTTCGCCGTCACGTGCAGGATGCCGTTGGCGTCGATGTCGAAGGTCACTTCGATCTGCGGGATGCCGCGCGGCGCGGGCGGGATGCCGTCGAGACGGAAGCGTCCCAGCGACATGTTGTCACCCGCCATCGGGCGTTCGCCCTGCAAAACGTGGATGTCTACAGCAGTTTGATTATCCGCGGCGGTGGAGTACACTTCGGTCTTGCGGACCGGGATGGTGGTGTTGCGTTCGATCATGACGGTCATCACGCTGCCCATGGTTTCCACGCCGAGCGAGAGCGGGGTCACGTCGAGCAGGAGGATGTCCTTGACTTCACCGCCCAACACGCCGCCCTGGATCGCCGCACCCACTGCCACGACTTCATCGGGGTTGACGCCCTTGTTCGGCTCTTTTTGGGTCAGGCTGCGAACCAAATCCTGCACCATCGGCATACGGGTGGAACCGCCAACAAGCACGACTTCATCGAGTTTGTCCGGGGTCAAGCCCGCGTCCTTCAGCGCGGCTTCGAACGGTCTGCGGCAGCGCTGGAGCAGGTCTTCGGTCATCTGCTCGAATTTCGCGCGGCTGAGTTTCAATTGCAGGTGCTTCGGTCCGGTGGCGTCGGCGGTGACGTAGGGCAGGTTGATCTCCGTTTCCATCACGGTCGAGAGTTCGATCTTCGCCTTCTCCGCCGCCTCGCGCAAACGCTGCAACGCCTGGCGGTCGCTGCGCAGGTCAACGCCCTGGTCTTTCTTGAACTCGTCCGCCGCCCAGTTGACGATGCGCTGGTCCCAGTCGTCGCCGCCGAGGTGGGTATCGCCGTTGGTGGCTTTCACTTCGATCACGCCTTCGCCCACTTCGAGGATGGATACGTCGAACGTGCCGCCGCCGAGGTCGAAGACGAGGATGGTTTCGTTCTTCTTTTTGTCCAAGCCGTATGCCAACGCGGAAGCCGTCGGCTCGTTGATGATGCGCAAGCACTTCCAAGCCTGCGATCTTGCCTGCATCCTTGGTGGCTTGACGCTGGCTGTCGTTGAAATAGGCGGGGACGGTGATGACCGCCTGCGTGACGGGTTCGCCGAGATACGCTTCGGCATCGGACTTTAGCTTGCCTAGCACCATCGCGCTGATCTCCTGCGGAGAGTATTCCCTGCCATTGACGGGAATCTTCACGCGCACATCGCCCGCCGGTCCCTTGACGACCTGATAGGACACCATGGCGCGTTCGGTCTCGGTCTCTTCGTAATGCCGTCCGATAAAGCGCTTGATAGAATAGATGGTGTTATCCGGGTTCACAACCGCTTGTCGTTTGGCGGTCTGTCCGACCATGCGTTCGCCGTTCTTGTTGAACGCCACCACCGACGGACATAAACGTCCGCCTTCGGCTGTGGTGATCACGGTGGGGGAGCCGCCTTCGATGACGGAAACGACGCTGTTGGTTGTGCCGAGGTCAATTCCTATGATTTTGCCCATGAGAAATCTCCTTGCTGGTAAATATCAATGCCCACATCTTAAGCGATGTGTGCAAGAATTCTGTTAACATCGCATAGGTTTTTAATAAAAGAGCCGCCCCCAGGGCGGCTCACACTGCAAAAAGACGCTGTTGTTCATTAGACTTCTTGCAAAGTCACATTTTTACCTTGCTCAAGGCGGCGTCCCCGCCGCCGAGGACTGCGGCGGGAGCACGTATGCAAGAGGTCTATTTGTCGCTTACCCTGAGCCATTCAAACACCGCGTTCATGGGCGCTTCGGCAAAGGATGCCGCCGTCACGCCGACTTTGCCTTTGGTCAAGCCGTAGTTTGTAACATCCAGGTTGCGGATGAGGGTGTCGTTCACGTACAGGCGGAGAAAGTTATCCTCGCAGAACAGCCCAATTTCGCCGGTCAAACTGGCGGTGTCGAAGAAGCGGCTGTCTTCATCCGTGACGATGGGCTTGTATTGGGCGATGCCCTCCGCCAGCCATTGACCGAGCAGGATGCTGTACGTGCCGTCACTGGCGAGGTTGTACTCGAACCAGCCGTCCTCTTCATCGTAGCGGCAGATCAAACCGACCGAGCCTGACGGGTCGAAGGAGACTTTGGCGCGCACGAACACGCTTGAATACGTACGCGCGTTGTGAATGCCGATGCTCCACGTATCTGCGGATGGGATGGTAATGCGGAGCAAGCCGTTTTCAAACGCCGGGGTTGGGGCGTTGATCCCGCCGGATTGCAGGAATTCCCAATAGCCGGAGATCGTGTCGAATTCGTCGGTGAAATAAAGCGGCGGCGGTGCGGGTGTTGGGGAAGCGGCGTCGGTGGGAATCAAGGTCGGGGTGGATGTGGCAGGCAGAGGCGTTGGAAGAGGCGCCTGTGTGGGGGCAGGTTCAGCCGCAGGCGGAGGAGTCCCCATGGTGCAGGCAGAGGTGAGGAGTAGACATCCAACATAAAAGATACGTTTCATGGCGCTTCTTATAACACAAATGCCCGCGCAAAGCTGGGCATTTGAAAGGAGTTTTAGTTGCAATCCAGGATGCCATGGTTGCAGGTTTGAGATCAGATGCAATTACAGCCACTGCCCAGCGAAACAGCCGGGCAGTGAAGGAGGTGGAGATGCCGGGAATTGAACCCGGGTCCGAAAGATTCGACCCTCGGAACTCTACGAGCGTAGCCTGCCGTTATTCGTCATCACAGGCATCCCGGCGGGCTGGTAAGCCTGTGACCATCTGCTGGTCTTTCGCGCGCTTAGCAGAATCGCGCGCGGCACTCGCACCTTTGTCTCGCCCGGTCCGTCACCGGGTGGAGAGCGGGGACGGCGGACGTGCGGCGTCTGGCGCCGCAACTGTTATGCGTTCACCGACTAGGCGGCGAGGGGCATAGCAGCATAGGAAGTGCTGTTGGCACTTAATGGTTGCACTGATTTATCGAGTTCGGTGCGCTCTCGGCTCGCATTCCGGGACCAGCCTCTCCCGTCGAAGCCTGTCATCCCCATGGCGGAAGGAGTTTCCCAAATCCCGTTGGGAATTCGTCCCGTTGCACTGTCATTATAGCATGACCGCCTGCGCCTGGGGAAGCGGCTAACATCGTGACTTTGCCACAGAGCGCACAGAGGCTTTGAGTTTTTTTCTCAGAGAACTTTGTGACTTCTGTGGCAAGAAAGATGTCCCCCATCCTTTTAGCCGCTCTCGCGCAGGGCAATTAATGAAATATAAGAACTTGTCCGGTATAATTGGTTGCTATGATGATAATACGCGACTCGACAGGCTGGCGTGCTCCTGACTCCCGGGTTTTCGATCACAATCGCCCAGTCAAGAGGTGAACATGGTAGAACGTATCCTGATTATTGACGACGATGTTGATACTTTGCGCCTGGTGGGTTTGATGCTTCAGCGGCAGGGATATCAGATCAGCGCGGCCTCCAACGGCTCGCAGGGACTCGCCAAGGCGTTCGAGGAACGCCCGGACTTGATCCTGCTCGATGTGATGATGCCGGACATGGACGGCTATGAGGTCACGCGCCGCCTGCGCAAGAACCCGGCGACGGCTGGCATCCCGATCCTGATGTTCACCGCGAAGACGCAGCTCGACGATAAAGTGACGGGGTTTGAATCCGGTGCGGACGATTACCTCACCAAGCCGACCCATCCCACCGAATTGCAGGCGCATGTCAAGGCATTGCTGGCGCGTACGACGCAAAAAAGGAAGACAGGCGAGTTCAAGAGCGAGCTTCAGGAACATCCTGCCTATGTGATCGGCGTGCTTTCCGCCCGCAGCGGGCTTGGAGTCACCACGCTCGCCTCCAACCTGGCGGCGAGCTTCCTGGCGCGCGACCAGTCCGATGTCCTTCTGGCGGAATTGACCCCGGGACAAGGCACCCTGGGCTTGGACCTGGGACTGCCGAACCAAAAAGGATTGACCGAAATTTTGCAAGGCACGGTGGTCGAAGTGACGCGCGAGAAGATTCAATCTTCGATCGTGCACCACAGTTCCGGCTTGAAACTTCTGCTCTCCTCCGAAAATCCGCGCGATGTGAACCTGGTTTCGAACGTGCAGAATTTCGAAGCGCTGGCGGCCCGCCTGGCTTCGCTGGCGCGCTTCGTCATCCTGGACCTCGGGGCTGGACTGCCCGGATTTGTGCAAAAACTCCTCCCGATCTGCCACGAGCGGATTATCGTGCTGGAGGGCATGCCCAGCACCATTCAACACACCAAATTCCTGCTCGATGAAATTTCCACGCTGGGAATTGACCACAGGAACATCACGGTCGTTCTGAACAACCGCCAGCGCTCCGAGGCGCAAATGCCCTGGGCGCAGGTGCAGGAAAAACTGGGACATTCGATTGCCGCGACGATCACGCCCGCGCCGGAATTGTTCCTGCAAGCCGCGCGCCTGCAAACGCCCGCTGTGATGGCGCAGCCCACCAACATGACCTCCCAGCAGTTCCTGAAGATCGCGGAGTCAATTATCGAACGCGAAAAGGCTCGATGATCCCCTTTTCATCCCAGACGCAAACAAACATCGAATTCGCCGCGGATTTATTCCGCAATTCCAAACACACCGTCATTCTGAGCGGCGCCGGGCTTTCCACGCCGTCGGGGATTCCCGACTTCCGGTCCACGGGCACAGGCTTATGGTCCAGGGATGAACCGCTGGAAGTCGCCTCGCTCGGCACCTTTCGCACCCATCCCGAAAAATTTTTTGCATGGTTCCGCCCGCTGGCGGGTCAGATTTATTACGCCCAGCCCAACCCGGCGCATCATTCGCTTGCCGAACTGGAACGGCGCGGTTACATCAAAGCCGTCATCACCCAGAACATTGACACGCTTCACCAGAAGGCCGGGTCGAAAATTGTAATTGAAATGCACGGCTCGATGCAAACTTTAACCTGCTCCCAGTGTTATCATCAGGTGCAGGCGGAACCCTACCTGACGCCGTTTGTCGCCAGCGGGGAAATCCCCCTCTGCCCAAAGTGTGGACAAATCCTCAAGCCGGATGTGATCCTGTTCGGAGAGCAGCTGCCGCAGGCGGCTTGGTCGAAGGCGCAGAAGGAGGCGCGTCAATGCGACCTGATGCTGGTGGTGGGGTCGTCGCTGGAGGTGCTGCCTGTGGCCGGGCTGCCCATGCAGGCGCTGGACCGCGGCGCGCACCTGATCATCATTAACAATACGCCGACCTACCTGAACGTTCGCGCGGATGTGACCATTCTGGAAGACGTTGCGATGATCCTCCCCGCGATCATGGAGAGAGTTTTACATGGCTGAAATAAAAACCGAGCGGCTGGATGGGTATCGTCGCCTGATTGACATTGCCCGCGACCTCGCCTCCACCCTGGGCCCTCGACATTTTGCTTTCACGCATCGTGCACGCCGCGGCGGAGATCAGCGGCGCGGAAGCCGCCTCCATTTTGCTGTACGACGACACCTCGCGTCAGTTGTACTTCCAGGTTTCGACCAACATGGACGAATCCACCCGCCGGGGAATCGTAGTGCCGCTGGACGGAAGCATCGCCGGATGGATCGTTGCCAACCGCAAGGCGGTGCGCATCACGAACGCGCACGAAGACCCGCGCTTCTACTCGAACGTCGAGGCGATCACGGGGCTTTCCACACAATCCCTGCTCGGCATTCCGTTGATCACCAAGAACAAGGTGGTGGGGGTGCTCGAAGCCCTGAACAAGCACAAGGGCAAATTCACCGAGACCGATGAATCCATGCTGTTGGTGCTGGGCGCGCAGGCGGCGGTTGCCATCGAGAACACCCGCCTGTTCCAGCAATCGGACTTGATCTCCGAATTCGTCCACGAACTGCGCACGCCGCTCTCTTCGCTGAGTACTGCCACCTACCTGCTCCTGCGCCCGGAAATGTCGCAGGAACAGCGCGACCAGATCATCAACAACATCCACAACGAAACCATGCGCCTGAACGCGCTGGCGTCGTCCTTCCTCGACCTGGCAAGGCTGGAATCGGGGCGCGTCCAATTCCGTAAGACGACTTTCAGCCTGGCGGACTTGATGTACGAGTGCAAGGATGTCATGGCGTCCAAAGCCATCGAGGACGACATTCAATTGCGCGTGGAATCGCCCGAAGGCCTGCCCTTGCTGGAAGCGGACAGGGACAAGATCAAACAGGTGCTGTTGAACCTGCTCAGCAACGCCATCAAATACAACCGCCCGAACGGAACGGTAATCCTGCGGGCGGAGGCGCGCGAGCACGACGTCGCCATCTACGTCCAGGATACGGGGATCGGCATCCCGGAGGAAGCGCTGCCGCATTTGTTCCAGAAATTCTATCGCGTGCGCGAGCATGAATCGCGCGCGTCCGGCACCGGGCTTGGACTGTCCATCTGCAAGCAGATCGTCTACGGACACGGCGGGCGCATCGAGGTCAGGAGCAGGATGGGCGTGGGGACGGTGTTCATGATCTCCCTGCCGCGCTCCGGCAAGACGATTCCGCGCGAAGGCGTGACGGGTGAACTCAAAAAAGTCGTCAAAAAAGGGTGAATTGACTTTTTTGTCCTAAGACTGTACACTTGGCGAAGTTTTGATTTGAAATTATCTTTGGAGGAAGAAGATGGCGCAGTTTCAATTCGTTATGAGGTCGGGACCCACGCCGGGAGTCACCTTTCCGCTCGAAGGAGAACAACTTACCATCGGGCGCGATTCGTCCAACGGGGTTGCGATCAACGACGCGGAAGTCTCGCGCAAACACGCGCGGCTGATGTTCCAGGGTGGAAAATACGTCCTCGAAGACCTGGGCTCCACCAACGGCACATTCGTCAACGGGCAGCGTCTTGCAGGTCCGGTGGTGCTCAAACCGGGCGATGTCATTTCGTTGGGCGAGCAGATCGTCCTGATGTATGATGCGATTGCCTCCGACCCCGGCGCGACGGTGGCTGTGTCTCGCAAAGCGATGCCAGCCGTTCCCCCGCCGGTTCAATCCACCTCCACCGGCTACGCCCCGCCTCCCGCTGCCGCCTATTCCACTCCGCCGCCAGCAAAGAAGACCAATGTGGTTCCGATCGTCATCGGCGTGGGTGTGGTGTTCTTCATCTGTGTTTGCGCCGGTTTCTTCTGGTGGGTGGACGCGACCTACCGCTGGTGCGTTTTCTTCCCGTTCATCTCCGGCTGTTAGTCTAGCCCTCCCGCGCCCCGCGAGCATCGTTTCGCGGGGCGTTTTGTTTAACGGCACTGCCGGAATTACGTGGGAAGGGAGCATTCAAATGTTGTAGGTTCTTTCCCAAAATTCACCCTGCACAAATTTCTAAAATGAACCGCCAAGTCGCCAAGAACGCCAAGAAATAGAGAAGAAACATGGCGGCTTGGCGTCCTTGGCGGTAAAAAAACGAAAAATGTTCTGAACGGCGATTCTACAGAATCTGAATGCTCCCCGTGGGAAAGATACTAAACATGAAGCAACAGTGTTACCTGTCAAGAAGAGACAGGCGCTTGCCACTGAGTTTGAAAAGACAAACGGGGAGATAGTACCAATGGTCATTCGCCTTATCCCCCTTAAGGTCATTGTGGAAACGGTTGGACTCCTTATAATGAAAATACGATTTATCAAAACAAAAAGGAGAACCAACCATGGCGCTTATCGAAACTTCCATCCAGATCAATGCTTCACCGGAGAAAATCTTTTCCTACGTCTCGAGCCTCGATAGTTTAAAGAACGAGTACGTCGTCGGTGTGGAGGCGGATGGGCCGATCAAACTCGGCGCGAAGATCAAGACCAGGGTCAAATCCACGCTGGGCGCGATGACCGAGATCGTCTCGGAGGTGGTGGCATACGAGCAGAACAAAAAGTTTGGCACCAAAACCTTTGCCGCCCCGCCCGCCTCGGACGTAACCAGCACGTACATCCTCGAAGCCGAGGGCGGCGGGACCAGGGTCACGCTGCAGACCGAAACCGTGCTCACCCCTCCCGGCATGCCCTCCATGCCCGGCATGGAAGATATGATGAAGAAACAGATGCTCGCCGGCTACGATGCGGCGCTTGCGGCGTTGAAGAAGAAATTGGAATGAAACGATAAAGACCTGACAATAAGTCTCAGCCTCCTGTCTCCCGGCAGGAGGTTTTTGTTGTGAAGTGTCATCTGCATCTTTACGGTAGAATTGCGCCCATGCGTATCCATACTGTTTTTGCGCTTCTCACCGCTTTCCTTCTCGTCTCCGCGTGTTTCCCCGCCCAGCCCGTGGACGCGCCCACTCCTACCGCGCCTATCTTTCTCACCCTGCCCGTCACCGACACACCCGCTGAGCCGACGCAGACTCCCCAGCCCACCAACACGCCGCGTCCCGCGTTGGACCGCGCCAAATACACTCTCAACACCGCAGTTGACTACGATGCCCACACCGTCACAGTGGATCAGACGATTCTGTACCCCAACCAGACCGGCAACCAACTCAACACGCTCGTCCTTGCCGTGACGCCCAACCTTTGGGAAGGAAGTTTCACCCTCTCCAGCCTCGTCATTGACGGGGAGACTGTCACCACGTACTCGCTGGACGGTCAACGCCTGGATGTTTCTCTCGCTTCCCTCCTGCCCACAGGCGGCGTGACCGAGATCAAACTTCAATACACGTTGGCGCTTCCCTTCGCCGAACAGGAAGACCCCAGTATTTCCCGCCCGCGCATTTACGGCTATACCAGCAGGCAGATCAACCTTGTCAACTGGTATCCCTTCGTAGTGCCGAACATCAACGGCGAATGGATTCTGCACGACCCCTGGTATTACGGCGAACACCTCGTCTACGATGCGGCGGATTACGAAGTGAACCTCAAATTCAGCGATCCGGCTTCGGTTCCCGTTGTCGCTTCGAGCGGAGTCCCCGAGGCGCTGCCCGATGGCTCGACCCGCTATACCATCGAATCCGCGCGGACGTTCGCCCTCGCCGCCAGCCGCGATTTCCAGGTCGCAAGCACGGTGGTCGGCGATGTCACGCTCACCAGTTATTATTTCCCCTTCAACGAGCGCGGAGGGCAAGCCGCCCTGCAAGCCTCCGCACAGGCGCTGCAGGTGTTCAGTTCGCGTTACGGACCGTATCCGCATAAAAGCCTTGCCATCGTCATGGGCGATTTCAACGACGGCATGGAGTATTCCGCTTTCTTCTATCTCAGCCGCGATTTCTACAACCTTTACGACGGCACGCCCGCCAACTACCTCACGTTTGTCGCCGCGCATGAGACCGCGCATCAGTGGTGGTTCGAGCAGGTCGCCAGCGACCAGGCGCTCCAGCCCTGGCTGGACGAGACCCTTGCAACCTATTCCGAACGTCTCTATTACGAAAGCACGTATCCCGACATTGTCAGTTGGTGGTGGTCCTACCGCATTGACTTTTACAAACCGGGAGGCTTCGTGGATATTCCCATCTACGAAGGTCAGGGATTCCGCCCCTACACCAACGCGGCATATTTCCAGGGCGCGCACTTCCTCGAAAAACTGCGCGAACGCATCGGCGACGAAGCCTTCTTCGCCTTCATTCAGGATTACCTCAACCAGGGACGCGGCAAGATCGTCACGGCAAACGATTTCTTCCGCGTTCTGCGCGCGCACACCGGCGCCACCGACATCTCCGACCTCATCAACCAATACTTCCGCAGTGTCTATCAATGAACCGCCAATCTCCAACCTCCAATTACAAATTACGACTCTTTCTCCTCTTTCTACTTACCATTCTCCTTTTATCTTGCGCTTCCCCAACGCCAACCTCCACGCCCTTGCCTTTCGCGCGCTTCGTCCTCCCCACGCGCGACCCGAACGCCGCCACGCCCACGCCTTTCCAACCTTCCGGGCAGGTGAATACCCCCGTCCCGACGTTTACCCCGTCGCCGATTCCCAGCGCGACGTTCACCCCCACCGCGACGGTGACTTCGCCTCCCGCCTCGCCGACAGTTGCTTCTGATTCCCCAACCTCCCCGCCGCCGACAGCGCCGACTTCCTCGCGTCCGAACTACATCCTTTACGCCACGCTGGATTTCAGCAACAGAACCGTCGCGGTTGATCAGACCATCCGTTACCCCAACAGGACAGGCTCGACCCTGAACGAACTTGTCTTCTCCGTCCAGCCGAATCTCTATACCAACGCCTTCGCCCTCAATTCCATATCACAGGATGGAAGCGCGCTCACCTCCTACACCCTCAGCGGACAACGCCTGACCGTCAACTTGAACCAGCCGCTGGCATCCGGCGCGGCGACCACGATTTCGCTCAACTTCAACCTCAACATCCCTGCCAAGAACGCAAACGACGTCTTCGGCTACGACTTCAACCAGATCAACCTCACGGACTGGTACCCGTTCATCGTCCCATACCGGGGCGGGTGGATTTTGCACGACCCCATGCCGTGGGGCGAGCACCTCGTTTACGACTCGTGCGACGTCGAACTGAACATCAAGACCGATTCAGGCGTGGTTCTGGCTGTGGGCGCATCCCCCGAAGCCAACGGCGAATGGACACGCTATCGCATGTACGGCGCGCGCACCCTGGCGCTCTCCGCCAGCAATGAATTCCTCGTCGCGGAAACCACGCTGGGCAACGTCAGCATTCGTTCGTATTATTTCAATGGCTACAAAAGCGCAGGCGACGACATGCTCATATACGCCAGCGAAGCCGTCGAAACGTATTCCGCCCAATTCGCGCCCTACCCGCACCAGACGCTCGCCGTCGTGCAGACCGACATGGACGACGGGCAGGAGTTCGACGGATTGATCTTCCTTTCGACGGATTTCTACGGTCAATACAACGGCACCGCCCGCAGTAACCTGACCACCATTGGCGTGCATGAGATCGCGCATCAATGGTGGTACAGCCTGGTGGGCGGCGATCACGCCCTCGAACCACTGGCTCGATGAGGCGCTTTCCACCTACAGCGAGCGGATTTTCTACGAAAACAACTACCCCGCCAACGTCAGCTGGTGGTGGCAGTTCCGCATTGATTTCTTCAAACCCAGCGGCTACGTGGACGCGACCATCTACGATTACGGCACGTTCCGCGCCTACACCAACGCCGTGTATTTCCGGGGCGCCTATTTCCTCGACGAATTGCGCGAGCAAATGGGCTACGGCAACTTCTCGAAATTCCTGAAAGCCTACGCCGCGCGCTTCGCCAACGGTCACGCCACCTCGGCGGATTTCTTCGCCCTGGCGCGCGAGACGGTCAACATCAATTACGATACTTTGATCGCGAAATATTTTTCGGGGTCGTATTAGCCCTCACCCTAACCCTCTCCCTTTGGGAGAGGGGGCTCCCTTCCCCTTCCGGGGGAAGGGCCGGGATGAGGGAGGAGACACCATGAACAGACCCTACACCTTCATCAACGTCGCCGCGACGGCGGACGGCAAAATAGATACCTTCGAGCGCAAAGGCGCGGCGATCTCGTCCGCGCGGGATAAACAGCGCGTGGATGAATTGCGCGCCGCGGCGGATGCGGTCCCTCGTCGGCGGGCGGACGCTCCTGGAGGAACAGCCCAAACTCACAGTCAGGAGCGAAGCGCTGCGCGAAGGGAGAATCAGGCAGGGGCGTTCACCCAACCCCATGAAAGTGGGAGTCGTCACCGTTGCAGACATCCCAAAAGACTCAGATTTTATTAAGGCAGGCGATGCGCGGCTGGTAATATTTACCACGCCGCAGACATCTATATCGCAAGTCGAGCAATTGCGCGCGCTGGGCGTTGAAGTGTTTGTGAATGATTCTGCGCGCGTTGACCTGCGCAAGATGATGCGGACATTGAAGAAAATCGGCGTGGACCATTTGATGGTGGAAGGCGGCGGGACGATCAACTTCGAACTCATGCGGCTGGGACTAGTGGATGAACTTTTGATTTACGTGTCGCCGATGATCTTCGGCGGCGCGAACGCCCCCACCCCCGCCGATGGTTTCGGTCTCCCGCGCGAAGACGCAATGCAAACGAAACTGACGGACGCCGAACGCTGGGACGATGGCGGGGTTTTGTTGAAATATAAATTCTTGTAGCCGCCGCCTGCGGCTTTTGGAGAGAGTATGTCTACATTGATGCACGAAAAAATTCAGGTTCTTTTGGATGAAGACTGTTGTCACGAATGTGAGGGATACGGGGAGGACCGCATTTGCGTCCACATCGAAGCCATCGCCGAACTGCCAACGCGCTTCGGCGATTTTCACATCGTAGCGTTTTCGAACAACCGCGACGACAAGGAACACGTCGCCATCATCAAGGGCGATGTGATCGGCGCGGACGACGTGCCCGTGCGCCTGCATTCGGAATGTTTGACGGGCGATGCGCTCGGCTCGGCGCGCGCTGCGACTGCCGCGACCAGCTTCGAAGCGGCGTTGAAAAAGATCGGCGGCATGGAAAAGGGCTTGGTGCTGTACCTGCGCCAGGAAGGGCGCGGTATTGGGCTGACAAATAAAATCCGCGCCTACACCCTGCAGGGACCAGGGGCTCGACACGGTTGAGGCGAATCTCGCGCTCGGCTTCCGCGACGACGAACGCGATTACGCCGTCGCCGCGCACATGATTCATTCGCTCAAGGTGCAGTCCATCCGGCTGATGACCAACAACCCGAAGAAGATCGCGCAGCTCGAACAGCACGGAGTCAAGGTCAACGAGCGCGTTCCGCACATCCTGCCGACCAATGAGTACAATCGGTTTTATCTCGAAACCAAAGCCGCCAAGTCCGGTCACATGATTGACTTCCGCGGCAAGGAACGCCTGCCCGAACAGAGCGACCCGACCATCGTCGAAGGTATGAGTGGAGACCAGATCAAGGCGATGTATGAGTAGGGTTTCAGGTATCAGGTATCAGGTTACAGGTTACAGGTTTCAGATTGAAGGGTTGTGTTGAATCGAGTGAAGATGTCGAATAAAACGATTGTTATCACCGGCGCGACGGGCGCGCTCGGAAGCCTCGTCGCAAAGACGTTTGCAGGCATGGGTCACAACCTGGCCCTGCTCGATATTGACAGGACCAAACTGGATTTCCTCGTCCGCGATTTGGACCTGCCCTCGGAGCGTCTCCTCGCCCAAACCGTTGACCTGCTCGATGAGCGCGCGCTTCAGGACTCCGCCGGAGCGGTTCTTTCCAAATTCGGCAGTGTCCACGCCTTGTTCCATCTCGTCGGCGGCTGGGTGGGCGGCAGGACCTTCGCCGAAACCTCCGTGGACGACTTGGAGTTCATGGTCAACCAGCACATCCGCACCACGTTCAATTTGTTCAAAGCCTTTGAAGAGCCGCTCTCGAAAAACGGCTGGGGACGGGTGATCATCGTCTCCGCCTCCACTGTGCCGAACCCGCCCGGCAAATCGGGGGTTTACACCGCCGCCAAAGCAGCGCAGGAGAACATGGCGCTCTCGCTCGCCGCGGAGTTGAAGGAGGCGAAAGTGACGGCGAACATCATCCAGGTGAAATCCATTGACGTGGAGAACAAAGGCACAGGCACCACGCCGGGCGCAATCGCCGCCACCATGCAGTATTTGTTTTCGGATGAAGCAGGCAAGATCAACGGGGCAAGGATTCCGCTGTATTAAAGACAATAGCCCCTAAAAGGTTTCGAAGACCTTTTAGGGGCTTCTGTTTTTACAGTCCCGCCTGGAATACCAGAAACCAGCCGTTGAATGGATGCTTTATTTGAAGGATTTTCAATTCCCCCAAACGCTTTGCTCCAACAACGGCGTCCATCCTTTCGATCAATTCCTCTTTTTCGTCCCCTGAATGAAATGGGCAGATGAGATTGAGCGTATCATCCAGGATTTCGGGGTAATAAAATGGGTCAAAAATATTTGATTGAGGCTTTACTTCAATCTCAACTTGATATTTTAAAGTCACAGATGATTTCTCCAATTTCCCAACGCGACTTAGAACTTTTTGAAATGGCACAGCGTTCTTTATCAGCTCTTTTTCCTCCTTGTCAATATCGGTGAGGTTTTCATCAACTATTTGGGAAAACATTTCACTTGATAGATATTCTGCCGACACGGTTCCGAAGAAACTTTCATGGACTAAACAAACTTTTTGAAAACCATCCCTGCGGCCACGAACAAGAAAATACCTATCTTTCTCTGCATATATCGGCTCAATTGGGACAGTTGAAACAAGTGAGGTAATTTGATAATCTTCATTGTCACTCACAAAAATCATTTCCTTGTCGCAGTCTAGTTCGTTAAGATTCAAGCCTTGTTTGAGGAACGATCTTTTATCAAAAAGTTCAGCCCAAAATGAATATAATGACTTCATAATTCCTCACATCAAAGTCAGTTGAGTTGGCTTTTCCCCTGTTTTTATCGTTTTTCTATTTGTTTTTAGGGAAAGGGAGTAATTGGAGATAAAAAGTTCATTCCCTTTATCGGCTTTTCCTTGTTTGTAATTATTCATCCCATATTGAAGTTCCCATTCATAAATATTGGCGAATTCAAAATTCTTTCTGATTTCCGGGGAATCGTCATATGTAATCAACCATGAATGATTACATTTTTTCATTGAAAGGGCAAATTCATCGTGGTTGAATTCGGTATGCAAGACGCCATTTTTTCCATACAATTTTGATTTAGTAGCTTTGTAATATGGTGGGTCTAAAAAAGAAAAAACGTTTTTCGAGCCATCGAAAAGCATTTCGCGATAATCTACATTGGTTATCTTTACCCCCTCCATAATCTCACCTAATTTAGCAACTCTTTCAATTGCGGAATTTGTAAATCTGCCAACGAAAGCCAGTTGGGAATAACCGCCTGCCTCAACTACTCCAGAAAACGTGATTCTGTTCAGAACAAAAAAACGAACAGCACGTTCAAATTCCGACAATTTTCCAACGTTAATTTCGAGCAGTTCATTAAATAATTCCTGTCCATTCGATCTTTCTTTTTTTACTTTTGCTACCTCGCGAGCAAGTTTTTCGGAATCAACCTGCGCCGATTTCCAAAAACAATACAATTCCGAGTTTAAATCGTTAATCCAAAATTTTACTTTTGGATATTTCTGTTTTAAGTAGATAAAGAAAGAAGCGCCTCCAACAAATGGCTCACGGTATTCGTCAAACTCCTTTGGTATGAGGAGCTTCATTTGTTGAACGGCGCGAGACTTGCCGCCCGGGTAGCGCAAGGGACTTCTAATAATGCTCATTTTCGTTTGAGGAAATAAGAATTTCAAGTTTCCGGTTATGTGTAGCTTCCTGGTTCATCTTTCTTATAATCGCAATCTCTCTGGCTGTACAGGCTCCGTGATTGCGGGACAAAAACTCGCTCAAAACACTTTCACTGCACGGCGTGGACAGCATTCCCTTCACCTTCTTTCCAGTCAATTTAAGTCGGGAACGAAACTTAACAGGAGCGGAATCGAGTTTTAAGGAATGTAAATTTGAGTAAAGAATCAACTTGAATAAACCGTCCTTAATATCTGATAGTCCTGGCAGAAATCCTCTGGTCGAGTTTTTCGATTCTTGAATTACGTAGGCGTCGCCATCCTGTACAACTTCATCAGCCGTTAGATAATAAGTTCCGCCAAGGTAATTTTCTATCATGAAGGTCGCTTTTGATCCGTCGGATAGATATTCGTAGCCATGAGATGTTCGGCTTTCGCGAACTGACGCCCCTTTGGAACCGCGAAGTGAGATATCCTTGAAGTTCAGAAAGTCCCTCATAATTGTTGCCAGGTATTGCTCTTGTACATTTCGATCATGCATTAGAACCCTGGTTTTCTTGGATATGCTTTCATAGCTATCCAAACCCTTTTTGTAAATTTCTACAAAACGGTCTTCAATTAAGGTTCGATTCCAATGGAGCGCGCTTTGCTTATATTGGCTGATTTTTAATATCTGATCGTTAACTGTTTTAACGTTAAATTCTTGGTTAGTAATCTTGTTCTTTGAAGCCTGCAAGGGTCTGACGTTCTTTACTGCACGGTCGTAATAAGCCAAAACAATATACACATTTAAAAGGTTCATCCATGATACAGTGGAATACTGAATTCTATCCAGATCCCCATCCAAACCTTCATCTTTTAACACCGGGATAACAGTTAAACGCATTGGAGAATTAATGGTGTTATAAAGTCTCTCGAAAGGATAACTGCGCGTTCTCTTTGGAGTTATCCACTTGGAGTACGCAAACTCCCCGTTTGGAAGTATTAGCTTGCCGGATGCTTCAACGCGGTTAATATCAAAGTTTCTAAATTCATACCTTGGCAAGTCGTCTGCTAAAAAAGCCTTATACTGAACATCCTTTACAAATCCCTCAAAATTTAGAGTCATGTGCGTATCATCTCCATAAATTTGCGGGAAGAATCCCGCCAACAACTTCCTGAAAAATCGAGAGAATGTCCTCAAGGTTCACCTTTACGGATTTGCAGTATATCAGCAACCCCCTGCCCTTCACAAGTCAGGCAGGTTTTCCGTTATACTCGCGCCCATGCGCAGTCAATTCATTGAAACCAACGGCGTCAAACTCCATGTTGTGACCGACGGACCCGAAGACGGGACGCCGGTCATTTTATTGCACGGATTTCCCGAATTCCACTACGGGTGGCGCAAGCAGGTTCCCGCGCTGGCAGGGGCGGGCTTCCGGGTCATCGTGCCGGATCAGCGGGGGTACCATCTCTCCGACAAGCCGAAGGGCGTGCGCATGTACAAGGTGGATATTCTGGCGCGGGATGTCATCGGTCTGCTCGATCATTTTGGAATCCAAAAAGCGCGGATCGCAGGACACGACTGGGGTGCGATGATCGCATGGACGCTGGCGCTGAATCACCCCAGGCGGCTGGAGAAACTCGCCATTCTCAATGTGCCTCATCCCGACGTGATAACGCGCTTTGTGGTGGAAAACAGCGGGCAGCGCAGGAAATCCTGGTATGTTTTCTTCTTCCAGATTCCCCTCCTGGTGGAATGGATTCTCCGCCGAAACAATCACCGCAACCTGGCGCGGATGCTGGTCGGTTCGGGACGTAAAAGCACGTTTACAAAAGCGGACATCGTGGAATACCGCAAAGCCTGGTCCCAGCCCGGCGCGTTGACCGCCATGCTGAACTGGTATCGCGCCATCGTCCGCGGAAGCGTGCAATACGCCTTCCGAAGGAACCGCATCCCTGCGCGGCGGGTGAATGTCCCTGTGTTGATCTTGTGGGGGAAGAACGATGTGGCGCTCAGCCATGAAATGATACAGCCTTCACTGGACTTGTGCGATAACGGCGAAGCCGTTCTGTTCGAGAACGCCACTCATTGGGTTCAGCACGACGAAGCCGATGAAGTCAACCGACGTTTGATCGAATTCTTGAGGTAATCCATGCCGATTTCTGCGCTCGTCCTGCTCTTTTTTTCTGCATCCATGCACGCTTTATGGAACTTCCTGCTCAAAAACGCGGAGGAAAAATACGTTGCCATGGGCTGGCAAACCATCCTGAGCGGAATCCTTGCGCTGGGGGTGATGTTCTACTCCGGCCTGCCGCCCAAAGAGATGTGGGGGTTCGCTGTTATCAGCATGCTGCTCGAAGCGATTTATTTCATTCTGCTGTGCATCGCCTACAGCGACCACGATTTCTCGCTGGTATACCCCATTGCGCGCGGAGGCGCTCCCGCCCTGCTGGTGGCATGGACGGCAATCTTTTTGCAGGAGAAGTTGACAACCGGCGGATACATCGGTCTTGCGATGATCACGATTGGCATGATGGTCATCGGTGCGACGGCGCTGCTGCAAAGCAAGGGCGAAAAACTGCGTTTGAAAGGCGTGCTTACCGCGCTGACTGTGGCGCTGGTCATTTCGCTCTACACTTTCATTGACGGCTTTGCCGTCAAGAACGGACCCGCCCTGCCATACGGCTTGTCCATGTTCGTGATGGTCCCGTTCGTGACGACGCCCTACATCGCCTATCACTATGGCATGGATTCATTTTCGCGGGTGTGGAAACAAAACCGCAATTACCTTTTGATGGGCGGCGTGCTGGGATTGGTCGCTTACATGCTGGCGCTGTTCGCCTACACTTTTGCGCCGCTCAGTTATTCGGGCGCGATCCGCGAGGTCAGCGCGGTGATCGGGGCGTTCCTCGGCTGGCGCTTTCTCAAGGAGCAGATGGGCGGGGTGCGGGTGATTGGCTCGGCGATTGTCTTCGCCGGGGTGATGGTGATCGCGATCTTTGGATGAATGATTTTTTGGAGAGGATACGACACGATGATGGATCAGGTTTTCCCCGAACCGACAGTGGGAGTATTCGTTTTCAACCCGGCAGGCGAGATTCTGCTTTTGAAAAGTCACAAATGGCCCGGCAAATACGTCGTCCCCGGCGGGCATGTGGAACTGGGCGAGCGTATCGAAGAGGCGGTCGTCCGCGAGGCGAAGGAGGAGACCGGGCTGGATGTGTACGACTTGAAGTTCGTCCTGTTTCAGCAGTGCATTTACGACCCCGCCTTTTGGAAGCCCCGGCATTTCATCTTCTTCGAGTACGCCTGCCGGACGGATTCGCTCGAAGTGAGGCTGAACCATGAAGCGCAGGAGCATCTCTGGGTCCGGTTGGAGGCGGCTCTTCATCTGCCGCTGGATTCGTACACGCGGACGGTCATCGAGAAGTTGATCGCGGGGGATTTGTCATGATTCTCAGTCAGTTTACAGTTACAAAAAACAGTTGCATCCCTCCCCAAAAGTGGGTAAGATAGGGTTGCCATGATGCCAATTCTGGCGTTACGTTTTTTGGGCATCCTATTGCCCTGGGTCAGTCTGCCTGACGGGTACTCGCATACCTGTCAGGCTTTTTTATCTCTCTTCAAGGAGTGAAAATGCAAACACCGTGGGAGTATCGGTACGCACATCGCACCCAAAAAATGGGAAGTTCGGTCATCCGTGAACTGCTGAAACTGACCGAACAGCCCGATATTATCTCCTTTGCGGGGGGGCTGCCTGCGCCGGAGGTTTTCCCGGTAAAGGAATTTCAGGAGGCGTGCAACCGCGTCTTAACCGATCACGGCGCGCAGGCGCTGCAATACAGCACCACCGAGGGGTATCGTCCGTTGCGGGAGATGATCGCCCGCCATACCGAGCGTTACAGCGTGCATGTGACGCCCGAAAATATTCTGATTACGTCCGGTTCGCAGCAGGCGTTGGATTTCATCGGGCGGCTGTTCATCAACCGCGGCGATTACGTGGTGGTGGAATCGCCGACGTATCTCGGCGCGCTGCAGGCATGGAACGCCTATGGGGCGCAATACATTTCGGTGCGCGCGGATGAGAACGGCATGATCGTGGATGAACTGGAAGACGCGCTTCGCATCGGACCGAAGTTCATCTACGTCCTCCCGAACTTTCAGAACCCGTCAGGTTCGACGCTCTGTCTCGAACGCCGCAAAAAACTGGTGGAACTCGCCGACAAATACGGCGTGCCGATCATCGAAGACGACCCGTACGGTCAGCTGCGCTACGACGGTGAGCACATTCCGGGCGTGGCCACGCTCGACAGCCACTATCGCAACGACGACGACGGCGAGTACACGGGCAACGTCATCTACCTGAGCACGTTCTCTAAACTGCTTGCGCCGGGTCTGCGCCTGGCTTGGGTGATCGCCCCGCCGAACGTGATCCGCAAACTGGTGATGACCAAGCAAGCCGCCGACCTGCATACCTCGTCGTTCAACCAGCACGTGGCGTACGAAGTCGCCAAGGGCGGATTTTTGGACGAGCACGTCAAAGTCATCCGCGCCACATATAAGGAACGCCGCGACGTGATGCTGGAAATGATGGACGAGATGTTCCCCGATGAAATGCGCTGGACGAGACCGGCGGGCGGCATGTTCCTGTGGGGCATGATGCCCGAAGGCGTGGACGCGGCGGAGGTCTTGAAGATCGCGGTCGAGCGCAAGGTGGCGTTCGTGCCGGGCGCGGCATTCCACCCGAACGGCGGTGGCGAGAACACCATGCGTATCAACTTCTCCTTCTCCTCGCCGGAGACCATCCGCGAGGGAATCGCGCGGCTTGGAGCCACGCTGAAGGAAGTGTTGAAGAAGAACGGACACCATTAGGCGTTATCGGAAATAGGAAGAGAATCCACGAAGTATCCATGAACTCCATTCACCCCGAAGGATGAAAATGGAGTCCAGAAGTTCTACTTCTGGAACTCCGCAAGTAGAACTTGCGAAGTCCGCCTATTTTCATAACAGAACACGAATGTTCACGAAAAAAACGAAGGAAATTCGTGTTTCTTCGTGGAGAAAAAGTTATTTCAATGAAGTCTACTAAAAAGCGAACGTGATACGGATGCGCGATAAAAAAGACTTGCCCGCAAAGGCAAGTCTTTTTTATCGTCAATCGTCCCCAGTCTACGGTCCCACCATCCACCGACTACTCCTCCACATACGGCACGTAATCGGCGCGGGCGATGCCCTGCTTGATGGCGGTCTCCGCCACGGCGCGCGCCACCGCGCGATGGACCTTTTTATCCAGCGGGTTCGGCACCAGTTCGCCGGGCGGCGTCATCCCGGCAATCGTCGTTGCCGCCGCCAACAGCATCTCGTGCGTGATGCGCGGGGCGTTCGCATCCACCGCGCCGCGAAAGATGCCGGGGAATCCCAGCACGTTATTCACTGATTTGCCATCCGCTGCGAACGCCGCGCCGCGTTCCATCGCCGTTTCGGGGTCAATTTCGGCATTCGGGTTGGAGAGCGCCGGGATGACCTGCCCCTTGCGCACCATCTCCGGTTTGATGAGGTTCGACGCGCCGGTGGTGGCGATTACGATATCGCACTTCTCCATGATTTCCTTCAAATTGGATTTGACCCCGCCCGCCTTTTGGAATCGTTCCAACGCCTCGGGACTCAGATCCGCGCCGTAGACCGGGTTGCCCGTCAAACGCATCAACATCCGACCGATGGCATGTCCGGCCGCCCCAAGCCCCACCTGCCCGACGACGGCTTGGTTCAAATCCATGCCGGTTTCGCGCGTGGCGACCATCAACGCCGCGGTGGCGACGACCGCCGTGCCGTGCTGGTCGTCGTGCATGACGGGGATGTCGAGCATGGCTTGCAAACGCTCCTCGATCCCAAAACAACGCGGCGCGGAAATATCCTCCAGTTGGATCGCGGCGAAGGTTGGCGCAATAGCGGCGACCGTGCGGACGATTTCATCCGGGTCTTTGGTGTTCAGCAAAATCGGAATGCCCGAAAGCCCCACGAGCGTTTCCATGAGCATGGCTTTGCCTTCCATCACGGGCATGCCCGCTACTGCGCCGATATCGCCCAGCCCCAGCACCGCCGTCCCGTCGGTGACGATGGCAACCATGTGGCTGATGCTCGTATACAGTCGCGCCTGCGAAGGGTCTTTTGCGATGCGCATGCAGACTTCCGCGACGCCGGGAGTGTAAACGCGCCTGAGCGTGGTCAACGAATCGATGGGATAGCGCGAGCGGATGGCGATCTTTCCCTTTTGGTGCAGTTCCAGCACCTCGTCGCGCACCTCAACGATCTTCGTCCCCTCGTTGTTCTCCATCGCCGCCAGCACGGCGGTCAACGTCTTTTCATCGTCGGCGCTGACCGTAATATCGCGCACGACATGGCGGGAAGTCTCGGTCAACAGCACGATACTGCCCGTGCTTCCGCCCGCCTCGGCAATCGCGGTCAACAGCCTTGCCAGCACGCCCTTCTTTTGTGAATTCCGCACGCGCACAATGCGCAGGATTTTCCGGTCCCAAGCCATGATGTCTCCTTTTGTTCACATCCATTTTAATGCGAATACCGCGAAAAGGTTTCGCGGCATTCGTCCCTGCTTCGAGGTTGTAGGGGTTACTTCAACAGGTCCGGCAGTTCGGCAAAATTCCGAATGACGGCGCACTCGACGTCCGGGAAGAGTCGGCCTGGGTCGTAGAGCACAGGCACAAGTCCGGCGCGAAGCGCGCCTACGATGTCGGCAAAGTAATTATCGCCGATGTACATCGTCTCGGCGGCGGATGTCCCCGCCCGTTCCAACGCATGTTCAGAAGATGCGCGCATCCGGTTTGAAGGCTTGCACCTCGCCGCCCGCCAATGAAAAATGGAAATATGAATCGAGGCTCAGGGTTTTCAATTCCTCGTGGATGGGCCCGTCGCGGTTCGTCACGACGCCGAGGACGTACCCCGCCTCCCCGGAGTTTGGCGAGGATGAACGGCGCCTCCTCCGGGGACGTACACTTCGGGTTTGTAATTCTTTTCCATGTGCGCCGAGGCGGCGGGAGCCAGCCCGGCGGCTTGCGCTTGCGGAAGTCCCAGCGCCACCATGCGGCGCTTTGAAAAGTTGACCCAGAAGCCTTTGGAATCGTCCTTGAAGGTGAGGCTGTCCTCCTGGATTTCGGGCGAATTCGCAAAGTAATAATGCTCCCAATGCGCCGCGCGGATTTTGTCCTCCTCCGAAAAATCCACTTGGATGCTTTTGAGGTAGTCCATGAAAACTTCACTGCCGGTGGGAATGTGGTGACGAAGCGTGCCGTCCAGGTCGAACAGGAGCGCTTTGATTTTGTTGGAATTCATGCATTAACCGCCGATATGAGACATCTCCACTTTGGGAAGCGGGATGGTGTTCTCGGAACGAATCTCGGAATAGCGGTCGGCGCGCCCACCCCAGACCTTTGCGATCCCGGCGGAAAGTTCCTCGTCCGTTGCGCCGCCGCGCATGAGGGATTTAAAGTCGTGCCCTTTGATGGCGAAGAGACAAGTGTAGAGTTTGCCCTCCGCGGAGAGACGCGCGCGGTTGCAGTCGCGGCAAAAGGCTTGGGTGACGGAAGCGATCACGCCGATCTCGCCGCCGCCGTCCTTGTAACGCCAGCGTTCCGCCACTTCGCCGCGATAGTTCGGGTCCCGCGGGTTCGAGCGGCATTTCGTTATTGATGATTTGGACGATCTCCTCGGCAGACACGACGTCATCCATGCGCCAGCCGTTGGTGTGACCCACGTCCATGTATTCGATGAAGCGCAGGATGTAGCCCTTCTCGCGGAAGAAGCGCGCCATCGGCAGGATGCTGGTCACGTTGACGCCGCGCTTGACCACCATGTTGACCTTGACGGGAGCAAGCCCGACCGCCGCGGCGGCGTCCATGCCTTCGAGCACTTTTTCCACCGGAAAGTCCACATCGTTCATCGCCTTGAAGACGACGTTATCGAGCGAGTCCAGGCTCACGGTGACGCGCGTCAACCCGGCGTCCTTGAGTTCCTGCGCAAAGCGCGGCAGGAGCGCGCCGTTTGTCGTCATGGTCAGGTCGAGTTCCGGGATGGACGACAACATTGAGACCAGCAACGGCAAATCCTTGCGCACCAGCGGCTCGCCGCCGGTCAGCCGGATCTTCCGAACGCCGTGCGCAACAAAGATGCGCGCCAGCCGGGTGATCTCTTCAAATGTCAGGATCTGGTCGCGGGGCAGGAATTGATAACCGGGACCGAAGACTTCCTTTGGCATGCAATACACACAGCGGAAGTTGCAGCGGTCTGTGACGGAAATCCGCAGATCGCGCAGGGGGCGGTTGAGGGTATCCAATAGAGGCATGGGGGGCGCTCCGAAATCTAAAACTCGTGATCAAACATCTGCTGTGCTCTGAAAAAAACACGGCGCATCGGGCATTATACCCGTCACGGACATCCTGTAACAACTTGATCAGACCTGCGATTATACCCAGCGCGGTCACAAAATCCGCTTTTTTAGAAGGGGAAAGCGCAATTTGTGAGCGTAGGCATTATATAACCCAAGTTGTCACCTTGATTTCAAAAACATTCCCTCACCCCAATCGTGGCAATTTTTTACTGAGATGGCTTCCCCCTCTCCCGTTGGGAGAGGGCAGGGTGAGGGTCTTTGACGGAATACTACAGTACCTATTTGAAGGTAGTAACTTGAGTTATATATCAATTGACGGTATCTCCCAGCCGTGCTATGATGACCAGCCACTGGAATTATTTGATTTATTTGAAGGAGTTTTGATGAGTTTTGAATTTATTCTACGCATCATTGGCATGGTTGCGCTTGGAATTTCCGGGGGATACTGGGGGTTTGAACTTTCGAAATTATCCCCGGAGAACGCCGTCCGCACCACCCTGGTCTTCGGCTTGGTCGGCGCCCTGACGGGGTTGATCCTCACCCCGTATTTCACCACCCGTCCCGCGCGCGCGATCCGTTCCACGCTTGGACGCATGGCGGCGGAGAGTCTCTTCGCCGGGCTGACCGGCCTGATCGTCGGACTGCTGATCGCCGCCCTGCTGGCGTTCCCGCTTTCCATGCTGCCCCAGCCATTCAATCAAATCCTGCCGTTCATCGGCGTACTGGTCTTTTCCTACTTCGGCGTCGCCGTCTTCGTCATGCGGCAGGGCGACATCATGGGCTTGATCAGCGCCATGAGCGGACGAAGCGAAGGCGGCAGTTCCTCCTCCTGGACCAACCTCAACCGCACCATCCTGCTCGATACCAGCGTCATCATTGACGGGCGTGTGGCAGACATCGCCAAGACCGGCTTTCTGCCGGGCACGCTGCTCATCCCGCGCTTCGTGCTGAACGAACTGCAATACATCGCCGACTCGCCGGACGGCATCCGCCGCCAGCGCGGACGGCGAGGCATGGAAGTGCTCGCCGAACTGCAAAAACTGCCCAACGTGCTCGTGCGCATCTCGGACATCAACGTGGAAGGCGTGCGCGAGGTGGACGATAAACTGATCGTCCTCGGCAAACAACTCAAAAGCCCGATCCTCACCAACGATTACAACCTCAACCGCGTCGCCGAATTGCAGGGCGTGACCGTGCTCAACATCAACGAACTGGCGAACGCCGTCAAGTCGGTGGTCCTGCCGGGCGAGACCCTGCGCATCAACGTCATGCAGGAGGGCAAGGAGTACGGTCAGGGCGTGGGCTACATGGACGACGGCACGATGGTCGTCGTCGAGAACGGACGCGAGTACATCGGCGAATACATGGAAGTGAACATCACCAAGGTCCTGCAAACTGCGGCGGGACGCATGATCTTCGGGCGCGTGGATGAAGAGGGCGCGAAGAAGGGGAGGAAGTGAGCATGCTCAAAATTTACAACACCCTCACCCGCAAAACCGAAGAATTCCAACCCCTCGAACCCGGCAAAGTCAAAATGTACGTGTGCGGCGTCACCGTCTATAACGACGCGCACGTCGGTCACGCCATGTCTGCCATCGTGTTCGACATCATCCGCCGTTACATGGAATATCGCGGGTATGAGGTGCGGCACGTGATGAACTACACCGATGTGGACGACAAGATCATCAACCGCGCCAACGCGCTCGGCGAGGATCCGCTCAAACTCTCCCAGCGCTACATCGAAGATTACACAAACGACCTGAAAAGTCTCAACGTCCTGCCTGCCACCTCCAACCCGCAGGTCAGCAAGACCATGCCGCTCATCATCAAGTTCATCGAAGGGCTGATCGAAAAGGGTCACGCCTACGCCGCACCGAACGGCGACGTGTACTTCCGCGTCACCAGCGACGCCGATTACGGAAAACTCTCCGGGCGCAAACTCGAAGACATGCAGGCGGGCGCGCGCATCGAAGTCGGCGAGCAAAAGGAACACCCGATGGACTTCGCCTTGTGGAAAGCCGCCAAACCCGGCGAAATCTTCTGGGAGAGTCCCTGGGGCAAGGGTCGTCCCGGCTGGCACATCGAATGCTCCGCCATGAACCTCGCCGAACTTGGCGAACAGATTGACATCCACGGCGGCGGCAATGACCTGATCTTCCCTCATCACGAAAACGAGATCGCGCAAAGCGAAAGTTACACCGGCAAGGAGTTCGCCCGCTACTGGATTCACAACGGCATGTTGCAGTTGGGCGGCGAGAAGATGTCCAAGTCGCTCGGCAACATCGTCAACATCAAGGAATTTCTCTCCAAACATTCCGCCGACGTGATGCGCATGCTGGTTTTGAACGGGACCTATCGCGCGCCGTTGATGTTCAACGACGAGACGGTCGCCGCCGCCGAACGCAACGTCGAACGCCTCAAATCCGCGCTCAAGCCTGCTTCGCCCTCCGCAAAAGGACTCCCCGCCGACATCTTGTCCGCGCTCGCCGCCGCCATCGAGACCGCCAAAACGAACTTTACCGAAGCCATGGACAACGACTTCAACACCGCCAGCGCGATTGCCGCACTCTTTGAACTCTCCAAATCCATCAACACTGCGCGCGACAACGAAGCCACCGCCGACCAGCTCCAACCCGCGCAGGATACGTTCCGCGAACTGGCTGGCGTGCTCGGCTTGACCCTCGAAGAAAAGAAAGGCTCCGGCGACGCCAACAAGTTCATTGACCTGCTCATCGAAGTCCGCAGCGAGGTGCGCAAGCAAAAACTCTGGGCGCTCTCGGATTTGATCCGCGACAAGTTGAAGGAACTCGGCGTCAGCCTCGAAGACACCAAGGATGGCACCACCTGGAAATGGACATAATTTTGTAGGGGCGATTGGCTGAGGTCGCCCCTACGGTACAATCGGGGAATATGAAAGAATTCATCTACTCCCGCAACGCCGTCCACGAAGCCTTGCGCGCGAAGCGCAGGCAAATCTTTTCCATCGAAATCGCCGAGGGGGCGCAGGAGAAGGGTAAACTGGCGGAAATTATCAAGTTGGCGCAAGGACAAAAGGTCAAGGTCAACCGCGTGCCGCGCGGAAAATTGGACAAGGTCAACCCGAACCATCAGGGCGTGGTCGCGGAAGTAAGCGCTTATCCATACTCGGATGGGATCGAGATTTTGGAAAAAGCCGGGGACGAACCGCCTTTTGTGCTGATCCTCGATTCCCTGCAAGACCCACAGAATTTCGGCGCGCTCATCCGCACGGCAGAAGCGGTGGGTGTGCATGGCATCATCATCCCGCTGGCGCGCTCGGTGGAGGTGACGCCCGCCGTGGTCAATGCGTCGTCGGGCGCGAGCGAGCATCTGCTCATCGCCAGGTCCAATCTCTCTCAAGCGATGGATGCGCTCCGGGATGCAAACCTATGGCTCGTAGGCTTGGGCCCAGGCGGGGCGGAGGTCGAGGCGAACTCGCGTCATCTGAAAGGCGCGCTTGGGCTGGTCGTCGGCTCGGAGGGCGAAGGTCTGCACGAACTCACGCGCAAGAAGTGTGACATCGTTTTGAAACTGCCGATGCGTGGGAAAATCGAATCGCTCAATGCCGCTGTGGCGGGGTCGGTGGCGTTGTATCTGGCGTATTTGAATAGAATGTAGGGGCGACCCTTCGCGGTAGGTCATGTACTGAAATCACAAGGGGCGGGTCGCCCCTGCGATCATGGAGAACATCATGCCTCAAGCAACCTATCATTTTCCAAAAGGATTTTTGTGGGGGGCGGCGACCGCAGCACATCAAGTGGAAGGGAACAACACCAACAACAATTGGTGGAAGTGGGAACAGGACGGTCATACAGAGGGGATGGCTGGTCTTGCCGCAGATTGGTGGGGTGGACGCTGGAAGGAAGACTTCGACCGCGCCGCTGAAACCGGACAGAACGCGCATCGCCTCTCGGTGGAGTGGAGCCGCATCCAGCCCACGCCGGATACACGGGATGAAGACGCCACTGGAAAAATACCGCGCCATCTTTGCGGGGGATTGAAGGAGCGCGGCATCACACCAATGGTCACGCTGCATCACTTCACCGACCCGTTGTGGGTGACGGAGCGCGGCGGATGGGAAACGGAAGAGATCGTGCCGTTGTTCGAGAAGTTCGTCCGCAAGACGGTGGATGCGTTGAAGGAATATTGCACGCTGTGGTGCACCATCAACGAACCGACAGGCTATGCGCTGAACGGTTACATTGTCACCGGCGTGGATACGTTTCCGCCCGGAAAGAACAATATGAAACTTGCCATGCAGGTGCAGGCGAATTTGATTCGCGGGCACGCCGCGGCGTATCGCGCCATTCATCTAATTCAACCGGAGGCGCGCGTCGGTTTTGCGCATCATTATCGTTCGGTCGCACCGCACCATGCCTGGTCGCCTTTGGATCGCTGGGTGGCGCGGAATGCCTTTACCGCGATCAACCTCGGTTTTGTCTCGGCGCTGGCGGAGGGGGTGATGCGTTCGCCCGTCGGCTCGGTGCGAATTCCCGAAGCCAAAGGCACGCAGGATTATTTCGGCTTCAACTATTACACGCGAGAATACATCGCCTTTGACCTGAGAAAACCCGGCGCTCTGTTTGCCCGCAACTTCTATCGAAAAGATGCGGAGTTGAGCGATTTCGGCTTCCTTGCCTTCGAGCCGGAGGGGATGTTCGAAGGTTTGAAATGGATTATCCGCACGTTTCCCAACCTGCCCATCCTCGTCACCGAAAACGGGGTCAATTCGGCGGATGATTCCCTCCGCCCGCGTTACCTGGCGCTGCACATTCATCAGATGTGGCGCGCGGTGAACTTCAACTGGCCCATCAAGGGATATTTCCATTGGTCGCTGGTGGACAACTTCGAGTGGAGTTTCGCCTGGAAATATCGCTTCGGACTATGGGGGCTGGATGTGGATACCCAAAAACGCATTCGCCGCCCCAGTGTGGATTTTTACGCGGAGATTTGCAAGGAGAACGGCTTGTCCAGCGAGATGGTGCAGAAGTACTGCCCCGAAGTGTTCGAGAAGATTTTTCCGTCGTAGGCGCGCAGACCTCCGAGATTTCGAGACCTCGGAGGGCTTTGAAAAGTTTTCATTGACAGTGAAAACTTTTGGATTTTGTCATGCAGACACTCCCTCCCAATTTTGTCAACAACATTCAAAGCACATTCGGCGAACAGGGGCGTGAATGGCTGGAGCGACTCCCGAATCTAATCGCGGATGCTTCCGCACGCTGGGGGTTGACGGAGGTTCAGCCGGTTCCCAATCTCTCCTATAATTTTGTGGCGTTTGCCAAACATCCCTCACCCCCAGCCTCTCTCTCACAGGGAGAGGGAAGTGTCATTCTCAAAATCGGCGTGCCGCACAGGGAGTTGATCAGCGAGTTGGAGGCGCTGAAATTTTTCAACGGAAACGGGGTTTGTCAACTGCTGGAATGCGACGAGGAACGCGGCATGTTTTTGTTGGAAAGGCTCGAACCGGGCGGGACGCTCTCCGAACTGGAAAACGACGATGAGCGCACGCATATTGCGATTGATGTGATGCAGGCGTTGTGGGCTCGAGGCGGCGTCCTCGCCGCTGGGGACGGCGGCGGGAGCATTGTAAAGTTCATTCAACTATCCGATTGGTTCGGTGAATTGAAGAATATCCGCCCGCAGTTCAATGGCGGGACGGGGGCCGATTCCAGAGGAACTTTTGGGGCGGGTGGAATCGTCCCTGCCGGAATTGTTCGACGATGAGATGAGTCTCATTCACGGAGACTTTCATCACTTTAATGTTTTGTCGTCCGGGCGGGGCTGGCTGGCGATTGACCCGAAGGGCGTCATCAGGCCGGCGGGCTATGAGATCGGTCCGCTGATGATCAACCCGTGGGGAAGCCTGATGGACGGGAGCAGGTTCCAGGTCCAGACAAAGAGGCGGGTGGACATCCTCAGGGAAAGGCTGGGCTGGGAACGCGAGCGAATCATCCAGTGGGCGCTGGCGCACGCCGTCCTTTCCGCCTGGTGGGATTATCCAAACCTGGATTGGGAATATGGGCTTTACTGCGCCAGGGTGTTTTCGGGGATTAAATGACACAACCTCCCGCGCGGGAGGTTGTGCTCGTTCGTGGATGGTTATCTGCCGATGGCTGAGAACACGACATAGCCGAGAGCAAGGATGCCGCCCAGCATGGGGAAGAAGCCGCCCATGAGGGCTGGGATGAAGGCGGCCAAGCCGTACCAGAGGAAGAACAGCCACATGCACCAACCGGAAATCGTTTTGGGCAAAGACATTTCACACTCTCCTTTTGGGTGAAATCGACCGGCAGGATTGCCGGCCTGAATTAAATAACACGTATCCGAATTCGGGGTTACGAAAGGGGTGTTTTTCAAGAATGTTACAATTGCCCCATGACCGCCTTTAGTGTTCCTGCTGAATTCACTTTACAAAGAAAGAACAAATACGATCATTCCTCGCCTGCGGCATGGATCCTTTCACACGTGACGCCGTACTGGTGGATCGTGCTGATGCTCTTCGCCGGGGCGATTGGAAACGCCGTGCTGGCGGTGGTGGTACCGGTGCTGACCGGCGACGCCTTCAACGCCATGCTGAAATCGCCGCCGGATACTTCGGCGCTGCTGCCGCCGCTGGCGCTCACCATCGGCTTCTCGCAGGTGATTCGCGGAGTATTGCAACTGGGGCGCAACTTTGGGGCGGAGTTGATGGCGCAAAAAATGGAGCGCGACATCCGCGATGAGTTGTATCTTTCCCTGCTCGGCAAGAGCATGACCTTCCACAACTTGCAGCCCGTCGGCGATACGATGGCGCGCGCCACCAACGACGTGCGCGAGGTGAACTACATGTTCAGCCCCGGCGTCAACCTGGTGGTCGGCTCGTTCATGTTCATCCTCATGCCGCTCTTCTTTGGTCCGCGTTATCATCCGTCGCTGGTGCTGACGCCGCTGCTCTTCACCATCTTTTATTTTGTGGCGTTGGCGCGCTATCTAAAAACGCTCTCGCCCATCACGGATGACGTCCGTGCGACGTTCGGGCAGATGAACACGCATCTCTCCGAGTCGCTGGACGGCGTGGAGATCATGAAGGGCGCGGCGCAGGAAGAAGCCGAAGTGGACCGCTTCGTGACCAACGCCCGCAGGGTGCGCGATGCTTTTGTGCAGCAAGGCGACCTTGAAGCGCGATACGTTGCCATGCTTTTGCTTGGGCTTGCTTTTGCAGGCGGGCTTGTCCATGCGCTCTTTTTGCTGCGCGCGGGTCTCATTGACGTGGGCGCAGTCATCGCCTATTTTGGGATGTTGCAGTTGCTGGGCTTCCCTACTTTTACCTCGACCTTTGCCTACTCCCAAATCTCTTTGGGACTTTCCTCCGCCCGCCGCATCTTGGAACTGATCAAGCGCGAGACCCGACTCGACCAAAACGCCTCAGGCCGGACCTCGGAGATTCGCGGCGAAATCGAGTTTCGCAATGTCTCGTTTAAATACCCTCAGACCCCCCTCCATCTCCCCCCAAATTCTCCGAATTTGGGGGGAGTGTCCCAAAGGGACGAGGGGGGCGAACCCGTCCTCGAAAATATTTCCTTCAAAGTGAAACCCGGTCAAACCGTCGCGCTCGTCGGTCAGACCGGCGCGGGCAAGACCACGCTCGTTAAACTCATCAACCGCATCTATGATGTGACGGCGGGTCAGGTGCTGGTGGACGGCGTGGATGTGCGCGATTGGAATCTCGCCTCCCTGCGTTCGCAAATCTCCATTATCGAACAGGACATCTTTCTTTTCTCGCGTTCGCTCGGCGATAACATCGCTTTCGGCAAGCCTGGCGCAACGAAGGAGGAGATCATCGCAGCTTCGATGGCGGCGCAGGCGCACGACTTCATCCTGGACTTTGAACAGACTTACGGGACGGTCGTCGGCGAACGCGGCGTGACCCTCTCCGGCGGACAGCGGCAGCGCATCGCGCTCGCCCGAGCCTTTCTCACCGACCCGCGCGTGCTCGTCCTCGACGACTCCACCTCCGCGATTGACTCCGCCACCGAGGATAAAATCCAACGCGCCATCTCCAACGCCGCCCGCGGACGAACCACTTTCATCATCACCCACCGCCTCTCCCAAATCCGTTGGGCAGACCTCATCATTGTGCTACGTAAAGGGAAAGTGGTTGCGATGGGCAGTCATGAAGAATTGATGAAGACATCAGAGGCGTATTCGAGGATATTTAGAGAATAATGTCATTGCGAGGAGCGCTCTGCACTTTGCGACGAAGCAATCCTCCACATAATTCCAAGATTGCTTCGTCGGGCTAAAGCCCTCCTCGCAATGACAGAGGAAAATTTATGGGTTTCTTCGCAGGACTTAACGACGAAAAATACGACCGCCAGTACAAAGACAGCGAACTGGTGCGCCGCATGGTCAATTACTTCAGCACTCAGACCCCGCGGCTGGTCTTCGCATCCGTCATCATCATTTTGCTGGCAATGATCGGCGCGGCGCTGCCCGTCATCGTCAGCCGCATCGTGGATTTGATTCGGGAACAGCCGAGTACCGCCGCGATTCTGTGGGTGGGGCTGGCGCTGGTCGGCGTGGCGTTCGGCTTGTGGGGGCTGAACTGGCTGAGGCGCGGTCTGATCGTACGTTCCGTCGGCGACGTGGTGCTGGACATGCGTTCGCGCGCCTTCCGTGCTGCCGCCGAACACGATCTCTCCTTCTACGACCAGTTTTCCTCCGGGCGCATCGTCTCGCGCATCACCTCCGACACGAACGACTTCGGCCAACTCGTGGTCATCGTCACCGACGTGGTGGCGCAGTTCATTCAGGCGTTCATCATCGCCGTCGTGCTTTTCCGCACCGAATGGCGGCTTGCGCTCTTGCTCGTCGGCTTCCTCCCGATCATCTTTGCCATCGCGGCGGGCTTCCGCGCCTGGGCGCGGCGAGTCACCAAGCGCGGCATGAAAGCCATGGCGGACGTCAACGCCGCCATCAAGGAGACCATCAGCGGCATTTCGATTGCCAAGAACTTCCGCCAGGAGGAAGGCATTTTCAAGTCGTTCGATGAGTCGAACCAGCAATCGTACACCGTGAACGTCCAGCGCGGCTTTGTGCTTTCCCTGGTCTTTCCCACGCTCAATGCGCTGGGCGGCATCTTCGTCGGCATCCTCGTCTATGTCGGCGGTTTCAGTGCGGCGCAGGGTCTGGTCAGCATCGGCGCGTGGTACCTCTTCATCATGAGCCTCGACCAGTTTTTCTTCCCCGTGTTGAATCTCACTTCGTTCTGGGCGCAGATTCAAAGCGGTCTCTCCGCCGCCGAACGCGTCTTCGCTTTAATTGACGCCGACCCGAACGTGATCCAAAAAGAGAAGCAGGATGTGCCGCGCCTCAAAGGCGAGATTCACTTCGAGCATTTGCACTTTCGCTATTCGGATAAAGAACCGGTTCTCACCGACTTCAACCTGCTCATTCGACCCGGAGAGACTCTTGCGCTGGTAGGACACACCGGCGCGGGCAAGTCATCCATTGCGAAGTTGATCGCGCGCTTCTACGAGTTCCAGCAGGGACGCCTGCTCATTGACGGGCGCGACATCCGCACGTTCGACCTGACCCAGTACCGCCGCCAGTTGGGAATCGTCTCGCAGGTGCCGTTCCTCTTTTCAGGGACGGTTGCCGACAACATCCGCTACGCCGCGCCGGGCGTGCCCGAAGAAGAGATGCTTCGTCTTGCCAGGCGCATCGGCGACGGCGAATGGCTGGAGACCCTGCCAAACGGATTGCACACCGAAGTTGGCGAACGCGGCAACCGGCTCTCGATGGGACAGCGTCAACTCGTGGCGTTGATGCGCGTGCTGGTGCAAAATCCCGCCATCTTCATCCTCGACGAAGCGACCGCCAGCATTGACCCGTTCACGGAGTGGCAGATCCAACAGGCGTTGAACCTCATCCTGAAAAACTCGACCAGCATCCTCATCGCGCACCGCCTCTCCACCGTCAAAGCCGCAGACCGCATCGTCGTCATGCGCAAAGGCACGATCATCGAGGAGGGAAATCACGAAAGTTTGTTGAATCAAGGCGGTCACTACGCCGAGTTGTACAACACCTATTTCAGGCATCAGTCGCTGGCGTATGTGGAGCAGATGAAGGAAATGGTGGCGAAGTAGCGCAAGTCTGAGACTTGCGTTACGAAAAATCCCCCGCCAAATGGACGGGAGATTTTTTTGTTTACAGCACCGACCGATCCGGCGGTTCGAGCAGGAGGGCGAGTTGTTTTGCGCCGGCTTCGTCGGTGATGGCAAGGACTTCGTCGAACTCTTCGAGCGCGGTGGTGCCGCGCGGCAGAGTGACGTGTCCCTTGCGGATGATGGCGGCGATCACGCATTGGTCGGGCAAGCCCAGGTCCTTGATCTGCACGCCGATGGCTTTCGCGCCCTTGGGGACCTTCTCCTCCACCAGCGAGTAGCGTCCGCGGCGGATCTTGAGCAGGGTCATCATGTCGCCAAGCGACATTTCCTCCTGGATCAGGTGCGCCATCACGTCCGCCTGGTTGATGGTCTCATCCACATGGAAGTTGCCGTCGAACAGCCAGGCGTTGCGCGGGTTGTTGATGCGCGCCACCGTGCGCCGCACCCTGAACAGCGTCCGCGCGAGGTAGCACAGCACAAGGTTGGAGGCATCCTCATTGGTGCAGGCGACGAGCACATTTGCCCTTTCAATCCCCGCCTGCCTGAGCACGTTCGGGTCGGTGGGCTGTCCCTCGAAGATCACTTCGGTGGGAAGTTCGTGATGGAGGCGCGAGAGCAGTTCGCGGCGGTGCTCCACGAGGCGCACCTCGTATTTCTGTTCGATCAGTTGTGAGGCGAGTTGGGCGCCGGTGCGCCCGCCCCCGGCAATAAAGACAAACATATTATGCCTCCTTCCCTTCCTGTAGTTTTGCGCGCAGGGATTTTACTCCTTCCAGCGTCGCGCTGACGGTCAGCACGTCTCCCTTTTGGAGTTTTGCATTCGGGCTGGGGAGTTCCGCACGACCGGCGCGGGTCAACGCGGCGCAGACGATCCCGCCGCAACCCTCCAGCAGGCTGGCGATAGTCATGCCGTCCCACTTTTCGGAGATGAACATCTCGTACATCTCGACCTCGCCATTGCCCGCCGAGAACACCGTGCGGAAGGACGGGTCAATCAGCAACTCCTGCACGCGCTCCGCTCCCCAGGCGGTGGAACTGACGATCTGCAAGCCAAACGCTTCGAGCATCCCGCGCATGGCAGGGTCATAGTTGCGGACGATGACCTGCTTCACGTTTGGGTAATGCACGCGGATGGTATGCCCGATGACGGCATTCAGCGTATCGGAATTGGTGACAATGGCGACGCCATCTGCCTTGTCGGCGGCGGCGCGGGACAAAGTGTCGGCGGAGAGAGAATCTCCCACCACAGTACGCCCTCGAAAGTCCGGGTGGAGGCGGTTGAACGTCTGGGGGCTGGAATCCACCACCACGACCTGATGTCCGTTCGAGAAGAGACGGTACGCCAGTTCGGCTCCGAATCTCCCACAACCAACAACGATAAAATTCATCTTGACGACTCCTTAGCGATGATGGTCGCTTTCGCTTTCATGCACATGATACGGGACGTTCGTGATCACGATGCCGTGTTGATTCTTCAGTTGCGCGCGCAGGATGTCCGCCGTGTTGGTGTGCAGGGCGGCGCTCAGGCGGTTGTCGGAAACGAACTCCGGCACGACGACGGTGATGATCTCGCCGGATTGACGGTTTTCGGCAATGTCGGCGATGTACTCCAACAGCGGTTCGATGAAGAGACGATAGGGGGAATCCAGCATCACAAGGCGGACGCCTTCGCCCCAGGTCTCCCATTTCTTGCGCGTCTTCTCCGCATCGGCGGGTTCGATGACAATATGCACGGCGGTTACATCGTCTGACAACATGCGGGCGTAGCGCAGGGCGGAAAGCGTTCCCAGATGCACGCCGCTGACCGGCATGATGACGCGGTGGCGGATAGTGTGCGGCGGAATGGCGCCGAAATTATCCAGCGATAGTTTTTTGGCAAGGTTTCTGTAGTGAATGTGGATCAGCCAGAGGACGCCGATCAGGGACGGGATCAGGACAAGCACCACGTAAGCGCCGTCTTGGAATTTGGTGATGGCAAAGATCAGCATCACCACACCGGTGCAGAACGCGCCGAAACCGTTGGCGATCATCTTCAAACGCCAGAGCGGATCGTAGGTGAGTTTCGAGACGCGGGTGTTGGCGTGTGGACCTTCCTCTTTCTTGTCGAGAAGTTTTCCGCTTTTCCACCAGCGGAACGCCATGCCCGACTGAGCCAGCGTAAAGGAAAGGAAAACGCCGATGGCGTAGAGCGGAATGAGGCGGGTTACGCTTGCTTGAAAGAGCACGATCAACGCCGAGGATAATACCGCCAGCGCCACGATTCCGCGCGAGTACACGAGGCGGCTTCCGCGGTAGGTCAACTGGCGCGGCAGAAAACCGTCCATTGCCATCAGGGCGCTCAAGCGGGGGAAACCCGCATACGCCGTATTCCCCGCCAGGAGCAAAATGATGGTGGTTGCCAGGATGACGGCAAAGTAAAAGATTCCCTGACCCCCAAAAACGGTGCGCCCGATCTGCGAAATGACCGTTTCAACTTCGGAAGGGACCGCCCCCGCCTGACCGGCGAGGAAGGAGATCCCCATGAAGAGAGTCGCAAGAATGACCGCCATCCACACCAGGGTCGCGGCGGCATTCTTGCTGCGCGGCTCCTTGAAGGCGGTGGTCCCGTTTGAGATCGCTTCGATCCCGGTCAACGCCGCAGTTCCGCTGGAGAAGGCGTGAAGGATCAAAAAAGGCATGCCAAACGCGGTAATGCCGTGCGCCAAGATCTCGGGCGGATTTACAACCGTTCCCAGCGTGCCGGAAAAATATTTGTACATTCCGACCGCGATCATGAAGAGCATGATAACGATGAACGACATGCTCGGCACGGCAATCGCCGAGCCGGATTCACGCACGCCGCGCAAGTTGACCAGCATGAGCAGGAAAACCGCCGCAACCGCCATCAGCACGCGGTATTCGTACAATTCGGGATAAGCGGAGACGATCTGGGCGATACCGGATGAGACGGAAACGGAAACCGTCAGGATGTAATCGGCTAACAGGGCAGATGCCGCGGTCAGACCAGCCAGTTCGCCGAGGTTGTCGCGGGCGACCACGTAGGCGCCGCCCCCGTCGGGATAGGCATGAATGACCTGCACGTAGGAAATGGACACAATCGTCAGAAGCACGACGATCGCAATGGAAATCGGGAACACATACCCAAAGGCAATCGTGCCCGCCGCCGCCAGCACCACCATGATTTCCTGGGTGGCGTAGGCGTTCGACGAAAGCGCGTCGGATGCGAAGACAGCCAAGCCCACCGCCTTGCCGATGGTTTCGTGCGGCGCATCCGCCGTGGAGAGCGGACGCCCGATCAGCCACGAACGCCAGGTGCGCCGGGGCTTGTAGTCTGTACTGCGCTCGATAATGGGGGTCTGTTTATTTTCCTGATTGATCATAAGTACCAGTTTACCGGCAAAAATTATGCCCTTCCCGCGGAAGGACAAAAACGGATTATAGTACAGATTTGGTTTTCACGAAAAAGATCGGACGGGTTTCATCACAACCTGTCAGGTTTACGAATCGGGTCGGGGAACGTTCCGCGTTACGATGATATGGATTTGAATTCTTTAGGCTGGGTGAGGGGAATCTGCAAATAGAAGGTGCTGCCCTTGCCGATCGCGCTTTCCACCCAGACCCGTCCGCGGTGGCTTTCGGCGATGGAGTGTACGATGGCGAGACCCAAGCCGGAGCCGGGCTGGGAGCGGGCTTCGCGCTGTTTGCCGCGATAGAACTTCTCGAACAGGTGCGGGATGTCCTCCGGGGTGATGCCAATGCCGGAATCTTCGATGGCGAAGATGAGATAATCGGGCTGGGAAATCGTGCGGATGAAGACGCGCCCGTTCTCCGGCGTGTATTTGACGGCGTTCTCCACCAGGTTGTAGAGCGCCTGGTGCAGCAGCGCCTGGTCGGCTTCCACCGCGTGCGGCATGTCCTTGGGCAGTTCCACGTTCAGGGCGATGTTCTTCTGCGCCGCCTGCAATTGCACGGCGCTGGTGACGCGCTCGATGATGTCCAGCACCGTGACGTGTTCCACCTGCAAGCCGACGCCGATCTCGATGCGTCCCAGATCCAGCAGGTTGTTGACGAGGCGGGACATATTCTCCACGCCGGAGATGATCTTCTTGACGTAGCCCTGCTGCTGTTCGTTCAACTCGCCCACCGTATCGAGCATGGTGGCGTAGCCACGCATCAACGTCAACGGCGAGCGCAGGTCGTGACTCACCGTCGCCACGAACTCGGACTTCAGCGAATCCAGTTCCTTGAAGTGCGTCACGTCGCGCATGATGCACACGCGCCCGATCCGGCGTCCCTCCACCACGACGGACGAAGCTGTCGCCAGGTAGGTGCGCTTATCCGAGAGCATGATCTCGGCAGATTGCTTTTCGGAGGTGGCGCTTTGCAGCAGTGCCAGCAGCGGTTTGAGTTTGACCACCTTCTCGGTTTCCTTGCCGCTGGCGTCGTCCATGCCCTGACCGAGCGCGGTGGTCGCGGCGCGGTTGGCAATCAAGAGGCGGTTGCGGTGGTCCCGTCACGATGACGGGGCCCGGCGTGGAGTTGATGATCGCTTCCAGCTGGCGGCGCGAAGCCTCCACGTTCAGGTAAAGATGCGCGTTCGCCACAGCCAGCGCCGCCTGACCGGCAAGCGTGGTCACAAAGCGCACATCCGAATCGGAGAACTTGCGCGGCTGTTCGTAGCCCGCCCACACCACGCCGTAATAGCGGTTCTCGTGCCGCAGGGCAACCGCCAGCAACGCCAGCGGCTGGGGCTTGGATGAATCCAGGATCAGTTCGCGCGAGCGGGTGAGGTTGGGCAGGACGATCTTTTCGTGGCTTTGCGCAAGGTCAAGGATCTGGTCGTCGAGATGGGCGTACGCATCCTGCGACGCGCCGACGGTAAAACGCGACGGCAGTTCGATGAACGTATCGGGCAGGATGCTCGGCGACAATACCACCCGGACGGAGTTTGCGCCCGTGGAGAGGATCGCATCCAGCACCGGCTCGACCGCATCCTCCATCTCCGGGCTGGATGCCACGCCCTGACTCACGCGCAAGAGGCGGTTGATCTCATCCAGCCGCGCCTGCAAGCCGATGCGCATCTGCTCGAAGGCTCTGCGCAGTTGGGCAACTTCATCTTCGCCCGCGATCTGGAGCGGGTTGTCGAGGTTCCCCTGCGCGATGCGGTTGGCTTCCGCGGCAAGACTTCGCAGGGAACCGGTGACCACGCGCAAGCCGAAGCGCAGGGAGATCAGCGCGACGACCGCAAGCAGGATGATCATCAACGCCAGCGGCATGGCGATATTCAACGCCAGTTGTTGGGCGCGCTGCGCCGGAACGGTCAACACGATTGCCCAGGGACGCCCCAGCACCGGCTGGTAATAGCGCAGCAGGCGCGTGCCGTCGGAGGCGGTGTCGTCGTAGAAGAACGGCTCGTTTCCGCTTTGCCCCGTGTAGGCGGTCAGCAGTTGCGCTTTATCCGAGTGGTAAATGGCGCGGTTGTTCTCGTTCAACAGCATCCCCGAACCGCCGAGGTCGCGCATGTTGTTGAGGCTTTCGATCAGCGGCAGGGTCAGCGGGTTGGATTCGAGCGTGGTGCGCCCGATCAAAATGCGCTGGACGTTGCCGAATGAATCCACAATGGCGACCATGAATGAGACGCGCGAAACCTCCTCCAGCGTGGCTGGCGGGATGGAATAGATCTGGGTCAGCACGCCGCTCCTCGCAAGCAGGATGCCGGCTTCCTCGTCCATGTACAGTTTGAAGCCGCCTTCGGGAATCCCGGGTAAATGGCGAGTAAATTCTTGTTGCTTGCGTCCAGCACGATGAACTGGTCGAAGTATGGAACGGCTTGCATGCGCGTGCCGATGATGGATTTCAATTCGTCGCCGCTCGAATCCAGCAGGCGCGGGTCGAGCGCCAGTTGCACGGCGAGGTTCTGCCCGGTTTCGAGGAAGAACGGCACACTTTGCGCCGCCGATTCCGCCGCGCTCGAAAGACGATCCTCCAGCATGTCGCGCGCGGCGCGCCCGGCGACCACCCAGTCGCCGATGAGCAGGGTCAACAGCAACAGCAGAATGAAAACCCCCACCGCAGAGATGAAACGGGATTCGAGGCTCTTCTCGCCGGGCGAGGGCTGCAACGGCTGTTTACTGCCCCGGGCGGAGGGGAACGCCATCGAAATCACCTGCGCCGCCAGCCCGCCGATGAGCATCTCGCCGCCGAAGGCAAGCGTCACCACGCCCGCGTTGCTGATGGCAAAATCCAGCCGGGCAGTGGCAGGCACCGCCGTCCCCCATTGCGTGAAGAGCGCGCTCAGCGTGTAAAACAGGGTGTGGAAGGGAATCAGCAGCAACGCCGCCGCCAGCGGCTGGCGCAAAGAGGCGAAAGGCAGGCGTGCGGTAACGCTGGCGTGTGTTCAGCGAAAACCAAATCCCCAGAAAGGCAAACTCAAGGATCGGAAAAAGGGAATACAGGGTCCCCACGTGCCGCGCAAAGCAACCCGGCAAAGGCGCCCAGCCCCGCCGCGCCGAGCGGCCCCAGAAAACCCCCGCCCAACAGCCAGGGGATGGCGGAAAAAACCATCAGCGCCGAACCCGGCGCATTGGCGGGCAACCCGGGCAGGGGTCGGGCGGAAGCGGAAGTCAGTCTCAGCCCAATCAGCAGGTTCGCAGCGGCGGTCAGAATGAAAAGCAGAACAAAAAGCCCCCATCCACGCCCGCCCCACGAGTTTTGATTTGAACGCTGGCGGTACAGAAGATAAACCAAAACCCCCAGCAGAGACACCCACACAAACCAGCCTGCCAGAGTGGGGGGCGCCGGGAACGGGATGCCTGCCAGGAGCGTGAAGACAAAGTCCATTTTTCCGAATTATAGCCTCAAAATACTACCCGCACTTAACAAGTAGGCAAAGTCAGGAATACCCGCCCCGATATTCCTCCGGCAGGAGATTTGCCAGCGCCTCCATGATTTTTTCCGTGCCGAGACTCAACGCCTCTTTCCGACCCTCAGCCTGCCCAGCCAGCCGGAAGGTTTTTCCGACCCGCAAGCGTACCGGCGCGCGCCTCAGCCTTTTCAAATGACCGTAAACCTTCGCGTTCTCCGTGCCGGTGACGACGATGGGCAGAACCGGCACGCCCGATTTGACCGCCAGGAACGCCGCGCCGCCCGTGCCCTCCTCCAGCCTGCCGGTCAGCGAGTATCTGCCCTCCGGCGCAATGATGATGACCCGTCCCTCCGCCAGCCCGTCCAATGCGGCGCGCAGAGCGCGTTTGTCGGGTCGCCCGCGATGGAGCCAGATGACTCCGTACCAGTCCATGAGTTTGCCGAGGATGGGGAGATCGTACAACTCGATCTTGCCGAGCGCATCGGGCATGAACGGCAGGCAGGCGAGGATTGCCGGGGTATCGGCATCGCCGAGATGGTTGATGACGATGAGGAGCGGTCCGTGCGGGGGGGTGTTTTCCAGCCCTTCGGCGGTCACCCGCAGACAGAGCCGCGAGACGAATTTGAGCAGTCCGTGCGCGAAGGCGCGGAAGATGCGGCGCGGCAGCGTCAGTTGCGGCAGGCGCACCAACTCGGGCCGCCAGACCTCGCTGACTGGCTTAGGCGGAGCGGATGGCTTGTCCCGCATAGACGCCGTGATATTCTTCCGGCAGAAGCCCGGCAATGTGCCGCATCACCAAATCGGCGTTGTGCTGGCGCAGTTCCCTGCGTTCGATCCCCTTTTGAGTCACCGGCGGGAAGTGAACCGGTTTGCCGATGCGCATTTCGAGCCGGGGCTTTTCGCCGCGTTTGGCGCGGCGCCAGAAATCGTCGGTGGTGCCGACCAACCCGACCGGTACCACCGGGGCTTGCGCGTGTTCGATGACATATCCGATTCCCGGCAGGGCGCGGCGCATGGCAGGCTCGTGCGAACGCCCGCCTTCGGGCGCAATCGCCAGCGGACGACCCGCCTTGAGGATCGCCGTCATTTTTTCAAGCAGCGCGCGGTCGTATCCGCCCCGGTGAACCGGGATGACGCCGTACATCGTCAGCAGGGGACCTTGTCCCTTTTTGGCGAAGACATCCGCCGCGCCGACAACCTCGGTCGCTTCGGGCCAGAAGGCGACCAACAGCGGCGGGTCGAAGATCGAAATATGATTCATCGCAATCACATAAGGCTCCCCAAACGGGATGTTTTCCGTCCCAATCACCTGCACCCGCCCAAGGATGCGAAACAACGCGCGAAAAGCCGGGCGCAGAAAAAGGCGGTTGACCTTGATGTGAAGCGGGATGCGATAAGCATTCATTAGCGGAGTTTTGTCGGTTCGCCACAGAGTTTTATAAAGCTTTTCTCTGTGTTCTTTGGGGTAATCTGTTTTCAACTATGGGCAATTGGTCAACTGCGGAAACAAACTATACGCGTACTCGTTTGCGACCTGCGGCGTTTCGACGGGGAAGACCAGCATCATTGCGATCACGCGCGCATCGGTGTCGCTGACCGTCCAGTAGCGCGCGTCGTATTCATAACCCTGTTCCACCGTCCTGAACTGGTACAGGCGCGTGCCGTCGTCCGTGCGGCAGTCGTTCACCAGGCGGTAACTTTCGTAATTGCCGAATACAACGGTCCAGTTGTCCACGTTGAAGTAATAATCCAGGTCGAGTTCTTCGTAACCGCAGGGGAAGATCAGCGCTTCGAGGAAGCCCACAGCGGCAAGCGTCTCGCTGAACCACGTCACTGTGACGCGCCCCTCGGCGACGGTATAACTTCTCTGCCAGTCCAGCCGCTCGAACAGTTTCCCCGTAAACTCGAGTGCGCGGTCAATATCCGCTTGGGTCGGCTCGAAGGATATGCAGACGGGCGTCGCTTCGGGCGGTATCGCCTCGGAGGTTGGAACTCCTCCCGAAACGGGCGTGAAAGGCGCAGGCGAAGGCGGAATCAGGGTCGGCAGAGCAGGCGTCGGTGAGACCGAGGCGGACCCGCATCCCGAAAGCAGAAAAAGAATCATCAAAACGAAGAAAAATTTTTTCATGGAAAGACCCTCGACCGGTTTGCTTATACGCGAGCACCCAAACAACATGAAGATGTAGAGCAAAAGCGGCGAATTTCAACCACTTTTGCTCCTCCACTTTTAAGTTGTTTGGGCACGAGTATAGCATGTGAAAAGAAAATCGCCCGACGTTCATCATCGGACAATTGTTTTGATGGAGGACTCTCGCTTCATTCCCCGCCCAAGCCTGCCAGCCATCGCGGAAGCGGACGCTACACCGTCACGACTTCAACAGCCAAACCACCCGGTCGTAGGAAAGAATGTAATGAAACAGGGATGCGATCCCGAAACCCCAGCCCATGCCGGTCATGCCCGCGTCGAGGAGACAAAATGTCGCAAAGGAAAAGAAGATAATTTCCATCAGCAGACGCATCCAGCCGGGGACAGCGACAACGGCGTTCCCGCTCGCGCTGGCATCGCCAGGGACGCGGAACAGCCCCCAGAGGGTCCCGGCAATCAGCGGCAGGACGATCACCAGCAGGTAGCGCATGGAGCCTGCGTGTTGAATCCAACCCCAAGCGCCGAAGGCATACAACCCGGCAAGTTCAAGAACGAAACGCAGGGTAAGGTTGAGCGGGTTCTGACTCATCGCGCACACTCCAACAGAGATTGCATTTCAAAACTCATGGTTCAACAATTTCCTTCACCCGTCCCACCTGCCCGCTCGTCAACCGCACTTTGATCCCGTGCGGATGCGTGGACGACTTTGTAAGAATATCCTTGACAACGCCTTTGGTCAATTTGCCCGTGCGCTGATCCTGTTTCAAAACGATCAACACCGTCATGCCGGGTTTGATTTGGGAGCGGGTTTGTCCGTTCATGGGGATTCCCTTGTACCGCCAAGCACGCAAAGGACGCAAAGGTTTTTCTTGGCGGTCTTTGCGCTCTTCGCGGTTTATGAAAGCAACCCTCTCGCGAAACCCAGGAATGCCTGCACATCGTTGAAATTGGTGACCATGCCCACCGAGATGCGCACTGCCCCGGAAGATTTGCCGTCAATGCACAGGCGGAAGTCGTCAATGGACAATCGGTCTTCGTGACCGGGACGGGTGAAGCAAACGTCCAATTCAATTCCACGCGGGAGATGCCGAGCGCGATCTCGCCCGCGCCGGGGTTGCAGAAACAGCCCGTTCGTAACGAGATATTGACTTTATTCGCCTCGGTTTCGATGAAGCGATGATCGAAGGCTTGATCGTTCCTGTCGTAGAAATTGACCGTGACCGCTCCGCCTCTTCCCTCGGTGGAAGTGGGTCCGAAGACCCGCACCAATGGCACGCCGTTGCTGTGTTTCATGGCAGTGAGATTCTCCAACAGCCAGCCGGTCAGCGTCTTGACTCGTTCGCTGATGACATCGTAGCCGATGGACTCGATATGCTTCAAACCAATTTCCAGCGCAGGGATATTGAGATAATCCAGCGTGCCGTCTTCGAAGGCGGGTGCGCCGTCGGCGAGGTAGTATTTGTCGCCCTGCACCGATGCGACGGTGATCGTCCCGCCAGCAAACCAGGGGCGATGCAATTTTGCCAGCGCAGATTTACGGGCAATGAGCGCGCCGAGTCCGGTTGGGTAGCCGAAGATTTTATAAAAGGAAATTGGTACGAAATCCGGCTTGACTTTGCTCAGGTCAAGCCTGCTGGTAGGGACAAATGCCGCCGCATCGAGCAGCACATCCCAGCCGTGGGCGTGGGCTTTCTCGATCCATTCGAGCGGGTGCTTGACGGAAGAGAAGTTCGATTGGGCGGGATATGCAAACAGGTTATGACCAGCCTTTGAGGGGCGGGACAACTCGAAGTCCAGTTGAGAGGCGTCCACGCGCATGTCTGGCAGCATGACCGGGATGTAGGTCACTTTCGCTCCGCGGGCGTGAGCAAATTCCCGAATCCCATTCACCGAATTGTGATTGTCGAACGTCAAAAGATAACGTCCGTTTGGAAAGGGATACGACTCGCCGACGAGTTTGAGCGCGCCGCTGGCGTTGGGCGTGAAGATGGCGAGATATTCGGCGGGGTCGGCGTTGAAGAATTTGAGGATGTATTCGCGCGCGCCTTCGACGAGATGTGTGGCGGCAAGCGAGGTGGGGTTGGACGAATGCGGGTTGCCGAAGACGTTTTCTTTTAGAAGCTGATGATGTTTTTGCAGTTGCGACTCGGCGTAGATGCCGCCGCCCGTGTAATCGAGATAGACATGCTCGCCCGCATCGAGCCGGGCGTAGTCGGTCTTGCGGAGATCATCTATGATTGCGGTCTGTTTGTAGGCGGGGTACTTTTGAAGGAAGGTTTCAAATTCTGCAGACATTTGCACTCCTAATTGAATTATGTCATTGTGAGCCCAAGGCGGAGCAATCAATGAGATTGCTCACCGCACTGGCGCGCGGCGCAAGTGTCGGGTGGAAGAACACCACCCTCGCAATGACATCACGCCTTTACCGGATTACTCAACTTCCCCAATCCCTCGATCTCCACGTCCACCACGTCGCTGTTCTTCAACTCGCCTACGCCTGCGGGGGTGCCGGTGAAGATCAAATCGCCGGGTTCGAGAGTCATGACCGATGAGATGTAAGCGATGAGCGTGCCGACATTGAAGACCATATCCCGCGTGGATGCCATCTGGCGCATCTGCCCATTGACGCGGCAGGTGACCACCGCATCGGACGGGTCGAAGTCCGTGTCAATCCACGGACCGAAGGAACAGAAGGTGTCGAAGCCTTTGGCGCGCGTCCATTGACCGTCGGTCTGCTGCAGGTCGCGGGCGGTGACGTCGTTGCCGATGGTGTAGCCGAAGATATATTCCTTCGCATTCTCGGCGGTCACATCCTTTGCCCGTTTCCCGATCACCGCCACCAGTTCCGCTTCGTGCTCCACCTGCTTCGACTGCGGCGGCAGGACGATAGGCTCTCCCGTTGAAATGATCGAAGAAGGCGGCTTCAAAAAGATGAGCGGCACTTTGGGCACTTCATTGCCCAACTCTCTGGCGTGTTCCACGTAATTGCGCCCCACGCACACGATCTTGCTCGGCTCGCACGGCGCGAGCAGCTTCAACTCCTTGAGCGGAGTCCGCGCTTCGCGGCGGCGGTATTCGCCGAAGATGTTCCCCTGCACTTCACCGACCTTATCCTCCAATATCCAGCCGTAGGTTGATGCGCCTTCGTTATTTTTGTAACGGACAATTCGCATGACGTTTCCTTTTTGGCAGCGGACGATGGACGACGGACCATGGTCAATCGTCTGTCGTCCATCGTCCTTTTACTTTCCTTTATATTCCACAATATTCAGCCGGTCCACATCCAACAGCATCTCGCTGACGGACTTGCCCAACAGCGGGTGAACCAGGTCCGGCGCGATGTCGTTCAACGGTACAAGCACAAACGCCCGCTGGTGCAGGCGCGGATGCGGGATCACCAGCGGCGGCGAATCAATGATGACATCGTCGTAGAACAGGATGTCCAAGTCAATCGTGCGCGGGCCCGTTCTCGAAACTCGGCTCGCGTCCCAGCACCACTTCGAGCCGCTTCAAATGACCGAGCAGGGCTTCGGGTTCGAGGTAGGTCTCCGCCATCACCGCCTGGTTGAGGAACGGCGGCTGGTCGGCATAGCCCCAGGGCGGCGTTTCATAAACGAGCGACTTCCTCTTCACCTCCATCTGCGGCGTGAGGTTTGCAACCGCGTTCTTCAAATTCGAGAGGCGGTTCCCCAAATTGCTTCCAAGTGCAAGATAGACAATGTGATCCATGATTGCTCCTATGGAGCGTGTTCGTCGTAATGCTCCACAACATCGGCGGCGAGCCAGTCTTCGATGGTCGGATTCTCGAAGGCGCTTTCGGGCAGTCCGCGCACAAGGTCGAGCATCTCCAAACGCTTTTGTTCAAAAAGCACCCTCAAATCCGCTTCGCTCGTCCCCCGATATTTTGCCACGATTTCCGCATTATAGGCATCCGTATCCGCAGGGCCTTATACCCAAACGATGGGTCGTTCAACGCACCCTGCACCGCCGTCATGCCTTCGTCCCACCAGGCGGCAATATGCGCCAGCAGGTCGCCAAACCGCGCCGCGCCCTGCTTCTTCAAAAACTCCTCCTTACGATCGGAGGCATCGAACTTTGCCATATATGTCGCCCATTCATGCTCGAGCGTATCTAGCGTCAGGAATTTGCTCAACGCCACCAGATGTTCGCGCGCGTGCTGGATGAAGATACCGTTGATTCGCCCGCGGATGCGTTTATCGTCGAACGCCGCTTCGTTCATGGACCTCAGGTTTGCTGCGGCTTTCTGACGGCTTTTCTCGAAGTGAGCGAGGAACCCGGCTTCGTCCCAATCCTTGTATTTCGCCACGGCTTCGGCGTTGAAGGCGTCGAAATCGTATTTCTTCTTCTCGAATTCGCGGTTCTCGGCAATTGCCAGGATGGCGGGCATCACATCCTCCCACCACGCGAGGATGTGCGCCAGCATGTCGCGGAAGCGGTCATAGCCCTGCGCACGCACTCGCCGCATCCCTTCCAACTCCGGCAGGCGGTTGAAGCGCTCGATGTACGTTGCCCATTCGATGTCTAAAAAATCAAGAGTGCGTTGTTTGTAGCTCATTGATGGTCTCCGTTAATTTTGACCATGGACCGCTGACGATGGACGATGGACGTCATATCATGGTCTGTGGTCCAACGTCGTCTGAAATACTTTCACTCGAACAATTCTACAACTTCCACATCCCCCAGGCCTTTCATCAAGTCCGCTGTTTTGAGGATGACCGCCGTATCGCGCATCCCCGACCCAATGGACACTTCCTCTTCCTTCAAGACGCCCGCTTCGATCAACACTCGCACATTCCGCGCCAGCCCAAACGGACCCACCGTCCCGGTCTTGTATCCCGTCACTGCCAGCACCTCCTCCTCCGTCGCCATCGTGATGCGCGAGCGTCCGAGAATCTTCCGCAGGAGTTTCCACGAAATCTGTCCCGGTCCCGCAATCAGAACAAGCGCAAACTCGTCCTCCGTCACGCGAAAGAGGATCGTCCGCACGACCTGCGAGGGGCGCTGCCCCCGGTCACGGGCGGCTTTTTCGAGCGAGTCCACCGGCGTCTCATGCCGGAAAACGCGATGCGGAATATTCAACTTTTCCAGCGCAAGGCTGACGGGGGGAGTTTCCATTGCTTCGATTCTAACAGGCACTCGCCCCCAACGGGAAGTAGTAGAAAAGGTCTGTAGGCTTGTTCTACTACTTCGTCTTGTCTTTGTAATCGCACAGCTTCCTCGCCGGGCACTTCGGGCAGAGCGGCTTTCTGGCGTTGCAAATTTCGCGCCCCAGCCGAATCAAGTTCAAATGCGCGGCGTAGTAGGTTTCGGGCGGGAAGACCGCTTCGAGATGCGGGTGCGCCTGCTCGACGGTCATCTTTTCGGGGCGCAGACCGATGCGTCCGGTGACGCGGTACACGTGGGTATCCACCGGGAAGGCGGGCTTGCCCAGTGAAAAACACAACACAATGGCGGCGGTCTTGGGTCCCACGCCGTTGAATTTGGTCAGCCAGTTTCGCGCTTCCTCCACGGGCATATCCGCGAGAAATTGCAAATCAAGCGAGCCGCGCTCCTTCGTAATCTTGCGCGAAGACCTGCTGAATGCGCGGACCCCTTTTGATTGGCGAGTCCCGCCGGTTTAATGGCGGCAATCACATCCTTTTCCTTCGCGTCGCGCACGGCTTCCCAGGTTGGGAATTTCGCGCGCAGGGCGTCGAAGGCGCGGTCGCGGTTCACGTCGTTGGTGTTCTGCGAGAGGATGGTGGAGACCAGTTCGTCCACGGCGGGCAGGGGGTTGCGCCAGATGGGTTCGCCGAAAACCTTGAGCAGGGTTTCATGAATTTGCAGGGCGCGTTTTCGAAGTTGGAACATGGGGTTATGAAATTCGCCAGGGATAAACGGCGATGAACAGGGATGTTTTATCTTTGTTCATCTTTGGTTTTGAACGTTGCAATCAATTGTAGCGTATTCCCGATAACCTGCCGGTGTTTTTCCGGGATGATGTCCTTGAACAAAAGGGCGGTCTGTTCGTACAGGTCGAGCGAAGCCAAGCCGCGCGTCCGCCAGGCGGGGACGCCCGCTTCCACGTCCATGCCGAAGGAGAGACGAAAGGCGCGCGTCCACAGGTGGCTGCCGCCGAAGTGGTTCTGCGGGATGGCAAGGTACAGGTTTTCGGATTCGATCAGCAGACCCTTCTGGACGATCACGGCGGCGGTCAAATTTTTGAACATGCCCCACGCCGCATACAGGGACCTTCGATTCGTTCTGCTGAACCAGCCCGCCCATCAATTTGTGCGCTTCTTCGGCGCGTACCCCATCAACTCCTCGGCGGCGTACTCATCGGCGCCGGGTTGTAACGCTTCCCATTTGAAATCGAGCGCGGCTTGCTTGAGCCGGTCAAGTTCGCCGCGTTCGTCGAGCAGGATTTTCATCCGGCGCAGACCGGGCACCGCCCAGACCGCCTCTTCGGGTTTGGTAAGGGAGGAGAACTCGTCCCGGAGGCAAATGGATTTGAGGCTGACCAACTTCCCGTCTAGGAAACGAAGCGTGTACGGCTCCTCCGGCAGTTCCTCCACGAAGATTTCCACATCCACATCGCTGTATTGCGTTTGCGCGTCGCGCGAATAACTTCCCACCAGCGCAAGACCAATAACGCCCGGCTGATTCAACCGGGCGATGAGGGAGTGAAGAAAAGGGTCGTTTATCTGGGTCATGTAAGTTCGAAGGCGGGATGCGATTTGCCGGTGACGAGGCCGGCGTAATTTGTGAGAATTTTTTCGGGGCCGAATTTTGCCAGCGATTTTAATTGCTTTTCATTCAACGCGCCCAGTTGACGGAGAATCTCGAGCGCCACCGCCGGGCGGACGCGCGCATGGGTTTCGAGAGCGTCGTCCATCGTGGCTTTGTCGCCGTCGGTGACTTTGAAGGCGATGCCCACGCCGCGCTCGCTGATGACGCCGGGCATGACGCCGACGACTTGAAAGCCTTCCGCGCCGCGCTTGGTGAGGATTTTGCCCCTGCCAAGTTTCATCAACTCGGTGTCGAACTCGCCCCAGTTGCTGACCATCTCCGGGTGGGCGGTCATGGCGGCGGTGATCTTTTTGCAGGCGGCGGCGCGCGCTGCATTCAGGGTGTGTGGGTCGCACAGGCGCGCCACGCCCAGCGCGGCGTTGAAGAGCGGCATGGCGAAGTTGGGCGCGGAGCAGCCGTCTATGCCGAGTTCGATCTTTTCCGCGTCCATGCCGCACATTTCGGAAAGCGTCTTGCGAATCTCCAACTGGAGGGGATGCTCGAAATCGAGGTAGGTCTCCAGCGGAAGCCCGCGCATTTTGGCGAATGCCAGCATGGACGTGTGCTTGCCGGAGCAGTTGTTGAAATTGGCGGTGGGGCGGATGTCGTTCCTGATGACCTCGCGCAGTTTCTGCGAGTCGCCGGGCAGGTGCGGACCGCACTGGAGATGGGTCTCTTGAATCCCAACCTTCGCCTGCAACGCCTGCACGGCGTCGAGGTGCATTTGCGAGGTCTCGTGCGAAGCGCAGGAGAGGGCGAGTTCCGCCTGGGTGTAGCGGTAGTGTTCCACGCCGCCCTGTTCCACGAAGGGAAGCGCCCGGAAGGGCTTGGCGGAGGAGCGCAAAAAGGCGACCGTGTGAGGGTCGCCGTGGGAGTGCAGGAGGATCCCGTCCGAATCAACGACGGCGATGGAGCCGAAGTGTGTTGACTCGACGGTGGACCCGCGAATCAATTCGAAAAGCGGTTGGGGCATTGTCATCTAGTCTTCGTCCGCCATGCTGGCAACGTGATACTGGCGCGCGTTGTAGTGGAGCAGTCCGTAGCGCAGGCGTTGGGCAAACTGTTTCTGCCGTGCGGCGGGGGCTTTGAACCAGGTGAGTAGGGATGTGACCATCTTCTCGACGGCGGCGGGTTTGGGTTTTTTCGTGGTGATCCTTTCCAGTTTGTCGTGGACGTGCTTGAGGAAATCATACTGGGCTTTAATGGCGGCTGTGTTCACCACGCCGCCGCGGCCGCTGATGAACGCGTACCCCTTGAAGGACGAGTCCGGGGAGCAGGTTGAGGGACGCGAGCCAGGCTTTGAGGTTCGAGCCAGCCGGGAAGGGCGGCTGGTTTTTCAACACGGTATCGCCGACAAACAAAACCTTCTCCTGCGGCAGGTGCACCCAGATCGAACCGTTGGACGGACCCGGATGATGTTCCAGCAGGACGGGCGAATCGCCCCAGTGCAGGGTCATCTGGTCGGAGAAGGAGACCTCCGGCGGCGCCCAGCGGACACTGCCCAAGCCGGGGATGGATTCCCAATCGGCGCCGGTTTCCTCTCCCTGCGCCTTGAAGGTGCTGGGGCGGGTACGGAAGATGCTGGCGGTCTTTTCGTGGGCGATGACGGTGCAGTCCATGGCGCGCGCGCCCAGCGTGCGGTCGGGATGCGCATCCATGTTGACCAGCACGCGCTCCATGCCGCCGCCCAGACTCATCAGCGAAGCGCGCCAGGAACGCGCCTCCTCCGGCGAGGGCGGCGCATCAATCTGGATCAACCCGCGCGGGGTGACGATCACTCCCAGCGTCACGCCGGGGTATTGGTCCTCGATGTAAATGTTCTTGGTGATCTCCTGCATGATGCTCCTGATATGATTAAACGACGTTCGGAATCCTGAAGTTTTCCTTCAGGGCTTGTTCCGAAAGTGGAACTTTCGAAGTTCTTTGCTTCAATGGGTGGATTTGGAAGCGCGTGCCTGCCTCCGAAGTCGTCTAATTTTGTTTTTGGTCCGGCTTGAAGGTCAGGCGCCCGGTCTGGCGTTTGAGCTGACCTGTGGCTTGTTTCTTTGCGACGGGCAGGGTGAGCCAGAAGATGGTGCCTTTATCCGTCTCGCTTTCCACGTGGATGTCGCCTCCGTGCCCGTGCACCGCCAGCCGGCAAAACGCCAGCCCCACTCCCAGTCCGCCCGGGCGGTTCCTGCCGCGCAGGCGGGTAAATTTCTCGAAGATGCGTTCCTGGTCCACCGCGGAAATACCGGGACCGGAATCGCGCACGTAGAACCTGACGTACGCGCCGTCGGACGTGGTCTGCGCGCCGATCTCGATGCGTCCGCCCACCGGCGTGAACTTGATGGCGTTTTCCAGCAGGTTGACGAACACGCGGTAGATCATGTCCACATCCACCCAGATGAGCGGAAGCACGCTGGTGGCATGATTGACCAGCGCCTGCTGGCGCGCGGCGGCGGAGGGTTCTACATCGCGCAGCGACTCGCGGATCAGCGCAATCGGGTCAATGGAGTTCTGGTCCACGATCGGCTGTCCGGCTTCGAGGCGGTTGATGTCGAGCAGGGAATTCACCAGCCGCTGGATGCGGGCGGTGGAATTCCGCGCAATGGTGAGCATGGAACTCAGCGTGTCGTCTTCCGGGAGCAGGGTGCTCATCATCTCCAGGCTCGAAACGATGTTGCCCAGCGGCGAACGCAGGTCGTGGAAGATCATGGAGGTCATGTCGTCGCGCAGGGCGTCCAGTTCCTTGCGCGCGGTGATGTCCCGCATGATCCATTGGATGGAGTCGGCGTCCTCGAATTCCACATAGCGCGCATACACCTCGACGGGGACGATGCCGCCGTCCAGCCGGTGCAAGCCCGCTTCGTAGTTGCATCCGCCGTTCCGCCGGAGGATCTCGAACCGCTCCCCGATCAGGGTCCAGTTCACTTCGTGCAGTTGGTCAATGTTCAGGGAACGCAGTCTCTCGACGTTGTAGCCGCTCAACGAAACCGCGCGGCGGTTCGCTTCCAAAATCCTGCCGTTGAAATCCGTGATCAGGATCGTATCCACGCTGTCTTCTGAACAGTTCGCGGTAGTGCTGGTGCGCCTTTTGCAGCTGTTCGAACAGTTCCGCGTTCTGGATCGTCGTCCCGGCGAGGCTGCCCAAGCCGGTCATCACCACCAGCGCGTCCGGGTCGAACGAGCCGTTGGTGGGATTGATCGCCTCCAGCACGCCGATGACTTTTCCCTGCGCCTGGATCGGGGCGATGGCGAGACCGCGCATCTCGACTCCGTTGAGCCTGTCCACTTCGCCGTAACGCGGGTCCTGTTGGACGGCAGGCACCACCATCCCCTGCCCCTCGCGCATGACCAGTCCAGCCAGCCCTTTGCTGTTCGGGATGCGGCTTCCGGGAATCTTCCCAAAGTTGTTCCCCGCCGCCGCCTGGAAGACGAGTTGATCGTTGTTGTCAATCAACGCCAGCGCCACCGTCTCGACCTGAAGCGCCTGCATCGTCTGGTTGAGGATGCGGCGCAGGACATCCTGCATTGCCAGCGAGGTGTTGATCGCCGCCGCCCCTTCCGCCAGCGCCGACATGACCCGCGCCGTGCGCTGGGTTTCGGTGTACAGGCGCGCATTCAGGGCCCGCGATGCTTGCCCCGGTCTGCAATCGCCTGCATTAATTCAAGGTGTTCGCCGTTGAAGGTGTTAGGGACGGGATGAACGAGCGTCAGCACCCCCACCATGCGTTCGCGCGCCATGAGCGGCACGCAGATCGCCGACTTTGCGCCGGTCTTTTCCACGGCGTCGTCCGCGCGGCGCGCCAGCGTTCGTCCTTGCTGGTGTCGGGCACCGGGGCGGGTTTGCGGTTTTGAACCACCCAGCCTGCCAGCCCGCGTTCCATCGTCTCGCGCAACTGCTGTGTGGTGTGGTCGTGGAACTGCCTGCCGTACACGATGGTCGCATCCACGGGTTTGCCGAAGTCGTCCATCACGATGATGCTGCCGCGCTCGCCGCCCACATATTGAATGGCGGCAAACAACAACCGTTGCAGGACGGTTCGAAGGTCCAAGGCAGTGGCGACTTCACGGCTGACTTTGACCAGCAATTCAAGCAGAGGACGAGTGCGACCTTCAGACATTTGTACCCAGTATTCCTACACCATGTTAAGTATAGTCCCTTTGGTACAATTAATCCATGCCCATCAATCCCCAAAAAGTCCAGGCGCTTTGTTTCGATGTGGACGGCACGCTGAGCGACACCGACGACCTGTACGCCCAGAAAGTCTCCCGGTTTCTCCCCCGTTTTATTTTCAAAGACCCCGGTCATACCGCCCGCCGCATCGTGATGTGGATCGAATCGCCCGGCAACGCCCTGCTCGGTCTCGCGGATACGCTTCACCTCGACGATGAGATGGTCGCCGTCATCAACTGGCTGTATCGCCACCGAAAGCAATCATCGAGGAATTTCCTGCTCGTCCCCGGCGTGGACGATATGCTCAAGCAACTGCACGGACGTTATCCGATGTCCGTGGTCAGCGCGCGGGATGAACGCGGCACGATGGCGTTTCTCGAACAGTACGACCTCGTCCGGTATTTCGATGCGGTCATTACCGGCTTATCGGCTGCGCACACCAAGCCGTATCCCGACCCGGTGCTGCTTGCCGCGCAGAAGATGAACGTCGCTCCCGAAAACTGCGTGATGATCGGCGATACCACCGTGGACATCCGCGCGGGCAAATCGGCAGGCGCGCAGACGGTGGGCGTCCTATGCGGCTTCGGCGAGGAGCATGAACTGAGGAAAATGGGGGCGGATGAAATATTGGAAGATACCCCAAAGTTGTTAAAAATATTGTAAGGCGGGTTAAAACCCGCCCTACAGCCGGTTACATGGAAATTGCCTCCATCTCCTCCTGTTTTTTGAACTGGCTCATATACAAATCGTAATAGAACCCCTCCTTCGCAAGCAACTCATCGTGCCTGCCGCGCTCGATGATCTGACCATCCTTCAACACCAGAATAATATCCGCATTGCGAATGGTGGATAAGCGGTGCGCGATGACGAACGCGGTGCGACCTTTGAGTAACTCATCGAATGCCTTTTGGATGAGACGCTCGGTTCGCGTGTCCACGCTGGAGGTGGCTTCGTCCAGAATGAGAATCTTCGGGTCTGACAGCGCGGCGCGCGCAATCGAAAGCAGTTGCCTTTGACCCTGACTCAAGCCCGAGCCGCGTTCGCCGAGGACAGTCTGATATTTTTCGGGGAGCCGCTCGATGAACGAATCCGCATTGGCTAACTTGATTGCCCTCATCACTTCTTCATCGGTCGCGTCGGGTCGCCCAAAGCGGACATTTTCCATCACGCTCTGGCTGAATAGAAAAGTATCTTGAAGCACGATGCCAATCTGTTCACGCAGACTCTTCATCGTCACGTCGCGGACATCAATGCCGTCAATTTTGACGGAGCCAGAGGTCACGTCGTAGAAGCGCGGAATCAAATTGATGATGGTCGTCTTGCCCGCGCCTGTCGGACCGACGATGGCGATGGTTTGTCCAGGCTGGGCAGTGAACGAGACATCCTTCAGCACAGGCACACCGTCTTCGTAGGAGTGCGAAGCGCTTTGGAATTCGACCAGTCCCTTGATCGGAGGCATAGTCATCGTGTTGGGTTTGTCGGTTACCGCAGGTTTTTCATCGAGGATGTTGAAGATGCGTTCCGCGCCCGCGATGGCATTTTGGATGTTCGTCCACAAGACCGCAATTTGTTGAATCGGCTGGTTGAAACGCTGGACGTAGGCAAGGAAGGTCACGACCAAACCAAGCGTGACGGTTGTGCCGAATAAACTTTGGCCCTTGAGCAGATACCATCCGCCCACGCCCGTGACGATAGCCAGCGCGACGTAAGATAATGCTTCGAGCGTCGGAGCAAGCGCGGAGGTGTATGCCACCGCGCGCACGTTAGCGTCGCGATTGGCGGCGTTGACTTCCTTGAACTGTTCAATGTTCTCGTCGGCGCGGTTGAAGGCCTGCACTTCGCGCACGGCCGCGATGCTCTCCTGCAACTCGGCGTTGACGTTGCCGATCTCCTGCCGCGAGACGCGGAAGGCTTTGCGCGCCTGGTTTGAAAAATACACCGTTGCGAGGAACATGATCGGCGCAACAGAAAGTGAAAGCAACGCGAACGGCACATTCGCAGTCAGCATTTTGTAGGCGACCCAGACCAGCGACAAAATTCCGCTGAACACGTTGACCAGCGCGAAAGAGAAGGCTTGTTCGATTGCGGTCGTGTCGTTGGTGATACGGCTCATCAGGTCGCCTGCTTCGTGTTGGGAGTAATAACTCAGCGAGAGGCGGTGCAGCTGCTCGAACACTTCCACACGCAGGACGCGCAGCACGTGCTGACCCGTCCATGCCATGGTGAAGAAGGTGAGACCCGTCAGCACAGCGCCGAGGACGTACAAGCCGATCATGACCAGGATGAAGCGGAACATGCCTTCGATGCGCTGTCCGCTGGTCATAGTGGCAGGGTTGGGAACATCGAATCCGCCGAGGGTGTAGGCGTTGTAGATGAGTCGGCGCGTGAATGACAACGACGATGTATCATCCGTGGCGAGATAACAGGAGGAAGAGGCTTGGGTTTGAGAGCCAGCCTGAGGGAAGAATGAAGCGAAGCCTTCCGTCGAAGCGCCTGTAGGGACGAGGAAGCAATCCGTCGCCTGTCCCATCAATTCGGGAGTCGTCACCTGCGTCCAGGTGGCAACGACGACAAAACCAACCGCAAGCAAGATCATGTACCAGAAGCGGTTGAAATATCCACCGAGGCGACCCAGCGTTTCACCGAGGTTGCGCGGCTTGATGGTTTCCTGATTCAACATGCCGCCGAAGCGACCACCCGCGCCAGCAGGTCCGTGCATCATAACGACCTCCGCATGTCATTGCGAGGAGCGCACTTTGCGACGAAGCAATCCCCAGTTAATCGGTGAAGTCTCTTCGATGAGATGTTCTTCTCAAGTGGGAGATTGCTTCGGGCGTGGTCTCGATACGTGGCGCGAGGCGCTGCTACTCGACCAACGCCCTCGCAATGACGTGGGAAATTTTTGTTTTGTATGTTCATGCGATCAACCTTGAATGCTATGAGTTTCTGGCAACAACTGCGAGTTGTAAATCTCCGCATAGATAGGTTCTTCCTCCATAAGTTCCGCGTGTTTGCCTTGCGCGACGATTTGACCTTTATCGAGGACGATGATCTTGTCGGCGTTCATCACGGTGCTGATGCGCTGCGCGATGACAAACGACGTGCGACCTTGCATGAGCGTATCAAGCGCTTTTTGAATCTGCGCTTCGGTGGTGAGATCAACGGATGAAGTTGAGTCATCGAGGATGAGAATTCGAGGATTGAGCAAAAGCGCGCGGGCGATAGCGACGCGTTGTTTCTGTCCGCCAGAGAGCGTCTGACCGCGCTCGCCGACGTGTGTGTTGTAGCCGTCGGGGAAGGAGGTGATGAAGTCATGCGCGGCGGCGGCTTGCGCGGCGGCTTCGATCTCCCGTTGAGTGGCGTCGGGTTTGCCAAAGGCGATGTTCTCACGGATCGTGCCGCTGAAGAGCGTCGTTTCCTGCAAGACAATTCCGATTTGCGAACGAAGCGAATCGAGAGTCACGTCCCGCAGGTCATAGCCGTCAATCGTAATTTTTCCTTCGCTTGGATCGTAGAATCGCGGCAACAGGTTGATGATGGTCGTCTTGCCTGAGCCGGTCGCGCCGAGCAATGCAATGGTCTCGCCTGCATTGGCTTCGAACGAGACGTTGTTCAACACAGGCTCGCCTCCGCCGAAATAACGGAAGGTCACGTTCTCGAATTTGACGTTCCCTTTCACAGGAGGGAGTTTGATCGCATCGGGCTTATCCACGATGTCGGACTTCGCGTCGAGGATCTCGAAGATGCGCTCGGCGGACGCGCCTGCCTGTCCCATTTGCGTGACGATCATGCCGAACATCATGATGGGGAAAAAGAGATACATCAAATAAAGCGAGAACTCCTGCCACGCGCCGAGACTGAGCGCGCCGACGATGATCTGTTTGCCGCCCACGTACAAGATCGCGGCTTGTCCGAGATCGCCACCAGGAATATGAACGGGAACATGAACGTGAACAAACGCGAGACCGCGATCTGCTGGTTCATCGTGTCGTCTGCGGCGGCGCGGAATTTCGCCTGCTGCTCCTTCTCGCGCGTGAACGCTTTGATCACTTTTATGCCCGCGAGATTTTCCTGCAACACCGTGTTCAAATGCGACAACTTCTGCTGCACTTTGGTAAACATCGGCTGGGCCAGGCTGGCAAAGATCACAAAGGTCACGATGGCAACAGGCAAAATCGGCATCGCCGTCCATGCCAGCGCGACGTTGGACGTGAACAAAATGATCACCGTGCCGCCGAGCAAAATCACCGCGCCCACGAGTTGCAGGAGTCCCTGCCCGATGAACAGGCGCACTTTCTCGACATCGTCGGTGGCGCGGATCATCAACTGTCCTGTTTGATTCCTGTCGTGATACGAAAATGACAACCGTTGAATCTTTGCATAGAGGTCGTTACGTAGATCATACGCGACCGCCTGCGAATTCTTCTCCGCCCAGAACGCCTGCAAAAACGCGAAGAGACCGCGCAGCGCCGCGAAGAGGATGATGGAGACCAGCGCGATCACCAACGCCTGGGGCGCGTTCGTCACGTCCGCTTCCAACTGGACTTTGAGTTGATCCAGCGTCAGGGACTCTGGTCTACCCGTAGCCTCCAGAATCTTCGGCAGCGCCGCGCTGACGAATTGCGCGGGAATCTTATCCAATGCTTGCAGGATTTGATCTGCAACGTAACCGCTGGTCACTGCATCAATGACATTGCGGATCATGCGCGGCACCGCCAGTTGCGAGAGCGTGGCGATGACCAAGAAGACATACGGTAAAAGAGCCTGTTGCTTGTAACGCGTCAAATAACGGATGGCGCGCCCAATCCCCTTGTTGGATGAAGAACGGGGTCGCGTGCGGGCGCGAGGGTGGGATAAGGTTGCTTGCATGGTGTCCTTTCGGTGATTGGTAATTGTGTAATTAGAGACTGGAGATTGAGTGGAGTGTACGCTGGGGTTGTGAATTGGATGTGAAGTGGGCGGGCAGATCGAGGAGTTGTAGCTGCGTACGTACTTGCCTACGCGTGTACCTGTGTACCTGTCTATTTGTCTACTTGTCTGCTTGTGTACCTGTTTCCACTTCCTGCGCGGCGCGGGTCATGATGTTGAGCGCTTCAATGACCTGGGCGCGTTCCTCGGCAGTTAGTTTCTCTTCAAGTTCCTCCACCCAGCGGTAACGTTCTTCGATGCCCTGTTGGATCAACGTTCTACCTTTGTCGGTGAGATTCAGCAATTTTGCGCGTCGGTCATGCGGATCTTCATCACGTTTGATGAATCCGCTCTGGACGAGTTTGTCCACCAGTTGACTGGCAGCGGCGGGAGTGATCTCGAAGCGCTCGCTGATGGCGGACATGCCGCACGCGCCTTTGTGATGCAACTGCATCAGGATGCTGAACTGGGGCAGGGAAAGGCCCGTTGATTTGGCGAAGAGATGCCAGCCGCGCATCGAGCGGTGCATGAATACGTCCATCCACTCGCGGATGGCTTGTGAGAAGGGAAGGGATTTAGTCATGATTAAGCCTGCTTTTTAGTTAAGCGGGCTTAACTTTATACGGAGGTTGGGTTTTGGTCAAGGAAAAGGGGGTTAGAGATACGTTAGAAATCGCCCAAGAGCGCGCGACAGTCACCTCACAGGTGACTGTCGCATGAAGACTACGATTTCCTGGAAGATTTCCATTCCTGTTTTTCCACTGTCCCACCCTCTTTAATTCTAACAACCTCAAATTTTACCTTTCCCTCTTGTATTGCTTTTGCAATTGCCCTTTGACTCAGCGATAAAGAAGCGTTATTGTTTTTCACATCAATAATTACAACCTCAAAATCATCGTTCAGCACTCGATTATCGCGCAAATCCGTGTACCCTTTGAACACGACGTAGTCAATCGGGTCGCCAATAAAACGCGCATCGGAAGGCAGGTAATCGAAGCCATTTAGCAATGGAGCCATTTGTTCCGCGATCTGTCCCTTGATGGTATGGCGGCTTACTGCCACGCTTTGCTGTCGTGCTTTGTCAATTTCATTTTGATGTTTCAGGTTGACATCCTGGATTTTGCCTTCGTACTCCTTGATTACATCCTCAATTTTGGCCTGATAGTCGCCAGCAATGTTATCGTGCTTTCCTTGTATTTGCCGGAACTGCACAAACAAATAGGCAAGAGCCGCCAGCAATAAAAGAATTATCAAAACCAAAAACACAACAATGAAAACCACATAGATTGATTCCATTTTTTCCTCCAGCATCTCTTCATTTTACAAATCATTTGGGGTTGTGTTTCACTCATCCTATTCTTGATAATCCTATCTTCCAGGGACAACACCGTCCTTTTGTCCAGTCCCGCCCGCCGATCCATCACCGTTAAATCCGGCAACATTTTATGCCGGAGAAGAAAGCCCTCACTGTACGAAGGTTCTAGCGCATCCCCAGAAGCCGCAACTCATCCTATGAAGTTTTCTTCAAACCCAACTTTCGTCTGACCTCTTTAATCGGGATTCCCGACCCTGGTTTATGTTTTCGATTCCGTGAGGATAGAAACCTCGCCAATTCTTTGTTCCTGGCAGTGGCATTTGCCTCTTCGCTAAAATCTTCGCTTTCGCCGACATCAAAGCCAACCCAGTCCCCTGCCGGGATGGGAGCCAGCATGAAGCGCTCGCCGCTGGGCATTTCAAGGATCAGGCCCTTGTGGCGCGCCTGTTTCAGGAGGGTTTGCACCGTCTTGGAACGATGCGAGACAATCACAGTTTTCATGATAGATCCGTTTTCTTTCCGCGCACGAACAACTGGTTTCGGACTTTCACACCGACTGTCTCGATGCTGACAACAAGAATTGCCTCGTGCACATCGTAAAGGACGCGATACCGTCCGATGCGGAGTTCCCAATCTGCAATATCATTTGGTTCGAGCCGTTTTCGATTTCGCGATTCGACAATTGGTTCGTATCGCAGGTTGGAATGAATTCCGTCAAGAATGATTTGTTGTTCGAATTTTCGAAAATGTTCAAGGTCCTCAAGCGCATCTGGAGAAAATTCTATTTCATACATTGGTTCGATTATACCTTACGAAATTTCGCCTCGTTTTGTCGGATGGGTAAATCGAGAATTACGGTGTCACACCGGGACAGCCTCCCAGGCGCGAGGCGTCGTATGGCATGCCGAACGCTTCATAGACCGGCGCGCCGTCCCAATCCGGCGGGATGGGCAGACCGAGCGCGAAGGCAATCGTGGCGGCGGTATCCATGATGTAGACCTGCGTCTCCAACTCGCCGGGCGCAATACGCGGACCGCTGACAATCCAAGGGATGGTCATATCGCCGGGCAGTTCCGTGCCGTGCGTGGTGTCATGTCCGCCGTGATCGGAGGTAACGATGATAAGCGCATCATCGTATATGCCGCCGTCCTTCATCACATCCAGCAGGAGACCGAGCGATCGGTCGTCGTTTTTGTAGGCGCGCAACTGCGCCCTGGACATCCAGCCGTTTTCGTGTCCCGCCAGATCGCCGTCGGGGAAGTGCATGAGCATCAGCCCAAAGCCCTCGCGGATTTGTCCGATTGCCATGTTCTCAATCGTGGTGATGTCCTTGACCTTGTCCGTTGTGTCAATGAAGCCGAAGAAGTCGGTACTGCCCGGTTCGGTGACCTGGCGCAGTTTTTCCTTTCCCGCCACAATGACGGTCCGCAAGCCGGAAGCGTGCGCCAGGTCAAAGATGTCGGCGCCGAGCGCAAAGCCGTTTTCCGGCACGTACTCATTCCAGCGGACGATGTGCTTCGCTGGGCAGGTGCCGGTCAGCATGGAGGCGTGCGCGGGAAGCGTCAGGCTGGGACTAATGGTCTGCGCGCGCAGGGTGTATGCGCCATTTTGCATCAGGGATATCACATTGGGCCATCTCGGCGGTCGCGATTGCATCAGGGCGCAAGCCGTCGAAGGTGACGATCAACACGCGCGAAATAGCGGGCAACGGCGAGGGCGTGATCGTCGGCAGGGGCGTTTCAAGGGGAGGCGGGGTGGGGCTTGGGGTGAGAGTCGCTGTCGGGATCAGAGACGGGGTCGAGGTCGGGGTGGAGGCGTTGGCTCCGCAGGCTTGAAGAAACAGCATGAAGAGAAGCGCAAGCCGAAGGTGTCGAGTCATGTTGAGTGTTGATGAATCCGGGACGGGGATTTTGAATCAGGTCTTGCACGGATAGCCTTCGTGAACCTTGATCTGCGGTTCTCCGAAGGCTTCGTAGACGGGGATGCCGGCCCAATCCTCCTGGAGGGGAAGACCGAGGGCGTAGGCGGCGGTGGCGGCGGTATCCATGATGAAGATGAGGCGGGTGAGTTCCTGTTGGACGACGCCGGGTCCGTGGGCGATCCAGGGGATGCGGAAATCCTCGATCAACGTGCCGATGTGATTCTTGTCGTGCCCGCCGTGATCGGCGTTGACGATGATGAGGGTGGTCTCATAAAGCCCGTTATCCTTGAGCGCCTGGATCATCTTCCCCAACACGGCATCGCCTTCGCGCAGGACCTTCAGGTATTCGCCGGACATCCAGCCGTATTTGTGCCCGCGGTTGTCGCCGCCTGCAAAGTGGACGAACATGAGTCCGAAGCCTTCTTCGATCTGCGGCAGGACGGCGCGTTCGATGGCGGGTTCACCGTATGCCACTTCGAAAACGTCCGTGGTTTCGGGTTCCGCCAGTTGGCGGAGTTTATCCTTGCTGACGATCATGACCGTCCTCATGCCCGCTTCGTGCGCGAGGTCGAAGACGTCCACGCCCTTGGAGTAGCCCATGTACATGAAATATTTGTTGTAGATGACGCCGTGATCTTCCATGCACAAGCCGGAAAGCATCGAGGCGTGACTGGGCGACGTGGCGGGATAATCAATGGTGGTCGCGCTGGTGTACGAATACGTGCCGCCGTTCGCCAGTTCCGTCACGTTCGGCATCGGCGCGGCTTCGATGGCGTCGGGGCGCAAGCCGTCGAAACTGACAATAAGCACGCGCTTGATATCCGCCTTGGACGGGGTGGGCGTGAGCGTGGGGGCGAAGGTGGGCTTTGACGTGGGAGTGCGCGTGACGGTTGCCGTGGGCGCAGAGGTGGATGTGGATGTGGCAGGCGCTTCCGTCAGGGTCTCTGTGATGGCCGCTTGTACCGGCGGCAGGATGGGAGTCCCGGCGGGCACGGGCGCGAGCGAACCGCCCCAAATGTTGGGGAGCGACCACAACTCGTTATAAGAAAAACTGCCAGAAAAACGAGAATGCGTTTCAGGGGAACTTCTCCAATGATGGTTTCCGCAAACCAACTGGCGGACCGTCAACCAGTAAACAATCCAACTTCCTAACGACTCAACTACCTCAACATCGGCATTTTCAGTCCGTGACGTTTCGCCGCCTGGATGGCAATTTCATACCCTGCGTCCGCGTGACGAACAACGCCCATGCCGGGGTCGGTGGTCAGCACTCGTTCCAATCGGCGCGCGGCTTCGGGCGTGCCGTCCGCCACAATGACCTGACCGGCGTGCTGCGAATATCCCATGCCCACGCCGCCGCCGTGATGGAACGAGACCCACGTCGCGCCGCCGACCACATTGATGAGCGCGTTGAGAATCGCCCAGTCCGAAATCGCGTCCGAGCCGTCGCGCATCGCTTCGGTCTCGCGGTTGGGCGAGGCGACCGAACCCGAATCGAGATGATCGCGCCCGATGACAATCGGCGCTTTGACCTTTCCGCTTGCAACCAGTTCGTTGAACTTCAATCCCGCCTTCACGCGCTCACCGTAACCGAGCCAGCATATCCGCGCGGGCAAGCCTTGGAACGGCACTTTCTCGCGCGCCATCTTCAACCAGCGGTGCAAATGCGCGTCCTCGGGGAAGAGTTCCATGATCGCCTGGTCGGTGGTGTAAATATCTTCCTTGTCGCCCGAAAGCGCCACCCAGCGGAACGGTCCCTTGCCCTCGCAAAACAGCGGGCGGATGTAGGCAGGCACAAAGCCGGGGAACTCGAACGCATCGGTCACGCCATGGTTGTATGCCTGCTGGCGGATGTTATTGCCGTAATCGAACACCTCCGAGCCTTTGCGCTGAAATTCGAGCATGGCGCGCACGTGCTTCGCCATCGAGTCCATCGCCATCGCTTTATATTTTTCGGGATTTTCGACCCGCAGTTGATTCGCCGCCGTCACCGACAACCCCGACGGAACGTACATCAACGCTTCATGCGCCGACGTTTGGTCTGTCACCACGTCGGGAATGACTCCACGCTGGGAGAGTTCGTGATAGATGTCCGCGGCATTGCCGATGAGACCGATGGATTTCGGCGCTTTGCTCTTTACGTTTTCCTCCACCAGCGTCATCGCTTCTTCGAGGTTATCCACCACCATGTCCACATAACCGATAGCGCGGCGGCGTTCGGCGCGTTCGGGGTCTACTTCCACGATCAATCCCACGCCTTCATTCATGGTGATGGAAAGCGGTCGCGCGCCGCCCATGCCGCCCAAACCAGCCGTCAAAACGAATTTGCCTTTCAGCGAACCCCAGCCTTTGAGTTTGGCGAGCGCGCCGAAAGTTTCGTATGTGCCTTGCAGAATCCCCTGCGTGCCGATGTAAATCCACGAACCGGCGGTCATCTGCCCGTACATGATGAGTCCCTTTTTGGCGAGTTCGTCGAAATACTCCCACGTTGCCCAGTGCGGCACGAGGTTGGAGTTGGCGATCAACACGCGGGGCGCGTCCTTGTGCGATTTGAAAATCACCACCGGCTTGCCCGATTGCACCAGCAGGGTCTCGTCCTCTTCGAGATTTTTGAGCGATTCGAGAATCGCGTCGAAGGATTCCCAATCGCGGGCGGCTTTTCCGCGCCCGCCATAGACGACGAGCTCTTCGGGTCTCTCCGCCACTTCCGGGTCGAGGTTGTTTTGAATCATGCGGTAGGCGGCTTCGCTCAGCCAGTTCTTGCAGGTTAGTTGCGTTCCGCGCGGCGCACGGACAATGCGGGGATTGGACATGAATTTCGGCTCCTATTGCCTGACGGCGAATGATTGGATGATTCCATCGAACGCAGGCACGACGGTCTCCTGCCAGGTTTCGGTGGTGGAGAGGGTAATGGAAAGCGCGCCCACCGGCAGTTCAAAGAACGCCAGTTTCTGGTAGATGACGATGTTTGCGCCATCCTGCGTGACGGCGGGAGTGCGGGAGGTGATGACGCCGAACGGCACGTCGTTTTTCGTGGTCAGCACTTCGGTGGTCAACACCTCGGCCCCTTCGATGGAGGCGGGCAGGCTTTCCGCCACTTCCTTCAAACGGGCGTCATCCGGCAGGGATAATTTCTCCTGCTGGTCCCAAAGGAAGTTGACGTTGGTGACGAACCCGCCGTCAATGTGTTCTTCGTTGATATCCAGCAGGAACAGGCGGAAGAGGTTTGGGTCCTGTCCTTGAATGGCGCCAAGCGAGCGTTGAATGGCGGGGTTGGACGCTTCGGGCAGGAGCCAGGCATCGAGGAACTCCGGCGCGTTGACGCGCAGGGCAAGCCATGGCATCGGGATCGTGACCTCGTATTTGCCGAGCAGGTCAATGAAACTGCTGGTGCCGTCGGCGTTTTTGTTCAGCACGCTTTCCGCGGATTGGGTGGGGGTGGCGGCAATTTCAGTGGGCGTTGACTCGGGCGTGGAAGTCGCTTCGAGGGGGACATCCGGCGCGGCTTGCTGGGTCAATTGAAGCGCGGCGGAAACCGTCCCGGCGACCATGATTTCCAGTCGTGTATCAGGCGTCGGCGGGGCGGGAGGCGCAGAGGTCGGAATCCCGTGCAGGGCGCACGCCAGGGGCGGTCATCAAGAGCAGGAGCGCGGCAAACAATTCACGTTGTCGGTTCATGGGTCCATCCTTGAATGCAAAATAAAAAGCCTCCCGGCTATTATAGCCGAGAGGCTGGGAGGTTCGAGCGGAATTCAGACGGCGATTTGTTTCTTCGCGACCACGTCTGCGAAGTTCGTGCCTTTCAACCTGCGCACCAGGTCTTCCTGCGCTTCGCACCAGACCGGGCGCAGGGGGCAATTCTCGTCGAACGAACACGCGCTGGTATCGCCCACGCACTCATTGAGCTGGATGGGTCCGTCAATGGCTTCGATGACTTCGAGCAGGGTGATCTCTTTCGGATGCCGCGCCAGCGTCACCCCGCCGCGCGCGCCGCGTGAGGTGTGCAGTAACCCGGCGATGGAAAGCTGGGAAATGATCTTGGCGAGAAACGAAGGCGGGATGCGCTGTTCCTCGGCTATCAAACTTGTCGCGGTCCGCTGTTCGCCATTGCGCGCAAGGTGAAGCACCGCGCGGACGGCATAATCGGCTTGGCGGGTGATTTGCATACAGACCTCACTTAAAAAAGGTAAAAATTACCTACAATCACGATTTTATTGTGAAAACCAACTCAAGGCAAGTGATAGAGGTCATAGAGGAATTATGACCTTTTACTCTGAATTACAGGCGCGTCCCTCATGAAAAAACGCATCGCGGATTTCGTAACCCGCGATGCGCCACGTGCCGGTGAATTCTTCGCTACCGTGTGAGCGTGAGGTTTCCCGCCCCCGTTTCGATGACAAAGGTGAGCGTGGGACCTTCGCCTTCCTGTTTGTAGATGTTTCCGCTTCCGCTCCACCCGGGACCTGCGTTGACGTTCGATAAGCCTCCCTCCACCGTGACGACGGCGTTGACGCCTTCCGGGATGACGATGATGATGTTGCTCAAGCCGCTCTCGATTTTGATCGAAGCGTCGCGTTGGAGTTCGCCGGAGAAATCGAGGGTGTAATCGCCCGCGCCGGAGGAGAAGTCGAAGATGCTGAAGTTGGCGTTGGCGAGCCCGGTCATGGTCACGTCCGATGCGCCGGTGGAATATAGGAACGAAGACATCTCAGCCTGGTTCGGCTCGGAAAACGCGAGTTCGACGTTCGCCGCGCCGTCGTTGACGGTGAGGCTGGTGAGCGCAAGCCCGCCGAACTCGTAGGTCCCGTCGTATGCGCCCGCGTCAATGGACAGGTTCATGGGCTGCGCGCCGAGTTTGAAATCCCACTCGTTCTTGAGGTTGTCGAGAGATGGAAGGTTGGGAAATTCCACGTTCCCCATTTTGACCTCCACATTCCCGCCGTCTTCGACGATTTCGGGTTTGAACTCCTCGTAATTGTAGGTGGCGGTTCCGTCCACGAGTTTATCCGCGCCGGGGGCAAGGGTCAGGTCGCCCGCGCCGAAGGACAACTGCAAATTGACCTCCTCCGCGTCGGGGTAGTCCACGCGAATCTGGTCGGTCACTTCGGGACCGGGTTCGGGAGCGTTGGGCAACTCCACGCTGAATCCGCACGCCAGCGCTGCCAGCGCGAGAATCGCGATGAAAATGGTCAGTCTATACATAAGAAAAACCTCCTCAGGTTAGTGCAAGGAGGTATACGAGGGAAAGTGGAAAGTGGTTGCGAGAGATTTGTCAAAGGTCAAAGGTCGAAGGTCAGGATGCGACTTTCGACTTTCGACCTTCAACTGTTTTTAAGTTTGCCAAGATTTTCCTTGTAGACTCCGCTACTTCCACTATCGCCTTGTTGAACGCCTCTTCATTGATCTTCGACGGCTTGCGGTATCCGCTCACCTTCCGCACGTATTGCAGCGCGGCTTCGTAAATCTCCTGCTCGGTGACGGGGTGATCCATATTTCTAAGGGGTTTGATGCTTCGGCACATGATTACCTCTATTTATTTTGGCGGTCTCGATATGTTCTCGCAAAGAACGCCCAACCTGTTCGACCACCAGCCTGTTCACTATTACCTATTCTCTATTCTCTACTCTCTACTTTTCTTTTTTCAACGCCGCACTCAACGCCTGATCCAACGCGCGGACTTCGACGATCTCGATTCCCTTGGGATACTCTTCGCCCTTTCGCAAGGCTTTCGGGATGATGGCGGTCTTGAAGCCGAGTTTCTGCGCCTCACGCAAACGCGCCACCATCTGACCGGGCATACGCAACTCGCCCGCCAAACCGATCTCGCCGATCAGCACCGCATCCGCGCGGACGGGAATGTCGCGCCACGAGGAAGCAATTGCCGCGGCGACAGCCAAATCCGCGGCGGGTTCGTCAATTTGGATGCCGCCCACCACGTTGACAAACACATCCTGCTCGGCAAGTTTCAAGCCGACGCGGCGCGTCAACACTGCCGCGATCAACAGCAGGCGGTTGAAATCCACACCGTTCGGCGTGCGGCGCGCATTACCGAATTGCGTGGGCGAGGTGAGTCCTTGAATTTCGACCAAAATCGGGCGCGTGCCTTCCATCGTCACAGCAATTGCGGAGCCTGCTGCATTGACCAGCCGCTCCGCCAAAAACGCCTCGGACGGATTCAGCACCTCGCTCAAGCCGCCTTCGCGCATCTCGAACACACCCACTTCCGAGGTCGCGCCGAAGCGGTTCTTCACCGAGCGCAAAAGACGATACGCTTGAAAACGATCTCCCTCCAAATACAAGACCGTATCCACGATATGCTCCAGCACGCGCGGACCGGCAATTGCGCCTTCTTTTGTCACATGCCCGATCATGAACACGGTCACGCCGGTGGACTTCGCCAACTCCCGCAACTGCGACGAACACTCGCGCACCTGCGAAACCGACCCCGCCGAGGAATCCAACTCGGAGAGGTAGGTGGTCTGGATGGAGTCTACAATCAACAGGTCCGGTTTTGAAGCGTGGACGTGATTCAAAATCACTTCGAGGTTGGTTTCCGTCACCAGCAAAAGATCCTTCGGCAAATCCTTCCCGCCGTTGAACAGGCGCGAGGCGCGCATCTTGATCTGCCGCTCGGATTCCTCGCCCGACACGTACAGCACGCGCTGGACTTTTGCCATCTCCATCGCCATTTGAAGCATGAGCGTGGATTTGCCGATGCCCGGGTCGCCGCCCACGAGGACGATGGAGCCGTGAACGATGCCGCCGCCGAGGACGCGCGCAAACTCGCCGATGGGCAGGTGAACACGATCCTCCGCCTCACCGCTGACCTCGGAGATGGGGCGCGGCTCCGACCTGCCTCTCAGCCCGCGGACGTTTCCCGCTCCCTTCTTCGAGACGGGTTCATCGTGGACGACTTCCTCGATCATGCTGTCGAACGCCCCGCACTGCGGGCATTTGCCCATATACGAAGCGGAGACTCGTCCGCATTGCTGGCAGACGTATCGGGTGTGGGATTTTGTTTTTGCCATCAAATTACTCCCCCCTCTCTTTATTAGGAGAGGGGACGGGGGTGAGGTTGGGTGAGGTCAGTATAACAGAATTTTTGTTCTGTTTTAACGAACCACAAAGACTCCAGGACACGAAGTCCCAAAGATTCTTAGCGGCTTTGCGCCTTCGTGCCTTGGGGCCACTTCCTGCTATACTCGCATAAACTAAAGGAGAATTATGAAGCTCGCATCTGACATTCTTATCGTCATTGTCGCCCTCTTGCACTTCTTTTTCCTCTACCTTGAGATGTTTCTCTGGGACAAGCCGCGTGGAATGAAGTCTTTCAACTTGACCGAAGAATTCGCCAAACAGTCGAAACGACTCGCCATGAATCAGGGACTGTACAACGGCTTCCTCGTCGCTGGTCTGCTGTGGGGATTGTTTGCAGGCGACCCGGTGAAAATCTTCTTTTTGAGTTGTGTCATCGTTGCGGGAATCTTCGGTGCGTTTACGGTCAGCAAGCGCATCTTTTACATTCAAGCCGTCCCCGCTATTTTGGCTTTGGTGGTTTTGTTGGTGTATTAAAAAACGTAGGGGCGACCCGCCGGGTCGCCCCTACAATTCATTTCAGCGCACTCGCTACGCTCGCAAAATCCGCAAACAGACCTAATGCTCCAGCCGCCGGGAGCAGGGCTAACCGGATAGGTTCTTAGTTGCGCCACCAAACGTACCACCAATACTCTCCACTCTCCTGCCTGACCAGTGCCCCGCCGATAATAAACAATATAACCCCAAATATCAAATATGCCCATCCAGCGGGAAGTAAATTCAGGAGTGGAAGAGTATGGATTCTTGTGAGTTTTGCTATATTTAAAGCAAAGTCCGTTAAATTAGTCACGGATAAAAAACCTGACAAACCAAATAAGCACCCTGCTCCAATGAAAAAGTTCGCCATGTTGATCTCCTTTACAAATGAACCCGTTTTATGTGTTTATGAAATTTCGCTGCTGTACAATACCGAAAGTCGCTATGGAAAATGGATTATGCACATCATTTTTTTGATTGCAATCTCCTTTCTGAAAAGGCGAAACCCACCCCCCTTCTGTGTGCAAGCGATGTTGGGCGGCGTTTTGGTTGCGCCAAACTACCTGCCAAAGCAAACGAACCCCGCAAAATTTGTTAATCGGCGTTAACCGATATACACGATTTTGGCAGAAAACCGCGCCCGATACAATGACTTTCCAAAAGACGAGAAAAAAGTAACACCAGGAAAGTGACAAATAACGTGTTATCTTGCCCGCTGGGAACCATAAAACAGACTTATGCGGGCAATTTACACCAGTTGCCCGAAACCGAAGGCAATAAAATAAAAGACGGAGGCTCGTGTATGCTCGTGCCTGAAGGGGTGGAGTATTTCCCCGACTCCACATTGGTCAATGAAGCGTTGAGGTCGCTGATAAAGTTGATGAATACAATGCCGGGGAGAAAGTACAAACAATGGAAATCGGCATCCTTCCAGGTTGCCGAAGGAAACCGATAACAAAAAACTTCCGAAGTCTTGGAGACTTCGGAAGTTTTGATTCGTCCGCAATTTCATTTCACCGCACTCGCTGCGCTCACAAAATCCGCGAACAGACCATACGCCGTTTCTTCGGGTCCGCCTTTCAGTCCTTCGCGTTCGGTGACCATGATCGAATAATCGGGCAATACGTCGGTTCGGAACGTCAGCCCTGTGGACGAGCCCATCATGCCATGCAGCGGGGATGACGGCTCGACCAATTCGGGGGCAACGCGCGCTTTGATTTGATTCCCAGCACGTTCCACCGAAGCGACGAGTTTCCATCGCCTCCCTTCCGCCTTTGCCTGCTTCACCATCCCGGGCGTGATCTCCCTGATGCCTTTTCGCTCCACATCCCGGGGTTTGAATGGGGTATCCATCAAGACCGTGACCAGCGCCGCAACTTTGATCGCCGCGTCCCAGCCATCCACGTCGCCGGAGGGATCGGTCTCCGCAATGCCGATGCTTTGACAATACTTCACCGCATCGTCGAACGACTCGCCGTCTTCCATGCGCGAAAGGATCAGGTTCGTTGTCGCGTTGATGATGCCCTTGAACGAGATTAACTCCGCAAGCGGCATGGCTTCGCGGAAGGTGGAAAAGACGGGAGTCCCGCCCAGCACGGTGGACTCGAAAAGAAATTTCCTCCCTTTTGAATTTGCCAGCGCGGTCAATGCTCGATACCCATGGACCACTGTGCCTTTATTCGCCGTGATGGCGTGCATGCCCGCTTCCAGCGCCGCGCGGATGTGGGCCCATGGCGGGCTGACCGCTCTCGTAGTTGACGGGGGAGTTTTCGAATATGACGTTGGCAGAAGAATGTTGAATGACAGCTAGCGAATTAGTAACTGACGTTACGCAGTTAAGCCCTTTTCTTACCGCCAAGGCGCCAAGAACGCCAAGAGAAGAGTAAAAGGCGTAAAAAAACTTGGCGACATGGCGTCTTGGCGGTTTACTGCGTAAGGTGAGTTAGTAATTGGAGACTGGAGATTGGAGATTGAGTTGATGGATTGGCCTGTTTCGACAAGTTCGAGGGCTTTTCTCGCATCAAGTCCGTTGGGGTTGACGGCATATCCATGCCTGCCGGTGGCGATGCCTGTAATCGAATATGTGACGCTGTATTTCGATTTCAACAGATCGCTCTTGCGCTCCAATAATCGGACGAGCGAGCGGGCGACGTTGCCAAAACCGATAAGGCAGAGGTTGTAATGCATAATTCTTCTTCATGTCATTGCGAGGAGTGGCGCCCTGGCGCCACGACGAAGCAATCTTCCAGTTATAAGGAGATTGCTTCACCGCTTCGCGGTTCGCAATGACATTAAATTGGCGGGTAGGGATACATCCTGCGTCCCTGCAAGGGATGGGGGAAGACTCTCGACTTGCAAATTTCGTCCGCGCGGCGCACGAGGGCGCGAATCTCCCTTGGGCTGAGATAAGGCTCGAAGAGGGCAGACCAACTTCCCGTCGAGGAAAGAGGCGCGAGCAATTCGTCTGGAATTCTTTGCCCGGCGAAGTCCCATAGCACGGTGCGTAGTTTGTATTCCTCGTGAAAGCAAATCCCGTGATCAATGGCATAAAGATGGCGCGTGCCATCCTCGAAAAAAACGTGACTGCCCTTGCGGTCGGCGTTGTTGGCGAGGAGGTCGAAGAGCACAACGGGGCGGAGTTTTTGTTTGTCTTCGGGCGCGAAGTTGAAGTAGTGGTACTCGACATCGTATTCGATGTACTGCTGGAGCGAGCCGGGTCCGTGCGGACCGTCCTCGCGGTAAACGGTGACCGGTACGATGTGAAAGCCGAGCGCCTCGCTCAGGTGATATGCGGCGGCTTCGCGCAGGGCAAGCGTGTTATCGGGGAAATCCCATAGCGGCTGTTCGCCCTTGCTGGGCTTGTACACGGCTTTCAGCGTTTCCCCTTCGTGATGCACATCCACGAGGAAGGTGTAGTTCGAACCGAGCATGAATTGACCGCGCAGTTCGTATTCGCCGTTGGTGAGAGCGTCTCGGATTTTTGGGGAAGCGGGGGTGTTCATAAAAAATCAAAAGTCAAAAGTCGAAAGCCGCTGACCTTTGACCTTCGACTTTCGACTTGTTAATGCAAGTGCCCGTTCTTCTTTGGGCAGAAGTGACCTTCCGGTTCCATCGGCTGACCGCACTGCGGACAGATGGGACGCCCGCGCGAGGAGACTTCCTGTCCCCAGCGGGCGAGGCGGCGCATTTGCGTGCGCGTCGTCCAAAAACGCACCTGCGCGGCGGATTCGGCTTCCTGCTCCTCGGTCAGCAACTCCTTGGTGAAGATGACCACGCGGTCACGTTCGCGGTCGTAGCCAAGCCCGATCTCCCCGGCGCGGAAGAGCGGATCCACAGGCGGGTGGATGCGCATCGCATCCTCCACGTAATCGCCCGATGCCTCTTCCGGTGCGGGTTCGCCCGGCTGATCTGCGCCAGGAACTGTTCGATGCCGATGGCGAGCGAGATCAACTGCGCCTTTTCGATGATGATGGTGATGGTGCGGGTATCCTGGTAGGCTTGCAAATAAAAGACGCGCTGACCGGGTTTGCCGATGGCGTCTGCCGTGATATGGTCACAGGGATCAACGTCAATTTCGAAACGGGGCATAACTACCTTCGTGCGTGAGTATACCAGTAAAGTATAATGCAATCACCTTACCGCCTCAGCCGAAGGAGATGCCATGTACGATAAAAAAACGCTCGCAGACCTGAAAACATCGCTTTCGCAATGGGAACAGACCTCCCTCAAGAAAGCGTTGGACCAACTCCCCGAACGCGCGGATGAATTTATCACGACATCCTCCGAGCCGATCAACCGACTCTACACCCCGCTCGATGTGGCAGACATGGACTACGCCTCTTCTCTTGGACTTCCGGGCGAGTACCCGTACACAAGGGGAGTCCACCCGACGCTTCACCGCTCCAAACTGTGGACGATGCGCATGTTCGCGGGTTTCGGCACGGCAGAAGAGACAAACCAGCGCTTCAAATACTTACTGGAACAGGGTCAGACCGGTTTGAGCATCGCCTTCGATCTGGCAACGTTGATGGGCTACGACACCGACCAGCCCGAAGCGCTCGGCGAGTTCGGCAAATGCGGCGTGGCGGTCTCTTCATTGAAGGATATGGAAATCTTGCTGGACGGCATCCCGCTCGACAAAGTCTCCTCCAGCATGACCATCAATTCCCCCGCCGCGATCATCTGGGCGATGTACATCGCCGCCGCCGAAAAACAGGGCGTGCGCTCCGACCAGCTGCGCGGCACGATTCAAAACGACATCCTCAAGGAGTTCATCGCGCAGAAGGAATTCATCTTCCCGCCGGAGCCTTCGATGCGCCTCGTGGTGGACACGATGGAGTTCGGCGCAAAGCATGTGCCGCAGTGGAACACGATCTCCATTTCGGGCTATCACATCCGCGAAGCCGGTTCCACCGCCGCGCAGGAACTGGCGTTCACGCTGGCAGACGGCATGGAATACGTCCGCTGGGGCATGGCGCGAGGCATGGACGTGGACGAATTCGCGCCGCGCCTTTCGTTCTTCTTCAACGCGCACAACGATTTCTTCGAGGAGATTGCCAAATACCGCGCCGCCCGCCGCATTTGGGCGCGCGAGATGCGCGGGGACCTTCAAGGCGAAGAATCCGCGCTCGTGGCTGATGCGCTTCCACACCCAGACGGCTGGGGTCTCGCTCACGGCGCGGCAGACCGGAGAACAACATCGTCCGCGTGGCGATTCAGGCACTTGCCGCCGTCCTCGGCGGGACGCAATCGCTTCACACCAATTCCATGGATGAAGCCCTCGCGCTTCCTTCCGAACATGCGGTGACGATTGCCCTGCGCACCCAGCAGATCATCGCCGAGGAATCCGGCGCGGCGAACACGGTGGATCCGCTTGGGGGGAGTTTCTTCGTCGAAGCGCAAACAAACCGAATGGAGAAGGATGCGTACGCCTACTTCCGCCGCATCGAAGAATTGGGCGGGGTCATCCCCGCATTGGAAAAAGGCTTCATGCAAAGCGAGATTTCCGACGCGGCGTATCGCTACCAGCGCGAGATTGACCAGAACATACGCAAGGTCGTCGGCGTGAACGCCTATTTGGACGACAAGCCGATGAACATCCCCATCCTGAAAATGGACCCGCATGGCTACAGCCGTCAGGTGGCGCGCCTTAACGAGGTCCGCAAGACGCGCGACAGCGGGCGCGCAGGGCAGACTCTCGACCGTCTGCGCATCGCCTGCGAAGGGACAGAGAACACGATGCCTTACATCATGGACTGCGTCCGCGCGTATTGCACGCTTGGGGAAATTGTGGGAGTGATGACGAAGGTTTTTGGGAAATACGAAGAACCGACGATGATTTAAAGTTCCAAGTGCCAGGTTTCAGGTGTCAGGTCAAACGTGGAAGCGGCGTTCAGATCGTTTCCACGTTTTTGTTTCTCCGCGCCGCCAACAGCCTTTGCACCCGCTGATACCTCTCCCTTGTGAGCGGATAGAACCAGGCGAGGATGATCGTCCCCATCAGAATCCCCGCGCCGATGAACGAATCCATCACGCGGATCATGAACAGGGCGGAATCCGATTGTTTGAATTGAATCACGCCTTCGGGCGGAGCCTGATAGCCGGACCAGCCCAGAATTTGCAAAGTGATGAAGATGACCAGCGCGCCGGTCAGCTTGCGGATGAGCGTGCGGATGCCGTAATAGATTCCCTCCCGCCTGCGCCCCGTGCGTAACTCGTCCCATTCGATGACATCCGGCAGGATCGAATCCGGCAGGATATACGCCGCCGATACCCCGATGCCCGCCAAAGCCGCAATGACCAACAGGTAATTCGTTTCACCGGGCTGGATGGTAAAGATCATCACCTGCACAACGATCCACGCCGTCATGCCGGCAATATACGCGCCGACCTTATTGAAGCGTTTCGATATCCGCATCCAGAACGGCACGAAGAGGATGCACACGAACATCAGCACGCCGAAGAACGCCGATTCGAGCGCAAGGTCCACGCCGAAGAGGGTGATCTTCGCCAACAGACTCCCCTGCGCCACCCAATACAAAAGAAAAAAGGGGAAAGTGATGGCGACCATATCCACCGCCGACCAGTTGAACATGTAAATCCCAACCGCGTACCGGAACGGCACGTTTTCCCACGCGAGTTTCAGGCTCTCGCGGAAGGAGGTCGTCTCCCGCTCTCCGCTGGCGCCAAACCGCTCGCGCACGATCAAACCGATGAGGAAGAGCGGAAGCGACCCCACCGCCCCGAAGACCGCCCCCGCGGTGATGAATCCCTGCTGCTGCGAGCCGCCTCTCAAAATCACCGCATCCACGATGATGGGCGCGGCGATGACCACCGTCATGGCGGAGAGCAGCTGGAAGACCGTGCGGAAACTCGAAAGCGAAGTCCGCTCGTCGTAGTCCTGGGTCAGTTCCGGCGTCAGGGAAAGAAACGGGACCGACACCAGCGTGGTCAGCGTGTCGGAGATCATGAAGGCGAGGGTCACATAGATCAACAGCCCCGCCTGGCTATCCCAATCGGGCGCAGACCACAGCATGACGAAACTCAACCCGAACGGAAAGGCAAACCACAAAAGGAAGGGTCTGCGCCTCCCCAGCCTGGATTTGACGCGGTCGCTCAGAATCCCGATGATGGGGTCGTTGACGGCATCCCAAACGATGCCGACCAGCGCGCCGATGGAGGCGAGCCGCGGCTCGATGCCCACCACATCCGTGAGATAGATGGCGTAGAAAATGGAGCGCATCATACCGATGCTGGAAATCCCCCAGTCGCCGGAACCGTATAAAAGTTTGAGCCAGAACGGGAGGCGTTTTTTCAAAGGGCATTCTTCCTTGAATGTTCGCGCAAGTGTAGCACGAAACCCCTTCATTACAACGAACCGACATTACCAAACTGAAAACTCCTCATCGTCCAAAAGCGGCTATACTGATGGGCAGAAAACCGAAAACGGCAAACCCGTCGAAAGACGGCGACGCAAAGCTACAGGGCCTACCACTGCCGCAGCGCAGTCACGGTCGCCAAGCCGCCGAAGATCACATCCTCCTTCTTCCTTTTTCTGCGGGCTTGGCATGTGTCAAGCCCGCATTGTTTTGCACCTTACAAACGAAACGGAATCGTACCGAAAACGGCAAACCCGCCGAAAGGCGGCGACGCAAAGCCATGGGTCTATCGTCACGCCCTGCGTGATCACGACTGCCAGGTTACCGAAGACGAGCCTCCCTCGACCTGTCTGTGTTCATTGCGCCAAAGGTCTGGATGCTCGCAACAAGGAGTTGATATGGCATCCAGAAACCAGTTCGCGCAATTCAGGAACAAGATCATCGCGCTTGCGATGCTCGGCGTCCTCACGCTCGCATCCGTGCTTCCCGCGCAGGCATACGCGCTCGATGAGCCTGCCCCCCTCCCAACACTGCCCGAATTTGTGGAAACCGTCAAAGACGGAAACCCCAACGCCCTGCGAGGCGTGTACGTCGCGGGCGTAATGGCATCCCCCATCGCCCAACAGCCGATGGGCAACCCGGGTTACGTCTCCGATGCCGGAAATGCCGTCACGCAATTCAGCATGGCGTCGGAAGCCGGAAACATCGGTCTGCTCGCTCACAACTATCTCGCCGGCGCGGACTTTTTCCAATTGCAGGTCGGGAATGTCATCACCCTCGTGTACGGCGATGGACGCACGCAAAGTTTCATCGTCGCGGACCTTCAGCATTACCAGGCGCTTTCACCGCTCAGCCCCTACAGCAGTTTCAAAGACCTCGAAACGGGAACCGTCCTCGATGTCGAGCAACTCTTTCACCGGGTTTATCGCGGCGGCTTCCACCTCACCCTGCAAACCTGCATCGAAAACGAAGGCAACCCGACCTGGGGCAGGCTGTTCGTCATCGCCACACCCGTGAACGACAGACTCAGCGGTCCGGTAAACGTCGCCTACACGGATGTTTAGGATATAACGCCCACGGTCACAAATTGCGCTTTCCCCTTCTTAAAAAAGCGCAATTTGTGACTGCGCTGGGTATAAAATTGCCTGCATGCCCTCGCTTGCAGACAAACTGAAATCGCTCGGCGTCAAGACGGCGGACGCGCTTCCTCCCCCGCCCAAGCCGGACAGCCACACCATAGAATCGGTCATCGCCGGGAGTTTTATCTCCTTTCCCAAAGGCGGCGAAACCTTCGTCGCTGAACAAACATACGACTCATCTTATTTACACGGCACGTTCCCGCTTCTTTCTTCTTTCCCTCTTTCTTTTATCTCACAATGGGCAAACGACGCGCGCATCGCGGAGATGCCCATCCATAAGTTCGCCTTCCTGGATACGGAAACGTCCGGCGTCTCCGGCGGGACAGGCACGCTTGCCTTCCTCGTCGGTGCGGCGCGCTTCGTGGAAGGTCAACTCGTCCTCAAGCAGTTCTTCCTGCGCGACCCCTCCGAAGAGCCAGCCATGCTCGAAGCGTTGATCCACTTCCTTGCGCCGTGCGAGGGATTGGTCACGTTCAACGGCAAAGCCTTCGACGCGCCGCTCCTCGTCACCCGCTACTCCCTGCACCGCATCCCCGTCCCTTTCAAGGATTACGCCCACATTGACCTGCTCCCCTTAGCCCGCAGGCTCTGGCGCGACAGGCTCCCCTCGCGCGCCTTGAAATATCTCGAAGAGCATGTGCTGGGCTTCACGCGGACCTCGGAGGAAGTGCCGGGCTACGAGATTCCCTGGCTGTACTTCGATTACCTGCGCAGCGGCGACGCGCGTCCGCTGGGAGGCGTGTTCTACCACAACGCGATGGACGTGGTGGCGATGGCGGCTCTGCTGGGGCACGTCAGCGAACTGCTGGCAGACCCGTACAACGGGCGGGTGGAACACGGACTCGATTTCATCGCGCTCGGCAAACTATATGAAGACCTCGGTCACTGGGATGAGGCGGCGCGTCTCTTCGAGCGTGGACTCGAAATCGGGTTGGAAGAAGCAGATTTCGGCGTGGCAGTGAAGCGTCTCTCTTCGCTGCAGAAAAAGCGCGGGGATTTGGATCAAGCCGTGAGGTTATGGGAAGAGGCGGCGGGCAAGGGTCACATTTACGCGCACATCGAACTGGCAAAGTATTACGAACATAAACTGCGCGACGTGAAGGCGTCCATCCGGTGGGCGCGTTCGGCGCGCCGGGGAGGCGGAGCGGGCGGACCCTGCCGGGGTACATCCGCAAACACTGGCTGAACGAAATTGACCACCGCCTTGCGCGGCTTCAAAGAAAAGCGGGTTTATAATTGGGCATCACTCTCGAGGAGGAGCAGATGATTCAAATTGACATTTCACAGGAAACCGGGAACGTGCCTGTTACCGTTATCCGCGTGGCGGGACAACTGGACGGGCAGACGTATCAGGAACTGATCCGCTCCGCGCAGGAAGCGTACCAGAACGGGGCAAAGAACTTCCTGCTGGATCTGAGCGAACTGAATTACATTTCGAGCGCGGGACTGGTGGCGCTGCATACCATTGCGCTTCTCATGCGCGGCGAGGAAATCCCCGACCCCGAACAGGGCTGGGCGGCGCTCAAATCCGTTGACCGTTCGCGCACGAGCGGCTTGCAGAAGCACGTCAAACTCTTGAACCCGGCGGCGCAGGTTACGAATGTGCTGGATATGGTGGGGTACACAGCCATCTTCGAGATTTTCACCGACCGAAAGAAAGCGCTCGACTCCTATCAATAACCTGCCGACCAACAGCGATGCCCGCCTGCATCGCTGTTGATTTATTGTTATCAAGGTGATTAACATGAAACATAAACTGGGAAACATCGTCTTTATCGTTCTGGTGCTGGTCACGATTGGCGTCTGGCTGGTTTTTCCGCCGGAGAGCGAAGGGGTGGAGAATTATTTCCGCTACCATGCCGGGATGATCTTCGGCTCGGTGGTGATCGTGCTGATGTCGTTCTCGCTGTTCCTCTCCACCCGCCCGCGCTGGGCGGAGCCGTTTTTCGGCGGGCTGGACAAGATGTACATGACCCACCGCCACACTTCGACGGCGGCATTCCTGCTCATGTTCGTGCATCTGCTGACCGTGCCCCTGCGCGTCTTCGACCTGTTGCTGGGCAACTACCTGGCGATCATCTCCTTCCTGGGCTTCGTCGCCATCGTCCTGCCGACTCTTGCGCCGCGCGTCCCGTTCCTGAACAAACTGACGGGCAGGTCGTATGAAGGCTGGAAGAAACTTCACAGGTACATCGGCATTTTCTTCATCCTGGGATACCTGCATTCCATCACGGTCAACGCGCCGAGCGCCAGCGTCGCCATCAACTGGAACCAGATCTTCGTCTTCCTCGGCATCGGTTCCTACCTTTATACCGAGGTGTTCGGCAGGTTCTTCAGAAAATACGCGCCCTACGTTGTGGAAGCGGTGAAGCACCCGAACAACTCCACCACCGAAGTGACCCTGCGCGCTAGGGGCAAGCCCATCAAACACGCGCACGCCGGGCAGTTCCTGTTCGTGAGGTTCCCCGGCGATAAAGTTTTGAACGAATCGCATCCGTTCACCATTTCCAGCGCACCGCACGAAAATGTGCTGAGAGTCACCGTCAAAGCCTGCGGCGATTTCACCCGTCATCTCTTCCACAACCTGAAGGAAGGCATGGATGCAATCGTCGAAGGCGCGTATGGGATGTTCAATTACAAGACCGGCGGCGGCAAACAGATCTGGGTTGCGGGCGGAATCGGCATTACGCCTTTCCTCTCGTTCCTGCGGGACCTGAAAGCGGACCTGCCGCACGACGTTCATTTCTACTACACCGTGCGCCATGAAGAGGAAGCCGTCTTCGCGGGTGAGATTCGGGAAATCACCGCCAAACATCCGCGCCTGATGGCGCACGTCCGTTTTTCGGCGGTTCACGGCTCGCTGACGGTGGAGGAGATCGTGAAGAACGCTGGCGGAAGCGTGAACAGGCATCATGTCTACATGTGCGGACCGCTGCCGATGGTGCAGGCGTTCGAGAAAAAATTCGTGGAGGCGGGCGTCCCCGCCGAAAACATCCACTACGAAGAGTTTAATTTTAGATAGTCCCACCGAGAGAGGAGACCTCCCATGCAAATCTCGATCTCAAAGCGCGGCAGTGTGACGGTCATGCACATTCAAGGGGATGTGGATTCCTCCACCTACCTCAACGTCATTGACAAGGCGCAGCAGGCGTACGACGACGGCGCGCGCAACCTCTTGCTGGACTTGAGCAAGGTGCCCTACGTGAGCAGCGCCGGGCTGATGGCGCTTCACACTGTGGCTCGCATTTTCATGGGTCAGCCTGTGAACACAAAGGAAGGCGGTCGCCCTACCTTCCGCGCCATCCACCCCCAGCAGGATGCCTCCATCCGCAATTACGTCAAACTGCTCAGCCCGCAGCCTGCCGTGATGCAGGTGCTGGACGTGGTGGGGTTGAGCCAGTTCCTTGAAATATTCAGCGACCTCGAAATTGCGCTGGATTCCTTTACCGCGCCCGCCGCGTGACCGTCTTTGCAACTTTTGTTTGGGATATACATCTAAAGGTTTGTTTGCTGTCGGACAAATGTCGTTGCGAGGGCGTTCTCCCCGAAGCAGCCCCCTGTTTTGCGAGGCATTTCCGGTCAACAGGAGGTTGTCGCGCAACGACATACTTTCAGAGAGAGTGAGGGGATTTATATTTCTACGCGCCCATAACCGGGAACAATCCAATCAATGAGAGGACAACATGTCTCGAAGAAAAAGCAGTAAAAGGAACCACCTCGCCACCCGCAGCGGACTCTCCGCCTTTTTGCGGCGTCCGGCGGCGCAGCTGGGAGTCATCGTGGTCATCGCGCTGATCATCTATTTGATCGCAATCTCGGCAGGCGGCGGGAGCGGCGCATCCACCGCGCTGGCGGCTGAGGTCAGCGTGGACGAAGCCTACCAGATGTATCAGGAAGGCGTCTTTGTTTTGGATGTCCGCACGCAGGAGGAATGGGACGAGTACCATGCGCCGAACACCACGCTCATTCCGCTGGATCAACTGCCGTCGCGTTTGAATGAACTACCGAAGGATCGTGAAATCGTTGTAGTGTGCCGCTCCGGCAACCGCAGCCAGCAGGGACGCGACATTTTGTTGAACGCAGGCTTCAACGCCACCAGCATGACCGGCGGCTTGAAGGAATGGTACGCCAGGGGTTATCCTATCGAAGGCGCGCCGCAATAAAAAGAAAAAGACCCCAATGCTTTTCCGGGGGTTTTCTCCAAAGATCGGTGTTTCAAATGAAAAAGATTATCAATACCATTATCGTGACGTTAACGCTCGCGCCTCTTTTCCTGACGGGTTGCGGGCCCGCCCCTCAAAGCGGGGATTCCGCTTTGAGCGTGCTCGCCTCCACCTCCTTCCTCGCGGACATCGCCCAAAACGTGGTGGGCGAACGTGTGAAAGTGGAGTCCCTGCTCCCCATCGGCGCGGACCCGCACGCCTATCAAGCCGCCCCGGCGGATGCGTCGAAGATCGCGGAAAGCGACGTGTTGATTTTGAACGGACTCGAATACGAACATTTCATCGAGTCGCTGCTTGAGAACGCGGGCGGCGAACGCCTGGTCATCGAAGCAACGGCGGGGCTGGAGGCGCATCCGGCGGTGGAAAATGCCGAAGAAACTGAAGCAGGGGCGGGCGAAGTCCATGAGGCGGGCGATCCGCATCTATGGCTCGACCCGAACCTCGTCATCACGTATGTGGAAAACATCCGCGATGGCTTGAGCAAGGCAGACCCCAATGGGGCGGAAATCTACCAGTCCAATGCCGAAGCGTACATCGCGCAGTTGCAGGAACTGGACGCCTTCATCCGCGAGCAGGTGGATACCATCCCCGCCGAACGCCGCCTGCTGGTGACCAACCATGAAGCGCTGGGGTATTTCGCCGAACGCTACGGCTTCGAGGTGGTGGATACCATCCTGCCGAGTTTCAGTTCGGAGGCGGGCGCATCGGCGCAGGAGATCGCCGCGGCAATCGAGGCGATCAAATCTTCGGGCGCGCCTGCCATCTTCCTTGGCGAAGTGGAGAACGCCGACCTCGCGGAGCAGATCGCCGCCGAAACGGGCGTGCAGGTGGTGGACAGTTTGTACCTCGAGATCCCTGACCGACGGCGAACCCGCGCCGACGTACGTCGCCATGATGAAACATAATGTGACCCAAATTGTGGGCGCTTTGAAGTAAGATAAGGGAGCGGCAAACGCATCTCTCAATCGCAAATCGCAAATCGCAAATCGCAAATCGAAATGTCTCACACCCCTCATCGTCTCGAAGTTCAAAACATCCGCGTCGGCTACGGCGAGAAGGTCGTTCTCGACGACCTGAGTTTTCAAATCCCGCACGGCACGCGCGTCGCCGTGGTGGGGCCCGAACGGCGCGGGCAAATCCACGTTGTTCAAGGCGCTGGTCGGGCTGCTGCCGTTGAAAAACGGGCAAATCCTGATTCACGGCCAGGCGCTCGGCTCGCACCGCGATTGCGTGGCGTACGTGCCCCAGCGCGAAGAAGTGGACTGGCGTTTTCCCGTCACTGTGCGTGATGTGGTGACGATGGGTCGCTTCGGGCAGATGGGCTGGCTCAAGAGTCCCTCCGCGCACGATAAGCAAATGGTAAACAACAGCCTCGCGCAGATGGGCATTGCGAATCTCGCGGAGAATCCCATCGGTCAACTCTCCGGCGGTCAGCAGCAGCGCGCCTTCCTCGCCCGCGCTCTTGCGCAGGAGCCGCACATCCTTTTGATGGACGAGCCGTTCACCGGCGTGGACGTCACCACGCAGGAGGCAACCCTGCGCCTGCTCGACCATTTGCAGGAACAGGAGGTGACGGCGATGGTCTCCACCCACGATTTGAACCTTGCCGGTTCGCGCTTCGACACTGGTCTTTGCTGCTGAATCACCGTCTCATCGCCTTTGGCACGCCGCAGGAGGTTTTCGTCAAGGAAAATCTCGCGCAGGCGTTTGGGAATTCCCTGCTGGTGATGGAAAACGGGGTGATGCTGGTGGATGAATGCTGTCCGCCGGAGTGACCATTTACGATTGACGATTGACGATTGGTCGTTAGTTCGATTGGTTTTCAAAAAAGTGGAAGAAGAAAGCGATGAGACCGCCTATTGGCTTGAAATTCTGGTCGAGTCGGGACTCGTTCCGCAGGAGCAAATCGCCGGAATCTACAAAGAAACCAATGAAATCCTCGCCATGACCGTCGCCTCTCTCAAAACCCTCCGCAATCGTAAATCCAAAATCGTAAATCCAAAATCGTAAATCGAATGTCCTTTCTCCTCCAGCCTCTCACTTATGAATTCATGCAGCGCGGACTGCTCGCCTCGGTCATCGTCGGCGTGTTGTGCGCAGTGATGGGAACCTACGTCGTCTTGCGCGGCATGGCGTTCCTCGGCGACGCAATGGCGCATGCCATTTTGCCCGGCGTGGCAATCGCCTATATTCTCAAAGGGGATTTGCTGGTCGGTGCGGGAGCGGCGGCAATCGCCGTGGCGCTGACCATCGGCTTGTTCTCGAAGGAAGGCGCGGTCAAGGAGGATACCGCCATCGGCATCCTGTTTGCGGCGGCGCTTTCTTTGGGAGTGGCGCTCATCAGCACCATGCAGACCTACGCCGTGGATCTATCCCACATCCTGTTCGGCAACGTCACGGGGGTCAGCCCTTCCGACCTGTGGCTGATCGGCGGGTTGAGCGTTGCCATTTTATTTACAGTGGCATTGCTTTACAAGCCCTTCCTCGTCATTTCATTCGATCCCGTCCTCGCCGCGACGCTGCGCCTGCCCGCCGAACTCCTGCGGAACCTTATGCTTGTCCTGCTGGCTCTGACGGTGGTGGTTTCGCTTCAAACGGTGGGCGTCAGTCTCGCCGCCGCCATGCTGGTCACGCCCGCCGCGACGGCGTACCTGCTCACCCGCCGCCTTTTGCCGATGATGCTGATCTCGGCGTTGATCGGCGCATTGTCTTCCATAATCGGCTTGTATCTCAGTTATTATTTCAACATCGTTTCGGGATCTGCCATTGTGTTGACTGCGACGGCATTCTTCCTCATCGGTTTCGGCTGGAAGCGGCTGCGCCGGACATAAAAAGCGTTTTCGACTCCCTTGTAATTACTGAGAAAGTGCCTAACACGAAGAATATCAAGGCTTACGCTGAGCCTGTCAAAGTGACGCCAGAGTCACGAAGGGAAAATGTCATTAAATTACAGCATTTTCCCTTTTGTGTACACTTTGACGCCCTTCGTGCAGATTTGATATCCTTCGCATCAGACTCTTTCCCGTCACTGCACGAGTGTCGTTTTTAGAGAAGCGAATCGTATTCGTGTTGTAAAATCGCGCAACTTTGATAGAATCGAATTATCTTATCTCCATTTTGAAACGGAATTCCCTTCATGGAACAGACAACCAATTCCTCCTCTCCGTCCTGGGGCACCAACACCAAACTGGTGGTCGCCCTCACGATAGTGGTCATCGTCGGCGCATTGCTGGTCAAATTCCAGTTCATCATCACGCCGCTGGTGATCGGGCTCGTGCTTGCGTACCTGTTCCATCCCATTGCCGATTTCCTTCAACGCAGGCTTCATGTATCGTGGGGCGCGTCGGTGGGGATCATTTACGGTATCATTATCCTGCTCCTGCTTGGTCTGCTCACGCTCGGCGGCGTTGGACTGGTGCAGCAGATTCAAAGCCTGGTGATCATCGTGCAGGATGCGCTCCGCAACCTGCCGGAATTGATCGCAAGCGTCTCCGGGCGTGTCTACGAGTTCGGTCCTTTCAAACTGGACTTCAGCGCGCTCGATCTGAACGACCTCAGCCGTCAGATACTGGGCATGGTGCAGCCCCTGCTCAGCCGCACGGGCACCCTGCTCGGCACGGTGGCGGGCAGCGCCGCCAACTTCCTCGGCTGGACGCTCTTCGTGTTGCTGATCTCCTATTTCGTGCTTGTGGAAAGCGGCGGCTTGCGCGACCGCATCCTCACCGTGGAAATCCCCGGTTACAACCTGGACCTGGCGCGCCTGGGCCGCGAACTTGGGCGCATCTGGAACGCCTTCCTGCGCGGGCAGTTCATCATCTTTTTCCTGACCGTCATCGTCTATTCGATTGCGCTCAGCATCCTGGGCGTCCATTACGCGATTGTGCTGGCGCTGCTCGCGGGGCTGGCACGCTTCGTCCCGTACGTGGGTCCGGCGGTGAACTGGGGCGTGCTGGTCATCATCGCATATTTTCAAGCCTACAAATTATTCGGTCTTCCGCCACTGTATTACACGCTGCTGGTCCTGGTGGTCGCCCTCGTCATTGATCAGGTCTTCGACAACATCGTTTCCCCGCGCATCCTTTCAGACGCGCTGAAAGTGCATCCCGCCGCGGTGCTGGTCGGCGCCATTGTCGCAGCCAACTTATTCGGCATTCTCGGCGTGGTGGTTGCCGCGCCCATCCTTGCCACCGCCATGCTATTATGGCGTTATACCATGCGGAAGATGCTGGATTTGGACCCGTGGCCTGAAGAGGAAATGAGCCACGCGCCGCCCGCGCCGGGTTCACGCCTTGCGGTGGCGATCCGCCGCTTCTTTCGGACCCTGAGCCTGAGATTCAAAAAGGGAAAATGACCTCCCCTGAACCGGATTCAAAAACATTCATCCCACAGGAGAATTCGATGAGCAATAACAATCACGAACCCCGCACCGAAACCCTCGCAGAGACGGAGAACTTCATGGCGTGGAAAGCCGAAGAACCCGACGGCGAAACCACCTACCATATCGAAATGAACAACGTCACCGTGCACTTCTTCCAGGAGGAATGGACGGAGTTCCTGCAACTCGTGCGCGAACTGGGCAAATAAGCCATGGGCGGCTGCCGCTCGTGGAAAAAGCGAGCGCCGCCTTTTCGCAATGATGAAACTACGCAACTCCATCACGGATGTGCCCGGTATCGAAGTGGGACACGCGCAAAACAAAAAGGCATTGACCGGCTGTACCGTGATCCTCTGCCGCAAGGGAGCCGCCGCCGGGGTGGATGTGCGCGGCGGCGCGCCCGGCACGCGCGAAACGGACTTGTTGAATCCGGGCGACCTGGTTCAAAAAGTCCATGCGGTTCTTTTGGCGGGCGGCTCCGCTTTTGGGCTGGATGCGGCTTCGGGGGTGATGCGCTATCTCGAAGAGCATCAGATCGGCTATCGGACCCGCGATGCGCTGGTCCCCCATCGTGCCTTCCGCGATTTTGTACGACCTCGACATTGGGCGTTCCGACATCCGCCCGGATGCGAAGATGGGCTACCAGGCTTGCGTCCATGCCTCACGGGACGAGACGGCGGAGGGCGTGGTGGGAGCGGGAACCGGCGCGAGCGTGGGAAAATTCTATGGGCAGAGCCAAGCCATGAAGTCCGGGATTGGAGGCGCGAGCGTTCACATCGGCAGGGGAATTGTGGTCGGCGCAATCGTCGCGGTCAATGCGCTGGGCGATGTGTATGATCCGAACACCGGCGAGTTCGCGGCTGGCATTCGCACCGAAGAAAAAACCCTGGAGTTGATGCGGAAATATTCGTTCGCGTTTGCGCTGCGCAGGAACACGGTGATTGGCGCGGTGGCGGTCAATGCGGATTTTTCAAAGGCTGAGATGATGCGCGTGGCGCAGATGGCTCAGGACGGCATGGCGCGCGCAGTGCGCCCGGCGCATACCCAATGGGACGGCGACGCCATTTTTGCGCTTGCCACCGGCGGGAAGCGCGCCGACCTTTCCACGGTGGGGGCGTTTGCGGCGGAGGTCTTCGCGGCGGCAATCGTCCGCGCGGTGCGGGCTTCGATTTCGGCAGGCGGGTTGCTCGGGCTAGCGGGCAGATCACGAGACGTTTCATGAAAAATCAACGGCTTGCGACGGCAGGGCGCATCTTGATCAGCGCTTTGGCAGGGATCGTAATTTCGTTCACGCTCGCGCAGACATTTTTCGATTTCACTTCGCGCGCGTTCATTGACCAATTGTTCCTGGTTATTGTCCCAGCGGCGGCGGTCTTCGTTTGCCTTTTGTATTTACTGCCCGTGATGGGAAAAACCGTTGCAGGCATCTCCGTCCCCGCGCGCCGGATCGTTTTTCTTTGGGCGCTCCTCGCCGCACTGCTCTCCTTCCTCGTTACCCATTCCTTATCCCTCGCTTCTCGTCCCTCGTCCTTCATTTATTACTCGCTGCTCACTTTATTTTCCCTTTTCATCCTTTCACTTTTGCTGACCCTCCCCGCCGCTTCTTCCATCCAAACCATACTCGAAGCGGGCGGACAGCGGCGCGTCCTGGGCGCATGGCTGTTCGCTTCGTTCTTCGGCTTTTTCATCGCCGGCTTTCTGGATAATTTTTACACCAGCCCAATCGAGATCATTCTGCTGACGCTTCTCTTGCAGGCGGCTTTGGGCGTGGGCGGATATTTCTTCATGGGCAGGGTGCGGCGCGTGGCGGGCGAGCGCCTGTTCGACGCCATCGTTCACGGCGCGTTGTTCCTGATGCTGGCAGGTTTCATCGCATGGCTGTATCAAGCCGACCGGCGCGTGGCGCTCTTCCCGGCTGAGTATTTTGTGATGAACGAAGACACGCGCGGGCTGTTCGCGTTCGTCAGCCTGATCGCGCTGCCCTGGCAGGCGTGGATGCACATCCAACTGAAGTTCAGCGGTTTTTACAACCGCATCAAGCACACGAAAGTCTATGCCTATGTGAGCGCAAACCTGGCGGGACTCTCGCTGGCGCTTGGCTTCCTGGTTTTATACCTGCTGTTCGCATCGGTGGCAAACGACCCGCATTTCGATGTGGACGACATTTACTTCGACGCCGATCATTTCAGTTACCGCATCCGCCTCACCACCGACAACTGGCGCGATTACTACTGGCGTTCGGTGCATCCCATTATGATCCTGCTCTTCAAGCCGCCGGTGGATTTGCTTGGTTTTCTGCTGAAGGGGAACAAACTCTGGGGCGCATACGTGTTCGTTGCGCTGGGCGGCGCGATGTGCGTCTACCTGGCATGGACGTTCATCAAATCTGCCACGGGGAATTCGGCATACGCCTCGCTCATCGCCGCCCTGCTGGGATTCACCGCCTCACACCTGACTTTTGGCTCGCTCATCGAATCGTACATTTTCCTGGCTGGGAGTTTGCTGTTGTTCCACGTCCTGCTGATCAAAGACAAACCCCTGCCCGCGCTCGTCACCGCCAGTTTGGCGACCATCGGCATCACGCATTCGAACTTTGCCCAGAACGTGATCGCGTTCTTCACGGTCAAGCCGAACGTCAGGCAGACGATTCGCTTTGTTGCCACAGTGCTCGTCTTTTTGGTTTTGCTGACCCTGTTGAACAACCTGCTCTACCCGGATGCGCAGCCGTTCTTCTTCGTCCCGTCCACATTGCAGGCGGAACAGCAGAACCTGTTCCCGTTGAACGAACTGCGGATTCAGGCGCTGGCGCGCGGATTCCTCTTCCACAACATCGCCGCGCCGACGCCGATCTTTTACGACAAGGATATTCCCTTCATCCAATTCCGCTTCTTCAAGCCGGAGATCGAGGAGTTGAGTCAATACACCCTGCCGATTCAAACCGTCACGGCGTGGGCGTGGCTGGGATTGCTGATGTTTGCGGGCGCGCTTTTCCTGTCGAACATCAGGAAAAATCCGCACCTGCGCTTTTCGCTGGCGTTGATGGGTTGTTTTGCGCTGAACATCGTCCTGCACTTGCGCTACGGCAAGGAGTTGTTCCTCTATTCTCCCAACTGGACGTACGCGCTGGTTCTGTTCCTGGGGCTGGCATGGGGGAGTGTGTCCAACCGGAGATGGTTTCAGGCAATCCTGCTGATTTTCCTGTCCCTCCTGATTTGGAATAACGGGATTCTGTTGTTGACGATTCTGGATGTGCTTGGGTCGCAAGTGTAGTTGTAGAGCGGGATACTATCCCGCTCTGCTATTTCGGCAAATGCACCACGAACTTGACGAACTTCTTTTCCTTGTATTCGACGTATTCGACGGCTGAATTGGGAGGCGATTCCTTCAGCGTGAGGATATAAGCCGCACGGGGGTCGCCCAGGCAGTCGTCCGGTGTGAAGCGGAACCGTTTTAGCGCAACCAACTTTCGCGCGGGGTCGGCGGGGTCTTCGGGGTTGATCCATTGCATGTCGTCCACATATTCCGATGGGTGATATTTCTGGGTCAGCAGGACGTAGATGTAAAGCGAGTAATGCTCCTTCGTGAAGCAAATGAGCGAGTCGCTTTTTTCGGCGGCGTATTCGATGGCGGGAATGATGCCTTCGTTGAAGATGGCGCTGGTCACTTTGCGGTATTCCTCGCCGTGATAGGCGCGGTTGAGAAAGACGAAGGCAATTGAAAAGACGACGACTGCAACGGGGAGGATTTGCGGCAGGCGCTTGTCGAGATCGAGGAAAAGCAGGGCGATGCAGAACAGGATGGGCGTGAAGACGAGGTTGAAGCGCGTCAGGTTGACCGGGTGGAGGATGCCGACGGCGAGGGCGGCGAGCACCCACGCGGCGACCAGCCAGCGCTCGACGCGGTTCTCTTTGATGAATTTGAACGGCAGGGTGAGGAGGAACCCGACCAGGGTCAGCGGAAACGTGTATTTGTAAAAATAGCCGAACGGTTCGACGAAGTTCCAGGGGTAGGCATCGGACTGAGTCCACAGGACGTCGAACATGATCCTTGCGTTTTCCGCAACCGCCACAAAGGGATTCTCGCCGAAGACTGCCGCCATCGTTTGATAGCGCGCTTCCACCGGCAGACGAGGTATGGTCACAGCGCCCAACTGCATGGTCGTCAGTTGAAGCGTGTTGACGGCGAGGAAAAGCCCGATCGGGAAGGCGATCAAAATGAAGGCAATCGCTCCAATGACGGCTTGTCCAATTGTGATGCGTTTGATTTTGAGAAGCAGTGGAACAGTGAGCAGGAGGAAGACCGGCACACCGACGTAGGCGGTCCCGTAGGCGTACAAACACAACGCAAAGAAAATAGATGAAATGAGGAACCATCCGTTTTTCGTGTTTGCGAGTATGAGCGCGGTGAAGCCCGCCAAAAAGAGGAACGGCATGATGTTCGACTCGACCGCCCAACGCGAGTTGACGATATGCCAGGGAGAGATCGCCATGAAGAACGTCGCCAGCAGTCCAAACTTTTCGCCAAGCAGGCGTTTGCCTGCAATGAAAACCAACGGCATGGATAAGATCCCCGCCAGCATCATCGGCAGGCGCACCGCAAAGGCGTTGATGCCCTTCAGCGCCACGAAGGGAATCAGCAGATAGGCGTAAAGCGCGTTCTGCCCGCTGCCCCACGAGATGAAGTGCACCGGGTAGGACAAGCCGTAACGGTCCATGCCGAATTTGTAGAGATAATATGCCTCCGTGCCAATCGAGGCTTCGTCCACGTTCAAGCCGGGCGGCAGGGCGGCGTATTCCCACGTGCGGGCAAAGATGCCGATGGCGAGGATGACGGTGAAAACGATGGGGAACTTCCGGCGGATGAAGAAGGTTTTGAGCGCGTCCATGCGGATGGGAATATACCATTCTCGAAGGGATTTGATAACCTCTTACTCCGAAGAGTGGATAATAAAGTAGATGAAAAATCTTTCCCGCCACAGAGATCCCCGAGTTTTTCGAGAAAATCAAAGAAAAAAATCTCCGTAGCCTCCGCACGTTTTGTGGACATTCCACCAGCCAATCTCCACGCCACGACGAGAAACCACCCCGCAAGGCATGTGGTAAACTCCAAACGCTTAATTCTGAAACGGGTGTAATAAAAATGCTGACGCTGAATAAACGCTTCCTCTCCGCCTGGGCGCTGGGCATCCCGCCCGGTTATCTTTTGCTTGGTTTTCTGGATAACTACTATCAATCGGCAATCGAGATACTCCTGGCTGCGTTTCTCGTTTACATTCTGGCTTCGCTGGCAATTTATTTCGTTTTGGGCAGGGCGATAAGGAAATTTCAGTCCAAGCCGGTTGATGCGCTCCTATCCATTGGGCTTGGTATTGCGGTCATCACGTTTTTCGCCGCACTCGTCAACATGGCAAGCCGATTCCCGCGCATGTTCGACGCGACGTCATATCTCCTCCCGCCTGCGGCGTTGACTCCCTTCGTCATTGGGCTGGCTGCCGCGTTCCCTGCATCGGCGTGGATGATCTCCACGCTGCGGCGCGCGAACATCCAGCAGACCCGCTTTTACAAGTTTGTGGATGCGAACCTGGGCGGCTTGGTCATTGCTGCGCTTTTCTTCTGCGTTTATTTCCTGCTCGCCTCCATCTTTAATCAGCCGATTTTCAACTTCGACGATATTTTCTTCGACACCGACGCCAAACTCTGGCGGTTCCGTTTTGGGACGGAACACTACGAGGATTATTACGGACGCACCGTCCATCCTTTCGTGCTGATCGTCGTCCGCCCATGGGTCTGGCTGATTTCCCTCTTCCTGAAAGGGGATATGCTCTATGCCGCCTTTGCGCTGACCGCCCTGACCGGCGCATTGTGCGTGTTTCTCGTTTGGTATTTTGTGAGAAACTCGGTTGGACATCCGCTCTACGCGCTGTTGATTGCGACCCTCTTCGGCGCCTCTTCGACCCAACTGGCGTTTGGTTCCATCATCGAAAGTTATATCTTCCTCGGGGCGGTGGCGTTGATTTTCATCGTCCTTCTGCTCAAGGACAGCCCGACCTATGCGCTGATCATCGCTGGGCTGGCCGCCTTCGGCATCACCATCTCGAACCTGGCACAGATGGTGATCGCACACTTCATGGTGAAACGCAACATCGTGCAGTTGATCAAATACGGCTTGATCGTCGCCGCGCTGATCGTCCCCCTGAATCTGCTCAATAATCTCATCTACCCGAACGCGCATCCGTATCTATGGCAGGTGGATACCCTGCAATGGGAGGAAAAGAACGTCTTTCCGTCCACGCTCCAGCGCGCCAATTTTCTGGGACGGGTGATGCTCCTGCACAGTTTCATCGCGCCAGACCCGCTACTTTTGAAGGAGGATATCCCCTTCCTCAAGGTGTGGATGTTCCGCGCCGCCCTGAAAAAAGCGCCCCTGCAAATCTCCCGCTACGAAACGGACCTCGGCAAAGCCCTCGTCGTCATCTGGCTTGGGTTTGTTGCGCTGGGCGGCGCGCTGTTCCTGAAAAACCTGTTCAAGCGCGACGACCGCTTTGCTTTTGTCTTCATCCTGACCATCCTGTTCTACTTTGTCTTTCACATGCGGTACGGCAGGGACGTCTTCCTCTATTCCGCTAACTGGACGTATGCCATTACGCTCTTCCTCGCGCTGGCATGGCAGGACCTGGCGGGCAGGCGCTGGTTCCAGGTTTCTCTGTTGGGTTTTATCCTGCTGCTGCTGGTCAACAATTCACGGTTGATCCTGATCATGCTCTGGGCGTCGTTCATGCACATTCGTTAGAATCAGCATCTATTTTTCGATGAGTATTCATAACTTGAAACCGATCAACAAGCGTCTCCTCCTCGCCTGGCTTTTGGGAATTCCGCTCTCCTATTTTACGGTTGGGTATCTGGAGAATTTTTACCGGTCATCGCTCGAGATTTTCCTGCTGACCCTTCCCATTCACGCATGGGCGGGTTTTTTTGCCTATTACCTGCTTGGCAAAATCCTCCACGCGCTTCGCTCGAACCGGACGGACGCCATCCTGTCCGCGGTGCTGTACGTGGCGTTGTTGCTCTTTGTTCCCGCCGTATATGGAATGGCGAAACCGTTCACGAACCTGTTCGATGCAGGCGTGTTCCATCTTCCAGCGGGACAATGGCCGTTTTTTTCCGCTGCCTTGGTTTTGGCATTCCCGCTGACGCTCTGGCTGTTCTTGCTTGCGCGGCAGCGGAAATGGAAGGAAGCCCGCTTCTTCAAGTTTGTGGATGAAAACCTGGACGGCTTGCTGATCGCCTTCCTGTTCTTTGCCGTTTACCTGATCTTCGCCTCCATCTTCAACCGTCCATCCTACGACGCCGACGACATCTTCTTCGACGCGGACGGCAACCTCTACCGCTGGCGGTTTGCCACGGAAAAATACCGCGATTACTACTGGCGTCCGGCGCATCCTTTCATCCTCATCATCATCCGCCCACTGGTGGGTATTCTCGCGCTCCTCTTCAAAGGGGACGCGCTCTTTGCCGCCTTCACCTTGAACGCCCTGACCGGCGCGCTGTGCGTGTTTCTCGTCTGGTATTTTGTGGGGAATTCAGCAGGGAATCCGTTCTACGCGCGGTTGATCGCCGCCCTCTTCGGCGCTTCTTCGACTCAACTGGCGTTTGGTTCCATTATCGAGAGTTATATCTACCTTTCAGCGGTTGCGCTGGTCTTCCTCGTCCTCCTGCTGAAGGATAAGCCGCTTTACATGCAGGTGATTGCGGGATTGGTTGCCTTCGGCATCACCATCTCCAACGTCGGGCAGACGTTCATCGCACATTTCTTCGTCAAGCGCAACCTCAGGCAAATCATTGTCTATGGACTTATCGTCGGCGTGCTGGTCGTGCCGCTCTCGCTGTTGAATAACTTCATCTACCCCAATTCCCAGCCGTATTTTTGGGATGTCTCCACGCTGGAGGGCGAGGGACATAACCAGTTCCCGCCCACCCTCCAGCGGGCGGAATACCTGACGCGGGTGATAACTCTACATAGTTTCGTCGCGCCGGAGCCGCTGGTCATCCGCGATGGATGGCCCTTCCCGAAGGTATGGATGTTCCGCGCCTCGATCAAAAAAGACCCGATGCAGTTGGCAAACTACGAAACCCTGCTCGGCGACGGGCTGGCGCTTGCATGGATTGGTCTGCTGGCATTGGGCGGCGCGCTGTTCTTGAAAAATATCTTCAAGCAGGATAACGGATATTTCCTCGCCTTCATCTTTACCGTGCTGTTTTATTTCGCCCTGCACCTCCAATACGGCAAGGACGTCTTCCTCTACGCTGCGAATTGGACGTACGCCATCCTGCTCTTCCTCGCGCTGGCTTGGCGCGAACTGGCGGAGAAACGCTGGTTCCAGATCTTGCTTTTGGTTTTCGTGCTGTTCCTGCTGGTCAATAACCCGCAAATGTACCGGACGATGATGGAAATCTCCGCGCCTTCGGTGAGATTCCCTGTGTGGAGATAGATCATAACAGACCTGACAGGTTTTTGAAAACCTGTCAGGTCTGATTCTTTAAAAAAACAGCCGCCCAAAAGGCGGCTGTTTCGTTACTTATCTCAAGTTGCTACCTTCAAATAGGTACTTGTAGTATTCCGTCAAAGACCCTCACCCTGCCCTCTCCCAACGGGAGAGGGGGAAGCCATCTCAGTAAAAAATCGCCACGATTGGGGTGAGGGAACGTTTTTGAAATCAAGGTGGCAACTTGGATTACTTATTGCCTTTCAACTCGTCGCGGAAGATGACGCTCATGACCACGCTGACGATGCTCATGACCAGGCTGCCGAGCAGGGCAGACCAGAACCCATCCACCATGAGACCGATGCCGAAGGACTGCCCAATGATGCGGGTGAGCAGGAGCATGACGGTGTTGATGACGATAGTGAACAACCCCAGCGTCAGGATGATGAGCGGGCAGGTGAGGAATTTGAGCACGGGGCGCACCAGGGCGTTCAGCAAACCGATGATGAGCGCAAGCCAGAGGATGCCCGTCCAGTTGCCGATATATTCGATGCCCGGCACGATCCACACCGCCGCATACAACGCGACCGCGTTGATCAGCCAGCGAATTACGAACTTTGTCATTTTGACTCCTTTTATTTTGTCTACGCAGAATCAATTATGAGGTTGCCTGCATCCAGATCAGGGTGCGTCGCGGTTTGAAGCCCGCGGCTTGGATGGCGTCGTCGAATTCGCCGGCGGGGAATTCGAGCGAGATGGATGGATAAAGATGATAGAGGTCGCGCCGCGCCTGGAGCAGCAACCGGGTGAGCGCTTCGGGGTCGGACCTCTCGCCTGTTGCGGCAAAGAGGCTTTCTCCACGCCCGGTGGGAATCCACGAGAGCGTGGCGAGCAGGGTTTCCTTTCTGACCGCCGCCCATTGACGGATGTTCATATCCACGAAGAACAGGTAGAGCCAGGTCCACAGACCCGGTTTGAGCGGGTTGAAGTTCCAGTTGACGTGCCAGGCTAACAGGTCCGGGTAGAGGCGGGAAAGCCAGTGAAGTTGAATCCCCCAAAAGCGTGGATGCCGCTTTGTGACGGCGATGTCCATTTCCGGCAATTGGAGATGGTTGTCGGTGCCTGCCTGCCAGCTGGTGCGGCGGGCGCGTTCGACGAAGCCGAGCGAGGCGTAGAGTTGCACGGCTTCGGGGTTGTCGTCGCGGACGTGGAGCCAGAGGTCGGTCACTTTTTTCTCGCGGGCGTGGAGCATGGCGCGTTCGGTGAGGGCGCGGGCGATGCCTTTGCGCCGGTATTCGGGCTGGACGGCGACGTTGGCGATAAGGTAGAGGCGGTGTCCTTTATGATGGCGGAATGGTACCAGGCTGACGTTACCGACGATGCGCCCGTCCTCCTCCCAGATGTAGCCGGTGAGCGGCAGGGAGGTGGTCTCTGCGACGCGCTTTGCCCATTTGAGGAAGGAGTTGTCGCCGCTGGCGCGGCGCATATCCTGCACGTAGCGCCTGCCTTCGCTGTCCATGGTGTTGGAGAAGCACAGTTCGATCAGGTCTGCCACGGCGGGCAGGTCGCGCAGGACGTTGAGCGGGCGCAGGTTGGGGTGGGCGGTCACGTCCTCCCGCGCGGGGATGGTGATGGTTGCCATTGGGGGGAATTATACTCACCGCGGCATAAATTGTGCTCTTTTGGAAGGAGAAGGAGTATCTAATTGTGTGGGCTTACAAAAAGATTCAACCACAGAGATCACAAAGAGCACGGAGAAAATTGAAAACCTCTGTGTCCTCTGTGCGCTCTGTGGTAAGAGTTTTTTTAGCCCATTCTTTTAGGCACTCCTGAAGGAGAGAGTTGTGGAATGCGCCATCTTGCCGGGGAAAGAGCGGCGATTGTATAATCGCGGACGATGTTATTCATTAATGGAACGGACGAATGGCGCGCTGCTCACCCTGGGGCGGTGATCGGTTTGTTGGAAGTCTCCGGCGTGGATAATTCCGCCCCTTCCCCGTTGTTGGACAAGCGAAAACGGGAGGTGGAAGCGCATCTGCGGGAACGGTACAAGGGTTTCACCCGGCAGGACTTCCTCTCGCTGCCGGCAATGGCGGCTTACCAAAAGTATTACAAGAAATTCAGCAAGACGTATCACGTCCTTCTGCAACTCGAGTCAATCGTGTTGAAGAACAAAAGCCTGCCGAACGTTTCGCCGCTGGTGGATGCCAATTTCACCGCCGAGGTGGAAACTTTCGCGCTCACAGCCGGGCATGATGTCTCCAAATTGCGCGGACCCATCGTCATGGATGCGGCGCGGGCGGGCGACCAGTTCACCCAAATGGGCGGAGCGGTCAAATCCGCGCTTCCGGGCGATATGGTCATGCGCGATGCGCAAGGTCTCTGTTGTTCGATCATTCACGGGCAGGATGATCGCTCGCCGATCGCGCCCGAAACGACGCACGCGCTCTACGTCGTGTATGCGCCCGCCGGGGTCCCGCTGGAGGCGGTGCAAGCCCAGCTTCAGAAAATGGAAGAGCACATCCGGCTGTTTTCCCCGGCGGCGGTCACGGAACAAAGCCGCCTGCTCTTTGCATAGCCGTAAAATCTAACACTCCTCTTATGCCGCGTTGACAATCCGTCAATGCGGCTTTTGTTATAATGCTCGCATGTAAGACGAAATTAATTTCGTCTTACGGAGGTTTATCCCCATGATGCGATTTGACCGATTTACAGAGAGAGCACAGGAAGCCGCCCAGCGCGCCGCGGAGATCATCCAGCGGTATGGGCATAACCAGATTGACACCGAACACATCCTGCTGGCGTTGATCGAACAGCCCGGCGGGGTCATCCCCCAGATTTTGGAAAAACTCAGCGTCAGCCCCGAAGCGTTGACCGAACGCCTGGACGCCACCCTGCGCGCCAGCCCCAAAGCCAACATCTTCGGCGGCGGCGCGGGGCAGATCTTCATCACGCCGCGCGTCAAGCGGATCATTGATCTTGCCAACGAAGAAGCCAACCGCCTGAAAGACGAATATATTTCCACCGAGCACATCTTTCTGGCGATCCTCACCGAGCGCAACACGCCCGCCGCGCGGATATTGGAATCCGCCGGGTTGACGCGCGACCGCGTCTACGATGCCATCCAGGATTTGCGCGGCGGTCAGCGTGTGACCGACCCGCAAGCCGAGACGCGCTACCGCATGCTCGAAAAATATTCGCGCGACCTGACCCAACTAGCGCGCGAAGGCAAACTCGACCCCGTCATCGGGCGCGACAACGAGATCATGCGCCTGATTCAAATCCTTTCCCGCCGCACGAAGAACAATCCCGTTCTGATCGGCGAAGCGGGTGTGGGCAAGACCGCCATCGCCGAAGGACTCGCACAAAAAATTGCGACCAATGACGTGCCGGAGATCCTCTCAGGCAAACGGGTGGTGGCGCTCGATCTGGGCGCGATGATCGCCGGGTCCAGGTTTCGAGGCGAGTTCGAGGAACGCCTCAAAGCCGTGATGGAGGAAGTCCAGCGCGCAAAAGGGGACGTCATCCTGATGATTGACGAACTGCACACCGTCGTCGGTGCGGGAGCCGCGCAGGGCGCGATGGATGCGAGCAACATGCTCAAGCCTGCGCTGGCGCGCGGCGAACTCCAGTGCATCGGCGCGACGACCCCGGATGAGTTCCACAAACACATCGAAAAGGATGCCGCGCTCGAACGCCGCTTCGCGCCGATCTACGTGGACGAGCCGAGCGTGGACGACACCATCAAAATGCTGCACGGATTACGCGACCGCTACGAGGCGCATCACAAAGTTCGTTTTGCGGACGATGCGCTGGAAGCCGCCGCCCGCCTTGCCGACCGCTACGTGACCGACCGTCACTTGCCCGACAAAGCCATTGACCTGATGGACGAAGCCGCGGCGAAACTGCGCGTGGCGCTCTATTCCATGCCGCCCGACCTCAAGGCGATGAAGACCGAGATCGAAAAACTGCACGCCGAGGAGGAACAGGCGGGCTTGAACCGCGATTACGAACTCGCCGCGAAAAAGAAATCCGAGCGCCTGCGCCTCGAAGAGGAATACACCACGAAGCGCGACAAATGGGAATCCGAACACCAACTCGATGAAGTGGTGGATGTGGACGACATCGCCGCCGTCGTGCATCAGTGGACGGGCATCCCCGTCTCGCAGATGATGGAAACCGAAGCCGAAAAACTCCTGCACATGGAAGCGCGCCTGCACGAACGCATCATCGGTCAGGAGGAAGCCATCCACGCCATCTCGGATGCCATCCGCCGTGCGCGCTCCGGGCTCAAAGACCCCAGCCGCCCGATCGGTTCGTTCATCTTCATCGGTCCCTCCGGCGTGGGCAAGACCGAACTTGCCAAAGCCCTCGCCTGGTTCATGTTCGACGATGAAGACGCGCTCGTGCGCATTGACATGTCCGAGTACCGCGAACAGCATACGGTGAGTCGACTCTTCGGCGCGCCTCCGGGATACGTCGGCTACGAGGAGGGCGGTCAACTCACGGAAGCCGTCCGCCGCAGACCGTACCGCGTGCTGCTCTTCGATGAGATAGAGAAGGCGCACCCCGAAGTGTGGAACGCCCTGCTCCAGATTTTGGACGACGGGCGCATGACCGACGGTCAGGGCAACGTGGTGGATTTCCGCAACACGGTTCTGATCATGACCTCGAACCTGGGCACCGAATACGTGAAGAAGGGCGGCACCCTCGGCTTTTTGCCGCAAAAATCGGACGACTCCGAGCGCGACGCGCACGCCAAGATCGAAAAGGCGCTCAAGGATGCCTTCCGCCCCGAGTTCCTCAACCGCATTGACGAGATCATCATGTTCTCGCCGCTCTCGCTGGAAGAGATGGAGCAGATCGTCATCCTGCAAATGAAGGAAGTGCAGGACAGGCTCAACGAGCACAACATCACCGTGCAGTTGACCGACGCCGCGCGCGCCTGGCTGGCGAAGGAAGGTTACGATCCCGCTTTTGGCGCGCGTCCGCTGCGCAGGGCGATCCAGAAGCACGTCGAGAGTCCGCTTTCGGTGGAACTGCTCGGTGGCAGGTTCAAGGACGGCGCCGAAGTCATTGTGGACGTGGACTCGAAGCAGAACAAGATCATCTTCCACGCTTCCGACGCGAACGTGAGGAGAAAGTCCAAAGAAAAAGTGGATGCGTAACCGGCATCACACCCCTGAACCGGACGGTTCGGGGGTGTGTTCTTTTTGGGCTGGCTCTGGCTGCCTTGACCCGAATTTCCTAATCCGTTTTTCAGACAGAACGAGTATTATCGGGCGAACCTGACTATAAGGAACAACGAATGGAAAATACACAAAACAAAACAGGGGGCGTTTGGTTTGCGATCGGCGTTATCGTTTTTTCATGTTTTGCCTGTCTGGTGCTTGCCGGGCTGGGCGGTTTTGCTTATTTCAACATTAATGGCTCGCTGTCTTCCCCCTCGACCGGCCCGGTTTTCATCACTCCCTTTACCGTCACGCAGGAGCCTGAGGTCACAAGGCCGCCTGTCGAGACGATTCAAAGCAGCACACTGGAAACGCTGGAGACTACCATTGTCCCGGTCAACGACCCGCGTGAAATTGCCTGCCGCTTGAACGGAATTTGCAACGTGCCGGAGGTGATGGCAGTAGACGTCCTGCCGCGCACCGCAGGCGATAGGGGCGAGTTCTGGGTGCACAACCTGGATACGAACAAGAACAACCGCGTCACGGCTGTTCTGCAATACGTCACCCAGCACGCTTATTTCTGGGTGCAGGACGGCGTGGAGGTGGACTCGTCCGAAGTGCGGGCGTTGATGGAATCCTTCGAGAACGACATCTACCCGACCACCCGCGAGTTCTTCGGCAGCGAGTGGTCGCCCGGCATTGACGGGGACGAACACATTTACATCCTGTACGCGCGCGGACTGGGGTCCTCCATCGCTGGGTATTTTTCCTCGAGCGATTCCTCGCACCCGCTGGTCAACCAATATTCCAATGCGCACGAGATGTTCCTGTTCAATGCGGATAACACCTTCCTGGGCAGCGATTTCACCTACGGCGTGCTGGCGCACGAGTTCCAGCACATGATCCACTGGTACAACGATTTGAACGAAACCTCCTGGCTGAACGAAGGCTCCTCCGAACTGGCGTCGTTCATCAACGGCTTCGACCCCGGCGGCGCGGGCCCGGGCATACATCATTGACACCGACCTGCAATTGAACGACTGGCCCAACGACCAGGATTCGCGCATCCCGCATTACGGTGCGAGTTTCCTGTTCATGGCGTACTTCCTCGACCGCTTCGGGGAGGAGGCGACCCAGCTGCTCGTCAAAGACCCCGCCAACGGGCTTGAAAGCGTGGACGACGTCCTCCGGCAGATTCAAGCCGTGGACCCGCTCACCGGTCAGCCCATCACCGCCGATGCGTTCTTCATGGACTGGGCGCTGACCAACTTCCTGCTCGATAAATCCGTGGGCGACGGGCGCTACGTTTACAACAATTACCCCGGCGCACAGCGCGCCTACGTCACAGAGACCTTCTACGATTGCCCGCAGGAGCCACTCACCCGCACGGTGCATCAATACGGCGTGGATTACATCGCCATCGAATGCGACGGCGATCACACGCTCCGCTTCACCGGTTCCACCGTCACCAGCCTCCTGCCGGCTGACCCGCACGCCGGGCAGTACGCCTTCTGGTCGAACAAGGGCGATGAATCGGATATGACGCTCACGCGCGAGTTCGACTTCACGAACGTAAGCGCGCCCATCGAGTTGTCCTTCCGCGCCTGGTACGACATCGAAACCGATTGGGATTACGTTTATCTGGAAGCCTCGGAAGACGGCGAGACCCGGGAGATTCTGCTCACGCCCTCCGGCACAGGCGCAGACCCAAGCGGCAATTCCTACGGCTGGGGTTACACCGGCGTCACGAACGGCTGGATCGAGGAGAAGGTTGACCTTTCGCGGTACGCGGGCAAAAAGGTCTTCATCCGGTTTGAATACATCACCAATGCGGCGGTCAACGGGGAAGGCTTCATGGTGGACGATGTCGCGGTCGAAGCGGCAGGCTATCGGTCCGATTTTGAGGCGGACGACGGCGGATGGCTCGCCGAAGGCTTTGTGCGAATCCAAAACGCGCTTCCGCAGACGTTCGGGCTGGCGCTCGTCCATTCGGGCGATTCCAGTGTGACGATGATCCCGATCAACGAAGACCAGACCGCTGAAATTCCGATTTCATTGAAACCCGGCGAGACCGCCTATCTGGTTGTGACAGGCGCCACACGTTATACGCGCGAAGAAGCGGTGTATGAGATTGAAATAACGCGGTAGGGGCGACAGAGATTCACCGCGAAGAATAGACGGACTCCGCAAGCTCTACTTGCGGAAATCCAGAAGTAGAATTTCTGGACTCTATTTTCATCCTTCGGGGCTTTCGTAATTCTTGCAAAATTGCAATCTTGACGATGGTGTTCCTGCCTTATAATTTCAAGGGACTATGAACGAAATTCAAAGCAGCGGAGGCAGACGAGCAACCATCGCGGTGCTTGGCGCACAGTACAGTCGTGTGTGGGGCGGGGAGTTCGTGACGGGTGTGCTGGATGCCGCCAGGACCAACGATGTCAACGTGGTTTGCTTTTCGGGCGGGAAACCCATCTCCATTCCCGCGCAGGACGGGGGACGTTCCTACGGCTTGTATGATCTGATCAAGCCGGGACAGTTCGACGGAATCCTGCTTGCCGCCGATATTGCTCACGGTCTTTCCCCCCGATGAAATCGAACATTTCTGCCGTTCCTTTTCCCCCATGCCGGTTGTATCCTTCGCCGTGCCGGGCAGGAACGTTGTCTCGTACATGTCGGATAACGAAGGCGGGATGCGCGCCATTGTCCGCCATTTGATCGAGGAACACAAGTACGCCCGCATCGCCTTCATCCGCGGACCGCGCGGACAGGTCGAAGCCGAACAGCGTTATCAAGCCTACCGGGAGGAATTGAAGGCGCACAGCATCCGTTTTGAAGAGCATCTTGTCGTGGACGGCGATTATTCGCCGGAGAGCGGGCGCGCCGCCGTGCGCACCCTGCTCGATGAACGCGGCATGAAACTGCAAGCCATCATCGCCGCCAACGACCGCATGGCGTTCGGCGTGCTGGAGGCATTGCAGCAGCGCGGCATCCGCGTGCCGGACGAGATCGCCCTGACCGGCTTCGACGATGTCGGCGAAGCGCAGTCCATGGGCGTGCCGCTGACCACCGTGCACCAGTCGTTTTACGAAGTGGGCAGGCGTTCGCTCGAAGGCTTGTTGAAGCGCATCAAAGGCGAAGCGGTGGAGGACGTCATCCTGCCTTCGCGGCTGGTGGTGCGCTGGTCGTGCGGCTGTCTGCCGGAGGGCGTCCAGCGCGCGATCGTCCTGCCGAAGGAAGTGGCGCACACCGGGCGGCTGGAAAACAAACGCAGCGCCGCGATCCGCGCCCTGTTTTTGTCCGCGGGCATTTCGGAGGGCGACCCGGCGAAGGCGTTGTACGAGGATACGTTCGGTCGCACGTGGGATGTCTTCCTTGCCAGCCTGCGCGAAACGGACCGGAGCGACGCATTCCTCAAAATGATGCAGACCACGGTGGAGGTGCTCCAGCGGTACGGTCACGATTTTTACGCCTGGCAGAATGTCATCTCCACCTTCCGCAAGTATGCGCTGGGCGGCATCACCAGCACCACGACGATGCTCAGGGCGGAGAACCTCTTCCAGCAGGCGCGCATGTTGGTGGGGGAACTATCCCAGCGGGCGCAGGCATACCGCCGCCTGCAATTCAGAAAAGCAGGAAGAAATGCTGAACAACTTCAGTTTTTCGATGGCGTCCGCCATGTCGTTCGAGGCGATTGGCGATGCGATCTCCAAACATTTTCCCATCCTCGGGCTGGAGCGCTGGTACGTGATGTTCTTCGGCGATGTCAGCGCGCCCGGCTCGGTCTCCTCCCCGCCGCCGCAAAGTTACCGCCTGCTTGCTGGAATACGAAAAGAACCGCTTCAGCATCCCGCAGGAGAAATTCATGCCCGCCACCGGGCGGCTCGTGCCGCGCGGAAAGACGCCGGAAGACCGCCGCTACGATGCGGTGGTCATGCCGCTGGCGCTGGCGAGCAACCGCTTCGGCTTCATGTGGGCGGAGATGGGGCCCCCGCGGATTGGGAAGTGTACGTGCGCGTCAAGAACCTGCTCTCCAGCGCGCTCCTGCGCACGATGCTCGTCCAGCGGCGCGTGCAGGCTCAGAACGAAGTGGAACGCCTGTTGAGCGAAGCGCGCGACCGCGCCGCGGAACTGGCGCGCGCGCGCGATGTGGCCCGAAAAAACCGCCGCCCAAAACGCAAAACTCTTTGAGTCCGAGCAGGAACGGCGTCGGGGCGCGGAGGCGCTGGCGCGCTCGGCGCGGCAGGCTCTCCTCGCTGAAGGCGGTCGAAAACCTGCACGACCAGATCCTCGACGAGTTGTGCCAGGTCGTGCCGTACGACCGCGGCGTCCTCTTCATGGAGGATGTCAACGGCTCGCCGCATCCGCTGGCGCAAGCATGGCTTGCCCGAACATGCCGACATGCAGGGCTTCCGTTTGAAGATCAAAGGCATGGATTTTTACACCACCGTCGCGCGCAAAGGCGAGACCCTGCTGGTGCGCGACGTCGGTTCCACCGAAGGCTGGGTGCGGCCCGAATGGCTCCCGCGCGACCGGTCCCTGGCTGGGCGTGCCGCTGTATTCGCAGGGCAACGTCATCGGTTTGATCATCCTCAGCCGCGCCGCCCGCGCCTTCACCGACGACGATGCGTTGTTGACGACCACCTTCGCCATGCAGGCGACCGTGGCGCTGGAAAACGCGCGCCTCTACCGCGAGATGACCGACATCAACCACATGATGGAGCGCATGGTTGCCGAGCGCGTCGAAGAATTGAACAACGCCTACAAAACGCTCGAAAAGCACGACAAGAACAAGTCCGCATTCATTCAGGTTGCCGCGCACGAACTGCGCACCCCGCTCACGGTCATCAAAGGCTACCTCGGCATGTTGCGCACGGATGCCGCCATTCAAGCCAGCCCTGCGCTGGTGGAGGCGGTCAACGGCGTGCTGCGCGGCACCAACCGCTTGCACCAGATCGTAGACAGCATGTTGGATGCGGCGCGCCTCGAAAGCCAGGTCGTCAACGCGCATATCGAATCGGTGAACCTCGGGATTGATCCTGCGCCTCATCCACAAGGATTACGTGGAAGACCTCGCGCATCGCAACCTGACCTTTGTGCTGGACGACGCCATTCGGGAAATTCCCCCGCTGATGGCTGACCCCGAACTGCTGAAGAAGGCGCTGGACCACGTCATCGTCAACGCCATCAAATACACGCCCGATGGCGGCGCGGTCACCGTTTCTGCCAGCGTGGTGGAAGACCGGCGTCTCGGCGAAATGGCGGAGATCCGCGTGAAAGATACCGGCATCGGCATTGACCCGGAACACCACAAGATCATCTTCGAGAAGTTGTATCAACTGGGGGAGGTAAAACTGCATTCCTCCAGCCGCACGTTTTACAAGGGCGGCGGCGCGGGCTTGGGGCTGGCGGTCGCTTCGGGCATCGTCAAAGCCCTGCAAGGCAGCATCTGGGTGGAAAGCGAAGGGCGGAACGAAGAAACCTTCCCCGGCAGCACCTTCTTCATCCGCCTGCCGCTGATGAAGGAGTAGGGGATTTTTCTTTACCAGGGCTCTCGGGTTTAAAGGTTTTTCTTTGTGTTCCTTCGTGACCTGCTATGAAAACAGGCGGACTCCGCAAGTTCTACTTGCGGAAGTCCAGGAGTGGAACCCTTGTGGAATCCAGAAGCAGATCTTCTGGATTCCTTTTTCATCCTTTTTGGTTTCGGCTAGTCCGGGTTAGGCTCTCTGAATTTATCCAGGATGTTTTCCGTTCCCTGAATTCCCGTTTTTCACAAATATTGCGTCAATCCAACCCCTCAGCGGCGAGAGGATGCCGATGTGCGTCAACATCAGCGCGGAGATGGAGATCATGACGAAGAAAATGACGAAATCGCTGACGACCAGCCAGCCGTTCGCGTCGGTGGTGAAGACGTAACGGTACACGATCACGAACAGTTGCAGCACGCTGATGATCAAAAGCGGGATGGCGAACGGGCGCAGGTCGTGGTTTTCCACCAGCAGGTGCAGGCAGATCAACACGAACAGCCCGCCCAGCAGGATGATGAGATATGCCCAGAAGCGCAGGGCGTCGTACTGCTGCATGTACAGTTTTTGGATCACCTTCAGGTACAGCCCGCTGACCGCAACCAGGCACGCCCAGGCATACATGTTGACCACCATCGGGTATACCAGGTTGCCGAACCCGCGGATGCTTGCCAGTCCCACCCCCCAGCCGAAGAAGAACGCCAGACCCAGCACGACCACTTTGACGAACAATCCGTCCAGGCTGTTTTCTAACCCGTCATCGAACACGGCGAAGACCAGTTTCGCCGCCCCCAGCATGGAGACGGTCAGGGCGGCGAGGCTGACCAGCATGGTGACGATGCTCAACATGCCGCGCGTATCCACGCCGTTTTTGCGCGGCGGCTGAGTCTTTGGTTCCATGAACGGCGGCACGTGCGGAAGTTGTTTTTGAGGTACGGTCATGCCTGTATCTCCCAGCCTTTAAAGCGACTATTTCATTTTGTCGCGGAAATCATAAATCCCATCGCGAACCGCCCATTGGGCGTTGCAGGATGCGCACAGCAGATGTCCTGTTTTTTCGCGCAGGTTGCTGCCTCCGCAGTCGGGGCATTTGAACCAGTGGAGCACGTTCGAGGGAATATCCATGGTTTGCGAATCACCTTTGACCCTTGATTTGACGAATACGCTCGGCGTGAACTGCCAGAGATTGCCCGTGGGCTGAAAGAGACCGTCCAACGCGGCGAGCCATCCCGCCGGGACGATGCGCTTCAACATCCCCAGCCGGAAGTGCGAAACCGTCAGCGTCTTTTCGATGCGGAATCCCAACCCGCGCAGCCAATCGCGGACGGCTCCGGGGTGAAAGTCGAAGTTCAGTTCCACGAACTCCACCGGCTCCGGCGTGAAGGGATTCCACGTTTGTCTGCCGAGCAGGTAGCGCAGAATTGCCTTGAAGTTGAGTTTGTTGGCGAATTCGAGAATAAAGACCGCCCCCGGCTGTAAAATGTTCCGCACCTGTGCCAGCGCCCGGGGCGCATCCGCCATGTGATGGAGGACGCGGATCATCGTCGCAGAATCGAACAACCCATCCTGAAAGGGGAGGCGGTACACATCCGCCGCGACGTAGATATATTTCTCGGAGCGTCCCAATCTCTGCTGGGCTTGCGCCAGTTGCGTGGTCGAATAATCCAACACGACGATACGCTCGAACCCGGCATAGCGAGGCGTGTTGCGCCCGGCGCCCGCGCCCAGTTCGAGCATGAGTTTCCCGCTTTTGGGCAGTAACCGTTTCAAGGCGATGGCTTCGGCGCGGTCTTCGTATTCGCGCCCGCCCTGTTCCCAAAAGGATTGCTGGTAATCGGAGCCTTCATAATTGCAGACGGGAGGATTGGTCATGTAGTTGGATGGTTGGATGGTCTTGTAGTCACTTGGTCGAGGAGTTGAATAGTCGGATAGTCCGACCATTCGACCAACAGACTATCCGACCAACAAACGAATTGACTAACGTCCAACAGCGCGGTATGTGAATCCCAGTTCCTGCATAAGCGCAGGTTCATAAATGTTGCGCCCGTCGAAGATCACCGGGGATTTGAGCAGGCTTTTGACCTTTTCGAGGTCGAGTTGTTTGAACTCGTTCCATTCCGTGATGACCATCAGCGCGTCGCATCCCTGCGCCATTTTGTACGGTTCGTCGAACATATCCACCGCCGGCAGGATCGGACGCGCAACCTCCACCGCCACCGGGTCATACGCGCGGACTTTCGCGCCCGCCTCCACCAGCGCCTCGGCGATGGTGATGGACGGCGCATCGCGCATGTCGTCGGTGTTGGGCTTGAACGCCAGCCCAAGCAACCCGATGGTTTTGCCTTTCAAACTGCCGCCCAGCATGGATTCGACGTAATGCACGGCGGTCTTGCGGCGGTCGTAGTTGACCTTCATCACGCTGTTGAGGATGGCAGGCTCCAGGTTTTTCTCCTTTGCCATGAAGGCAAGCGCCTCCACATCCTTGGGGAAGCACGAACCGCCCCAGCCGAGTCCCGCATCCAAAAAGTGACGCCCGATGCGCGCATCGTAGCCCATGCCCGCCGCCACTTCCTTCACGTCCGCGCCGACCCGTTCGCACAAGTCGGCGAGTTCGTTGATGAACGAGATCTTGGTGGCGAGGAAGGCGTTGCTGGCGTACTTGATCATCTCCGCTGTGCGCAGGTCGGTGATGACGATGGGCGCGCGCAGGGGCAGGTGCAGTTGAGCCACCTTGTTGGCGGCGTCGCGGTCGAGCGAACCGATCACCGTGCGGTGCGGGCTCATGAAGTCGCCGATGGCGGGCCCCTTCGCGCAAAAACTCCGGGCACGAGACCACCGCAAAGTCAACCGGCTTGGGCTGCGCGCCCTTCACGATGTCCGCCACCCAGTCCCCGGGTCCCGATCGGAACCGTGGATTTGTTGATGATGACGAGCGGCGCGGTCATGTTCTCCGCAATGGATTTGGCGGCGGCGGCGACGTACTGCAAATCCGCCGCGCCGTCCGAACCGGAGGGCGTGCCGACTGCGATGAAGGCAAACTCCACGCCTTTCAGGGCTTCCTTGTAGGAGGTGGTGAAACTGATTCGCCCCGCCTTCATGTTGCGTTTGACCAGTTCGTCCAGCCCCGGTTCGTAGATGGGCATGACGCCCTTTTTGAGATTTTCCACCCGGTGTTCGTTCACGTCCAGCGCGACCACACGGTTCCCCAGATCGGCAAAACATGCCGCAGTTACCAGACCGACGTATCCAACGCCGACGACACAGATTTGTTTCATGCTATGGTTCCTCTTGATTGAAAGATTTGGCTCTCAGGGTTGAATGTTCCGCAAATGTTCCCGATGCAGAGACGACAGTCGCCCGTAATTTCTGCGCCCTCCGCGGATGAAGGAGCCAGGGATTGAAAAGATTTACGTGGAGTGTTGCCGGGTCATCCAGCGGTCCACGGTTTCCACAAGTTCGAGCAAGTCCATGGGTTTGGTAATGTACTCATCACAGCCGGAGTCCATGGCGCGCTGGCGGTCGCCGGGCAGGGCATGCGCGGTGAGCGCAATCAATGGAATTTCCGCAGTGTGGATGTTTCCCTTGATCAGGCGCGTCGCCGTCCAGCCGTCCATTTCGGGCATCTGCAAGTCCATGATGATCAGGTCGGGCTTTTGTTTGCTGGCGGCGTTCACGCCGTCGCGTCCGTTCATTGCGAGGAAGGTATCATACCCATTCTTCTCAAGAATGAACCTGACCAGCTCGTAGGTATCCATATTGTCTTCAACAATAAGAACACGACCCTTGCTCATGGCTTAAATATACTACGTCTCAGGGATGAGGGCAATGAGTATAATTCGTCGAATGCGCCTGCTTTTCGTGACCGACGCCCGCTCGCCCATCTCCTGCAACTGGATGCGTTATTTTGCCGAACGGGGCGACGAAGTATTCATCGCCTCCACCTTCGCCTGTGATGATTTGGATTTCCCGGTTCAGCGGCTGGAATTTACGCCCGTTGCCTTTTCCTCCGCCAAAAAACGCACCTCCGCCCCCTCCACCGCCTCCTCCCGGACCCTGAGCCTGCGCACCCAAATCCGACAGTGGCTCGGTCCCTTGACCGTTCCCGCATCCGCGCGCAAGTTACGCGCCTTCATCAACGAAGTCCGACCCGACCTTGTCCATGCGATGCGCGTGCCGTATGAGGGGATGCTGACCGCCGCTGCCTTGCGAGGTCTCGTTGCCCACCCCGCCTTTCTCGTCTCCATCTGGGGCAATGACTTCACCCTGCACGCGCCATCCACGCCGCTGATGAGGCTGTACACGAAACAGGTGATGAGGGCGGCAGATGCGCTCCATGCCGATACGCGCGCGACGTTGCGGCTGGCGCGTGAGTGGGGCTTGAGCGGGGAAAAGCCTGCGTTGGTTGCGCCAGGCAACGGCGGAGTCCGAGGCGATGTCTTTTATCCGTCCGCCGAATTGGTAAAAAACCCCATCGTCATCAATCCGCGCGGGGTGCGTCCGTACGTCCGCAACGATTCGTTCTTCAAAGCCGTTCCGCTGGCGCTGGCAAAACGCCCGGAGACGAAGTTCCTTTGCACGGGGATGCAGGGCGAGCCGCAGGCGATGAACTGGGTGAATGAACTGGGAATCGAACATGCGGTGGAGTTGTTGCCCGCCTTCCCACACGAGAAGATGGGCGAGGTTTTTCGCGGCGCGCAGATCGTGGTTTCGCCGAGCGTTCACGACGGCACACCAAACTCCCTGCTCGAAGCGATGGCGTGCGGTTGTTTCCCGGTGGCGGGCGACCTGGAGTCCATCCGCGAGTGGATCACGCATGGGCAGAACGGCTTGCTGGTGAATCCCGCCGACCCGCAGTCCATTGCAGATGCGATTCTGCTCGGCTTGGAAAGAGAAGACCTGCGGCGCGAAGCCGCAGGTCTTAACGCGAACATCATCTCCGCGCGGGCGGAGTTTGGGGCGAATATGAAGAAGGTAGGGGAGTTTTATGGGACGGTGGTGGTGAACGCACAGGTGGTGAAGTAGTCAAGTAGCCAGGTGGTCAGGTGTTTATCCACCTGTTTACCTGTGTACCTGTTTACCCGTCTACCTGCTTACCCGTCCACTTGCTTCCTTGTTTCCCTGCCCGCGCCACTAAAAGTCCCTTGGCGCTCTCAGGGTATCCAGCCTTCGGCGCAGTTCGATGCGGCGCGCGTCTGCCGAGTGGCGAATGTCGTTGAGGAAGTTCTGTCCGCGCTCGCGCAGCTGCGTCCGCAGGGTTTCACCGGATTCGGGGGCAAGCAAAAGCGCCACCACCGCGCCGACCAGCCCGCCCACAAAAATTCCCATTAAGAAGCCGAACATTCTACGCATGGATGATTCTCCTTCGTGGAAGCGTGATAGTTTTTGAGACAAAGTTCTGATAAATTTATTATAGGCGAAAAAACAAAAATATGGAATAATAGGAGTGCCGCACGTATCCGCGCGAACGCGACGGCGAATCTTATCCAACCGAAGCCGCGTGCAAACCAGGGGCATGGCACGCACCCCGTTCGTCCTGTAAAAATCAAAGGATCGGAACAGGGTAAAAATCGGACTCTACCTTTACCGGAGGGTACCATGTCAACCACAACCATTTCCACAAGCACGTCACAACGAAAGAAAGTGACGACTCTCACGTTCCGCCAGAAGAAGGAACGCGGCGAGCCGATCACGATGCTCACCGCCTACGACTATCCCACCGCATTGGCGATGGACAAGGCGGGAGTGGATGCCATCCTCGTGGGCGATTCGCTCGCGATGGTGGTGCTGGGCTACGAGAACACCCTGCCCGTCACGATGGAGGAGATGCTCCATCACGCGCGCGCGGTGGCTCGCGGCGCAAAGTCGTCCCTGCTCATCGGCGATATGCCGTTCATGTCCTACCAGGTTTCCGTGGACGAAGCCGTGCGCAACGCCGGGCGCTTCCTGCAGCAGGGCGGCATGGATGCTGTCAAACTCGAGGGTGGACGCGAGCGGGCGGATGCCGTCCGCGCGATTGTGGGCGCAGGCATACCCGTGATGGGTCACCTCAGGGCTGACGCCGCAATCCGTGAACCAACTGGGTGGATTCCGCGCGCAGGGCAAAACCGCCTCGGCGGCGAAACGCCTGCTCGAAGATGCGAAGATCCTTGAAGAAGCGGGCGCGTTCAGCCCGGTGCTCGAGCCGGGCCCCGGCGCGGCTGGCGGAGGCGATCTCCAAACAGATTTCCATTCCCACCATCGGCATCGGCGCGGGCGCAGGCTGCGACGGTCAGGTGTTGGTCACGCACGACCTGCTGGGTCTGTTCGACCGCTTCATGCCGAAGTTCGTCAAGAAGTATGCGAACCTGCACGAGGTCATGAAGCAGGCGTTCGCGGAATACATTGACGACGTGGAAACCAAACGCTTCCCCGCCGAGGAACACACCGTTGAAATGAGCGATGAGGAGTGGAACGAGTTCTTGCGAATTACATAATTGATGTTACGCACCCTCACCCCCGTCCCCTCTCCCGCTGGGAGAGGGGACGGGGGTGAGGGAGAAAGAACTGCGCAAGGTGAGTTACATAATTACTCAATTACCCAATTACGTAATTATGTAATTGAGTAATTCGCAGCGCACAAAAGGATGTCGAAATGAAACACTCGATTTTATTAGTAGGCACCGGCGCGCTTGCCACGCTCTTCGCGGCGCGGTTGAGCGAGGCGGGACATCACGTGTCCATGCTGGGGACGTGGAAGGACGGGCTGGCGTCGCTGAAGGAGAAGGGCGCGCGCATCGTGGATGCGGACGGGAAGGAACACGCATTCCGCGTCCATGCGACGAACGACACGCGCGAAGTGAGCGGCGCGAAGCATGCCATCGTCCTTGTCAAATCATGGCAAACGGAGCGCGTTGCCCGTCAATTGAAGGACGTACTCGCTCCCGATGGGATCGCGCTGACTCTGCAAAACGGACTCGGCAACCGCGAAACGCTCGCACGGGACCTCGGGGCGTAGCGCGTCGCCCTCGGCGTGACCACCACCGGAGCCACGCTGGTGGGACCGGGTCTGGTGAAAATCGGCGGCGAGGGCATCCTCTCGCTGGAACAGAATCAGGCTCTTGATCCGATTGAGGCGGCTCTTCGGTCGTCCAATTTCAATTTGCAGATCGTCCAGGATACTCGTTCCCTCATGTGGGGCAAACTGGTGATCAATGCGGCGATCAACCCGCTGACGGCGCTACTCCGGGTTCCAAACGGCGAGCTGTTGTCGCACCCGTGGACGCGGAAGATCATGTCTGCGCTGGCGCGGGAGGCGGCGGAAGTGGCGCAGGCGGAGCGCGTCCATTTGCCGTTCAGCAACCCGATTGAAGCGGTGGAGGAAGTGGCGCGCAAGACGGCGAAGAATCTCTCGTCCATGTTCCAGGATGTGCGGCGCGGCGCCCCGACCGAAATTGACGCCATCAGCGGCGCAGTGACCAGGCGCGGCGAGAAACACGGCATCCCCACGCCGTACAACCGCGCGTGCTGGCAGTTGGTAAAAGCAATGTGATTGACAGGGGCATGTCGTACATGAAAAGGACTCCAGAAGTTCCACTTCTGGAATTCCGCAAATAGAACTTGCGGAGTCCGCGCCCATAACAATATCAGAGAACCGATATAACTTCATGCCTCTAATTTCCAAAAAGGGTGACATTTATCCAGAATAGTCGGTAATTTCATTTGCCCACATTGAAAATGGCGCATGGTAAGATATTGGAAACTCTTTTTATCGGAGGTTTCAGCCATGCGCAAATGGGTTTCGATGATCGTGCTGGGGATTTGTCTTCTCTTCCCCAACTTCGCCGCCGCACAGGGACAAATCACGATCCGACGGCTGGATATCAGTCTGTGGCCCGAATACGACAGGGCGGACATGCTGGTGATCTATCACGCGCTTGTCAATGCGCCTTCGTTTCCCGTCCAGATGGATTTCCGCATCCCGGCAACCGCCACCCTGCATACCATTGCCATCGGAGAAACCCTGGAGACGGTCACCGACCAGGGACTGGAATATACGACCCGCAGTGAGGGCGACTGGTTCGTGCTGACCGCGAATGTCGCCGGTCCGGCAATTCAACTGGAATATTACGACCCGCAATTGATAAAGGAAGGTTCCACGCGCACGTTTTCGTACGAGTGGACCGGCGATTATGCGGTCGAGGACATGACGGTCATCTTCCAGGTCCCGTTCAATGCGACTCAATTTACCAGCACGCTTCCTTTGCAGGACGACGGCGTGCACCTGGACAAAATGCAATACTACTTCTCCAAAGTAGGCGCGGTCCCGGCGGGGGAGAGTTTTTCGTTTCAGTTGAGTTACGAGAAAAACACAAACGCGCTGAGCGCCTCGCGCCTTGAGGTCCAGCCTGTTGCGCCTGTGGATGAAAACACGCCCGGCAGGGTTTCGTTGAATAACACGCTGCCGTACTTCATCGGCGGGTTGGGCGTGGTGATGATTCTGGGCGGATTCATCTATTACTGGCAGGCGGGACGCTTCCCGTCAAAGCGACCGCGCCGCCGCAGTCATTCGCGCGACGAATCCGAAACGGGCGATACGGAGCATTACTGTCCGCAATGCGGGACGCGCGCCAAAGCGGGCGACCGTTTCTGCCGCACCTGCGGGGCGCGCCTGAGACACCAGGAGGGGTAGAAAGCAAACCCGCCCCTTCCTGAAACATTCCATGGCTCCCACTTCCCTCATTGTCATCTACTTTTTTTACGGACTTGCCTTCTTCAGCATGGGCTTGTTGGTGGCAATGGAGGGCGGGCATTCCACCGATGCGCGCCTGCGGATGGCGCTCCGCCCGCTGGCTGGGTTTGGGCTGGTGCATGCGGCGCACGAGTGGCTGGAAATGTTCAAAATCATGGGGCATTTCAAAAACGGTCTTTTCGCGCTGATGCCGGTCATCGAACTTTCGATCCTCGGCGTTTTCTTTTCTCTCACTGGCGGCTTTTGGCGCATATCTTGTTTTGGGGAGCGAATCCACCTGGCGGGTGAGTCTCATCATTCCGCTCGCGCTGGAGGCGGTTTGGGTGGCGGGCTTGCTCCAATTCAGGAGCATGTATCCGACCGAAGCCATCCCCGACATCACCGACGTGTGGACGCGCTATTCGCTGGCGATCCCGGCGGGACTGCTCGCCGCGGCGGGGCTGGTCGTCCAGCGGCGCGCATTCCGCCGCGCAGGGCTGGTGCGCTTCGGGCGCGACAGTCTATGGGCGTCGGTGGCGTTCGGCTGGTACAGCCTTGGTGGGGCAGCTCTTCACAAGACCGAGCGCCCTGCCGCCGTCCACCTTCATCAACTCGGATCTGTTCCTTGAAGTCTTCGGTTTTCCCATCCAACTCCTGCGCGCCGTGACGGCGGTGTTTGCGGCGGTGTTCGTTATCCGTTTTTTGCGGGCGTTCCAGGTGGAAAGCGACCGCAAGATCGCCGACTTGCAGGAGGCGCGTCTGCACGAAGCGCGCGAACGCGAAGCCCTGCGGGCGGAGTTGTTCCGCAAGGTGGTTGCCGCGCAGGAGGCGGAACGTCAGCGTATTGCGCGCGATTTGCACGACGAGACGGGGCAATCCCTCACCGCCATCGGCATGGGTCTGCGCGGGCTTTCCGACGAAATGAAAGGCAGGTCTGGGAAACGCGAGACGCTGGACCGGCTGCAGTCCCTCACCTCGGATGCCCTGCGCGAACTGCAGCGCATCATTGCGGACCTCAGGCCTGCGCACCTGGACGATTTGGGCTTGTCCTTCACGTTGAGGTGGTACACGAGCCGCCTGCACGAAATGTTTCAACTCAACGTCCGGCTGGATATTTCCGGCGAGGAGCACCCGCTCGATGAGACGGTCAAGATCGCCGTGTTCCGCATCATCCAGGAGGCGGTGAACAACATCATCAAACATTCGCGCGCCACGAGCGCGCGCATCAGCCTGGAATACCGGGAAAAATCGGTGCATATCCTGGTGCGCGATAACGGCGTCGGCTTTGATTTGGATGCGGTGAGGAAGCGCGACGGGCGGGTCTCGCTTGGGCTGGCAGGCATGAACGAACGCGCCGCACTGCTGGGCGGGACGGTGGAAATCCACTCACGCCCCGATTATGGAACGGAGGTCGAGGCAATGATTCCCTGCGATGCGATGAAGGGAGAGACGACATGACGATTCGATTACTCCTGGTGGACGACCATGCGGTGGTGCGTTCGGGGTTGAAGATGCTCATCAGCGGGCAGAAGGACATGGAGATCGTTGGGGAGGCTGGCTCGGCGGAGGAGGCGCTGAGCGAGACCGAGCGCGTTCGCCCCACCGTCATTCTGATGGACATCGGCCTGCCCGACAAGACCGGCATCGAAGCCACGCGCGCCATCAAGGCGAAATTCCCGGAAGTGAACGTGGTGGCGTTGACCATCCACGAGGACGAGGAATACTTCTTCCAGATGTTGAACGCGGGCGCATCGGGCTATGTGCCCAAACGCGCCGCGCCCGAAGAATTGATCACCGCCATCAACGCGGCGGCGAAGGACGAGGTGTATCTGTATCCGTCCCTTGCCAAACTGCTCGTACGCGACTTCTTCAATGCCGAGCGAACCGCAGAGGAAAAGGTCAGCCTCGACGGTTTGACCGAACGCGAACGCGAAGTGCTGACTCAGCTGGCGGAGGGCGCCAGCAACGACGAGATTGCCGCCGCGCTGGTCATCAGCCCGAAGACGGTGGAACGTCACCGCGAGAACATCATGCGCAAGTTAAGCCTGCACTCGCGCTCCGAACTGGTGCGGTATGCGATTCGGAAGGGGATTATCAAGGCGTAGGGTTGCAGGTTGCAGGTTTCAAGTTGCAGGTTTCAGGTTACAAGTGAAGGCTCCCGTGATGGGAGTCTTTTTTTTCGCGGGTACAAATGGGGCGAATCCCCCAAAGGGTGGGAAAGGCGTAGGGTGTTCGCCGCAGGTTTGAGGTCCAAAAAGATGCGGGGGGTTTAATCTGAAAATGGGGTTAAGTACGAATTTACTTTCCTTTACGGGAGTCATATAGTGGGGGCAGAGAAAGAAAGGAGATTGCGATGAACGGTATTGAGATTATCCTGCTGATGTTCGCGGTGCGCCTGGTCGTTCCGTTCGGATTGCTCCTGCTCGCGGGTGAATGGTTCCGCCATCACAATGCCAATTACTGGCTGAAGTCGTGAGGTGCATGATGGATACACTGACACCCATTCTGCTCTTCCTGGCTGGCGTTGCCCTCCGCCTCGGCATCCCCCTTTTGCTGACCGCGCTGGTTGTGATCGCACTGCGCCGGCTGGATGCGCGCTGGCAAAAGGAAGCCGAGTTGGAACGCAGTCTGCTGGTCAAAGATGAAGCGCCCTGCTGGAAGGAGCAGGGTCTTTCCGTAGACGAGATCAACGCCAAAGCCGCCGAAAGCGGCAAACCCTGCTGGCAGACTCACCGCCTGTCCAACGGTTATTTGCGCGAAGCCTGCCTGGAGTGTGAGATTTTTCTCACCGCGCCGGTCCCCGAACCGAAACCCGTCGTATCCCACGCCTGATAGGAGATTTGATCATGTTCTCTCGCTTTGAAAAATTTTTCATTGCCGTGGTGTTCGCCCTGGTGTTTGCGGGCGTCACCCTCATTGCCGCTTCCGCGCAGGATCAAACCCCTCCAACCGGGGAGGAAGACTGCGCCGATTGTCACGAGGCGTTTCAGATGAGCTGGCAGAACGGCGCGCATGGAAATGCCACCAAAGACCCAATCTTCGTCAACGCCCGGACGGACCAGGGCAAGCCCACCGCCTGCCTTGCCTGCCATGTGACCGGTTACGATGAAGTCACAGGCACCTGGGCGGAGGACGGCGTGACCTGCGCCGCCTGCCACGTGGACGAACGCGGCGAACACCCCCGCACCACCATGAGCGCGGATGTCACCGGCGGGACGTGCGGGACGTGTCACACCGATGCGCGCTTCGGTTTCGAGGAATGGGAGGGAAGCACCCACTACGCGGCGGGCATGGACTGCACGAACTGCCACGATCCTCACAACGCTTCTTTGAAGGTCACGGTCAACCTGAAGGAACAGTCCTTCAAGGATGCCTCCAATTTGTGCATCAGTTGTCACGAGGAAGCCAGCATGGACTTCCCATATTCCACGCACAGCAAGCAGGGTATCAACTGCATTGACTGTCACCTCGAACATCTGGAGAGCGGCGATAGTGAGATTCACCAGGTCGCCGATCACTCCTTCAAAGCCAGCATTCAGACCTGTACGGCGTGCCATGCCGAGCAGATGCACGGGGATGGCGAAGCCATCGCCACGAATCAATCCGCCACGCCTGTCGCTGTGGAGCCGACCGCCGCCGCAGCGACGCCCGGCGCTGAGTTGGCTTCCATCACGCCCCAGCCGACCCCGGTTTCGCCCATCGGCTATGCGGGCATTGCGGCTCTTGTGGGGCTTGCGGCTGGCATGTTGCTTGCGCCCCTGGCTCGAGAAGGGCTATCGCGCCGCGTTGAGGAAATCGGAGGAGGTCCACCATGACGGAAAATAAACTCAACCGCCGCGATTTCATCAAACTCTCCGCGGTTGGTTTGGCGGTTGCCGCCGGTACGCGCCTGATCCAGGAAGCGCAAGCCTCCGGCGGCGCGCAGGGCGAGCGCCAGTGGGCGATGGTCATTGACCAGTCCAAGTGCACCGGTCGTGCGGGCAATGCAATCTGATCTGCCACGCCAACAACGACATCAACCCCGACCTGGATTGGAACAAGGTATTGGAAGTCGGCGAGGTGGATGGAAAGATGGTCTACCTGCCGCGCCCCTGTATGCAGTGCGAACACGCGCCCTGTGTGGAGGTCTGCCCGGTGGGCGCCAGTTACTACCGCGACGACGGCATCGTGATGATGGATTACGAAAAGTGCATCGGTCGCCGGTATTGCATGGCGGCGTGCCCGTACGACGCGCGCGCCTTCAATTGGGAAGCTTTCACAGGCGGGAACCCCGCCGTGCCTGAATGGGGCGACCCGGACGTGGAACGCCGTCCGCGCGGCGTGCCGGAGAAATGCTCGTTCTGTTACCAGCGCATCGACCGCGGCATGTCGCTTGGACTCAAGCCCGGCGTGGATGCCGCGGCGACCCCCGCCTGCGTGGTCGGTCGCCCTACGGGAGCGCGCATCTTTGGCGACCTGAACGACCCGAACTCGAACGTCAGCCAGGTCTTGAAGAAGCATCCTTCCTACCGCCTGCGTGAGAACCTGGGGACCAATCCGCGGGTGTACTACCTGCCCGTGACCGAAAACAGGGTTGTGGAGGGCTGACATGAAAACAATCTTTCGAACCATCCGCGAAACCATCGTCACCCCCTGGGGTGTATGGCTCGCCCTCCTCGGAATGATCCTGCTCTCGGCGCTCCTCGGCGGCATCCTGGTCTTTTGGAAGGGACTGGTCATCACGAACCTGACCGACCTCGTCCCCTGGGGATTGTGGATCACCATTGATCTCTCCGCCATCGCCTTGAGTGCGGGCGCGTTCAGCATGTGCGCGGCGGTCTATCTCTTCGGGCTCAAACGCTACGAACCCATCGCGCGCACCGCCACCTTCATCGGCTTCACCGGCTACAGCATGGCGATGATGGCGCTCCTGCTCGACATCGGGCGTCCCGACCGCTTCTGGAAGTCGTTCGTCTTCTGGAACACGCACTCCCTGTTGTGGGAAGTGACCATGTGCGTGGGCTTGTATTTCACCGTGCTTCTGCTCGAGGTCATGCCCATCCTGGCGTCGTTCGAATGGCTGCGCAAAAAATTCCCGCGCCTCGCCGGGAAGATGGAACATCTGCATCATTATGCGCCGGTGCTTGCCATCTTCGGTTTGGCGCTCTCCAGCCTGCATCAATCCTCGCTGGGTGCGGTCTACGGCGTCATCAAAGCCCGCCCGATCTGGTACCGCCCGGAGATGTCGGTGCTGTTCATGTTCACCGCCATCCTCGGCGGAATCGCGCTCACCCTGCTGGCTTCCATGCTGGCGGCGCGGCTCACATCCAAAGCCAAAGTCAACGACGTGTTGATCGAGCGCGTTGCCCAGTTCCTCGGCTACCTGATGATCGCCTATCTTTACTGGCGCTTCTGGGACTGGCTTTCCCAAACCTACACCTACGAGCCCGGCAGGACGGAAGGATTCGAACTGCTCACCAAAGGGACGCTTTCCTTCAACTTCTGGGCTGGCGAGATGCTCGTGGGCGCGCTTCTTCCCACCATTTTGCTGCTCTATCGCCCCGCGCGTCAGTCTCCCCTTTGGCGGATGCTCGCCTTTGCAATGATCGTGGGCGGCGTGGTTGCCTTCCGCTTCGACACGAACATCGTCGGCTTCCTGGCGGTCATCCCGTACACCCCCGGCGAGATGATCGTGAACTACACCACTTACACGCCCGCGCTGGTCGAGTGGGTGACCGGCATCGGTATCATTGCCTTCGGTCTGCTGGCATTTTCCGTCGGCGTGAAATACCTGCGGATTGTGGACCACCGCATCACCCGCGAAGAGCATGGGGTGGTGACGGTACAGGCGGGGGAAGTAGTGCGAAATACGTGATGCGCAATTTCTGAAAGGAAAAAAGAGCCGTTCCATTGCGGGCGGCTCTTTTTTACTCGCCCCTTCACCCCTCTCCCGCTGGGGAGAGGAGACGGGGGTGAGGGCACGTAACGTGGATTACGAATTACTTCTCAGGCGCTCCGTTAGTGATCCAATCAATCACATTCTGAAGTTCCTCCACCGTGAAGTTGACGAAGTGATCCCCGGATTGAACGATGACCAGCGGGCTGTCCGCCGCGTTGCCGGGGAGGATGACCGGTCCGTTATCGCCGCCCTGCATCGAAGCGCCATAAGTGGAAAGGTCGAGACCTTCAGGCGCGGCTTCGCCTTCCGTGTGACAGCCCGTGCATTTGACCGTGAACAGGATGGAGATGTAGTTTTCGTAGGTCGGCTCGCCCGTCAGCGGCGGGACTTCGAGCGCGGGTTCGGGCGGCGGCAGTTGGCTCTTGATGATCTCGCGCAAGGCGGGCGCATCGAAACCGGCGAAGGTGAAGACGTTGCCATGACAGGCGCTGTTCCGAACAGAACGAAGTATTGCTCGTGCCGCCGGGGTCTTTGGTGGAATGGCAGTTGGCGCAGGAAGGACCGATCGCCTGGTTGTGCAGGCTGATCCAGTTGGGGTTGAGGTGGGTTTCGGGTTCGGGCCCGTTGCTGATCTCGATGTTGGTCACGAAATCGTCCGCGCCTGCCGCCACCGGAATGGCGTGACAGATGTTGCACTCGAGGCGGATCGCTTCTTCGTTTTCGTTCAGGTGCTTGCCGTCGTGACAGCGGAAACAACCCGGCGACTCGATGTGCCCGAGGTTGTTCGGATAGGTGGTCCAGTCAATTTCCTGGTCATGGAAAACCGTCCGGTCGTAAATCGCCTGAATCTCGGCGACCGCCTGTTTGATCTTTGCGCCGTTCCGGCTGTAGTAATCGAACAGGTTGCGTTTATAGTCCTCTTCCAGGTCTGCGATCGCTTTTGCCGCTTCATCGCGCGAGGCGTATTCGGTGGAAAGGACCTCCACTGCCTTGGCGTGGATCAGGGGGATGGACGGGTCAATCAGCCCCGCCGCCATGGATTGGTCCACCGATTTGTACGGAGGCTGGAAGTTGTGGGTGACGCGGTTATGGCAGGTGACACAATCAATCTGTTTGAGGTCTCCTTCCTTTATCGTGGACGGGTCGAATCCGGACTCGATGTCGGTGTATTCCGCATACGTGCCGTCCTCGTTATACACGCGGACGTAGGGGATTTCCTGGCTTAATTCGTCGTTCGAGTAAAACAATACCTTGTTGGTAATATGCCAGTGAATGCCGCGCGCGTTCCCCTGCCGCGCATCCCCGCCGCCGGTTTTCATGATGAGGTAGATGGTCGTGGCGGTGTTCTCGAGGTCGCTTCCGAAGCGGTTGATGCGGCGCAGGCTGTCATCGGAGAAGGTTTCGGGGCGATGGCATTTCTCGCAGGTGTCGCGGGAGGGGCGCAATGCCTTGGCGCGGATTGGAAACTCGTAGAGTTTGAAGATCTGGTAGTAGGTTTCTTTGATGCCCTGCGTTTTTCGGGACGCCTGATCCATAAAGGACGCGCGCCCGATGTGACACTCCTCGCAGGTGACGTTCGAGTGCGGCGATTCTTTGTAGACGGCGTTTTGCGGGGGCATGGTGTGACACGTGGTTCCGCAAAATTGCGGAGAATTGGTATATTCCCACGCCTGTATCCCCCCGAAGACGGTCGTCAATGCCACGACAACCAGCGTGATGTATGGGAGCAGGAGAATCCAGCGCGGCGAATCAGGCGCGGGAAAGAAAAACTTTTTTACTCGTTCCCGAATTTTCATTTTGCCCTCCGATGTGCAAAATTGAATACTCGACTGAAAGGAGTTTTGGCGGGAATAAAACCGGGCGCGCGAAAACACACCCGGTTTCGGTCTCGTTTATGGCGTTGTGCCGGAGTCCTGGGGCGTCGATTCGGTGATGGGGGTAATGGTGGTGAGCGCGGTCTCCTCGGCGTTGATAAAGCCGAAGATTCCGGCGAGCATGCCCAGGGTCAGGAAGGCGGCGATGGGGTAGTAGATCATCTTGCGTTTGCGGAGCGTCGCCGCGTCGGGCCGGCGGTCGGCGATCCCGGCTTTGATATCCGCCAGTTCGAGCGGGTGTTCGTGGAGCATTTCCTCTTCGGTTATTTTGCCGGTGAACATGGCTTTGTTGAAACGTTTGAGGTGCACGCCGTACATGTGCCAGATGATGATGGCAAGCACTGCCAGCAGGGCTTCGTTGCCGTGCGCCGCTTTTGCGGCAGGGATGAATTCGCCGGGCAGGTAGCGGGTGGCGGTGATTGGATTCCACATCATGAAACCGGTCAACCCCATGATTGCCGCGCCCCACACAAAAGCCCAGTATTCCATTTTCTCTTCGAAGGTGTAGCGTCCCATTTGCGGGTAGGTCTTGGCGAGACCGATGTTGTATAACAGCGCCTGGATGGCGTCCTTGGCGTCTTGAAGGGTGGGCAGCATGGACATTTTGTCGCGCAGGACGAAGACGCTGTAGCCCATCACCAGAATGTGCCAGGCGGTGCCGAACATCATGACGATGGCGGCGATGTGATGGATGCTGCGCACGCCTTCGATGCCGCCCAGGGCGCCCAGGATGGCTTTCGAAAGACCCGCATCGGGGAAGCGCTGGGGCAGGCCCGTGAAACCGAGCACGGTGAAGGAAAGCATCATCACCCAGTGCTCGATGCGGCGCGCAAGCGGGAAGCGCAGGTAGGCTTGGGTTACTTTGTTCATGAGTGCCTGACTCCTTTTATACGGTCGAGGATGCGCCGGTAAATATCGCTGAGGATAAAGATGATCATGCCGCCAAGCACTGCGGGGATGAAGAACTTGTAGAACAGGTTGACGTAATAGACGATGGGATAATGCTCCGGGCTGGGCTGGTAGTGGCTCATCCAGGCGGCAGGGAAATTGGCAGTGGCGCCGGGGTGACAGCGCTGGCATTTAGCGAGCAGGTTTTCCTGCATGGCGATGCCGGTTTCGGGGTTGTCGGTTTTGGAGATGTCGTGCACACCGTGACAGTCGGTGCAGACCGGCTTGTTGGTGGGCTGGTCCGGGAACTGTTCCTCGAAAAGTTTCACGGTCGTGCCGTGGAAATCGGACACGTAGGAGTTGAGCACGTTGGTGGAAATGCCGTATTTGGACATGATCGTCTCGTCGGTGTGGCATTTCGCGCACAGAAACGGCGTGCTGTTGCGGAAGGTGACGGTTTCGGGCGATTGGATGTTGTGGACGCCGTGACAGTCAATACAGGTGGGGACATCGGTGTTGTTTTCCTGCGTCAGCGCGTTCCCGTGGACGCTGGTCTTGTAGGTTTCATAGACCTTGGTATGGCATTGGGCGCAGGTTGTCGGGATGTGAAGCCGCGCCGAGGGCGTCAGTTCGCCGCTGGTCTTGCCGGTCAGGCGGGTTTGGGTATGCGGGTTGTGACAGTCCATGCAGACGGCGGCGTTCTTGTTGCCCGCGTCGAATGCGGCTTGGTGGACGCTGTCGTGCGTTTTGGTGTATTGTTCCTCGTGACATTCCTTGCAGGTTTCGAGAAAACTCAGCGTAAAGTCCCGCGTGTTCCTGGCTTTCACATTGGGGTGGGGGTAGTCGCTGATGTCTTTATGGCAATCCACACAAAGAAGTCCCTCTTCTGCATGGACGGAAAACCCGAATTCGGTGGGGTTGATGGTGACCGGGAGGGATTCGCTGCCCAGGGTTTTATCCAGTCCCTCCTCCTGGTGGCAGGCGAGACAGAAATCATTCGCGGGCTTGTCATCCTGCGCCGCGGGACCGGTCGTGGGAGCGGCTTGGGCGGGCGAAGCGAACACTGCCAGGGCGAGGACGAAAAGCCCAAGTCCGAGGAGCAGGCTCACGGTCCAGATGTGAGGCGGGCGAATTGTTTTCCTTTGATGCATCACATTCTCCTTCGATAAAAATCAAATCCTGATAATTTTCATATTATATTCCCAAAAAATGTCATGGGGGAATTGCCCCAATTTTACGGGGAGTTGTCAGACGAATGAAGTGCCTAATATCACACAAATTGTATGATTAAAAAAAGATGGCAGGCATTACTGCCCGCCATCTCTTTGTTGCAGTACGGCTTACGGACGTGTGTAAGCGCTCACGTTACCACCCAGGTCTTCAATCGAGTCGATCAGGATCTGGATGATGTATTTCGGGTTGTGCACGTAAACGCCGGGGTCTTTCTGGCTGTACTGGTAGTTGAACGCGGCGCGGAGCAGGCGCGGGGTCCAGGTTGCGTAGGCTTTGTCGTCGGCTCCGAAGAAGTACGGATAGGCATGCCCATCGTACTTGATCTCGCCGCCGTTCGCGGCTGCGTAAGCCTGGAGTTGGGCATACAAGGCTTCGGCGAGGGTGTCAACTTCGCCCTTGATGCCTTCGGTCACGTCGCCGTCGCCGTCGTAATCCACGTCGGTTTCACGGATGGTGGTCGGGTCGGTGGTGTCGTGACAGGTTTCGCACGCTTCGACTTTGGGCTCAAGCGCGTGGACATCGTGACACTCGGCGCACTTGTTCAGCTTGCCCGCTTCGTCGGCGTGCATGTTCTGTCCCACATACTCCTTGCCCTCGTACTGGTAGGCGCCGAGGGTGTCGCCACCGAAGATGGTCGCGCCCGCGGCAAAGTAGTGGATGTTCTTGAAGCGGATGCCTGGATCAACGGCGTCGGCGTCCTTGCCGCGCAGGGCGTTGTTCACACTGGTCGTGGATTCGCGTCCCATGTGGCAGAGGATGCACAGGTTGGAGTCGTCGGCAATGAATTTGCCATCGGCATCCTTGCCGCCCAGGCTGACCGTCTTGCCGGAGGGGAAGGTGACAGAGGCAACGCTGTAGCGTTCGGGCCATGCTTCTTCGTTATGGCAGGTGGAGCACAGGAAGCCATTGCTCGAAGGAGCGGAGGTGAGACCGGTGGTCACGGTGGTGCCGGTGCCGGTCACGACCACGGAGCCGCCCGCCTTGAGGAAGGTCGGGATGCCTTCTGCGGTGTGGCATTTCACACAGCCGAACGGCACGGTGTAGTTGGGTTCGCCTTCATCGGTTAGATCCCAATCGCGGAAGGGCAGGGTGTCACCGGCGAAGTGACCCGCATCGGTGCGGGCGAGCGCGCTGGTGTCGCCGCCGAGGTCGGCGATCGAGTCGTAGAGCAGTTGGACGATGTACTTGTTGCCGTGGGCAAACGCACCCGGGTCCTTCAAAGAGACCTGGTAGTTGTAGGCGGCTTTGAGCAGGCGCGGGGTCCAGGTTGAGTAGGCGTTCGGGAAGACCGCTTCGCCTTCATCTATGGCGCCGTTGGCGTTGGTATCGGTGAACCAATAGGGGTAGGAGGCGGAATCATACACGATTGCCGCGCCAGCCGTATCGGCGGCGTACTTCTGAATCTCGGCGTACAGGGCTTCCTGCAAGCCTTCGATCTCGTAGTACATGCCCTCTTCCACATCGCCGTCGCCGTCATAGTCCGGGTTGCTGCTGACCATGCGGACGTTCTTGAGATCGTCCACGCTGGCGACATCTTCATGGCAGAACGCACACTGCTCGACTTTGACCTCGAGGGTGTGCGGGTCATGACAGCCCGTGCAGGTGTTGTAGCCGTCAACGTGGGTGTTCTTGGCGTCGTAGGTCAAGCCTTCGTATTCATACCCACCGTGAGTCATGCCGCCGTAGAGGGTCGCGGCTGCGGCATAGTAGTGGACATTGCGGAAGCCGAAGAAGACATCGTTGCCCTGATCGTCCTTGATGGGGGCGACGGTGTCGTCGGGTTTATCGGTCACGCCGAACTTTTCGATCTGCGCGTCCACACTGACCCTGGACTCGCGTCCCTGATGACATTCCATACAGCGGACGTCATCCCCGGCTGTGATCTCGATGCCGGAGGGGAACACAACGGTGGTCTTGGAAATGGTCCCGGCATTATGGCACGCCACGCACTGCACGCCTTGGGCATCGGCGGCGGGAACGGCGGCGTCCACTTTACCGGCTTCGGAGCCATCCACACCGAGGAAATCCTGATACCCGGCAGTGCTGTGGCACTTGGCGCACGAAGCGGGAACGCCATCCGGGTTTTCGGCGGGATCATCCCAATGGCGGAAGGGTTCGCTCGCCACATCGGCGTGACCGGAGCCTTGCCATTCTGCCAGGTAGGGGGTGTCGGGAACTGGAACAGCGGGAGCTTCTTCCGTCGCCGCTTCAGTTACTGCTTCGGTGGGTTCTGTGCCGCCGCACGCCGCGATGACTGCGCCGATCACAATCAGAACCCCGAGCAAGACAAGGAATTTTCTTAGGTTCATTGCATCATTCTCCTTAAAGTCTATCGAGCAGGGAAGGTTCGGGAGTAATTCGAGTGAATCTACCTCCTTTCATATACTTGGAATTTATCTGCAAATTCTAATGAGGCGAAAGATTAAAGACAAGTTAATTTGTATTCATTCTGATGTGACGAAAGTCACAACAAAGCCGATGAAATTGGTAGGATTACAGAAAGGACAATTTATTCGTCGGTGGAACCCTCGCCCAGGTCGGGCAGCGCGGATTCAATCTCTTCCGGGCTTTGCCCTGCTTCCAGGCGGTCCACCACTTCGTCGAACTCGGCGGGCAGGTCTTCCCCCATCTCGCTGCCCATTTTCCTCATCATCTTGCCAAGCGCGCGTGGGTCGTCTTCCAAACCTTCGAGGGAGGACAATCCGTTTTCCAGTCCGTCCATGCGGCTTTCCGCGCTTTTGGCGATGCGCACCTTCGTCATGCGGCGGCGCACATCGCCGCTTCCGCAATGGGCGCAGTGCACGGCTTTCACGCCGTATTCGCTGTAGGTCATGAACACGTCGAAGCGTTTCCGGCAGGCATTGCAGACAAAATCGTAAGTGGGCATACGCCTATTTTAACCGAATCAGCCGCCGGGTCGGAAGGGAGGCGCCGTTTGGTACAATATCCCAATGACCCACGATTTCAATCTACGCAAACCCAATCCATTGTTGATCGTCGTCTCCGGTCCGTCCGGCGTTGGGAAGGATACCGTCGTCCAGCGCATGAAGGAGCGCGGCTTCCCGTTCCATTTTGTGGTCACTGCCACCACGCGCGAAAAGCGTCCCGCCGAAGTGCACGGGCGGGATTACTGGTTCGTCTCGAAGGAGGAGTTTGCGCGCATGATCGAGCAGAACGAGTTGATCGAATATGCCATTGTGTACGGCGACTACAAGGGCATTCCGAAGGCGCAGGTGCGTGAAGCGCTGGCGAGCGGAAAGGACGTGGTCATGCGGCTGGATGTGCAGGGCGCGGAAACCGTCCGAAAACTTGCGCCCGGCGCTTTGCTGATTTTCATCACCTGCGAAACCGAGGAGGAACTGGAGCGGCGTCTGCATTTGCGCAAGACCGAGTCGGCGGATTCACTGGCATTGCGCATCGCCACCGCCCGCAAGGAACTCCAGCGCATCGGGGCGTTCGATTACGTGATCGTCAACCAGGATTTTCACCTGGACGACACGGTGGAAAAAGTGCGCGCGATCATCACGGCGGAACATTTGAAAGTGGATCACCGCAAGGTGGACCTGTGAACGACATCCCCGCCTCTGTTTCGGACCCGGAGCCTGTTCCCGCTCCCCAAACCGTGCGCGTGCGGATGCCTTCCACGCCTCCCACCGCGACGTACGTGCTGATCGGCGTGACCGTTGTGATGTACATCCTGCAAATGCTGGTGACGGCGGTCTTCGGATACGCCGTCTACGACATCGGCTGGCTCGAGTTGCTCGGCGCACGCATCAACAGCGCGATCCTTGCGGGGGAGTTGTGGCGCCTGGTCACACCGGTGTTCCTGCACGGTTCGCTGGCGCACATCTTCTTCAACATGTATGCCCTGCTGTCCATCGGCAGTTTTTTGGAGCGGCAGTTGGGGCATGGCAGGTTCATCCTGTTGTATTTCCTGGGGGCTTTCGCAGGGAATGTATTTTCCTTCCTCTTCACCGGCAGCGACGGATATTCGCTGGGCGCATCCACCGCAGTGTTCGGTTTGATCGCCGCAGAAGCGGTCTTTTTCTACCAGAACCGCGCTCTGTTCGGCTCGCACGCCAAGCAGGCAATCGGGAATGCCGCGTTCATCATCGTCATCAATCTGTTCATCGGTTTATACCCCGGCATTGACAATTGGGGACACGTAGGCGGGCTGCTCGGCGGCGCGATATTTGCCTGGTTTGCCAGCCCGCGCTGGACGGTGGTGGGCATCCCGCCGGAGATGGATTTGCACGACCAGCGCGAGCCGCGCGAGATCATCACCGGCGTTGGAATGGTGATCCTCATTTTCAGCGCGCTCGCCGCCGCCGGGTTTTTCATGCAATAAAAAATGCCCGTCCGTGAGGATGGGCATTTTCGTGATGAGGGACGGTTACAAATGACGCTGGCTGCGCGGGTCGAAGGCGTCGCGCAAGCCATCGCCCAGCAGGTTGATGCACAGGATCGTGAAGATGATGAAGAGGCTGGGGAAAACCCACATCCACCATGCGCCGCGCTGGATGAAGGACTGCGCGCTGGTGAGCATGTTGCCCCATGAGGAGGTCGGCGGCTGGACGCCCAAGCCAAGGAAGGAAACGTACGCCTCGTTGAGGATTGCACCCGCCAGCCCCAGCGTGGATGCGACGATGATTACGCCCATCGTGTTTGGGATGAGGTGGCGGAAAAAGATGCGGCTGTCGCTTGCGCCGAGCGCTTTGGAGGCGGAGATGTATTCCATTTCGCGCAGGGAAAGTACGTTGGCGCGCACGATACGAGCCAGCACCATCCAGGAGGTCACGCCGATGACGAGGATGACGATGCCCACGCTGCCGCTGAAGGTGCGCCCCATGAAGGTAATGGTTTGTATGTCCCTCCCAAAGTACTTTCCGAGAACGATCAGCAAAAACAACTGCGGGATGGAAAGGATGGCTTCGGTGAAGCGCATCAGAATGGAATCCACCCACCCGCCAAAGTAACCCGCAATTCCTCCAAGCAATGTGCCAAGCGTGACGGAGATCGTCACGGCAAGGAAGCCGACCACGAGCGAAATCTGTCCGCCGTAGATGATGCGCGCAAAGATGTCGCGCCCGGTGCTGTCGGTGCCCATCCAATGAACGTCCGACGGGGCGCTGAGGCGGGCTGCCAGGTCCACTTCATTGGCTTTTTGTTCGGGGACGAGGATCGAGCCGATGAGGATAAACAATAAGAGGAGAATAAATCCGCCGGAGCCGATCATCGCCATGGTGTGTTTGCGGAAGCGCCTCCAAATCAACTGGGAGGGGCTGAGGGCGGGTCCGGTTGACTCCAAGCCGATGGTGGGGATGCTAAGGGCTTCTGTTTGTGTCGCCATTGGGATTCTCCTAACTCAGGCGGATGCGCGGGTCAATAAACGTGTAAAGGACATCCACGACGATGGTCAGCAACACGACGGCAGTGGAAACGATCAGGAGCACGCCCAGCACAACAGGGAAATCCCCGCGTTGGGCATATTCCCAGAAGAGGCGTCCCATGCCGGGCCAGGAATAGACCGACTCGGTCACCAGCGCGCCTGCCAGCATGAAGGGAATATCCAGACCGATCAGGGTGATGAAGGGCAGCGCCGCGTTCCGCAGGGCGTGTTTGAAGATGACTGCACGGTTGCTCAACCCTTTGGCGCGCGCCGTGCGGACGTAATCGAGCCCAAGCACTTCCAACATGCTCGCACGGACGTAACGCGCGTAACCGGCGGAGAGGATAATGACAAGGGCGGAGACCGGCAGGATCATGTGCTCGATCAGTTCGACCGGATTCTTTTGATCCCAAATGTCCGCGCCGGTGGGCAGGTAGGGAAGCCCCCATTCCTTGAATTGCACGGCAAAGATCAGCATCAGCCCGAGGGCGATGAAGAAGATGGGCATGGAAAAGCCGATGAACGAAATGGACGTAATGACGTTATCCAGCAGGGAATACTGCCGCAGCGCGGAGACGATTCCCAAAATCAAAGCGGCAATGATGGTGAAGATTTCGGCTGTGACCATCAGGATCAGGGTCATGGGGAGGCGTTCCCCGATCATTTTTGCCACCGGCTGTTTGGAAAAGAAGGAGTATCCCAGATCGCCCTGGGCTGCCAGTCCCAGCCAGCGGAAGTATTGCACCGGAAGCGGGTCGTTCAGTCCCAGCCGCTCGCGGAGCGCTTCCCTATCCGCTTCGCTCATGCGCGGGTTGGTGGCGTACTGCGCCAACGGGTCGGCGGAGAGGCGCGTCAATATGAAGCAGAGGGCCCGTGATGATAAGAAGGGTGAATATTGCCTGAATCAGGCGGCGAGCAATATAAGCCCACATAGCAACTCCTTCATCTTGCGGAAATTTAGCCAAGTATCCTACACGGGGCAGGATGAGTCAAGGAAAGGATAAAAATAGAGACAGGGATTTTCCCTGTCTCTATTTTGTTGCCAGTGTGGGGCTACTTCACGTCCCAAACTTCGGCGTTCCAGTTCATGTTGCTGAAGAAGCCGAAAGGTCCGGGCACGAAGCGGTCCACGTAGCCGTAGACGTTGGCGCGGGCATACATCATGATGACGTAGTACTGGTTGAAGATGTATTCCTGAACCTTATCCAGCGCGGCTTTGCGGGCGGCCGGGTCGGCGGTGGCGTTTACAGCGGACATCAGCGCATCCAGTTCGGGATCGCAGATGAGGTAGTTGTTGGCGCCAGCCGGGGAGTCGGCGCTCGGCACGGTGTCGCAGGAGTAGCTGTCCAGCACGCCAGTCATCGGATCGGGATAGAAGCCGGTGGTGTAACCAGCCATGTCGTAGTTGCCGGTGGGCATGATGCCGCCGTCGGTGTAGCCAGCGAAGAAGGTGCCGGCGGGGGTGTGGTTCGGCTTGAATTCGACACCGATCTTGGCGAGGTCAGACTGCACCGCAAGAGCGATGTCCACGCGGATTTGCTTGTCGGTGGTGTCGAAGCGGAAGGACAGCTTGACATCTTCGCCGTCGCATTTGCCTTCGCGGATTCCGTCGCCGTCTGCATCGGTGTAACCGGCTTCGTCAAGCAAAGCCATGGCGGCATCGGGATCGTAGGCGTCGGGCTTCAGGCTCTTGTTTTCCCATTCCGAGTTGGGCCACTGGGTGGCGGGAACGGTGGTCTTGCCGGCGAGCAGGCTGTCAACGAACGCCTGGCGGTTGATGCCGAGGGTCAGGGCTTTGCGGACGCGGACATCCTTGAACGGGCAGAAACCGTTCTGGTCAGCCTTGCCCTTGCCATCCGCGCCTTCGGTGGTGCCGAGATTGAAGAAGTAGTGTTCGAAGTCGGCGCCAGGGACAACCTTGAGGTGAACGGCGGGTTCAAGCGCGCCCACGGTCTCAATGTCGGACTCGGAGAAGTCCGGGTACCAGTCCACGTCACCGGTCTGGAGGGCGGCGAGCGCGGCTTCAGGGGTCGGCACGAACTTGATTAGAACCTGATCCAGCTTGGGACGTCCCTTGTAGAAGTTTACATTCGGCAAAAGGGTCATGTGATCGCCAGGGATCCATTCGGTGATGACAAATGGACCGGAAGCAATGGTGGGCTGATGGATGAAGGGATTGCTTTCCAGCCCCGTTTGTCCTTCGAGGAGGTGCTTCGGCAGGATCGAACCCTGATTGTTGGGACCCTGGGTGAAGAGGGTCTGCCAGCCGGGATACAGTTCGCTGAAGGTGATCACAACGGTCAGATCGTCGGGGGTCTCGATGCTGGCGATCTTGTCGTACCCGGTGCGGCTGAGCGGGACGTTGTTGGGATCCATGATGGACTCCCAAGTGAACTTCACATCCGCAGATGTGAGGGGTTGGCCGTCGGACCACTTCAGGCCTTCCCTGAGTTTCCAGGTGATGGTCAAACCATCGGGGGAAACTCCGCCGTTTTCCGATGTGGGGACTTCTGCGGCAAGCTCAGGAACGAAATTGCCCTGGTCATCCCATTCGGCAAGACCCACGAGGGTCAACTGGGCGATCCAGATGGCGTATGACATTTGAGTGTAGTAGGGGACGACGTTGTCAGGTTCCTGTGACCAGGCGCCAGTCACAGACTTTCCGCCTTCGGGGAACGGAATGGCTCCATTGGCGTCAGCGCCTCCGCCGCCGCCGCCACAAGCCGCGAGCAGCACACTGGCGATGACCAGCAACGAAAGCAATGCGAACAGGTTTCGTTTCATACGGTTCTCCTCCGTTTGAAAAATGGATTTTCATTTTGCCGCGCAAAATGATGGGGGGGATTATACACCTAATACAAACTTACCGGATAACCAATTCCATTGAGCCGGACTGCGGCGGGGTCCCGGGGCCACACCCCCGCGATTTTCTCCCCGCACTTTGGACATTTCCCCTCCCCCGTGATGTGATACTCCAATATGACGTACCCCCGCCTCTTCACCAGCCGATGATTGCACGCCGGACAAAGGGTATCCTCGTACTCTGAAACCATACCCGGCAAATTCCCGGCGTAGACGTATCTCAGTCCCGCCTCGCGCCCGATCTCCGCCGCGCGGATGAGCGTCTTCGCATCGGTGTTATCCGGCTCGGTCATCTTGTAATCTTTATGGAAGGCGGTCACGTGCCAGGGAGTATCCTTCGAGATCCCGGCAAGGAACTTCGCCGCCTCCCACAACTCTTCGTTGGAATCGTTGAAGCCGGGAATCGTCAACGTGACCACCTCCACCCACAGACCCATCTCATGCGCGCGTTTGATTCCATCCAGCGTGTGCTGAAGCGTCCCGCCCAGTTTGCGGTAGTTTTTGTCATCCATGCACTTCAGGTCAACCTTGTAGGCATCCAGGTATGGACGCAGATATTCCATCACTTCCGGGGTGTTATTCCCGTTGGAAACATAGGCGCACATCAGACCGTTCGCCTTCGCCTCTTTGAATATCTCCGCCGCCCACTCGCTGGTGATGAGCGGCTCGTTATAGGAAGAGACCACCACCGAAGCCTTCGTCCTGCGCGCATATTCCACCATCATTTGCGGCGTCATCTCGCGGACGAAATTCATTGACACATCCGACGCCGGGTCGCGCATGGCTTGCGAGGTCAGCCAGTTCTGGCAGTTGGAAACCAGGCAGAAATTTGCAAGGTAATTGTGTTCTTCCTCAACCTCCATGTTGAAAACAAAGCCGTCGAACCACGTCCTGCCTAAGCTCTTTATCGGCACAAGATAATAGGTGTCCGTTTCGATTAGTTTCCGGCGTATGGAGTTATTCTCATACCAGACCACCGAGAATTGATGCGGTGCGCGGTTGACCGCCCTGCCCTGTATCGTTCCATGGGAAGGCATCTTTGCATCGTAGATGGACGGCAAATAACCCAGTTTCAGCGCCAGCCACGCGACTCCATACGCCAGACTTTTGGAAACAGTCGTAATGCTTACTTTGCCGTTCTCGAACCGATGACCATCGCCATCTACCAGCGCTTCGAGAAACGCCTTTGCAATGGGCTCGTGGGACTCGAAGATGAATTCCGGCACACGCTTCTCGGACGATCGCGCACCAGCCAGGGACTTGAACAATAACCCGGTGGACGATTTTCCAACAGAGATACCCAGGGTCGTTGCGCGATTCACGAATTGCGCTTCGATATCGAAATAAGATTTCAAAAGCCGCACCACTTCGTCTGCGTAATGCTTCTCCCTGGGGGAAAAACTGAAATTTATAGTGTAACTGTTTGGTCGGTCTTTACCCTGAACAACCGAGCCCTCCGCACAATAGAATCCAAACAAACGGGCGATTCCTTCGTCCACTTCGATGTTGGAGGGAATGCCGGGTTTATGTTCCTTCGGGAACCGGACCCGATTACCCTCAATCACCACGCCCGATTCCCGGGCATATTTAATCTTTCCCCGTTGGTGTTTGCTGCGAATATGGCGAATGTAAGACGGGTCTTTCCCTAATGCCAACCCAATCTCACGGGAGGATTTTCCACGATTGCTTTCTTCCAAAATATAGTTCACATCCGCTTCGGGCAACTTCCATGACGTAAGATAAGTTGTTCGGTGGGATGAAAGAATATGCGCTGTATCTATCGTTTGGGAAGTTGAAAAAGAGAACCATCGCGGAACGGCGAGATAATGTTCCCGAGACAGGTCTCCTGCCCGAACTAAACCGGGTTCCACATTGGCATCCACAGTCGCATACACTTTGTGGTCGGGAGTACATTTCAACGCAGGCAGATAAAACGGTTGAATGACCATCATCTCACCCCGATATGGGTGTTTGAATACCCCTTTTACTTTTCTCCCGGCTCCCGAAGCCGCAACTGCAAACAAATCGGATGAAAAGCCGATTTCCCCATCCGTCTGCTTCTCGATGCGCTCACTGGCAAGGAAACACTCCTCCAGCGATTTAGGTCCCCGATTGGTGACGACCACCGTATCGCCCGTAAAACAATAAGAGCAGTGATAGTCGCATCCCAGCATCCCAAACGTCAGCGCGTTCGAGCCGGGCAGGACGTGCGCAAACGGTTTCTTCTCGATGGGGTCGCTTTGCAGCGCCGCCACGTAGCCGTGAGGCACGAACAACTTCCCCCCGCGATTGAATCGCACCTGGCAAATCCCCCGCCTCCCCTCACGGATCAGGCAGCGATGCCCGCACGCGAAACAGCGCACGGCACCGTCGGGGAGTTTTTCGTACAACTCTCCTTCCACAGTCAGCCTATCGAGAAGGTCAGCCAAAGCGCTCATATCGAAAATGTACCGCAAGATTAATCTTGCGCTACTATACTATACCCATGTTAACGGTAGTAATTCAAGCGGGCGGGCAGTCCTCGCGCATGGGGCAGGACAAAGCCCTCAAACCATTTTTGGGAAAGCCTTTGATTCAGCGTGTGGTGGAGAGGCTTTCCCCGATTGCGGATGAATTAATTGTAACGACAAACCGCCCTGAAGACTATGCTTTCCTTAATGCGCGCCTCGTCCCGGAGCCTGAAACCTGGGCGCGGCGCCCTGGCGGACTCTACACTGCGGTCGCTTCGGCGAGTCACCCGCTGGTGGCGGTCGCCGCGTGCGACATGCCGTTCGCCAGTAAAAACTTCTTCGCAAGCGCAACCAGCCTCATCGTCCAGGAAGAGGCGGATGTGATCATCGCAAAGACCGGCGAAGGCTATGAACCGCTCCATGCCTTGTACCGCCGCGAGACCTGTCTTCCCGCCATCGAAGCCGCCATCAACGCGGACCAATGGAAGGTCATTGCGTGGTTTCCGCAGGTGAAGGTGCGGACGCTCTCGCCCGATGAAATCAAAGCCTTCGACCCGTCCGGTTTGTGTTTTTGGAACGTCAACACGCCGGAGGAGTTCGAACAGGCTGAACAAATTGCACAAACACAGGAGACCAAATGACGCCCAGCACCTCGACTTCACTCAGCGCAAGCCTCGACCGCATTCGTCAGCAATTCCCCGCATTGAGCCGCCCCGTGATTTTCTTCGACAACCCCGGCGGCACGCAGATCGCCCAGCCCAGCATCGAACGCATCACAAAATACCTGGTCGAAAGCAACGCCAACCATGAGGGCGCTTTTGCCACCAGCATCGCCTCCGATGCCATTCTTGATGAAGCGCATCGCGCCATGGCGGATTTTTACAACGCCGCCTCACCCGAGGAGATCGTCTTCGGCAACAACATGACTACGCTGACCCTGCACATCAGCCGTTCGATCTCGCGCGAATGGAAGGAAGGCGATGAGATCGTCCTCACCCGCCTCGACCACGACGCCAACGTCACGCCCTGGGCGCTGGCGGCGCAGGATCGCGGCGTGAAAATCAACTGGGTGGACTTCGACGTGGAAGATGGCACGCTCCAACTCGACGAACTGCAAAAGGCGCTCGAACGCAAGCCGAAACTGGTGGCGGTGGGATATGCGTCCAACTCGCTTGGCACGATCAATCCGGTGACGAGAATCACCCAAATGGCGCACGATGCGGGCGCACAGGTTTACATTGACGCGGTGCAATACGCGCCGCACGGCCCCATTGACGTTCAGGCAATCGGCTGTGATTATCTGGTATCTTCCGCGTATAAATTTTTCGGTTCGCATGTCGGCATCCTTTACGGCAAGCGCGACTTGCTCGAAAAACTTTTTGCCTACAAAGTGCGCCCCGCGACGAATCATCTGCCCGGCAAGTTCGAGACCGGCACGCAGAACCACGAAGGCATCGCGGGCGTGCTGGGCGCGCTCGAATATTTCGAGTGGATTGGGCGCGAGTTCGGCGGCGAGTACGTCGAGGGCTTGCGGGAAATTGGATATAAGGGACGCCGCCTCGAATTGAAGAAAGCCATGACCGCCATCCGCGCCTACGAGTTCGAATTGAGCCGCGCGCTTCTTTCCACGCTGGAGGCGGTTCCCGGAATCCGCATCTTTGGTCTCACCGACAGCCGCCGCCTCGAAGAACGTGTGGCGACTTTCTCCTTCCGACTCAGGGACATGCACCCGAGGCAGGTCGCTGAAAAACTCGCCGCGGAAAACATCTACGTCTGGGACGGCAACTACTACGCCATCAACGTCACCGAGCGGCTGGGACTCGAAGACCAGGGCGGGATGGTGCGCGTCGGCGCGGCGCATTACAACACGCCGGACGAAGTGGCGCGGCTGGGCGAGGTTTTGAAGAAGATTGCGGGGTGATTGAAGAAAGAGGAGAGAAGGGGGCTTTCCTCTTTGGAAGTGGTTGTAAAATAGGTTGGAAGGTTGAAGGTTGGAAGGTTGCAGGTTGAAGGTTGGCGAGTGAGAAGGGCAGGCTGGTATGGCAGAGACTCAATTCAAATACGACGTGTTCATCTCCTACAACCACGCGGATGAAAAGTGGGTTGTGGGCGCTTTATTGCCAACATTGGAAAATGCGGGATTGAAGGCTTGCCTCGATGACAGGGATTTGATCGCAGGACGAAAGGCGCACGTCGAGATCGAGCAGGCGCTCAAAGCCAGCCGCGCCTTGATCCTGGTTTTATCGAAACACTGGTTCAAGGGGGAATGGACTCAATTCGAAATTGACATCGCCATTACCCGCGACCCGGCGGGAAAAAGGTATCCCATTATTCCGCTGTTGCGCGAAGCGGGCATCGAAAGCCGCATCCCTGCTTCCATCCAGCGCTTCAACTGGATTGATTTCACGCGCAAAGATCAAGCGTTGGCATGGAAGCAACTCTCTGATGCGCTCGGCAACCCTGCAACTTTCAAACCTTCCAACTTGCAACCTGAAACTCATTGGTTCTACGGCCATCGCTACGGTGACTTGGCAACATTCACGGGTCGTGCGGCGGAAATGCAAATGCTCGATGAGTGGCTAGCAAATGACACGGATAACTTATTACTGATCACTGCCTTCGGCGGATTTGGCAAATCGGCGTTGACGTGGCAGTGGTTCAACAACAGGGTGGATAAAGCAAAATGGCAGACGGCGGTCTGGTGGTCGTTCTATGAGAAGGAATCGGGGTTTGAGAGTTTTCTCGCGGAGACGCTGAACCATCTCGGCGTAGAAGTCAAACAATCCGCAAGGTTACAGCTCAATGACCTGCTGGAGGCGATGCGCGGGACGAATATCCTGATCGTGCTGGACGGCTTCGAGCGGTCGCTGCGTCAATACGGGCGGATGGACGCGGCTCTTCAATCCGACGATGAAGACGCGGACATTGACCCATCCCAGCGCGATTGCTCGTCCCCGCTGACGGAAACCTTCCTGCGCGGTTTGAGCGGCGCGGGCATGAAGTCCAAAGTCTTGATGACCACGCGCCTGTGTCCGCGTGTGTTGGAGAGCGCCGACGGCAAACTACTCAGAGGTCGCCGCGAGGAGCCGCTCGCCGCCTTCTCGCCCGAGGACGCGGTGACGTACTTCCACAACGAGGGAGTCAAAGCCACGCGCGCGGAGGTCATCGAAGCCTGCGGCGCGTACGGCTATCACCCGTTGAGTTTGAGTCTGCTGGTCGGTTTGATCAACGCCGACCACGAGCGGCGCGGCGATATTGCGGCGGTGAAGAACCTGGAAATCTTCGAGGATGTGAAAGCCAGACGACATCACGTGTTGGAACGCGCCTACGGAAGTTTAGCCCCCGAGCGCAGGGATTTGCTGAGCAAGATGTCCTGCTTTCGCGGCTCGATGGAATACGCCGTGCTCAAAAAGGTCTTCCCCAGCCCCGATTTGGACAAAACCCTGCTCGACCTGCGCAAGCGCGGACTTCTGCAATACGTCTCCCCTCTCCTTCTAGGAGAGGGGGCGGGGGTGAGGTACGATATGCACCCAATCGTAAGACATTACGCATATGATCGTTTCACCGACTCGGAGCGCAAAGAAACTCACAAGGATCTTGCGTTTCACTTTATTGATATTATGGTTGATGTTATGCCCATGCCGAATAGGAAAGTGAAAACGCTGGAAGACCTTGCGCCCGTCATCGAACTGTATCATCACATGGTCGGGGCGGGGAATTTGGATGAGGCGACATTGTTGTATTACCAACGTTTGAAAGCCCCAATATATTTTCAATTTGGTTCTTATCAATTGGCTATTGAACTTTTACGCGCTTTATTTCTTGACGGTGAAGACGCGCCGCCGCGTCTGAAAAGAGAAGATGCCCAAGCATTTGCTCTCAACGAACTCGCCAACGCCTACGCCCTGAGCGGACAGCCACGTCGCGCCGTTCCGCTGTTTATAAGGGGCAATGAACCTGACGAAAAAAGTGGTAACAAGAAAGGCGTCGCCATCGGGTTGGGGAATATGGCACAACAGCAACTGGATATCGGTGCGTTGAACGCTGCGGAGCGTAACCTGCGCCGCCAAATTGACCTGTGCCGTGTGATCGCAGATGAATTTGCTGAAGCCGTTGGTCACCTGGAATTGGGGCGCGTTCTATCCTATCGCGGAGTTTGGCAGGAGGCAGGGGAAAACTTGCTAATAGCACAGAATGTGTTTGAAAAAGCAGGACCAGAAACTAATTTTGGCTCTGTGAATTTGTCTTATTTGGCGTTGAGAGATATGCTCTTGTTACGGTTAGATACTACCAAACAGCAGTATCTCTTGTCTGCTCTCAATTTTTGTAGGCGTGCTTTAGAATGGTCAGATAACACAACAAGAATTGTGAGGGAAGCTCCCCGCGATTACATTCGTGCTTACTGGCTTCTCGGCGCGGCGTATCGCGCCAATACCGAATTGACTCTGGCAGAAGAAAACCTGTCCAAAGCGCTCAATCTCTGTCGGCAAATCAATGCGATTGACGCGGAAGCCGACATCCTGCTCGATGTTGCGCGGTTGCGTTACGCTCAGGGTGATTTCAAGGACGCGCAGGAAAAAGCGTCCGAGGCGCTGGTGATCACGGAATGGAGCGGGTATGTGTTGCAGGGGGCGGATGTGAATCTCTTCCTCGCCCAATACGCGCTGGAGCAGGAGAAGGATAAAGCCAAGGCGAAACAATATGCCGAAACAGCCTTGAAGCTCGCGTATTGCGACGGTCCGCCGTATTATTACAAGGTGGCGCATGAAGAGGCGGAGAGGATGTTGGAGAAATTAAAGTAGCATATGTCGTTGCGAGGAGGAGCGGAGCGACGACGAAGCAATCTCCCAATAAAAGAAGCACGCTTGTTATGCGGGGATTGCTTCGCCGCCTGCGGCGGCTCGCAATAACATTTGAATTGAGCGTATGAGGAGGCGGAGAGGATGATTGCAAGGATGAAGGATGAAATACCGTCCACGAACAAAACCTTCCACGAATGCACGAATTTGCGCAAGACATTCGTGAATTCGTGAACCATTCGAGGATGGTTTGCTTGACAAAAAAGGACTCAGCCCACCGCCGAGTCCATTTGACATCTACACCTGATACTCCCCTGCGCGTTCCCGCAAAAACTGGCGTTTCTCACGTTCCAATTCCGCCTGTAATTCCTCCTCGGTCGGTAGCACCAGCCGATATTTCGACGCAAAGATTTGCTCGCTGTCTTTCAGCACTGAATAACGCGCGATGGTCTCGTCCTTGTTCGTGCAGAGAATGATGCCAATGGTGGGATTATCGCCTTCCGTGCGTTTAAGGTCATCGTACATGCGGATGTACATGTCCATCTGTCCGATATTCTGATGGGTGAGTTTATCCACTTTCAGGTCAATCAACACGAAGCATTTGAGCAGGAAATTGTAGAAGACCAGGTCAACGTAAAAATGGGAGGTCTCCGTGCTGACGCGCACCTGTCGCCCCACGAACGAAAATCCCTTGCCGAGTTCCAGCAGAAAGTTCTGGAGTTTCGTGATGATGGCGGTCTCCATTTCCGCTTCGGAGACGGACGGGTCTTCGGGTAGGCCGAGAAATTCCAGCACGTATGGGTCTTTGATAAAGTCGGCAGGACTCTGCTTCTCGAAGTCCGCTTCTTTGGCGAGGGCGGATTTTTTATCCTGCGAGGCAAGCAGACGTTCGTAGTACAGGGTGTGGATGTTGCGGTCAAGAACTCGTATGCTCCACGATTGTTCTGCGGCTTCCTTCATGTAATATTCGCGGGCGTTCGGGTTTTCGATGCGCATGATGAGGCGGTAATGCGACCAGGTCAATTCGGGGCGCAGTGAGTCCCGAATTGGGAATACCTGATAGAACTGGCGCATTCGCCTCAGTTCGCGCTCATCCAATCCCTTTCCAAACTCAGCAGTCAGTTGTTTGGCAAGGTCTTTGATGAGAAATGTCCCATAATCCGCGCGGCCTTTTCCTTGCTGTTCCTCCTCCACTATCCGCCTGCCGATCTGCCAGTAGGCATCCACCATCGCAAAATTAACCGCCGCGTAGGTTTTTGTCCGTGCGGTGTACAAAATCTTCTGAATGTCGGTGACAAGGGATTTGGAACTCATGCGCCGATTATAAACGGACCCAAAGCAGATTCTCTACACGGTGTGTAGTGTATCTGGGTGAAAGCGCAAATTGGCTACGCGGCGCGTAGCGAATCTACCCATCCAGCAGCGACGCCTCTCCACGCAACCCTCAGCAATCCCAATCATCAATCCCCAATTGCCAATTACCACTCACCAATTACATTCTCCACTAAAAACTGGTGACTGTCCACTGATTACTGATTACTCCTTTTCCTGTACAATAGAATCACACTTCACAACAAGGAGTCTCCATGAACTCACGCATTGCCATCGTCGGCGTCGGCTGGGCGGGATTTCGACCCAAGACCCCCGACGCGTCGTACAAGGAAATGATCTACGAGGCGGCCGTCCGCGCCTACAACGACGCGGGCGTGGATCCGCGCAAGGACGTGGGTTCCTTCGTCACCGTCGCGGAGGACTTCCACGAAGGCACGAGCATCTTCGACGAATACACGCCCGACCAACTTGGCGCGGCGATGAAGTCCATGCACACCATCACTGGCGATGGGCTTCACGGTCTCGCCACCGCGGTCATGCTCATCCAAACGGGTCAGTTCGATATTGTCGCGCTCGAGGGTCACAGCAAAGCCTCCAACATCCTCACCCTCGATACCATCACCGCGTACGCGCAAGACCCCGTCCTCAACCGTCCCTTGCACCTCAACACGCACTTCATCGCGGGGATGGAGATGAATCGTTATCTCTATGAAAGCGGCGCGGACGAGGACGCCTGCGCGGGAGTCGTCTCAAAGAACCGGCGCAACGCCCTGAAGAATCCCCTCGCCTCATTCGCCGCCGATCTCTCCCTCGACGAGGTGCTGGGCGCGCCCTCTTTGGCTTGGCCCCTAGGGACGGCTGATTCTGCCAAACCCGTGGACGGCGCGGTCGTGATGGTGCTGGCTTCCGAAAAAGTCGCCGCCTCCCTCACCGATAAACCGATCTGGGTCGCGGGCATCGGCTGGTGCAACGACTCGCCCTCGCTCGAATCGCGCGAGTGGGCGAAACTACCTTACATCGAAAAAGCCACGCGCATGGCATATCGTCAGGCAGGGATAAAGAATCCATACACCGAAATCCATTTCGCCGAAGTTGACGACACCTACGCCTACAAGGAACTGCAATCGCTCGAAGCCCTCGGTGTATGCGAGTTCGGTCAGGCGGGCGCGTTGCTTCAAGACGGCGCGCTCGACCCCGCGGGTGAATTCCCCGTCAACGTGTCAGGGGGCAGCCTGGGAGTCGGTCACCTGCTCGACGCCACGGGACTGCATCGGGCGTTGGAGGCAACCCTCCAGTTACGCGGCGAAGCGGGCGCGCGTCAGTTGGAAGATGTCCACGTCGGCCTCGTCCAATCCTGGCGCGGCGTCCCCACCACCAGCGGCGCGGTCGCAGTATTGATGAATTGATTTCATTCCGTCATTGCGAGGGTGGTCGAGTAGGCGGTGTTCTTCCGCCGTATCGAGACCACCCGAAGCAATCCCCAACACGACGGGGGGATTGCTTCGTCGGGAAGAACGCCCTCCTCGCAATGACAGGAAACAAAGGAGCCACTTATGGGAATGCGTAAAGTTGCAGTCATCGGCGCGGGGATGACCAAGTTCGTCCGCCGCGCGTTGGAAACGCCGAAAGAACTCTCGTGGGAAGCCGCAAAGATGGCGCTCGATTCCTGCGAGTTGACCATGGACGATATCGAGGCGGTCTGCTTCGGCACCGCGCCCGACGCCTTCGACGGAGTCCACATGAATGGCGAGTACGCCAGCGACGGATCGGGGGCGTGGCGCAAACCGTTCATGCGTTCGTACGTCGGCGGCGGGACGGGAGTCTTCAATCCGATTCAGGGTTGGTATCACGTCGCCTCGGGCATGTTCGATGTGGTGATGGTCGTGGCTGAGGAAAAAATGTCCTCGTACTACCCGCACGCGCAAGCCGCCTTCGTTACGATTTTCGATCACACCACCGAGCGCGCGTTGAAACCGAATCTGTTATGGATCTTCGCGCTCGAAATGAATCGCTACATGACCGCGTACGGAATCAAGAAGGAAGATATCGCCCGCGTCTCTGTGCAGCACAAACGCAACGCTGCGAACCATCCTTGCGCGCGCTCGGCGAGGCAGATATCACTGTAGAGGACGTTCTCAACTCCGAGACACTTGCCTGGCCCGTGCAGCGCTTCGATGTCTCGCCTGTCTCCGACGGCGCGGTGGCGATCATCCTCGCCGCTGAACACGTCGCCAAGCGCCTCACCAGCAAACCCGTCTGGATCGAAGGCGTGGGCTGGCATCTTGACTCCGCCTACTGGACGAACCGCGACCTCGTTTATCCGCGCTACGTCGAATACGCCGCGAAGATGGCTTACGACATGGCGGGCATCAAGGAGCCGCGCAAGGAAATCCACATCGCCGAGCCGTACGATCCGTTCGACTATAAAGCCCTGCACCACCTTGAAGGACTTCAACTCGCGGATCGCGGCAAAGCCGTAGAACTCTACATCAACGGCACCGCCGCGCCTGACGGGAACATGCCGGTCTGTCCCTCGGGCGGATTGCTCGGCGTGGGCAACCCGATCGCGGCCGCAGGTCTGATGAAGATCGCCGAACTGTTCTGGCAGTTGCGCGGCGAAGCGGGCGGGCGTCAAGTGCCTGGTCAACCCGGGCGCGGAGTCGCGCAAGCCCGGGGCGACCTCATGCAGGTCGGCACGGTGGTGGTGATGGGAAGATAAACGATGGACCATGGACGATAGACGATGGTCAATCGTCCATCGTCAACACAAGGAGCAACATGACTTCACGAATCAAAAACTTCCCTGGCACATCCCTCCACGAAAGCGATTTCGACGAGGGCAAGGTGTTATTCGTCCACGATGAACTGAAAGCGGATTACGCCTGGGACACGGGCATCGGCATCGGCGCGTATCTCGCGGGACTCAAGCGCGGCGTCATCCTCGGTTCGTATTGCGCGCACTGCCGCAAGACCGTCGTCCCGCCGCGCGTTGTGTGCGAGTGGTGCTTCAAGCCGATGAATGAGTATGTCCCCGTGAAGGATACAGGCACGGTCAATACATTTTCGCTGTGCTACGTTACCTGGGACGTACAGCGTATCCCCGAGCCTGAGATTCCCGCTGTCATCATGCTGGATGGCGCGTCGGAGTTGAGCGAGTCGTCTGTGGTCATGGGCGGCATCCTGCACAAACTCGGCGAAGTGGATCCGCAGAAAGTTCACATCGGAATGCGCGTCCAAGCCGTGTGGAACCCCGAGTCCGAACGCGAAGGCGCGATTACAGATATTTTGTATTTCAAACCAATCTAGGAAAGTTATCAGTGATCAGTAATCAGTCACTGAACACTGATAACTGACCACTGATCACTGATCTCTGATAACTGATAACTGGAGGTAACATGACTCTCCTCGAACGCGACAAACACGCCCCCGCCGCCTGGCGCGGAAATCTCCCCGTCACCAGCCGTTACACCTACGGCATTGCTGGCGAAAAATTCTTCCGCGCGTTGAAAGACGAAGGCAGGATCATGGGCATGGTCTGCCCAAACTGCGGCTTGACCTACGTCCCCGCCGCAGCCTTTTGTGAGCGCTGTCTCTCCGAACTGACCGAGTGGGTGGATGTCGGTCTCGTCGGCGAACTGCACACCTTCACCATCCTCTTCGTGGATTACGAAGGCAACCCGCTCGATGAGCCCGAACTGGTGGGCTTCATCAAATTCGGTGACGGCGGCATCGTCCACAAACTGGACGCCGACCCCGACCTGCTGGAAATCGGAATGAAAATGGAAGCGGCGCTGAAACCCAAGTCCAAGCGCACAGGCTCGATTTTGGACATCGAACATTTCAGACCCGTGAAGTAACAACAGGCTGACCTCGAAGGGTTGCAGATTGGGACGATCCCGGTCTGCAACCCTTTTTCATTCCTGGCGGCTCAAAAGGAAGATGTCTGCGCAACGTGAGATCGTAACCTACCGAACGCGGCAAGAGACCCCCGCATTTCCGTTTGTTTTTCTGGGGGTTTGTGCTAAACTCACGACAATTCAATTACCTGCTTACCAATTACCCAATTACCCAATTACCAACCTCAATCTTCAGTCTCCAATCCTCCAACTCCTCCCCCCCAACCTCCAACTTTACCAATTGCCATTTACCATTTACCCTCATGGAAACCCTTCCCACCTCCATCTCCCCTGACGACCCGCAATTTCTCGAAAACAAAAAACACAACCTCGCCCTCGTCCGCATCCTGCGTGAGCGGCTTGACATTGTGCGGCAGGGCGGCGGGGAAAAATACCGCAAACGCCACGAGGAACAGGGCAAACTCTTCGTGCGCGAACGCATCGAACGCCTGCTCGACCCCGGCTCGCCCTTTCTCGAACTCTCGCCGCTTGCCGCGTTCGGCATGTACGACCTCGACGCGCACGCCGCGGGCATCGTCACCGGCATCGGGCGCATCTCCAACCGCGAGGTGATGATCGTCGCCAACGATGCCACCGTCAAAGGCGGCTCGTACTTCCCGATGACGGTCAAGAAACACCTGCGCGCCCAGCAGATTGCCGAAGAAAATCATTTGCCCTCCCTGTATCTTGTGGATTCCGGCGGCGCGAACCTGCCGTTTCAGGACGAAGTCTTCCCCGACGCGCATCACTTTGGGCGCATTTTCTACAACCAGGCGCGCATGTCCGCAAAAAAAATTCCGCAGGTCGCGACCGTCATGGGCAGCTGCACGGCGGGCGGCGCGTATGTTCCCGCCATGAGCGATGAGGCGGTCATCGTCAAAGGTGCAGGGACGATCTTCCTGGGCGGACCTCCGCTGGTCAAAGCCGCCACAGGCGAGGATGTCACCGCCGAGGAACTGGGCGGCGCGGACGTCCACACACGCAAATCGGGCGTGGCGGATCACTTTGCCGAGGATGACGACCATGCCATCGAAATCCTTCGTGCGATTGTGGAAACCCTCCCTCGCGGACATATCCACTCGCATCTTTCTGGACTGGAAGTTGCTCCGCCTGAGGAGTCTTTGTACCCCGCCGACGAGTTGTACGGCATCCTGCCGCGCACCTTCAAAGAATCCTTCGACGTGCGCGAGATCATCGCCCGCATCGCGGACGGGAGCAAATTCCGCGAATTCAAATCGCGCTACGGCACGACCCTCGTGTGCGGCTTCGCCCGCATTCACGGATACCCCGTCGGCATCGTCGCCAACAACGGCGTGTTGTTTGGCGAGTCCGCCTTGAAAGGGACTCACTTCATCGAACTGTGCGACCAGCGCGGAATCCCGCTGCTGTTTCTGCAAAACATCACCGGCTTCATGGTCGGCAAGGACTACGAAACCGGCGGCATCGCCAAAGACGGCGCGAAGATGGTTCACGCCGTCGCCACCACCAAAGTTCCCAAATTGACCCTCGTCATCGGCGGTTCGTTCGGCGCGGGCAACTACGCCATGGCGGGGCGCGCCTACGGCTCGCGCTTCTTATGGATGTGGCCCAACGCCCGCATCTCCGTCATGGGCGGGGAGCAAGCCGCGAACGTCCTGCTCACCATCAAACAGGACCAACTCGCACGCGAGGGCAGACCAGCCCTGAGCGCGGAAGAAGCGGAGGAGTTCAAACGTCCGCTGCTCGAAAAATACGAACGCGAAGGCAGTCCCTACCACTCCACCGCCCGCCTCTGGGACGACGGCATCATTGACCCGGCGGATACCCGGCAGGTTTTAGGCTTGGCGCTTTCCATTGTATTGAACGCGCCGAAGGAAGAGGGCGGGTTTGGCGTGTTCAGAATGTAATCCCGAAGGGATGGCGGGATTATGGAGAATCGACGTGGTATTTCCAAATCCCGAAGGCGTCGCCGTGGCGTCGTGCGACAGATGACATAGCTCTGACACCCCTTCGGAGTTTGGCCTGTAGAATCAAAGGAACTAACCATGACCTTCGAAAAATCAACCGGAAGTCCCCATCATTTTCTTGCTCAGTTGGCAGGAAATTGGAAGGGTACAAGCAAATTGTGGTTGGAGCCAGACAAGCTCGCCAATGAAGCTTCATTGGTTGGTACCATCCAACTCATCCTCGACGGGCGCTTTGCGCTCTTCCTTTATGAATCCTCCATCGAAGGCGAAGCCCAGCACGGCATGTTCACCTTCGGCTACAACACCCTGCTCGACCGCTTCTGAAGCCTCCTGGGTGGATTCGTTCCACAACAACACCGCCATCATGTTCTGCACGGGCAACCTGAAAGACAGCGGCTTCTACGTCACCGGCAGTTACCCCGACCCCTCCGGCGGACCGGACTGGGGCTGGCGCACCGAGGTGGAACTGACCGACCCCGACCATCTCTGCATCACCGCCTACAACATCATGCCGGACGGCGCCGAAGCGAAGGCAACCGAAGCGCTTTTGACAAAGGTGAAACCATGAAGATCCTCATCGTCGGCGGCACACGCTTTCTCGGACGGCACATCGTCAACTCCGCACGCGTGCGCGGACACGACCTCACGCTCTTCAACCGCGGACAGACCAACCCCAACCTGTTCCGCAAGATCAAACGCTATCAGGGAGACCGGGAACGGGACCTGGACCAACTGCCGGGTCAGTGGGATGCGGTCATTGACACCTGCGGCTACGTCCCGCGCATCGTCAAAATCTCCGCCGAGGCGCTGAAGGACAAGGTCGAAAAATACGTTTTCATTTCCAGCACGTCGGTCTATGCCGATTTCAGCAAAATCGGAATCAAAGAGAGCGACCCCGTTGGAAAACTCGAAGACGAATCGGTGGAGGAGATCACCGGCGAGACGTACGGACCGTTGAAGGCGTTGTGCGAAAAAACAGTGCAGGATATGTATGGCGTGAACTCGCTCATCATCCGCCCCGGGCTGATCGTCGGCCCGCACGACCCCACCGACCGCTTCACGTATTGGGTGATGCGCACGGCGCGCGGCGGCGAAGTGCTCGCGCCCGATAAACCCGAAGCGCTCACGCAGATCATTTGACGTGCGCGACCTCGCCGATTTCATCATCAGCCTGATCGCAAACGACATGTCGGGCGTCTTCAACGTCACCGGACCCGAAACGCCGCTTTCGTTCGGCGCGCTGCTTGATACGTGCAAAATCGTCAGCGGCAGCGACGCGAAATTTGTCTGGGCGCCGCTTGAGTTTCTCGAACAAAATAACGTCGCGCCGTGGAGCGACCTGCCCGCCTGGGTGCCTAACGCGGGCGAAGATGCGGGCTTTTCGCGCGTGGACGTTTCCAAAGCCGTCAAAGCCGGGCTGACCTATTCGTCCCTTGCCACGACCATCAAAGACACGCTCGAGTGGGCAAGCGAACGTCCCGCCGGTTACGAAATGAAAGCGGGCTTGAAACCCGAACGCGAAAAAGAATTGCTGGAGTTGCTGCGTGTTCGATAAAATTCTTGTCGCCAACCGCGGCGAGATCGCCATCCGCGTCATGCGCGCCTGCCGCGAACTCGGCATCAAAACCGTCGCCGTTTATTCCGAGGCGGATCAGGATTCGCTGCACGTCCAGTTTGCGGATGAAGCCGTTTTCCTCGGCGATGCCGCGCCCAAAGAATCTTATTTGAATGTGGATAAACTCATCCGCGCCGCGCTCGACTCCCATGCCGATGCAGTCCATCCGGGCTATGGATTCCTCTCGGAGAACGCCTCTTTCGCCGCCGCAGTGGATTCCGCCCATCTGACCTTTATCGGTCCCTCCGCCGATTCCATCCGCGCCATGGGCGACAAAGCCGAATCGAAGATTCTGATGAAAAAAGCGGGCGTGCCGACCGTTCCCGGTTTTGAAGGTGTGGAATCGCTCGACGATTTCAAAAAAGCCGCAAGGGAAATCGGCTACCCTGTTTTGGTCAAAGCCGCGGCGGGCGGCGGCGGCAAAGGGATGCGAATTGTCAACGAAGAAAGCGGGCTGACCGAAGCGATTGAACTCGCAAAGCGCGAGGCGCAAAACGCCTTCGGCGACTCGCGCCTGCTGATCGAAAAATATCTCGCCGAGGCGCATCACATCGAAATTCAGGTCTTCGGCGACAAACACGGCAATCTCGTACATCTCTTCGAGCGCGAGTGTTCCGTCCAGCGCCGCCATCAAAAGATCATCGAAGAATCCCCTTCGCCGCTGCTCACTCCAGAACTCCGCGCAAAAATGGGCGAGGCGGCGGTCAATGCGGCGAAAGCCGTCAATTACCACAACGCCGGGACTGTCGAATTCATCTTCGACCCCCGACCTTCGACTTTTGACCTTCAACCCTCCTTTTACTTTCTCGAAATGAACACCCGCTTGCAGGTGGAGCACCCTGTCACCGAACTCATCACCGGGCTCGACCTTGTCCAGTGGCAGATTCGCGTCGCCGCAGGCGAGAAATTTCCTTTCCAGCAGAGCGACCTCCACCAGCGCGGACACGCCATCGAGTGCCGCGTCTACGCCGAAGACCCCGCCAATGGATTTCTCCCAAGCACCGGCAGGCTCCTGCAATTCATCCCGCCGCATGGACCGGGCGTCCGCGTGGATTCGGGTTTTACCGTCGGAAGCGAAGTGACGCATTTCTACGACCCCCTGCTGGCGAAGTTGATCGTCCATGCCGAAAACCGGGATGCGGCAATTCAACGGATGCAAACCGCCCTGCGCGATTTCATCGTCCACGGCGTGGCGACGAACATTGACTTCATACGCGCTGTTCTGGAGACGGACGACTTCAGGCGGGGGGAAAGTCTCCACGCGGTGGGTGGAAACGAATTTCGGCGGGTGGTCGCCTGCGAAGCCCGACCTGCACGCCCTCATTGCCGCCGCGCTGGCAGACGTGGTCTTCGTCAGCGGCAAGGCGCGACCGGCGGTATCCAACGAAACCGATCCGTTCAATCCCTGGAAGCAGACGAATAATTACAGAATATGAAAACCACCTTTGGCAATCGAACCATCGAGATCAACCCATCGGGCGATAATTTTATTGCTGTGTTGGACGGAAAAACCATTCCGATCCAGGTCCTGCGCGCAGAAAATGGAAGGATGGATCTGCTGGTGGACGGTCAGCGCACGATAGCGCACGTTTCATCCGACAAAGCGCAGCGCTGGGTCACCATCAATGGGCAGACTGTCATGCTCACGAAAACGTCCGGTGCGAAGCAGGGTGTCCGCCACGAACATGCCGGGGGGTTGACCGCGCCGATGCCGGGTCAGATACGAAGCGTCGCTGTCGGCGCGGGCGATGTCGTGAAGAAAGGTCAAACCCTGCTTACGATGGAAGCGATGAAGATGGAAATCCGCATTCAGGCATTGCGCGACGGCAAGGTCAAATCTGTTTTTGTTTCGCAGGGACAGACCGTGGAACGCGAACAGATTTTGATCGAGATGGAGGATTGATGGCTGGAAAATATTTCGACGAGTTGGAAGTGGGTATGAAGTTCAAACACGCCGGGCGCACGGTGACGGAGATGGATAACGTGCTGTTCTCCGCGTTGACGATGAACACCCAACCGCTTCACCTCAACGAGGATTTTGCCTCCAAGACCGAGTTTGGTCGGCGGCTGGTGAACGGGATTCTCACCTTCGGTTTGGTCGTCGGCTTGACCGTCGCCGACCTGACCGAAGGCACCATCGTGGCAAATTTGGGCTATGACAAAGTCGTTCATCCCAACCCCGTTTTTCACGGCGATACGATCTATGCCGAAAGCGAAATCATCGAAAAACGCGAGTCGAAATCGAGACCGAACGCCGGGCTGGTGAAAATAAAATGCACAGGCAGGAAGCCGGATGGAACGGTGGTTGTGGAATTTGAGAGAACTGCGTTGTTTTTTAAAAAATAGTTACAGGTCGAAAGTCAAAGGTCAATGACTTGTGACTTTCGACCTGTAACCTTTGACCTTCAACCTGTGACCTTTGACAAGGAGACTTATGCACTCACGACGCGCACTGCTCTATATGCCTGGCGACAACTGGAAGATGATCACCAAAGCCGTCACGTTAGGCGTGGATTCGATCTGCATGGACATGGAGGACGGCACCGCCGTCAACAAAAAAGCCGAAGCACGGACGACGATTGCGAAGGCGCTGCGGGAACTGGACTTCGGCGCGAGCGAAAAACTGGCGCGCATCAACTCGATCGGTTCGGGCTGGGAGCAGGACGACATCGAAGCCGTCCTGCCGTACCGCCCGGATGGGATCGTGATTCCAAAAGTGGAATCCTACGACCACGTGGAATGGGCAGGCAAAATCATCGAAGACACCGAGTTGAAACACGGCTGGCAGGTCAACTCGATTCGGATTTTGATCGGCGTGGAAACCGCGAAAGGAATTTTGAACCTGAAAGAGATCGCGTCTCACCCGCGCCTGGATGCGATCATCTTCGGCGGCGAGGACTTTGCCGCATCCATTGGCGCGACGCGCACGAAGGACGCAATCGAACTGATGTATGCGCGGCAGGCGGTCTTGGTCGCTTGCGCGGCGAACGACTTGCAGGCGATTGACATCGTCACGATTGACTACAAGGATTTGGAATCTCTCCGCGTCGAAGCGGAGCAGGGGGCAGGACTCGGCTTCAGCGGGAAACAGGCCATTCACCCGAACCAGGTCCCGGTGGTGCAGGAGGCGTTCACTCCATCCGACGAAGCGGTTGCCTACGCAAAGAAAATCGTCGAGACCTTCGAAGCCAGCCAAAAGGAAGGCAGGGGCGCGTATTCGCTGGACGGTAAAATGATTGACATGCCGCTCTTGAAGAATGCTCAAAAAGTTTTATCGCGCGCGAAGGCGGCGGGGAAGTAAGATCACAGACATGGCATCCATCATCTTCGGTCTCGCATCCGCGCTCAGTTGGGGCGCGGGTGATTTTACCGGCGGGCTTGCCGCGCGCCGCGTGGGCGCATACCGCTCGGTGTTTTATGCCGAAGTCGTCGGCGTTCTCTTTCTGTTTCTGGTCATCGCGCTCACCGGCGAAGACCTGCCCGGCAGCCGGACGATATTCTTCGCTACGCTGGCTGGCGTGTTTGGCACGGTCGGGCTGATGCTGCTCTATCACGCCATGTCGGTTGGGATGATGAGCATCGCCGCGCCCGTCTCTGCCCTGCTCGCGGCGGCTCTGCCGGTTGCGGTCGGCATCTTCGCCGAAGGCTTGCCGGATGTGCTGACCCTGATCGGATTCGGCTTCGCCCTCTTCGCAATCTGGATGATCTCCCAAAGCAATGACGGCGTGAAGGACATCCTTTCGCATCTTTCGGACTTGAAACTGCCCCTGCTCGCAGGCTTGGGATTTGGCTTTTATTTTGTCCTCATGCACGAAGCGACCAGCGGCGGCGGAGCGGTCATCTGGCCCATGGTCTTCTCCCGCGCGGGCGGCATGACGCTCGTCACCGCCTACCTGCTCCTCACGCGCTCCACATGGAAGATCGAATGGAACGCCCTGCCGATCATTTCGCTCAACGGCATTCTCGATCTGGGCGGCAACTTCTTCTTCATCCTCGCCGGGCAGTCGGGCAGGCTGGACGTAGCCTCGGTGCTGAGTTCGCTCTTCCCCGGCGCGACCGTCATCCTGGCGTGGATCTTTCTCAAAGAACGCCTCAACCGCAATCAGTGGATCGGCGTCTTCGCGGCATTGACCGCCATTGTGCTGATGACGATATAAGACGATAGACCGTAACGGACTATCGTCCAAATCTGTGGTACACTCACGCCCGTTGTATTTCTGGGAATTTGTTTTGATCGCTCTGAGTAAGCAGCCCGAGGAAACTTCCCGGGCTTTTTTGTTGGGCGGGTCCTGCTTGAAAAAGCGGACCTTGTTGAGCAGGAAGATTATTGAAAGAGTCATCAGAACATCCCATATCATGTTTTTGCGAGCCGCGCTTTGCGCCGCGAAACAATCTACTCGTTGAACCGGGAGGTTGCTTCGGCCGCTACCGCTCCCCCGCAACGACATTAAAAAGGACGATTGATGACAACCGATTTTTCCTCCCTCAACCTGCGCGATGAGATCACGCAGGCGATCACCGAACTCGGCTACTCCGAGCCGACCCCCATCCAGGCGGGACTGATTCCGCTCATGCTTACCGGCGCGGATGTGATCGGTCAAGCCCAAACCGGCACAGGCAAGACCGCCGCCTTTGCCCTCCCCATCCTCAACAACTTTGGTAAACAAAAGAATCCGCAGGCGTTGATCCTCGCGCCCACGCGCGAACTTGCCTTGCAGGTCGCCGACTCGATGAACGAGTACGGCAAACATCTCAACGTGCGCGTGCTCGCCGTCTATGGCGGTCAGCCCTACGGCCCGCAGATCAACAGCCTCAAGCGCGGCGTGGATATCGTCGTCGGTACACCGGGGCGTTTGAACGACCTGCTCGAACGCAACGTCCTCGTGCTGGGCGAGGTCAAGACCGTCGTCCTCGATGAGGCGGATGAAATGCTCAACATGGGTTTCATCGAAGATGTGGAACTCATCCTCGCCTCGACTCCGGAAACCCGACAGACCGCCCTCTTCAGCGCGACCATGCCCCCGCGCATCCACGCCCTCGCCAACCGCTTCATGCGGGACCCGCAATCTGTCACTGTGAAACGGAGCACGCTCACCGCCTCAGCCATCGAACAACGTTATTATCTCGTGCATGAGAATCACAAGACCAACGCGCTCACCCGCCTCTTCGAGATGGAACCCATTCACAGCGCGTTGATCTTCGCCCGCACCCGCGCCGAGACCAGCACGCTCGCCAACGAACTGGTCGTGCGCGGAATCCCCGCCGAAGCCATCCACGGCGACCTTGACCAGCAAGCCCGCGAACGTGTGCTGGGACGTTTTCGCGCCAATCAGTTGAAGGTGCTGGTCGCCACCGACGTTGCCGCGCGCGGCTTGGATATTGACGACATTTCCCACGTCTTCAACTACCACCTGCCCGACGATGCCGAGGTGTATGTGCATCGCATCGGACGCACGGGCCGCGCAGGCAAAACGGGCGTTGCCATCACCCTGCTTTCTCCGAAGGAAAAACGCCGCCTGCGCGAAGTGGAAGCGCTGACCAAACAACCCATCGCCAAAATGGAACTGCCCACGCCGGAGGAGATCGCCAAACATCGTGAAACCCAGGTGGTGGAGAAACTCAAAGTCTGGCTCGGGCGCGGACGGTTCAAACGCGAACTCGAAATGGTTGAGGAATTGATCGCCGCCGGTCACGATCCGTTGAATATCGCTGCCGCCGCCATCAAGATTTCACGCGGCGATGAAAAACAACGTCCCATTGCCGAAGTGGCGGAAGTGCGCGACGAACCTCGAATGAAAGCGGAAAGGGGGAAGCGGGAAACGTTCGGGCGAAGGGAAGGTTCCGCTCGCAGCGACAGGCAAAGGGTCAAAGGGAGCCGCGCGCACGAGGAAGGGATGGTGAGGTTGAGAATCAACAAGGGCAAACTGCACAACATCCGCCCAAGCGACATCGTCGGGCAGATCGCCTTCCATGCCAACATCCCCGGCTACACCATCGGAAAGATTCGCATCGAAGAGAAGGTCTCGTTTGTGGATGTCCCCGAAGATGTGGTGGAGCAGGTCCTCAAACACAGCGGCAACTACCGCCTGGGAAAAGACAAATTCAGCGTTGTGAAGGCGTAAATTATCAAGAGACCTGACAGGTTTCCAAAAACCTGTCAGGTCTTAAGATTCACCTGACCTTCTCCTCCGCCGCTTTCTGGAGGAGAAGATAGCCCTCCTCGATCAACCGCTTCATTTCCTGACCTGAAACGGGTCTGCCCCTTTCGAGTTGATCCAGCGCCCTTAGCATCGCCCCGCGGACTCCGCTGGCGCGGTGCGCCACAACGGAATCGGCGGAGATACGCTCAAGGCGGGCAAGCAGGAATCGGAGAGTCCGAAGCGGTTCGTCGGTCATGTTTTTATTGTATAACAGAAATTCGCCTGCAATTTATAATTGCCCCATGTCCAATACCAACCGCACCGTCTGGTCATCCAAAGAGGGAGACCTTCGCAAGAAGAATCAAACTGTAACCCATTCCCGCTCGCTGCCGCCCCAACAGCAGACTGCCTACCTGCACCGTGAGTCCGGCGGACGCGGCGGAAAGGTCGTCTCTGTGGTGAAGAACCTCGTCCTCACGGAAGAGGATCTGAAGGCTCTCGCCAAAATCTTGAAGCAGGAATGCGGCACAGGCGGGACGGTCAAGGAGGGTGTGATCGAAATTCAAGGCGAGCACCGCCGGCGCATGGCGGAGGTGTTGGAAAGATTGGGATATAAGGTCAAGATTGCGGGGGGATAACGTTGGTCTTGTCCGCCCTTATTTGTGGTCGTAGGTGGCGTATCTGATGTTGTTTTTGCCGCTGTTCTTTACCTGGTACATCATTTTATCCACGATGCTCAGGGTTTTATCAACAGAGATGGACGGGGCATTCATCGTCAGCACACCGACGCTGAAGGTGACGGGCCATCTCTTGTCGTTGGTGCCGTCCGACATTTTTCTGAACAAATTCGAGATGGCGACACGGGCGGCGGCTTCGTCCGTTTCCGGCAGGAGGATGGCAAACTCATCCCCGCCCACGCGGGCAACCAGGTCCGTTTTGCGCAGGTTTCTCTTCAGGGTGTCGGCGATGGTTTGCAGTAACGTATCCCCGAAGGTGTGACCGAACGTGTCGTTGATGACCTTGAAATTATCCAGGTCAATGAAGACGACCGTGAAGGGGCGCGCGTAACGGTTCGAGCGGTCAATTTCCCTCTGCAACAGTTCATTGAAATAGCGGGTGTTGATCGCGCCCGTCATGAAATCGGTGCGGGCGAGCATCCTCTCCCGCTCCACGGCGCGCAGGAGCAGGGCTGGCAGCAGAAAAAAACCGAGGCGGATGATGGTGTTCCACAAGTGGACGAACGAATTTATTTCCTTTGTGGTTGTGACCTCGATAAAGAGCCAGATGGCGGCGCTGATGAACGCCATCGCAACCCCGACCGTTGCGTTGAACGTCAATGAAATGATGGCAATCGGAAGCAGGTAAAAGAGGGAAAAGGAGAGTTCGGAGCCGGTGGCGTAATCTGCGATGGTCACCCCGCACAGGAGGATCAGCCCCATGAGCAGCCAGACCGGTTTGCTTACCTGTTCGATCATCGAGTTCAAGTGAACCATTGCGAACATCCTGAATAAGAGGGGGGCGGATGCTCCACCATCCGCCCCGGGCAACTATCCATACCGGTTCATGAACTTTTCCATCCGCCGCAACGCTTCCTCGATCTGTTCGTAGGACGTGGCGTAACAGGCGCGGACAAACCCGTCCCCGCCGGGACCGAAGGCATTGCCCGGCACCACGGCAACCCGCTCCTCGCGCAGGAGTTTTTCCGCGAAGGTCTCGTCGTCCATGCCGGAAGCCCGGATGTTGGGAAAGGCATAGAAGGCGCCGCGCGGCTCGAACGTCTGGAGACCGAGGCGGTTGAGTCCCGCCACGAGCAGTCTGCGGCGGCGGTCGTATTCCGCCACCATTTCCCGCACGTAGGGTTCACCCGTTTTCAGGGCTTCGATGGCGGCATCCTGCGCGGTGGTCGGCGCGGACATGATGGTGTATTGATGGATGCGCACCAGCCCCTTGATGATATCTTCGGGCCCGCAGGCATAGCCGATGCGCCAGCCCGTCATCGCGTAATCCTTGGAAAAGCCGCCCAGCAGGACCGTGCGCTGTTTCAGGCTTTCATCCAGCGACGGGAAACAGACGTGCTCAAAGTCATAGACGAGGCGGTCGTAGATTTCATCCGAAACCACCAGCAGGCCGTGCTCCTCCGCGATCTTGCCGATCTCCAGCAGCACGTCGCGCGGGGCGACCGCGCCGGTGGGGTTGGAGGGATAACCGATAAAAATCACCTTCGTGCGCGGCGTGATGGCTTTGCGAATGTCGTCGGGGTCAACGGTAAAGTTGTTTTCCAACCGGGCAGGCACTTCCACCGGCACGCCGCCTGCGAGGATGACCTCCGCCTGGTAGGAAACGAAACATGGTGTGGGGACGATGACCTCATCGCCGGGGTCGAGAATGGCGGTGAACGTGAGATACAACGCCTCTGAAACGCCGACCGTTGCAACGATCTCGCTGGCGGGATCGTACTGGACGTTGTAAAGGCGTTTCAGGTTTTCGGCAATGCTCCTTCTCAACTCGATCTTGCCATGGTTGGATGTGTAATGCGTCTCGCCGTTTTGCAGCGAGCGGATGCCCGCATCGAGGATCGGCTTGGGCGTGGTGAAATCCGGTTCGCCGATTCCGAGCGAAATCACATCCTTCATCGTCGCGGCAATGTCAAAGAACTTGCGAATGCCGCTGGGCTTCAGCCCTGCCACACGTTTTGAGAGTCTTTGTACTTCACCAATCTCCTGCATTGAGCCTCCTGTTGATGTCATTGCGAGCGCGAAGCGCGACACTTGCGCCGCGCGCCAGTGCGGTGAGCAATCTCCCAATTCAAAGGGAAGTTGCTTCGTCGGGCTTCGCGCTCCTCGCAATGGCATTAAATGGGTTGGACGTGCCAGTCGTCTGAGATTTCCTGGTACGTCAATTCAAACGCCAGACCATCCGTGGTCTTGACGCGAAAGCCTTTTTCACCGGGTCCGCGCCAGCGCGAGAAGATCTCCGCAATCTCATACCGCCGTCCCTGCCACACCAGCGAAAGCGGGCGCTCCGCGTACTCTGTATCCGAACGACATTCAACCGCTTCCATTTCGACTCACAGACTGACCGAACTCGTATCGCCGATGTTCAATTGCATGACGTGACCATCGCCTCTTCCCCGGACTTTTGCCTGCCTGCCGATGAGGGAGCGGGTCAACGCCGCATCTTGAATCTCGCAATCCGCTTCGACGATTGATTCTGAGATTTGAGCGTTCACGATCCTGCAATTCGCGCCGATGGAGGCGAATGGACCGATCCTGGCATTGCTGATCTTTGCACTTTCATGGATCGCCACCGGTTCGACGATCTCGACATTCGAACCTTCGAACATGCCAACCTTTGAACCGATCTTCTCCAGCAAAATCTTATTCGTGTCCAGCGTCGCGTCAATCGTTCCGGTGTCCAGCCAGGTGCCGATCTTTTGCGTGCGAATCTTCGCCCCGCCTTCGATCATGATGGAGATGGCGTCGGTCAGGAAGTATTCGTTCTTCAGCATCACGCCGCGTTCCATCTGTTCTTCGATGGCGGCGAGCAGCCGGGCGGAATCCCTGAAATAATAACACCCAACCACCACCAGGTTGTTATCGAGGCTTTGCGGCTTTTCGATAAAACGTTTCACCCAGCCGTTTGTTCCCACTTCTGCCACGCCGAAGCGGCGCGGATCTTCCACCGGCATCACCCACGCCACGGCGTCGGCTTCTTCGTTTGCGAGGAAGGAGAAATCTGTTTCCATCAGCGTATCGGAGAAACACATGATCATGGGTCCCTGCAAATGGTCGCGCGCCAGCCACAGGGCGTGGGATTGTCCCTTCATTTCATTTTGGACGACGTAATGCGCTTTGAGGCCAGAATAGTTTTCCTTGATAAAAGCGGGGATTTGCAGCTCGCCGAGATAAGGTCCCACAATGAAGACGAACTCCGAGTTCTCCGGGTCCGGCAGGGTATTGAACATATCGAGCAGGTGTTCGAGCGAGGTCTTGCCTGCCACGCTGACGAGCGGCTTGGGCTTGCTCCAGGTGTGCGGTCTCATACGGGTTCCCCAGCCTGCCATGGGGATGACGATCTTCATGGTTCCACGGGTCATGGTTTCGGTTTCCAGTTTGCGCTGAGTTTTGCTTATTATACCGTCTGGATTTTTTCCCGGCGATTTGCAACCCCCCAACAGATTTGCCTTACCATTTTCCGAAATTGGGTTTGATTTCTCCCTTATTGAACGCCTCCAACAGGCGGCGGTGGGAAGAAAAGGTTTCGCCTGGCAGATCGTCCAATGGAAACGCGCGCAGTTCGGCAATCTCGCCGTCCGAACCTCCGGTGATCTTGAAATCCCTGCAAAGGAAAATGACCGCGTGGTCGGTCTTCCATTGAATGAAACTGGTAAACGTGCCGAGCAGGGAAATTTCCCCCAGTTCTGCGCCGGTCTCTTCGCGGGCTTCGCGTCGCGCGGCTTGTTCGAGCGTCTCCCACTTTTTGAGTCCGCCGCCGGGCATGAACCAGCCGGGCAGGTAGGTGTGACGGATCAGCCAGACTTTCCCGTCCTGAATCATCATGATCCGCACCCCCATGCGCACCGGGCGGAGCAGGAAACAGTAGACCTTATAGAAGAAGTAGAGGATGCGGAAATACATGGACAGTGGACTGTGGACGATAGACCGTTTCACCATCGTCCACGGTCTATCGTCCATCGTCATTAAATGATTTTGAGGTTTGCCAAACTCGCCGCCAACCTCTTGATGCCGACCGACTCGAAGACCACGTCAATGATTTCGTCGCCGTCTTGCATGCGTGAATCGAGCACGATGCCGTCGCCCCACATCGGGTGGCGGACGCGAGTCCCGGCTTTGTACAAGGCTTGTCCCTCACCCCCAACCCCTCTCCCATTGGGAGAGGGGCGAAGGGGTGAGGGAAACGCCCACTTTGTTTCGGGCGGTGCGCCGCGCATCGAACGTCCTGTGCGGGTTTTTCCTACGAGCAGGTCAGCGGGGATGTCATCCATGAAGCGCGAGGGGAAGGTTTCTTCCGCCATGCCGCGCCCGCCGCGTTGAATCGCTCGCAGGAGATAAAGGCGGTCTTTGGCGCGCGTGATGCCGACGTAAAAGAGGCGGCGTTCCTCCTCCATTTGTTCGGGCTCGTCGAAGGAGCGGCTGTGCGGAATGATGCCGTCGTCGAGACCGACGATGAAGACCGCGCCGAACTCCAGACCTTTCGCGGCATGGAGCGTGAGCAGCGTGGGCGCATTGGCATCGGTGAGCGTGTCCTGGTCGGCGACGAGCGCGACGTTTTCGAGAAACTCATCGAGCGTGCGTGTGGAATATTCCATGGCGAGCCGCTTCAACTCCTGCACGTTCTCCCAGCGGTCGAGGCTTTCTTCGGAATCATCCTCGACGATGTATTCCTTGTAATTGATGTCTTTGAGAATGCGGTCAAAGAGTTCGGGGACGGTGGCAGTCTGCGCCAGTGCGCGCCAGTTGGCGAACATGCCGCCAAAGTCCGCCAGCGGAATGGCGGCGCGGCCCGTGAAGGATTTATAAAAGGAAGATTCCGCGCCACGCGCGAGGTCGAGCAGGATTGCGCCGGGGTTGGTGTTGTTTTGGCGCGCGACCATGTGCAGGGTGGTGAGAGTCTTTTCGCCGATGCCGCGCGGCGGGATGTTGATGATGCGCCCGAGGGCGGCCTCGTCGGCGGGATTGTGGGCGAGACGCATGAAGGCGATCATATCCTTGACTTCGCGGCGTCCGTAAAAGCGTTGCGCGCCGACAAGTTTATAAGGAAGGCGCGCTTGCAGGAAGGCTTCTTCGAGCAGGCGGGACATGGCGTTGGTGCGATACATCACCGCGCAGTCCTTCGGCTCGAACTCGCCCGAAGCGACGAGTTGGGCGATGGTATCTACGACGAAAGACGCCTCGCCGTAATCGTCGCGCGCTTCGTAGAAGAAAATCTTCTCGCCTGCGCCGCGGTCGCTGAACAGGCGTTTCTTGCGGCGGTTGCGGGCGCGGTCAATCACGCCCATCGCCGCGTCAAGGATGTTTTGATGCGAACGGTAGTTCTGTTCGAGCAAAACCACCTGCGCGTCGGGGAAGTCCTGCTCGAACCTTCTTACGTTTCGGTAGTCTGCCCCTCGCCACCCGTACACTGATTGGTCGGGATCTCCAACACAAAAGATATTTCTATGATATGAAGCAAGATGTTTGATGAGTGCATACTGCGCGAGATTGGTATCCTGGAATTCATCCACCAGTACATGACGAAAGCGCTGGGCATATTTATCGTGCACGGCGGGATTGTCTTCCAACAGGCGCGCGGTATAAACGAGCAGGTCGTCAAAATCCACAGCGTTGCTGGCGATGAGGCGTTTTTGATATTCCGCGAAAACCCGCTTTACAACCTCGTCGCGGTACGTGGTAATTGGGTAATTGTCTGCATCAATCAACTCGTTCTTGGCGCGCGAGATCGAAGCATGCACGCTCGAAGCGCGATACAGTTTGTCGTTCAAATTCATGTCGCGGATGATGGCTTTGGTCAGGCTTTCCTGGTCGTCGGAATCGAAGATGACGAAATTCGATTCGAGCGGAAGGTGTTCCGCCTCGCGCCGCAGAATCCGCGCGCAGATGGAGTGGAACGTCCCGATCATCATTCCCTCGGTTGCCTGCTCATTCAAAATCGCCTTGACGCGCTCCTCCATTTCCTTCGCGGCTTTGTTGGTGAAGGTGACGGCGAGGATCTGCCACGGACGGACGCCCTCGTTGGCGATGAGCCAGGCGATGCGTTGAGTCCAGCACCCGCGTCTTGCCGGGCCCAGGACTGCCACGACCAAAACAGGTCCATCCGCCGCTGTGACCGCACTGCGGCTGCTGGGGGGTTGAGTTTGTTGATGAAATCCAGATTCATATTAAGGACATTATAAATGCTCCGGCGAGGACAACGCCCTCGCCGGAGAGATTCGACGAACAGTTCAATCGAAAAAGAGGATTATTTCCTTGCCGCCTTTGCCGGTTTTAGTTCCGACGTGCAATTCGGGCAGCGCGTGGCTTGGATGTGGATCATGCTGAAGCAGTGCGGACATTCCTTGGTGGCGGGTGCGGCGGGGAGGCGGGGCTTTCTTCAGGCTGTTCGCGGATCTTACGATGAGGAAGATGACGAAGGCGATGATGAGAAAGTCCACGATGGTTTGCACGAACAACCCCCACTTGAGTTCCGCCGCGCCGACGGAAACGGAAAGGCTGCTGAAGTCAACCCCGCCCATGAGCAAGCCGATAAGCGGCATGAGGATGTCGTTGACGAGCGAGCCGACGATCTTCCCGAACGCCCCGCCGATGATGACGCCCACAGCCAGATCGAGCACGTTGCCGCGCATGACGAATTCCCTGAATTCCTTGAACATGATGGTCTCCTTTTGTGAGGTTGGTGAATGACAATTACATTCTATGTCCGTCAACGGCGGGATTCAAGATGCAAAATCCCGCGGGTTGGAACGGTCAATGGATGGAGGCAGGGTTCGGGTCGCGTGAAGCGGCGCGGATGGCTGTCACTTTTTTGTCACGAGAGTCTGGTTAGGGTTGTCATACAGGTTTGCTGAAACAGTCCTCTGGTGGGGTTTTCTGCCATACCGGAGAATTATTTTCCGTCGCCGAGGTGACTATACATCTTAATTCCCCGCTGTCGCTGTTGACGTGCCTAAAGAATTAGGTATAATCTAATGTGCTTCTTACCATGAAAAGCGCTTTCTATTTCTCTGCAAAAAGGAGGTGGTCGCCCAGGAAATACGTTTAACGCGCACGTGTCCAATCTGTCCGTAAACCAATCCCCTTAAATTTTCTTCTTGGAGGAGAAAACCAATGTTACGAAAACGATTGTTTGCTTTACTGGGCTTGCTGGTCATTGCCAGCATGGTGCTCGCGGCATGTGGAACTCCGGCTCCCACCGAAGAACAGCCCCCTGCGACTGAAGAAGCCACCGAAGTGGCGACCGAAGAAGCCACCGCAGAGCCGACTCCCGAACCCACCACCCGCAAAGGCGGCTGGCTCGACGAGATCGCCTATTCGTCGGTAACTTCTGACTCGGCTGTCACCCAGATCCAGGCGGGCGCGATTGATATCTACACCCGCGCTGTGGCTTCCGACCGCGTGCAAGAAATCAAGGACGCTGGCTTGTGCTACGCCCAGTCCTACGGCGGTTACTATGATATTCTGTTCAACCCGGCCGTCTTCACCGACGCGACCAAACTGAACCCGTTCAGCAACCGCAAGATCCGCGAAGCGATGAACTGGGCAATTGACCGCAACTACATCAACCAGGAAATCTATGGCGGCGGTTCTCTGCCGAAGTTTACGGTCCTCGCCACCCAGTTGGTGGATTACACCAATGTCATCGAAACCGCGCGCGGACTCGAAGCCTACTATGCCTACAACTTGGACAGGGCAAAGGAAGTCGTTGACGCCGAAATGCCCGCCATGGGCGCCGAACTGGTGGACGGCAAGTGGAACTTCAACGGTGAACCCCTTGTGCTCGCCTTCCTCATCCGCAACGACGGCGACGGTACCCGCTTGAAGATCGGTGATTACTTCTCCGACCAACTCGAGAAACTCGGCTTTACCGTGGACCGCCAGTACCGCAAATCCTCCGAAGCCTCCCCGATCTGGATCGGTTCCGATCCCAAGGAAGGCCAGTGGCACCTGTACACCGCCGGCTGGCTTTCTTCTGGTCTCGACCGCGATGAGAAGGAGTCCTTCCAGGAAATGTATCTGTCCTCCAGCGCGCAGGGCATCCCGCTGTTCCTCGAAAATGTTTCCGACCCCGAGTTCTTGAAAGTGGGCGACGATCTGGCGAACGGCAACTTCACGACCCTCGAAGAACGCCGCGCAATGATCGAGAAGGCTCTCCCGCTCTCCATGCAGGACGCCCTCCAGGTCTGGATCGTGGACCAGCAGGTTTACGCGCCCTACCAGTGCAATGTGGAAGTGACCTATGACCTCGGCTCCGGTGTTGAAGCCGCCCAAATGCCTCCCTATAACATCCGCTTCAAGGATCAGGAAGGCGGCCAGCTGAAGGTCGGTACCAACGACCTGTTCACCGATCCCTGGAACCCCGTCAACGGCTCCAACTGGGTGTGGGACGGCTTTGTCCAAAGCGCCACGGAAAGCGGCAGTTTGATGGCTGATCCCTACACTGGTTTGTACTGGCCCCTCCGCGCGGAAAGCGCCGAAGTGACCGTCCAGACTGGTTTGCCCGTCGGCACTAACACCGATTGGGTGACGCTCAACACTGCCGATACCGTCACTGTCCCCGCCGATGCGTGGGTTGACTGGGATGCCGCCACCCAGACGTTTGTTCCGGCTGGCGACGGCGTGACCGCCAAAGCCAAGATCGTCATGACCTACCCGGCTGACCTCTATGAAGTTACCAAGTGGCATGATGGCTCCAACCTCTCCGCTGGCGACTTCGTCATGCGCATGATCATGGCGTTCGATCAAGCCAAGGAAGACAGCGCCATCTACGACCCGGATACTGTGCCCAACTACGAAGCCTTCAAGAGCACCTTCAAGGGCGTCAAAGTTGTCTCGACCGACCCGCTCGTGATCGAAACCTACACCGACAACTTCTATGCCGATGCCGAACTGATCGCCTTCCTGGGTGATTGGTGGCCTCAATACGGTTATGGTGAAGGTTCCTGGGCTGCGATTGCCATGGGCAATGCGGCTGAAGCGGCTGGTTTGACCGCGTATGGCACCGGCAAGGCTGATACCAATGCAGTCGAGTGGACCAACTTCATCGGTGGACCCAGCCTCGAAGCGTTGAACACGCAGTTGGATGCTTTGATCGCCGAATCCACCATTCCGTACGCCGCGACCATGGGCGAATTCGTCACTGCCGACGAAGCCGCCACGCGCTATGCCAACCTGAAAGCCTGGTACGAAGCTCACGGCCACTTCTGGAGCGCCACTGGTCCGTACTTCCTCGACTCGGTTGACCTCAACGCCAAGACCGCTTTGGTCAAGAACAACCCCGACTTCCCCGATTTCTCGGACCGCTGGGCCGCTTGGAGCAATCCTCCTCTGGCTGACGCGACGATGGATGGACCCGCCCAGGTTACGATCGGCGAAGACACCCCCTTCAGCCTGACCGTGACCACCAAGGCTGGCGATCCGTATCCCAGCGCCGACATCAAACAGGTCAAGTTCCTGGTCTACAACGACAAGGGCGAGACCATTTACGTCGGTGAAGGCGAAGCGGGCGCTGGCGATGGCGAATTCACCCTCACCATCCCTGCGGATGTGGAACTTCAGGCTGGCGCCGGCAAGATCGAAGCCGCCGTTGTGCTCTATCCGGCCGCCATTCCTGCGTTCGCATCGCTCGAATTCGTGGCTGTCCCGTAACGTTCGAATTTTGACAAAGATAGGGGCAAGGGCAACCTTGCCCCTATCTCTTAACTGTGGCGGCGCGTTCTCTCGGCAGGTTGGGCGGTTTCATTGCGTTTGGTAAGGCAGAAATGAGAAAACCTCCGTTTCATGTTTCCAAATCCTTAGCCGATTGGTATACTTCACAACGTGATAAACAGGACTTTTTATATTTTTTGTTTTGTAAAACCGCGACGCAACCCTGGCTCACCCCTTGTTGCCGTCTCGTGTTTTAATCCTTCGAAAGTATGAAGCGAGGTGTGACATGGCTACTGAAACAATTACAGCCACAACCGGGCAGGCGAAGAGGGAAGCGTTTGCACACACCACCTTGGGGCGCGTCCTGCGATACTCCCTGGTGCGGTTGGTGACGCTTGGCGTCACGGTGGTGATCGGGATTTATTTGACGATCCTGATCGCCAATATGGGCGGGTATGTGGATACGATCATGCGCAACGAAATCCGGGACAATACGACGCAATCCATCCTTGCCAATCCCGCTTTCCGCTCGTTGACGCCTGAAGCGCGGGAAAAATTGATCCAGGAAAAGATCGCGCTCGAAGAAAAGCGATTGGGGCTGGATAAACCCTTCATCTCCCGTTCGATCAAGTACCTGGTCAATGCCCTGACCTTGAACCTGGGGCGCGCCATCAACATGAACAGCGACAGCGGCTCCAGACAGGTGCGCCTGATTCTGCTCGAACGCCTCCCAGCCACCCTGCTCCTGGCGGGCACAGCCGACCTGATATTGTTCTTTAGCAGTGTGTTCATTGCGCTTGGTCTTTCCCGCCGGTACGGAAGCCTGCTCGACAAAATAACGATTGCCCTGTCGCCCACTTCCTCGGCGCCTCCGTGGTTCTATGGAATTTTCCTGATCCTGATATTTGCCGGGATTCTGCACGTCCTGCCGTTCGGCGGTCTGGTTGATTCGCCCCCGCCGGAGACCTCCTTCGGTTACGGGCTTAGCGTCCTGAAACATTTGATATTGCCCGCATCCGCCATTATCATCAGTTCGTTCTTTTTGAGTGTTTACAACTGGCGCACCTTCTTCCTGATCTACTCCAGCGAAGATTATGTGGATATGGCAAGAGCCAAAGGCTTGCCTGCGCGCGACATCGAGCGCCGATATATCCTCCGCCCGACCCTGCCGACCATCATCACAAATTTCGCCCTTTTGGTGATCAGCCTATGGACGGGCTTTACGATCACAGAGACGGTCTTCCTATGGCCCGGCTTGGGACGCACGCTGTTCCAGGCAATCGGCTTGTATGATACGCCGGTGATCGTCGGATCCACGATCGTTTATGCCTATATGCTGGGGATTACGGTCTTCCTGCTCGACTTTGTCTATGCCCTGGTGGATCCCCGAGTTAAAGTTGGAGGCGGTAACCAGCAATGAGCGCTCTGATAAAATCCACCCGCGATCTTCTTCGTTATCCCAGCGCCATCATTGGGCTGCTGTCAATTGGTGCGTTGTTGGCCATTTCCGCCTACGCGTTGGTAACCATCCCGTACAGTGAAGCCACCCGGTTGTGGCGCGGCGGGGAGGACGTTTGGTATCAAAATCCCAAATACGCCCCCCCTGCGTGGATGAATTTCTTCAGCAACGAGAAACAACCCGTGTCGTTTGCCGTCAGCTCAAAAGAGGGCGGCGGCATGACCAAGACCGTCACCGTCGGAGAGCAGAATACATCCACGATCCTGATCACCTATTCGTTCGATTATGCGTACGACAAGTTTCCCCAGGAATTGATCCTTTACTTCAAATCCTCATTTCAGGATAAACTCCCCTTCGTTTCGGTGGCATGGATCACCCCCTCTGGAGAACGGATTCGAATTGCCGACCTGGCTGTGGACCGCACGCAGACGTTCCGCATCTCGCAGGATCAAAAACTTCAGAAGCGGTTGAAGACCGAGGACGTACTGCCTGCTCTCTTTGTCGAGCCGAAGAGCGAAAGCGCCAGCCCCGTCAAAGGGACCTATCAGATCGAAATTTCCGCGGTAACCTTCGAACCGGATGCGGACGTTGATGTCGAGTTCGTCATGCACGGTACGCTTTACGGTCCAGCCGGAACCGATCAATATCGGCGCGACCTGATGCTTCCTTTGCTGTGGGGCACACCGATCGCGCTTGCCTTCGGTCTGCTTGCGGCGCTGGGCACTTCTCTGCTCACAATGATCATTGCGGCAATCGGTTCGTGGTACGGCGGCTGGATTGACGAATTGATCCAGCGCATTACCGAGATCAACCTCGTATTGCCCTTCCTCGCCATTCTCATCATGGTCGGCACCTTCTACTCGCGCAGTATCTGGGTGATCCTCGGCGTCACGGTTCTCTTGAGCATCTTCTCCGGGCAGATCAAGACCTATCGCGCGGTGTTCATGCAGTCCAAGGTGTCGCCGTACATCGAGGCGGCGAGGGCATACGGAACGACCGACAGGCGCATCATCTTCAGTTACCTGATCCCCCGCATGATCCCGCTGTTGATCCCTGCCCTGGTTTCCTCCGTCCCGACCTTCGTTTTCCTGGAGGCGTCGCTGGCGGTGCTCGGCTTGGGAGATCCGGTCCTGCCGACCTGGGGCAAGGTCATCGAAAACGCCTTTGCAGACGGCGCCCTTTATCGCGGGTTGTATTATTGGGTATTGGAACCTGCCGTGCTGCTGATGCTTACCGGTCTGGGATTTGCCATGCTCGGTTTCGCTCTTGACCGTATTTTCAACCCAAGATTAAGGGATATATAGATGTTTCAAAATAACAACCTTCTCCGTATTGAAGATCTGGTCTTGCATTTCGGCACCACACGCGGCGCCGTGCAGGCGGTGGACAAGGTCAATTTCGATCTGGACTCGAATCATGCGGTTGTCGTTTTGGGCGAATCCGGCTGCGGGAAAAGTTCGCTTGCCAAAGCCATCCTGCGCCTCCTGCCTCGCAACGTGGTTTCCTATTCCGGTCACGTCTATCTGGACGGGAACGATATCATGCAACTTGACGAGGAGGAGTTCCGCCAGAATATCCGCTGGGCTTCCATCTCGATGGTGCCCCAGGCTGCCATGAACGCCTTGAACCCGGTGATCCGCGTGGGCGACCAGGTGGCGGAACCTGCCATAGTCCATCTCGGCGTCAGCAAGAACGACGCGGTTGCCCTGGTCAAAAAGATGTTCCAGCACGTGGGCGTTCCAGAAGACTTTATCACCCGCTATCCGTTCGAGTTGAGCGGCGGGATGCGCCAGCGCGTCGCCATTGCCATGGCGCTCGTCACCTCGCCCAACCTGATCATCCTCGATGAACCGACCTCGGCGCTGGATGTATTGACCCAGGCGAGCATTTTCAATGTGTTGAAACGCCTCAAGAGCGAATTGGGGATCAGTTTCATCCTCATCACACACGATATCGCCACTTCCAGCGAACTTGCCGACCGCGTGGCTGTCATGTACGCGGGCCAGATCGTGGAGGTCAGTGACGCGCACCGCTTCTTTGCCGAACCCCTGCACCCCTACTCGCGCATGTTGATGGCAAGCGTGCCGCGTCTGCGCGCGGATACAGAACCCGAATTCATCATCGGACAACCCCCCAGCCTGTTGAACCCGCCCAAGGGCTGTCGTTTTGCAGACCGCTGCCCCAGGCGGTTTGAAAAATGCTCCGAAGAGCCGCCGGTTGCGAATGTGGATGGGATTAAGGTCAAATGCTGGCTGTACACATCCTAGTTTGTACGGGATAAAAATTCAAAACGAGGCTACAAGACATGACAGACAAACAAAGAGATGTGCTTCTTTCCATCCAGGATTTGCACGTGTGGTTTGAACTCCGGCGCTTCGGTTTCGGACATGCCGGTTACGTCAAGGCGGTGGACGGCGTGACTTTCGACCTGCATTACGGCGAGACCATCGCCATTGTGGGTGAGAGCGGCTGTGGGAAATCCAGTTTGATGAAGACCATCCTGGGACTGAACAAACCCACGCGCGGCGCGATCAAATTCGAAAATCTGGATGTGGGGACGCCGGAAGGCGAAGCCCTCCGCCAGTATCGCGCAAAGATCGGTTACGTTCAGCAGGACCCGTTTGGCGCACTGGCTCCCTTCATGAATGTCCAGCGGATTCTGGAAGAGCCGCTGATAATCAACGGCGTAAAAGATCCGGTGGAACGTGAACGCCGCGTCCGCAAGGTGATGGAAGAGGTAAAACTCACCCCGGTGGACGATTTCCTTCACAAGTTCCCCCACATGCTCAGCGGCGGGCAGCAGCAGCGCGTGGTAATCGCGCGCGCCATCATCCTCGAACCGAAACTGGTCGTGGCGGATGAACCAGTCTCCATGCTGGATGCGTCCGTGCGCGTGGAAATCCTCAAACTCCTGCGCGGCTTGCAGGAAAAATACAAACTGGCTGTGATCTATATTACGCACGACCTTTCCACGGTGCGCTATTTCTCCGAGCGCGTGTTCGTGATGTACGCCGGAAATGTGGTGGAAAAAGCCCCGGTCGGTTCGCTGGTGCACAACCCAAAACATCCGTATACCGTCGCTCTCAAGGACGCCACCGCAGACCCGGATGCGAATAATGCGTTGACCTATCGTGAACTTCCGCCGGGAGAACCGCCGAGCCTCGTAAAGCCTCCGCCGGGATGCCGCTTCCACCCGCGCTGCCCAAGGCGGATCGAAAACCTGTGCGAGGTGGAGGAGCCGTACGATATCCAGGCGGACGATCACCTTGTTGCCTGCTGGTTGTATAAATGATCCAGGAACATCCCGAACGGCTGATCTACATTGCAGTGGGCATGATGTTGTTTGGCTGTATTATGCCGTTCCTCATGGTGATCCATGTGGTGGAATCCACGTTCTTCTTGAACTTCCTTTCCTATACCATGCAGGTATTGGGTCTGTTATTGGGAATCTCCGGCGTCGCCATGCTGCGCGCCAAGCAAAAAAAGAACTCGGACGACGAGGACCGCTACCGGTAAACCTGCGGTCTGATGCCTTCCCGCCTGCAAACATCGAACGGTGTTGGCAGGCTTTTTTGTCCTCCCGTCCCTTCCTTGCTGATGAATATCACCGCCTCATGATGAATTTCGTCATTCTCGAAATTGTACAATGTCGGTACAATTCGGGAAGGTAAGGATAGCCCAATGGACGTTGCAGGCATGGACACACTTCGACAAGCAGAAGAGTACCTGAAGGAAGGGAAAAAGAGTTCGGCGCTTCCCCTGCTGGCAGGATACGTTCAACAGCACCCCGACTCGGCGCGCGGCTGGTGGCTGCTCAGTTTTGCCGTGCCTGAAGTGAAACAGCAGATTGATTGCCTGGAACGCGCGCTGCACATCGAGCCTCATGCCGCGCCCGTGCGCGCCCGCCTCGAAAAACTAAAGGGGACGACCCCGCCTGTTCCCGCGTTTGTCCCGCCGTTCGTCAATTCCGAAGCGCTGATTGCGGAACTCCAATCCGCGCCGCCTCCACAACCTGAACGGAAGCCTGCCCCGCTCGTTGTCCCAACCGCATCGAAACCTGCAGATGCCATCAGCCAACTCCCGAAAGCGGAAGCGCCGCTCTCAGCCGTTCAACCTCCCGCGGTACAGCGAAAGGAAGCCAAAAGAGGATTCCAGTTTGCGGCGCTGGCGGGAATGGGCATCGCCGCGGTCGTCATTTTGGGTTTTGCCGCCGTCATGGTAGTGCGCGGACTTGTCCTCCCGGCTCGTTCGGCGCCACCCGGTTCCGTCACTCAAATTCTCCTCCCGCCTACGTGGACGCCGACGCCAACCGCCACCCTGCTCCCAAGCCTCACACCTATCGTGACGCCCACCTTCGTCACCCCAACCTCTGCCTTCGTCACCCCCATCGAAAAGACTCCCGTCCCCAAATCTCAGGTTGGACCCTACACCGGTCATTACGCGCCCGACTTTACATTGAAGGAAGTGTACGAAGGCAACCAGGTCAGCCTGGGCGATTTTTCCGGCGATGTGGTGCTCGTCCTGTTTTGGACGACCTGGTGTGATTATTGCGAGGCGCAGATGTCTGCCCTGCAAATGATCTACCAGACTCACAAGGACAAGGGACTTACCATCCTGGCGGTGAACGTGGCGGAGAAAGAGGCGCTGATCCGCGATTTTGGCAAATCCCACGCGCTGACCTTCCATTTGTTGACCGACCCCGAAGGCGGCGTTTCTGATGCGTATGAGATCATCGGCTTTCCCACGCTCTTCTTTGTGGACCGCTCCGGCGTCATCACCTACATCGGCATCGGCATGACGGATTATTGGAAGATCAACACCAAGCTGGGGGAAATCATGGACGTTCAGTAACATATCGGGCATTATCGGAAATTTCATTGCCATCCATTCGGAATTCTTACCGCCAGGTGCGCCAGGCAAGCCTCGGAAAACTTGGCGGTTCGATTTTGTTCGTAAACGGAAGACTCCGAAAAAGTTAATTCCCATGAAGCCTCTTGCAAACAGCGGGGAAAGGACACAATTTGTGACCGCGATGGGTATAATTCAACCACCCTATGTCCACCATTGATGAAGTCAAATCGCGCATCGACATCGTGGAGCTGGTCTCCGAGGCGGGCGTCAAACTGCGTCACGCCGGGCGGAACTACACCGGCTTCTGCCCGTTCCACGATAACAAGCACACGCCCGCCTTCGTCGTCTGGCCCGAGACGGGCACGTGGCGCTGCTTCGGTCAATGCAACGAAGGCGGCGACATCTTCAAGTTCGTGATGAAGCGCGAGGGGATTGACTTCAAGGAAGCCCTGAAAAAACTGGCGGCGCGCGCGGGCGTGGAATTGAAGGACTTTCAGCGTGAAACGCCCGAACAACGCGAAGCCTACGACCACCTCCGCAAACTGCTCGAAGATGCGGTCGTCTTCTACCGCAGTCATCTTTTCAATAACAGGGATATTTTGACCTACCTGCGCGAAAAGCGCGGACTGACCGACGCCTCCATCGAGACGTTTGGGCTGGGATTTGCCCCCCAGGGTTTCGACAACGCCTTGAGTTTCTTTACCCAGCGCGGTTACTCGGAGCAGGATTTGATGGACGCCGGTCTCGTGACCGAACGCGACGACGGCAGGCGCTACGACAGGTTCAGGAACCGAATCATGATTCCCATCCGCGATGAGCAGGGACGCATGGCGGGTTTCGGCGCGCGCATCGTGGACCCGGACGACATCCCCAAATTTTTGAACTCGCCCGAAACGCCAATCTTCAACAAAGGCAGGTTGCTCTACGGCTTGGGCCCGCGCCCGCAAACCCATCCGCGCCGCAGATCAGGCGGTGATCGTGGAAGGCTACCTCGACGTGATCGCTTTGCACCAGGGGGGCTACGAAAACGTCATCTCGCCGATGGGCACCGCGTTGACCGAGGATCAACTGCGCCTGCTCAAACGCTTCACCCGCCGCATCGTCCTCGCGCTCGACCCGGATACGGCAGGACAGAAAGCCGTCCTGCGCGGACTCGAAGCCGCCCGCTCCGCGATGGACAAGGAAGGCGAACTCGCCTTCGACGCGCGCGGTTTGCTCCGCAACGAATCCCGTTTGCAGGCGGATTTGCGCGTGGCGTCCATGCCCGACGACCTCGACCCGGATGAGATCGTGGCGCGCGATAAAGAGGAATGGAAACGCATCATCGAGAACGCCAAGCCCATCGTCACGCACGTCATGGAAACGCTGACGGCGGGGCAGAACCTGACCGACCCGAAGGTCAAGAACCAGGTTGCGGCGCAAGTGCTCCCGCTCATTGACGACCTGCCCAGCGCGCTGGAACGCGATACGTACCGTCAGGCGTTGGCGAGAATGCTGAGGGTGAGTGAAAGCACATTGATGGGGGCGCGGCCCAAAGGTCCGGTGGTGAGGCGCAAGCCGGGGGCGCTGAATCCGCCCGTAGCGTGGAGTCGCCGGTTGTGGCGGCGGTCAATCCGCGCTTGAAAATCGAATCATATTGTTTGGGAGTCCTTCTGCGAAAACCAGACCTGCTCTACCGGCTCGACCGAGGGCTGGAGGAGTTCGGGCTGACGGCATTGACGGTGGAGGATTTCGAGTATACTGACCACCAGTTGCTGTTTGGCGTCCTGCGGCTGGCGATGGAACAGGATGAAAAGGAACACGAGCAGTATGTGCTCAGCCAGATTCCAGAGACGCTCTCGACGCTGACGAACGACCTGCTGGCGCAAACCGAAAAGGTGGACACGCTGGACGAGAAACTGCTAGACGATTTGCTGGGGCGTTTCCTGGATTTGCGGCGCACACATGCGATGACGAACGTAAACCAGCTGCGATTCATCCAGGAGGACGAACAACAGGCGGGAGGGGCGAACCTCAAAGTGTATATGGAGCAGACCGGGCAGTACATCCGTTTGATCAGCGCAATAGACCAGGCGAAACGCAAATTGTCGAAGCGGCAGGTGTGATGTTTTCGGAATTTGAGTGTTATTAATTGCAGCCCAGGAAAGGGAAGCAAATGTCTGCCAGTAAAACCAAATCGAGGAAAGCCCCGCAGGGGAAAAAGCGGGCGGCAAAAACCAAAGGACAAGACGGGGAACAAAAACTGCCGGGGATTCTTTCTGTGGATACCGTGGTCGAGGCGCTGGTCGAGGAGAACCAGTCGCCGATGGAATTCGGGGTGGACGACCTGATCGAGCCGGACGAGTCCCTGCTGGTTCTGCCGGAGGACGATTTTGAAGAGGTGCTCACGCTCCACGTGCGTGAGACGCCCGAGCTTGCCGAAGACCCCGTGCGGTTGTACCTGCGCGAGATCGGCCAGGTCAAACTGCTCGGCGCAGACAGCGAGTTCCGCCTCGCCACGCTCATCGAAGCGGGCCCGGCTGATCGGCGCGCTCAACAAGTTGAGGCGGCGCAAGGGGGTCTCGATGGCGCAATCCATTTATCATGCGCTCGTCTCCGACATGCTCACCTCGTGGGAACGCCTGATCGAAGACGCCGAACGGATTGATCAGGAACCGCCCAACCTGGCGCTCGTCATTGCCGAAGCCCAGTCGCTCCATGCGGGCTGGGAGTTCGATTCGCCCTCGTACCTGCGCGCCTATCTGGATAACGGCAATTGGGGCGTGGACCACCTGTGGGATAACCTTGCCCGCCATGCCTACAGCGTCTTTCTTTGTCTGCACCTGCTCCCGTTTAAATATGCCGAGTGGCTGTTGGAGCACGTGCGCGCCCATCACGGCTTTCCTTCGCACCGCAGCATGTACCGCAACCTGCCCCCCGACGAAGACCTGCTCAGGGAAATGGAAGCCGTGCACGCCCGCGCCGTGGAGGCGAACCAGGCGCTCATCCGCGCGAACCTGCGTTTGGTGGTGAGCGTTGCCAAACGTTACCTGGGGCGCGGCATTCCCCTGCTCGACCTGATCCAGGAGGGCAACATGGGGTTGCTGCGCGCCATCGGCAAGTTCGACCCGCGCCGCGGATTCAAGTTCAGCACCTACGCCACGTGGTGGATCCGCCAATCCATCAACCGCTCGATTGCCGAACAGGCGCGGACGATCCGCATCCCCGTGCATTTGTTCGAGTCCATTTCCCGCATTTTACGCGCGCAGCGTCACCTCACCCAAACGCTGGGGCGCGAGCCGACCAACGAGGAACTGGCGCTGGAGGTCGGCTATCTCTCCGCGCCGGATGTCCAGGGCGATCCTGCGCGCCCACGCGGAAAACCGAGCCATGAATCCCGACCTGAAGCGGCGGCTGGACATCGCCTCGCAGAAGGTGACGCGCGCGCTTCGCTCCGCCGAGGAGACGGTCTCACTCGAGGCCCCGTCGGCGACGACGAATCCAGTGCGCTGGGCGATTTCATCGAGGATGAGGATGCGCTCTCGCCCATGGACGCCGCCGCGCGCGAGATCTTTGCGCGAGCAGATCCAGCACGCGCTCGCCTCTCTTTCTGAACGGGAGAGGGAGGTGCTCGAATTACGCTTTGGTCTCAAGGACGGGAAAGAGCATACGCTCGAAGAGGTCAGCCGCTACTTCGATGTGACGCGCGAGCGCGTGCGCCAGATCGAAGCCAAGGCGCTGCGGAAATTAAGGCATCCGTCCAAGAGCCGGGAATTGCGGGATTATTTGGGGGATTGAGGGATAAGTAAGGATGAAGGAGGATGGATGAAAAGAGAAAGTGGGAAGTGGAAAGAGAGATTTGAGTTGCGGATGGTAAAATGATGTTATGAGCGTGAGGTTTGAGAAGATCAGGCAGATTTGCGAAAAATACAAGGTCAAATCGTTGTATGTTTTCGGCAGCCGGAGAATGGAGTTGTTCCAGGCGATCCGCGACGACTCTTTTCAACTCGCCAGAACACAAAGCGACCTCGATATCGGAGTCTTGACCCATTCTCCATTTTCCATCGAGGACAAGGTTAATTTGACTTTGGAGCTTGAAACTTTATTTGACTCGTCGAACATTGACCTGTTCGTTTTGCAGGAAGTGGACGCCTTCCTCGCAGTGAATATCATTCGAGGCGAGCGCGTCTTTGCGGAAGATTCCTACCAGGCGGATGAATACGAGTTATTCGTGCTGCGCCGCGCAGGGGACCTGGCGGAGTTGGAACGTCAACGCATGGCGATGATTCTTCAGGAAGCATAGCATGGTTCCAGGGAAAATCTCGAAGAGGGTAATCACAGACCGCCTCGGCTGGGTGGATAGAATGATGGGCGAAATCCGCGCTTTGCCCCTGAATTCAAAAACTGCTTTCATGGGGGATACTCGCAAATTTGGACGGCAGAGTCCTGCCTGCGTCGAGCGCTGGAAGCCATTTTCGATATGGGAAGGCACATTGCTGCAAAGGGATTTGGCGATGCCGTCACGGAATACAAAGAGATCGCCCAAGCCCTGAACAGGCGCAAGGTCATTTCCGCGAGCGATCTTGAACTCATGTCGAAGTTGGCTGGATACCGAAACCGGCTTGTTCATTTCTATCACGATGTCAGCACGGATGAGTTGTTTGAAATTTGTGCTTCTCACCTGGGAGATGTTGAAAAAATTGCCAATGCCCTGCGTTTTTGGCTTGTAAAAAATCCCAATATCATGGATGAAACGCTCTAGTTTTTGATGACAGTAGCACTTCATCCAAGAGCCGGGAGTTGAGGGATTATTTGGGGGATTGAGGGGAAGGATAAAGGGGGAACATTCAATTACATGTTTCCCAACATGATAAATATCATCAATTTTGTGAAAAGAGGCACTTTTTCTAGGCTTTAAAAAACCTTTGTGATATACTTCGCAAAACTGTGCCAAATTTCACGCATCAATGAGGTGTGAACATGCTGCTTGAATACATTGCCATCGGGGTGATGATCTTCGTCGCCACCCTGATCGCCTTTATTGCTATCGGACTGGGGGAATTGTTTGGACCCAAGAAGAAATCTGCCGCAAAAGATACCCCGTATGAGTCGGGCATGAACCCCTATGGCGAGGGGACGCGGCGTATGCCGGTGCGTTTCTACCTCATCGCAGTACTATTCATTCTGTTTGACATCGAAGTGGTGTTCTTTCTGCCGTGGGCGATTGCCTTCCGCCAACTGGGTCTGTTCGGCTTGATCGAGATGGTGGTGTTTATCGTCATCCTGCTTATCGGTTATGTTTACGCCTGGAAAAAAGGAGCCCTGGAATGGGAATAGAACAGAAGCTTGGAAACATGGGCGTGGTCACCACCACGCTTGAAAACGTCGTCAACTGGTCGCGCACGAACGCGATGTGGCCCATGCTGTTCGGTCTTGCCTGCTGCGCCATCGAGATGATGTCGGCGCAGGCGGCGCACTACGACATGAGCCGCTTCGGCATGGAGTTGATGCGCGCCAGCCCGCGCCAGTCCGATTTGATGATCGTGGCGGGGCGCGTCTCGAAGAAAATGGGGCCCGTCCTGCGCCGCCTGTACGACCAGATGCCCGAACCCAAGTGGGTGATCGCCATGGGCGATTGCGCCTCCTGCGGCGGCGTGTTCAACAATTACGCCATCTATCAGGGCGTGGATGAGGTCGTGCCGGTGGATGTGTACGTGGCAGGCTGCCCGCCGCGCCCGGAAGCGTTGATCCACGGCGTCATCACGCTCCATGAAAAAGTGAAGGGCATCAAATTCGCGGATATGGCGGCAGAGACCAAATAGAATATCAGACCTGTCGGGTTCTCAAAACCCGACAGGTCTTAGGTGTCATTATGGACAAACCCCTCGACCTCATTGTAAAGAAACTGCAGGAAAAATTCGACGCGCCGCATGAAGAGTTCCGCGGCGAAGTGCATTGCTTCGTCAAGCCGGAACACATCGTGGATGCGCTGACCCTGCTCCGCGACGAGCATCAATTTGAACTGCTCTCCGCCCAGACAGCGGTGGATTATTACCCCCAGGGCTCGCCCCGCTTCCACGTCATCTATCAACTTACGTCGCTGACGCACAACCTGTCGGTGCAGTTGAGAGTCCCGGTGGACGGAGACAACCCCAGGGTCCCGACCGCGACGCGCGTGTATAAGACGGCAGTCTGGCGCGAGCGTGAACTCCTCGACATGTTCGGCATCCAGTTCGAAGGTCATCCCGATCCGCGCCGCCTTCTGATGCCCGAAGGCACGGAAGGGTATCCGCTGCGAAAGGATTTTCCGCTCGGTTACGAAGAGCCGCAATTCACCTTTAACTTCGATGAAATTGACCTGCGTAAGCCATACGCAAAGGAATAACGATGGCACAGATCGAAGAAGTCACGATAGACCAATATAAGCATCTCGTTTCGGAGCGCGCCATCAGCGGCGAGACCATGCTGTTGAACATGGGACCGCAGCACCCGTCCACGCATGGCGTATTGCGCCTGCTGTTGGAACTGGACGGCGAAGTCATCGTCAACTGTATCCCCGACATCGGCTTTTTGCACACGGGCGTCGAAAAGAACATGGAAGCCAAGACCTATCAAAAAGCCGAGGTGATGACCGACCGCCTCGATTACATGAACACAATGGGCAACAACCTCGCTTACGTGATGGCGGTGGAAAAACTGGTGGATTTGGATGTGCCGCCGCGCGCGCAAGCCCTGCGCGTGGTTTTGGTGGAACTTCAGCGCATCGCCTCGCATTTGGTCTGGCTCGGCACCTCAGGGCTTGACCTCGCTGCGATGTCCATGTTCCTGTATTGTTTCCGCGAGCGCGAGCAGATCCTCGATATTTTCGAACTGGTCTCCGGTCAGCGCATGATGACGACCTACATCCGCCCCGGCGGCTTGTGGCGCGATGTGCCGGTGGAATTTGAAACAGCGGTGCATGAGTTCATCAAAATCTTCCCCAGGCGCGTTGACGAATACGAACGGCTGTTGACGAAGAACCCGCTCTTCATTGACCGCATGGTGGACATTGGCTACCTGAGCAGGGAGACTGCCCTGTCCTACGGGGTGACGGGTCCCATGCTCCGCGCTTCGGGCGTGAACTGGGATTTGCGCAAAGCCCGCCCGTACATGGGCTACGAACAATATGAATTCGACGTGCCGGTGCGGCTGAGGGCGATACCTACGCGCGCTACCTCGTGCGCATCGAAGAACTGCGCCAATCCCTGCGGATCGTGGAACAGGCGCTGAACAAACTGCCGATGGGACCCGTGCGCTCGGACAACCGCAAGTTTGTCCCGCCGCCGCGCTCGGAGATCGGCGTGAGCATGGAGGCGCTCATCCATCACTTCAAGTTGTGGACGGATGGCTTCCCTGCGCCGGATGCGTCGGTGTACAGCGCGATTGAGTCTCCGCGCGGCGAGTTGGGCGTCCTGCTCGAAGGCGACGGCGGACCCAAGCCCAGGCGCGTCCACATGCGCACTCCGTCCTTCGACAATCTTGCCGTCCTGCCGGAAATAGTGAAGGGGCATCTGGTGGCGGACCTGGTCGCCATCCTTGCTTCCACCGACATCGTCCTCGGAGATATTGACCGATGAGTCTTGAGAAAAAATATCCGAAGGAAGTTAAACAACTCCTTGCCAAATACCCGCCGGAGCACAAACGTTCGGCGGTGATGCCGCTCCTGTACCTTGCCCAGCGCGAGGAGGGCTACATCACCAGGGAGGCGATGCAGGACATTGCGCGCATCCTCGAAATCACCGAGACGGAAGTGGCTTCCATCGTCGGCTTTTACACGCTGTATCACGATAAGAAGGAAGGCAAATACCGCATGCAGGTCTGCACCGACCTGCCCTGCGCCCTGCGCGGCGCCGATGAGTTCCTCGATAACCTGTGCGCCAACCTCGGCATCAAGGTCGGCGAGACGACGGAGGACGGCTTGGTCACGCTCGAGTCGGTGATGTGCCTTGCCGCCTGCGACCGCGCGCCGATGTTTCAGACGCAGGGGCCCCGACGGCATCAAGTATCACGAGTACATGACCGTGGACCGCACCATGGAATTGGTCGAGGCGTTGAAGAAGAGTGACAAAGAGGTGAAATAATGACCCACATCCTTTTACGTCACCGTGATATTCCTGACATCAACACCTTGAACGTCTACAAAAAGAACGGCGGTTTTGCCGCGTTCAAGAAAGCCGTGACCAAGATGAAACCTGCCGAAGTGACCGAGGTGGTCAAGAATTCCGGCTTGCGCGGACGCGGAGGCGCGGGTTTCCCCACCGGCATGAAATGGGCGTTCATTGACAAGAACAACTGGCCCCATTACGTCGTCGCCAATGCGGATGAATCCGAGCCGGGCACGTTCAAAGACCGCGAGATCATGGAGGGGAATCCCTTCCAGTTTTTGGAGGGCGTGGCGATTGCTTCCTACGCCATCGGCGCGAACGCGGCGTATGTGTACCTGCGCGGCGAGTTCTGGGAACTGGCTGCCTTCCTTGATGAAAAGATCGCGGAAATGGAAGAGGCGGGCTATCTCGGCGAAGACCTTTTTGGCACCGATTACTCATTGAAGATCTACACCCATCTCGGCGCGGGCGCATACATCTGCGGCGAGGAAACGGCTTTGCTCGAATCGCTCGAAGGCAAACGCGGACAACCGCGCGTCCGTCCGCCTTTCCCGCCTTCGTACGGTCTTTACGGAAAACCGACCATCGTCAACAATGTCGAAACGCTAACCAATGTGCCGCTTATCCTTGCCAACGGCGCGGACTGGTACAAGAGCATGGGCACGGTGGACAGCGCCGGTGTGAAGATTTTCTCGCTTTCCGGGCGCGTGCGCAAACCCGGCAATTACGAACTGCCTTTTGGCACGACTTTCCGCCAGTTGATCTACGAATACGGCATGGGCATCCAGGAAGGACGCCCCGTCAAAGCGATCATGCCCGCGGGCGCATCCTCCTCCCTGATCGCAGTGGACGACAAAGTGCTGGATACGCCGATGGACTACGCCGCCGTCCGCACGCTCGGCGCGGACCTCGGCTCTGCCTCGGTCATCGTGCTGGACGATACCGTCAGCATGGACTGGGTCGTCAACAAGACCATCCACTTCTTCAAGCACGAGTCATGCGGCAAATGCACCACCTGCCGCGAAGGGAATTACTGGATGCGCAACCTTACCGAACGCATCCACTCCGGCAAAGGCACCGGCGCAGACGTGGACCTGCTGCTGAACGTTGCCAAACAAATGCAGGGCAAGTGCCTGTGCGCGCTGGGCGAATTTTCCACGATGGCGGTGGTGACGGGTATCGAACGTTTCCCGCAGGATTTCAAGCAGGCAGTGAGGAGTAATTCGTAACCGGTAAATTTAATTGCCGGTTACCAGCGGAGCGCTATGACGAAACAAGTCTCTCTTACGATCAATGGAAAACAAATCACCGTGCCGGACGGGACCCTGGTGGTGGATGCGGCGAAGATGGCTGGTATTGACATCCCCGTGTTCTGCCATCACCCCAAACTGGAGCCGGTCGGCATGTGCCGCATGTGTCTGGTCGAGATCGGCAGACCCATGCTCGACCGCAACACCGGTCAGGTGGTGATGGAGAACGGGCAGCCCAAGATCCAGTTCATGCCCAAACTCGAAACGGCGTGCACCAACCGCGTTTCCGAAGGCATGGTGGTGATGACCGTTTCGGACAATGCAAAGGAGGGACAGCGCGGGACAGTGGAACTCCTGCTCACCTCGCACCCGCTGGATTGCCCGATCTGTGACAAGGGCGGCGAATGCCCGCTTCAAAACCTGACGATGCAGTTTGGTCCCGGCAAAAGCCGCTTCCTCTACGACGAGAAGCTGCATCTCGAAAAACAGGTTCCGCTCGGCGAGTTGATCTGGCTGGACCGCGAACGCTGCATCCAGTGCGCGCGTTGTATCCGCTTCCAGGATGAGATTGCAGGCGAAGCGGTGCTCGGTTTCGACGAGCGCGGACGTAACACGCAGATCATTTCGCTCTCCGATCCCGGCTTCGACTCCGTTTTTTCCGGCAACACCACCGACATCTGTCCCGTCGGCGCGCTGACCACCGCGGACTTCCGCTTTGGGGCGCGTCCATGGGAACTGAAAGCGCAGGCGTCCATTTGTACGCAGTGCCCCGTCGGGTGCAATACCACGCTCAACACGCGCCGCGAAGCCAAGGCGGGCGGCGAGATCGTGGTGAAGCGCGTCATGCCGCGCCAGAACGAGGAAGTCAACGAAATCTGGCTGTGCGACAAGGGACGCTTCGCCTATCACTACACGGAAAATAAAAAACGCCTGACCAGGCCCCTCGTCCGCAAGGACGACAAACTGGCGCGCGCCTCGTGGGATGCTGCCGCCAAGTTTGCCGCCGAGAAATTCTCCGCGAACAAAAAGGATTTCGTGGTGCTGGCTTCGGGCAGGCTTGCGAATGAAGACCTGTTCAACCTCAAATCGCTGGCGGATACGGTGGGCGGCAGAGCCATTCTGTATTCCGACATGGGCGGCGGCGGGTTGACCCGCCTGGCGGGTGTGGGCGCGGGGACGAACATCGGCGCGATGGGCGCGGGAGACGCCATCCTGGTCGTCGCCTCGGACTTGTACGAAGAAGCGCCCATCTGGTGGTGCGCGCGTCAAACAAGCCGCAGACCGCGGCGCGACGTTGATCGTTGCCAACCCGCGCCAGACCAAACTGGACCGCTTTGCGAAGTACGCCATCCGTTATGCCTACGGCGACGAAGTAAAAACCATCCACGACTTTGAAAAGAAGAGCAAAATCTCCGATGAATTTGCGAAGGCGAAGAACGCGATCGTTTTCTTCGGGAGCGAAGGCTTGGGTGTGAATGGCACATCGGCGCTGGCTTCGGCTTGCGCGAACCTGTTGAAGGAAACGAATCACATCGGGCGCGCGAACAACGGCTTGGTCGGCGTTTGGCAGCGTGCCAACGACCAGGGCGCATTCGAGATCGGCTTCGAGCCCGAGGAAGACCTGGCGAAGGCGCTCAAGGGCAAGGCGGTTTACATCGTCGGCGCGGACCCGGCGGGCGATGACCCGAACCTGGCAAAAGCGCTGAACGGAGCCAGGTTCGTGGCAGTGCAGGATATTCTCGAAACCGCCACCACCGAACTTGCGGATGTGGTCTTCCCCGCGCAGGCGTTTACGGAACGTGAAGGCACGCTCGTCTCCGGCGAACGCCGCGTGCAACGCTTCTATGCGGCTGTGCCTGCAAAAGGCGACAGCAAGCCGGACTTCGCCATCACCTCGATGGTCGCCAAACAGATGGGCGTCATCCTCGAGGGGTCGTCGCCTTCGGTGGTGTTCGACATCATGGCGAATTCCATTGAAGCCTTCAACGATTTGACCTACGAGAAACTCGCCGAGGTGCACGGTCAGTGGCCCATTGTGGGACGCGGCGACCTGTATTACGGCGGCACGACCTACGAAAACACGCAGGGCTTGGGCGTACAACTCGTCCCGATGGCTCAGGCTGGAGGAACGGTACGCATCCCCAAGGTCAGAAAAGAGGCGGCTCTTCGTCCCAAAGAAAAGGAATTGCTGGCGGTCCCGGTCAACAAGTTGTATGACCTGGGCGTAACCGTGCGGACGGCGGAGTTTCTCGGCAAACGCATCGGCGGGACGCAGGTTGCGATGCACCCGGCGACGGCGGCGAAACTCAACGTGGAAGCGGGGCAGGTGGTGAAGGTGAGTTTCGACGGCGTGAATGGCGAGGCGGTGGTGAAGATTGACGAGACCGTTGCGACGGGCGTGGCGCTACTGCCGCGCGGTATGGGAATCGCCATTCACGAACCGACTCTTGCGAAGGTGAAATAACATGGATTGGACGATCTGGCTCGAATGGTTTTTGAAGGGACTGGTCTTGTGCCTGGCGCTGCTGACCGGCTTTGCCTACCTGACGTTGTATGAACGCCGCGCGCTGGCGCGCATTCAGATCCGCGTGGGACCGAATCGCGCCGGACCCCAGGGGCTGCTCCAGCCCATTGCAGATGCGATCAAACTCATCTTCAAAGAAGAATTGACCCCCGGCAAGGTGTACAGGGTCGTGTATTTGCTTGCGCCGGTGTTGACGGTGGTGCCTTCCCTGATCATTGCAGCGGTCATCCCGCTTGGGACGTCGTTCACATTATTCGGACGCGAGATCACGCTGTACGTTGCGGATATAAACGTGGGCGTCCTGTACCTGACTTCGATTGCCTCCATTGCGGTGTATGGCATCGTACTGGCGGGTTGGTCGAGCAACAACAAATATGCGATGCTCGGCGGCATCCGCTCTTCGGCGCAGATGATCTCGTATGAACTCTCGCTGGGCTTGTGTTTTGTGATCGCCATTATGCTGGGCGATTCGATGAGCCTGAACGAGATCGTGACCGCCCAGAGGGAGGTGTGGTTTGCGCTGATCCAGCCGGCGGGCGCGCTGGTCTTTTTGATCGTGACGCTGGCGGAGGTGAACCGCGCCCCGTTCGACATGCCGGAAGCCGAGCAGGAATTGACCGCCGGGTATCACGCGGAATATTCGGGCATGAAGTTTGCGCTGTTCTTCATGGCGGAATACCAGAAGATGATCGTGATTTCGATGATCGCGGCGACGCTGTACTTCGGCGGCTACCGCGAGTTCTGGTTCCTGAAGGACACCTTCCTGAGCGTGGACGCCGTCTGGCGCATCGGCGCGTGGCAGTTCCAGGCGTGGTTCCTCGGACCTATTTATTTGTTGTTGAAGGTTGTGGTCCTGCTGTTCTTCATGATCTGGGTGCGCGCCACGTGGCCCCGCATCCGCTATGACCGGCTGATGGCGTTCGGCTGGAAGGTGTTGCTGCCGCTCTCGCTGGCGCTTGCCTTCATCACGGCGGCGGGCATCCTGCTGGCGGAGCAGTTGAACAACCCGCTGGTCATTTGGGGGATTCCTGCGCTTTCAGTCATCAGTGTTTTAGTGGCGGTCGCCTTCATTTACCGTGATTTGAGGAGAAAATCTCATGGGCGTGTTTGATCCCATTATCGAACTTTCAAGAGGTCTCGGCGAAACCCTGCGGTCGTTCTGGCTCGAAAAGACCGTGACCGTCCAGTATCCCGAAGAGAAGCGCCCCGTGCGCCCGCGCTTCCGCGGACGTCACGTGTTGAAGCGCTACGAGAACGGGCTCGAAAAGTGCATCGGTTGTTCGCTGTGCGCCGCCGCCTGCCCGGCGGATGCGATCTTCGTCGAAGCCTCCGAAAACACGGATGAAAAACGCTTCTCGCCCGGCGAGCGGTACGCCTCCACCTACGAGATCAACATGCTGCGCTGTATCTACTGCGGTTTCTGCGAGGATGCCTGCCCGACCGAGGCGATCGTGCTGGGCGATAACTATGAACTTTCCTTCTATGACCGCCGCGAAGCGATCTACACCAAGGATATGCTGCTGGAACCCGTCCCTTCGGAGCAGATGCTGACCCCGCGCAAGGTGGAGTCGGGTGTGTTCACCCGTTCTGTGCCGGAGATGAAAGATCCAAGAGATTAATTATAGTGTCCAATATTGAGTGATCAGTGACCAGTGATCAGTAATCAGTGGTTAGCAGCCACCTTCAATCCTGATGACTGACAACTGATGACTGAAAACTGATACTGATAACTGATGACTGATAACCGCCTATGACCTCTGATCTGATCGTTTTCCTCGTTCTTTCCCTCGTCGCCATCTCGACCGCGCTGGGGATGCTGTTCAGCCGCAATGCGGTGTATTCGGCGCTGTACCTGGTGCTGAACTTCGTCACGGTGGCGGTCTTCTATCTTTTGCTCGGCGCGCCGTTCATCGCCATGTCGCAGATCACGGTGTACGCGGGCGCGATCATGGTGTTGTTCCTTTTCGTGATCATGCTGCTCGGCGCGGAAAGCCTGGCTCCGTCCAAGGCTCTGCCGTGGCAGAGACCGCTGGCGACCCTGCTTTCCGTCGTCCTTGCGGTGGAGGCGGTCTACCTCCTGTTTACGCGCGCCCGCTCCGATGCGGCGATCGCCCCGCCGGAAGCCTCATTGAACACCATGGAAAGCCTGCGCCAAATGGCGATGGAACTTTTCAATCTGTATCTCCTGCCGTTCGAGGTCACATCCATTCTGCTGTTGGTCGCCATGGTGGGCGCAATCGTGCTGACCCGCCAGGAAAAAGGAGGACAGAAATAATGGTCCCTGTTGATTATTACATTGCCTTATCCGCAATTTTGTTTACCATCGGCGCGCTGGGTGTGCTTTCGCGCCGCAACCCGCTCATCATCTTTATGTCCATCGAGTTGATGCTCAACGCCGCCAATCTTGCCTTTGTGGCGTTCGCCAGGGTTTACCAGACCTTCAGCGGGCAGATCTTCGTCTTCTTCGTCATCGCGGTTGCTGCGGCGGAGGTGGCGGTGGGTCTGGCGTTGATCGTGGAAATCTTCAAGACACGCAAGAACATCAATATTGACGAGATGAATTCCCTGAAAGGATAGAGATTAGATGATTAGAGAGTAGATGATTAGATAAATAGTGGAAATACCACCCGCCACTCAATACTCCCTATTCTCTACTCTCTACTCACTACTCTCTACTCTCTGGAGACTTCCATGCACTTAAGCGAAACTGTGAACACAGGCTTTTATTTTCTCGCCCCGTGGCTGGTGCTTGCCCCCGTTGCAGGGCTGCTCATCAACGCTGTCTTTGGAAGGCAGTTGTCCGAAAAAATGATTGGCGCGGTGGCGAGCCTCGCATCCGGCGCGGCGTTCGTCGTCTCGGTCCTTTTGGCTTACTCGGTGTGGATCAGTCACGGTCATCCCGTGAGCGTGCCGTTTGCGGAGTGGATTCACATCGGCGACCTCAAACTCGACTGGACCTTCCGCGTCGACTCGCTTTCGACGACGATGATGCTGGTTGTTTCGGGCGTGGGGACGCTCATCCACATCTACGCCATCGGATACATGCACGAAGATGTGCGCTTCAAGCGCCAGGAAGGACGCTTCGCGCGCTTCTTCGTTTACCTGAACCTGTTCATCGCTGCGATGATGATCCTCGTCTCGGGCGACTCCTACTTAATGCTCTTCGTCGGCTGGGAGGGTGTGGGACTTTGCTCCTTCCTGCTCATCGGTTTCTGGTTCGAGATGGATACGCTCGCCCGTCCCTCCTGGGCGAATTCGGACGCCGCGAAGAAAGCCTTCATCACCAACCGCGTGGGCGACTTCGGTTTTCTCATCGCAGGCTTTTTGATGTTCTGGTATCTGGGAAACAGTTTTCAGTTCGATAAAGTCTTCGAAGCCGCGCCAGCCGTTGCCGAAGCGACTCCCTGGGTTGTCGTCGCCATTACGCTCTTTATGCTTCTGGGTGTCGCTGGTAAATCAGCGCAGATTCCGCTCTACATCTGGCTGCCGGATGCGATGGCAGGTCCGACACCGGTCTCGGCTTTGATCCATGCGGCGACGATGGTGACGGCAGGGGTGTATCTCGTGGCGCGCTCGGCTCCCATATATACGCTTGTCCCGCAGGCGCAGTACATTGTGGCGATGGTCGGCGCAGGGACGGCGCTCTTCGCCGCGACGATTGCCGTCGGTCAGTACGACATCAAGAAGGTGCTTGCCTATTCCACCATTTCGCAGCTTGGCTTCATGGTCGCCGCGGTGGGGATGGGCGCGTTCGTGGCGGGGATGTTCCACCTGGTCACGCACGCCTTCTTCAAGGCATTGCTCTTCCTTTCCGCCGGTTCGGTCATTCTTGGATTGGAGAGGGGACATCATGCGCATGGGCATCACGGGCATGGTGACGGACATTCCCTGAGAGGAAAGAGGAAAGAGGGAAGAACGCATGGTGGGCATGAGGATCACGGAGAGGTATTCGACCCCGGCGACATGCGCAACATGGGCGGGCTTCGCAAGACCATGCCGGTCACTTTTTGGCTGTACATGATCGGCACGCTCGCGCTGGCGGGCATCTTCCCCTTCGCGGGTTTCTGGTCGAAGGATGAAATTCTTGTGGATGCCAGCCTGCATTATCCGAGCGTCTATTGGCAGTTGACCGTTGCCGCCTTCTTCACCGCCTTCTACATGGGCAGGCAGGTTTGGATGGTCTTCTTCGGCGAGGCGCGTAGCGATGCGGCGAAGTCTGCGCAGGAAAGCCCAAAGGTGATGACCCTGCCCCTCGTCGTGCTGGCAGTTCTGAGCGTGGTCGGAGGCGCGTTGAACATCCCGTCAATCAAAGAGATTGGTTTGAAAGGGCCTCATCAACTTACTCACTGGCTCAGCTACACTCTTGGCGAAGTTGAATCGCTTCCTTTGAATTTGGGCGTGGCGGGCATTTCCACTGCGCTGGCGCTGCTCGCCATCTTCATCTCCTGGCTCATCTACGGACGCAATCCGCTCAAGACCGGGCAGGTTGACCCGCTCAAACGTCCGCTTGGTTTCATCTTTACCGGCATGGAAAACAAATGGTTCGTGGACGAAGGCTACGGCGTGCTCATTATTACCCCGTTCAGGCGGATTTCGCAGTTCCTTGCGGATGTGATTGACTGGCGCTTCTGGCATGACTTTGTGCATGACACGGTGATTGCCGGGACGTATAACTGGCTCAGCCGGATCGTCCTGGATCGTTATGCCGACCAGAAGGGCATAGATACCTTCTTCAACAGTTGGGGCTCGTTCACCCAGTGGCTCTCCGGCAATGTCCGCCAAATCCAGAACGGCTTCGTGCGTTCGTATGCGCTCTCGGTGCTGTTGGGCGTGGTCTTGATTTTGGGTTATCTCATACTTAAGTAGTCAAAGGTCGAAAGTCAAACGTCGGACTTGGGACCTTCGACCTTCGACATCTCGAACTCGAGGACAGAACATGGAATTTCTTTTGCAACCTCTTACGATCCTGACCTTCCTGCCGCTGGCGGGCGTGCTTGTGATCCTGTTCCTGAATTCCGAACAGAAGACCGCCATCCGCTGGGTGGCGCTGGTCACATCCCTTGCCACGTTCGGTGTTTCGCTGTGGGTGTTTTCGATGTTCGAAACGCTGAATCCCGACCTGCAACTGGAAGCCAAGTATCCCTGGATCCAGGTGGCGGGATGGAACATCTACTACTACCTGGCGGTGGACGGCTTGAGCATCCTGCTTGTCCTGCTGACCGCCCTCCTCACCCCCATCTCCATCCTCTCCACGTGGACCGCCGTCGAAGAGCGCGTAAAGGATTTCATGCTGTTCTTCCTCCTGCTGGAAGTCGGCATGACCGGCGTCTTCGTCGCGCAGGACCTGTTCCTATTCTACATCTTCTGGGAATTCACGCTCGTGCCGATGTACTTCCTCATCGGCATCTGGGGCGGACCGCGCCGCATCTACGCCGCCATCAAATTCTTCCTCTACACCATGGCGGGTTCCATCCTGATGCTGCTCGCCATCCTCTATCTCGGCATCAAGGCGGATACGTTCAACCTCCCGACCCTGCTCGTCCGCCTGCCCGACCTGTACGCCACAGGCGCGATCAGTGCGACGACTCAGATGTTCCTCTTCATCGCCTTTGCCGCCGCCTTCGCTATCAAAGTTCCGATGTGGCCCCTGCACTCCTGGCTGCCCGACGCCCACGTGGAAGCGCCCACCGCCGGTTCGGTCATCCTGGCGGGCGTCTTGCTGAAAATGGGAACCTACGGCTTCCTGCGTTTCAACATCCCGCTCTTCCCAAATGCCACCATGCAAGCCGCCCCATGGATCGCGCTCCTCGCCACCATCGGCATCCTCTACGGCGCGGCGGTCTCCTACGCCCAGGCGGACGTGAAAAAAACTGGTCGCTTATTCCTCGGTAAGCCACCTCGGTTTCGTCATGCTCGGTCTGTTTGCGCTCAATGCAGAAGGCGTCTCCGGCGCGATCTTGCAGATGGTCAATCACGGTCTCAGCACCGGCGCGTTGTTCCTCCTCATCGGCATGATCTACGAACAGACTCACACCCGCGAGATCAACGTCTACGGCGGGCTGTGGAAGATCACCCCGATCTTCGGCACCATCATGCTCATCGCCTCGCTCTCCTCGATGGGCTTGCCCGGTCTCAACGGTTTCGTGGGCGAGTTCACCATCCTGCTCGGCGCGTTCGGCTCCAAAGCCATCGGCAGTCCCTGGTATGCCGGTCTCTCCGCGCTCGGCGTCATCATGGCGGCGGTCTACATCCTCTACATGTTCCAGAAAGTCTTCCTCGGACCCGCCGGTGAAGTCACACACCATCACGAACTCAAAGACCTCAATTGGCGCGAAATCCTCACCATGGTTCCGCTGATTGTCTTCATGTTCTGGATTGGCTTGTATCCCAAGCCCTTCTTCGACATCCTCGCCCCCGCGGTTGAGAAGTTGTTATCCGCTTTGCCTTTGTAATCATTGATGTCATTGCGAGGAGGAGCGGAGCGACGACGAAGCAATCCCCCATTCGAGGAGGTTGCTTCGAGCGGAAAACCGCCGCTCTCGCAACGACATAATATGGAGCGTTCATGACGCCGCCTGTCAATTATCTCGACTTTTACACTCTTCTCCCATACCTCATTCTTACCGTGTGGGCGTGCCTGCTTTTGTTCGTGGATGCCATCTTCATTCCGAAGACCAGCAAAGGCATTACGGCACTCCTCGCCGCCGTTGGGCTTGCAGGCGCATTGGGATATTCCATCACCCAGGTTGGCATCCCACCCGCCTCGGGTTTCAACCGCATGGTCGCGCTGGATGGCTTCTCCACCTTTGCTAACATCCTCCTGCTCGCCAGCGGATTGTTCGGCGTGGCGCTGGCTTATGGATACACCAGACGCATGGGCATCGAACGAGGCGAATACTACACCCTCCTGCTCTTCAGCGTCTCCGGCATGATGCTCATGGCGCAGGCGACCGACCTCATCATCGTCTTCCTCGCGCTCGAACTGCTCTCCATCCCGCTCTACGTCCTCTCCGCCATCGCCCGCAAACTGGACTCGGAGGAATCCGGCGTCAAATACTTTTTGCTCGGAGCCTTTGCCAGCGGATTTGTGGTGTACGGGACGGCGTTGATTTTCGGCGCGACGGGCACCACCAACCTTGCTCTCATCTTCGTCCAAGCCGCTTCCGGCGGGGCCTCGATCCTGCTCCTGACCATTGGGGCGGCGCTCCTGCTGGTAGGATTTGGCTTCAAGGTCGCCGCCGTTCCCTTCCACATGTGGACTCCCGACGTCTATCAAGGCGCGCCGACCTCCGTCACCGCCTTCATGGCGGCGGGCGCAAAGATCGCAGGCTTCACGGCGTTGTTCCGCGTGTTTACCACCGCTTTTCCCGCCATTGCCCCCGACCTGACGAACATCCTCTGGGTCATCTCCGCGCTGACCATGATTCTCGGCAACGTGATCGCCATCTCGCAGTCGAACATCAAACGGATGCTGGCGTACTCCGCCATTGCCCACGCGGGCTACATCCTCATGGCGTTCGTGCCGTACGGAAACAGCGCAGTTGCTCCGACCGCGGTTGCGGCTGGCTTGTTCTATCTCGTGGCGTACGCCGTCAGCAACTTCGGCACATGGGGCGTGGTGATCGCCCTCGAAAAAGCCGAAGGCCGCGGACTTGAGATCAACGATTATGCGGGTCTCTCCAAAAAATATCCCGCCCTTGCGCTTGCCATGACCATCTTCATGCTCTCGCTCATCGGCTTCCCGCCCACGCTCGGCATGGTGGGCAAGTTCTACCTCTTCCGCTCGGCGATTGCGGGCGGCTTCCCCGGTCTTGCCATCATCGGTGTGGCGACGTCGCTGATTTCCGCGTACTACTACCTGCGCGTCGTCGTCAATATGTACATGAAGGATGGCGATCCCACCGTCGAGCGCGAACCCTGGCTCGGATTCACCGCCGTCTTTACAGCCGTTGTCACGGTTGTCGTCAGTTTTGTCCCGCAAATCCTCTTCCTGCTTGCAAGCACGGCGGTGCTGAAATCGTATTAGCGGAAATTCAAATGAGCATGCAAGGCGGAGACGGTGAAAAACCTCGCTCCGCCTTTTTGATGGCTCTCCGGTAATTGGCGGGAAAGAGTATAAACACGAAGGGCGTCGAGTCCACAAAGGGGGAAGGGACGGATTTTACACGTGTTTTCCTCTTCGGTGCGGCACGGGCGCTGGTAGGAAAGCCTTCGTGGCCGTTGTGGATTGATATGATAACAGGCGGACTCCGCAAGTTCTACTTGCGGAATTCCAGAAGTAGAACCTCACGTTACGCACATTCATCGTAGGGGCGACCCGTCAAGGCTGGATGCAGCTTCAATCAACAAGAAAGGATCGCCCTTTGCGAAGAGTTTTCAAAGAATGCAGTTGGGTCGCCCCTACTGCGTAAGGTGAGGTAGAACTTCTGGACTCCATTTTCATCCTCAGGGTGAATGGAGTTCATGGATACTTTGTGTTTAAAACGGCTTTGGTGCATAAATCGAAAAATAGGCGCATTTCATCTATCTGGAAGCCAGACTAGGCAATCGGGCAGCTTTCAGGCATACCGAGATGGGTCATTTTATTGAGTGCCAGACAGCGGATCAAGGCTTGTGTCGTTTGGGTTTCCAGCAATCTTGCTGAAAGTCTATCACCGAAGATGATTTTCAAGCGGAACATGATGGTTTCTGCCAAAGAACGAATGTGATAGCCAGATTCTTCCTTCCATGGTTGCGAATGTGGCGTAGATTTTCGTCGCGTTTATGACGTTCTTCCTTTGAGTTGCCATGCTGCCAAATATGGGCGTTCTTGCGCGGCGGGATTAGGATATCCACATCGGGTGAATGTTCATTGAGTGCCTTGTATACTTTACGTTTGTCATAGGCTCCATCGCCGGCACACGAGAGCAGGGCTTCTTCAATTTGCTCCAACATCTCCATCACCACGGCGTCGTCACTGACGCTGTTTTCCGTGAGTGCCACCGCCAGAATTTCGCCTGTATCGGGATTGCCGCCCAGATGCAATTTACGCCAGGTCCGTCGCTTGGAATAGCCGTGTTTGCGAACCTTCCACTCGCCTTCGCCATAAATCTTCAGACCTGTGCTATCCAAAACGATGTTCAGACTGCCACTGCTTTTCTTCGGCAAGTTCACTTTCAACGTTGCACCCCGTTTGGAAAGCGTGGAATGGTCAGGCACAGGCAAATGAATATCCAACATCGCAAACACAGAGCGCACGAAACCCTCCACGCTGCGATTGGTCAGATGAAACACTTCCTTGATCGTCAGCATGATTTCAATGGCTTTGTCGCTGTAGTCAAACTGACTGCCGCGCTGCTTCTCGCCCGCATACAGCCAGGTTTGCTCAAAGTCGTCCGACAACCAGAATGTGATCGAACCTCGTTGGATCAATGCTTTCTCATACTCCGACCAGTTCTGGACACGATATAATGTCTTCCGGCGCGAGGATGGCTTTGATGGTTTAGGCATAAACCCAAAGTTACATGCTCGCGCCCCTTTTGTCTAGCCTTTCATGCACCAAAGCCGTTTAAAACTGTAGAAGCGGCATGCCCGAAAACGCCTGACCGATCCCGACGGGTCCTCCTGCCATGTGCGGCGAGCGAATCAGTCACCCCTGCGCCTGCTGTTTGAATTGTCCTCCCGTCCGTTGCCTTTTTCCTCGATCATCTGAAAGAACAGTTCCACCGCCTGCGGGTCGAAGTGAGTCCCGGCTTGGGCGCGGATGTACTCCCGCACTTTTTGGGGAGACCAGGGCTTTGCGGTACGGACGGTCGGAGCGAAGCGCATCCCACACGTCCACCACCGCGAACAACCGCGCGGCGAGCGGAATCTGGCTCCCCTTGAGCCCGCGCGGGTAACCTGTGCCGTCCCATTTTTCGTGATGGCAGTAGGGAATATCCAGCGCGGGGCGCAGGTATTGAATGGGATGAAGCATCTCATAGGTATAGTGCGGATGCCGCCGCATGATGTCCCATTCTTCGGCTGTCAGTTTGGTTCGTTTGAACAGAATGGAATCGGGGACGCCGAGTTTGCCCATGTCGTGCAGGAGCGCGCCGCGTTTGACGTGCAGTAGTTCCTCGCTGGTCATGCCAGCCATGCGCGCCAGCCGCGACGTCATCTCGGTCACGCGCCGGGTGTGACCCTCGGTCTCCCTGTCGCGCAGGTCCATCGCCCGCGACCAGCCTTCGATGGTCGTGTCATACGCAAGCGTCAGTTCCGTGAGGGAACGCTGCAAGCCCTCGAAAGACCTGGCGTTGTCAATGGCGATGGCGCCTGACCTGCAAGCGTTTCAAACAGGTTCAGCCATTCATCGCCCTGGGTGGAACGGCGCGCGGTGAAATGCCTCCAGCACGCCCAGCAATTGTCCTTTGACGATGAGCGGCGCGACGATGAAGGCGGCTATCCTCTCCTCTTCCAGCAGTCCGCCGCGCGGGAAGACGTTGCTTTCTTCCTTCAGGCTGGCGGTTCGCAATGTGCGCCGTTCCAAAGCGGCGCGCCCGGCAATGCCTTGTCCCACCGGCACTGGGTTCGTTCTGCCGCCGGGGAGCGGAAACCGCGTCCGGCAATGTAGTCCAAAGTCTGGGTGTGGGGGGCGAACGTGAGCACGTCGGCGGCGTCCGCTTTGAGCAGGGTGATGGTCTGTTCCAGCAGGACACCCAATGAGACGCGCAGGTCGAAACTGGAGGTGATGGCGCGGTCAATCGTTTGCAGGGCTTGCAGTTGATACAGACGTTGGACGGTCTCTTCGTGCAGCGCCAGCCGGTGCAGGGCAATGCCGGTCATCTCCGCCAGCGATTCGAGCAGTTTCGTCTCCTCGGGCGTGACCTGGCGCGGCAGGCGCATTGAAACGAAAATGACGCCGGTGACTTCGGCGGCGGAATAGACTGGCACGCAGACCCCGCCCCACCCGGCTGGAATCGTCATTCCGGGGGGAACGCGGGCGAGCGGATCCCTGGCAAACTCAACCGAATGGTGAATCTTCCCGCTGGCGAAGACGTTTCCCGCGATGCCTTCGCCGGGCTTGAGGGGCGCGTCTTTGAAGCGCGTGAACCAGCCCCGGGCGGCGGCGATGCGCAGGTTTCCATCCTCCGGGTGATACAGCCAGACGACGCCGTCCGCGCAGCCCAGGGCGGCAAGGGTTTCATCCAGCAGGATGGGCAGCATTTCCTCCTGCGTTTGCGCGATCCGCAGGGCGGTGGAGACGCGGTTCAGCGCCTCCAGTTCCGTCAAGTGATGCCGGACCTTCTGTTCCGCCCGCCGGCGCTCGGTGACGTCCAGCGTCGAGACGATTACCTTTGCAAGGCTGTCTTCGTAGCCCGGCGCAACCGAACAGCGGATGCTGACGACGATCTCCTCGCCTGTGAGCGTATGCTCCGTTTCCTCGCGTTCGAAGGCAAGCCTGCCGTTCGCGATCTGGGTCAGTTCATATTCAGAATTGCTCGTGCGATAACGTTGCCAGAATATCCGCCAGGCTGCCAAGCAATTCGCTTTTTTCCCTGGCATGATACAACTTCAGCGCGGCGGAATTGACATCCTGGATGCGCACGAGCGCGGCGCATTCGCGGACGAAGCCGGGGTTCGCGCGGAAATAAGCCGCAGCATCCCTGACGCCGGTCTGCTTCAATCCATCCAGCCGCCGTTTTACCTCCGAAAAATCCTCCACCCACAGCGCGATGGGCGAATCTTCGAACAGTCTGCGGTATTCCTCCTCGCTTTTTTGGAGCGACTCCCCCGCTTGTTTGCGTTCGGTGACGTCGCTCAGGGTCAGGCGCATGCCGGCCGCGCCGTCGGCATCCTGCGCCGGGAGCGCTGCGAGCGCGGCGTGGAATTCGGAGCCTCCGCGCTTGACCATCCTCACTTCGCACGTCTGCTTGCGTCTGCGCTTCGAGGAGCCGCCTGCGAAACAGGTAAAACGTATCCCTGTCGTCGCGCGCGATAAAAGAGGTGAAGCGGCTCCGCAAGCAGGCGGGCGCGTTCCACGCCCAGCATCGCCGCGGCGGTCAGGTTGGCTTCGCGGATGATGTCTTTATCGTCGAGCGTGAGATAGCCCACCGGCGCGAAATCGTACAGGTCGCTGTACCGGTCGCGCGACTCTTCGAGTTCGGATTGCGCCCGGCGCAGTTCCTCGTTCTGAATCCCCAGTTCGATTTGATGGACTCGCAGTTCGCTGATCGCCTCCTGCATGTCCGCGTGCGAGAGGTTCTCCGGCGCGCGCTGTTTATCGCGCAGGGTTTTTTCCGCGCGCCGGCGCAGTGCATCGGGATCATTCTTCGGCAGGGGTGTCTCGCGTGTCATGTCCGCCGCCAAAGCCGCGCTATCGTTTCCACGTCCGGTTGGAGGTCAAGATGCAGCCTGCCGCTCTATCGCGGAAACGGCGTAGGGCTTCCCGGCGGAATCCACCAGCGCGGTGACGGTCAGGCGCACGTCCAGCACCTTGCCGTCTTTGGTCACGCGCCGCGTTTCTGAACGGTTCGACCGGCTCTCCGCGCGCGAGTTTTTCCACGAATCCAGCCATCTCCCCGCGTTTGTCCGGCGGCGTGAGTTCGCGGATGTTCATCACGAGCGCCTCCGCTTCGGACCAGCCGTACATCCTTTCCGCCGCCGGGTTCCACGCCAGGATGCGCCCCTGCAAATCGTGAACCGTGACCGCATCGTTCGCGTCGCGCAGGACAATGGCGAGACGGCGCAGCGATTCCTCGTCGCGTTTGCGCGCGGTAATATCTATGTTGGTCGTAATGCGATGCGGCACGCCGTTCAGCACGATCATCGCCGCCGATACCAGGATGGTGTGGATCTTCCCGCTCCGGTCGCGCGCCTCCACCTCGACCTCCAACGTTAAACCGCCGGCGCTCTCCTTCCTTAGAATCTCCTGGTGGGTTTGGGCGTCCACGATCCCCAATTCCGCCGAGGTTCTCCCGATCAATTCCTCCCGCTTGTATCCCAGCAGGGAACAGAACGCCTTGTTCACGTCAACCCATCTCCCATCGGTCGTTGTGACGGCAAGGGCAACCGGATTGTCGCTGAACGCCGCCGAGAATTTTTCCTCGCTCTCGCGCTGGGCTCGTTGGAGCCGCTTGAGTTCCGTAATGTCGAAAAAGGTCAACACCGCGCCTTCGATGATGTTCTCCAGCGTGCGGTACGGCAGGACGCGCATCAGGTACCAGTTTCCATCCTTGGTTTGCACTTCGGCTTCGCGCGGCGAAAGCGTCTCCAGCACCGACTGGATATCGTCGTTGAGGTTTTCCGTATTGGTCAGTTTGGAGGCGAAATGCTCGAGCGGGCGTCCCACGTCGCTTTGGATCAGGGGGATGATGCGCGCCACAGCCGGCGTGAAGCGCTGAATGTTCTGCTGGTGGTCCACAAAGATCGTGCCGATGCCCGTGCCAGCCAGCAGGTTGTTCATGTCGTTGTTCGTGCGCGAGAGGTCTTCGATCTTCTGCTGGAGTTCGGTGTTGACCGTCACCAGTTCCTCGTTCACCGACTGCAGTTCCTCCTTGGACGTTTCCAGTTCCTCGTTGGTGGATTGCAGTTCCTCGTTGGTGGACTGTAACTCCTCGTTGGTGGATTTCAGTTCCTCGTTGGCGGTCTCCAACTCCTCGATGGTGGTCTGGAGATATTCCTCCTTGACGCGCAATTCGCGCTCCAGCGTGGCGATGTGCTGGTCCCTTGTGGCTTGCCAGGACCTCGACCGGGCGCATCTTTCTTGACCTTGGGCGGGCGGCTGGACCCCGCGGGCTTGACCGGCTCGAAGATGACGAGCAGGGCGCCAGTCTCCGCCGAGAACAGGTCCGCCGGTTTGACGATCAGGTTGACCAGTTCCGTGTCGCCGTTGGTCTTGACCGTCAGCCCGTCGTAGCGGATCGGCTTTCTGCTGGCGACGACCTTTCGCAAAGCCGTCGCCAGTTCCGTGCGCAGCCCCCTTCGCGGGCGATGCGCAGGATGTTGACGTTGACCTCGCCGGTCGCCAATTCCAGGTATTTGCCGGTGCGCCCGGAGACGTAAAGGATTTCCCCGTGCGGGTCAATCGTCACGCAGGCGGGCGCGTATTCGCTCAGGAGCATGCGTTCGGTCAGTTCGCGCACGTTGATCTTTTTGCTTTTTTGCTCGACGCGTTCCGCCGCTCCCGCCGCATGGATCGCGCTGACCTGCACCGGCATCTCCAGCACCACGCCGTGCGGGAAGGGTACCTCCTTGCGCTGGTACAACTTCCACTTGCGGTCCACGGTTCTGAACAGGTTGGTGAATTCCCCGATGCTTTCGGAACTGCCCAGGAAGAGGAACCCGCCCGGGTTCAGCGCGTAATGGAACACCGGCACCACTTTCTTTTGCAGGTCGCTCTGCATGTAGATGAGCAGGTTGCGGCAGCTGAGCAGGTCAATTTTGGAGAACGGCGGGTCTTTGATCACGTCCTGCTCGGCGAAGACGATCGCATCGCGGATGTTTTTCTTGATGCGGTACAGGTCGCCCTCCTGGATGAAAAACCGCGCCAGTCTCTCCGGCGTCACGTCGGCGGCGATGTTGGCGGGATACAACCCCACGCGCGCCTTCTCGATGGACGCCTGGTCAATGTCGGTGGCGAAGATCTGGATGTTGAACTGCCGTCCCGATTTTTCCATCTGCTCCTGGAACAAAATGGCGATTGAATACGCCTCTTCGCCGGTGGAACAGCCCGGCACCCACACGCGCAGTTGCGTGCCGATGGGCCGGTTGGCGATCAGGTTGTTGATCGCGCCCTCCAGCAAAACCTGGAACGCCTCCGGGTCGCGGAAGAAGCCCGTGACGCCGATGAGCAGTTCGCGGAAGAGCGTCAACTGTTCGGCTTCGTTCTGCCGCAGGTACTGCACGTAGCGGTCGATCCGTTCGATCTGATGCACCGCCATCCGCCGTTCCACGCGGCGCAGGATGGTGGTTTGCTTGTAGCAGGAAAAGTCGTGCCCGCTGGTGGAGCGCAGCAAGACCAGGATTCTTTGGATCCAGTTGCCCGTATCCGTCGTCACCACCCCGGCGCCCTTTTTCTTGCCGCCAAAAAAGTGCTGGACGAAGGCGATCAACTGTTTGGGCATGTCCTTCGGCGGCAGGACGTAATCCGCCAAGCCCGTGATAAGGGCGGCGCGCGGCATCCCATCGTAGCCAGCCGTTTCGGGACTCTGCACCATCGCCATCCCGCCGGCTCCTTGACGGCGCGCAAGCCGAGCGTGCCGTCGGTGCCTGCGCCGGAAAGCACGATGCAGATCGCCTGCTCGCCGCGGTCCCTGCGCCAGCGAGCGGAAGAAGAAATCAATCGGCAGGCGCAGTCCGCGCGGCGCGGCCGGTTCGAGGAGGTGCGGCGTATCGTGCATGAGCGCCATGTCTTTGTTGGGCGGAATGATGTAGGTGCAGTTCGGCGTGACCGTCATTCCATCCTCCACTTCGAAGACCTGCATCTTGGTGTAGCGTTGAACCAGGTCTGTAAGCAGGCTTTTGTGACCCGGGTCCGAGGTGCTGCGACGATGACGAAGGCAAAGCCGCGGTCTGTGTTTGTCGGCATGTTGGCGAAGAACGCTTCCAGCGCCGCCAGTCCGCCCGCCGAGGCGCCGATGCCCACGATGGGGAAGGAGGGCGCGGCGGGAGCGGATTCGGCGGAGGGCGTCTCGACCAGGATGGGTCCAGCCCGGGGGTCGGTGTCCCATGCGGCGGTCAATTCAGGGTCATCCGCCGGGGCAGGCGCGGCGTTCATCGCCTTGGAAGTCCGCGGGTTCTTTTTGGTCCGGTTCGAAGCCTGGCGTGCGGGCTTGCGGGATGGCTTTTTCTTTTCCATGGGGTCGTCTCCTTGCGGGGTTGAATTTGCGGAAGGGACATTAATTTGTGGTGGGTGCTTCTCATGCGGGGTGGTGTTTCCGCCCTTTGCGCGCCCGCGGCTCGTCGAACCGGTGGCGGCTTTGTTTTTCAAACGTTTACCTGCCTTTTTGCTTTTCACAAAAATCCCTTTCAGACCCATGACTCGCCGAGGCTGAAGGCATTTTGCGCGATAAGGCGGGCAAACCTGTAACGATGCGGGCATCCTGATTGCTGCTGGGTGTCCGAATCACACCTGAAGCGGTTATGGATCACGGATGCGAAGCGATAATTTCACGCCAAGTATAGCACCATCAGGGGCGCGGGTGGAAGCCTGATGCGCGGCGCGACTCTAAATTTATTGACACTTCGTCCCTTTGCGGTATAATACCGCCCGCACAAATTTTCGGCTCCGTAGCTCAATGGCAGAGCAGTTGACTCTTAATCAATTGGTTGAGCGTTCGACCCGCTCCGGAGTCACCAGAAAAAAAACATCCCGCTTCAGGGATGTTTTTTGATTCGTTTGGCGGCTTCCGGCAAATCGCACCAGAGATGAACGGAGATGAACAAAGATTTCGATACAATAGATTCACCTTACGCAAAGGAAACCGCCAAGCCGTCAAGAACGCCAGGAAAGGATGAGAAAGGTGAAAAAACTTGCGGCTTGGCGTCATGGCGGTTCAAAAAGAGGACGCCTGCCTAACATGGGTCAATAGAATCTCCGTTTATCTCCGGTTAAAACTTTCCCAACACCCACACGATCAGCGGCGCGACGGCCAATGCCGGCAGGAAATTTCCCACACGGATTTTCTTGATCTCCAAAAGGCTGCTAACGGCGATCCCCACTAAAATCACGCCGCCGGCGGCGGTCATCTCGTTCATCATTGGCTCGCTGATGACCGCGCTCAACGTCCCCGCCAGCAGGCTGATGCCGCCCTGGTATACGAGCACGACCAGCGAGGAGAACAATACCCCAACCCCCAGCGTGGACGCGAACGCAACCGCCGCGAATCCATCCAATGTGGATTTGACCGCCAGCAGGTTGTAGTCGCCGGTCAAACCGTCCTGGATCGAGCCGAGGATGGTCATGGGACCCGACGCAGAAGAGCAGGGAGGCGACCATGAACCCGCGCACGAAGCGGGAGCCTGCGCCTGCTTCTGAATCGCGGGAGAAGCGTTTTTCGAGAGTCTGTCCCAGCGCCTGCAAGCCGTCCTCGATTTTCCACCATTCCCCGAGCAGTGTGCCGACGATGATCGCGCCCAGCACAACCAACGGATTTTCGCTTTTGAGGAACATCTGCAAGCCCATTACGGCGGTGAACAACCCCATCCCTGCAATGACCGTGCTTTTGAACCGCTCCGGGATACGCGAGCCGAAGATCAACCCGATTGCGCCGCCGACCAAAACGGCGATGACATTGATAATGGTTCCGGTCATGGTTTCCCTTCGATAAATGGACTTCGGAAGTCTCTGAGACTTTCGAAGTCTGGTCTCCTACGACTTCGCCAGCGAAGTCTTCCTGCCTGCGTGCTGGTTTTCCAGCAATTCAAGCACGAAACACAGCGAGGATAAACGGTTGAGATACCTCTGCAAATGGGGGTTGACCACCACCTCGCCGTCGTACAGTTCCACCACGCGCCGCTCCGCCCGGCGGATGATGGCGCGCGCCAGCGAGAGTGCGGCTCCGCCCGGGTATCGCCCGGCAGGATGAATTCCTTCGGCGGCGCCACCACTTTGCTCAACTCGTCGGTCTCGCGCTCCAGCCAGGCGACCCGCGATTCATCAATGAAGCGGAAGGTCTCCGCATTTTCAGGCGTGGCGGCAATTTCCGCCATCAGCTTGTACAAATCCCGCTGGGCGGCGAGCAGGATGCGGGGAGTCTGAGGCACGGCGCATTGGGCGCGGGCAAGCCCGAGCGCGGCGGAGGCTTCATCCAGCGTGCCGACCGCTTCCATCCGAACGTGATATTTTGGCACACGTCCCTCGCCGAGGAGTCCCGTCGTGCCGTCGTCGCCTTTGGCAGTATAAAAAGTCATGCGGGCATTATAACCACTTTATTGCGTCCATCGGGTGATTGCGTCCTTTGGGTATAATCCCGCCCATGCTCACTCAATATCATATCGAAATGACGCGCGCGGCGCTCAGCCCGTATTTCAGCGAACGCGCTTTGGAGATCATCATCGCCGCCAACCTCAGGCAGGACGACCTGAAGAATCAATTCGGACACGATGAAATCCATTACGACAACAACGCCATCGCAAAGGGCGACCGTTACATCATCGAACAGCGCGGCTATGTGATTGCGACCCTGCTCTCGCCCGGCATCCTTTCGGCGTGGATCGCGTTTGGCAGGTTGCTGCACACGGCGCAGGATTTCTACTCTCACACCAATTACGTGACCCTGTGGCTGGAACAATTCGACGAAACGCCTCCTCCCCCGGCGGAGATTGATCCGCTTCAGATGGATTTGGTCAAAAGCCCGAGGCTGCATTCCGGCAAAATCTACCTGCCGATGGATGCGCTGGCATTCATCCCGTTCCTGCGCCCGCTGGCGTTGAGGTTGCTGCCAAAGGATTCCCACACGTGGATGAACCTCGACTCGCCCAGGCAGGGAGCGAAGTTCCCCTACGCCATCGCCGCCGGGACGAAACGCACCGAACACGAATTCGACCTGCTGCGGAAACTCCTCACCCCGGAGATGCTGGCAAGGTTTATGGATAAGTGACTGATGTTACGCAGTAAGAGCGACCCGTCAAACTGGATGCAGTTTCAATCAACAAGAAAGGGTCGCCTTTGCGAAGAATTTTCACAGAACGCGGTTGAGTCGCCCTTACTGGTGCTGCATACCGTATCACGCTGTAATTCTCAAGAAAGGTATAATCAACCTCATGGATACCAAAGCAAAATTAAACGAAGCAGTAAAAGAAGCGATGAAAAGCGGCGACGAAGTCCGCAAGCGCACCGTCCGCATGGCGCTTGCCGCCGTGAAGCAGGTAGAGGTGGACAAACGCGCCGAACTCGACGACATGGCTGTTGTGGCGTTGATCCAGAAAGAGGTCAAGAACCGGCGCGAGGCGCTGGAGGAGGCGAAGAAAGCCAACCGCGCCGACCTGGTTTCCGAGAACGAAGCCGAGATCAAAGTGCTGGAGGAATTCCTGCCCAAAGCCATGCCCATCGAGGAGTTGCGCGCGCTGGTGCAAGCCGCCATTGTCGAGACGGGCGCATCCGCCCCCGGCGATATGGGCAAGGTGATGAAGGTCGTCATGCCCAAAGTTGCCGGGCGCGCCCCCAACGATATGATCAGCGCAACCGTGAAGGAATTGCTCGTCAAGTGATTTGAGCGCCGCAGAGCGGCGGGCGCTGGAAACGCGCCTGTCGCTTTGCGGTCTGTTTTTTATGTCTGCACGAACCCCCGCTTCTCCCCGCGTTCGCATCCTTCAAGCCAGCCTGATCGCAGCGGTCAGCCTCGTGTCGTTTGCCGTGCTTTCCGTTCCGTTTGGGCTGCGCCCCACCCCGCAGACGGTGGCGGTCGGCGAAGTGGCGCAGACCACCATCCAATCCCCGTTGGATATCGAATACGTCAGCGAGGTGCGGACGGAAGAGGCGCGCAAAGGGGCGGAGAGCGCCGTCCAGCCGGTGTACACCCAGCCGGACCCCGCCATCGCCCGCCAGCAGATCGAACGCCTGCGCACCACCCTGCAAAACATCGCCTCCATCCGCGATGATCCTGCAATGACGGTGGAGGAAAAACGGACCAGCCTGCTCGCGCTCAGCGACGTGCGCCTGCAAAACGAAACCGTGGACTACCTGCTCAACATCAGCGATGCGCGCTGGGAAATCGTCCAGGCAGAGGCGGTGCGCGTGCTGGAACAGGTGATGCGGCGCGCCATCTATGAAGACAAACTGGACCTGGCAACGTCGGGCGTTTCCTCGTCTGTCAGCCTGACGTTGAGCGAACAGCAGTCCGCGCTGGTGACGGAACTAGTGACGGCGTTCGTCGTGCCGAACAGTTTCTTCAGCCAGGAGTTGACCGACGCGGCAAAGCAGGCGGCGCGCGACGCGGTCAAGCCGGTGGTGCAGACCTACAAGGCGGGGGAGACCATCGTCCCGGCGGGCGAGATCATCACCCCGGCGGATATGGAAGCCTTCCAGCAGTTGGGCATGATCCGCCCCGGTCAGCGCTGGGAGGAACTCGGCGCCGCCGCCGCGATTGTCATCGTCTGCGCGGTCTTCGTCCCGTTATATTTTTACCGCCGGCGGCGCTCCGTCGTTTTGAACGACTCCAAGAACATCCTCGTTATTGCGCTGCTGTTCATCCTGTTCCTGGCGGGTTCGCGCCTGTTCGTCGGGCGGACGCTCGCGCCCTACGGGTATCCGATCCAATCCGCCGCGCTTTTGTTCACCGCCTTGTTCGGGCTGGAAGTGGGGCTGGTCTTTGCCATTCCGCTGTGTGTCCTCGCCGCGTTCGGTCTGCCCAACTCGTTCGACCTCATGCCCTACTATCTTTTCACGTCCATGATCGGTCTGCTTGCGTTGGGTCCTGCCAGGCGGTTCTGGGGATTTTTGCGCGCGGGCTTGGCAATCTCCCTTTCCGGCGCGGCGGCGTTACTGGCGTTCCGCATCCCGCTCATCACATTGGATTGGGTCGGCATTCTGCAATACATCGGCGTGCTGGTCTTTGCGGGCTTTTCCTCGGCGAGCATCGCGCTCCTTCTGCAATACCTGCTGGCGCAGATGCTCGGTCTCACCACCTCCCTGCAATTGCTCGACATCTCCCGCCCCGATACGCCGCTCCTGCAATTCTTCCTGCGCAGCGCCCCCGGCACGTACCAGCACAGTTTGCAGGTCGCCAACCTTGCCGAGCAAGCCGCCGAAAAGATCGGCGCAGACCCGCTGCTCACGCGCGTCGGCGCGCTCTATCACGACATTGGCAAGGCGCTCAACCCCACGTTCTTCATCGAAAACCAGATGCCCGGCAGTATGAACGCGCACCAGGATGCCGACCCGTTCAAGTGGCCGCGACCATCATCCGCCACGTCACCGACGGCGTGCAGCTGGCGAAGAAGCACCGCCTCCCGCGCCGCCTGCACGATTTCATCCTCGAACATCACGGCACGCTCATCACGCACTATCAATACAATCAAGCCATGGAAGCGGCGGGCGGCGACGTGACCAAAGTGGACATCGAAAAATTCCGTTACCCCGGTCCGCGCCCGGCTTCGCGCGAGACCGCCCTGCTCATGCTCGCCGACGCCACCGAAGCCCGCGCCCGCGCCGAGCGTCCCGCCAGCGACGAAGAGATTCGCGCGCTCATCACCAGCGTCATCCAGACCGTCCAGAAATACAACCAGCTCGACGACACCCTGCTCACTTTGCGCGACCTCAAACTCATCACCGAGTCGTTCGTCACCACCCTGCGCGGCACGTACCATCCGCGCATTCAATATCCCAAAGCCGTGGTGCCGGACCAGGATGCGACCATCCTTGCGCCAAAAAAGGAAAAATGATCTTCATAGACAATCAAATGGATTTTCGGGAGACGACGCTGCTCGAACGCGCCGCCCTCCTGACATTGGAACTTGTCCCGCCTCTCAACCCGGACCTCGGACCTGATTCTGCAAACGCAGACCTGACCATCGTCCTGACCGACGACCGGCAGCTCCACGAACTGAACCTGGATTATCTCGGCGTGGATGCGCCCACGGACGTGCTCTCCTTTCCCGCCTCCGAAACGGACCCGGAAACCGGCACAACCTATTTGGGCGACGTCGTCCTTTCCGTTCCCCGCGCCATGGAGCAGGCGCAGGCGGCGGGTCACAGCGTGGAAGCGGAAGCGCAGCTGCTCGTCGTGCATGGGACTCTCCACCTGCTCGGCTACGACCACGCCACCGAAGAGGAAAAAGCCGTCATGTGGGCGGAGCAGGCAAAGGTGCTGGAACGCCTGGGACTCTCGCGCATCAAAATACAGGAATGACATGAAATCCTTTTTGCTCTCGCGGGTGCAGTCCATTCGTCACGCCGTGCGCGGCTGGTTTTACGCCATGCGCACCCAGCGCAACGCATGGATTCACAGCGCCGTCACCATCGTTGTCTTGGTTTTGGGGATCTGGCTGGGACTTTCGCCGCTCGATTGGGCGGTCATCATATTGACGATTGCGATGGTCTTTGCCGCGGAGTTCATGAATACCGCCATCGAAGCGGTGGTGGATTTAGCCAGCCCGGAAAGCCACCCACTCGCAAAGATCGGCAAGGACGTGGGTGCGGCGGCGGTGCTGGTTGCCGCGCTGGCGGCGATCCTCATCGGCTTGCTCATCCTCGGTCCGCCACTTTTGCTGAAACTTGCTGGAATATTCGGTTAGTGACTCACCCTGCGCGGCAAGGGGACCCTTTGGGATCGGTCGTGTGTTTTGCCCTCACTGGGCGGGCCGCCCCTACGGTTTACTGATCACCGTTCGCTGATAACGGATCACTGTCCACTGCTTTTCACTTCTCGCAACTCACAACCTGCAACCTGATACCTGCAACCTGATACCTACACCTGCAACCGGAGTCCCCATGTCCCTCTCTTTCAAATTTGGAACCGTCGGCTCGCCCACTGGAACGCCCAAAAAACCGGGCGGGACGGTCGGCGCAATTGCGTTCAGTAAATCCATCGGATTGGACGCGCTCGAACTCGGCTGGGTGCAATCCGTCCGCGTGACCGAAGCCACCTGTGCGGCGATCAAGGCTGCGGGTCAGGAAGAGGCGGTGGCGTTGAGCGTCCATGCGCCGTACTTCATCAACCTGAACGCCACGGACGAAGAGTGGACCAAATCCCGCAAGCGCCTGATGGATGCGGCGCATTACGGTCATCTCGCGGGCGCAACGGACATCATCTTCCATTCCGGTTCGTATTTCGGCAACGATGCGGCGGAGGTGTTGAAAATTGCCATCCCGCGTTTGGAAGGTTGTGTGAAGGAATTGCAAAAGAACGGCGACAAAGCCACCCTGCGCCCGGAGACGATGGGCAAATCTGCCATGCTGGGTTCGTTCGAGGATGCGCTTGCCATGAGCAAAGCCGTGGACATGGTCCAGCCCTGCCTCGATTTTGCCCACCTGCACGCGCGCCCCGGTGACGGCTCGATGAACACCTATGACGAATGGTCGCGCCTGCTGGAGAAATACGGCAAGGCGTTGGGCGGTAAGGCTTTGAAGCATTTGCACATCCACCTCTCCGGCATCGAATACGGACCGAAGGGTGAGAAAAATCATCTCCCGCTGGCGGAAGCGGACCTCAACCTCAAAGCCCTGTTCAAAGCCATGAAGGAGTTCGGCTGCGGCGGGCGTATCCTGTGCGAAAGCCCCGTCATGGAGGAGGATGCGCTGATCATGAAAAAGACGTGGATGAAAATCAGCGGCGAAAAGTAAAGAAATTCCAAAATAAAAACACATCCCGTTCGTCTGTTCTGAACGGGATGTGTTTTTTTGCAAGAGATTACTTGGTCAGCCCGACGTTCAACTCGTTCAAAGCCGGGTCGTCTGCGCCTGCGATAAGGTTGTCTGCAAAAGAGTCGTAATAACCCTGCGCGGAGTAGACCACGGTGAACTGGGTGTTGCGCGGAATGCCGGTGATGGCGTAGGAGCCGTCCGCGCCGGTTTGCAGGTAGGTGTTGATGTATTTCTCTGCAAAGTTTTCGTTGCGCCATTGTTCGTAGGTGACGCCGGGCGCGAGGATGAACACATACGCCCCAGAGATCGGGTTGTTGGTCGAGGCGTCGTAGACGATGCCGTAAAGGGTGATCGTATCGCCGCTCGGCTGCGTAGGCTGCTCGGTGGTCCCGCCGCCTCCCACCGTCACTTCCGGCGAGGCGCCGATGAGTTTGAGCGCTTCGCCCGCAAAGATCTCGACGCGGTATGCGCCGCCGGGCAACGGGTTGCCTTCGTTGGGCAGGTAGGTGCCAAAGAGACCCTGCTCGTCCCATTCCCAGGCGTAACTGTATTCCGCCACCTTCTGCCCGTCCTTGTACCAGTATTCGACCAGCACTTCGCCGTTGGTCATGCCCGAATACGAGAACCCGGAAGCGATGCACAAGGGATCGGCGGGATAGGAACTGATCGTGTTGTCGGTCCAGTCGCACTTTTGCGACGTGCTGGTGGAGGTGTCCAGCCAGACGAAGTCCGAAGCCGCTTCGTTGCCGCCGCCGGGCTGACTCACCACACCGGGCAGGCTGTACGGGCTGGTGTATTGCCTGCCAGCCTGCGCCGCCTGGATCAAGGGCAGGGCGAGGTTCACCGGGCGGATACCGTTCAAAAACCCGCCGATGGGAACGCAGCTGTCGTTTTGGTCCACCACGCCGTCGCCGTTGGTATCCTGCACCTGGCGGCAATCGGAGGTCTCCGACTCCCGGCTGGCGGCGGCGATGGTCGGCACGCCGATGATGTTCCCGTTGTTATCCGCCGCAAGCCCGCCGGAGTTGCCGCCGGAGATGGTCGCATCGGTCTTGATCCGGGCGCGGTCGCCGGTTCGGTCTTCCGAGGAGAACCCGGAGACGGGTCCCTTTGGTGAAGGTGATGGTATTCCCGCCGATGGACGGGAAACCAAAGATGTTGATGCTGTCGCCCACGTGGATGTTATCCGAGTTGCCCATGGCGACGTAGGGCAGATTAAGGCTGTTGGGGTCAACCGCGGTGCCGTTCACAGTGGAGGTGATTTGAAGGACGGCAAGGTCCAGGAACCCGTCCACCGCCAGGACCTGCGCCATGTAGGAAGGCACGGCGGGTTTATCCTCCGACACGATGATCGAAACGCCGAGCGCGTCGGGTTCGTTTTCCGCATCTCCCTGCGAGGCGGGGCTGGCGACGTGCGCATTGGTCAGGATCAAGCCGGTGGGAGTGAGGATGGTTCCCGAGCCGACGTAACCCGGGACGAGTTCGCCGTTTTGATTGAACAAACCCAGGATTTGCACGGTGGCGGAAATCAGATTCGCGCGGGCCCCGGAAGGAAGGTCGCCCGTGGGGGTATCGTTCGGAGTCACCGGCGTGACCGGCTCCACGGGGGGCGTCCCTCCGCTACACGCCAGCGAGACGATGATCAGCACGGTCAGCAGGAACCAGAAGGGTTTAAAGAATTTTGGTTTCATACTTGCCTCTGCTAGAAACTAAGGGACTGGAGAAAGAGGTGGAAGCGGTCCAGGTCGAGGTCGTAATTCTTTTCATCCGCCTGGAAGGAGACCACGACGGCGTGGTCGCCGTTCAGGAAAACGTAATCCGTGCCGCGCACCACGCTAGGAATTTCCGTGTGGGTCAGGTCGGGATTGGACTCGACAAAGACATAATCGATCTCGAACGCATTGCGCCCGTAGACGGTCACTTCGCGCTGATCCAACATGCGGAAGGCAAGCAGGTCGCGCGCGTGTTCGAGCGATAAGAGACCTGCGACTTCCGCCGCCGTCGCTTCGCCGGTGACGGCGATCTTGCGGACCGTATATGTCGCGCCGAAACCGGTCGAGTTGATGTCGGTGGCGCGCAGGAGCACGTCGCCCGACGGTTCGGATTGCAGCCAGCCTTTCGGCGCTTCGGCGCTGATGCCCTCCGCGCTGAACGGGAGGCTGGCGTTTTCGATGCCGGATTTGTAGAACCATCCCGCGAGGAGCGCGACGACGGTTACGATAACAACGGTGATCTCCGCATAGCGGTCACCGAGGGAACCTTGTCTGTTTGCCATGTCTGCTCTCCTACTTCCCCGCCTGAATGGATGCGACGCCGCGGCGCACCAGCCACAGGATGACGCCGGTGGTGGCGAGGGCGACCACGGCGGCAAGCGCGAGTCCAAGCCCGGTGTTGGTCGAAGCGCCGCTCAGGGTGATGGTGGGGCGGGTGACGACGCCCTGCAGCCAGTTGAACACGCCGTTGAAGACCGCCGCGAGCGTGATGCCGAGCGGCATCCACCAGATTTGCTCGGATTCAAACTTGGCGCGCCCGAGGAAATACCCCGTAATGCCAGAGAACGCCGCCTGCGCCAGCGCGACCACCGCTATGCGGATGATGCCCGCGCCCAGGTCCACGCCTCCGTTCGAGACGACGAAGTTGATGTTCAGGACGGTGGCGTATCCCAGCCCGGCGGCGGTGGCGTAGATGACGCCGTCGGTCGGTTCGTCGAATTCATCCGAGTTGTAGATGCTGTAACGCACTGCGGCATATTTCAGGAATTCCTGGGTGAAACCGACGACGAGGATGCCGCCCACGATGATGGTCAGCGTATCGGCGCGCAGCCAGTGCGAAACGCGGAAGAGGTTTTCAACGACGGGGATGCCGACCGCCGCCGCCAGCAAAGCCCCCAGCGCGAAGACGCCCAGCACAAAGCCTTTGGGTTCGGGTTCAGCCCGGTCCTGCATGTAGAAAAAGATCAACCAGATGGCGGCAGGCACAAGTGCGAGAAAAACGCCTGTCAATAACAGAGTGGTGTTCGTAAACACCGGTTGGACGGCGCCGTCCACTGCGTAGACGATGCCCACGAAAACAATCAAGCCGACGATCAGCAGGATTTCGTCGCGCCAGACGTGCTTCCGTTCGTGAATGCCTTTAGCCTCACTCATACGGTCGTTCCTCCTTTGTTGGTTTGGTCATATATCCTATTGTAATCCCGGTGAATGTCAATGGGAATAATGAATTTGACTTTGAGTTTTCGCATCTTTCTGGCGACGAATCCGCTCAGGGGCGGGCTGCCAGCCCAAAGTCCGAGGGCAGAAGCGAGAACATGTGGGCGTCGTGGATGTCCCGGTTCACGGTCATCCGGTTGAGCAGAATCCCCTCGTAGTGCGCCCCGATCTTTTCAGCGACCCGTTTGCTAGCGTGGTTCCCGACCGCAATGACAATTTCCACGCGGATCAACTTCACATGCTCGAAGGCATAGCGCGCCGCCAGTTTCGCGGCGCGCCCGGCAAAGCCGCACCCGTGTTGGGAGGTGCGAATCCAGTAGCCGAGGTTGCAGAATTTATAGATCGGGTGGATGTGACTCAAGCCGCAGCCGCCGAGGAATTCCTGCGTGCGCGCATTGGTGACGGCGAAGGAGTACAGCGCGCCGCGCGACCACTCGGCGCGTGTGACCGCGACGAAGTTCTTTGCCGCCTCTTTGTTGTACGTTGTATTCGCCCACGACATCCACGGGCTGAGTTCGGGCAGGGATTCCTGCACGGCTTTGTGCAGTTCGTATTCGTCCCCAAATTCGTAGGGCCGCAGGGTGACGACCCCGTCGGTGAGTTTGGCGTATGGAAACATAAAGGACGTCAACCAGCGGTGAACAGAGTTGAACAAAGACATGATTTCATTACCATCTCTGCCGTTCTCCGTTCATCAAGGCGAATTAAACAAAAAGAGACACTGGTTCACGAAGTTATGATCCGTGTCTCCATATTTCTTTGCATGGGGGGAAATCAGGAAATGTAATCTCTCAAATTGTGTTCCACCGCGTAGGCGGCCGCCTCGGCGCGGTTGTTCACGTTCAACTTCGAGAGAATGCTCGAAACGTAATTGCGCACCGTGCCTTCGCCGAGGAAGAGCGTCTTGGCGATCTCGCGGTTGGTCTTGCCTTCCGAAACGAGCAGGAGCACGTGCTTTTCCTGCTGGCTGAGGTGGGCAAACGCCGAAGCCTCCTCCTCCTTCACGGCGCGCCGCACTTCCCGGAAGACGCGCTGGGTCACTGCCGGGTCGAGCAGGGCTTCGCCGCGCCCGACGGATTCGAGCGCCCTGACCAAATCCTCGCGCCGATCTGTTTGAGGATGTAGCCCGACGCCCCCCGCGCGGATGGCGGAAAAGAGCATTTCATCCTCCGCGTAGGAGGTGAGCATAATGACCTTTGTGTTGGGGAACTGGTTGACGATTTGTTCGCAGGCTTCGATGCCCGACGTGCCGGGCAGGCGGATGTCCATCACGACCACGTCCGGTTTGAGCGCGGCGGTTTGTTCGAGCGCCTCGCGCGCCGAACCGGCTTCTCCCACCACGTCGAATTGCGGGTGCCGCTCCAACAGCGATTTCAAACCGAGCCGCACCACCTCATGATCGTCCACAAGGATGATTCTTTGTTTTTTCATGCGCATTATTTTACCCCAGGAACAGGCAAAAACGGGCAAAATTCACGATTCTTCTACTTTTTTCAAAGTCTGTAAATGCTCTTCGATGTGAGCCAGGCTGCGCTCCACCCACAATTGCAGGGTCAACCCGCCGCCCAGCGTTTCGTGGCGGCTCAGGCGCGACCATCCCTCCACCGGCATCGTTTTCAAGAGTTCGAGCGTTTCATCCACGTGGGCGGCAAACTCGTTCAAAATTTTCCCCAAAGATTCCTCGTGGTCGTAATGCTCCGCCATCCACCCGTCGGCGTCGAAGCGCTTGAACTCCGGGTCCTCCTCGTCCAGCGTGCGGCGGATGCGCCCGCCATAAATGACGCTGTCCACATCGCGGACGTGCGCCGCCAGTTGATGCACCGTCCATTCGCCTTCGGTTTTTATGGACGGGTCGCTGAACGACCCGCACGCCGCGCGGAATTCCCGGGCGGCTTCGGCAAACCGGTCGAGCAATTTTTCGCGGTATTCGCCCAGTTCCTTCATGCGTCCTCCAGAATTTGTACAGCCTCTTCAAACGATGTCGCCGCATGAACGCGAACTCCATGCGGACTCAATTCCGCATCCGCCCGGCGGGATAACTCTGCAAGCCCCGCCTTGCTCACGAAGTAAGCCCCCGCCTCTTTCCCGGACCCGTCGGCTGTTCCCGCGACGAGATTCAGAATCACCCCTTTGCCTTTGGACTTCATCACACGTCCCGCCGATTGGAGCATCAGGAACGCGCCCGTCAGGTTGACGTCCAGTGTGCGGTGCCAGTCCCACTCGTCCATCGCCAGCAGGGAGACGTGCGGTTCCACCGCCGCGTGGTTGATGAGGATGTCAATCGTCCCGAAATCGTCCTCCACGTTTTTGATGACGGTCTGCGCGCCGACCTTTTTGGCAACGTCTTCGACGTAGGCTTTGGCGTTTCCGCCGCGCGCGTGAATGCCCGCCGCAAGTTCTTCCACGTTCAAAGGGGAAATGTCGTTGACGGCGACGAACGCGCCGCGCGCCGCAAGTTCCTCCGCCAGCCTGCGCCCGATTCCCTTTCCTGCGCCGGTGATCAAAACAACCTTGCCATTCAATTCAGCCACTGTTCACCTGCCGCCTTAAACCTGCAACCTGAAACCTTCAACCTGCAACCTGCAACCTGAAACTTGAAACCCCCTACCCACACACCGGAATAACATCCGGGTTCTCGTTCGCATTCAACGGCAAGCCGAAATACGGCGAAGGGTCGTAGGTGTTTTCGATCTCCAACTCGTTCTTGAAATTTCCAAAGCCGTCATCCTTCACAATGGAAATGTGCAAATGAACCCCCACCGGGCTGTTCGGGTCGCCGGAATAATTGCCCTGATACCCCAGCAGCGTCCCCGCCTCCACGAAGACCTCCTTTGTCCCCGGCGGGAATTGCTCCGAGACGAACGAATTCCCGTTCGGGTCCGCCATGTGAGTATAGTACACCCAAATCTGGCGGGAGGGGTCGAGCGGGTCCTCCGGCACACGGATGATGACCGTGGATTTCCAGTCCGCTTCGCGGGTGAGGTAGCCGGGATATGCAGCGACGATGGCGGTCACGCCGACATCTGTCCCGCCGAAAATATCCAAGCCGGAGTGACGGTGACCGGGTCGGAATGAATCGTCCCAAATGAAGCCGATCAAGCCGTCGGTGGGGAAAATGAACGGAGCATCGCCGCAGACCGCGCCGGCGGCCATCCTCAAATCGGGTCTGGCGGATGGGTTGCGGATGTATTCCAGCACCTGCGCGGTGCGGGCGGCGCTCCTGCCGTAGGTAAAGTACAGATAAATCCCCGCAGCGGCAACCGCTGCAGGGACGGCGAAAAGGAGAAGTTTTTTGGACATTGAGCGGATTATACCCTTTGTAAAGAAAGTGCATCCCTCTTGCATTTGACCGGAAAATTTGCCATAATAAGACCGCCAGTACGAAACACGCTCCATCGAACAAAGCCATTTCCCAATTGGCGAGGGAAATTCGTATCGAAAGGGCAAACCCGCCGCGAGACGGGGACGCAAAGTCATGGGTCTTCAACCCTCGATGTTGAAGATCGCCAGACCGCCGAAGACGATTCGGCGGTTGTTGTTTTAAGAAAGGAGGCGCCTCTCGAACGAAAGCAAGTTGGATGAACGGTTCCACAAGCGATAACAAACTGCATGAATGTGTTTCACCAATCTTATGGACCTCCAGAGGAGAACTATCCAATGAAACGTATGGTAACAATTTTTGTGTTGGTTGCGTTTTTAGCAGCCATTTTTGCGGTGCCTGCTGGGGCGGCAACATCACGTTCCTATATCCTGATGGCGACTGGCAATACCTTGCCCAAGGGGTTGGAGGCGAAGGTGAAAGCCGCAGGCGGAACGATTGACCGCTATATTTCACAGATTGGCCTGGTTGTCGTTTCGTCCAGCGATCCCAAGTTTTCCACCAAAGCCGCCAAGATCACCGGGATCAGCGACGTGATGCCCAATGTCGTCCTGCAATGGGTGGCTCCGCTAGGCGGTTTCAACGTCGAAGACATAACCTTGAACGAAGAGTTCGGCAACCCGCCCAACAGCGGGGATGACGACATCCGCTTCGACCTCCAGTGGGGTCATGATGCGGTGGATGCGCCCGAAGCCTGGGACGAAGGCTACCGCGGCGCGGGCGTACGCGTGGCTGTGCTGGATACCGGCTTCGACTTGGATCATCCCGACCTTGCCCCCAACATCAACTTTGCGTTGAGTTTCAATTTCGTGGCGGGCGAAACCCTCTCGTATGCCCTGCCCGATCCGTTCAGCCATGGCACGCACGTCGCCGGTACGATTGCCGCGGCGGATAATGCGTTTGGGACGATTGGTGTCGCTCCCGAAGCCGAACTGGTGCTGGTCAAGGTGCTTGGCGATGAAGGCTCCGGCTCCTTCGCCGACGTGATCTCGGGCATCGTATACGCCGCCGACGTTGATGCGGACATCATCAATATGAGCCTGGGCGCCACGCTCGAGAGGAATGGCTTCTGCGATAGTGAAGGTTGTATGACTGCGACCGAAGTTGCGGCGCTGGTGAACGCCATCAAACGGGCGACCACCTATGCCGACCAGCAAGGTACCACGATCATCGCCGCCGCCGGTAACGCTGCGATTGACCTCGACCATACGGATAACCTCATCCACGTTCCTTCCGCCCTGCCGAAGGTGCTCTCCATTTCCGCCACCGCTCCAATCGGCTGGGCGACGGATCCCGGGAACATCTTCCTGGATAACCTTGCCAGCTACAGCAACTATGGACAGTCGGCGATTGACTTCGGCGCGCCCGGCGGTGATTTTGTTTACCCCGGTAACGAGTCCTGCACAATTGCCGGTCTTACCCGCCCGTGCTGGGTGTTCGACCTCGTCTTCAGCACCGGCAGCAACTTGAACCCGAACCTTGCAAGTTACTACTGGTCGGCTGGCACGAGCATGGCGGCTCCGCATGTCTCCGGTGTGGCGACCATCATCATCGGCAAGAACGGAGGCGATATGCCGCCGGCGCAGGTCGAAGCCGCACTGCGCGCTTCCGCCGATGACCTCGGCAAACCCGGCAACGACGACGCCTATGGCGCAGGCCGCGTTAATGCCTACAATGCAGTGAAATAACCAGCGTTTAGTGTTTCCGGCAGGCTGGCGGAACTTCCGCCAGCCTGTTTTTTGTGCGCCCGCATGGGCGTTATCGTGATGGAAGCAAATCTGCCGGAATGCCTGTTTCCGGGTCAAAGCCAAAAGGGGGCGGTGAAAACGTGAAGAACTTCACTTGAATAAATGACTTAAATTTGCCAAAATTATATTGACATTATATTTGGATGAACAATGTCCACAAAGGCAAACCCGCCGCGAGACGGGGACGCAAAGCCATGGGTCTGCAAGCATTGCAGACCGCCAGACTGCTGAAGACATCTTCCGCAGTCTTTTTTTGTTTTTGCCACCATGGAAAGGAGGTGTCACGGCGGAAACCATGCAATGGATCTTATATTGTTTCTCATGAATCAAATTATTTCAAAGGAGTTCAAAAAATGAAACGCTTTCTTTTTGTTTTGCTTTCGGTCGTTGCAATTTCCGCAATGGCTTTCACCTCGGTCGCCGCGGAAAAACCCTTCAGCGGCGTCACCTCAACCGCAGGCGGATATCACACCTGGGATTCGGACTTGATCAATATCGAGGATGTGTCCGAAACCGGGGAGGGCGTTTATGTCGCTGTGCTGGATACCGGCCTGGTGCCAAACTGGCGGGATTACTTCCCCGAAGCGCGCATCGCCACGGAACTGGGCACTGGTTTCGAGCAGCCGGTCAGTTTCAAGGCGAAGAAGGATCAATGCGGCGTGGGTGTGGAGGTGGGTCAGTTGCGGCAGACGACCTGGGTCGGCTCCACCGGCTCCACGCATGGAACGCACGTCACGAGCACCATCATCGGCTACTTCTATCGCAGCAATTTTGACGCTCTAAACGGCTTCCCGCTTCCGCCCATCATGGTGCGCGGCATCGCTCCCGATGTGACCATCATCCCTGTGAAAGTATTGGCGGATTACCAGGTTCCCGCCCTGCCCAAATGCACCAACCCCGGTCCAATCCCTGCCCAGAATGCGGTTTTTGGAACCAGTGAGATGATCGCTGCCGGTATCAATTACGTGACGGATCTTGCAGAGGCAGGCTATCGCCCCATGGTGATCAATATGAGCCTCGGCGGCGACGCGCTCGACCCGGTGGAGCAGGAGGCGATTGATCGCGCCATTGCTGCAGGCGTCATCGTAGTCGCGCGGCTGGCAACTCGGGCGAAGCCGGAATGCACTATCCGGGCGCGTATCCTCCCGTCATTTCGGCGGGTTCGGCAGGCTGGACGGGCGAGTGGCTCTATCCGGGCGATGGACCTCGCTACCGCATGTGGTGGTTGAAATATCCGAATGCTCCCTTGGCGGCGGGCAGCGGCGATGTGGCAGACCCGACCCTCGCGGATGACGTTTATGTTTCGGATTTCAGCAGCCGGGCTTACTCCGGTCAGGAATTGGACGTGCTGGCTCCGGGATCCTGGGTGCGCGACCGTTTGGCGGCGACCCCGGTTATAACCACCTGCCCCGGTGGTCGAAGGGCATCGGCGACGTGACGGGCAGGAACAGCGGCAACTTCTACTATGTCGGCGGAACCTCCATGGCGACCCCGCATGTCGCCTCTTTGGCAGCCTTGCTGCTCCAGAAGGATCCTTCGCTGACGCAGGCTGATATCGAATGGATCCTGAAAAATACTGCGCTGCCGCTGGCGGATAACGACAGCCGATTGGTATTCGACTTCGACCACTTCGCCACGATTCCATGGGATACGGATTGCGGCGGAAATCCCTGTGACCCGGTCGGCGCGGGCTTGATTCAGGTGGATGCGGCAATATCGTTCCTTCCGTAGCCTTTCCACTCTGACTCCTGATTGAACCTTTCCGCCGCAAGGCTTTGCCTGCGGCGGATTTCTTATAAAAAATTGATTTGCCGTTATCCGTTTTCTTACACTCGCGGCTTAACATGGGCGCATCGTTATCAAAGAAAATAGGAGACCCAACCATGACGCTCTATATCCAACCTTATCCCTTCGCTCAGGACGGACCCTTCCGGCGCACCGCCGTCCGCCGCTGGGCGTTACAGCCCCAAAACCGTGCGCTCGGCGTCAACGTCCGCGAGGAAGAGGATGCTTATCTGCTTACCGCCCTTGTGCCCGGCTTGAAAGCCGAGGATTTGAACATTCAGGTATTGGGGGACGTGGTCAGCATCGAAGGCGAGTACAAGTCGGAGGAAGCCGAATACCTCTTGAGCGAACTTCCGCAGGGCGCTTTCCGCCGCACGCTGAAAATGCCCGCCGAGATCGACCCCGAACACGTGGAAGCCAAGATCGCCGACGGCGTGCTGACCCTGACCCTGCCGAAGGCAGAATCCGCCCGCCCGAAGAAGATCAAAGTCAACGTTCACTAACCCGCCGTATCATGGCACTTGAAGGCCGCGCCTCAAAACGCGGTCTTCTTTTTTTGCCGGTATAATTCTGAAACTCTTACGTTCGGAGAACCCCAGTGCGCGTAAAACAGATCCTTTTTTTTATTCTGATCCTCTCTTTGCTGGCTGCCTGCGGCGGAAATGAGACCACCGACATCCCCGCTCCCACCGTTGTCCCCTCGGAGCCGCCCCCGCCCACAGCCACCATTATCCCCACTTCGTCCACCCCGTTGGCGCTCCTCGTCCTCCCAGCGGATATGGATAAAACCTCCTTCGACCTGTATCAAAAAACGGTCTATGACCTTGCCCAGGCATCGGGATTTCGCTTCCAGGTACGCAACACCCTGACGCCCCAGGATGTCGCCGACCCCACCCTCAAGGTGGTCATTGCGCTTCCACCGGACCCGGGAATTGCCTCCCTTGCCCCAGCCTCGCCAACCGTACAGTTTCTCGCAGTCAACATCCCCAACCTGACGGCGGGCGGAAACGTCAGCGTCCTCGCGCCGAACACGCAGGTGGAACTGCCCGCCTTCCTTGCCGGGTACACCCTGGCGATGCTGGTCGAGGAGTATCACATCGGCATGTTGTATCCCGATGGCGATGCGAATGCGGGCGCGGCGGTCAATGCCTTCAACAACGGGATGCGGTATTTCTGCGGTCTGTGCAAACGGATTTATTTCACGGCGATTGATTACCCGACCTTTCTGGCGATTCCCCCCAACGAAGACCCCGGCAAATACGGCGGTTATGCCAACGTCCTCATCAACGACCGCGACGTGGACGCGCTCTACATCTATCCATCCCTAGCCAGCGACGATTTTCTGACCTACGTTGGCACGCAGGGCGTATACCTGGTAGGTACGTCCATGCCAGAACAGCGTCCCGGCGGCTGGGTGATGACCATCAGCCCGGATACGGTCAAGGCGATTCAAACCTCGTGGCCCAGCCTGATCGCCGGGCAGGGCGGCGTCAACGTTCAGTCTCCGCTCGGGCTTGCGGATGTGGACCCGGACATTCTCACACCGGGAAAACTTCGCCTGGTGCAGGAAACACTGGATGGTCTTTTGGCGGGACGCATACTAACCTCGAACCCGTAACGATTTATGCCAGTGCCTGCACAACCTGCCTGCGCGGAACGATCCAATCCTGCCGCGCCAGCCACGTCATGCATTTGATCAGCAGCGCCATCGGGTTGACAGAGGCGGGGATGTACTCGTCCACGCCAGCCAGCGCATATTCGTTGATTTCCAGTCCCGCTTTTTCCCGCGCGAGCAGGAGGAGTGTGCCGTTGGTGGCGGCGCGCAGTTCGCGGCAGATGCTCAACTGCTCGTCGTCCGGCAGGTCGAGGGCAAACAGGACCAGCGCCGGCGCCAGCATCCGCGCGGATTGCAGACCTTCCCCGGCGGTCGCCTCGCTCACGACGTGGAATTTTTTCTGCTCGAAGAAGGTCTCCCAAAGGGAAACCAGTTCGGCATCCCCCGAAATGATGAGGACGGTCTGTACTTCGTGGGCGTTCATTTTGTCCTTCTTTCCAAAACGGGCTTTGTTATTATGTGCCTGAATGAGGGGAAAGCGCGCCTGACCCTTTGGTACTATCTGGACAGGATTTCTCCTTGACCGCATTTCGATTTGCGTGATAAACTCGCCGCACCTTGATAAAAGGAATCCTAAAGAAAGGAGCGCACTACCCATGATGTTTCCCAAGTTCGATATTTCCATCTCCTGTGGCGGTATTGCCGTCGTTGATTCTCGTAGTGCGCCTGTACGTCGTTAGGCTTTCTCGATCCTGTCCTGCGACCACGGCGCGCCAAGCCCGTGGTCGTTTTCTTTAACCGTTGGAACGGTCACGGGTGAACCCCCTGTGACCGTTTTGTTTATTCAAGGAAAAACACCATGTTCGACATACAAGCCCAGTTATTCGAAGCGCAGGATATCCGTTTCGGTCCCATTGACCATGAAACGCATCCCGAGGTCGAATCCAGATGGACGCATGACGCCGAATTCATGCGCCTGATGGAGTTGAAACCTGTGCGTCCGCTTTCGCCTGCGATGGTGAAGAAAAAGTACGAAACCATCGAAAAGGAAATGGACGAGCAGAAGAACCTGTTCTATTTCACCATCCGCGCCCGCGAGGATGACCGCTTGATCGGCAAGGCGTTGATCGAGTGGGTGGATTGGTCGAACGGCAACGGCTACATCCTGATCGGCATCGGCGAACCGGAATTCCGCCGCAAAGGGTACGGCTCGCAGGCGTTGAAGATGCTCCTGCGTTATGCCTTCGGCGAGCTGAACTTGTACCGCGTCACCGCGGTGGTGCCAGCCTACAACGAAGGCGCGCTCGGCTTCTTCCAGAAGTTCGGCTTCATGGAGGAAGTGCGCCGCCGCAAAGCCCTGCACCGCGACGGCGTGTTTTGGGACATCATCGGCCTCGGCTTGCTGAATGCCGAATGGCGCGAACAGTTCAACGGTCGAGGGTGAAGCGATGAAAGACATCTATCGTGGATCCCTCGTCCGCCTGTCTGCCGCCGACCCGCAGGAACTTGGCAAAGCCTCTTCTCATTCGAGCCGCGATTCGGAATTCGCGCGGCTTTTGGGTTCCGGGCCCCGCCCGTGTGCATTCCGCGCGCGCCAGCGCCGCGTTCTATGAAAAAGAAACGGACGCGGATTCCGTGCGTCACTTTTCGTTCAGCATTCGCTCCCCGGCAGACGACCGATTGCTCGGCGAGACCGAACTGGAGGTCAATTGGGCGGCGCGGGACTCGTTCGTTGGAATCGGCATTAACGACCGGGAGGATTGGGGCAAAGGCTACGGCACCGATGCGATGAGAATCATGCTGCGCTATGCCTTCACCGAACTCAACCTGCGCCGCGTCACATTGACCGTGTTCGAGTACAACCCGCGCGCCATCCGCTCTTACGAAAAGGCCGGCTTCCGCCGCGAAGGGCGTATGTGCGGCGCACTGCTCAAGGATGGAAAACGCTGGGACATTCTTTTTATGGGAATTATGTTCGACGAATGGAAGGAACCAAACGATGACAAACCAGCCGCTTCATAACCTGGACCTGAAACTGCGCGCCGTGACCTAGGGCGGCGTCCACGCTGCGACAGACCTCAACGAACGGACGCATCGCGGATCATTCCGAGTTGTTCAACTCCAAAGACCACACACATTTGAACCTGGAAGAAAGAAGGAGAAAATCATGAATAAAACGATTGAAACACCCATGCTTGAGTTGCCGCAAGGGTTCGCCGTTCGAAGCGCGACGCTGGATGACGCCGATCGAGCGTTGACGTTATTCAACACCTGTGCGCAGCATCTGATCCATCAGGACGATATTACGGACGCGGGCATTCTGCGCGGCGATTGGACTTCCCCGGCTTCGACCCGGCGCGGGATATTCGCCTCGTCTTTTCGCCCGATGAAAGACTGGTCGGCTTCATCGAAGTGTGGACAACCGCCAAGCCGCCCGTCCATCCGTGGATCTGGGGACGGGTTCATCCCGACTTTGGCGGTTTGGGCATCGGCACCTGGTTGCTGCAATGGGCGGAAGCGCATGCCTGCCGCGTCCTGGACAATCTCCCCGCCGACCTGCGCTTCGCTCCCCGCATGGGAACCTACCGCATAGATGCGGAGGCGAAAAAACTTTTCGAAGACCGCGGCTTCAAACACATTCGCAGTTCCTACCAGATGCGAATCGAGATGGACGAAGCGCCTCCCGTGCCCGTTTGGTCCGAGGGGATCACGCTCAAAACTGGCGGTCACGAGGAGATTCCGGCGATCTACGCCGCATTCGAGGAATCCTTCCGCGACCATTTTGGTCATATCCAGGAGCCGTTCGAGGAAGGGCTTGCGCGTTTCACCCACTTCATGCAATCGGACGGGAGCGATTCCTCCATGTGGTTCCTTGCCATGGATGGCGGGGAGATTGCAGGCATCAGTCTGTGCCGCCCCGAATCCTACGAGGACGTGGAAATGGGCTGGGTGAACATCCTGGGAGTCCGCCGTCCCTGGCGCAAACGCGGGCTAGGTCTGGCGCTGCTCCTGCACAGTTTTGGCGAGTTCTACAAACGCGGCAAATACAAGGCCGGCTTGGGCGTGGACGCGGAAAACCTGACCGGCGCCCTGAGGTTGTACGAGAAGGCTGGCATGAGCGTCCACCTGGTTTTCGACACGTACGAAAAGACGATTCGCCCCGGACGTGAAATCAGTGTAGAATCGCTCCCAGAATAACCCGATTCCGCAACAAGGAGAGAGCCATGAACCTGCGTTGTCTTTATTGCCAGACCCCATTTGCCCTGGGGCGGGCGGAAATGCTTGCCGCGCTCGTCACCATGAATGAAAAGAACCAGAACCACTACGACGCCCATTGCCCCCGCTGCCGCCGCGCCAATTCCATCTCGCGCCAGCGGATGGAACTCTTCTACCCGAACTGGCGCGAAGCCGCCAAACAGATGGCATCCATGCCCGCCGCCGAGCCTGCGCCTGTCTCCGCCGCCGCGTCCATGAAAACGGAGCCGCTTCCCAAAGCCGCCCGGGCTGCGCTGAAAACCGCAACCACGAAAAAGACCGCCGCCGGCACGGCAAAGCCCGCGGCGTCCAAACGACAACGCGCTTCAGAAACCGGCATCCGCGAAGAAGACGACGCCCTCCAAATCCTCTCCTTCCAAGACCGGCAAGACTTCCGCAAAGAGCAGGAAGAAATAACAAAAGGATTCGGATTTTGACCCGCAGGCGTGCCTCGCACCCCTGCGGGCTTTTTTATGAAGGACAAGACATGAACATTCGAGCGGTATTTTTCGATTTCGGCGGCGTCATCCAGCGCACCGAGTTCCAGGCGCCGCGCCAGCATCTTGCCGAGCGCTTCGGCATGGATTACGACGACATTGACAAACTGGTCTTCGCCGGCGAATCCGCGCGGCGCGCCTCGGTGGGGGAGATCAAAGAGGACGAGCATTGGTCGCAGGTGTTACGGCGGCTCAAGCGGCCCGCCTCCGAACTGCAAAGCATCAAGGATGAGTTCTTCGGCGGCGATGTCATTGACCGCGAACTGGTTAAGTTCATCCGCTCGCTGAACGGCAAAGTCCGCGTGGGGTTGATCTCGAATGCGTGGGATGGAATGCGCCCGCATCTTGCGAAAACCGGTCTGCTCGACCTGTTTCAAACCGTCGTCATCTCCGCGGAGGTCGGTGTGATGAAACCTGAAGCGAGGATCTACCGTCTCGCGCTGGAACAGGCACAGGTCAAGGCAAATGAAGCGCTCTTCGTGGACGACGTGCCCGCCAACATCGAAGCCTGCGAACAGGCCGGCATAAAAGGCATCCTGTTCAAGAATCCGCAGGAAGCCATGAGACAGATCAGGCAACTCCTGAAACTTTGACAGACCATCATGAACAAAAATTCCAAACTTTTTCTCCGTGACCACGGTGACGGATTGATTCTGCGCAGCGCTTCTGCGGAGGATGCGGACGCGCTTGCCGCCATCAACGGCATGATGCACAGCGACGACGGACCGGAGAACCCGAATCCGCGCATCGCCGCCTGGACCCGGGACCTGCTCGCCAAACCCCATCCGACTCTCACCGCGGGCGACTTCACCATCGTCGAAGAGACTGCCTCCGGGCGCATCGTCTCGACGTTGTGTTTGATCCCGCAAACGTGGACCTACGAAGGCGTTGAGTTTGGCGTGGGGCGGCCCGAACTAGTCTGCACCCTGCCCGAATTTCGCAAACGCGGACTGGTGCGCGTTCAAATGGAGGAAGTCCACCAATGGAGTGAAAAACGCGGTCATCTCGCGCAGGTAATTACCGGAATCCCGTATTTCTATCGTCAGTTCGGCTACGACATGGCGCTGAACTACGTCGGGCGGCATTTTGGCTTCGAGCCGCACGTGCCTGCCTTGAAAGACGGCGAAACCGAAAAGTACCTCATTCGTCCCGCGCAGGATTCCGACGCGGATTTCATTTTGCGCGTTTATGAAGCGAACGAAAAGCGGTATGCCATTTCGTGCAGGCGCACGCCTGAGCACATCCGCTATGAAATGAGCGGGCAAAGCAGCGACAATATCAATCACTTCGACGTGATGATGATCGAAGATGCAAACGGAAAACCGCTGGGCTTCTTCAAGCACGCCGCCGAGTTGTGGTTCGAAGGCTTGTATTGCACCTACTTTGGGCTCGATAAAGGCGCATCCTGGCTGGATGTTTCCCCGGCTGTGGCGCGCTATTTGTGGAAGAAAGGCGGCGAATACGCCGAACGCGACTCGCAAAAGCGCACCTCGTTCGGCTTCAACCTCGGCGAAGGACACCCGGTCTATGAGGCGCTGGAAGATAAACTCCCGGCGGCGCGCAAGCCGTATGCCTACTACGTCCGCGTGCCGGATTTGCCCGCTTTTCTCAGTCGCATCCAGCCTGCGTTGGAGCAGCGGCTGGCGGACTCGATTGCGACGGGTTATACGGGCGAATTGAAGATCAATTTCTACCGCGAAGGTCTGAGGATGGTCTTCGAGCGCGGGCTCATCGCCGTCGTCGAACCGATGAAAATTTCCGTAGGGCTCGAAACCGATGCGGCTTTTCCCGACCTGACGTTTCTGCATCTGGTCTTCGGTCATCGCAGTTTGGATGAACTGCGTCACGCCTTTGCGGATTGTTATTGGACGAACCACCCTGCCCGCGTGTTGCTGAACATCCTCTTCCCCAAACGCCCGTCGAACGTGTTTCCGGTTTACTGACTGACGTTACGCAGTTAAGCCCTTTTCTTACCGCCAAGGCGCCAAGAACGCCAAGAGAAGAGTAAAAGGCGTAAAAAAACTTGCGACATGGCGTCTTGGCGGTTTACTGCGTAAGGTGAGTTACTGATTAATCGCGCATTTTTTTCCTTCTGTGAATTCAAGTCGTAAGTGCAACAGATGTATGGTAGAACACCTCAAAGGGTGTTTTGAAACGCAGGCATTTGCGTGGTCTGAAATTTAACATTGAGGTGATTTGATCGATCTTTTTATCCGAGAAGGTTTTAAAGTCAGATTTCCTGGGAAGGTATTGTCGCAGCAAGCCATTGGTGTTCTCATTCGTGCCGCGTTCCCAAGCGGCATAGGGATGAGCGAAATAGAATTTGAGTTGAAGGGTTTTGGCAATGAATTCGTGTTCGGCAAACTCTTTGCCATGATCGGAAGTTAGGGTATGCACTTTGTCCTTGACAGACAAAAGCAGTTTGCAGACCTGTCGCCGAACGGCTTGTGCCGTTCGGCGAGGTACCTTTCCAATCAGGGTGAAACGAGATTTTCTTTCCGTCAAAGTTAGCATGGCTGTTTTTGTTGTTTGCCAAGCAGGGTGTCCACTTCCCAGTCGCCCAGACGTTTTCGGGTGTTCACACGGGCTGGGCGCTCCTCAATCGAGCGGCAATTGGGCAATTTGCCTCGCCGATCATGGCTGCCGTAGCGTTTCCGGCGTTTCTTTTGGCAGCGCAAGTGCTTGTACAAATCACCGCCTGCTTGTTTGTCAACCAGAATATGTTGGTAAATCCATTCATGACTGATCCGAATGCCTTGCTCCTTTCTCAGCCTGCCAGAGATTTGTTCTGGACTCCAATCCTGCTTCAACAGGTTGTCCACTAACCTCCAATGATCGGCTGTCAGCCGGGGAACTGCTTTCTGCCTGCGAACCGTTGCAAGTTCATGGGCTTGTTGTGGACGGTAGCCGCGTTGCCCTCGATTCCGCTTCAACTCGCGGCTGACACTCGACTTGTGAACGCCAATTACTTCTGCGATCTCTGCAAGGGTATGTTTGGTTTTCCGCAATGCATAAATCTGGTATCGTTGAGGCTGGGTAAGCTGGTGGTAGGTTCTCATAGTGCTCCTTTGACTTGGTCGTCTGAGAAGCATTATCCTACCCCAGCTTACCTCTCAGCGTCCTTCAAAGTTGCACTTGTGAGTTGAATCTACAGCGCAATTTGTGACCGCGTTGGGTATAAAAGGGATGGGAAACCTGCGGTGGTAGAATGGCTGTGATGTTCAAAAGGTTTTCCGAGCCAAAGATTTTGCTCCTCCTTTTCGGCGTGACGGCGGTCTTTGCCCTGCTTGCATGGTTCGGCTGGAAGGCATATCGTTTGGGGCAAATTGCGGAATCCACTGCCGAGCCGGTCTCCTTCGAATATTGCGGCGCAGACCTCGACGAACTTTGCATATTGTCTTTTGGGCGGGACGGGGACGGGAACACCATCGTCAACCTGTTCATGCCGGAGAGGAAGTTCCCCGCGTTTTACCTGCTGGTGGAAAGGGTGGTAGGCGCGAGCCGCTACGAATGCGATAAAAACGACGACGTTCCGACCATTGTCTGGTGCATTGGAGATTCGCTCAACCTCGGACGAACGCGTCGAGATTCGCATTCTTTCGAAAAAGGACGACCGCCTGCTGGCAAAGGGCAGGTTCACCGTAACGGCAATCCTGATTGCCTCTGTGCCTACTGCTGAAAAGACATCCGCTCCCGGTACATCCACGCCGCGGGCGGGAAGCGCCTCCGCCAAAACCGGGACTCCCACCCCCAGGGGAACCCCTCCGCACGGCGGGACTTCAGGTCCAGCGTCAACCGGTTCACCTCCAAGTTATCCCAACTATCCGTAAACTTCATGAACATCTGGCTGGATGGTTTTCGCGCGCTGGGCAGTCACGCCTGGACGCTTGCATGGATCCTGCTCATTCTCGCGTGGGGACAACTCGTCACTCACCGCGCGCTTTTTAAAATTTTCGGTAAAGGTCCGGCTCCTGCCGAATACTTCTCCCTTTCCATTTCAGGGTGGTTCCTTCCGGTTGGCATCTGGGCTGTTTTGCTGTTTTCCGTTTCATCCGTTTTTGGAGCGGCGGTTGGAAAAGTCCTTGCCGCTTCGATACTTCTCCTTTCCTTGTTCGTGATCGTAAAAAAAGTGGGGCGTTTCTCCCTGCCTTTTGCGGCGCTGATTCTCTTCCTTGCCGTTTCCCTCGTTTTGCGTTTCGCGTTTTTGCAGAAAGCGGTCTTGCCTTCCTATTTCGACTCGGCGGAGCATTACCGCCTCATCGAAACATTTTTAAAGACAATGGAAATTCCCGTCAATGGGCAGGGCGCGTATTATCACATCGGCTATCATGTTCTGATCTCGGTGTTCGTTTATTTCTTTCAATCGAACGTCATCGAGGTCATGCTCGCGTTCGGTCAGGTGATTCTTGCCATCCTTCCCCTTTCCCTGTTTTTTATCGTCCGGCGCGAAACCGGTTTGGATGCGGCAGCGCTCTTCACCGTCCTGCTCGCCGGGTTCGGCTGGCACATGCCCTCTCATCTGTTGGATTGGGGGAAATATCCCGCGCTCCTTAGTTTGGTCGGCGTCCATTTTGTTTCGAGTCTCGGCTACGTCGCGTATCGAAACGGTCAATTCGATGCCAGGCGGTTACCGTTTTATTTTTTGCTGGGCGCGGGCGTCTTCGTAACTGCTTTGATCCACACGCGCTCGCTGGTTTTCTTTGCCGTTATCGGGATTGCATGGCTCGTTGCTGCTTTGCAAAAACGGCTGGATCATCAATTCCAACGCATAACATTCGCAGGCATCCTTTTCATCCTGGCGGTTGAACTCGTTTTCGTTTGGCAAAGCCCCGTCCTCCAGACCCTCGTAGATGGCTATCGAAAGACCGACATTTGGATGCTTGCCCTGATTCTCGTCCTTTCCCCTTTTGCCGTCCGCTTCCATTCCAACCTGGCTTTTCTCCTGCTCCTTTCGCTTCCCCTGCTGATATCCGGCTTGTTCGTTCCGATCCACATCCCCGGTTATGGCGCCCAGACCCTGCTCGACCGTCCCTACGTGCAGATGATGATGTATCTTCCGCTTTCGATTTTGGGAGGATTGGGACTCTCCGGGTTGACACAATCGCTCACCCGCCTCAAACCGGACTGGTTGCTGCCAGCCCGCCTGACGGCTTTTCTTCCCTTTGGGCTGGTGATTTGGAACGCAAGCCTTCATCACGAATTTTATCCGTCCGATTGCTGTCAACTGGTCACCTACGACGATCTGGCTGCCATCGCATGGATGGACAAGACCCTCCCGCCCGATGCGAACATCCTCATCGCCTCCGCCAATTTATATGTGACCGCGCTTGAGTCGCCCGAAACACGCACCGGCGTGGACGGCGGAATTTGGATCGCGCCGCTCATCTCCCGCAGAACCACACTCGCTCCAATTGGATTGCATCTCGACCAGCCGGAAGGTCACGCCTTGCTGTGCGGGCAAAACCTGAGTCACATTTACGCCGGCGGGATGCCGCAAAGTTTCAACGTGGACCTGCTCGATGGCTTGCCGGATTGGTATCAAGCCGAATTTGCCCTGCCCTCAGCGAAGATTTATCGGGTAGCCGGATGCGAATAAGCGGCAAACGGAACGGGATTTCATGGTAAAAGTGGAAATATGAAGTATATCCATCAACGCGATCTATTCTGGGGGTTGCCGTTCTCGCTGGCGGCGGGTGCGGGGCTGTCTGCGCTTCAACCGGGGAACTGGTTCATCGGCTGGCTGGGGTTTTCGCTGCTCTTTTTTCTTTCCTTCCTTCTTCTTTCCTCGTCGGTGCGCTGGGCGGGCGCAGGACAAATTGCCAATTTGTCCCACTCGCCTGGAAGGATGCTTGCCTGGATGGTCGCGCTGGCGTTCATCCTGCGGTTTGCAGGCGGCGTTTCCACCTACCTTGCGCTCCCCGTTTATGGCTATGTGGACGATGAAGACCAAAGCGCCGGATTCACCTATACCGACGCGCACCGCCGCGACACGCAGGCATGGGAACTGGCAAAATCCGACCGCCCGATTTTTGTTGCGTTCAACGAAAAGTTTGCCTACGACCAGTACGGCGGTTTGCTGGCGTTCAGCGCGTTGATCTACCGCTACCTCTCGCCGGACGCCCACCGGGTTTTGATGCTCGTGCTGCTTTCCGGCTTGATGGGCGCGCTGGGCGTGCCGTTCTTGTGGAAGGCGGTCAACCTGCTGTGGGGGAGAGATACGCCGCCGCCTCCGGCTGGATATTTGCGCTGTTCCCCGAAAGCCTTCTGCTGGGAGGCTCTGCCATGCGCGAGCCGTACTTGCTGGCGTTCAGCGCCTTTGCGCTGTGGGGATTCGTCTCGTGGCATGAGGCGCAGGAGAAAAATTCATGGGGGTGGGCGGCGCTTGGCATTGCGGGGATGCTGCTCGTCTCACCGGCGGTTGCGCTGGTGACGCTGGTCATCCTTGGCGGCTGGCTGTACTTCACCCGCGAACGCAGCCGTATCTCGTGGTGGATGATCGCGGCGGCTGTCCTGGTGTTTGTCGTCGGGTTGTTCGTTCTTTCGTCCGCGCTGGAGCGGGGGAATTTGGGCGGCGGCTCTCCGCTGGCGGTGCTTGGCAATTTCATCCGCGAGTCTTTGAAGTGGAATGTGTACAAGGTCGAGGAGGGATCGGGCTGGGTGCAGAAGTTGTTCGATGAAATGCCCGATTGGATGCAGCTACCGTTCGTGATGGTTTACGGCGTGTTGCAGCCCGTCCTGCCGGCGATTCTCATCGCGCCGACGACGGTGATTTGGAAGGCGATCGGCATCCTGCGTGCGGCGGGTTGGTATGCTCTACTCCCGGCGTTGATCCTCTCTTTCGTCGCGGCGGCAACTACCAGTCAGGAAATGAAGCGGAAACTCATCCTGTGGCTGGGTCTCGTGGTGTGGGGATGGATCCTGTTTGCGGCGCTGCGCGGCGGCGGCGATCAATGGGATAACCCGCGCTATCGCACGATCCTTTTTCTTTGGCAGGCGATCCTGGCGGGAGAGGTCTGGGTGTGGTGGCGCGAAACGCGCAATGCCTGGGTGGGGCGCGTGATTTTGATGGAAGTTATTCTCGCGGTCATGTTTGGGCAATGGTATTTGAGCCGTTACCTGCACATCGGGACGCAGTTGCCGTTCGCCGCCATGGTGGGGATCATCCTGGGGGCGTGGGTTTTGATTCTGGCTTGGGGCGTTTGGCGTGAACGGGTGAAGCGCGCCCGACATAGTGTATAATTCAGCGGCTGAATTTTGAATTAGGAGAAATCATGCCCACAGCAATCATCACAGGAATTACCGGACAGGACGGTTCGTATCTTGCCGAGCTGTTACTGGAAAAAGGCTACCGTGTGATCGGGGTGGCGCGCCGTTCCAGCACTGTGAATTCCGAACGAATTCAACATCTTCTGGACGATATTACCGTTGTCCAGGGCGACTTGCAGGACCAGGGTTCCCTGCTCTCGCTGTTGGAGGAATATGAACCGGCGGAGGTGTACAACCTGGCGGCGCAGTCCTTCGTGCCAACCTCGTGGAACCAGCCTGCCCTCACCGGCGATGTGACCGCGCTCGGCGTGACGCGCATGTTGGAAGCCATCCGCTTCGTGAACCCGAAGATTCGTTTTTATCAGGCGTCGTCCAGCGAAATGTTCGGCAAGGTGTTGGAGGTGCCTCAGAAGGAAAGCACGCCGTTCTATCCGCGCAGTCCGTATGGCGTGGCGAAGGTGTACGGGCATTGGATCACGGTCAACTACCGCGAGTCGTTCGATATCTTTGCGACCTCGGGCATTTTGTTCAACCATGAAAGTCCGCGCCGCGGTTTGGAGTTCGTGACGCGCAAGATTTCCGACGGCGTGGCAAGGATCAAACTGGGACTGGCGAAGGAACTGCGGCTCGGCAACCTAGAAGCCCAGCGCGACTGGGGCTTTGCCGGGGATTACGTGCAAGCCATGTGGCTCATGCTCCAGCAGGACAAACCGGATAGTTACGTGATCGGCATGGGCGAGACGCACTCGGTGCGCGAATTCTGCGAGATCGCCTTCTCGCACGTGGGCTTGGATTACAGGGATTTCGTGATGGTGGACGAACGTTTCTACCGTCCCGCCGAAGTGGACCTGCTCATCTCCGACCCGACCAGGGCGCGCACGCAGTTGAACTGGGAACCGGGTGTCACCTTCAAGGAACTCGTGACGATGATGGTGGACGGAGATATGGCGCGCCATCGAAAGAACAGTTAGGCAATCAAGTGGCAGTCAATCGGGATTGGCTGTCACTTCTTTTCTTATGACGATATTCGGGTTTCTGAAGAACAGGGAACTGCCTGCGCGGCTGCCGCTTCTGGTGGCGGGCTTGGGGGCGGTTCTCTATTTAATCCAGGCGTTCGTCTACGCTCACACCACCGTCAGCAGTCTCGACGAAGGTTCGTATCTCATCAAGGGCATGTTTTACCTGAACGGGGTGTATGAACCGTTCGAGCCGTACGGTCCGTTGACCAACAAGGCGCCGTTCGCCTTTATCATCCCCGGGATCGCGGAATACCTCTTTGGCGCGGGCTTGCGCACGGGGCGATACTTCTCGATCTTTCTCGGTTTGCTGACCCTGTTCGGCACGTGGATAACCGCCCGCCGCTGGCCAGTTCCCCGCCCAGCGGCGGGGACGGTCTGGGTTTTCGCGCTCAGCCCGATGATCATCAAACTCCATGCGCGCGCCGTTTCCGAGGTCATCATTGCCTGCATGTTGGCATGGATCTGCGCGCTCGTCCTCGATGAGAAACGCCCGCTTTGGCAGATCGTTCTCGGGTCCGTTCTGGCGGCGGCGGCGGTGTTCACCCGCCAGAACATGGCGCCCATTTTCCCCTTGCTCGTTCTGTATGTGTACTGGCAGCATGGCAGACAAAAAGGGAGTTGGGCATTGGCGGCGGGTTCGCTGGCGCTCCTCGTCTTTCACGCCTGGTATTGGGCCCCGCGTCATGACCATTTGGGCGCCCTGGCTCCCCGAAAGCCTGACGCCCTTCCTCGACCCCTTCCGCATCCCGACCGACTCCGTGCCGGTTTGGGATCCCAGCATTGATTTTTGGAACCGCTTGAACTCGTTCTTTCAAGGGATGCGCTATCACTTCATCCCGATTTTGGGCAGTCTCTTTGGGCTGATCCTCCTTCCGCCTCGCGCGGACTGGAAGTCTGCTCCTGCCATGCGGACGGCTTTTTTCCTCGCTGTAAGTTATTTCGTGCTCGCGCTCATGCACGGCTGGGCGTCGCTGGCGAGTCAGTACGAGAGTTATTCGTGCGTCTTTTGTTTTTCCAACTACCTCGGCTTCTTCGACCCGCTGGGGATTCTCTTCTTCGTCGTTGCATTTGCGCACGCCTGGGACAAAAACCCGCAGCGCGCCGTGCAGGCGTTGACGGTCTTCTTGGTCCTCGTAACCTCCGCCGGGATGGGCTTCTCACTCTTCGAGCAGGTCGGCAACGGATTGCTCAACCTGCCCATCGTGCCGCGCTTGCGCTCCGGCGGGATCGGCTTCGTCGCCCTCGTGGATGCGCTCACCCAGGGTCTCGATATGCCGCTGGCGCAGGTCAAGCGCTGGGTGAGTTCCGCGCTCGGGCTTCTGATCGGCTTGGGCGTTTTGGCTCGCCGCATTCTTCATCTGGAAGCGCGAAAAGAAAACGGGCTTTGCGCTTACCCTCGTCAATTCGTTTCTCGTGACCGGCTTTGTTCTCTCCCCCGTCCTGCACCTCGGCGAAAGCAAACGCGATTGCAATACCGACATCCTCCGCAGTCATGAAAACCTCGGCGCGTATCTCGCTTCGATCATCCCGCCCGATAGTCTGGTATATTGGGACGGCGGCAACGCCTTCACGCCCATGATCTACGCGCCGCAGGCGCGCATCTTCCCGCCGCAGATCAATGATGGGTATACTTTCCACATCGGCGGCGACCCGGATGTCCTCTACTACTTCAGCCACTGGAACGGCGAACTGGACCTGCGCTGGCGCAGCGAAGCGGACGTCTTCATCATCGAAGCCAAACGCTACGCAAACTGGGCTGATTTCCTGACCCCACAGGAATTCCAGGAGTTTCCCCGACCCGCCGATTCGCCTTCCTGCGTCGAGGGCGCCGAACTAAGGATATTTCAACGTTTGCCATGAATCTTTCCCTCGTCATCCCCGTCTATAACGAACAGGATAACCTGGCGCTTCTCTTTGATGCCATCTACCAGACCATGAAATCCCTCGGCAAAACCTGGGAGGTCATCCTCGTGGACGACGGCAGTTACGACCGCAGCCTGTCCATCCTTCAGGAATATGCCGCCAAAGACCCCGGACACGTGCGCGTGATCTCCTTCCGCCGCAACTTCGGTCAGACCGCCGCCATCGCAGCCGGGATTGACCACTCGGACGGGGACATCATCATCCTGCTCGACGCCGACATGCAGAACGACCCGGCGGATATCCCCATGCTGTTGACCAAACTCGACGAAGGCTACGACCTCGTCAGCGGCTGGCGCAGGAACCGCAAGGACAACGCCGTCACGCGCAACTTCCCGTCCATGATCGCCAACTGGCTCATCTCGCGCGTCACCGGCGTCCACCTGCACGATTACGGCTGCACGCTCAAAGCCTACCGCCGCGACGTTCTCGAAGGATTTCGCCTGTACGGCGAAATGCACCGTTTCATTCCGGTGTTTGCAAATTCCGTCGGCGCGCGCATCACCGAGGTCGTCGTCAACCACCACCCCCGCAAATTTGGCAGGACCAAGTACGGGCTGGAGAGAACCGCAAAGGTCGTTCTCGATCTGTTCACGGTCAAGTTCCTCGTCAGTTATTCCTCCAAACCGATCTACCTCTTCGGCGGTACGGGCGGATTGCTGATGATCATCAGCGCCATCATCATGGTGTATTTGTTCGTGCGGCGGATCTTCTTCCTGGTCGCCGTCACCGGCTCGCCGCTCTTCCAGACCAGCGTGATGTTCTTCATCCTCGGCTTTCAATCCATGCTGATGGGCTTGATCGCGGAACTTCTGGTGCGCACCTATCACGAGTCCCAGCGCAAGCCCACATACACCGTCCGCACCAAGATCAACCTGGATGGCGATGATTAAGTGGCTGCGTGAAAACCGCCAGACGGTCGTGCGCGGACTAGGCAGCCTGCTGGCGCTGGCGTTGTTGTTGATCCTGATTCAGGAAGAGGGGGACGGGCAGCTGTTTTCCGCGCTGCGCCGCGTTTCCATTGTGTATTTGCTGCTGGGGCTTCTTGCGTTGCTGGTCTCGCGCACTTTCGCCGCAACGCGCTGGTATGTTTTGCTTCGATCCGCAGGGGTGAAGATTCCCTTTCTGCGCGCGATTATGTTGATGTTCACCGGCAATTTCTCCTCCAATTTTTTGCCGACCACCATCGGCGGGGACGTGGTGCGGCTGGGCGGCGCGATGCAATTGGGCTATGACCGCGCCATCTGCCTCGCCTCGCTCGTCGCGGACCGGCTGATTGGGATGGCGGGAATGATGGTTGCCCTGCCTTTGGGTTTGATCCCGCTGTTTTCCTTGGACGGCGCGCTTGCGCAATCGTTCACGCTGGCTGGCTTGTTCCAAAAGGCGTGGAGTTTGCCAGGCGCACGCTGGAAGCGTTTTCCATCTGGCTGAAAAAACCGGCGGGATTGGGCGGCGCGCTGCTCGCCACGCTTGGCAACCAACTGTTCATTTACCTGATGATCTACCTGCTCCTGCTCGGCATTGACCATCATCTTTCCTATTGGCTGGTGGCGGGCATGTACACGCTGACGTATTTCGTGACGCTCGTCCCAATTTCCATCAACGGTTTGGGCGTGCAGGAACTCTCCATGACCTTCCTGCTCGTCCAACTCGGCGGGCTGACCTCCTCCGAGAGCGCCACCATCGCCCTGCTGACCCGCGTGCTGTTCGTCACTGCCAGCCTGCCGGGGGCGTTCTTCCTGCCGTCCATTCTGGCGGCGATGAATGAAAAGAAAACGTAACGCAAGATTTATTTTGCGCCCTGTGCGAGATAAACCTCACGGTACTGCGAAATTCATTTCGCGCGCGGTACATAATCTTATGGAATCCGTCTCCACCCAAAAATTCCTGCAAACGTGGTTGTGGTCTCTGGTTGTCGTCAGCCTGCTGGCGATTCCCCAGGTGATTCAGCGCACGAACGAATTGGAGATCGCCCTCCTGCGCTCCAAGTGGATCGGGCTGGTGGGCGTCTTCGCGTTGACGGCGATTGCCGCCGCGTGGCTGGCTCGTTCACCGCGTTTGGATCGCCTCGCCTCTCGCTTCGGTGAACTTGGTTCACACCCCAAGCCTTTGCTTTCCATTGCAGGCGTTTTGATGGTGTTGGGCGGATTTATCTCGGTCTGGTTCGTTCGATTGCAGGTATTCGGAAACATCCTTCCGCAAGTCATGCCGATTTTGTGGGTCTTCCTCTGGGCAAGCCTGATTCAAACCATCGGCTTGAAACTGATTCGCAAACTGGAATGGCACGCTACCTTCGCAATCGTTTTGCTGACTCAGGGGATGATCTACCAAACCTACGGCATTTTTTCCATCACCTCCGCCAACCCGTTTTCGATGGGCTACTCCGAAGCGGGACGCCATTATTACGCCTCGTTATTTTTCGCCGAAAAACTTTATGGGATGGAACTCCCGCTTCCGTTCCTGCACCCGTCGCGGTACCTGCTTTTATCCATTCCGTTTTTGATTGACGGTTTGCCGCTCTGGTTTCATCGTTTTTGGCAGGCGCTGCTTTGGTTCGGGCTGACGCTCGGCGCGTCCTTCCTCCTTGCGCGAAGAATGAAATTAAGTCGTGGTGTGACTGCCCTCGTCACCGCGTGGGCATTTCTGTTTTACCTACAAGGCGCGGTGTACTATCACTTGCAGGTGATGGTGATTTTGATCCTGGCGGGCATCCGTTTGGAGTCGGGCGGCTTGCCGCCGAAAATACTCGGCGGCGGAACTGCGGGACTTCAAAACATAATCATCATCGTCCTCGCCTCGCTTTGGGCGGGGATCAGCCGCGTGAACTGGTTTCCGGTGCCGGCGATGCTGGCGATTGCGATTTACATTTTGGAAACGCCAATTTCCGCTCATGCCGCCGTCCCCGGCGACGAGGACGCCGTTTTGAGCGGGAACGCAGGGCATACGGGCTGGAAATATTGGATCACTCCCTTCGTTTGGGGCGCAAGCGGACTCGCGGCGGCGCTGCTCTCGCAATTCGTTTACATCCGCATTTCAGGCAACCCCGACCTTTCCGCGTTTGGCTCCAGTTTCACTTCCGATTTGATTTGGAGCCGCTTGCTCCCGAACGAAACCTTTCCGATGGGAATTCTGCCGGGAATTTTGCTGGTCTCAGCGCCGTTATTCGTTGCGTTGTATCAAATGATCTTTCCCTCATCCCCAAAGGGGAGTCCCCTCTCCCGGAGGGAGAGGGGTAGGGTGAGGGCGCGCTGGCTGGTTTTAATAGCCATGCTCGCTGTGTTATTCGTCGGCGGGGCGATTGTCAGCACGAAGATTGGCGGCGGCGGCGATTTGCACAACATGGATGCGTATCTGGTGATGCTGTCGGTGTTGGTCACTTCGATTTGGGCGAAGCAGGTCAGGGCGGAGTCTGATGCGCAGCCGATGAGGGGCAGGGTCAGTTGGGGCGCGGTATCCGCCGCTTTGCTGATTCCGCTTGGGTTTGCGATCCGCAACATCGGCTTTTTTCCATCTTACGACAAAACCATTGCAGAGAAGGACATTCAAAGATTGCAGGAAGCGCTCCAAAGCGGCGGCGAGATTTTGTTCATCACCGAGCGGCAGTTGATCGCGTTCGATGATTTGCACGGCGTGAGGCTCGTGCCGGAATACGAACAAATGGAATTGATGGAAATGGCGATGTCGCGCAACCGCGCCTATCTCGAAAAGTATTACGCCGACCTGCGCGCGCGCCGCTTCGCGCTCATCGTTGCCGAAGACCAGAAGTTTACGGAACAAAAAGAAGGCGCATTTGTGGAGGAAAATGTGGCGTGGGTTCGTTTTGTGGGCGCGCCGCTGTTGTGCAATTACAAACCTGTCGTCACGCTGACCTCGAATAACATTCAGGTGTTCGAACCGCGCCCCAAACTGGTCGAGTGCAAAGACCCCTTCGCGGAATAACATGCGCATCCTCACGCTCATTCATGAATTCCCGCCCATCGGCGGCGGCGGCGGCAGAGCCGCGTATGATATTTGCTGTGAACTCGCGGCGCGCGGTCATGCCGTGACCGTGTTGACCGCGCACATGGACGGCTTGCCCCGCGAAGAAATTCAGGATGGGATTCGGCTGGTGCGGATTCCATCCAAGCGGACGGAGGCGTTCACCGCAAGTTTCGAGACCATGTTCGCCTTCGATCTCGCCGGACTGTGGGCTGGTCTGGCGCTGATTTGGCGTTTCCGCCCCGATGTCATTCATACTCACTTTGCCGTCCCGGCGGGCGCGCTGGCGTTTGTCTTGTCGCTGCTGACGGGCGTGCCGTACATTCTGACCGCGCATCTCGGCGACGTGCCCGGCGGCGTGCCGGAAAAGACTGCGCATTGGTTCAAATGGCTGGAACCGTTCACACGGCCCGATCTGGCGGCGCGCGAGGCAGGTGGTGGCGGTGAGCGAGTTCACGCGGCAACTGGCGCTGGCGCATTATCCGTTCGTGGATATTCGCGTCATCCCCAACGGCGCGGATTTTATGCACCTGGTCACAGAGCATATCGAGGTGAACCAAACGCCGCGCATCGTCTTTGCCGGGCGCTTCGTCTCGCAGAAGAACCCGATGGCAATCGTTCGGGTTTTATCCACACTCACCGATTTGGATTGGACGTGTTCCATGCTGGGGGATGGTCCCATGTTCGAGGAAGTGAAGGCGGAGATCGAGAAGCGCGGACTGAGCGGACGCTTCCGCCTGACGGGCTGGGTCACACCGGCGGATGTGCTGAACGAATTTTCCGTGAGCGATATTTTGTTCATGCCCTCTCATACCGAAGGGCCTGCCCGTCGTCGGCGTAGATGCGCTGGTGAAGGGACTCGCCATCGTCGCCAGCCGCATCGGCGGGTTCCTCGACCTGGTTGCTCCCGGCGAAAACGGCTACCTGATTGACGTAAAAGATGAAGCCGCGTTTTCCTCCGCCCTGCGCGAGTTGATTTCAGACCGCGAACGCCTCCTTGCAGTTCCGCCGCGCCAGCCTGGAGAAGGCGAAGGATTTCGATATTGGGAAGATCGTTGACCAGTACGAAGCCATAATGCGGGATGTGTTGAAAAAGCAAGTACAGACCTGACAGGTTTCCGAAAACCTGTCAGGTCTTCTTCATAGGGGAATCGTAGGGATTCTCATGCCCGACTCGGCTTGACTCTCCGGGGGATTTGTGTCAGAATTCAAAATCTGAACGCTCGATTATGACCACGAAAATCAAACCGCACGAATACGCCCTGCTCGACGAGATCGCGCAGGATTCGCTTGTTACGCAGGCAAGTCTCTCCAAACGCCTCGGCATTGCCGTCGGCAGCGTCAACTGGTACATCAAACGCCTCATCCACCGCGGCTGGGTCAAGGTTTCACACCTTGACCGCACCCGCCTGCAATATGACCTCACCTCCGAAGGCATGAAGGTCTTCACCCAGCGCGCCATGAACTATGCGCGGGACTCGCTCAAGGTCTATGGCGACTTGCGCGACAAGGCGAAGGCGCTTGCGGCTGACCTGAAGCAGCAAGGCGTGAAAAGCGTCTACCTCAACGGCGACGACCAGATGATGGACATCCTGCGCCTGACCTGCATCGAAGCGGGGATGCAAATAAAGCAGATCCCGGAGGATGTGGTGCTCGAAGCCAATGGGCAGGACTATCGAGTGCGGCGATTGCGAGGCGGCGCTTGACGAAGAACTTTGCCGTGATCGGCGTCGGCGGCTACATCGCGCCGCGTCACCTGCGCGCCATCCGCGACACGGGCAACCGCCTGCTCGCCGCTGTGGATCCAAAAGATTCGGTCGGCATCCTCGACCAGTATTCGTTCGATGTGAAATTCTTTACCGAGATCGAGCGCTTCGACCGCCACCTCGAAAAACTGCGCCGCGGACCCGAAGCGGATCGCGTCCATTACGTTTCGATTTGCTCGCCGAACTATTTACACGATGCCCACTGCCGCCTTGCCTTGCGCGTCGGCGCGGATGTGATCTGTGAAAAGCCGCTGGTGATCAACCCCTGGAATTTGGATGCCCTCGCCGAACTGGAAGCCGAGACTGGACGCCGCATCAACACCATCTTGCAGCTGCGCGTCCACCCCAACCTGATCCAACTCCGCGAGTCTTTGCAGACTTCGAGCGCGGTTCACGATGTCGAACTGACTTACATCACCAGCCGCGGACCGTGGTACCAGGTCTCGTGGAAGGGACAAGCCGAAAAATCGGGCGGCGTGGCGACGAATATCGGCATCCACTTTTTCGATTTGCTGATGTGGCTGTTTGGTTCGGTGAACGGCATCAAGGTCTATCACGCGGACGATCAGCGTATGTCGGGCTTCATCGAATTGGAACGTGCGCGCGTGCGCTGGTTCCTTTCCGTGGACAAAAACGACCTGCCGCAGCAGGCAAAATCTGCGAACAAGACCACCTACCGTTCCATCACGGTGGACGGAAAAGAGATCGAATTCTCCGAAGGCTTTACCAACCTGCATACAAAAGTCTATGAAGAAACCCTCGCCGGGCGCGGATTTGGAATCAACGATGCGCGCCCCTCGATTGAGTTGACCTACCAAATCCGCACGGCGCAGATTTCGCCGAAGGATGAATTTGTTCATCCGTTGTTGAAACCGTAACGCGAAATTCATTTCGCGCCACACGCAAAATAAATTTCCCTGGCACTGCCCGCCAGGGCAAGTGTGCAGTACGAGAAAACAATCATGCCTGATTATTTTGTTCACGAATCCAGTTACATAGACGAAGGCGCGCAGATCGGCGCGGGGACGAAGATCTGGCATTTCTGTCATGTCATGCCGAATGCGAAAATCGGCGAACGCTGCAACATCGGTCAGAACGTACTGGTCGCCTCGGATGTGACGGTTGGGAACAACGTCAAAATCCAGAACAACGTCTCGCTCTACACGGGCGTGATCGTGGAGGATGATGTCTTCCTCGGTCCTTCGATGGTGTTTACCAACGTGGTCAATCCGCGCAGCCACGTCAGCCGTAAGGATGAGTACAAGACCACGCTTGTCCGCAAGGGCGCGACCATCGGCGCGAATGCCACCATTGTGTGCGGCGTGACGCTAGGTAGGTATTGTTTCATCGGCGCTGGCTCGGTGGTAACGAAGGATGTCCCCGATTATGCGCTGGTGTATGGGACGCCTGCAAAGCTGCGCGGCTGGATGTGTCAGTGCGGCGAGCAATTGACCTTCGAGGGCGAGCGCGCGGTCTGCTCCCGGTGTGGAGACGCTTACAGGAAACAGGATCAGGTCGTCCGTCCAGAGAGAGGCGAAGAATGATTCAATCCATGCTCCCGCCGCAGTCCCCGGCGGCGGAGTTGCCAGAATATCCAATAGAGGCAAAGAATGATTTCATTGGTTGATTTGACGGCGCAATATCATTCCATCAAAAACGAGATTGACGCGGCGGTTTTATCCACGCTGGAGTCGGGTCATTTTATTCTCGGTCCGCAGGTGGCGAAGTTCGAGGAAAGCGTCGCTTCGTATCTCGGAGTCAAACATGCGATTGGGTTGGCTTCTGGCACCGACGCGCTGGTGATCGCGCTGCGCGCATTGAATATCGGCGCGGGCGATGAAGTGATCATTCCTGCGTACACGTTTTTTGCGACGGCTGGCACGGTAATGTCCGTCGGCGCGAAGCCCGTGTTTGTGGACGTGAACCCGCAGACGTATCAAATGGATGTGAGCAAGATCAAGCCTGCAATCACGCCGCACACGAAAGCGATCATCCCCGTGCATTTGTACGGGCATCCTGCGGAGATGAATCCGATTTTGGAGATTGCGCGCGAACACGGCTTGAAAGTGATCGAGGACAACGCGCAGGGCTACGGCGCGGAATATTTTGGAAAAAAGACCGGCGCGCTTGGCGACATCGGCTGTTTGAGTTTCTTCCCGACCAAGAACCTCGGCGCGTACGGCGACGGCGGCATGGTGTTGACGAACGACTCCGCGCTTGCCGAACGGATGCGGATGCTGCGGACGCACGGCTGGAAGAAAAAATATTATTCGGAAGAGGTCGGTTACAACAGCCGACTCGATGCGCTGCAAGCCGCGATTTTGCAGGCGAAGTTCCCGCATGTGGATGCGTGGAACGAAAAACGCCGCCAACTGGCTCGACGATACACCGAACATCTCGCGCCGCTTGGCGTTGTAACTCCGGTGGAATGCGAATGGGCGAAGCATGTGTATCACCTGTATATCATCCGCTCGCAGAAGCGCGATGAGTTGCAGGCATTCTTGAAGCAAAAAGGGATTGCTTCGGAAGTGTATTATCCGATCCCGCCGCATCTCGCCGAGCCGTGCCGCAAGTTTGGCAGCAAGGAAGGCGATTTCCCGCACGCCGAGCAAGCCGCGCGCGAAACGCTGGCGCTGCCGCTTTATCCTGAATTGACGCTGGCACAGCAAGATGAGGTCATTGCGGCGGTGAAGGAATTTGTTGGATGATTTGAACGTTTGCTCCCGGCGGCGTCTCGCCGCCGGGACGGCGGCTTGAGCATAAGATATGGAATTACAAACCTCCGAACAGGAAAATTGGACGATGATCATCCGCCCGCGGCGCGCGTGGTGGGACTTGCGGCTGGGCGAGTTGTGGCAATACCGCGACCTGGTCATGCTTTTCGTGTGGCGCGACTTTGTCGCTTATTACAAACAGACCATTCTGGGTCCGTTGTGGTATCTGATTCAGCCGATTCTAACGACGGTTGTTTTCACCGTCATCTTTGGCAACATCGCGCAACTCTCCACCGACGGCTTGCCGCCGTTTCTCTTCTACCTGGCGGGCAACACGGTATGGAATTATTTCGCTGCGTGTCTCACCAGCACCTCCACCACCTTCACCTCGAACGCCGCCATTTTGGGCAAGGTGTATTTCCCGCGCCTGACCATCCCGGTCTCGATTGTGCTTTCCAACATCATTTCGTTCGGCATCCGCCTCGGCGTGTTCCTGGGCTTTCTGATCTATTTCATCGTTATCGGCGTGGAGATCCGCCCGAATTGGTGGATCGCCTCCCTGCCGCTGTTACTGCTCATCATGGCGGGGCTGGGACTTGGCACGGGCATCATTGTCTCTTCGTTGACGACCAAATACCGCGACCTCCAGCAACTCATCGGCTTCGGCGTGCAATTGCTGATGTACGCCACGCCAGTCATTTATCCGATTTCCAGTTTGCAGGGGAACTGGCAATGGCTGGTGATCGCCAACCCGATGACCGCCGTTGTGGAAGTCTTTCGCCTCGCTTTCCTCGGGGTGAGCGGACTCAGCCCCCTGTACCTTTTCTACAGCCTGGGCTTTATGGCAATCATCCTGCTGATCGGCGTGTTGATCTTCAACCGCGTCGAAGCCACGTTCATGGATACGGTGTGATGAGCGACACGGTCATTTCCATCGAGAATCTCTCGAAGTCTTATCAACTGGGCGCCATCGGCACGGGCACCTTCTACGGCGATGTCAAGCGCTGGTGGGCAAAACTGCGCGGCAAGCCCGATCCCTACCAGAAGATCGGCGAAAAGGATCACGGGAACCGCGACGGTGAAATCGTCTGGGCGCTGCGTGACATCAACTTTGCTGTCCAGCGCGGCGAAGCGATTGGCATCATCGGGCGCAACGGCGCAGGCAAAAGCACACTGCTCAAGATTCTCTCGCGGGTCACGGCGCCCACCTCAGGCGTGGTAAAAGCCAAGGGTCGCATCGCAAGCCTCCTCGAAGTCGGAACCGGGTTTCACTCCGAATTGACCGGGCGGGAGAATATCTTCCTCAACGGCGCGATCATGGGCATGAGCCGCGCAGAAGTCCGCCGCAAGCTCGATGAGATCGTGGCGTTCTCCGGCGTGGATCGCTACATTGACACACCCGTCAAACGTTATTCCAGCGGCATGTATGTGCGTCTCGCGTTTGCTGTCGCCGCGCACCTCGAACCTGAAATTCTGGTGGTGGACGAAGTGCTGGCGGTGGGCGATGCCGAGTTTCAAAAGAAATGTCTCGGCAAAATGAGCGAGGTGGCAAGCGGCGGGCGGACGGTCTTGTTCGTCAGCCACAACATGACCGCCGTTTCCGCGTTGTGTGATCGCGCGCTGCTTCTGGATCGCGGGCAGGCAGTGTCGCAGGGCGAAGTGGAAGCGATCCTCGCCACGTATTTTCAGATGGCGTTGCAGATCGAACCGCAAATGCGCTGGAACGAAAACCAGGCGCCGACCAATGGCATTGTGCGTTTTCTCGGCATCCGCGCGCACGACTCGCAAAACGAAACGAAATCGGCATTCGACATTCGCCATCCCATCGGCATCGAGTTGGAATACGAAGTCCTGCAACCCGATGTTTGGTTCACGCCTTCGATCATCCTCAAAGACATGAACAACGTGGTCATCTTCAACTCGCCCGCCGACGCGCACCCAAATTGGGAGAACGCGAAGATCGCGCGCGGCGTATATCGCAGCACATGCTGGATTCCGGGCAACCTGCTGGTCGAAGGCACATACTCCATCCGCGTGGTGTTTTGGGGTTTCTCGCGCCTCTCGCAAAAAGGCATCGCCATGGACGACGCCATCTCGCTCAATGTGTTCGACTCGCTGGAGGGCGATTCAGTGCGTGGAAAAATCACAGGTACATTCTCCGGCGTCGTCCGTCCCAAACTGGATTGGAACTCGGAACTGGTCAAGCCTGCATAAGGATTGAAATGGATTTGACCATCTGCACCGTCTCCTTCAACAGCGCCTCGCTCCTGGACTTGAACCTGACTCTGACTAGGGAGTTGAATCCCGCTTCGAGTTTTCGCTGGCTGGTCGTGGACAACAACCACGATTTCCCCAAACATGAGGCGAGGGACTTTGAAGTCATCGAAGGCGATCCGTGCATCAATCAGGGCAGGTTGAAAGGCAGTTATCATCACGCGCAGGCGTTGAACAAAGCCTTGCATTACGTGTCCACCCGTTATTTGCTGGTGCTCGACCCCGACTTTTTCATCTTTCGCGAAAACTGGATTGCAGATGTGCTGGCGCACATGGAAAGCCATAACCTGGGTTTTTGGGGCGCGCCTTACTATCCCGATTTGACCTGGAAGCGGCGTTATTTCCCCGCCGTCTCGTGCATGTTGATTGACCTGGAAAAAGTCGCCAAAGCAGAACTGGATTTCACCCCCGAACTGGACGAATATCACATGTTGTTCGGATACTCCACCCTCACGCTGCTGGGAATTTTGATGGGCAGAGTCCCGCCGCACGTTAAGGGAGTGAAGCGTTCCGTTCTCGCAGATATTGCCGTCGTCGTCTTGAGAAATCGCTGGATTGCCGCGCCATTGTCCAAGTTGTTTCCAAAGCGGATTTACCCAAACACAAATGTTTCCCGCGATACGGGCTTTAAAATTCAGAACTCGTTCGGCAAAGACCGCAGGCACGGAGTCGAAATGCTCAAGCCTTCTTTTGTGAACGACCTGTTTACAAAAAAGAACTCTTCTTTCATGAATTTGTTTGCGCGGACGTATCGCCTGCTCGTGCCGGAGAATCTTTCCATTTATCCAAAGCAGCGCGATTACACCACCCCCGCCCGATTTCAGGATTTTGGGTTGTTCGATGTGCGCGGCGAGTTCGGCTGGGAGGAATTTTTCTGGAAGGATGAACCGTTTGCCATGCACATCAAAGGCGGCACGCGGAAGTTCGAGGATGTCGGATACGAAAAACTTCGGGACATTCTGTTTCAACTGGCTGGAAGGCAAGTTGTGATTGGCGCGTAACTGGTGCTCTCCAGCGCCTCAATATGAAAAGGAATCACTCATGCGAAAACTGACCATTGACGGTTTCACCATTTCCGACGACAGCGACTGCTTCGTCATCGCCGAGATCGGCAACAACCACCAGGGCGAATTGCAGAAGGCGAAGGACCTCTTCAAAGCCGCGAAGGAATGCGGCGTGGATGCGGTCAAACTGCAAAAGCGCGATAACAAATCCCTGTTCACGCGCGCGGCGTACAACAAACCGTACGACAACGAAAGCAGTTTCGGCGTCACCTACGGCGAACACCGCGAAGCGCTGGAATTCGGGCGGGAAGAATACCTTGAGTTGAAAAAATACGCGCAGGAACTCGGCTTGATCATGTTCGCCACCGCCTTCGATTTCAACAGCGCGGATTTCCTCGCCGAGCTCGATATGCCCGCTTTCAAGATCGCTTCGGGCGATTTGAAGAACACCCCGCTCCTGAAGCACATCGCCAAATTCGGCAAGCCGATGATCGTCAGCACGGGCGGCGGCACGATGGAGGATGTCCAGCGCGCGTACGATGCCATCATGCCCATCAACCCGCAGTTGTGTCTTTTGCAATGCACGGCATCCTATCCCGCCGAGCCGCAGGATTTGAACCTGCGCGTCATCACCACCTACCGCGAATGCTTCTCCGATATTGTGGTGGGACTCTCCGACCACGAAAACGGAATCGCAATGGCGGTGGCGGCGTATGTGTTGGGTTCGCGCGTCGTCGAACAGCATTTCACGCTCAACCACACCTGGAAAGGCACCGATCACGCCTTTTCCCTCGAACCCATCGGCATGAGAAAATTGGTCCGTGATTTACGCCGCGTGCGTGTTGCCCTCGGCGACGGCGAAAAGAAGATTTATCCCAGCGAGTTGAATCCGATCTCCAAGATGGGGAAGAAACTCGTCGCCTCACGCGACCTCAAGGCTGGTCATCGTTTAACGGAGTCGGACATCGCCCTGAAATCCCCCGGCGACGGCTTGCCGCCGTATGAGTTGGAGAATGTGATTGGGAAGGTGTTGAAAAGGGATTTGCAGGAAGATGAAAATGTCCATTTGGACGATGTAGAGTAGGCATGCCGAAAAAAGTTTTCATTCACTACGCCCCGCTGTTTCTTTTATTGCCCATGTCTTTGGCGGTGGGGTTATATGTCGTTGAAAAATTCGACCTGCTGTACGCCGCCCAAAACAGGTTTTACTTTTACTATTACATTGCCCTTGCCGCAGCGCCTCTTTACTTTGTGTTTGTACGGGCAAAAACCGACCTTGGCGAAGAAATCTTGGAGATATTCACGCGTTTCGTTGGGCGTTTCGCCGCGCATAAATGGATATATGCCTCTTCGGTCGTTGCCGTTTCCATCCTGTTTCTGATGACTGCGAATTCTCACATTTCCACATATACGGAACGGGACCGCTGGATCTTTGAAGACGACATTCCGATTGTTCCAATTGATATGCCAATCCTGTTGCGAATGGCGTGGGCATTGAATCGCTTCCTGCCAATGGACTTGTCCGTTCCGGTTCTGGGGTTGTTTGCCATGCTGTTGTGGCTGGCATTTTTGATCCACGTTCATGGCGGGGAAGGGAAACAGGGATACCTGGCGCTGCTGGTGTTTGCGCTCACATTCATGAACAAATCCTTCTTCGAACTCCTCTATGCCAACTTCGAACTGCCGTCGGCGCTCCTCGGATGGATGGGCTTGTATGCAATCTGGAGAAGGCGGATCAACCTCGGATTGTTCTTTGTGGTTCTTTCCACGGTATGGAAAAACACGGGTCTCTTTCAATTAATGGCGGCGGCTGTGCTTCTCGTTTTTATCCTGTTTCAAGACCGCGCCCGAAAAGAGGATCTTCTCAAAAAGTTTAATATCCCCTTCCTCATCTTTTTGATTCTTTACTTCATCTTGAACTATTGGGGCAGTTTGTATTACATGTTCGCGCTGCGTGACGGACCCGCCTACGTGCTGGCATCGGATGAGCGCATCTTTTGGTTTTCAACCTTTGCCGATTTTATTCATAACCTGGCAGCGGATTATCCGCTCGTGCTTGTCCTGGGGATTTTGGGAACGATGACCAGTGGAATGGGTTGGTTTCCCCTGCTTTCGCTTGGGGCATTGGGATTTGTGCGAAGTTTTTCCGATTTATCGTCAGTTTATTACCCGTTGGTCTTTTTGCCGGGATTGTCATTTTTTTCATATTTTGTCCTGAACCGTCTGATGTCCCTGTTCAAAATGAAGGCAGGACGCCTCCTGCTGGCATTCTCGCTGCTGGGCGCGGCTGCCTTTCCCTTCGTTGGTTTGTTTTCCTATTACCCGTTCGGCATGAACCGCTGGAACAGCAATTTCGATGCGTTTATCAGGAAACTGTCTTTTCGTTTTCCCGAGGCGGGCAGAATTTACCAGCGGGATATATCCTTGAAGCCCTATTTGCAGGATAGACGGGGGGTTGATTTGGATGCCATCGAGTTCAGGTCTTATCCAGAGGAGAGGAGTGATTTTATTTCAGAATTATCCCAGCCGGGCTGCAAACTCATCATTGCGGAGGTAAGCCACCTGGGAGTTGTAGGCATCACGGAAGACGACCTGGTTTCCATGAATTATTCCGAATATCCATATCAGTTGGTGGACGGTTCAGGAGAATGGACAGCGTATTCGAAGGAATGCAATGCCTGGGAGTATGAGTGACGAGCATGGACGAAAAATTTACCAGGTCCTATTTTGACAGCGCATATGGTCCGTATTACCGCCTGAGAAATCCGCGCCATAAGTGGCTGTCCTTCCTTGCCGAGATCAAAAAGCACATATCTGCGGGATCCCTGCTCGACATCGGCTGCGCCTATGGCTTGTTTCTGCAGGAAGCATCTCATAGTTTTGACTGCATGGGCGTGGATATTTCCCTTCACGCCGTCGCCGAGGCGCGCTCCACGCTCTCGAAGGAAATTGATGTATTTGTAGGCGCGGTCGGCAGTCTTCATTTGGAGAACCGCTATGATCTAATTACTTGTTTCGATGTCCTGGAACACACTAGGGACCTGGGCGAGGCGCTGGATAATATTCAGGACCTTCTAAAAGACGGCGGTATATTGGCGTTGACCGTTCCCGTCTATGACGGTCCGCTCGGCTGGATGGTTGACATGCTCGACAGGGACGAAACGCATAACTACCGCCGCTCGCGTGAATTCTGGCTTGCGGAGGTATCGAAACGCTTTGCCGTTTTGGATTATGTGGGAATTTGGAGATATTTCTTTTTCAACCGCTTTTATTTGAACGTACTTTCCAAAAGCACGCGGCGAATCACGCCTGCTGTGATGATCCTAGCGAAGAAAGGGGAGGAGAGATGATCACGGTTGTTTTACCAGCCTATAACGAGGAAAACAGTATTGGACCGCTCCTCTCCCGAGTTTCCGAGTTGATGGGGAGAAAACACTTCCCGATCCGTGTGATCGTTGTGGACGACGGCAGCAAGGACAAAACCGCGGAAAATGCAAAGCGCGCCATGCCGGAAGCGGTCGTTATTTCGCACGATGGAAACAAGGGATTGGGCGAAGCAATCAAAACAGGATTGCTCGCAGCGCTTGAAGCCTCTACCGAGAAGGATATTATTGTAACCATGGATTCGGACGACTCCCACGCCCCGGCATTGATCGGAAAGATGGTGGAGAGAATTGAAGAAGGCTGTGATGTGGTGATTGCATCGCGTTATTTGCCCGAGTCGAGGGTTGTTGGAGTTTCCTTTTATCGCCAGGTTCTCAGCATTGGCGCTTCATTGTTGTTTCGGATGATGTATCCCATCCCGGGCGTGCGCGATTATACGTGCGGATATAGGGCGTATCGCGCCGCAGTCCTGAAGGTAGCCTTTGAAAGGTGGGGGAATGATTTTGTGAACCAAACAGGCTTTTCCGTCATGGTGGATATTTTGCTGAAACTCAGCAGGCTTAACGTTGTATGTGCCGAGGTTCCGATTATTCTTCGATATGACCGAAAACCAGGCGCCAGCAAAATGAATGTAAGAAGGACAATTATGCAGACCTTGAACCTTTTGGTAAAACATCGCTTTGGAAAGATCAAGTGAAACCATGAATACCATGCTACCCAGCCAAATCCCCAACTGGATCGGAACTCAGGAACAGCCCGCTCGATCTAATGAGTGGTTCGACAAACTCAACCCTGCGAATGGACAATTGCTCACCCGCGCTGCGCGCTCGCGCCGAGAAGATATTTTGCAGGCGGTGGAAGTCGCCAAACGCGCCCAGGCGGACTGGGCAGATACGCCCGCCGTGCGGCGTGGGTTGATCCTGCACAAGATCGTGGTGGGGATGCAAAACCGTCAGGGTGAGATCGCTGAAATTGTCGCCGCCGAAACTGGAAAGTCCAGAAAAAAGGCGCTGGGCGAAACGGGCGGAGCGATCCAATGCGGGTTGTTCTATGCCAGCGAAGGTCAGCGTCTGTATGGTCGCACCACGACGAGCGGCGCAGCAAACAAGTATGCGATGACCATCCGTCAGCCCATCGGCGTGGCGGGACTCATCATCGCCGCGAACACGCCGATTGCAAATGTGGCGTGGAAGGTTTTTCCTGCGCTCGTGTGCGGCAATGCCGCGATCTTGAAAGCCGCCGAAGATACGCCTGCGACAGCATGGATTTTCGGACAGATCGCAAAAAGAGGCAGGACTGCCCGATGGTGTGTTGAGCATCCTTCAAGGGTATGGAGAAGAAGCGGGCGCGCCGCTCGTGGAGCACCCCGACGTGGGCGTGATCAGTTTCACGGGTTCGACGGAAGTGGGGCGCATTATCCAGCGTGCGGCGGGGGAGCGCTTCGCGCGCATCTCGCTGGAACTGGGCGGGAAGAATCCGCTGGTGGTGTGCGATGACGCTGATTTGGAAAACGCCGCCAAATGGGTGCTGCTCTCTGCGTTCAGCAATGCGGGACAACGCTGCGCTTCGACCAGCCGCGTGATCATTTTCGAGTCGGTGTACGAGAAGTTCCGCGATATGCTGGTGGAACGCACGAAGAAATTGAAAATCGGCACCGCGGACGATTGCGATTTCGGTCCCGTCATCAACGAAGGGCAGTTGAATAACATGCTCAACGCCGTGGAAAAAGCAAAGAAGAACGGCGCAGCGATTTTGTGCGGCGGACATCGCCTGACCGATGACGAACACCGTGACGGTTATTACATGGCGCCGACGTTGATCGAAAACGTTGACCCGCATGACGAGATTTCGGAATGCGAGTTGTTCGGTCCCATTGCCATCCTCTACCGCGCAAAGGATTTTGAACACGCTCTTCAGATGGCAAACGATACGCCCTACGGATTGACCGCCAGCATCCACACACGCAGTATCCACCGCGCGACGCGCTTTTACGACAAGGTGCAAACGGGCGTGGCGGTGGTCAATGCAGGGACGTACGGCTCGGAACCGCACATGCCGTTCGGCGGGCGCAAACTTTCGGGCAACGGCTCGCGCGAGCCTGGCACCGAAGCGCTCAACATTTATTCCGAATTGAAGGACGTCTATATCAACATAGACCCGACGCAGGTATGAGCAAATCCAACCCTTCGATCATCGCCTTGATTCCCGCGCGTTCAGGTTCGAAGCGCGTGCCAGGCAAGAACATCCACCCGCTGGCGGGGCATCCGCTCATTGCGTACACCATCTGCGCGGCACGGCAGAGCGGAATCTTTTCCTCCGTTTTTGTCTCGACGGATTCGGAGGAATACGCCGAGATTTCCCGCCAATATGGCGCTGAGGTTCCCTTCCTCCGACCTGCGGAAATTTCAGGCGACTTTTCGCTAGACATCGAGTGGGTTGACTTCACGCTTCACAAACTCAAGGAAATGGGACGCGCGTATGACTGCTTCAGCATCCTGCGCCCGACCAGTCCCTTCCGCCTGCCGACGACGATCCAGCGCGCATGGAAGGAATTCTTAGCCGAAGAAGGCGTGGATTCGCTCCGCGCGGTCGAGAAGTGCAAGGAACACCCTGGCAAGATGTGGATCGTGCGCGGCAGGCGCATGATGCCGTTGCTGCCGTTGGGACCGAAGGAACAGCCCCTGGCACAGCACGCCGTATCAGGCATTGCCCGAAGTCTATTCGCAGAATGCCAGTCTGGAGATCGCATGGTCGCGTGTGGTGTTCAACGGAAGGACGATTGCAGGCGAAGTGGTCATGCCGTTCTTTACGGAGGGCTACGAAGGCTTCGATGTAAACCGTCCCTACGATTGGGAACTGGCGGAGCGTCTCATCGCAAGCGGAGAGGCGCAACTGCCGAAGGTTGAGAAAATATAAATTCCCTCATCCCTCACCCTAGCCCTCTCCCGCAGGGAGAGGGCTAGGGTGAGGGATGAGGGCACAAAAAGGAAAACATGGTTGAACTGAAATTAATCCCCGTTGAAGAATTCAAGCGCGTGCGCAATTCTTCCGCCGACAAATACAAAAAACTCCAACTCATCGCGGACATGTGCCGCGCCAACACGCTCGTGGAAGTGAAGCGCGCGGGCTCGGGGCATCTCGGCTCGAGTTTCAGCGCGATGGACATCGTGGTTTGGATGTACTACGAAGAGATGAACACGCTCAAGGTCGGCTTCGACAGCCCCGATCGCGACATCTATTTTTCATCCAAAGGGCATGACGTGCCAGGCTTGTACGCCACGCTGCATTCGCTCGGCGAAATTCCCGATGAAAAACTGCTCGCGCTTCGCAGGCTCAACGGCTTGAACGGTCATCCCGACATCGGCAATCGCGGCATCGAAGCCAACTCGGGTTCGCTCGGCATGGGCATCTCTAAAGGACGCGGCATGGCGTGGGCGAAGAAACATTTCGGGCGCGGCGGTCGCGTGTACGTGATGACGGGCGACGGCGAATTGCAGGAGGGTCAAAATTATGAGGCGCTGCAAGTCACCGCGCATCACAAGATTGACAATCTCACCGTCATCGTTGACAACAACAAAGTGCAATCCGATAAACCCGTCGCCGAAATCATTGACCTCCGAAACCTCGAAGAAAAATTCAAAGCGTTCGGCTGGCACGTCATTCGCATTGACGGTCACGACTTTCGGCAAATCGAAAGGGCGCTTGTCGAAGCCAAACAAATCAAAGGCAAGCCGCAGATCATCATTGCCGATACGATCAAAGGGCGCGGCATTTCGTTCATGGAACATCCCGCCGCGCTTGAAATTGGAAAAGGACTCTACCCCTGGCACTCTGGCGCGCCCGATGACGCCGCCTTTGAAGAGGGATTCAAGGAACTGATTCAGCGCATCAATTCGGACCTCGGGGCTGTGTCGCTGGACCCGCTGCATTTGACTCCCGTCGAGCCTGAGCCAAAAGCCGCGGCACCTTCCATGCTCGAAAGCGAGCCGCTCAGTCAGGCGGCGCTGGAACGCCTCTCGGTCAAGCCGACGGATGAATACGTTTCGCGTGCTTATGGTCAGGCGCTGGTCGAACTCGCCGCCAAACGCAAGGACATCGTCGTGCTGGATGCCGACCTCGCTTCCGATTGCAAAGTCCGCGATTTCGAGAACACCTATCCCAACCGCTTCATCGAGAACGGCATCGCAGAGCAAGATATGGTCTCGATGGCGGCAGGACTTGCGCGCCAGGGACTTTTGCCCGTCGTCAACTCGTTTGCCAGTTTCCTCGCCTCGCGCGCCAACGAGCAAATCTACAACGCCGCGAGTGAAAAATCCAAAATCATTTACGCCTTGCACTACGCGGGTTTGATCCCTGCGGGACCTGGCAAGTCGCATCAATCCCTGCGCGATATTTCGCTTTTCTCCGCCCTGCCAAACTGCGTCATCATCCAACCCTGCAACGCCGAAGAAACGCGCATGGCGCTGGATTTCTGCGTCAACCAAACGGATGAAAACTCCGCCCTGCGACTCATCATTGGTCCCAGCCCGCGCCGCATTACGCTCCCTGCTGGGTATGAGATTCGGCTTGGGCAGGGCTGCCAACTCACAGCGGGGAAAGATGCGGTCATGTTCGCGTATGGACCCGTCATGCTGCATGAAGCGCTCCTCGCCAGCGAACTCCTCGCCGAACGCGGATTCGGCTTGAGCATCGTCAACATGCCCTGGCTCAACCGCGTGGATGTCAAGTGGTTTGCAGAAGTTATCAAACCGTATTCCACCATCTTCATCCTCGAAGATCATCATCCCGCTGGCGGATTGATGGATAACCTTTTGGCGGTTTGCGCCGAACACGGATTAATGAACGGCAAGCAGATGATCAAGTTCTCCGTGGAAGGCTACCCCGCCTGCGGTACGCCGCAACAGGCGCTGGCGTATCACGAACTGGACGGCTTGTCGGTGTCGAAACGAATAATGAAGTATTGTGGTTGATTTCCGCACCGCGAAGAGGCAAAGAGCGCGAAGGAAGTTTTTTAACTTGGCGTTCCTGGCGCCTTGGCGGTTGAAAATATTGAGTGGTTAACTTGAATGACTGAAATCAAAATTGCAATTCCCCTGCACGGCAAGATGGCGGCGCGCGCCTTCCATCAACCCTTCTTTCGCCAGCGGCTGGCGGAGGGCGGCTTCAAGCCGTTGTATTTTCTCAGCCCAGCCTACTTTCGCTCCTTTGAATTCGACCCCGAAGGGTATTTCGAATTGCAGACCGAAGTTTATGACGAGTATTACGCCAAACATTTCCTGCTTCAACAGTTGCGAATGCTTCGCCGCTTCGTGGTGGTGACCGATACCACCGACCTGCGCTTCCGCGAGATGATCGAAGCCAAATTGTTCGATGCCACCCTGCTTGGAATGGCGGCGCAAATGACCTATGTCACCGCCCTGCGCCGCATTCCTGGCATGGGCAAGCTGCTGGCATGGCTGGAAAAGAAATTTTACGTCACCCACGCTCACGACAAACACTTCAAGGAACGGAACGTTGATTGCGTGTTGACGCCTGGCATGGGCAACTACAACTTCTGGAATGAAGGCAGCTTTGCCCTCGAGGCGCAGCGCATGGGCATCCCCGCTTTTGCCGCCATCACCAACTACGACAATATCGTCAACATGGGTTACCGCGGCTTCAACCCGACCTGCCTCGGTGTGTGGAGCAAACAAATGGCGGACGAAGTAATGAAACTGCACGGGTATCCCGCCAAAAAACTGGAGATCATCGGCGCGGTGCAATACGACCGCTTCATGCAGCCCACTGGCGATGAGCCGCGAAGAGTTTCTAAAATCCATCCATCTTGACCGCGATAAAAAGACGATCTTTTTCGCGGGCGGCGTCAACATCAATCACTATTTCGAGATTTACCGTCTGTTCGTGGAACAAAAAGATCGTATTTGGAATGGTGACTTCAATTTTGTCGTCCGCCCCCAGCCTCATGCGAAATTGCTTGATTCCCCTGGCTGGCAGATACTGGAAAAGATATTTACCGACGCGGGCGTGTACGTGTCGAATCCTGGATCGGTGGATGCCAGCGGCGACCGAACGCAGGAACTTCGCCTCGATCTGGGATTGGACGATGGTCCCGACGAATTGAATTATCTTCTCCGTTACAGCGATGTGCTGGTGAATAACTTTTCCACTATGGGCTTGGAGGCGGCGATCTGCGACCTGCCCACCATTCACATTGGCTACGATGCCTACACCTTCGGAGTGCGGTTTGGCGTCACAACGGCGTTTCAGCAGCGCATGACCCACAACCGCCGACCGTTGCGGCTGGCAGCCTCGAAGGTGGCGAAGAGCGAAAAGGAACTGCTGGCATATATCGAACAATACCTGAACGACCGCAGCCTTGACCGCGAGGCGCGCCGCGAATACGCCGTCTCCGAATGCGGCGAATTGGATGGACAGGCAACCTCGCGCCTGCTTCACATGATCAAATCGCGCTTATCGAAATGAGATGGAGAAACGAATGGATGAATTAAAGGAATTATTTGAACAGGGAAAATGGTATCACTGTTTTCGTTATGAGGGTCTGTTGTCCAACGGCGCCTACGATATCGAAACGTACATTCCCCATTACGGCTTCGAGAATGATTACGCAGGAAAAACCGTCCTGGATGTCGGCAGTTCGGATGGATATTTTTCGATCTGGATGAAGGAGCACGGCGCGAGCCGCGTCTGCGCCGTTGACTCGAATAAATACGACGGTTCGCTCGCCATCCAAGCCTCCAACTTCAACCTGAAAAATTACGAGCAAAAATACGCGCAATACGTTGACGATTACAGCAGATTCCGTTCCGTGTACGAAAGATTTGGTTTGAATAATTCGAATAAACTGCTCCTGATGGCGAAGTTGAAATCCCTTGAAGTTGAATTTCAAAACGGAACGGTGTATGACCTCAAGCCCTTCGGCGAATTCGACCTGGTGATGTGCAACGACCTGCTGGAGCACCTCCGCGACCCGATCACCGCCATCGAACAACTGTACTTTGCCGCAAAGGAAAAATGCGTCATCGCTGTTTCGTCCGCGATGAAAACGAATTGGTTCAACAGGAACAAACCGCTGCTGACGTATCAAGGTCACATTTCAGGCGGTTCGTTCTACAGCCTGTCTGAAGCCGCCGTGATCGCCATGTGTAAAGCGGCGGGTTTCAGGGACGCGCGCGTGGTCAGCCGCTTCGATATGGAAAATCGAACGCACCGCGTTGCAAACCCTCATTTTGTCGTTCATGCGTTCAAATAACATGCCGCTGCTCGTCCCGCGCCGCCTCGATTATTGGAAAACGGAAGGTTATGTCACCTACCGACGATTGTGGCTGGATACTGCGCTCTCCGCGTTTTCCGCTGACATGCGCGGCGTGGTGGTGGACATCGGCGGCAAGCGTACAAACAAGCGCGGTTCCTTTCAACCGCCCGCGCATCAGGCGCGAGCCTGGTGGTATGTCAACCTGGATCTCGAAACGAAACCGGATGTGTATGCCGACGTTGCGCAAGTCCCATTAAGAGGACAAAGCGTGGATTGTGTGATCTGCACCGAAGTGCTGGAACATCTTCCCCGTCCCGAGCGATGCGTGGAGGAAATTCACCGCCTCTTGCGTGACGGAGGACTGGTCCTCGCTTCCGTGCCTTTTTTCTACCCTGTTCACGCTGACCCGTACGACTTCCAGCGCTTCACGGAAGACGGCTTGCGTCAATTGTTCAAAAATTTCAAATCCGTTGAAGTACATCGCATGGGAGGCTACGCCGGTGTGTTGGGGTTGATGCTCGAACTCGGCATATCGGGCGTGGAGGGAAATTCGCTTCCCCAAAAAATTGCGCGCTGGGCGATGAAATGGATCTCCCGCTGGCTGTGCCGCTACGACCTTTCGACATTCGGGAAGGAAAGCGGCGCCTGGGCGAAATTCACCACCGGTTATTTCGTCTGCGCGATCCGTTGAGGAGAGATTGACGTGAGCGATTATCAAATTGTCGGCATCATGCTGGTGCGGAATGAAGACGTGTTCATCGAACGCGCCATCCGCAACATCGTGGATTTCTGCGATCACATCATCATCACCGACCATCAATCCACGGATCGGACGTTCGAGGTCTGCAAGCGCCTGGCGGATGAATTTCCGAAAATTGACCTGAGGCGCATCCACGCGCCGCGCGAGTCAGCCGCTGCCATTGAACCGTACTTTGGGACCAGGACCTGGATCTTCGGCGTGGACGGCGACGAAATCTATGATCCGCAGGGATTGAAGATCATGCGGACACGGCTGTTTGAAGGCGCGTTTTCAAACGATTGGTGCGTTTTCGGTAATGTGTTGAATGTCGAATCCCTGGATCGGGAGAACCGCCTGGCGAAGGGATACCTTGCCCCGCCGTGTCGTCCGATCACCAAACTTTATAATTTTTCCATCATCGAAAACTGGACGAATTGCACCGAGCGGCTGCACGGGGAGGAGGTACGGTTCAAAGAGGGCTTTCACATTGGTTTGCGGAGATTGCTGCATACTGAAATTTCCTGGGAAGAATCCTATTTCCGCTGTTTGCACATGCCGTTCCTGGTCCGAAGTTCACAGCAAAGGGAAGGGCTTCTGCGGACGCGGTTGAATCCTGACGAACTGTTGAGAATCGAGGGTGAAGGCACAAAAGTTGGAAAAGCCCTCAAAGCATCCCGCCTGCGTCTCTCCCAAATTTTTGGCTTCGATTGGAAACATCGTAAATACCGCCGCGGTCTGCTGGTGGAGAAGGATGTTTCCGCCTTCTTCCCCGATGCTTGATTTTCGAGTGAATTTTGGTCATGAGTTTTTCTAAACCCAAGTTGGGTCTGCGAAATGCGTTGAATTTGGCTGCGGATGCTGCCGCGATGATGGCCGGGCAGTTTACCTCCGCCGACCTGTCCATTTTCCATGAATTCGAGCCGCCGCCGACGGGCGGGGGGCATCAGTTCCTGCGCGCATTTTGGAAGCAGGCGGAGGCGCGTGGTTTGAAGGTCGAAAACAACACTATCTCCCGCACGACGCGCGCCTGCCTGTTCAATTCGTTTAACTTCAATGAGAGTCGGCTGCTGCGAATGAAGCGGGATTCGGTCTTGTACGTCCACCGAGTAGACGGTCCCATTGACGTCTATCGCGGGCGGGAGGACGGCGTGGATAAAGGCATCTTCGCTGTCAACCAGAAGATTGCCGACAAAACAATTTTTCAATCCCGTTACAGCCTGGAAAAGCACCTCGAACTCGGCATGGAATTTCGGAATCCCGTTGTGATCATGAACGCAGCAGACCCCGACATCTTCCACCCGCGCGGACGGATCGAATTCTCGCGGAATCGAAAAACCCGCCTCATCGCCTCCAGCTGGTCGGATAACGTCAACAAAGGCACGGCAGTCTATCAATGGCTGGACGAGCATTTGGACTGGGAGCGTTTCGAAATGACCTTTGTCGGGCGTAGTTCCGTGACATTCAAGAATATCCGCATGATTCCCCCCGTTGATTCCTTCCGCATGGCGGAATTGTTCCGCGCACATGACATTTACATCACCGCCAGCCGCAACGACCCGTGCTCCAATTCGCTCATCGAAGCAATGTCTTGCGGACTTCCCGCAATCCACCTCCAGAGTGGCGGTCACCCCGAGATTGTGAAGCAGGCTGGGGCGGGGTTCGAGGCGGCGGAGCAAATCCCCAATTTGCTGGACCAGGTCACAAGTCAGTATGAAGCGATTCAGTCGCGGATTTCCATCCCGTCCATTCAGGAAGTCAGCGAACAATATTTGAAGGTTTTGGAATTGATCTCATGAAATCGTTGCTGCAAAACGCTGCAAAAAACATCATCAAGGCGGCTTCGTGGAATTGGAAGCCCTACTCGCGTTTGATCCTGTACGGCGACAGCGCGGGCTGGGTGCTGGATTGGGAGATGCGTGAACTCAAACGCATTTGCGGACGGCTCGGCGTGCGGCTGGCGAAGCCGATCTGGAAGCACGCCCGTCATCCGCAGTCCATTTTTTTCTCGAACCATTTTGTTTTGGTGGATGATGACTGGATGAAATTATTGCCAAATCGTATTGGCTTTTCTTATTTTCACGGATTGCCGAATACGGGCGACCAACTTTTCGATTCGTTTTATGCGTCGTTGTCCAGGCATCATGAAAAGATTTCGCGCGTTCAGGTTTCACATTCGCAAATGAAAACGGTAACGTTGGAGGCGGGCATTGACCCTTCCAAAGTGTTTCTCATCCCCATCGGAATTAATAACGATTTTTTCCCGTTTCGTACGGCGGAGCAAAAACGCCTTGCGCGCGGGGAACTCGGCATTCCGCAATCGGCGTTCGTGATCGGTTCCTTTCAAAAGGATGGCGTGGGGTGGGGCGACGGTATGGAGCCGAAACTGATCAAAGGTCCCGATGTTTTCGTTGACACGCTGAAAATATTGAAGAAGGATATTCCCGAAATTTTTGTTTTGCTCTCCGGCCCGGCGCGCGGCTTCGTGAAGAGGGGTTTGGAGGAAGCGCGTATTCCGTATAAACACGTTTACCTTCGATCCTATCCCGAAGTCGCCAAGCTTTTTCAGACGCTCGATCTTTATCTTGTTTCGTCGCGTCAGGAGGGCGGACCAAAGGCGGTTTTGGAAAGCATGGCAAGCGGCGTTCCGCTGGTGACAACCCACGTGGGTCAGGCGATGGATTTGGTAAAGCACGGTGAAAACGCCTGGATGACCAATGTGGAAGATGCGGAAGCGCTCGCCTCGTTTGCCTTACAGGTTTACTGTTCGGACAATGAGGCTTTGATGCCCATCTTGAAAGCGGGTCGCGCGACGGCGGAGGCGAACAGTTATGAGAGTCAAACTCCGCTGTGGGCTGAGTTTATGAAAGGCTTCGTCGAAAGCGATTGATTTACGATGCCGAGAAAGTTGATGAATTCTTTGAAGCAGCGTTTCCCCGGCTTGTTTCGGCAGGTATTTCATTTCCGCGATTCCCTGCGCAACATCCCTGCGCGGATGCGGCTTTCCCGGCTCGCAAAAAAAGAGACAGGTCTTGCAGTTTCCTACCTGAGCGCGAATTTCCCCAAGCCGCCCGCACAGCGAAATGAATTCGCACACGGCGGCGGGGTCAAGTTGACCTATCTTGCCGAAGCGTTCCCGCATCAATTTCCCGCCGCAAATCTGCTGTATGCCGTCAGCAGTGTCGGTCATCCCCTGCAAATGGAAATCCTCGCGCGGGCAAAAAGCAGGGGATTGAAGATCGTGGTCAATCAAAACGGCGTGGCGTTCCCTGCTTGGGACGGCGCGAATTACGAAGCCTCGAACCGTTCTTTGAAAACACTGATCGGCTTTGCGGATTTCATCATTTATCAGAGTCAGTTTTGCAAAGAGAGCGCGGAACGTTACATCTCCCCGCCGGATGTGCCGAACGAAATCATCTACAATCCTGTGGATACCCGCCTCTTCTCACCCGACGCCTGCTTGGCGAGACCCGCAGCCTTGACCTTGCTTTTAGGCGGCAACCAATACGAGAAGTACCGCCTCGAATTGGCGTTGCAAACGCTCAAAGCGCTTCACCGTGATGTGCCAAACGCCAGGTTGATCGTCACGGGCAGCCTCTGGCTTCCAAGCGACGAAGCCGAAGCATGGACCAGGCAAGCCCTGCGCGAGATGAACTTGACCGACCATGTAACTTTCACAGGGATGTACACGCAGGCAGAAGCGCCAGCCTTGTATTCACAGGCTCATCTTTTGCTGCACACTAAATACGCCGACCCATCCCCGGGTCTGGTTTTGGAGGCGATGGCGCTGGGAATGCCGGTTGTCCACTTGAACAACGGCGGCGTGCCGGAACTGGTTGGCGATGCGGGCATTGGCGTTCATGTCGAGCATGACTGGAATCGCATCAACCTGCCCAGTTCGCAGGCAATGGCGGAGGCGGTGATGCAAGCCTATTCCCGCCGCGAGGAATTTTCGCAAAAGGCGCGCCAACGGGCGGTGGAACTTTTCTCGCTGGAAAAATTCATTGCCAAACACAAAGAAATTTTTGAAAAGGTCTTGGATGGTAGGGGCGACCCGTCCAGTGTGATCAAATTGCATGAACGATCCTGAAGGGTCGCCCCTGCGTATGAAAATTACCGTCATCATTTGCACCCGCAACCGCTTCGACGATTTCACGAAAACCCTGCCATCCATCGCGGCGCAAACCCGCCCGCCCGATGAGTTGATCGTCGTTGATTCGTCCGACGAGAAAAAACTCGAAGCGTATCTCGGCTCGGTCACGCTGCCGTTCCCCGTCCGTTACTTCCACACCCAGCCTGGCTTGACCCTGCAGCGCAATCGCGGCATCCGCGAAAGCAAGGGCGATCTGATCTTCTTCTTTGACGACGACGTGGATTTGGGCGCGAGTTATCTTGCCGAAGTGGAAAAAGTATTTGCGGACGACACGACGAAAAAAATCGGCGCAGTCGATGGGAAGATCGTGGAGTTAACGCCCCCCTCCGCGCGCCTCAAATTCGAGAGTTTTGCGTTTGGCGTGCTGCGCTTTATGTTTGGCGTGGTCGGCAATCGCAACGGAAAATTTTATCCCTCTGGAATGCCCTCGCATCCGCGCGCAAACCGGCCAAGCGGATTCATCGAATGTCTCTCCGGGTGCTGTATGGCGTTTCGGCGCGAAGTGTTCGAGAAAGCCGCATTCGACGAGAACCTCGCCCGTTACGGCTTGATGGAAGATGCCGATATTTCCAAACAGACGCTGGATGCAGGTTATAAAATTTATTATCAAACTACCGCAACACTCATTCATAACGAAAGCCCGATGAACCGCCTCAACGTCCAGCAGTGGGCGGAGATGAGCGTGGTCAATTATGATTATCTCTTCCGCAAGAGTTGGAGCAGGGACAAATGGCGCTGGCTGTTTTATTATTGGGCATTGCTCGGATTGTTCGCGGCGAACTTTCACAGCCTGAAAGGCTTGAAAGGCACGTTTGCTGGAGTGAAAAAGATATTTACCAAGCTCCCGGCGGCGGCTTGAGCATAAGATGAAACGCGCACTCATCACTGGAATCTCTGGTTTTGTCGGCAGGCATTTGCGGGAGGAACTCGTCCGCGCAGGCTGGCAGGTGTATGGATTCGACATCCGTTCAGCGGGAGAGAATGTCTTCGTCGGTGATTTATCTGACCGTGCGCTTCTCTCTCAGGTGATGCTTGATTGCCAGCCTGATGCCGTGTTCCACCTTGCGGGCATCATCAAAAGCGACGATGCCGAGATGTACTACAAAGCCAACCTGTTTGGGACGCTGTCGCTTTTGGAAGCGATCATGCAATCTGAATTGCGTCCGAAACTCATCGTCGCCAGTTCCAGCGCGGTTTATGGGCTGACGAAAGGCTCGCGCCCCATCACGGAGCGTTCGCCGCTGCGCCCTGTCACCGAGTACGCTGTCAGCAAGGCGGCGCAGGAGACGGCGGCTCTGCGGTATCATTACGCCTTTGGATTGCCCGTCATCATCGTACGGATGTTCAACCTGCTGGGTCCAGGTCAATCTCCCGATTTGGCTTGCTCGGCGTTTGCGCGTCAGATTGCGCTGGCGGAGATAACGGATCAGACGGAAATTGTCACTGGCAGCCTCGATGCCAAACGCGATTTTGTGGATGTGCGCGACGCTGTCCGCGCGTTTGCCTTGCTGGCGGAAAAAGGCGAGGCGGGGCAGATTTTCAACATCTGCTCGGGGCGCGCGGTGGCGATTCGAAAATGTCTAAGGGAGATGATGTCCCAGTCGCAGAAACAACTGTCGGCTAGGATCGAAGCGGCGCGGGTCCAGAAGAACGATGTCCCTGTGCAGGTGGGAAGTTTCCAGAAGCTGCGCAAGGTCACGGGTTGGAATCCGCGCATTTCGTTGAAACAATCCTTATCCGACCTGCTCGATGATTGGCGCGAAAGAATTCGCAGGGGCGACCCGCCTGGGCATATACGTTAGTCAATCTTGCATGAAAGGGTCGCCCTTGTCACGAACATGAGATACAAGATGGAGTCGAAATGAATTGGAACGGTAAAAAAGTTTTGGTCACAGGCGCGGGCGGATTCATCGCCAGCCATTTGGTGGAGCGGCTTGTCCGCGCAGGCGCACAGGTGCGGGCGTTCGTCCGCTACAACTCGCGCAACGACCTCGGCATGTTGAAATGGATCGCGCCCGATGCGTTCGCACAGGTGGAAGTGATGCAAGGCGACCTGCGTGATAACGAAGCGGTTCGCAGCGCAGTTCGCGGTGTGGATACCGTGTTTCATCTCGGCGCGTTGATCGCGATCCCGTATTCGTATGTCAACCCGCGCGAAGTGATTGATGTGAACATCATGGGCACGCTCAACGTGTTGATGGCGGCGCGCGATTTTGGAACGCGGCGCGTGGTGCATACTTCGACCAGCGAAGTGTACGGCACGGCGCAATATGTGCCGATTGACGAGAAGCATCCCTTGCAGGGGCAGTCGCCGTATTCCGCCAGCAAGATCGGCGCGGACCGCATTGCGGAAAGTTTTTATCGTTCGTTTGAAGTGCCTGTTGTTACGCTGCGCCCGTTCAATACGTATGGTCCGCGCCAATCCATGCGCGCGGTGATTCCGACCATCATCGTGCAGGCGCTCACGCGCGATGAGGTCAAGCTTGGCAGTCTCGAACCTTCGCGCGATTTCACGTTCGTGCATGACACCGCCGACGGCTTTTTGAAAGTTGCCGAAGCCGAAGGCGTGCTTGGCGAGGAGGTGAATCTCGGCAACGACAATACCATCCGCATCGGCGATCTAGCGAACAAAATTTTTGGAATCATCGGAAAGACCCCGAAGATTGTCACCGATCCGCAGCGCATTCGACCCGATAAAAGCGAAGTGATGAAGTTGTGGGCATCGAACGAAAAGGCAAAGCGCATGATCGGATGGGAACCCCGCATCTCCCTCGACGAAGGCTTGCATGCCACCATCGAGTGGATCTCCGCCCATATTGACCTCTATCGTCCCGACCAATACACGGTGTGACATGCGCGCAGTGATCCTCGCTGGCGGCAAAGGCACGCGCCTTGCCCCATACACGACCATCCTTCCCAAACCGCTCATGCCCATCGGCGACATGCCGATTCTGGAGATCGTCATCCGCCAGTTGCAGAAGAAAGGCTTCGACGACATTACGCTGGCGACAGGCTATCTGGCTGAATTGCTGATGGCATACTGTGGCGATGGAAGCAAGTTCAATACGAAAATTTCCTATTCACACGAAGACCAGCCGCTCGGCACGGCGGGACCGATTGCCCTCGTGCCGAACTTGAACGATACCTTTTTGGTGATGAACGGCGACCTGCTCACGACCATAGATTACAGCGCCATGCTCGACTATCACCGCGAACGCGGCGCGCTTGCCACCGTCGCCTGTTATCAACGCGATGTGAAGATTGACCTCGGTGTGATCGAAGTGGATGCGGACAATTGGGTTTCCAACTACATCGAAAAGCCCACCTATCACTATTCCGTGAGCATGGGCATTTACCTGTTCGAGCCTGAAATCCTGAATTACATCCCGAAAGGTCAACGACTGGATTTGCCCGAACTGGTCTTGAAATTAATGCGCGACGGAAAGAGGGTCAATGTCTTCAATTTCGACGGCTACTGGCTCGACATCGGCAGGCACGACGACTACGAGCGCGCCATCGAAGAATTTGCGAAGCATCGAGAAGCGTTTTTACCGAATGGAAATTGAAAATAATTTTGTAGGGGCGACCCGCCCAGCAAGATCAGCCGACTTGCCCGTCCTTGAAGGGTCGCCCCTACAAGTTTTCGAAAAATGATCCTCCTCCTTTTCTCCAACTCCTATCCTTACGATTACGCTACTGAGCAGACCTTCCTCAACGGCGAAGTGGAGATTCTCTGCAAACGCTTTGAGCGGGTGATCCTCGTTCCGCGCATCGCGCAGGGAAGGCGGCTTCCCGTCCCCGATGGGGTGGAAGTGAACACGAGTTTTGCAAAATCCTTCACGCTTGGCAGGCGGCTTGCGGAAGGCGTATTGGCGGTTTTCTCAAAGGATTTCTATCTCGACCTGAAAAATCGCCTGCCCTCATCGCTCAAACCCGCCTACCTGCGAAGATTGTTTTCCTTTGTTGCAGGCGCAAACCTGACCCGTAAATGGATGCAAAACTGGCTGAAAGTCAACCGTGTCTCTGCCGATGAAGTGATAGGTTACACCTTCTGGTTCGATGAAATCTCAATGGGACTCGGCTTCGCCAAAGAAAAATTTCCCAGCCTGCGCGTAGTCAGCCGAACACATGGTTACGATTTATACGAGGAACTTTATGGTGTTTGGCCACTGCGCCCGCGCGCCATTGAATTGCTCGATGGCTTGTTTGCAGATTCGGACATCGGCGCAAAGTATCTTCACGAAAAATATCCGCAGTTCAAGGAGAAATACAACACGGCATTGCTTGGCGTTCCCGATCCCGGCGGAGTCGCTCAGCCCTCCGAAGATGGCGTTTTGCGGATTGTATCCTGTTCCAATTTTCATCCTGTCAAACGCATTGACTTGTTGTTTGAAAGCGTTATGGCTGCCGCAAAAAAACGACCTGCTCAAAAGATCGAATGGACGCATTTCGGGGGTGCGGAAGAAATTATGCAACAATACGCCCGGCGGGCTGCGAGTGAATTCCCCGCTAACGCTAAGGCGAGTTTTCCCGGCTATCAAACGCAGAAGCATCTCATCAAAACCTATCTCTCCAACCCTGTGGATGTGTTCGTCAATGTCAGTTCCACCGAAGGGACTTCGGTTGCGATGATGGAAGCCGTCAGTTGCGGGATTCCCGTCATTGCCACGGCGGTGGGCGGAAATGTGGAAATTGTTCAGGAAAGGAATGGTTTTTTGCTAAGCGCAAACCCTTCGCCGGATGAAATTGCAGACGCGCTTTTGGACGTCTGCGATCACCGCGAGGAGTGGATGAAGAAACGCCAGGGCAGCCGCGAGGTCTGGCGGGAACGATATAATGAAACGACCAACTTCGAGGCGTTTGCCCAAGCCCTGGTCGAGATAAGGAAGCGTTGATTTTATGTGTGGAATTACTGGATTTTGGAATCTGGACGGCAAACCTGTGGACCGTGAAGAGTTGATCCGCTTTACGAATCAACTCGCGCATCGCGGACCCGACGGCTGGGATGTCCATGTGGACGAAGCCGCCGCGTTGGGCTTCGGTCACCGCCGCCTCGCCATCATTGACTTGAACACGGGCGACCAGCCGATGCCCTACGCCGGCGGGCGTTACTGGATCGTCTTCAACGGCGAAATTTATAACTTTGTCGAATTGAAAAAGGAACTCGAAGGGCTGGGCTGCCGTTTCAAAACCGAATCGGATACCGAAGTGGTGCTCGCCGCCTACGATATATGGGGCGAGGATTTTCAATTCAAACTCAACGGCATGTGGGCGCTTGCCATTTGGGACAGCCGCGAGCGCAAACTATTTCTCTCGCGCGACCGCTTCGGCGTCAAACCGATGATCTATCTTTTCGATGGCAAACGCTTTGCCTTCGCTTCCGAAATGAAAGCCTTTCTCGCGCTCGATGGTTTCCGCCCCGAATACAACCCGACTGTGCTTGCCAACTCCCTCAACGATGCCACCCTCGTCGAAGGCGCGGAAGATTGTCTCTTTCAAGGGCTCAAGCGTTTATTGGGCGGTCACTGCCTCACGCTCACTGCAAACGGCGATTTGAAAATCCGCCGCTGGTGGAACACCCTCGATCATCTACCCAACGTTCCGCAAAAATACGAAGACCAGGTCGCGCAATACCGCGAGTTATTTCTCGATGCCTGCCGCATCCGCATGAGAAGCGACGTGCCGATCGGCACCGCGCTCAGCGGCGGCTTGGATTCAAGCTCGGTTCTTTCTTCCATGAGTCACATCCGCAAATCGGGCGATGCCACCATGCGCATGGCGCATGAATGGCAAAAGGCGTTCATTGGAACCTGGCCCGGAAAGATCATTGACGAGCGTCATTACGCCGACGAGGTGATCAGGCACACAGGCGTCACGCCCATCTACTGCGAAATGAACGCGGATATGTATCTCGACCATTTCAACGACATCCTTTATCAATTCGAGGAACTGTCCGATATTCATCTCGGTCCCTGGTTCGTTCACAAGATGCAGCGCCAGCACGGCGTGGTCGTCACCATTGACGGTCACGGCGGGGATGAGGCGCTGGGCGGTTACACCTGGCACGTCTTCGCCGCGATGCGCGATGCGAATCCGATTCGATACGCGGAACTGGCCTTGATTCGCAACAGCATGAGTTTGACGCATGGCATCGAGACCTACGTGAACGCAGTGAAGAAACGCCTGCCTGGAAACAAACCCGCCTCGAACGGGACCTCGTGGCTGAATCTCCAACCCCAGCCTTTTACCACCCCTGCAATGGAGCAGGACATGCCGCGCATTGCCGAGCGTGATGAACTCTTCAAAGCCTTGTACAACGATTTCCATTTCACCAACCTGCCGATGAACCTGCGCGACTTCGACCGCCTCTCCATGGCGCACGGAGTCGAAGTCCGCTCGCCGTTCATGGACTGGCGGCTGGTGACGTTCGCGTTTGCGATTCCGTCCGCGCACAAGATCGGCGGAGGATACACCAAGCGGATTCTGCGCGATGCGATGAAGGGCATCCTGCCCGAAGCGATTCGCAGGCGCACGAAGAAACTCGGTTTTCCAAATTTGGACGAAGGCTGGAACTCCCCGCGCGGGCATGAATTCATCCGTGATGCGATCTCCTCGGTGGATTTCAGATCCAATCCATTTTGGAACGGTGCGCGTGTCGTTTCGGATATGGATACCGCCTTCAAGAATCACGACAAGGACCGCATCTACAAGGCGTGGAAACTCGTCCAGGCGCAATCGCTTTTGCAAATGTTCCGCGAGAAGAACGAAAAGGTGAGTGTCGGATGATCGTCGTGGTGGATTATGGCGTTGGCAACCTCGGTTCGATTGTCAACATGTTCAAAAAGGTCGGCGTCAAAGCCGTAGCGTCTTCCGACCCGACGGTGATCGAAAGCGCGGAAAAATTAATTCTGCCCGGCGTTGGCGCGTTCGATGCGGCAATGCGAAAATTCCGCGAGACGGGCTTGGTTCCGGTGGTGGGTGAGTTGGTGCTGGAAAAGAAAATTCCTGTGCTGGGTTTGTGCGTGGGACTCCAACTCATGACGAAGGGAAGCGAAGAGGGTCAGGAGGCAGGCTTGGGGTGGTTCGATGCAGAGACCGTCCGCTTCAAGTTCGACGCCGAGCATGCCCCTCTCAAAATCCCGCACATGGGCTGGAACTCGGTTCAAGTCCGCCGCGAACATCCGCTGGTGGCGGATTGGGATCCTGAGTCGCGCTTTTATTTCGTCCACTCGTATCATGTCGTGGCAAAGGAAACCGACGCCGTGCTTGCCGAAACTGAATATGGCGTGCAAATTCATTCCATTCTTGGCAGGGGCAACATCATGGGCACGCAGTTTCACCCGGAAAAAAGCCACAAATACGGAATGCGCCTGCTGAAAAACTTTGCGGAGAACGTGCAATGATCCGCCCGCGCGTCATTCCCGCCTTGCTGTTGAAAGGGCAGGGCTTAGTCAAGACCGTCAAGTTCAAAGACCCGAAATATCTTGGCGACCCGATCAACATCGTGCGCATCTTCAACGATAAGGAAGTGGATGAGATCGTCCTTTTGGACATCACCGCCACGCCGGAGAACCGCGCTCCGCAGTTCGGCCTGCTGAAGAATATCGCCAGCGAGGCGTTCATTCCGCTGGCGTATGGCGGCGGAATCCGCAGTATGGATGATGTGCGGAAACTGCTCGGCATCGGCATCGAAAAATTGATCATGAACACATCTGCCGTCGAAAATCCTTCGTTGATCCGCGAGGCGGCGGATTATGCGGGCAGTCAGGCGGTGGTTGTTTCGATGGATGTAAAAAAGAATCTCTTCGGCAAATACGAAGTGTTCACCCGCTGCGGACAGAAAAAGACCGGGCTCGATCCCTTGACGCACGCCGTCGAAATGGAAAAGATGGGCGCGGGCGAAATCCTGCTCAATTCGATTGACCGCGATGGGACGATGCAGGGCTACGACCTCGAACTCGTCCGCAAAGTGGCGGATGCCGTCAACGTCCCTGTTGTCGCTTGCGGCGGCGCGGGGAATTTGACCCATGTTGCCGAAGTCATCAAGCAGGGTCACGCCTCGCGCGCGGCGGCGGGGAGCATGTTCGTTTTTCAAGGTCCCCCTGCGCGGCGTGTTGATCAGTTATCCCACACAAAAAGAATTGAAAGAATTAATGTAACCCGTAGGGGCGACCCGCTTGAGACTGCGAGGCGGCTTGATCGCAATGGAAGGGTCGCCCCTACGATAACGATGGAGATTGAATGACCGAATACCGAATCTGCACCCGTTGTGTCATGGACACAACCGATCCCGAAATCACCTTCGACGAAAACGGCGTTTGCAATCACTGCCACACTTACGACCGCCTCGTCCGCGAACATATCGTGGAAGGGGAGGCGGGACGCAGGCGGCTCGAAAAACTACTCGCCGATATAAAACGCGCGGGACAGGGCAAACAATACGACTGTATCATCGGCGTCAGCGGCGGCGTGGACAGCACCTACGTGGCATATCTCGTGAAGCAATGGGGTCTGCGCCCGCTCGCCATTCATTTGGATAACGGCTGGGATTCGGAACTTGCGGTCAAGAACATCGAAGAAACCCTCAAACGCCTCGGCATTGACCTGTACACCGAAGTCCTCGATTGGGAGGAATTCAGGGATTTGCAGGCGGCATTTCTCAAAGCCTCCACGCCCGATTCGGAAATTCCCACCGACCATGCCATCGTCGCCATTCTCGGAAATATGGCGGCGAAATTGGGGATCAAATACATCCTCATCGGCAACAACGTCCGCACCGAGACGCACCTGCCGCGCGTCTGGTCGCAGGGACATTTCGACTGGAAGTACATCCGCGAAGTGCATAAACGTTTCGGCGTCCGCCCGCTCAAAACCTTTCCGCATTTTGGTTTTTTCACCTACTACCTGCGCATGATCACCCAGAAGCGCATCGCCATCCTCGATTACGTCAATTACTCGAAGAAGGAAGCCTTGCGCATCCTTCAAGATGAACTTGGCTGGCGCTATTACGGCGGCAAACATTACGAGTCCATTTACACCCGCTTTTATCAGGGCTACATCCTGCCCGTGAAATTCGGTTTCGATAAACGCCGATGTCACCTTTCCAGCCTGGTTTGCTCCGGCGAGATCACCCGCGAGCAGGCGTTCGAGGAGTTAAAGATTCCAACCTATTCGCCGTCCATGCAGGAGGAAGACCGCGAATATGTCGCCAAGAAACTCGGCTTCACCGACGAGGAGTTCAACGCCATCATGACCGCGCCGAAAAAGAATTACTGGGATTATCCCTCCTACGGTCAATTCATGCGCCAGCCCGTTGTGCAGAACCTCGCGCCGGTCGTCAAAAAGGTCATGGCTTGGTTCAAATAATGTGCATTGCCTACGTCACGATCCACGTTGCGCCGGAGATTATGCGGGGCGGCGTGGGGAAAAAGATTCAAACCCAGATGGGAATCTGGCGTGAAAAGGGGTATGAAGTCGCTCTCTTCAGCCTCACCCCGGCGGAAATACCGTTTCCCGGCGAGCGGCAGTTCATCTTCGAGGCGCAGACCAACCTCCTGAAACGCGAAGCAAACCGCGCGTCCGGCTTGATGCGCATGCTCGAATCGATTCGGGAGTACCAGCCTGATATCATCTATCTTCGTTTCGGGCTTTATTCCTATCCTTTGCATCGTCTCTTCAAGATTGCGCCGGTTGTCTTGGAGACGAATTCCGACGACCGCCAGGAATATCAAAAACGCGGCGCATTCTTTTATTGGATGAACCGCCTCACACGCGGATTGACGTTTGGTCGGTCCGCGGGAATGGTTTCCCCCTCCCATGAGTTGGTGGACGTGCTTCTGCCCAAACGGGACAAGCCTTTCTGCGTCATCTCCAACGGCATTGACCTGAGCCAGGCGGAGGCGTTGCCGCCCACAAATAACAGGCAGCCGGTCCTCACCATGGTTTGCTCGCCCGGCATGAAATGGCACGGCGTGGACAAATTGATTCGTTTTGCGGAGTTATATCCCGACATCACCGTCAACATTGTTGGCTACTCCCAAAAGGATTTGGATTTGCCCGCGTCGTCGAATGTGCATTTGCACGGCTTTCTCGACAAACAAGGCGTGCGTGCAGTGCTGGCTCAAACCGATGTTGCCCTCGGCACACTCGCCCTGCACCGCAACCAGATGCAGGAAGCCTCGGTGTTAAAAGTTCGTGAGGCGCTGATGTATGGCATCCCCGTCGTCGTCGCCTTCCACGATACCGATTTGCACGACGTGCATCTTGATACCATCCTCCGCATTCCCAATACCGAAAACAATGTCGTCGAGAACGCCGAAATCATCCGCAAATTTGCCTACGACATGCTCGGTAAACGGGTGGATATCAACGCGGTCGCACCCTATCTCGACCAGCGTAAGAAGGAAGAGCGGCGGCTGGAATTCTTCAAGCAAATTGTGGCAAACCACGTTGAACAATCTTTCACCCCCAAGCGCGCAGATTGAAAGAATTCTTCCCCTATGCCTTTGGGTTAAACCCATCTTATCCGTTTGTTATAATCCCCTTCGCTTTTCAATTCGATCATCTGGAAACAATCCCTTATGATAATTCTCACTGTGGTTGGAGCGCGCCCCCAATTCGTGAAGGCGGCGGCGGTCAGCCGCGTCCTGCGCGAAAAACATACCGAAGTATTGGTGCATACCGGTCAGCATTATGATGATGGCATGTCCAAGGTCTTCTTTCGTGAGTTGGACATTCCCGAACCGGACTACAATCTGGAAGTCGGCTCTGCCGGACATTCCGTGCAGACGGGCGAGATGCTCATCCGCATGGAACCGATCTTTGAAAAGGAAAAACCCGACTGGGTGCTGGTGTACGGCGACACCAACTCGACGCTGGCAGGGGCTTTGACAGCCTCCAAGTTGCAAATTCCCACCGCGCACATCGAGGCGGGCTTGCGCAGTTTCAACCGCGCCATGCCCGAAGAAATCAATCGAATACTCACCGATCATGTTTCGCGGTTATTGTTTTGTCCCGCCCAAAAAGCGGTGGAAAACCTGCGGTTGGAGGGTGTGACCTCCGGCGTGCACGTGGTGGGCGATGTGATGTACGATGCCGTCTTACGCTATTCCGCTGTGGCGGCGGAGAGATCGTCCATTTTGGGTGTGCTTGGCTTGACGCCGAAACAATATCTTCTGGCAACCGTCCACCGCGCCGCGAACGTGGACGATATGGAACGCCTGCTCGACATTCTCGAAACCTTTTCCGCCCTCGAGGAAACAGTGGTATTTCCCGTCCACCCCCGCACCTTCAAGAGGATCCGGGCGGCGGGATTTTCCGCCGGTGAAAACCTAAAACTGATGGAGCCGGTCGGTTATCTTGATATGCTCTGGCTGGAAAAGAACGCCCGCATGATTCTCACGGACTCGGGCGGCGTGCAAAAGGAAGCCTACTGGTTTGGGACTCCCTGTATTACGCTGCGCGAAGAGACCGAATGGGTGGAGACTGTTCAGGCAGGCTGGAACCTCGTCGTTGGCGTGGAACGCGGGCGGATCGTGGACGCGGTCCGTAATTTCTCTCCCCCTGCTTCACGTCCTCACCTGTTCGGTGATGGGAACGCGGCTCAAAAAATCATCCGACATCTTGAAGATGAATGCAGGTAGCCCAATGTCATCTTGCTCCATCCTCCTCCTCGGCACGCAGATGGCGGTGGGCGGCGCGCAAAAATTGCTTTTGGAACAGGCAAGTTGGTTCCAGGCGCATGGACATCAAGTCGCTGTTGCGTTTTTTTACGACCGCGACGGTCTGCGCGAGAAATGGAAGAGAAATTACCCGTTCCCGATCCATGACCTGCAAGCCTTCGACAAACAGGCGGGCGGACTGCTCAGCCTGCCAAAGTTGGCTGCGGGTTTGTGGCGCTTGTGGAAGATGCTCAATCGGGGAAAGTACGACGCCGTCATCACCTTCACGCACGACAGCAACATGCTTGGTCTGCCGCTCGCCAAACTGGCGGGGATTCGCGCGCGCATCGGCACGCACTTGGGGGAGATTCGCGGCATGTCCGCCCTGGCGCGAGCGGTCGCACACCATCCTCGTCAATCGCGGCGTGATTCAGACGCTGGTCGCCTCATCCTCCCGCACTAGGAGCAACGCCGTTCAGGCAGGAATTGACCCGAACCGAATCAAAGTCATCCACAATGCCATTATGCCTTTCGATGTCGGCGGCGTGGATCGGAATGCCGTGCGGAACAAACTTGGCTTGCGCCATGACGATATTTTTCTGCTGGCGGTGGGCAGGCTGGTTTACGAAAAGGGACATGAATTTCTCGTCGAAGCCATGTCGAAGGTGGCGCAGGTCAATGACCGGGCGGTGGCGGGCATCTGCGGCGAGGGTCCATTGCGTGAACAACTGTCCCGTCAGATCGAAGCGCTGGGTTTGCAGGAAAAGGTAAAATTGCTTGGGCTGTGGAACGACATCCCCGAACTGCTCGCCGCGGCGGATGTCTTCGTCCTGCCTTCGCGCTGGGAAGGGTCGCCGATGGCATTGCTCGAAGCGATGATGGCGGGATTGCCCGTCGTTGCTACGCGGGTGGAAGGCGTGGAGGATGTGGTGGAACACGGCGCGCATGGTTTCTTGGGTCCCGCTTGAGTCCCCGCAGGCGCTGGCGGATGCTGTATTACAATTATGCTCCACGTCCGAAGCCCAACGCCGTGAAATGGGCGGCAGGGGCAGGGCGCGAATCCTTGAATCCTATACGACCGACCGAATGTGTGAACAGTATTTGCAGGTGATCGAACAAGGCTTGGGCGAAGGGAAAGCCCCCGCAGCAGAGTCAGGCACGGGTGAGGCATGAGGCGTTTTTCCGTTCCGCAAATTTTCTCGCTCTTGATATCCGCCATCGTTTTGATTGGCGCGGGCGTCGAGTTCCATCGCGTCGCCTGGGGGACGGGTGAGGCGGTGGGGCAGTTCTCGCCGCGCTGGTTGATTCTTTTTGCGGTTTTCGTTTTGTTCTCTCTGGGGTTGTTCGCGGGCGTGTCCTTTGCCGTCTTGCGCCGCGAGGAATTTCTTTCCGTTTCTCAAAAATTCATTTCGCTCAGAAACAAATTTTCAGCAGTGAGTTGGGCGCTGGAGATCCTGACGCTGATTGCCCCGGTGTGGTTTTTGCAGCGCAGCATGTGGGGCATTGTCTTCGATGGCGTTTCTTTCCGCGCGCTCTTGTGGGCGTTGACCATCTTTCTTCTTTCATCTTTCATCACACGCGGCAACTCGCTGATCGAATGGAAGCCGTTTCTTGCGTCCCTGATCTTGACTTCGAGCGCGTTCACGATTGCGGTTTCGCTGCAGGGCGTCACCGATTATCCGTTTTCGCAGGCGTGGTCCGAGGGCAACCGCATTTGGGATTATTCGATTCTCTTTGGGCGCGAACGGTACAACATTGCCGATAACCAGGATATTTACGTCCTGCTCGACCCAGGGCGCATGTTGGTCGGCGGTCTGCCGTTCCTCATCCCTGGCGTCACCATCGAAGCGGTGCGTTTTTGGATGGGCTTGATGCTCATCATTCCGTATTTTCTCGTCGGTCTCGCCGCATACGTCGTTGCGGAAAAAAATGTGCGCATCTGGTTCTTGATGATCCTGTGGGTCTTCCTGTTTTTACGGCAAGGTCCCATTCATCCGCCGCTGGTGCTTGCCGCCGCACTCACCGTTTTCCTCTGGCGCAAACCGTTATGGCTTGCCATCCCGTTGATTATTTATGCGGGGAACTTCGCCGCTGCCAGTCGCTTCACGTGGTTATTCGCTCCCGGTTTATGGATCGGGATGCTGGAACTGGCGGGTGCCTCATTCTCTACGGGGAAACTTGATCGGACCGCATGGAGCCGCTCCATCGCTTTGGGCTTGTCCGGCGCCTTCGGCGGATACTTGCTCCCCAAACTTTTACCCCTGCTCAACCGCCCCGTGGAAAGCGTGACCGACGTGAGTGAGCAGATCGCCAACAGCGGCGTGAACTCGGAATTCATCGCGTATGCCGTCACCGACCAGCCGCTGTTGTGGTACCGCCTGCTCCCCAACCCAACCTACGGCGCTGGGATTTTGCTCGGCTTATTGATTGCCGTCCTGCCCGTAATCATCGTTTTGGTTTGGCTTGCCGCTTCCAAAAAATGGCAATTGAACATCTGGCAGAAACTCGCCATCCTTGGACCCCTGCTCGCATTTTTGGTGGTCGGATTGATCGCCAGCACCAAGATCGGCGGCGGCGGCGACCTGCACAACATGGACATGTTCCTGATCGGCATGGCATTCACCGCCTTCATCGCCTGGATCAACGGCGGGAAGGACGTTGTGCTGAAAAATGAAATGCCCTTGTGGGTGCGCGTGACGCTCATCGCTTCGCTCATCGTTCCCGCAGTCACTCCCCTACGGCAGCTGCGCTCCTTCAATTACGGCGACGAACTCAACATGATCATGGTGTTGACGGATACCACCGATCCAAAAGCCTTCGACATGCTCCCCGACTCCGTCACGGTGGAGGAGGCGTTGCAGGAAATTCAGGCTTTTGTGGATGAGGCGCAGCCCCGCGGCGACGTGCTGTTCATTGACCAACGCCAGCTGCTGACCTTCGGCTACATCCGGGCGCCGCTGATTCCTGAATACGAAAAGAAAGTATTGATGAACGAAGCGCTGAGTACCAATGTGGAATATTTCCAATCGTTCTACCGCGACCTTGCCAGCCAGCGTTTCTCGCTCATCGTCACCGAGCCGCTCCGCACACCGGTCAAGGACAGTTCCTACGAATTCGGCGAGGAGAACAACGCCTGGGTCAAATGGGTTTCCATTCCGGTCCTTTGCTATTACCAGGAAATCCAGACGTTCAAGGAAGTCAACGTGCAATTGCTCGTGCCGAAAGCCGTGCCGGACGATTGTTCCGAATATTTGCCGTAGCGCAAATTGCCAATTTGCGCTACCGGAAAACCTTTATGAACCTCCGCTACCTCTCCCTTCGCCTCATCCGTCACTTCACGCCCGAAGGTCTGGCGCGCTTCCTGCTCAAGCGGCGCTGGATCATCAAACCTGGGCTGGAATCCACCGACCCGTTTACGGCGGCGGAGCGCTATGTGGAGACGTTGTCCGCGCAGGGTGTTTCGATTCAAGGAAAGCGGATTCTGGTCTTCGGCTATGGCGGACGTTTTGCCGTCGGCGTGGATTTGCTGAAGCGCGGCGCGGCGCACGTGGTCTTGTGCGATCATTTCATTCTGCTGGACGACGAACGCAACCGCGAACTGCTCCCGGCGTATGACCGCTATCTCACGGCAGAGCAGGAGCGGGTCCAGCCGCGAAGCGAATTCATCACCCTGCTGCACGGCGACATCCGCGAGGAGTCCATCCAAAAGCAAATCGCGCAGGTGGATGTTGTGCTGAGCACGTCGGTCTTCGAGCATTTGGATGACGTCCCAGGAATCACATATGCGCTGGCGAAGTTGACTGCGCCCAATGGCGTGCATCTGCATTTTGTGGACTTGCGCGATCATTATTTCAAATATCCATTTGAGATGTTGAAATACCCCGAAGGTGTTTGGAAAAATTTCCTGAACCCCACCAGTAATCTGAACCGCCTGCGCCTGAACGATTACCGGCGTATTTTCGAAGCGAATTTTGAGCGGGTGGAGTTTACGGTGCTGGAGCGGCTGGTGGATGAATTTCGCAAAGCGCAGGAGCAAATCCGTGCGGAGTTCAAGATTGGCGATGAAAACACGGACGCGGTGACGCTGATCTCCGTGTTTGCCAGCCAGCCGAAGTGACGGAGTTTTCATGCAAAGCAGGTTGAATTCGTTTTTTTCGCGTTACGAATTTTTGCTGCCGCTGTTCGTCTTTGCGCTTTTTCTGGCGGTCTCCCTGCCGGGCAACAATTGGGGCGCGCCTGCCTTGTGGAACCCCGACGAATTGATCTGGCGTGTGGATATGGCATTGGGCGGTCACATGCAGTTCGATGTAAGCGAACCCGATTTCAATTATCCTTCCCTGCCGAAGTATGCGATGTGTGCCATCGGCGCGGTGACGTACGGCATGGGGAAATCGAGTTATGCGTTCATTGTGGCGGCGCGCTCGTTCTCGGCGTTGTTGGGTGCGTTGGGCGGCGTGTTGATTTATTATCTCGGGCGCATGCTCGGGGCGGATAAAAAGATTTCGCTTCTCGCAGGCTTCCTGTACATTGCCAGCGGCGTGGCGGCGGCGAACGGGCGTTTTGCCCACAACGACCTGTACCTGCAATTGTTCTCCATTTTGACGGTTTATTTCATCGTCAAATATCAATACACCAATTCGGCTCTACCGTTTTCAACGAGAAAACCATTTTCAAATACAAAGGTCACGAAGGTCACGAAGGAAAAACATCCACAGGATCAACCGAATTCCCCCTTTGTGTTTAATCTCTTTTCCGCCAATTCAAAACTCTGGCTGTATTTGTCCTTCTTTTCGGTCGGGCTTGCCGCTTCGAGCAAGTACACCGGCGGGAGTCTCATCCTGTTGCCGATGGCGGTGTATCTGTCCACTCATTGGCGCGAGTTTCCTTCACGATGGCTGGCGATGGCTGGCAAACTTTTTTTGGGCGGCTTGATCTCGTATCTCGGTTATGGCTTGGGAACCCCGCGTTCCCTGATTGATCCCATCAACTATTTCACGGATGTATTTGTTGCCCTGCGGAACTATCCGCAATATGGTTTCAACTCCGGCACGACAATCGGTTTGTTCGGTCAATGGGCGGTGTTCGAGCGGGCGGTCGGGACGTTCGCATATTACCTGTTTATCGCCGCGTTCGTTTGGTTTACACTTCGTCTCGTTTTGTGGAAACTGGGCAGAGGCTCGTTCGACGACAAACGGGCGCAAGGAGTGACGGTTCTCCTCGCCGCGGTGTTGATCTTCGACCTGCCGTTCATGATTTCCATCAATTACATCGAACGGTATTTCATCCCCTTCGTGCCGTTCCTCGCAATTTTGGCGGCGTTGTTCGCGGATGAAATTCTCCGCCTCGCCTCGGACCGGAAGCTGGTCTTTGTCCAGCCGGCGGTTGCCACGCTGTTGGCGGTCGGCATTGCCTACTCGCTTTTGCGGCTGGTCAGCACGGCTTTGCTGTTCATGAACGACGCCCGCATCCCTGCCAGCGACTACATCGCCGGGATTCGCGGATACCAGAAAAGCATCGAGTACACGTTGTACCCGCCGCTCATCGAAAAGCGGCGCTTTGAACGAGCGCACAACTATCCCATCTATTTTGTGAAATATCCCAATGACGAGGTTCCCACCGGCGGGCGATTTGAATACAACCAGGGCGAGCAGGGCTTGCTGGAGCGCGACACCGATTATTTCGTCATTGATAGTTACACCTATGACCGCTTCTACACCGAGTCGGTTTGTGCGACAAACCCAGTGGAGTGCGATTTCTTCAAGCGTCTGCTGGCTGGCGAGGTAAAGACATACCGCCCCTTGAAGGAATTCCGATACCGGTTGCCGCCCTGGCTGCCGCCGGTTTCCGTCTCGGCGGTGAATCCGGATGTGCTGATTTTTGAACGGGTGCGATGAAATGTAGAGCGGGATATTATCCCGCTCTACGCTTTTATTTCACAAAATTCCCCACCGTGTACACCGTCCCCGCAATGGGCGGTGTGCTTTTCATTTCGATCACGTGTCCTTTGAAAAACGCCTTGTACGCGGCGGTGACGATCTCCTTCTCGGTAGAGAAATGCTCGCCGCGGATGTCGTGTCCCAGCAGGCGGAACATGAAGACCATGAATGGCTTTTCGACGGGCGTGCCGTACACCATCTGCCCGCCGGGTTTGAGCACGCGCTTCACTTCCGTGAAGGCTTGCTCCAACTCCGCAGGTTTGAGGTGCTCTAAAATGCTGATCAACAGCACGGTATCGAAGAAATTATCTTCGTAATGCGGCATGTGCAGCACATCGCCCTTTTGCAGGAAAAGCGGAATGCCCATCGGCTCGAACACGGACTGGACCGCTTCGATGTCGGCGGTCAGGTCAATGCCGTGGATTTCTTCGTACATCTCGTGCAGGTTGGGAAAGGCGAGCCCGGTCCCGAACCCGACCTCCAGCACGCGCTCGCCGCCGGTGCATTCGCCCAGCGCCAATTCCACGCGGCGGCGGTACAGTTTCCCAAAGATGGGCCAATAATAATATTTGATCGGGTCGAGGTCGTTGACCCCTTTGTATTGATGGGCAGGCAGTAGTTTCAACTTTGTTTCCATGCGTATCCTTGTTTGTTATAATTTCACAGCAATTTCCATGCTTACGGATTATTCGCAGATATTGACAAACGTTTGTTTTATAAGACTTCCCGCGCTTTCAGGGATTCTGCGACATGAACCCGGTTCACCCTGGAAGCAGAAGGAAGTGCGTCCTTTCTTGTGCGAGAAGTGGTGTGGTTGGAATGGGTCATGACGATAACCCTCCCCATTAAAGCAATCAAATAAAACTGGAATGTACCATGCTTGGCATCAAATCTGATGGATATAAATGGCTGTTTCTCCTAGGGTTGTGGTTCATTCACGGGATTATAGCACTTTGGCAATTCCTGTCTTTTGCAGGGTCTTTCAACGATTTTACGCGGCCGCACTTAATCGTGTTTTCACTGCTGATCGCTTTTCTGGCGGTTGTCATCCTTCTTGCTGTCTTGTTGTTGAGAGGTAGCCTCCGCTGGCTTGCGTGGGATGCCGTATTTTCGCCATCCAAGACGAGGGATATGGTGTTGGGTTGGTCCCTTTCCGCATTATGTGCCTTGACCGGTATCTGGATATTATACGGGTTGTCTTCCGCAACGCCCGAGTCGCAGGTGGATGATTATATTCGGATCATTACGCCGCTGTTGAATCTGGCGACTTTCGTTTCCCTTGAAACTATCATCGTAATCTTTGTAAATGAAATAAATGAGTTACCAGGATTGAATCCGGCTTTCGTGGCGCGGTTGATTCTTGTTTTGGTGTTGTTGGGAGTGCTTTCAGCGATCGTCCTTTCGACCGGTCTGGGGATTGTACCTTCCTACAAAGGGGACTGGTCTCGCGGCCTGCCCGCTGTGCCCCTATTTGAATGGCATATTTTACTTGCCGTTCTCTTTTCCATTGCAACCGTTTTCCTTGAGGCGAACAGAAAGACTGCAAACTTTGCCCGTCTCGACCTGGCGATTTGTGTCGCAATCTGGATGTTTGCTTCATTCCTCTGGACTGCACAGCCGATCATCCCAAACCCGTCCGCGCTCAAGCCGCACGAGCCGAATTTTGAGATCTATCCTTTTATTGACTCACAAACCTACGACCTGCTTGCCCAGTCTGTTTTGGTGGGGGAAGGGTTCGGCGAGGGTATTCCACTGCGTATTTTGTATGTTACGTTTCTGGTCATCGCGCATGTTTTGGTCGGACAAGGTTATGAGGCGATGATTGATTTCCAGTCGCTGGTCTTTGCTTTTTTCCCGGTTCTTCTTTATCTTTTTGGCAGGCGTTTTTTCGGGAGACCCGTAGGGGTATCCATTGCCTTGCTGGCAATTCTGCGCGATTTTACGTCCAACCTGGTTTCCCCTTTTACGGGAAACTTGAGTTATTCAAAAGTATATCTCTCCGAGATTCCCACAGCGATGTTTTTGGTTCTCCTCCTGATTATAGGGATTCGCTGGATCAAGGAGGAATTCCCGGCGTATAGCGGTTTCCTGCTGGGTGGGGTGATCGGACTCGCGATGTTGATCCGCACGCAGACGAGCGTGGCGTTTCCGGTTTTCATGGTGTTTGGCTTTCTTATCCGCCGCCGAAAAATAAAGCCGTTGCTCACTGGCGTTCTTGTCATGGCATTGGGGCTTGTGATCACGATCAGTCCGTGGTTATGGCGAAACTGGCAATTGACGGGCGAGATCATTTTTGACAGCCCTGAATATCAGATGGCAAATCTTGCCGTCCGTTATAACAGGCTGAACGGCGTCGAACCTGATATCACATCGTTTGACGGCGAGTCCCCCGCAGACTATAGCGAACGGCTGAAGAACATGGCTCTTTTTGCCATTCGCTCCGATCCGCAGAAGGCTGTTTGGGGCGTCGTCAATACGTTTCTAAATCATGGCGTGAACAACATTTTGTTGTTCCCACTGCGGTATGAGTTGGTGAAGTTGAGCGATTTCTGGATTCCCGAAGACGCTTTTTGGGAGGAGTGGGTGGGCGTTCCGACGACGTTGCAATCCATCCTTCTCGTTTTTTATCTCTTTCTCTTTGGATTGGGCGTGGCTGTCGCATGGCATCGCAGCGGGTGGCTGGGACTTCTTCCGCTCGGTCTTAACCTTGCCTATAATTTGTGGACTTCATTGGCGCTGCTTTCGGGGCAGAGGTTCATGGTGGCGATGGATTGGTCAATCTATTTTTATTATATGATCGGGATTTTCACCCTGCTGGGCGGATTTGCGATGATGCTCACGGCGGGACGTCCGGTGGTCATGAATTGGATTCGTGAAAATTCGCCCAATGAATTCCCAGTTATCGAGCGTCCGCGTCCGGCGATAAGGCGGTATTTCTATGCCGGACTTTTTTTTCTTCTGATAGGCGCGCTGCCGGTACTGGTCGAAAGAGTGTTCCCTGAGAAGTACCCGCCTCGTGCGGACGCCGAGATTTTACCCAGTTTGCTGACGTCGCCTTCGCTGGCTCAAGCCGATATCGAGCCTGCCTGCCTGGAAAAGCTGGATGCGGAGGGACTATTGTCCTACGTGGAAGGCAGGGCGCTTTATCCCCGTTACTATGCTGCGGGCGATGGGGAGAAGTTCACCGATTCCATCGGCTATCGAGTCGCCGATGAAAACCGCCTCGTGTTTGAGTTTGTTGGACAGGAGAATACCCGAGTAATCCTGCCTTTATCTGGCTATGCCGATTTCTCCCCGCACGCATCGGACGCAACATTGGTTTATGGACCGGACGGGGCGCTCTGGTTTGTTTTTGTGGAAAAAGACGCTCAACAGGGATTCTACGTTTCAAAATTCTTTGACCGCGCCTTGTGCAAGTAGGCGGTCCAATTGCCGCTTTCCTTCCCTATACAAATTTGATTCGCCTCGCCGCAAAGGCGATCATGCGGAACAACAGCATTCCGTGTTTCCAGCGCGAGATGTTGGTTGTGCCGTAGGTGCGCTCGCGGTAGCGAATGGGCAGATCCACGATCTTGAGATTGAGTTTGGCTGCGCCAAAGATGAGGTCGAAATCGCCGAAGGGGTCGAAGTCGCCAAAGTAGGAGCGGTTGGCGGCGATCTCTTCGTAGTCTTTTCGCCAGAGGACTTTCGTACCGCAAAGCGTATCTTTAATGGGCTGTCCGAGGAGCCATGAGAACGCCATGCTGAAGAATTTATTGCCGATGAAGTTCAACGTGCGCATCGCCTCTTTTTCCATCGGGTAGACGAGTCGCACGCCGTTGATGAACTCTCCCTTGCCGGCGGCGATGGCTTCGTAGAAACGCGGCAGGTCTTCCGGCGGGACGGTCAGGTCGGCGTCGAGGATCATCAGGATGTCGCCGGAGGCTTTCTCGAAGCCGAGTCGAATCGCGTCGGCTTTGCCAATGCCCGGCTGGCGGAAGAGCAGGCTCGGAGTCCGGGGGTGAAGCGCGATTTCCTTCTCGATGGTTTCGTAGGTCTTATCGCGGGAATGTCCTTCCACGAAGATCAGTTCGGTCTTCGATCCCATTTGCGGGAGGCGTTCGAAGATGCTCTTGATGTTACCTTCCTCATTGCGGGCGGCAACGACCACGGAAACGCTGGGGTTTTCCGCAGGCTGTGGGGCGGGGCGCGCAATGATGAAGTTGGAGAGCGCGAGGTCGCGGAAGGGCCACAGGCGGACGAGATAACGGTTGGCAAACCCGCCGAGCGGCAGGGGCCAGAGAATCTCGTTGGCGGCGCGGATGGACTCGAACCCGGCAAGACGCAGGAGGTTGTTCACATCTTCGGGGGTGAGCCAGTTTTGATTCAGGAGCGGGGCGGCGAGGTTAAAGCTCTGCGCGATGGTGAGCGGCAGCTGCCAGAGATGGCTGTAAAAGTTGAGGATGATGCGCGTGTGCGGCGCACAGAATTTCCTGATCTGTTCGAGCGCGCGCTGGACGTCCCACAGGTCATTGATGGTATCCGAGAGGAGGATGATGTCGAATTCGCCCGCGAGCGCGGAGAGGTCGTGCGCGTCGAGTTGGTGGAATTCAAGGTTGGGATGACTCTGTTTTGCGCGCGCGATCATCTCGGAGGAGAAATCAATGCCCACCCCATGCGAAGGCTGAAGGCTGGCGAGCAGGTCGCCTGTGCCGCATCCGATTTCGAGGATGCGCCGGTTGGGGCTGACCAGGAACTTGTAAATTTCGTTCAGGCGTTTGTGATACCAGCGCCCCATGCCGCTCCATGAATCGCGTTTTTGGGCAACGTGATCCCAGTGGGCGATGCGGGTTTGCTGGTAGAGTTTGCCTGATTCGTCGAAGGATGGGGTGGGAAACATTGGGTGATTGGTCTCGCTCTGAAAAAGTGGGTTATAATTCAGCGACTGAATTTTGGAATTATAAAGCATGAGTGTTGAATCTACAAACGAAGAACTGCGCGAATTGACCCTGCTCGAGCAGATCGAAAGCGACCCCGATATCAATCAGTCCACGCTTGCGCGTCAATTGGGCGTGGCGGTCGGTACGGTCAACTGGCACATCAAACGCCTGATCGCAAAAGGCGCGCTTAAAGTCTCGCGCGCCGAGCGCAAGAAACTGCGTTACATCATCACGCCCGAAGGTCTCGCTCTGCGCGCCCGCCTCGCGGTGGATTACGTGGAACGTTCCTTTTCGGTTTACCGCCGCACCCGCCAGCGCGTGAAGGAACATCTTGCCAAAGTGCGGGCGGCAGGCTTCGATCGTGTGCGCATCGCCGGTTCGGGCGATGTGGCGGATATTTGCAAATTGACCTGCATCGAGCAGGGCATTGCGGTGGTGAACGATAAATCCGCGCCTGCGCTAGTGCTGGATGGATACAAGATCAGGCTGGAGGGATTGGAATGACTGGAAAGCATGTCCTCATCACCGGCGGGGCGGGTTACATCGGCTCCCTTCTGACCTCGGAACTGCTCCGGCAAAATTACCAGGTCACACTCCTGGATACGCTGCTCTTCGGCGGCGAAAGCATCCTGCCGTTTTTGAGTCATCCCAATTTCCACTTCTTCAAAGCGGATGTGACCGAACCCCGCGCCGTGCGCGACGCGGTCAAAAAAGAATGGAAAAAGCCGGATGTTGTTGTCCATCTCGCGGGCATTGTCGGCTTTCCCGCCTGTCAGGCGGTGGGGAAGCAGGTGGCGTGGAAATACAACGTCGAGGCGACGAAACTGGTCTTCGAGCAGTCGGCGGATCTGGGCGTGGAGCGGTTCGTGTTCGCATCCACCTACAGCAATTACGGTTTGTCCGAAAACGGCAAGCCGGTTACGGAGGAGACTCCGCTTAACCCGCAGTCGCTTTACGCGGAGACGAAGATCGCGAGCGAGGAATACTTGCTGTCTCAAAAGGATGCGGCTTGCGCGCCCTTGATCTTCCGTTTTGCGACGCTCTACGGCATTTCCCCCCGTACGCGCTTCGATTTGATCGTCAACCAGTTCGTGCTCGAAGCCTTCACCAAACGCCAGCTCATTATTTATCAGCGCGGATACTCGCGTTCTTTCGTCCACATCCGCGACGTGGTGCGGGGGGTCATCATGGGGTTGGAGGCGGAGCAATCGAAAATCCGCGGGCAGGTCTTCAACCTCGGCGCGGAGAACGGAAATTATTCCAAGAACGATATCGTCGGCTTTGTACTAAAACGCATGCCCGAAACGGTGGTCGAATACAAGGACCTGACCTTCGGCGGCGACATGCGCGACATCACGGTCTCGTTCGAGAAGATCAGGCATGTGCTGGGGTTCGAAACGACGCTGACCGTTGACGACGGCGTGCGCGAGGTGTTGTTTGCGTTGAAAACCGGGTTGATCAAAGACCCGACGGATGATCGGTATCGGAACGCGCAATTTATTGTGCAGTAGGTTGCAGGTTGAAGGTTATGACCACAGCAAAGCGTTTTGAGGATTTGGAAGTCTGGCAAAGAGCAAAAGAGTTAACCAATCTAGTCTATCGGCATTCTACCGATGGTTCTTTTGCGCGCGATTTCGGTTTGCGCGATCAGATGCGGCGAGCCGCAGTATCAATTATGTCCAATATTGCTGAAGGGTTCGAAAGTTCAACCCAGGCAATCTTCATCAAATATCTTGGACATGCGAAAGGATCAGCAGGTGAATTACGCGCCCAACTTTACATCGCCAGGGACCAAGGCTATATCACCGAAAAGGATTTTAATGAAATGCTTTCAACAGCAGAAATATGCAGCAAGCAACTATCCCGTTTTATCCAATATCTTGAATCTCAACCCAATGCGCGGCGGATCCGCGAAACTGGAGCCGAATACAATGTCAAATAACAACCTTCAACCTTCAACGTTCAACCTTCAACCCTTCTGGCAAAATAAAAAAGTGATCGTCACCGGCGGAGCGGGCTTTCTCGGTTCGTTCGTGACCGAAAAGTTGAAGCAGCGCGGCGCAATGGATATCTTCATCCCGCGCATCGAAAACTACAACCTGGTGGACCCGAACGACATCAGGCGCCTGTATGCGGACACGCTCACCGGCGTTGACCCGAAGAATGTGATCGTCATCCACCTCGCTGCAAACGTGGGCGGCATCGGCGCGAACCGCGAACATCCCGCCGAGTTTTTCTACGACAACCTGATGATGGGCGTGGAACTCATGCACCAGGCGTACAAGAACGGCGTTGGCAAATTCGTCGCCATTGGCACGGTATGCGCCTACCCCAAGTTCACGCCTGTCCCTTTCAAGGAGGATGATCTTTGGATCGGTTACCCCGAAGAGACCAACGCGCCTTACGGTCTTGCCAAGAAGATGATGCTTGTGCAGGCGCAGGCGTATCGCCAGCAATATGGTTTTAACGCTATTTTTCTTTTGCCCGTGAACCTGTATGGTCCGCGCGATAACTTCAATTTGCAGACTTCGCACGTGATTCCCGCTCTCATCCGCAAAGCGATTGAAGCAAACGAGCGCGGTGACAAGGAACTCCCCGCCTGGGGCGACGGCTCTCCCACACGCGAATTTTTATACGTGGAAGACGCCGCCGATGGAATCGTCACCGCCGCCGAGAAGTACAATGGCGAACTCCCTGTCAACCTCGGCTCTGGCTATGAAATTTCCATCAAGGACCTGACGGAGATGATCGTCAAGATGACCGGCTTTCAGGGAAAAATCGTCTGGCAGACGGATAAGCCCAACGGTCAGCCCCGACGCGGACTCGACGTCAGCCGCGCGAAGGAACTCTTCGGCTGGAGCGCGCAGGTCCCGTTCGAGGAGGGAATGAGGCGGACCATTGAGTGGTTCAAGGCAAATCGAGACAAAATAAAATAAGTCGAAGGTCAAAAGTCGAAGGTCGGAAGAAGACCTTTGACCTTCGGCTTTTGACAGAGAAAAAATGACACAAATCTCAAAATCGAATCCCCACGAACCCCACACCGTTTACATCAAGCCGTCCAAGGGATTGGCTGCATTAAACCTCCGCGACCTGTTGCACTACCGTGAACTGATCTTCTTCATGGTGTGGCGCGACGTGAAAGTGAAATACAAACAGACTTTGCTTGGTATGGCTTGGGCGGTTGTCCAACCGGTGATGACCATGCTGGTCTTTACCTTCCTCTTCGATCGTGTGGCGAAACTTCCCACCGAAGGCATTCCCTATCCCGTCTTTTCATTCACCGCACTTTTGCCATGGGGTCTGTTCGTGACGGCGCTCAATCAAGGCAGCCGTTCGCTCGTGGCGCACCAAAACATGGTGACGAAGATCTACTTCCCGCGCCTGATCCTGCCGACCGCCTCGGTCTTCGCGGGTATGGTTGACTTCCTGATTGCCTTTGTGATTCTCGTAATTCTGATGTTTATTTATCAAGTCGCTCCCGCTTGGCATCTGCTATGGACGCTTCCGCTTTTCCTCCTGCTTGCGATCATCACCGCGCTTGGAGTTGCCCTTTGGCTTTCAGCGATCAACGTCCAATATCGGGATGTGAACCAGGCGCTTCCGTTTCTGACTCAGTTTTGGCTGTTTGCCACACCCGTAGCCTATTCCGCCTCTGTGATTTCGGAGAAATGGCAGATCGTTTATTCCCTTAACCCGATGGCAGGCGTGGTCAACGGTTTTCGCTGGGCGCTGCTCGGCGTCGGCAACGGACCGGACATCACACTCTGGGTGTCGGTTGCGATCTCGGTATTGATCTTCATTTCTGGTCTCTTCTATTTCAGAAGCATGGAAAAGACCTTTGCGGATACGATTTAGGTTACAGGTTGAAGGTTGAAAGTTGCAAGTTTGAACCTTCAACCTAAACCTTCAACTTTAAACCTGCAACCTTCAACATTTATGACAACAGCAATTTCCGTACACAACCTCGGCAAGCAATACAAGATCGGCGCGGCGGAGACGAAGTTCCGCTATAACATGCTGCGCGATGTGATCGTGGACACGGTCTCGGCGCCTGTGCGGCTGGCGAAGGCGATGATCGGCAAATCCGACCGCCGCATGAACCAGAATTACGTCTGGGCGTTGAAGGATGTCTCTTTTGATTTGGAGGAAGGCAAGGTGCTCGGCATTGTGGGGCGCAACGGCGCGGGCAAATCCACGTTATTGAAGATTCTCTCCCGCGTTACCGAACCGACGACGGGAACCGTCACCGTGCGCGGACGGGTCGGCTCGCTGCTTGAAGTGGGGACGGGCTTTCACCCTGAGTTGACGGGACGCGAAAACATCTACATGAACGGTGCGATCCTCGGCATGAAGCGCGCGGAGATTGACGCCAAATTCGACGAGATCGTGGATTTCTCCGAAGTCAGCCAATTCATTGACACGCCCGTCAAGCGGTATTCATCGGGCATGTACCTGCGCCTCGCGTTTGCCGTCGCCGCGCACCTCGAACCCGAAATCCTTGTGGTGGATGAAGTGCTGGCGGTGGGCGACGCCGAATTCCAGAAGAAATGCCTGGGCAAGATGGGCGACGTGGCGCAGCAGGGACGCACAGTCTTGTTCGTCAGCCATAACATGTCCGCCATTTTGAGATTGACTCAAGAGGCGATTGTGCTGAACAAAGGTCAACTCATCATGCGCGCGCCTTCGCAGGAAGCTGTTGACTTTTATCTTTCGTCGGGGCAGTCGCAGGCAGGCGAGCGTGTTTGGGAGGCGGACGAGGTCCCGGCGGCGAGCGCGCCTTTTACGCCGATCAGTCTCAAAGTCAAGGAAATAAGCGGGAAGGTCGTGGATACGGTTCGTTCCACCGAGCCCGTCACTGTCGAGTTCGAATACAAACTCAGTTCGCCCATCACGGGTCTGCGGGTTGGGTTGTACGTCAGCACGATGCGCGGTGAGTATGTCTTTACGTCGTTCGATACGGATACGCCCGCGCTTTACGAAAAATTCGACACGCGGGATGCGGGGCATTACGTCAGCCGCGCGGAGCTTCCAGCCGACCTGCTCAACGAAGGACGTTATGTGGTCGGCGTGAACGCCAGTTCGTTCGGCGTGCGCCGCTATTTCATGGACGAGAACGCGCTGGCGTTCAACGTGGATATTTCGGGCGCGCCCGGCACGCAATGGGCGGAGCCGCGCGTGGGACCGGTAAGACCGAGATTGAATTGGAAGATCGAAAGAATCGGTTAGAAGGTTGCAGGTTGCAGGTTGAAAGTTGTGCCCTGTAACCTTAGACCTGTAACCTTAAACCTGCAACTATATGAAAACCCCGCTCCGCGAAATCTTGGGCGACCTGCCCTTCACCGCCGAAATTGACTGGATGCTTCGGTCCGCGTTGCGAAATCGTCCGCGGCGCGACCATTTCAATTTGGATCGCCTGCAAAGGTCGCTGCCTGCGGCGGTGGAAGCGGTGAAGCCGTTTGCAGCAAACGCAAAACGCGGAAAACGCGTTCTGTTCTTTGCCACGCTTCATTATTGGATCGAGCAGTCGGCTTATCTTGGATTGGCGCTTGCGGGCTTGGGGCACGATGTCACGCTGCTGACATTGCCCTACTCCGAATGGCATAAAGAAAAGGATAAATTCACCCAGCGTCAGCGGATTCTTCACACAAAGGACGCGCTTGCCGCATTATCGCCTTTGGTCAAGCATATCTCCATACTCGACCTTCGACCTTCGACCTTCGACCTCCCCCAAAGGCTTCAATCGGACATTAAGGAAATCTCCCTTTGGGATGCTCAATACACCCTCATGCGCGAAGAAGTGGACATGAACGATCCATCTGACCGCGCGCTCTACGACTTGCGGATTAAGCGCAACACCTTCGCCGCTAAAGCCGCGCTCGAGTGGATGCAGGCGAACAAGCCCGACGTGGTATTAATTCCCAACGGCTTGATTTTGGAAATGGGAATCGTCTTCCGCGTGGCGCGTCACCTCGGCATTGACGCTGTGACGTATGAATTCAACGACCAGCGCGAACAAATTTGGATCGCGCAAAACTCATCCATCATGCAGCAGGATACGGATTATCTCGTCGAGGCGCGCTGCCATTTGCCGATGACCGACGAAATGTACGAGCGCGTGGCGGATCTGGAAAACGCCCGCCGCGGCGCGCGCGTTTGGGGCAAGTCGAAACGCCTTTGGCAGTATGTTTCATCGCAGGGAGCGGACACCACCCGCAACATGCTCGGCTTGGATAACCGCCCCGTCGTGATGCTCGCCGCGAACGTGCTCGGCGACAGCCTCACACTCGGACGCGACATCTTCGCCTCTTCCATGACCGAATGGATCACGAAGACCGTTCAGTATTTCGCCAAACGGACGGATGTCCAACTCGTCATCCGCGTCCACCCTGGTGAGAAACTGGTGCCGCAGGCAAAGTCCATGGCGACGGTGGTCAAAGAGGCGCTGCCCGAATTGCCCAGTCACATTCACGTCATCGGCGCGCTGGACCCGATCAACACCTACGACTTGATCGAAATCGCCGATGCCGGTTTGGCGTACACCACCACCGTCGGTCTCGAAACCGCGATGAACGGACGACCCGTCATTTCGTGCGGGAAGACTCATTATCGCGGGCGCGGCATCACGCTCGACCCGAATACGTGGGATGAATATTATTCCACGCTCGAAAAAGTGCTTGCCGATATTCCCGCTCATCAACTGAGCGAAAAGCAGATCGAATTCGCCTGGAATTACGCCTACCGCTTCTTCTTTGAGTATCCGCGTCCCTTCCCCTGGCGCTTGATGAATTTCTGGGATGACCTTGCTGTATGGTCTCTCGACCGCGTCTTGAGCGATGAAGGCATGGCGCAATTTAAAGATACTTTCGGGTTTTTGGTGGGCGAGCCGTTTACATGGAAATGATCCTCACCCCCGTCCCCTCTCCCAAAGGGAGAGGGGGGAGTTAATATGACCGACACCAAACAAAAAGTCCGCGAGTTTTATGATGAGATCGGCTGGCAGCAGGAGGAAAACGGGCATTATCAAAACGCCCGCTACGAAGACCTGCGTCCCGTCTCGCGCGAATACATCCACAAGACGCGCCTGCGCGTGATGAATGGATTGATTCCCAGCGGGCGCTTCCTTCTCGACGCGGGGTCTGGTCCCGTCCAGTATGAAGAGTACAAGACCTATTCCGCGGGCTACGAAAGGCGTGTCTGCCTCGATATTTCCATCCAAGCCCTGCGCGAGGCGCGGAATCGAATCGGCTCACACGGGCTGTTCGTTGTGGGCGATCTTGCAAACCTCCCCTTTAAGAATGATGCGTTCGACGGCGCGGTCTCGATGCACGCGATTCACCATCTCGCTCTCCCCGAACATCCGCGCGCCTATGCGGAAATCCACCGCGTGCTGGCGCCAGGGCGGACGGCGGCTATCGTCAACGGCTGGCATAATCCGCTGCTCATCCGCATGGCGGAACCGCTCATCGGGCTGATGCGAAGAATGTCGGGGCGCTCCGAAAAGAAAAAGAAGGAATGGCTGAACGAGGAAGACCCCGCGGGGACGTTCGTCCAAAAGATGACGCCCGAATGGCTGAAGCGTGAAATCGGCTCACAGATGACGATTGAAATCAAACCCTGGCGCAGTCTCAGCACGCGCATCATGCGCTGGTTCGTGCGTCCCTTCGGCGGGCGGACGTTTTTGCGGTTTGTGTTTTGGTTGGAAGATTCGTTCCCGAAGTTCTTTGCGGAAAATGGACAGTATCCTCTAATCGTAATTCGTAAATCGTAATTAGAGCTTGGTAATTGGCTATTGCCAATCTCCAGTCTCCAGTCTCTATGAAAAAAAACACCCAATCCATTTTGTTCCTTCTTCTCATCTCCGCCGTTGTGTTTCTGCCGCGCATCGGGGAGTTGACCTATTACAAGGACGACTGGTACTACGTCTACGACGGGATGATCGGCGGGGCGAAGATTTTCCATGAGATGTTCCGCATTGACCGCCCGGCGCGCGGTTTTTTCTTTGAGTGGTATTTCCTGCTGTTTGGTGTGAACCCGCTTGCGTGGCACGTCGGCGCTTTCATCTGGCGCGGGTTGAGCGCAATCGGCGCGCTGTGGATCTTCGACATCCTCTGGCGGGACAATCGGAAGTTCAATTTCGTTGCCGCTCTTTTGTTTGCAATTTACCCCGGCTACTTCTGGTGGATCAGCGCCATCGAGTACCAGCCGATGATCGCCAGCCTGGCTTTGCAGGTCTTTTCGATTGCGTTCACGTTAAAGGCGATACAACTTGTTGCTCCAGCCGCCGTCCTCGGCGGCGGGGACGCCGCCTTGAGCAAATTCAAGAGAATTGCTTACATCATCGGCGCGATTCTCACGGGCTGGGCGTACATCGCCCTCGTGGATTACGCCATTGGCATGGAGGCGTTTCGCTTTATCGCGGTGTATTTGCTGGTCAATCGAGATGGTCAACTTGATTTTTGGAAGCGGTTGATCAACACGGTCAAAGCCTGGGCGTGGACGCTGGTCATTCCGCTGGGAATCGCGGTGTGGCGCATCTTCTTCTTCACCAACGAGCGCAAGGCAACCGACATCGGCAGCCAATTGAGCGTATTTCTCGCCAACCCTCTGGGCGCGGGCATGGACTGGCTGCTGCAAATTTACAAAAGCCTGCTGAATCTCAGCGTGCTGGCGTGGATCAACCAATTCCCGCCGTTTGTTCAGGCAATACGATTGCGCGATATTGCGTTTGGCGTTTTGCTCGCTGCGTTTGTCATTCTGCTCGTCGTTTTTGCGGAGAGACGAATCAGACTCGCGGCGGGGGAAAAGGCTGGGGAGGGCTGGCAGGTTCAAGTCCAGAAAGAGGCGTTGACGCTCGGCGGACTGGGAATGATTTTCGGCGTCCTGCCGGTCGTCATGGCGAATCGTTCCGTTGATATTGGCGGTTTTTCGCACTATGGTTTGCCCGCGTCGCTTGCGGCTGGGGTTTTCATGGCGGCGTTTTTGAATTTGTTCGCGCTCGAAAAAATCCGCGTGGCGGCGTTGTATGTGCTGATCGGGTTTGCGGCGCTGGCGCATTTTGGGATCGCGTCCAACGCCGTGACCGAGATCAAGGCGCTGCAAAAATTCTGGTGGCAGGTGAGTTGGCGCGCGCCATCGCTTCGCGCCGGGACCTTGCTGGTGGTTCACTATCCATTGCCCGGCATGGGGGACGGTGGGTACGGCTTGATGGAAGCCGCGAATGTGATTTACTTCCCCGAACCGACGGGCGAAATCCCCGTGCATTATCCGCTGTCCGGGTTGACGTTGAACAGTGAGAACCTGCCCGGTATTTTGGATGGGACGCAGGTGATCGAAACGGGATACCGCAGTCACACATTTACGCTCGACTATGGAAACATACTCGTCTTTAGCCAGCCAGCGTTGACCTCGTGCGTGCATGTGATTGACGGGACCCAGCCGCTGATCTCATCCAACGACCCGGTGAATGTGCCGTTGGTCGCTCCGGCATCGAAGATTGAAAACGTAATTGCAGAAACCGAATCCGCTTTGCCGCCTGTTTCGATCTTTGGCGAAGAGCCGGAACACGATTGGTGCTATTATTTCCAAAAAGCGTAATTGGCAGCGCAGACCGGCAGGTGGGATGAAGTGGTTTTGCTGGGCGAGCAGGCGCTCGATTTGGGACTCAGCCCCGAAGACCGCGTCGAATGGATGCCGTTTCTGAAAGGGTACGCCATCACCGGGAACGCAGAACGATTGGAGCAGACCGCAAAGCGCGTGGTTGGCGACAAGCCCTTGCGTGTGCAGGCGTGCGAGATGTTGCGCGCCATTCAACAGCCGCTGGACGCGGACGTGCGCGAAGTGATTGACGCCAGTTATTGCCGGGGTTCGAACTGATGTCCAGGTTTACCGATCAGAAGTATCTTACGCAGAACCAATACAAGGACTCGTCCAACCTCGACGCGCGGATCGCGATCCACAAACGTTTCAGCGCCAACCCGTATGGCTGGTTCAACTGGATATTCGATGCGCTTGCTTCGCTGCCTGCAAATGCAAACATCCTGGAACTGGGATGCGGGTCCGGCGAATTGTGGAGGGAATGCGCCAGCCGAATCCCTGCGGATTGGAACATCACATTGACCGATCTCTCCGACGGCATGTTGGATTCCGCCTGGCGCAACTTGATCGTGATCGGGCGCGGGTTCAGGTTCGAGAAGGTGGACGCGCAATCCATCCCGTATGCGGACAAGACCTTCGATGCGGTCATCGCCAACCACATGCTGTCTCACGTGCCGGACCGTAAAAAGGCGCTGGCGGAGATTCGCCGGGTTTTGAAGGACGGCGGTGTTTTGTTTGCGACCACTATCGGCGAGACCCACCTGCACGAAATATACGAATGGATTTTCCGCGCCAGCGGCGGGAAGCAGGGCGCGGTTCCGTTGCAGTTCACGCTCGAAAATGGGCAGGAACAATTGCGGCAAATCTTTCCGCGTGTAGAATTGACCCGTTACCCCGACAGCCTGCGGGTGACGGATGCCGGGATGCTCCTTGCTTACGTCCGCTCGATGACCTCGATGTATGACTTGCGGGACGCGGAAACCCGGAAACTCGAAGGCGAACTGGTCGAAACGATCAGGAAGAACGGCGAAATCTTTATTTCAAAAGATTCGGGCTTGTTCAAAGCTTCGAAGTAAAAGACCAATTCGGTGGTCGAGCAGCCCTGAGCAAGGCGCAGCCGAGACGAAGGACGTATCGAGACCGCCGTTGATAATAAAGAGGTATTCATGGATTGGAAAAATCAAGTAGTGCTTGTCACCGGCGGCACGGGTTCGTTCGGCAAGAAATTTACCCGAATTCTGCTGGACGATCACCAGCCGAAGAAGGTCATCATCTTCAGCCGCGACGAGTTGAAACAGCACGAAATGCAGGTGGGCGGATTCAACGACCCGCGCCTGCGTTACTTCATCGGCGACGTGCGCGACCGCGAGCGGCTCGTCCGCGCGATGCACGGCGTGGACATCGTTGTCCATGCGGCGGCGCTCAAGCAGGTGCCTGCCTGCGAGTACAACCCGATGGAAGCCATCAAGACCAACATCATGGGCACGGCAAATGTCGTCGAAGCCGCGCTGGATGCGGGTGTGAAAAAGGTGCTCACCGTCAGCACGGATAAAGCTGTCAGCCCGGCAAATTTGTACGGCGCGACAAAACTCGCGGCGGAGAAGTTGACCATTCAAAGCAACGCCTATGCCGGAGGGACAAAGACCCGCTTCTCCTGCGTCCGATACGGGAACGTCGTCGGCAGCCGCGGCTCGGTCGTGCCTCTTTTCCTCAAGCAAAGGTCGAATGGCAAAGTTACCATCACCGACGAGCGCATGACGCGCTTCTGGCTCTCGCTGGAGCAGGGTGTGCGCTTCGTCATTCACTGCATCGGGCAAATGGAAGGCGGCGAGGTCTTCGTGCCAAAGATTCCCAGCACCAAAGTCACCGATCTTGCCAGAGCCATCGCGCCGGACGCAGAACTGGAAATTATCGGCATCCGCCCAGGCGAAAAATTGCACGAAGTGCTCATCTCGGAGGATGAGGCGCGTCACACCATTGAGTTGGAGAAAATGTTCGTCGTCCAGCCCGCCGAAGCGACGTGGTTCGGCTATTCGTGGCACGATAAAGGCGAAACACTCGAAGAAGGCTTTTCCTATTCCAGCGACAACAACACCGAATGGCTGGATGTGGAAGGCATCAAAAAATACATCGCCCCATTTGAAGAATTGTTCGCGCAGGGTAAACTTGAAGGATGAAAAGTTTCAAGTCCCACGTTCCACGTTTCATGTCTCTGGAGCTTGACACTTGGAACTTGATACCTGAAACCTCGCACCTGGAACCTGACACATGAAACTATTACTCACCGGCGTCAGCGGCTTGCTCGGAATCAACTTCGCCCAGGAAATGATGGGCGGACATGAGATCATCGGCGTGGACCGCGGCAAACTGATCAAAGCGCCGTTCAGGGTCTTGAAACAGGACTTGCTCAACCCGCGTGCGGTGGATGCAGTCCTCGACGCGGCGCAGCCCGAAGCGGTGGTCAATTGCGCGGCTCTCGCGACCTCGACGCCTGCGAGAACGACCCCGACCTTGCCAAACGCCTGAACACCGACCTGCCCCGCCGGTTTGCGCGCGCCTGCAAAACGCGGAATATCCCCCTTGCCCACATCTCCACCGACGCCGTCTTCGACGGCGAGAAAGACGGCTTTTACACCGAGGACGACAAACCCAATCCGCTTGGGATGTACGCCAAAACCAAACTGGACGGCGAGTGGGCGGTGCTGACGGAAAACCCGTCTGCCATCGTGGCGCGCGTCAATTTCTACGGCTGGAGCCTCAGCGGCAGGCGCAGCCTCGCGGAATTCTTCTACCACAACCTCAGCCACAACAAAAGCATGAGCGGATTCACCGACGTCGTCTTTTGCCCGATGCTGGCAAACGACACCGCCCGCCTCCTCGTCAAGATGTTGAAGCGCGGGCTGGGAGGCTTGTATCATCTGGTGGGCACGCAAGCCATGAGCAAGTATCAATTCGGTGTGGAAATCGCCCGCAAGTTCCGCATGCGCGAGAGCGACATCACTCCCAAGTCCGTCAGTTTTTCCGGCTTGCTCGCGCGCCGAGCCAACAACCTATGGCTTTCTACCCACAAGTTATCCACAGATTTGGGCGAGAATCTCCCGGGCTTTTCCACCGGTTTGGACGAGTTTTACACACAATTCCGACAGGGTTATCCACAGAAAATCCGCAGTTATCAACAGGCGTAACGCGAAATTCATTCCGCACCGCCCAAAGTTATCCACAGAATCCGCGCAGTTATCCACAGACAGGCTGACACTTCCCCACACCCGATGAAATTCCCGCCTCATCCTACAGAACGCCTGCTTGCCCGCCCCAACCTTGACCTTCGCTGAGGCTTCTCACGCCACAGCTCACCGGGAAGAACATGGCGCGCTTAGCGGTAAAAAATTCTGTATATATGGTCGAAAATTCGACAATAATGCATTTGCTATCGGAGGAACAGAATGGAAATCAAATTTGGAAACCGAACCATCGGCTTGAACCACCCGACCTACTTCATCGCCGACATCGCCGCCAATCATGACGGCGACCTGGAGCGCGCCAAACTGCTCATCCGTCTCGCCAAAGAGGCGGGCGCGGACGCGGCGAAGTTCCAGAATTTCGATGCGCCCAAGATCGTCTCGGACTACGGCTTCAAAGCCATGAGTGGCGGACAGGTCTCCCATCAGGCAAGTTGGAAGAAATCTGTGTTTGAGGTATATAAGGGCGCGTCCATACCATTTGAATGGTCAATGACATTGGTGGAAGAGTGCAATGAAGTCGGCATCGACTATTTCTCCTCCCCGTACGATTTCGAAGCGATAGATTTCCTCGACCAGTATGTGGAAGTCTACAAGGCGGGGTCCGGCGAAATTGACTGGATCGAAGCGCTGGAGCGTATGGCGTCCAAAGGCAAGCCGTTCTTTGTTGCCACCGGCGCATCGGATATTGGCGACGTTCAACGCGCGGTTCACGCAATATTGAAAATCAACAAGCAACTGGTATTGATGCAGTGCAACACCAACTACACCGCAAGCCCCGATAACTACGACCATTTGCATATCAATGTGCTGAAAACCTACGCCGCCATGTTTCCCGACGTGATACTTGGACTCTCCGACCACACTCATTCTGTCGCCCCCGTCCTCGGTGCAGTGACGTTGGGCGCGCGCGTGATCGAACGTCACTTTACGGACAGCAACGACCGCGAAGGTCCCGACCACAAGTTTGCGATGAACCCCGAAAACTGGGCGAAGATGGTTGAAGAGACCCGCCTGCTCGAACGTTCGCTCGGCAGTTCGGATAAATTCATCGCAGCCAACGAGCAGGAGACGAAGGTTGTCCAACGCCGCTGTCTGCGCGCCGCGCGCGACATCAAGGCTGGCGAAACCTTCACCCGCGAGATGATTGACGTCCTGCGTCCCGCCACGCCCGGAGCCATCAAGCCGCATGAGATTCCGAATGTAATTGGGACGAAAGCCTTGGTTGATATGCCGAAGGGCAAGGAATTGAGGTGGGTGGAGTTGGGTTCATAGGTTTCAGGTTCCAGGTTCCAAGTTCCAAGTTCCAGGTTTCAGGTTCTATGTGAACCGGTTGATCATTAAATCTTCAATTTCAAAATCGAAACGGAGGATGCAATGGCTGCAATCACAAGATTTGAGGATTTGATCGCTTGGCAGGAGGCGCGCAAATTGATGCGAATGGCATATCAAGTTTCATCGGAGGGCTCGTTTGCGAAGGATTTTGGGATGCGCGATCAATTTCGGGAGGCGGCTCTTTCGGCAATGACCAATATCGCGGAGGGATTTGACAATGAATCCTCGGTTGAGTTTGCCCGCTTTCTCGGCATGGCTCGCCGTTCGGCTGTCGAAGTTCAGTCGCTTTGTTATGCGGCTTTGGACGTAAACTATATTACCGAGGACGTTTTCAAATCCTGTTACGAGCAGGCGCAAAAGACCAGGGCGCTCATTGGAGGGTTGAAGAAATCCGTTTTGAAAAACCCTCACCGTCCCGCAAAGCCTTTACCGACAGCCAACACTTGAACTTGAAACTTGAAACATGAAACTTGGAACTTGAAACTTTGAAAATCCTTTATTTCTCCCTCGGCTACTCCACGCACGATCACCGCTTCCTCAAAGCCATTGTGGATGGCGGTCATGAGGCGTTCTTCGTCCAGTTGGAAGGCAACATGCGCCAGATCGAAGATCGCCCCGTGCCTGAAGGGGTGACACAAGTGATCTGGAAAGGTGGAAAGAAACCGTTTCGATCGCACGACCTCCCGTCCTTGACCTTCGACTTTCGACGTTTGACCCGTGAGATCAAGCCTGATCTTGTCCATGCAGGTCCGATCCAGACCTGTGCCTTTATCGCCGTCCTCGCTGGCGCGAGACCCCTCCTCACCATGTCGTGGGGCTTCGATTTGATGGACGACGTCCACAAGAGCAAATGGCAGGAGTGGATTACGCATTACGTATTACGCAATACGGATTTCTTCGCCAGCGATGCCAATGTTACACGCGATAAAGCCATTGCTTATGGCATGGACCCCGAAAAGATGATCGTTATCCCCTGGGGCGTTGACCTCGATCACTTCAAGCCCAATACTGATCGCTGGTCACAAAAAACGGAACACTTCACGCTCTTCTGCAACCGCTCCTGGGAAATACGCTACGGCGTGGATGTGCTGGCGCGGGCGTTCGTCAAAGTGGCGCAGCAAAAAGACAACGTGGATTTGATCCTGCTCAGCGGCGGCTCACAGGGCGCGAACATCCGCAGGATTCTGCAAAGCGGCGGCGTGCTGGAGCGAGTCACTTTCGGCGGGCAGATCTCCCAAACCGACCTGCCGCGCTGGTATGATATGGCGGATTTGTACATCTCGCCCTCGCACGTGGACGGCTCGTCCGTATCGCTGATGGAGGCGCTGGCGTGCGGGTTGCCGTGTCTGGTCTCGGATATTCCCGCCAATCAAGAGTGGGTCGAGGAGGGAGTCAACGGCTGGTTGTTCCGCGATGGGGACGCGGATCACCTGGCGGAGAAGATTCTCGCGGCAATGAATCAGCGTGAGAAACTGCCTGAGGTTGGCAGAACAGCCCGCAGGTCCGCCGAGAGGCGCGCGGATTGGAAGAAAAACGCCGCCGCGTTGATGGAAGTCTATCGAAATCTAAAATAAAAGTACCGCGAGATTTATCTCGCGCGACATGAATGTCGCGGTACCGAAAAGGAAATCATGCTCACTAAAAAACAACTCATTGACGGCTTTGGTCAAATCGGAATTAAGAACGGCGACACGATCATGGTGCACACGTCTTACAAGTCGCTGGGCGGCGTGGAAGGCGGCGCGGACACGGTGATTGATGCGTTCATCGAATTGGCAGGGAAGGATGGCACGGTGATGTTCCCCGCCTTCAACTTCCAGTCGTGGACGGAAAACCATTATTGGGATGCGCTGGAGACGCCTTCGCGGATGGGCGCGATCACCGAACAGGCTCGCCTCCGCCCGAACGCAAAGCGGACTCCGCACCCGATTTACAGTTTCTCCGTTTTGGGCAAACGCGCGGAGGAATTTTCCAAGACCGAAGATGTGGAAGCCTACGGACCGAATTCAGCGTTTGCGCTGTTCCACAAGATCAACGGGACGATTGTAAGCATCGGCTTGGATTTCAACAGCACCTTCTCGATGCATCATTACATCGAGTACAACGTCGGCTGCGATTACCGCCGCATAAAAGAATTCTCTGGAATTTACGTGGGCTATGACCGCAAGCCGCAGGTCAAAATGTATTCGATGTTCGTGCGCAAGGATGATACGGTCAAGACGTACATCAACCCTGGTATGAATGAATTGCTTGCAGCGGGTGTCATCAAGGAAATCCAGGTCGGCGCGGCAAAGGTGCATTTTGCAACCGCGAACGATTTCTACGACAATATGTCCGTGATCGTGAGAGAGCATCCTGAGAAGCTGCATTACATCGAAGAGCCGAAGTATTAACCCCCTCTCCCCCGTCCCCTCTCCCATTTGGGAGAGGGGCGCAGGGGTGAGGGTGTGAAATTATGAAACCCTACTCCTCCCTCAAATCCATCCTTGCGGAATTTTTCCCTCTGCACCGCACCCTCGCCTCCGACGATCACGACAAAACATTGGAGATCGTCGGCTCGTACATGCCCGACTCATCCAACTACACCATCGAGACCTACGCGCCGCTGACCCCCGTCTGGACGTGGAAAGTGCCTGAGCGATATGTCGTCCACGAAGCGTATCTCGAAACGGAAGACGGCGAACGCATCGTGGATTTCAAGGACAACCCGCTTCACATCGTTTCGTATTCGTTGCCCGTTGATAAAGTTTTGAGTTTTGACGAACTCCAGCCGCATTTGTATTTCAATGAAAAACGTCCGCATACCGTGCCGTGGGTTTTCAAATACTACGAACGGGATTGGGGATTTTGCCTGCCGAAGAATACCTTCGACAAACTCCCGCGTGACAGGAAATACCACGCGGTCATCAGGTCCGAATTTGTCACCGACTCCGCGCAGGGATTCAAAGTCGCTACGGCAGTCGTCCACCCCGAGGGCGGACCGAATCCCGAAGCGGGTGAATTCCTCGTGCAGGCGCATACCTGCCATCCCATACAGGCAAACGACGACGGCGCGGGTGTGGTCAGCACGATTGAACTGGCACGACGCCTTGCCGAAAACCCATTGCCACGCGGCTCAATGAGCATCCGCTTCTGGTTTGGACCCGAGACCATCGGCACCATTGCATGGTTGGCGCACAATGAGAGTCTGATTCCAAATCTGCGCGGCGGAATCTTCATGGAGATGACAGGCAACAAAAATAAAATTGCATGGCATCACACCAGACAACACAACCACCTCCTCGACCAAATTACCCATTACCAATTACGAAATATCGAACACGAGGAACGTGATTTCGCCGCCGCCCCCGCCAACGACGAGCGCGTCATCAACGGACCTGGCGTCAACGTGCCGTGCATTTCCATCAACCGCTGGCCCTACGATGAGTATCACACCACCGACGACAATCTCGACATCATGCACGAAAACATGCTCGTCGGCGCGGCGCAAATTGCCGAAGAGATCATCCGCATCTACGCCAGCAACTACATACCCAGGCGCACGTTTCGCGGTCCCGTTTTTCTCAGTGGTCACGGTCTCTGGGTGGACTGGCGTGAGAATTGGGCGCTCAACCGCGCCATCGAAAAGATCATGATGCGCTTCGAAGGTCAGCACACGGTCTTTGACATCGCCGAACAGGTCGGGCTGGATTATTGGACCCGTGCGCGAGTACGTCGAAAAATTCAGAGTGAAAGGATTTGTGAATCCGCTTCCCATCCCATCGGAGGCTCAGACCTCGTAGGACAAATTGCCAATTTGTCCCACCCAAAATCATGAAACCAAGAATTATCGCCGTCATTCAAGGACGCATGACTTCTTCGCGTTTACCTGGGAAGATCCTTGCCGATATCGGCGGTCAACCGATGCTGACCCGGGTCTTTACCCGCACCTCGCGGGCGAAGACCCTTGCTAACGTGATCTTTGCCACGACGACAGACGCCTCCGACGACCCCGTCGCTGAATACTGCGAATACTCGGGCATTCCCTGCACCCGAGGCAGTCTGTACGACGTGTTGGACCGTTATTATCAAACCGCCCTGCAAGCCAAAGCGGATGTGGTCGTCCGCATTACGGCGGATTGTCCCGTGATTGACCCCGATCTGATTGACGATGTTGTCAGCACAGTGATCAGTGGTCAGTCATCAGTAATCAGTGGTCAGTTTGATTTTGCGGCGAATCGGCTCCCGCCACCGTGGAAAAGAACCTATCCAATTGGCTTGGATACCGAAGTTTGCACTTTTACCGCATTAGAACACGCATGGAAGGAAGCTAAAGAACCCCAGCACCGCGAACACGCCATGCCCTATTTGTACGAAGGCGTTACGCTGACAACCGTCAACCGCCAACTACAAACCGGCATTTCCCCGCGCGGATACCGCATTGCCCTGCTCCATCACACTACCGACTTCGGCGACTACCGCTGGACGGTGGATACGCCCGAAGACCTCGAATTCATGCGCCAGGTGTACAGTCACTTTAATGAGCGCGATGACTTTTTGTGGAAAGATGTTTTGGATTTGGTTCACGACAACCCTGAGTTGATGAAAATCAATGCGGGCGTTCAACACAAGACATTGAAACATATTGATGATCGTGCCATTAAATAGTGTCATTGCGAGGGCGAAGCCCGAAGCAATCCCAACTAACCATCAAGCCTGGGATTGCCGCGCTCGCTTCATTCGCTCGCAATGACATGATTATTATCGAAATCATGCCGCTGATCACCCTCTTTTCCGCTCCCAAACCCTTCACCGATCCCCATGTCGCGCTGATTCAACGCAACGCCATCACGTCATGGACTTTGCTCCCCGATGTGGAGGTTATTTTGCTTGGCGAGGAGGAAGGGCTCGCTGGGGCGGCGCGTGAACTGGGCGTGAAGCACATCCCGCACGTCGAGCGCAATGCAAACGGTGTGCCGTTGATCTCGTCCATGTTTCAATTGGCTCGTGAAAACTCAAGCGGTGATCTTCTTTGCATCATCAACGCGGACATGATCCTGATGAACGATTTCGTCGAAGCCGTTATGGAGTCAGACAGATTGCTGTCGAAAAAACGGAAGCAAGCTTCCTTGATCCAAAATTTTGTTCTCGTCAGCCAGCGCTGGGACTATGACATCACGTCGCCGCTCGATTTCACCGAGGGGTGGGAGTCTCGGCTGAGGGAATCTGTCAGGAAACAGAACCAGCTTCACCGTCCGGCGGGAAGCGATTTTTTCCTCTTTCCCAAATCCTGCTATGCGGAAATTCCCAACTTCACCATCGGTCGTGCGGGCTGGGATAATTGGATGATCTATAAAGCCCGAAAAGAAAACTGGGCAGTGATTGATTGCACGCCGTCGCTGATGATCGTGCATCAAAACCACGATTACTCCCATTTGCCCGATGGCAAGCCGCATTACGAACATCCCGAAACGAACGAAAACATCCGCCTCGCGGGCGGACGGGCGAACATCCGTTACACGATTTTGGATGCGACACATCAACTGGTTGATGGTAAACTTTCCCGCCCGAAGACGACCTCTGCCCGCCTCACGCGGAAATTGGAGTTGTTCCTGCGAATGATATTTTTCTTCCTGCCTGAGAACGTGGTCGAGAATATTGCCAGACCGAAGCGATGGCAAAAAAGATTCAAGAATCTGTTTAAGTGAGTCGAAAGTCGCAGGTCGAAGGCTTGCCCTGAGTTTATCGAAGGGTCACGCGACTTTCGACTTTTGACCTTCGACCAAATCCTGACACCTGAAACCTGGAAACTGACACCCGATGCGAAAAGGTCAAAACCCCGCCAAGTTCGTCAAAGACGTTGCCCGCCCGGAGCGGATCACCGTCGCGCTGTTGAATTACATCCCCTTCCTGAGCGGATTCTACGCCGAAACGCTCGACGTGCTGAAAGTCTGCATGGATTCCATGAGGAACGATGCAGGTCTGCCCTTCGACCTGATGGTCTTCGACAACGGCTCCTGCGCTGAAGTGCGCGAATTCCTCGTGAAAGAAAAAGAGGAAGGGCGCATTCAATATTTGATCCTTGCCGAGAAGAATATGGGCAAAGGCGGCGCGTGGAATGTCATCTTCGGCGGCGCGCCGGGTGAGATCATCGCCTACACCGATGCTGACGTTTTGTTCTCGCCGAAATGGCTTTCCCGTTCGGTGGAAATCCTCGAAACCTTCCCGAACGTCGGCATGGTGACCGCGCGTCCCTTCCGCACTTCGCCTGAGTTGTACTCGTCCACGCTCGATTGGGCGCGGAAAAACGCGACTCTCGAAGAGGGTCAATTCATTCCGTGGGAGACTTTCCTTGAATTCAACCTCTCACTTGGGCAAACTGAGGAAGAGAACAAAAAAGTGTACGCAGAGACTAGAGACTGGAGAATAACTTATAACCCCATGTCATTGCGAGGAGGAGCGGAGCGACAACGAAGCAATCTCCCCGTAAATGAGGAGGCTGCTTCGCAAAAACCGCTCGCAGCGACATCGAATGAGATTGTTGCCTTCGCTGGCGCCTCACACTGGCAGTTCACGGCGTACAAATCTACCCTTCAGCAATTCCTGCCCTTTGACATGGACAAGCCGATGGGACAAGTCCGCCAGTTGGACAAGCGCATGAACGACGCGGGCTTGCTGCGCCTGATGGTCTCCGATTCGCTGGCGATGAATATGTCCAATACGCTGGGGTATTTGAGGGGGGAGTTGAAGGACGCGGGGAAGACATCGTTCCTGAAGGGGAAGAAACCTGTCTCGTTTGGGAGGCGGGTGTTGGAAGTTGGATTTATCAAGAAGTTTCTACTGGCGGTGTATAACTGGATTTTCAAGTTGTACTACGAATAGAATCCAAGAAAGAGTACAAATGACAGATTTGCTTTTGAATAACATAAACGTTTTCACGAAAATTGCGCTTGAAAATTTGGAGTTGGCTCGTACACAACGACATCAGGCTAGGAGCGCCAAGTCTGTAGATGAACATGTCGCATCTATTATGCAAAGCAGGCAATGTGCAATGGTTGCGATTGTTTTTTCAGCCTTTACATTGGAAGCGTATATAAATAACTATGCTGCAAGAAAACGAAGTAATGCGTTTTTCAAAGAGCATTTGGACAATTTAGATTTCGTAAGTAAATGGGTGGTTATTTCTGAGTTGTTTACTGGTAGGCGATTTCCCAAAGACAAACAATGCTATCAAAATTTGGAAGAACTCAAAAAACTGCGTAATGAGCTAGTACACTCCAAATCTAAAACAGTGCAACTAGAAGATGAAGTTGAAATGAAAAAAGTTGGTGACGATGTTTATTCGATGATAAACAGCGCAGAAAAAGCGGTAGAGACTATTTTTATGGTGATTAAGTGCCTTGTTGAAATAGACCCTGAAGAAAAGCAATATTTATCGAGGTTTGCTGCTGAGTTATCGAGAAAACAATGAAAGAAAATGATCTTCCTGCGCCTGACAATCTATTTGTTGACTTACCCGCTGGCGTTCGCAGTGTTCTTTTGATTCAAACTGCCCAAGCCATAGATAGTGGGACAAACCCATTCAAAGAAAATTTGACAAACCTTCCTTTGTCGGTTCGATTAGATTTTGTAATTGATTCTTTAGAAATGGGGCGCAAATTGGCTTTGCCATACCGACAAGCGGCACTTGAAATTGACCAGCGTTTGGGGGAACGGCTCACACAGGCTCAGAAATTTGAAAAATCTAATGACATACAAAGTGCTATTACTTTATACGAACAAAACATTAGTGATGGTTTTCTTGCGTCTTTGCCTTATGAACGTCTTCGAATAATTTATGAAAAGAAAAAAGATTATCAAAATGCTATTCGAGTTTGTAAACGATATATTGAAATCTTACAAATGGTAAGTGAGATTTGGGCGCAATATCCTAACATTCGTCAAATCCCAAAGTACCAAGAGAATATCAAAAGACTTTGTGCGAAGTTGAAAGCAGGCTAAGGGTGGAATCCGCCTCTCAAAGCAGAATCAACTTCCAGTAAGAAAGAACAGCATTGTCCAAACGCATCTTCATTTCCGCCGACCACGGCATGGCAATCATCTACTTCCTGCAAAGCGACGTCGTCCCGACGCTGCTCGATGCGGGCGTCGAAGTCGTCCTTCTCACCGACGACGAGATCCAGTCTCAAATCTCCAGCCGCTTTGGTCGCCCTGGTCTCATCGTCGAGGGACTCCGCCTCAAACAAGCCAACGACTACGCAAAGAAAGTGCAACCGCGCCTGCAATGGTTGCTCGCCTACCTGCGCCGCGTCGGCGGCTCACGCCGCATCAACACCGAAGCCATGGACAGCCACATCTGGGAAGTCTGGGCGGAGAACTCGTGGAAGTTTCGTTTGGGGATTTGGATTCCCTCCGCGCTGATGATTCTCCTCCTGCGGAATTTTTCCTTCGCCCGCAAACTTTTAGTGCGGATGCAAAACCGCTTCACGCCGACCCCGGGGCTGTATTCTGACCTCTTCGACAAATACCAACCCGACATGGTCATCGCTTCGACTCCCGGCTGGCGCATGGATCGTTACCTCCTGCGTGAATCCGCCAAGCGCGGCATCCCGAACATGACCGTCATCGTCGGCTGGGACAATTCATCGTCGTACAACATCTCCGGCGCGGATGTGCAATGGGCGACGTGCTGGTCTCAATTGCAAAAGGACGAGTTAGTCTATGGCTCTGACTGGAATCCAGAGCATGTGAACATCGGCGGCATCCCTTCGTATGACGGATATTTCCGCAGGCAATGGCTCATGCCGCGCGACGAGTATTTCAAACTGCATGGACTCGATCCCAGGCGCAAGCTGATCTCGTATGCCAGCAGTTTCGTCCACTTTGCGCCGAACTATCCGAACATCGAGGCGCTGGCAAAACTGGTTTCCGCTGACTCGCCTGACTCGCTGAATCAATTAGTAGCGCCTTCGCAGTTGTTAATTCGTTTGCACCCGAGTCATTTCCAGGATAAGCCGAAGATCTTCGCCGAGGAACGGGCACGCGTGTTTGAGTTGGAGAAGAAATATCCGCACGTGCACGTTGTCCAGCCGGTGGCATTGGGCGGATCGCTCGGCTACTACGGCGGCGAAGACATGGACGAGAAATCCTCCATGATGGCGTATTCGGATGTGGTGGTCACGGTCTATTCGACGATGCTGGTCGAAACCGCTGTCCACAACACGCCGATGATCGCGGCGACCATTGACGCCCCGAATGGCTGGAATCACCCAAAGAAATTTTCGCTCTCGCTCAAGGAAATCGGCGAATGGCCCACGCATAAGAGATTCCGCGAGGCGAAAGCAGGACGCGTGGCGGAAAACGTGGACCAACTCCGGGATGCGTTAAATCTCTATTTGGCAGATCCAACTCTCGACGCGGTCCAGAGGCGGAAATTCGTCGAAGATGAAATCACGTTCACCGATGGGACATCCGGCAAGCGGACGGCAGAGTTCATTTTGAGGGTGCTCGCCTCCCTGGGCAGAAATTAAAAGGCAATTAATCCCCTCGCGGCGCTTTGTGGTAAAACCGTACTTCTGGAGAACCAATGAAACAGAAATTCCTGCTTGCCTTTTCCATCCTGACCATCCTCACGTTATCCGCCTGCGGAGGCGCCGCCCCCACCCTGACCGCGGAGGAAATCGCCTACACCGCCGTTGCGCAGGCATGGCTGGCAATCACCCAGACCCGGGCTGTTGCCCCTCCCGCCTCCACGCCGGGCCCCGCCGACGCCCGCCCCGATTTTCACCGATACCCCCGCCCCAACCCTGGACGTGCTTCCGATCCTGCCGACCGCAACGACGGTTGTGGTTACAACCCCGACAGCGCAATGCAACCAGCCCCCGTCTCCCGAACCCAAAGGGGCGCTAACGACCGTTGAATTTAATAACGAATCGGAGGGACAAGCCAACCTTGCGTTTGGCATGAACAAGCCCAATGACAAAGGTGAATGTGTTACGTATTCGTTTGGACTCGGCAGGGGAGATGTGGTCTCTGCCAAGGTGCTCACTGGTTGCTATTGGGGTTATGCTTGGATTACCGGCGATGAACCCTCCGTAGCGAGATCGGGCGGTTCCCTGATGTGTCTGACCGACGCCTCTTTGGTGTATCACGTCACGATTTCAAAAGAGACCATTACCTTAAAGTAATCCAGCGATGAATAAGAAAGTCCCCATGTTCCTCTTTTACTTCTCTATCACGCTGGCGATCTGCTCCAGCGCCTTTTATCATTTTGTCGCCAAGAGCACTCCCACGAACGTGAACTTTGCCGTTTCCCTGCTGGTGACGTATGCCGTTGCCTTTCTGGTCACTCTAATTGGTTTCGTTTTCTTCCCCGTTACGCACGGCATCACAGCCGAACTTAAACAACTCAACTGGGCGAGCATCGGGCTGGCGGTTGCCATCGTGGGAATCGAATTCGGCTTTTTGCTCACCTACCGTGCAGGCTGGAATTTGGGCATTGCCGCCGTGCTGGTCAATGTGGTTGCGTCGTTGATCCTTGTCCCGGCGGCGATTTTCGTGTTCAAGGATGAAATTTCGTGGGTGAATGTCGCCGGGATTTTTGTCTGTCTGGCTGGGTTGGTGATGCTGAATTGGAAAAGATGAATCATGCTCTCTCGCTTTAAATCCGCTGCCCGCATTCTCTTCAAGGGCGAATCCCAAAAGAAGAGCCGCAATCCCATTCCCGCCATCACGTCCGAAGAGCTGGCGCAGATCAGGCAATTTTTTCCACGCGAAAAATTTTTCATCTTCGGTCATGCCCGCTCCGGCACGACCCTGCTCATGCGCCTCCTGCGCCTGCATCCCGACGTGCATTGCAACTACCAGGCGCATTTCTTCACGCGCAAGCCGCTATTGAAGTCGTTGGTTGACTCTGCCGAGATCGAAGAATGGCTGGCGCGCAAGTCCAACCGCTGGAATCAGGGGCGCGATCTTTCGCCGCTCATCCTGCGCGCCGCTGCGGATTTCATCATGGAGCGCGACGCCGCGCGCGAGGGGAAAACCATCGTTGGCGATAAAAGCCCATCGTCCACGATCCATGCCCAGGTCATGCGCGATGCGTTTGCGCTTTATCCCGATGCGAAAATCATCTACATCGTCCGCGACGGGCGCGACGTGTTAATCTCGGAACGCTTCCGCAATTTTGTCGAAGAATCGAAATTTCTCACCGCAGAAGATAAACGCATCATTTCGGACCTGCGGGCTGATTCGGCTCCATTCAGCGGCGGACGCCGTTCGATCTTTACCGAGACCTTCCTCCGCAACATCGCCAAACGCTGGGTGGACGACCTGCACGAGATTGACACGGAGGGCGTGAAGTTGTACGGCGGGAATTACATCTCCCTGCGCTATGAAGATATGCTCGCCCAGCCATTCAAAGAGCTGTCTCGCTTGTGGAAGTTTCTCGGCGTGAAGAGAATCAACAAGACGCTGGAAAAACAACTTATTGAAGAGATGTCCTCCAACCCCGACGAAGAATGGCAGGAACGGCGCAACAGCGACATCGCTTCCTTTCTTCCGAAAGGACAGGCTGGCAATTGGCGGCGGCTCTTTACCGAAAGCGACAAAACCTTGTTCAAGGAAGTGGCGGGAAAGATGCTGGTGAAGTGGGGGTATGAGAAGGATGATAACTGGTAACGCGAGATACTATCTCGCGCTACTTAATGGAGACATTATATGAAATATTTAATTACAGGGCTTGGCTCTGTGGGACGCCGCCACATGCGGAATTTGATCGCGCTCGGCGAAACGGACATTGTCCTCTACCGCACGCACAAAGCAACCTTGCCCGACGATGAACTCGCAGGCTATCCCGTCGAAACCGATTTGACGGAAGCGCTGAAAAAACACAAACCGGATGCAGTCATCGTCTCGAACCCGACGGCGCTGCATTTGGACGTTGCCATCCCCGCCGCAGAAGCGGGATGCGCTATTTTGCTCGAAAAACCCATCTCTCACTCGTTGGAACGATTGGACGTTTTGCAGTCTGCTGTGCAAAAAAACGGCGCAAAGGTGCTGGTAGCGTTTCAGTTTCGTTTTCACCCCGGCATGGTCAAAACCCGGCAGTTGATTCAAAATGGTGAGATTGGGCGGGTGGTTTCGGCGAGCGTGCATTTCGGCGAGTACCTGCCCGCCTGGCATCCCTGGGAGGATTATCGCAAGGGCTATGCCGCGCGCGCCGACATGGGCGGCGGCGTGGTGGCGACGCAGTGTCACTCGCTCGATTACCTGCCCTGGCTGGTGGGGAAGCGGGTCGAGTCGGTGTGGGGATTTGCCGCCAAACTCAGCGACCTCGAAGTGGATGTGGACGATACCGCCAAGATCGGTCTGCGTTTCGAAGGCGGCGCATTGGGCAGCCTGCACCTCGATTACAACCAGCAGCCGCCGGAGCACGAGTTCCGCATCATCGGCACGAACGGGACGATCAAGTGGAATCTCGCCGATGGAGATGCGCGTATTTATCGCGCCGAGAAAAAAGATTGGGACATCTTCCCCCTGCCCGAAGGCTGGGAACGTAACGCCATGTTTCAGGCGCAGATGAAGCATTTCGCGGATGTGGTCAAGGGCAAAGCGGAGCCGTCTTGTACGTTGGACGATGGGGTTCGAGTGATGAAGATCATTTCAGCAGTGCATGAATCTCAAAAGGCGGGACGGTTAATTTCCTTATAGAAAAGTTCGCTTTTGGTAGAAGGGGGCTTGCAAGGAGAGTCCTGTAGTTTATCGGCGGTGTACGGGTGGCAAAATGTCAATGGGGCAGGACAGGCTCAAGGTCCAGATGGAGGCGTGTTTCTCAAAATTCACCCACTGAATTTTGGAGTATAATTGGCGCTTGTGTAAACACTACGTCAGACTTCCGAGGCGCCAAAGGGCGGACTTCGGAAGTCTGAACTCGAATGGAGTAACAATGACGAAAGCAAATCTCATTACCCCCTACGGCGGAAAACTTGTTAACCTGGTGGTCCAGGGCGCCGAGCGCGAGGAGTTGATCGCCCGCGCGCCGAAACTGCCGTCCATCAAGATTACGATGCGCAACCTGTGTGACCTTGAACTGATCGCCACCGGCGGCTTTTCCCCGCTGACGACGTTCATGGGCAAGGCGGATTACGAACGCGTCCTGCACGAAATGCGCCTTGCGGATGGAACCCTCTTCCCGCTTCCCATCACGCTGACGGCTGACCCCAGGGAACTGCCGACTGTCGGCGAGGAAATTGTTCTGCGCAACGTGAACAACGACTTGATTGCAATTATGACCCTTGATGAGGTTTATCACTGGGACGCCGAGACCGAAGCCGCGCTGGCGTACGGCTCGACCGACCCCAAACACCCGATGGTCTCCGAAATGGGACGCTGGAACAAGGTGTGCATTTCCGGTCCGTTGAAGGTCATCAACCTGCCCAAATATTACGACTTTGTGAACCTGCGTCACACCCCCACTCAGGTGCGCGCCAGGCTCGAAGCGATGGGGCATGACAACGTCGTCGCGTTCCAGACGCGCAACCCCCTGCACCGCATCCACGAGGAACTGACCAAGCGCGCCGCGGCGCAGGTTAACGGCTCCCTGCTTGTTCATCCCACTGTCGGCATGACCAAGCCCGGCGACGTGGATCACTACACCCGCGTCCGCACCTATAAGGCATTGGTGGACAATTACTACGATAAAGACACGACCATGCTCAGCCTCCTGCCGCTTGCCATGCGTATGGCGGGACCGAAGGAAGCGCTGCTCCATGCCATCATCCGCCGCAACCACGGAGCGAACCATTTCATCGTCGGGCGCGATCATGCGGGTCCGGGAAATGATTCGACAGGCAAACCGTTCTACGGTCCGTATGATGCGCAGGAAATCATGAAGCAATACGAGCACGAGATCGGCGTCAAGATGGTTCCGTTCGAAATGCTGGTCTATCTTCCCGATGAAGACCGTTACGTGGAAGAAAAACACGTGCCCAAGGGCGCGAAGACCGCCAACATCTCCGGCACGCAGGTGCGCGATGAATATCTTGCCAAAGGCAAGCTGCTCCCCGATTGGTTCACCCGCCAGGAGACGGCTGAAATTTTGCGCGAGATGTACCCGCCGCGCCACAAACAGGGTTTCTGCATCTGGTTCACCGGCTTGAGCGGCTCGGGCAAATCTGCCACCACACAGGTACTTACCACCCTTCTCCTCGAACGCGGACGCGAAACCGCCATTCTCGACGGCGACGTGGTGCGAACGCATCTTTCCAAGGGTCTTGGCTTCAGCAAGGAAGACCGCGACACCAACATCCTGCGCATCGGTTTTGTGGCGGGTGAAATTGCCCACGCGGGCGGCGTTGTCATTTGCGCCGCCATCAGCCCCTACCGCGCGGCGCGGGAAGAAGCCCGCAAGATGGTGGGGGAGAACTTCATCGAGGTCTTTATGGATACGCCTGTGGAAGTCTGCGAACAGCGCGACGTGAAGGGCTTGTATGCCAAGGCGCGCCAGGCGATGGCGGAAGGTCATCCAATGGGCTTCACCGGTGTGGACGACCCCTACGAGCAGCCAATCCAACCGGAGATCACACTCAAGGGCTACAACTCCACGCCCGAAGACAACGCCCGCATCATCGTCAATTATCTGGAAGACCAGGGCTTCCTGCTTCCTATAAAATAAATTTCAAGGTGACAGTCGCCTTTGTGAAGCGCCCCGCAGCGTGGCGGATCAAGCAAGGCGACTGTCGCCTCCCTTGTATGACCAAACCCCCTCTCGCTTCAATTCTGACCTTGGGTCTGCTTGCCGTTTCAGGGACCTTTCTCATCCTCTATGCGACTCCGCAAGGCATGGGACTCTCCGATGACTCCATCGCCTATATCGCAGGCGCGCGCAGTCTCCTGGCAGGACAGGGCTACCGCGAGGCGTGGCTGGCATCCAACCAGCCCGTCACGCATTTTCCGCCGGGTTTTTCATCGGCGTTGGCGCTCGTCGGCTTGAGCGGACTCGACCCCCTGCGCGGCGCGCGCTTCGTCAATTCCCTATTATTTGGCGCAAACGTTTTTCTGCTCGGTCTCATCGGCTGGCGCATGACCCAATCGCAAGCGGCAGGGATTGCGCTCGCGGTTTTGTTTTTGGTCAATGGCTCGTTGTTCCGCGTCCACACCACGGCGATGAGCGAGCCGCTCTATATCTTCTTCACCCTCGCCGCGATTTTAAGTTTTTCTCAATACTTCACTCCCCCCTCTCCTTTCAGGAGAGGGGATGGGGGTGAGGTCGTTAGGGGTGAGGGAATGGGCTGGCTCATCTTCACTGCCATCCTCACCGCCTTCGCCTACCTCACCCGCTACGCCGGTCTTGCCCTGCTTGCCGCTTTTCTTATTTCACTTTTCATCCTTTACCCCACCTGGCGCAAACGCCTGACCAGCATCGGATTCTTCCTTGCGGGTTTCCTGCCCTTTGCCCTCGCGTGGAGCATCCGTAACCGCCTGCTCGCAGATACCGCCACCAACCGCACCATCGTCTATCACCCCATCACTGCCGAAAATATCGAAACGGGAATTTCCAACTTCGCCGCCTTCCTCCTGCCGGTGGACGAATGGCGGCGCGCGTTGATTCAAATTCCCAATTTGTTTCCCGTCGTTATTTCGATGATCTTTCTTGCCCTGCTCATCTGGACGGCGAGGACCGGCTGGAAAGCGTTCTTCCAACCTTCCGCCGAGCCGCCGGACGTGCCGGCGTTTATCAGCGCCCTGTACGTCTTCGGCTATCTGGCGTCCATCCTTTCCTCGATGACCCTCTTCGATGCCAGCACAAAATTCCAACTCCGCATCCTTGCGCCGGTGTATGTCGGCTTGCTCACCATGCTGGTATATTTCGGCGTTTGGCTTTGGAGAAAACAGAAACATTCCGCCGTTCTCATTGGACTTATCATCTTCTCCTTTTCCATTTACGGCATGAACGACGCCCTGACCCAACTCCGCAAAGGCGGGCAGGGATACGCATCGTTTCAATGGTTCGACTCGGAAGCCATGAAGTTTCTGCAAACACTTCCTGAAGGCACGCGCATCTACTCCAACGAGACCGCGCCGGTCTATTTGTACACAAGCCGTCCGGGATATGTCCTGCCCGATTTGGTGGACCCGGTCACGGGTCTGCCGCGAGGCGGCTTTGAGGAAGGGGTCGTCAATCTCAAAGTCGATGTGCTTTCGGGCGAAGCCGTGCTTGCACTGTTCAACGTCGGTTCGCAAAGCGAAGATTCGCAATCCGTCTACCAAAATCTCACCGACGGTTTGTATCTCGCATTCGAGGCGCAAGGCGATAAAATCTATACTGCATTTCCGTAAAACAGACCTGACAGGTTTCCAAAACCTGTCAGGTCTTTAGGAGAACACATGACCATCTTCGAAAAATTCAATTTGAAAGGACGGGTGGCTATTGTCACCGGCGGCGGCGGGCAGTTGGGTTTTGAGTTCTGCAAAACGCTTGCCGAAGCGGGCGCGGCAGTCGTGGCGGCGGATTTGAATATGGAACTCGCCGCGAAGACCGCGACTCGACTCACAGAGTCCGGGTATTCGGCGATGGCGTTTCCCCTCGATGTGACCCGCATCGAATCGACCCGCGAACTGGTCGCTGAAACCGTCAAGCAGTTCAGCCGCCTCGACATTCTCGTCAACAGCGCGGCGCTCGACCCAAAGTTCGACCCCGATGCCGCCGCGAAGGGAATCGCCCCCGGCGCTTTCGAGGATTATCCGCTCAGCGATTGGAACGCCGCTCTCAACGTCAATTTGACCGGTATGTTCCTCACCACCCAAGCCTGTGTGAAGCAGATGATCTTGCAGGGCAAAAAGGGCAGTATCATCAACATCTGCTCCACGTATGGACTCAACGGTCCCGACCAGCGCATCTACATCAAAGACGGCAAGCGCGTGGCGTACAAACCCGTTTACTACACCGTGACCAAGGCGGGCGTGCTGGGCTTTACCAAATATCTCGCCGCCTATTACGCCGGGACCGAAATCCGCGTGAACGCGCTCACCCCCGGCGGCGTGTTCAATAACCACGAAGAATATTTCGTGAAGAATTATTCCGCCAAAACCATCCTCGGGCGCATGGCAAACAAGGACGAAATGAACGGCGCGCTGCTCTTCCTTGCTTCGGATGCTTCCTCATACATGACGGGTAACAATGTCGTCGTGGATGGAGGCTGGACGGCGTGGTGACCCCCTCCCCTTCCCTCCCCCAATTTCGGAGAAATTGGGGGAGGGCGAGGGTGGGGGCAGGAATATGAAATGACCGACATCCTCGCCCTCATCCCCGCGCGCGGCGGCTCGAAAGGCATCCTGCGCAAGAACATCCGCAGTTTTGCGGGCTATCCGCTCATTGTGTGGAGCATTGCCGCGGCGAAGCAATCCGAACGGGTGACGCGCGTCATCGTCTCGACGGATGACGAAGAGATCGCATCCGTTGCGCGCAAGTGGGGCGCGGAGACGCCCTTCATGCGTCCCGTTAAACTGGCGCAGGATAACACCACCGACCTGCCTGTTTTTGAACACGCGCTCAAATGGCTGGAAGACGTGGAAGGCTACCACCCCGGCATCGTCGTACAATTGCGTCCCACATCGCCCATCCGCCCAAAAGGTATGGTGGACGATGCGATTCACATCCTGTTGAATCACGAAGATGCGGATTGCGTCCGCGGCGTGGTCCCGGCGGCGCAAAATCCCTTCAAGATGTGGCTTTTTGCCGGGGATGACAGACCCCTGAAACCATTGCTCGAAGTTCCGGGAATTCCCGAACCATATAATGCACCGCGCCAAATCCTGCCGCCGGTGTACTGGCAGACCGGTCACATTGACGCCATCCGCGTTGCGACCATCGCCGGTAAAAATTCGCTGACGGGGGATGTCGTTTATCCGCTGGTGATTGACCCGAAGTACACGGTGGATATTGACACGCTGGCAGATTGGGCGAAGTACGAAGCGGTCATCTACGGCGGCTTGGAAGTGGTTTCGCCGGGCAAGCCCCGCCGTCCGATGCCCGAGACAATTAAACTCATCATCTGTGATTTCGACGGCGTGGTGACGGATAACCTCGTCCATACCGACGAAAACGGAAAAGAAACCGTCTCCGCCTCGCGCAGCGACAGCATGCACATCAAGACCCTGCGCGAAAAAGGCGTGGAGGTGATGATTCTCTCCTCGGAACCGAATCCCGTCGTCCGAGCGCGGGCGAAAAAGATGGGGGTGGAGGCAATTCACGGGGTCGGGATGCAGGACAAGGGTAGGGTGATGCGCGAAGTCCTCGAGCAGAAAAAGGTCAAAGCGGAGAACGTCGTCTACATCGGCAACGACCTCAACGACCTCCCGTGTTTCGAAATCGCAGGCTGGTCGGCGGCAGTGGCGGATGCGTATCCCGAAGTCCTGCGCGCCGCGGATTATGTGCTGACCAAACCCGGCGGGCGCGGGGCGGTGCGCGAATTGTGTGAGATGATTTTGAAAAACTTGTAATGTCATTGCGAGGGCGGCGAATTCCCGCCCGAAGCAATCTCCTGTTGCGGGAAGATTGCTTCGTGACGCCGGGTCTCGATACGCTCTTCGCGCTACTCGACCGCCGGCGCCACTCGCAATGACATTATTCACAAGGAGATAACATGGCTCGTGAGATCAAATTTGGAAAACGAATGATTGGCGACGGACATCCCGCGTACATCATCGCGGAGATCGGCATCAACCACAACGGCGATCTTGAGATTGCAAAGAAAATCATTGACGCGGCGGTGCACGCAGGCGCGGATGCGGTGAAGTTTCAAAAGCGTACGCCGGAAATCTCTACCCCGCCCGAACAGCAGAAACAAATGCGCGAGACGCCCTGGGGCTACATCACGTATCTGGATTACCGTTTTAAGGTCGAGTTCGGCGAGGAGGAATACCGCGAAATTGACCGCTACTGCAAACAAAAAGGTATTGACTGGATGGTCTCGGTGTGGGACGAGCCTTCGGTGGATTTCATGGAGAAGTTCGACACGCCCGCGTACAAAGTGCCGTCCGCTTCGCTCACCGACCATGACCTGCTTCGCTACGTGCGGCAGACGGGCAAACCCGTAATCCTCTCCACCGGTATGTCCACCATGGAACAGATTCATCGCGGCGTGGACGCGGTCGGTGAAGATAACCTCGTCGTCATGCACTGCACCAGCACCTATCCCTGCGAGCCGGAGGAATTGAACCTGCGCATGATCGAAACGCTTCGTAGGGAATTCCCGAACAACCCCATCGGTTATTCGGGACACGAAGTGGGGCTGGTTCCTTCGGCGGTGGCGGTGGCGCTTGGCGCTTCGTCGGTAGAACGCCACATCACGCTCGACCGCGCCATGTGGGGCAGCGACCGGCGGCGTCCGTCGAACCCGGCGGCTTTGAGCGTCTGGTCAAATACATCCGTGTCACCGAAACGTCGCTGGGGGATGGGGTGAAGCGGGTGTACGAGAGCGAGAAGCCTTCGATGATGAAACTGCGGCGAGTGAATGGGGAGGATTGATTACTCAATTACAGAATTACGTAATTGAGTAATTGGGTAATTGGTGGCTCGATGAGTCTGATTCGAAACCTCCGCCGCGCCGTCCGTCCTGCGGGCAAAACCTTGCAGGCGATGGCGCGCTGGAAACGATTTTCCTTCGACGATGCGCCGCCCATCTTTGGCAATTCCAAGCCGAAGAGCGGGTCGCATTTGTTGTTGCAAATCCTGAACGGCTTCACGCGGATCATGCCGTATCGGTATGTGGAGGCGGAGCCGATTCGCACGATCACAAAAGAGGGAAGAAGAAAGACGAAAGAGGAAATCCTGGGAGAATTGGAGAATCTGCCGCGCGGGGTGATCGGCTGGGGCTATGTGGAAGCCACGCCCGAAAACGCCTCCTTCCTGACTGCGAGCGGGCGCGTGAACTATTTCATTTATCGCGATCCCAGGGATATGCTCGTCTCGCAGGTGTTCTTTGCCGCCGACATGCACGAGGAACACGGGATGCACGCCTACTACAACTCGCTCCCTGATTTCGGCGCGAGGCTGAAAGTCGCCATCACCGGCATTGACCGGGACGGACTCAAAATGGTCAGCGTGAAGCAGAGATACGAGGGCGTCTTCCAATGGCTGGCAACGCCCGGTGTGATGTGCATCCGCTTCGAGGATCTAATCAACAACCGCGACGCGACGCTCTCGTCCATGCTGGATGAAGTGGAAAAGACCGACTACCAAATCCCGACGCCGCGTGAACAGGCGCTCGCCATTTTGGTGGAAGCGATTCAACCGAAGAAGAGTCACACCTTCCGTTTGGGCAAGACGGGCGGCTGGCGCGAGTTCTTCACCGAGGAACACAAAAAGTTATTCAAGGACGTGGCGGGGGACTTGGTGGTGAGGCTGGGGTACGAGAAGGATAATGATTGGTGAAGAGAATGAGAGAATTCTTCACCCAACGCCTCAAACGCGGACTTGTCCGGCGGCTCAACAATCTAAAAATCGCGCGCATGGCGTATCTTGTAACTCGTAACTCGCCTCCGCCCTCTGGCGCGCCTGTTGTCTTCTTCAAAGCCTCCACCGGCATTGACGACCTCTCGTGGAACAGTGGATTTCATTTACTGGCTTCGTGGGCGCTGCGGTTGAAGGGCATCCCGGTCTCCTATTTCGCGTGCCATGCGGGGATGAGTAAATGCGTGTTGGGGACGAATCGGGATCAGCCTCATAAAGAGATGCCGTGCCGGTCGTGTGTGATGCAATCGAAAGCGTTGTATCGGGGTGTTCCTGAATTGACCGTAGACCATAGACCGCAGACCGCTGTCCATCGTTCACCGTCCACCGTCATTTCATGGTTTGGTTTTGAACGCAACCCCCAACTCGTAACTCGCATTGAGAATCTCTCCGTTCCAAAACTTTCCACTTTTCACTTTCAAGATATTCCTCTCGGTCCGCTGTGCCTGCCGGGCTTGCGCTGGATTTTGCGTATTCATCATTTGAACGACGACGAGAACACGCGCTATCTTTTCCGTGAATACATCTTGTCCGCGTGGAATGTGGCGCGGAAGTTTTCAAAGTTTTTGGACGAAATCAATCCACGCGCAGTGGTGCTTTTCAACGGACAATTCTTCCCCGAAGCGACCGCGCGCTGGGTGGCGCGACAACGCGGCATACGAGTCATCACACACGAGGTGGGACTTCAACCCGCCTCCGCCTTTTTCACTGATGGCGAAGCGACCGCGTACCCGATCCACATCCCGGATGAGTTTGAGTTGAGCGACGAGCAAAACGCCAGACTCGATGCTTATCTCGCCAAACGCTTTCAAGGCGACTTTACGATGGCGGGCATCAAATTCTGGGCGGAGATGAAAGGGCTTGATGAGGCGTTCCTGCAAAAGGCGGCGCGCTTTAAACAGATCGTGCCGGTCTTTACCAACGTCATCTTCGACACCAGCCAGCCGCACGCCAACACGGTCTTCGAGGACATGTTCGACTGGCTGGATCTGGTTTTGGAGGTGATCAAAGAACATCCCGAGACGCTGTTCGTCATCCGTGCACACCCAGACGAATTGCGGGTGAGAAAATCCAGCCGGGAAACGGTCGAGGGATGGGCAACCAGCCGCGAGGTCCAGAAAGAGGCGAACGTCGTTTTTGTCGGTCCGCGCGAGACGTTGAGTTCCTATGAATTGATTCAAAAATCCAAATTCGTGATGGTGTACAACTCCACCATTGGCTTGGAGGCTTCGATCATGGGCGCGGCGGTGTTGTGCGCGGGCAGGGCAAGATTCACGCAATATCCCACCGTGTTCTTCCCGCAGACGGTGGAAGAAGTAAGAAGAAAGATGAAAGAGTTTCTTGAGGCTCAGAAGATTGACACCCCGCCTGAGTTCAAGCGCAACGCGCGGCGTTTTTTGTATTACCAGTTGTTTAAAACTTCATTGCCATTCGGGGATTTCCTGGAGCCGTCTGTACGCACGACGCAGACGCGGTTGAAACCATTCGAGTTGGACGACTTGTTGAAATCCGATTCGTTGAAGGTGATCTTGAGCGGCGTTTTGGAGGGGGGAGATTTCCTGTTGGAAGAGTAAGGTTTACCTTCCGCCCTCGTCATACACTCTTACGCAATTGCGCCCCGCTTCTTTTGCGGCGTAGAGCGCCTGGTCTGCGTGACGGATCAGGTGATCGAGGGACTCTGTCTCCACGGTCCTTTCCGCAATGCCCACGCTGACGGTGATATACGCCTGCGTGCGTTCAGGGTCAATCCTGTACGACATTACATCCCTGCGGATGCGCTCCGCCACATTTGCAGCCTCGTCTGCGCTGCTGTTTGGGAGAAAGACGATGAATTCCTCCCCGCCGTACCGCGCAAGGACATCCGCGGCGCGCACCTGTTCGCGCGCAATGTGGGAGACGCGCCTCAGAACATCGTCGCCGACCTGGTGCCCCCAGCGGTCGTTCACCTGTTTGAAATGGTCAATGTCGAAGATGATGATGGACGCCCTCATGCCATAGCGCTCGGCGACCGAAAACTCGTGTTCGGCGAGCGAAAAGAAATGACGACGGTTGAGGATTCCGGTCAGGCTGTCGGTGCGCGCCAGCTGCTGTTCGCGGATCAAAGCCTTTTGCAGTTCGAGGTTGGCGGCTTCGATGGCTGACTTGGCTTGAATCAGGTTCTCCTCCACCTGCTTGCGTTTGGTGATGTCCCGGTTGGCGGAGACAAAACCGGTGATCTTGCCCGCCTCGTTGCGGATGGTCATGATATTCGCATCAATGTTCACGGGCTGGTCGTCTTTGGTGAATTGGATCACCTCGCCTTTCCATTTCCCGGTCCTGCGGATGGCGCGGACAGGATCCTCGCTTCCGTCTCCGCTGAAAATTGTTCGCAGGATTTCAGACGTCCCCTTCCCGACGACTTCTTCCGATCTCCAGCCAAACGTCCGTTCGGCGGCGGCGTTCCAATAGCGGATCACAAAGTTTTCATCCGTGCCGATGATGACGTCGTTGACATTTTCCAGAATCCGGGCGTGGTAGACGATCTGTTCCTCCGTCTGTTTCCTGTTCGTGATCACCCGCAGGACGACCGTAATCTCGCTCGGCGTTCCATCGAGGTTTGTGGACATGGCGGTCTTGCGGCTGTCCACCCATTCCCATTGTCCCGCCTTGTTTTTCACGCGATACTCGATGCTGGTGCTTGTCCCTGCGCCGAGGATCTCCCGCCAGTGCGCCGCCACGGAGGGAACGTCATCGGGGTGGATGTTTTGCTGGATCGAACCCGGCGCCATTAATTCTTCGCGCGTGTAACCCAGGAAGGAGTCCCGGTTGAAACTGGTTACCTGCCGGGTCTTCAGGTCCAGGGTGTAGACGACATCGGGCAGGCTCTGAATGAAATTGTGAAAACGGGTCTCGGCTTTGCCCAGGGAGGCTCTTAACTGGGTGATGTCGTCGTGGACGACAAAGACGTAAATGTTCTTGAAAAGTTGAACGCCAATCGCCCGCATGACAAACCAGCGCTCTCCGTCCGGGAAGGGGCACAGGTACTCGATGGAGAATTCGCTTTGCTCCCCCCGCAGGATGGATTGCAAGCCAAGATACGCCCCTTCCGCGGTGATGTCGTATTCCATTTGCAGCGCGTTTTCGCAGACGGTCAAATAGTTGGCGTCGACGAAGAAATTTCCATCCGTGCAGCCGTTTTCTCTTGCGGACTGCCTCCAAACCTCGTTGACCCCAATGATCCTCCCCTGTGAGTTCAGGATTGCGACCTGAGCCGTAGGCGACTTCAACAGCCCATCCGCCCCCGGGGTGTTCACGAAGTAACTCATACTCGCCTCCAACGGCAGGATTTATCTCTTACTTTGGTAGAGCGCGTTCCTCCGGCGAAATGCAAGTGTGTCCGTTCGTAGTATAAGGGAAACAAAGCCAATATTCAATACTTTGTCAACTTTCAAGCGTAATGTACTTCTTCCTGCTCTTCTTCTTGGGGTTGATTCCCTCGATTCCCGCAAACGCCTCCTGAATGGACCGCATATCCGCCTCCACATCCCCGGTGGGGCGGAACACCTCGCCGATGTGGGTGGTCTTGTGCTTGCCGTCCACTTTCGCCAGCACGATGGGAATGCCCGCGTTCACGGCGATGTGATAAAAGCCGCGCTTCCACTCGCGGACGTGATAGCGCGTCCCTTCGGGCGCAATGACGAGGATGAATTTCTTTGCCTGGTTGCAGGCTTCGACCATCTGCTCCACCAGCCCGGTGGACTTCTTGCGGTCCACGGGAATACCGCCGCACCAGGTAAAGAACCAGCCGAACGGATTGCGGAACAGCTCCGCCTTGCCCATGTAGCGTACGTCCGCTTTCAGGCGGAAGATCACCCCGAGGAACAGGACAAAGTCCCAGTTCGAGGTGTGAGGCGCGCCGATCAAAATGAATTTTGGGATGTCCGGCAGTTTCCCGTCCACGCGCCAGCCGGCAAGGCGCATGATCGTATTGCTGATGAAACGCAGGACGGGGCTGATGATGGGGGTGCTGAAGATGGTGGTTTTCATGCCTCATAAAACCCCAAAATACAGGTTGCGGCTCGCGCGAAGAATGTGGTTAAATACCTGCATGTTGAAAGCGTTCCTTCGCACTACAGTCTATCACACCGAAAAGAATTTTCAACGCCTGCGTTTCGCCTCCCAGCCCGCCAGCCTGCCCGTCCTGCTCGGCATTTCCTTCCCCAAAAGCGGCACGCACCTGCTCGACCAAATCCTGCTCGGTTTTTCCAACGTCGCACCGTACGCCAAACGCCTGCATTCCTTTTACGCCGAGTACGAAGGTGAAAGCGGAAAAAAGCGCGACCCTCAGCAAGCGCTGAATTGGCTCGATTCCCTCCGCCCGTGCGACGTTGCCTCCGCGCATCTCTTCGCCCGACCCGAAGCCGTCATCCGCGTGTACTCGCCTCGTTTCGTCCCGTACTTCATCTTCCGCGACCCGCGCGATGTGGTCGTCTCACATGTCTTTTACGTCACCGATATGGAAGCGCGCCACGTCCATCACGAGTATTATCAATCCCTGCCTGATTTCGATTCGCGTTTGAAGGTCAGCATTCTCGGCAGATCCGATGCCGATGTGGAATTCCCAAACATCGCCAAACGCTTCGCCCCTTACCTGGGCTGGCTAGATCATCCCGAAGTTTTGACGATTCACTTCGAGGATTTGATTCACAGCCGACTTGAGACTCTCACCCGCATCATGGATCACCTCCTGAAGCGCGTCCCGCTTCACGCCAGCCGACAGTTGATTCTGGCTTCCCTCGAAGCCTCCATCAACCCGACGAAGTCCCCGACCTTTCGCTCCGGCAAAACCGGCGAGTGGAAGAGGTATTTCACGGAGGAGCATAAGAGGTTGTTCAAAGAAGTGGCTGGCGATTTGTTGATAAGATTAGGGTATGAGAAAGAGAGTGAATGGTGAATAGGTTATAGGAAGCTCATCACTATCAACTCTCCCCTATTCCCTATCAACTATTCCCTATTCCCCATGAACTGCTCTCTAATCATCCGCGCCTATAACGAAGAGCGACACATCGGACGCCTGCTGGAAGGGATAAAACACCAGACGTTCAAGGATGTGGAAGTGATTCTCGTGGATTCTGGCTCCACCGACTCGACCGTCTCCATTGCCGAATCGTACGGCGCGAAGGTCGTGCATATCCCATCAGCGGAGTTTACGTTTGGGCGGTCGCTCAACTTCGGGGTCCGCGAAGCGACGCGGGAATTCATCGTCATTGCCAGCGCGCACGTCTATCCCGTCTATCCCGATTGGCTGGCGGCTTTGCTCCATCCCTTTCTTCAAGATGAACGGGTTGCGCTCGCCTACGGCAAACAGCGCGCGCCTGCATTTGCGAAATTTTCCGAACAGCAGGTTTTCCATCAGTGGTATCCCGATGCGAACAATTTCGACCAACCCACTGCATTCTGCAACAACGCCAACGCTGCCATCCGCAAAAGTTTGTGGGAGCAGCATCCCTACGACGAAACGCTGACGGGATTGGAGGATGTCGAGTGGGGCAAATGGGCGAAGGGAAAGGGCTATAAGATCGCCTACGTCGCCGAAGCGGAGATCGTCCACGTTCATAACGAAACCCCGCGCGGAGTGTACAATCGTTACCGCCGCGAAGCCATGGCGCTGCGAAAAATCTACCCAGAAGCGCATTTCAATTTCTACGATTTCCTGCGCCTGACAATCACGAATATTCTGAGCGACCTCTGGCACGCCGCCCGTGAGCGCATCCTGCTGAAAAACCTGGCGTCCATTTTTTGGTTTCGCTTCATGCAATTTCACGGCACCCGCATGGGACACCGCGAGACGAGTTTGGTCACACCACAGTTGCGGGAGACGTTCTATTACGCAAGGGGAAGAAAGAAGAAGGAGGAAAGAAAAAGGGATGTGGAGCCGATTCGGTATAATGATGGGGATAGACTGTAGTGAATAGTGAATAGGGAATAGTGTGATGAGCAATGAGAACATTCAAGGTTTGGAGACATTGGAGGCTTGGAAAAAGGCAAGGGCTTTTGTCCTTGTTGTTTACAAAGAAGTTTTACCCCTGTTGCCTGTCGAAGAAAAATGGCACTTAAATCAGCAGGTGCGACGCTCTGCCCAAAGTGTTTCCGCAAATATTGCGGAAGGACACGGACGGTTTTATTATCAGGATAATGTCCGCTTTTGTTATATTGCGCGGGGCTCACTCACGGAAACATATACTCACCTTACACTTGTACATGATTTACAATACATCCCCGATGAACTATACACCCGATTAAAAGGACAAATTGACGAGTTGATCCGAATCATAAACGGTTATATTGCCTACCTCAAGCGCTCAAAACGCGGCGAAAAAGAACCCGGGGCTAACTACGCTGTTCGGGAAGAAGCAATAGAATATCTCACTGAAGACGACATCCCACCCGAAGACAAGTAACCCATCCCCGACCCTATTCACCATTACCCATTCCCTATGAACTCTTCCCTCTCCCTCCAACCCGCCTCTGACTACTCAGTCTCCTTCCTCGCGGACTTGATGACCCGCAGTTTTGAAGGCTATCTTGTCCCCGTCCATATCACCGATACGGCAATGCACACCATGCTCCGCCGCGACGGCGTGGACCTGACCGCCAGCCGCGTTTTGATGAACGATGACGAACCCGTTGGGCTGGCGCTCATTGCCCGCCGCGGCTGGACGAGCCGCGTTGCCGCGATGGGCATCACATCCAATGCGCGCGCGGCGGCGTGGGAACCCGGGCAATGCAAAGCCTGATCGAAGAAGCCAAAGGACGCGGCGAAAAAGAAATGGTGCTGGAAGTCATCGAGCAGAACACAGCAGGCGTGAAGTTGTATGAAAAAGTCGGCTTCATCAAAGTCCGCAGGCTGGTGGGATACAAACTCGATACCAACCTTGCTCAAGCCGCCGTCCCCGGCGGCGGGGACGCCGCCTTGAGCAGTGATATTGAAGAGATTGACATCCGCGACCTCGCGCGGCAGGTCACCTATCACGGTATGAAAGACCTGCCCTGGCAGCTCTCCGGCACGACCATCATGCAGCACACGCCGCCCTCGCGCGCCTTCCGCCTCAACGACGCCTACTGTCTCATCAGCAATCCCGACGCAACCGACATCTCCATCTCGTCGGTGTTGGTCAAGGCTCGGTCGCGCGGGGCAGGTTTGAGCACCGTCCTGCTGCGCGCGCTCTTCGCAAAATTCCCAAACAAGGTCTGGCACGTTTCACCCATCTATCCCGAAGAAATGGGCTTCATCTTCGAGCATGTCGGCATGGAGCGCGAGTCACTTTCGCAGTGGCAGATGTCCCGCGTACTGTAAGTCGGAATTGAATTCCGACTTACGGGTAAAATAAACGCATGAAACTTGCCGCCCTTGTCCCCATGCGACATCACAGCCAGCGCGTGCCGGGGAAAAATTATCGTCCCCTCGCGGGCAAACCCCTCTTTCAACACATTTTGGAAACGCTGCGATCCGTGCCCGAAATTGACGCGGTGATCGTGGATACCGATTCCGAGCCGGTGATGGATGGAATTCAACGCCTCTACCCGGACGTGAAGTTGATTGCCCGCCCCGAGCATCTCCGCGCCGACGACATCCCCATGAACGACATCCTGCTCTACGACACCGCGCAGGTGCAGGCGGATTTTTATCTGCAAACCCATTCGACAAATCCATTGCTGAAAGCCGAAACCATCTCACGCGCGATTCAATCCCTAATTACCAATTACCCCAATTACGACTCTTTATTCTCCGTCACCCGCCTGCAAACCCGCTTGTATTTTCAAGACGGACGCGCCATCAATCACAACCCGCTGGAGTTGATTCAGACCCAGGATTTGCCGCCCGTGTACGAGGAAAATTCCTGCATTTACATTTTCACGCGCGAGAATCTGGAACGCAAGAAGCACCGCATCGGCGACAAGCCATTGATGTTCGAGATCGATGCGGACGAAGCTTGGGACATTGACGAAGAACTGGATTTCGAGATCTGCGATTTTTTGATGAGGAAGAGGCACTAATGTCATTGCGAGTGGCGCCGGCGGTCGAGTAGGGCGAAGCCCATATCGAGACCACAGCCCGAAGCAACGACATAATCTACTATGCAACCCCTTAACCAAAAACCCGGTTCATTCTGGTTTGGCGTCCTGCTGATATTCGTCATTGCGGGAATCGCCTATCTGCCGCTGATCAAAGACCTCGGCTATCTCAACGACGACTGGTATCTGATGTACGACATGCAGGTCAAGGATCCCGGTTTCTTTCACGAAATCTTCGGCATTGACCGCCCCGGGCGCGCGCTGGCGATGATTCCCCTGTTCTCGCTGTTCGGGTTCAATCCGCTTTGGTATCACCTGAGCGCGTTCCTGTTCCGTGTCTTTGGCGGCGTGTTCCTCTTTTGGACGGCGCGCATGATGTGGGGAGAACGCCGCAATTTCTTTGCACTGGCGGTGGGATTGCTGTTTGCGATCTATCCCGGCTTTCTCTCCATGCCCAATGCCATTGATTATCAATCGCACATCCTCGGCTTGTTCCTTGCCATGCTTTCTGTGGCGTTGACGGTCAAATCCATACTGACGACCGGACGCACTCAAAAAATTCTGCTGATTGCAGGCTCCATCCTTGCGGGCTGGGGCTATCTGAGTCAGATGGAATATTTCATCGGGGTTGAAGCCTTCCGCTTTGCCGCCATCATGGCTTTGATGTGGCGCGCGCGGGGCGAATCCTTCCGCTGGAAGGCAGCGAGAACTGTCTCCACAAGTTTGCCGTTCCTGCTCGTCGCGGCGGGATTTTTGGTCTGGCGATTGTTCTTCTTCGAGTCCGAGCGCAGGGCAACGGATGTAGGCTTGCAGATCTCGCAGGTTTTCACCGACCCGTTGATCGCTTTGTGGTGGCTCAATTATCTCGTTCAGGATTTCTTCACAGTCACGCTGGCGGCTTGGAATTTGCCCGTGTATCAACTGGCATTCCCCATGCGGTTGAAGGACATGGCGGCGGCAATGGGTTGGGCGGCGCTGGCGATGGCGGCTCTGCTCTACGGAATCCGCCGGGTGGGGGAAGAGGCTGGAGAAACCGAATCAGGCTCAACGTCGGGAACGATGCGCGAGACTTTGTTCATAAGTATTCTCGGCATCGCGGGCGGGTTGATTCCCGTCATCCTTGTCAATCGCCATGTCACTCTGCCGGATTATTCACGTTACACGTTGATCGCTTCGGCGGGTGCAGTGATGCTGGTGGCGCTTCTTGTTGAAAACATTTCGCGGCGCGGCGTGCAAAGGACTGTGATGGGTGTGTTGGTTGCCATCGCGGTGTTGACGCATTACGGCAATACGATCCGTTATGCAGATGAAACGCGGGCGACGCGCAACTTTTGGTGGCAGGTGGCATGGCGCGCGCCTCATATCAAGGAAGGCATAACGCTGCTGGTGCTGTATCCGAACAGCCCGCTGGCGGAGGATTATTTTATTTGGGGTCCTGCGAATTTCATTTATTACCCTGAAAAGCAAAGCGGCAGCCCGGTGGTGGTCAAACTGCCCGCCGCCGTGTTGGATGGGAATACCGTCACGCAGGTTACCACGAACGGCGGGGTGGAGACTCCGCTGCGGCGCGGAAATTACCTGGAGCGCGATTTCGGCAATGTGCTGGCGATAGTTCAATCGAGCCCCAATAGCTGCGTGCGGTTCATCAACGGGGACGCGCCGGAGTTGAATTCGTTCGATGACGGGCGGATTGTGATGGTTGCGCCGTACTCGAAATTGGATTCGGTCGTGACCGAAGGCGGAGCGCCTGACGTCCCCGAGCGAGTGTTTGGAAAAGAGCCCGAACGCGGCTGGTGCTATTATTATCAGCAGGCAGACCTTGCCCGTCAGCGCGGCGATTGGGATGCGATCCCGATTTTGCTCGATGAGGCGTTGGAGAAAGGATATTACCCCAACGACCCGCTCGAATGGATTCCGTTCATGCAGGCATACGCAGTGCAGGGGAACGTGGAGGAAATCCGCGAGATGACCAAACTGATCGTTCTCGATAAATATTTACGATTGCAGGTTTGTAACAACATGAAATATCTCGCTGAGAACGAAACCCTTTCAACTGAAGTGAATGATTTCATTGCAAAAAAGATTTGCGAGTAAACCATGCCCACTGTTTTGATGACCGCCCCTTACATGATCCCCTTTCTCGACCGCTTCCGTCCCGTGCTGGCGGAATACGGCATTGACCTGATCGTCCCCGATGTGCAGGAGAGGATGGAGGAGGAGGATTTGCTGAAATACGCCAGTCAATTCGATGGGACGATTTGCGGCGACGACCGTTATACCGCGCGGGTGATCGAAGCCTGTGCGCCGCGTTTGAAGGTCATCTCCAAGTGGGGAACAGGAGTGGATTCGATTGACGCCGAAGCCTGCTCCCGGTTTGGGGTGAAACTTGGGCGCACGCCGAATGCGTTTACCACCCCCGTCGCGGATACGGTGCTGGGCTACATGCTCGCCTTCGCCCGGCGCGGTCCGTGGATGGACAGGGAGATGAAAAGCGGCAAGTGGGAAAAGATTCCCGGCAGGGCTCTCAGCGAGTGTACGCTGGGCGTCATTGGCGTGGGCAACATCGGCAAGGCGGTGACGCGCCGCGCGCGCGCCTTTGGGATGAAGGTCTATGGCACGGACATCATTGACATTGACCATGTCTTCGTCAGCGAAACTGGAATCGAAATGACCAATCTCCAATCTCTACTCTCCACCTCCGATTTCGTCTCCGTCAATTGCGATTTGAACCCGACCTCGTATCACTTGATCAACGCCGATACGCTTGCGCTGATGAAGCCCACTGCGATCCTCATCAATACCGCGCGCGGGCTCATCGTGGAGGAAAAGGCTTTGGTCGCGGCGCTGGCTTCGGGTCAGGTGGGAGGCGCGGCGCTGGATGTCTTCGAGTTCGAGCCGCTCCCGGGCGATAGTCCGCTGTTGAAGATGGAGAACGTCATGCTTGCGCCGCACAACTCCAATTCCAGCCCGGCGGCGTGGGAGCGGGTGCATTGGAACACCATCAGGAATTTGATCGAAGGTTTGGGAATGCAGATGAGGAAACAATGACGAAGATCCGCCTCGCGCTGCCTTATGTGTTCCTCTTCCTGCTGACGGCGCTTGCGCTCGACCTTGCCAATCCGCACTTCGACAAGCCTGCCCGCGACGGCGGTTTTTTCCTGTATGCAGGCGGGCAGATTTTGGAAGGGAAAATTCCGTATCGGGATTTTTGGGATTCCAAAGGACCGGGGATTTTCTACATCAACGCGCTGGGGCTGCTGTTGGGCGGCGGTTCGCGCTGGGGGGTGTGGTTCATCGAGTTCGTCTGCATCTTCGGGACGTTGATCCTTTTGTATAACTCTTTATCGAAGCGCTGGGGCGTTGGCGCGGCGCTGTTCGGTTCGCTGTTTGCGGGGCTTGGTTTGCGCGCGGTGTTGGGGTACGGAAATTACACCGAAGAATATGCGCTTCTCTTCAATGCGGCGGGACTGGCGCTCTTCCTTTCGATGGTGGACGTGGAGCGAAACTATTGGAAGTATCTTTGGGTGGGCGCGCTGTTTGGCTTGAGTTTCACCTTCCGCGCCAACAACATCGGCGGGTTGTTTGCGATTTTGGGCGCGGTTTTTCTTTTTTACGTCTTCAAACGGAATTACTTGGAAACGCTGCGGATCATCCTTGCGGCGCTGGCAGGCTTCGCCCTCCCGCTTCTTTTGTGGACGATTTACTTTGCTCTGCTTGGGAATGCGGGCGAGATGATTTACGCCTCCATCATCTTCAACTTTTCCTACTCCGCTGCAAAGGACAGGGAATGGCTGGATATCTTTGGCGGCTTTGGCCGCTATGGCATGGACTGGTACGGCTGGTTCACGCTGGCGGCCTGGTTCGTGCTTGGCTTCCGCGTGCTGGCCAGTTTTGTGCAGAGGAAAGTATCCGTTTTTGAAGTGTTCCTGCTGCTCTGGTTTCCGATAGAAATCCTGTTGAGCAACCTCTCCGGCAGGAATTTCACGCATTACTACATCGGTTGGACCCTGGCGGCGGCGGTCTATTCCGCGTTCCTCTTTGCGGAGGTCTGGCAGGCGGCGTTCAAAGTCCCGCCGCTGGAAGGCTGGAGCGACGGATTCAGCGCCGCCGCCTCGCTTGCGCTCATCATCTTGTTGATTGCGATTTCCCCCTCTTCATGGACACGATATGCCGGGACGTTCCGCAGCGGCGGCGCAGCGTATGTTGACCCGATCTCCGCCTACATCCGCGACAATACCCAGCCTGACGACCTCGTGCTGACGTGGTATCCCGAAATGGGCGTCAGTTTCATGGCAGGGCGGGTGTCGCCGGTGAAGTATTTGTACTATCCGCTTTTTCTGGAAGGCTCGCTGACCCCGGAGATCGAAGCCCGCTACATCGAGGACCTGACGACCAATCCGCCGGAACTGATTCTCGATTGTGCCCGCTCGGTGGATGCCATCCCTTCGCTGGACCCAGTCACGCGCGAGGAGCAGTTTTCCACGCCGGGGTTGAAGCGCAAGATGTACCTCCCGCCGCGGCTGGGTGAGATTTTCGAGTTCGTTGAGCGGAATTACCAGATCGAGAATACGATCAATGAATGTTTGATTTTTCGATTAAATCAAAACTGATCCTTTGCACACGGATTTTGCCGTTACAGCGCAAGTCAGGCTCAAAGCCGCCCATTCCCGGCGCAGGGAGCGGCCTTGCGCTGTAATATTACGGAAGATGAGGCGTAATGATGAAGACGAATTATTTGAAGCCGACCAAGATCGAAGCCGGTCTGTTGCTGAACTTTGGGCGCGAAGCCGGGTTTCGACGTAAAATTATCCCATGACCAAAACAGTTCTCATCACCGGCGCGGCGGGCGGGATCGGCCGCGCCACGGTTGCCCTCTTCTCCCAAAAAGGCTGGCGCGTCATCGGCGTGGATAGAAAGCCCCTGGGCGAAATCGAAGGGGGCGGGGGATTCCCGCAAAACGGACTCTTCATCCAGTCCGACATCGCCCGCCCCGAAGATATGGAATCCATCTTCGAGCAAGCCAAAGCCTTCACCGGCTCGCTCGAAGCGCTGGTCAACAACGCCGCATTACAGGTCGCCAAACCGCTCGTGCAAACCACCGTCGAGGAGTGGGATGCGGTCATGGCGGCGAACCTGCGCTCGGTGTTCCTGGGCGTCAAACTGGCGTATCCGCTTCTCAAAGCCGGGAACGGCGGTGCGATTGTGAACGTTTCCTCCGTCCACGCCGTGCAGACCTCCGCCAACATTGCCGCCTACGCCGCCTCAAAGGGTGGGTTGCTCGCCCTCACCCGCGCCATGGCAATCGAATTCGCGCCGGATAACATCCGCGTCAACGCCATTCTGCCCGGCGCGGTGGATACGCCTATGCTGAGGGCCGGTCTTGGGCGCGGGCACGTCGGTCACGGCGACATGCAGGAGCGGCTCGACAACCTGGCGCGGAAGACCGTCAACGGGCGCGTGGGCAGACCCGAAGAGATCGCTCATGCCATCTACTTCCTTGCCGATGACGAACAGTCGTCGTTCATGACCGGTCAAGCCATGATCGTGGACGGCGGTGCGACTGCGAGACTGAGCACCGAATGAAAGTTCCACGCAAACGCTCCCAACTCATCCAGGAAAAGCGCAGAAGGACGGCGCGTTTTCTGTTCTATTTGAACGCGGTCGTGTGGCTGGTCAACGGCGCGATTTTTATCTCCAAAATGATCGCCGACTCGAATACGATCACCGCCGCGCTGGTGGCGTTTTTCTTTCTCATCAACGTGCTGGCGTTGGTCGTCGCCGCGCGCATCATTGACAGCCAGGAGAAATGGGTGTTCACCGCTGCGCTCGCCATCACGGGCGCGAACACGCTCATGCTGGCGCTTGGACTGCCGGATATTCTCGATGTCGTTTCGCTGGCGATCAACCTCATCATCTTTGCCAATCTCATCCCCCTCAAATCGTATTACTACAAGGAAGCATGAACGTTGCTCGAGCCGCCGGGACGGCGGCGGATTCAACGGACCGATAGATTATGAAACAAACTTTCAAGCGCATCATCCCGCAGCCGCTCTGGCAATTTGCGCGCGATACCTACGACGGCTTTCGCCGCATTCCTGAACTTCCCGCCGCCTATTTTCATCCCTGGCGGCGCGAGAGCATCCGTCGTCTCGCCGCGCTGAAAGACATTCACAAGGGCAAACGCGCCTTCATCATCGGCAATGGACCTTCGCTGAAGCAGACCGATCTCGGCAAACTCAAAAACGAGATCACCTTCGGCTTGAACCGCATCTATCTTCTCTTCCCGGAACTCGGCTTTACCACCACCTATCTCTGCATCACCAACGACCTTGTTGTCGAGCAGTTCGTCAATGACTTTCTCGCGCTTCGAGTCCCGCAGTTCATTGCCTGGCGTTCCCGCCGTCATTACAATCCCCAATTGCCGATTGCCCAATTGCCCACCTTTGTTTACACTACCTACACGGGTCCCCGTTTCGCCGCCGATGTCCGCGGGCGCGTATGGGAGGGCGCGACCGTCACGAACCTTGCGCTGCAACTTGCCTTTCACATGGGCATCGGACAAGCCATCCTCATCGGCGTGGACCACAACTTCGCGTCCAAGGGCGATGCGAACAAGACCGTCGTTTCGCAGGGCGACGACCCCAATCATTTCATGCCGGATTATTTCGGCAAGGGCGTCAAATGGCAGCTGCCTGACCTCGACACCTCCGAAGTCGGTTACATCCTGGCGCGCGAAGCCTACCGCAAAGCCGGGCGCGAAGTCCTCGATGCGACCATCGGCGGCAAACTGACCGTCTTCCCCAAAGTGGATTACGTCTCGTTATTTTAGAATTGCGAATTACCCAATTACCCAATTACCTGATGACCCACCCGCCTCAACCCCGATCCTTCGGCTTCGCTCAGGACAAGCCTTCCACCTGGTCCCTCGTCCTCATCCTTCTCCTCGCCCTGGGCGGATTCCTCCGACTCCTCGACCTGACTGACCCGCCCCTCGACTTTCATTCCTCGCGTCAGTTGCGCAACTCGCTGGTGGCGCGCCAGATCTATTACAACGCCCTGCCCTCTGCAACGGCGGAAGAGCGTCAACTTGCCGCATCATTCGCCAATTCCGTTGGGAAGTACGAACCGCCTGTCATCGAAACGCTCGCCGGTTATTCCTATTTCCTCGCCGGCGGGGAGAACATCGCCGCTGCCCGCGTGTGGAATACCCTGTTCTGGCTTGCGGCGGGCGTAGCCCTCTTCGACCTGATGCGCCGCGTCACATCCCCCTGGGCGGCGTTGATCGCGCTGGCGTATTATTTTGTCCTGCCTTTTTCGGTTCAAGCCAGCCGTTCCTTCCAACCTGACCCATTGATGACCTCCGCGTTTGTCGTTGGTGTCTATTTCCTCTATCGTTGGAGTGAGGATCACTCCCATCTCCTCTCAGGCGCCCCCTTCGGGGATGATAAGGGACTGGGGATGAGGTCCACCTGGAAATGGGCGCTCCTCGCCGCCGCCTTCCTCGGCTTTGCAGCCTTTGTCAAGATCGTCATCGCATTCATGGCGGGAGCGGCGGCAATTGCGATGGTGCTCTTCACGCTCGGAAAGGATTTCTGGAAATCCAAACAGGTCTGGGCGATGGCGTTCATCATGACCGTGCCTGCCCTGCTTTATTACGTATTCCTCAACCAGGGACGTTCCACCGAATATTTCTTTGCCTGGTCGCTGGCGTTGATGAAACTCATCACCGGCGCCGACTTCTACACCAAATGGCTGGCGTTCCTCGGCGTGCTTTTCGGCTTGACCATCCTCTTCTTCGGCATTGCAGGCGCGCTCATCGCCCCCGCGCGGATGCGCTGGCTGTTGGTCAGTCTGTGGATCGGTTACGTGCTTTACGGCTTGACGCTGCCGTTCCAGATGTACACGCATAGTTACTATCACATTCAACTCATCCCGCTGATCGCGCTTGGGCTGGCTGTCGTGTTGAATCCGCTTACGGAATATGTAGCAGCCATCGGCGGAGTCGGACGCGCCCCCTCGTGGGGACAGGTGGGCTTCATCGCGTTGGTTATTGCCGTCATCGGGTATCAGGCTTATGCCGCGCGCTCCGTTCTCATCGCCGAAAGTTTCCGCCACGAACCCGCCTTCTGGAGCGAAGTGGGCGAAGCCATCCCGGCGGATGCAAAGGTCATTGCGCTGACGCAGGATTACGGCTACCGGCTGATGCTGTACGGCTGGCGGCGGGTGGAACTGTGGCCCCTCGCCACCGGCTTGAGCGAAACCCGCAACCCGGATAAGAACAACGCCGAGGATTTCGCCGACCTGACGGCAGGCATGGATTACTTCCTCGTGACCGCGTTTGGTCAATTGGATAAGCAGCCCGACCTGAAAAAGATTCTGGATACGTATCCGATTGTCGTCGAGGGCGAGGGGTATGTCCTTTACGACCTGCGATCAAAATAGGACGCGGACGAGCGCGGAATATGTATCTCGTTTCCATCATCACCCCCTCCTACAACCAGGCCAAATATCTTGAGCAGACGATCCTCTCCGTTCTGAATCAGGATTATCCCCGCATCGAATACCTCGTCATGGACGGCGCATCCACCGATGGAAGCGTGGAGATCATCAAAAAATACGTTGTGGAGTCGGGCGGCTTGCCGCCGGGACGAAAAATAGATTTTTGGGAATCAGCGAAGGATAACGGGCAGGCGGATGCCATCAATAAGGGGTTTGCGCGCGCAACAGGCGAAATCATTGCCTGGCTCAACTCCGACGATTACTACCTGCCTGGAACGGTTCGCGCGGCAGTGAAAGTGTTCGAAGAAAACCCCGATGTGGTTTTGGTTTATGGAAACATGCTCGCCGTGGATGAAAACGGCGAAACCTTCAACACCCTGACCTACAAGCAGTTGACCCTCGAAGACCTGCTGTGTTTTCAGATCATCGGTCAGCCTGCGGTTTTTATGCGCCGTTCCGCCCTGCAAAAGACAAGCGGACTCAACCCCGCTTTTCATTATCTGCTCGACCACCTCTTGTGGATTCAAATCGCCCGGCACGGACGCATGTTGCACGTGGATCAAACCTGGTCTGCGGCGCGCTACCATGCCGAGGCAAAGAACCGCGCCAAAGCCGCCGAGTTTGGGCGGGAGGCGTTTCGCATCTTGGACGCTGCAGCGCAAGATGATCATCTTGCGCCTGCTCTGGCAAAGATAAACCACCGCGCCCGCGCGTCCGCTCATCGTGTGGATGCGCGCTACCTGCTCGATGGCGGTTTGCCCGCCAGGGCGCTTGCCGCATGGATGCGCGCGCTGTTCATCCACCCGCCCACCGCCCCGGCGCGGATGAATATTCTCGTTTCGAGTCTTTTGAATTTGCTGGGGTTGGGGAAGTTGCGCGAAGCGGTCTTGCAGCGGCGAAAAAGGAACCTATCGGGTTAAGTCTGCCTGCGGGGGATTGAACTTCCTGATGATCCATTCCTTTTCCAGACAATCGAGGATTTGCCTGGCGGATTTTTGCTGGGCGCGCCTGCCCTTGACTTGCAGGGCTTGGGATGTGAACGAGTCAATGTCCACCTTGCCGTCGGTGAAGTGCACCCAGATCCAGTCGTCGCCCTGCCTGCCGAACTGCACCATTTGAAAGAATTTCATCAGCCTTTCGAGGATGTCCTCGAATTTCTCCCTATCCAACTCGGCGAAGATGACGAACTCGTCCTGTTTCATAAGCCGCTCCGGTCAATGTTCGGGAATGGTCAGCCCGGTCTTGGGCGGGGTTTGTCCGCTCTGGTAGAAACTCCGGTTGGCGTGGACGTAATGGGGGAAGTCCTCCGCCCAGGCGCCGCGCGGATCGTATCCGAAAAGTTCGCGGTACGCCTCGAACAGGTCGGGGTTCTGCCCGGCGAAGTAATGCGGGTTGCGGAAGAACATTTCGAGGTAGCCTGCCGCAAATTCCCCATCGTTTTGGAAGACGTACGGATGTCCGATCGGCATCGGCTGGGATACATCTCCGGTCTGGCGGACCAGGTACCGGTCCAGTTCGATGCGCTTGCCTTTGATGAACAACTCCCTCGCGCGCGGATTGAACCACTTCCGGTCGCCCAATCTCAATCCCGGATACAATCCCTCGCCTCTTCCCATGGACCCGGAGCCTGCGTCGAAGTGATCGAGCATATGCCCAAACTCGTGCAGGAACGGACACACGCCGGGCGTTGCGCCATTGAAGCCCTCGAACAGGCGCGACAGGACGAGTTGGATGCTTTTGCGTTTTGGGTTGTAGCACCCGCCCGATACGCCGCCGTCCTGCTGAAAGGCTTCGGGTGTGGTGTAGAGTTGAAAATGACGCGGGGTGTGCAGGAAGCGCATGAGCAGGTCCTGTCGGAAGAAGTAAATCTCTGCGAGATGACCCGCGACGAGATGCCGCACTGAATTCGGCAGTTGGCTTGTGAGGTCGGTTTTGTCCGCGCCGAAGAGCCGCAAATCGAAGTTGGGATGTTCCGCCACCTGCCGGACCAGGCGGTAAAACGCTTCGATCTCCGGCTCGGAGAGCATCTTGACGATTGGGAAATAATGATCGAGCGCGCGCGGGTTTGCGGTAACGTCGAAGTTCAACGACGCGGACTGCGGGCGGGATTGACCGTCTGTCAGGCGGTCGAAATCCTTTTGCGCCTCTTCCACAGATGGCGGCGGAGCGGGCTTGGGCGGGGGGACTTTCTCTGCGGGCTTGAAGCGAAAGAGGATGAACGCGAGTGACGCCGCCCCTGCAATGACCAGCCCCGAAACGAGCAGGGAGCCTGCGGAGAAAACCACTGCCCCGAAAGCGGCAAGCACAAGGAGGATGAGAAGGGGAACTCGATACCTGTAAAACATGGCGGACTCCGTTGATTTAGAATAGCACAAAACGTCCGCGGTCTCAACTACTTTTTGAGGGTTTGTGTTGATCGGTCTTATCGGGGATAGGAAGAGAATCCATGAAGAACACGAATGTTCACGAACAAACGGGGGAATTTCGTGTTCCTTCGTGAACTTCGTGGAGAAAAGGTAATTCCGACGAATGGTTCCCAAATCACACCCTCCCCTCCAAATTTTCCCCTCATAAACCTGCGTTACAATTGCTGCGCCTCATGAACCAGGAAATCCCCTTTTTCTCCCCGACTGCCCGAAAAATCGCGCTTTTGATCGTCTTTGTCCTCGGCATCGCCATCCGCCTGTACGACCTGACCGACCTGCCACTGGAGTTCCATTCCACCCGCCAACTGCTCTCGGCGCTCAAGGCGCGCGGGATGTATTACGAAACCCGCACAGACGTCCTGCCGGAGGAACGCGCCTTCGCCGTCCAGCAGTGGAAGTTCCGCGCCTCGGTGGAACCGGAACTCTTCGAACGCATCGTCGCATGGACGTATCCATTCACCGGCGAAAAAGTGTGGATCGCGCGCATCTACTCGTCCGCGTTTTGGGTGATCGGGGGAATCTTTCTTTACCTGCTTGCGCGCCGCCTCACGTCGGACGATGGAGCCATCGCCGCAACCGCCTTGTATCTTTTTCTGCCTTACGCTGTCATTGCCAGCCGCAGCTTCCAACCTGATCCGCTCATGACGATGTTGATCGTCATGTTTTTGTGGGCGGTCTGGGAGTGGTCTTCCCTCACCCCGTCCTTCGGACACCCCTCTCCCAATGGAAGAGAGGCAGGGGTGAGGGCGATTCTTGCCGGGCTTTTCGGCGGGGCTGCCATCTTCGTCAAATTCCCGGCGGCATTCTTCGTCGTTGGCGGAGGCTTGGGAGCGGCGCTCAGCCGCGGGTCCGTGAAAGAGGCGCTCAAGAATCCGCAGGTGTACGTCATGACGCTGTTGGGCATCCTGCCGGGCGTGGGGTATCTCATCTACGGCGTCTTCATCGCGGGCTATCTGGGTCAGCAGTTCGGCGGGCGTTTCATCCCTGCGCTGTTTCTCGACCCGTCTTATTACCTCGGCTGGTTGAACATGCTCAACCTCACGCTGGGCGGATTTGTTTTGACGCTTGCCCTGCTCGGTTTGTTTTTCTTTGATAAGGAAAAGCGCCGCTTCCTTTCTGGACTTTGGGCTGGGTATGCCCTCTTTGGGCTTTACTTCAACTATCACATTTCCACCCACGACTATTACTCCCTGCCGCTGATTCCGGTGGCGGCGTTGTCCATCGCCCCGCTGGCGGATTTGCTCCTCGCCAAACTGGCGCAATTGACTCCAACCCGCCTTACCCGTCTTTCCTCTTTCCTCTTTCTTTTTATCGGCCTGCTCGCCGTTGCATGGAACACCCGCAGCCAACTCAACGCCGTGGATTATCGCCCCGAAGCCACGATGTGGGCGGAAATCGCTCAACGCACGGACGGGTATAATCTGGCAGGCTTGACGCAGGACTATGGCGCGCGCTTCGCCTATTGGGGCTGGAGGAACATTACTTCGTGGCCCTCCTACGGCGACCTGCGCTACGCGGACGAACGCGGCGGAAACCGCGACCTCGAAGAACTGTTTGCGGAAATTACTTCAAAAAAGGACCTCTTCATCGTGACCGACTTCGACGACCTCGACCGCCAGCCCTTCCTCAAAGAGAAATTGAAATCTTTTCCCGTTTTCGCCGAAGGGGATAGATATGTGATTTACGATTTGATGCAGGACTGATCGAAGACCGAAGACCATGGTCCGCCGTCCATCGTCCATCGTCCGAATAAATAGAAAATGCCTTCTCCGAACAAAACCTTAACCTATCTCACCTGGCTTGGCATCATTGCCGCGACGACGACGCTGGCGGTGTACGCCTACCTCGGTTTCTTCTCGCGCTATATGGCGGACGATTACTGCCTGCTGGTCAACTTGCAATCGGGCGACGTCTTCACCGCCAGTTGGAATAAATACCTCTTCAGTTCCAACCGCTTTTCGAATCTGTTCGTGCTTGGCTTCTGGGAACTCTTCCCGCACAACATCGCCTTTGTTCCCGCCGTGCATGTCGTTTTGTGGGTGGGCGGGTTGTATTGGCTGCATGCCGAGTTGAACAAACTCTTTGACTTGAAGTTGAAGTTCCCGGTCTTGTTTTTGAGCGCGGAGATTCTTGCCCTGTTTTCCTTCTTCACCGCGCCGAACATCTTCCAAATCCTCTATTGGCGTCCGGGACAGGTCTCCTACCTCACGCCGCTGGTTTTCTTCACCCTCGCTGCGGCATGGCTGGTGAGTCTTGTCCGCAGAGAGAAGGCGTCCATCCCGCTGGCGTTTCTTTTCGCCTTCCTCGCTTTTTTCATCGGCGGGCTTTCCGAGACGCTCGGCGCACTGCACATCGCAGCCCTCTCGCTTGCCATTTCCGGGGTCTTCTTTTTCGATAAATCCCCCCGCCGCAGACCGGCATTGATTTTGCTCACCGCCCTGCTCGTTGGCGCATCGGTCGCTTTGCTTGCCATGCTGTCCTCTCCCGCCAATGCGATGCGCATCAACCCTGAGAACCCCACGCCGACACCCCTTCAGGTGATCCTCCGCGCGTTGGGATATGCCCTTCTTTTTCTGTGGGTTTCCGTCCGCACCCTGCCCATCCCCATCATCGCGCTGCTGGCAATCTCGGTGTTGCTTTCCTATTTGATTTTTGCGGAACGGCAAAAGGGAAGACTCGACTCGCGCTTTGCATGGGTCTTTCTTCTCGTCCCGCTCGCCGCATACGCCCTGATCTTTGCCTCCTTTGCGCCCAGCGCCTATGGACAATCCTACCCTGTGGAGCGTGTCCGTTTCCCCGCGCACTTCATCCTCACGGTTGCCCTGACCGCTCTGGGAATTTGCGGCGGTTATGTGCTATCCTATGTGAAACTCCCGGCGTTCGCCCGTTATGTCGTGACCGTCTCAGCCGCTCTCGCCCTGCTGTATCCCTTCTGGATGATGCGCCAGCCGCTGGCGACCTACGAATTCCGCCGCCTGTTTGCCCTGCGCTGGGATGAGCGCGAAGCGATGATCTACGATTTCAAGGCAGAAGGCGAATTGGACATTACCATCCCTGCGCTGGATGGTCACGAAGGCACCAAGGAACTAGACGTTCGTCCGTTTTTCTGGGTCAATCAATGCGCGGCGCAGTACTACGGCGTCCACTCCATCACCGCAATTTCCGTGGAAGAAGAAGATGTCCACTACTATTTCAGCGAATGACCTCACCCCCATCCTCGTCACCGGCTCGCACCGCGGCTGGCACGACCTGGGTCGGCAGGATACTCGCCGCCGACGCCGACACCGCCTACATCAGCGAGCCGCTCAACGTCCTGCACCGCCCCGGCGTGTTTCGTGTGCCGGTCAAATACTGGTACACCTACATCACCGAAGAGAACGAAGCGGAATACCTGCCTGCCTTTCAGGAACTGCTCGATTTCCAATATCACCTCTTGTTGGAGATCAAGTCCCTCCGCTCGGTCAGGGATTTCCTGCGCATGGGGCGCGACTTCCGCATCTTTTTCAACGGCAGTATGCACGGCCAGCGCGCGCTCATCAAAGACCCGTTCGCGGTCTTCTCCACGCCCTGGTTTGCAAAGCGATTGAACTGCAAGGTGGTTATCACCGCTCGTCATCCCGGCGGTTTCGTGGGTAGTCTCAAACGCCTCGGCTGGAATTTCGACTTCAATAATTTTTTGAACCAGCCGCTTTTCATGCGCGACCATCTGGAAGGAGATCGCGCAGCAATGGAAGCCACGCCCAAAGACGACATTGTCGGGCAGGCGGCGCTGCTTTGGAAGATCATCTATCGCTTCGTCCACCGGACCTCGAGCCTGTTCCCGCAATTTCAGGTGGTGCGCCACGAAGACCTTTCCCTCGACCCGCTTGGCGGATACCGAGCTTTGTACCAAACCCTCGGGTTGGACTTCACAGAACGGGTCAAGAGAATCATCCTCAACTCCAGCAGTTCCGAAAACCCGTCGAAACTGGCGAAGAACAAGACCCATTCCGTCAAACTCGACAGCCTTGCCAGCCTCGATAACTGGAAGAAACTCCTTTCCCCCGAAGAGATTCACCGCGTCCGCAAATTGACCGAGGGTGTCTGGGAATTGTTCTACACCGAAGCCGAATGGTAATTCCCCGCCAACCACCGATCACTGATCACTGATAACTGACCACTGATCACTGATAACTGATAACTGATCACTCCTCTCTCCCCCATGTCCTCCCTCCCTCTCGTCTCCATCGTCACGCCGTCGTTCAATCAGGCGCACTTCCTCGAAGCGACAATTCGCTCCGTCCTCGAACAGGATTACCCCAACATTGAATACATCGTCATTGACGGCGGCTCGACCGACGGCAGCGTGGATGTGATCAAAAAGTATGCTTCCGCTTTCGCTCAAACCGCCGTCCCCGGCGGGGAACGGCTAAGGCGTTCGATCCACTACTGGGTCAGCGAACCGGACAAGGGTCAGACCGATGCGATCAACAAGGGATTTGCCAAAGCCGCCGGCGAAATCCTTGCCTGGCTCAACTCGGACGATACCTACAATCCCAATGCTGTGAGCGAGGCGGTCAACTTCCTCGCGGCGAATCCCGATGTGGCAATGGTCTACGCCGACTGCAATTTCATCAACGAAGATGGGCGGGTCATCGGCAAATTTGCCTCGCGCCAGACCGATTACCAGAAACTTCGGCGTGGCTACGTCCACATCCCGCAACAGACGATGTTCTTCCGCGCGAAGTACTGGAAGGAACTCGGTCCGCTCGACCCAACGTTTTATTTTGCAATGGATTACGATCTGTGGGTGCGTATCGCCAGGCGCGCGCCGATCAAATACCTGCCCGGCAGGACGTGGGCGAATTTTCGAATCCACACCTCCAGCAAGACCCACATCAACGACGAGCGCGGCTGGAAGGAAATGCTGCGAGTCCACTACCGCGACGGCGGCTCGTTCTTTGCGCCGATTGTGGCAAAATACTACCTGCGAAAGATCATCGGTCCCGCTCTGGAAGTGGCGCATAAAAAGTAATCTGTAATTTGTAATTGGTAATTGCGCTCCTCCAGCCTCCAATTACCAATTACAAATTGCCAATTACTATGGACTTCATCTTCTCCCCTCCCTCCCTCGACGACCTCATTCGCCTGCTCAAAGCGTGGCGCTTTTGGGTGCTTGGCGCAGTGATCGGTTCCGCCCTTGGCGCGGCTGTTTACTACATCGCTCCGCCGCCGTACCGCGCCAGAGCCACCGTCAACGTGGACTTCAACTTTGAAGAAACCTTCCCGTCCAATACCGACCGCCAGGATTTCTATTATCTCGAACGCGAGTCGCGCAAACTGGTGGAACTCGCCTGGTCGGACGATGTGCTGGAACAGTTGAATGCCCCCATCGAAGAATTGCGCGACGGCAAATTGCAACTCTCCCAGCCCGCCGAGGCTGGCTGGCATTTCTACGCCGACGATGCCGACCCGCAAAAGGCGGAGGAACTTGCCTCCGCGTGGGCAAATGCCTTCGCCGAAAAAGCCCAAGCCGAAATTGAGGCGGGCAGCCTGAATGAATTCATCAAACTCGAAGTGACGCAATCCGCAAACCTGTCGAAGGAGCGCAGTGTTTCACCCGGCAATTACCTTCTCGCAGGCGCAAGCGGATTTCTTTTTGTTGCTGTGCTCGTTGTTCTCTTCATCAAACCAAAGTAGAGCGACATAATATGTCGCTCTACAACTCTCGCATGAAGATAGCCTTCCTCTCACCTGAAACTCTTCCGCGCCTGCTGTGGGGGCTTGCCATGCTCACCCTGCCCGTCACCAGTTTTCGCTGGTTCCCCGGCTTGGGCGAGAGCGCGCTCGTCCGCCCGCTGGCGTTATATCCGCTGGCGTTTTTGCTGCCGCTCTTGCTCGTTCTGGCGTGGCGTAAAAAGACCAGCCTTGTCTGGGCGGGCGCGTTCACGGCATTGGGCGCGTTTGTGCTTTTCACGCTGTTCTCCGCCAGCCTCGGCGCGCTCATCAACCCCATCCCCCTGCGCGGACAAACCTACGACGGGCGCGCCTTCCGCGCGCTGATCACGCTCTTCATCGGCATCGCTTTCTTCATTGGCGCGGTATGGATGAACAAAGGCGAAGCCGATCTGCGCTTCACCGTCAAATGGATTTTTGCGGGCTTGTGCCTCAACCTCGCGTGGAGCGGCTTGCAGGCGGTCACGTTCTACACCGGCTTGCTCGATAAGGAAATGGTCACGCACTGGCAGTTGGCGTTTTCGATGCGCGAACTCGTCCGCACGAACCGCATTTCCGGCTTGACGTATGAACCGGCATGGCTCGCGGGTCAACTGGCGACGATTTACATCCCCCTCCTGTTTGCCGCCCTGTTGACGAAGTACCGCATCACACCCGTGCGATGGCTGGAGCCTGCGCTTCTGGGCTTGTCCACGCTCGTGCTTTTGGCTACCTACTCCCGCGGCGGACTGCTCATCGCCGTCGGCACATCCGCCTTGATGATGCTGCTCTTCGGGCGCGGCATGTGGGCGTGGTTCATGCGCGGTTTTACAGAACGGCGCTTCACGCCTTTCATCTTTCGTCTTTCGATCCTCATCGCAATCGCCGGTGTCATTGCAGGCGCGTTTATTTTCCTGAGCCAGAAGAACTACTTCCGCCGCCTGTGGGAGATCAACGCCGAGAGCCTGAACGAATATATCGTGGATATCAACGCCGGGGCGCGCGGAGCGTACTCCGTTGGGGCGATGGGAGCGTTTTCAGAATACCCGCTCACAGGCGTCGGCTTGGGCGGAAGCGGGTTTTACATCTATCGAAATCTGCCCGATTGGTCGCTGACCACCGTGCCGGAGATCGCCAAACAACTCAACCCTGCCAGCCGTTTGTATCCGAACCCGAAAAATCTCTACGTGCGCCTGCTCGCCGAGACCGGCTTGGTCGGCTTCGTTCTCTTCGTTGCATTTCAGTTCAACCTGCTGGGCGAGACGCTCTCCCTGCTTAATCGCAAAGAGGACTGGGCGCGCTTCGCCGCGATTGCCGGTGTATTTGCGTGGCTGGCTGTCGCCCTGTATAATCTCACCCAGGATTCGCTGACCACCCCGAATATCTGGATCGTGCCGGGGATTTTGGTGGGGCTTGCCACACATCAATCGAACAAGGAAGTGCAATGATCGTTCTCTCCGTTGGAATGCCGCGCGCCGGGTCGGGCTGGCACTATAACCTCATCCACGACCTGATGAAGACGACAGGCTGTGCCGATGCGCGCGACATCCGTGAAAAATACAAACTGCAAAAGATACTCACCGAGGTAAACTGCAACATCGGCGTGCTTTCCCCGCGCCGCCTGGCATGGGTGACCCTGCCCGCGTTGATGGGCAACACCTTCGTTATCAAAGCCCACGCGGGACCCACGAACGCCTCGCGCCTGCTCTCGACCTGGGGTCGCCGCGCATCACCTACATCTACCGCGACCCGCGCGATGCCATGCTCTCCGCGTTCGACTTTGGGCAGCGCGCGCTCGAAAAGGGACGCCCGAACGCCTTCTCGCATCTCTCCACCTTCGAGAAGAGCCCGGACTTCATCATGGATTACGTCCGCATTTGGGAGAAGTGGATGACGGAGAAGAAAGTGCTCGTTGCCCGCTACGAAGACCTGCTCATGAACTACGACGCCGAATCCGCCAAACTGGTGGATTACCTCAAACTGGACGGGACCAGGCCCGAGGTCCGCGCCGTGATCGAGGCGTATCGCCCCGGCGCCAATGACGGTCAGCAGGGACTCCATTTCTACAAAGGCAAGATCGGCCGCTTCCGTGATGCCTATACAACCGCACAAAAGGAAATCCTGCTGGAAAACCTGGGCGGTTATTTGGAACGCATGGGTTACGAAAAGTAAATTGCCCGAATCGGGCGCAGGTGTAATCCGACTGTAACGCCGGGAAAGTTGCCGAACCACCCGTTTTTCGTTATGATAGGTTCACGATGATCAAGCGATTTGAAACCCCCTACATGGCAGACTGGTTCGCCATCACACTGCGGTGGATCATGGTCGTAGGGCTTTTTGTTTCGCTTGGATTGGGACAGAGGCTGGAGATCGCTTCGACATGGCCCCTGGGGCTGATGATCTTCTGGAACCCGGCGATGACCGCGCTGGCGGGCTTGAACCTGCGCACGCGGTATCACCGCCGCCTGAACATCCTGGCTGACCTCCTGCTTTCGGGGGCATTTTTCTGGGTGCAGGGCGGCGTCCGCGGACCGGCGTTCTGGGTCGGGCTGATGCCCATCCTGACCAGTTCGGTCTATTTTGAGTTTTGGGGCGGATTGATCTCCTCCTTGATTCTTGCCGGGCTTGTTTTTTATACCGGGACGCGCCTCGAAGGCAGCCTTTCCCTGCCGGTTGCGGTTGCGACCATCCTCGTCATTCTTGGAGTTGTGTTCGGTTACATCGGGCGCAGTCTGATGGCGCACATGCGGAAGAACCGCTCGCTGTGGATCGACGCCGAGGAAAGGAAACGCGCCATCCAAAACGAGCGCATGCGCGCCATTTACGAACTGACCTCCACGCTTTCCTCCACGCTCAGTTACAAGCGGGTGCTCGATTCCGCCCTCGATATGAGCGCCGCGGCGCTGAACCCCGAGGTCGAGGAAATATCCGTCAGCGACCCGCTGGTGGGCGTGGTGATGCTCTTTCAGGGCGGGAAACTGCGCATCGGTTCGGCGCGGCGCTTCACCAGCGCGGACATGCGCGTCACCTTCGAAGGGGCGGAGGGCGTCCTCAAGCGCGCGCTGGACGACGGCGAGCCGGTCATCCTCAAGGACATCGGCTACGACCCCGAGCTGGGGCGCGTCATTGCCCTGCGCAGCTGCACCAGCGGATATTGCTTCCCCCTGCGCAGCCGGGTTCAACGTGTACGGTGTCCTGTTGTTCGCCCATCCCGAACCCGATTACTTCACGACCGAGCGCATCAAACTGCTCGATATCATCGGCAGGCAGTCCGTCATTGCCATTCAGAATGCCCGCCTCTACCAGGACCTGGTGGAGGAAAAGGAGCGCATGGCGGAAGTGTACGAAGAAGCCCGCAAAAAACTGGCGCGCGACCTGCACGACGGTCCCACCCAATCTGTGGCGGCGATGGCGATGCGCCTGAACATCACGAAGCGGATGATCATCAAGGACGCCAAAGCCGCCGCGGAGGAGATCGTCAAACTGGAGGAACTCGCGCACCGCACCACAAAAGAGATACGTCACATGCTCTTCACCCTGCGCCCGCTCATCCTCGAGTCGCAGGGGTTGACCGCCGCCGTTCAGGCGATGGCGGATAAAATGATGGAGACGTTCTCGCAGAAGGTAGTGGTGGATATTGACGAAAAAGCCACCCAGCAATTGGAGATGGGCAAGCAGGGCGTCATCTTTTACATCATTGATGAGGCGGTCAACAACGCCCGCAAGCATGCCTCCGCCGAATCCATCATCGTGCGCCTGCGCCAGTTCGAGCCCGGCGTGCTCCTGCTGGAGGTGCTGGATAACGGCGTTGGGTTCGACGTGAGCATCGTGACACAGTCCTACGACAAACGCTCGAGCAGCAGCCTGGGCATGGTCAACCTGCGCGAACGTTCCGAACTGGTCAACGGTCTTCTGCAAATCAACTCGAAGCCCGGCAAAGGCACCAAGGTGCAAGTCTACATCCCGCTCACCGAAGAAGCTGCCGACCGCCTGCATCACGCCCGCCGCAAAAGGTAACATGCCCTTCGCCAGCGGCATCCATTATTCCATTGCAAACCCCGGCAAAATTCCAGCCAGCCGCCCGCCCCTGATTTTGATTCACGGCGCGGGCGGTAATCTTTTGTCCTGGCATCCGTACATCCGGCGGCTGAAAAATACAACGGTGTACGCGCTCGATCTTCCCGGTCATGGTGAAACTGGCGGCGAAGGCAGGGGCTCCATCGCGGAATACACCGGCGACATTTCCGCCTTCATGGATGCGCTCGAAATCGAAGCGGGAGTCATCGCCGGGCTTTCGATGGGGAGCGGCATTGCGCTGATGCTGGCGTTGACCCAGCCTCAAAAAGTCAGTGCGCTGGCGCTGCTTGGCGGCGGCGCAAAACTGCGTGTAGCAAAAATCATCCTCGACACGGCAGGCAGCCCCGATACATTCGCCTCCGCAGTGGAAATGATCAACGCCAATTGTTTCAGCGCCCACGCCCCGCCGGACTTGGTGCAACTCTCCAAACGAAACATGCTCGCCATGCGTCCCGCCGATTTGCTCAACGACTTCCGCGCCTGCAATGAATTCGATGTGACCGCTCAACTGGATCAAATCCGAATCCCCACGCTCATCCTCTGCGGCGCGGAGGATGTGATGACGCCGCCGAAATATTCCCAATTTCTCAAAAACCGCATCCCGCACGCGGAACTTCACGTCCTGGAGAAGGCGGGACACATGGTCACGCTCGAACAGCCGGAGATGGTTGCAGAGTTGCTGGGTCAATTCATGGATAAAATCCCGCCTCTTTCCTGACCCGGCGGCTGATTCAAACCATCCGGCTTTTGTTACGCTACAGCTCACGCTTCAAGCGTGACCTACTTCCCAAACAACTTTTTCAGAATCGGCATTGCGTTCATCGCCGCCCTTGCGCGGTGGCTGAGACGATTCTTCTCGTCCATGTCCAACTCTGCCATGGTCTTTCCCAATTCGGGGATGAAGAATATCGGGTCGTAGCCAAAGCCGCCCGTGCCGCGTTCTTCGGGGATGATCTCGCCGAAGCAATTCCCCTCCGCCAACTGGACCTCTCCCAATAACGAGGCAATTGCAACTGTGGCATGGAAGTGCGCCGTCCACGGGCGCGGCTTGTCTTTGAGATTCTCCAAAAGGAAGGCGCGGCGGTCGGCATCCTTTGCGCCGGGCTTGGGGGAGTACCGCGCGGAATATAAACCCGGCGCGCCATCGAGCGCATCCACTTCGAGACCGGAGTCGTCGGCGAGGGAGATCAATCCGCTGGCTTGGGCGAAGGCGATGGCTTTCCTGCCGGCGTTCTCGGCGTAGGTCGGGCCGTCCTCCTCCACTTCCAATTCGAGGTTGATTTGCCCCGGCGTGACCAGTTCGATGCCGCTGTCTTTGAGCAAATCCTGGAATTCGAGTATTTTTCCGTTGTTATTTGTGGCAATGAGAAGTTTATTCATGAATTTGTTTGTAGGTCACGCTTTCAGTGACATCTGAAGATTCCGTTTATATTATCTTTGATCGCGGAATGAATCCCGCGTTACGATTTGCCGGGCTGTAAACCTGACCTGCGGATGAGTTTATCCATCGCCCACTTCGCATGGTCTCGCACCAGGGGCTCTTCGTCCTGTGCGGCTTGCTCCAAAACAGGCAAATCATTTTCGCTTCCCGTGTTCCCAACTGCGACGGCGAGATTCCGCAAATAGCCGCGCCGTTTGGCGCGTTTGATGGGCGAATGCTTGAAACGTTGGTTGAACTCGGAGGATAACAGGAGCAGGTCGTCGGTCGGGATTGGAAGTGGAATGGACGGCTCGAGGGCGGGATCCGCCGGCGGGGAGAAACGATTCCACGGGCAGACCTGCTGGCAGATGTCGCATCCAAAGACCCAATTGCCCGTCGGCTCGCGCAAGTCTTCGGGGATGGCATCTTTGTTTTCGATGGTGAGGTAGGAGATGCGGCGGCGGGCGTCGAGCGTGCGATCTGGCAGGATGCAGTGCGTGGGGCAGGCGTCGAGACAGCGCGTGCAGGTTCCGCAGTGGTCGGTGGGGAAGGGGTCGTCGGGTTCGAGTTCGATGCCGAGCAGGATCTCCGCAAGCAGGAAGGTCGAACCTGCCCGGGGTTGATAAGCATGGAGTTTTTGCCGACCCAGCCGAGACCGGCGCGTTGCGCGAGTTCGCGTTCGAGGATGGGGCCGGTGTCGGTGTAATAGCGGTTTGGGACGGGATGCCCGGCTTGTTCTTCGATGAATTGGACGATTTGCCGCAGGCGCGGCGGGATAACTTCGTGGTAGTCGTCGCCGAGGGCGTAGGAGGCTACCCTCATCCCCTGCCCTTCCCCCAAGGGGGGAAGGGAGATATCCTCCTCTCCCACAGGGAGAGGGGTTAGGGGTGAGGGATACGGCAGCTGCCAGCACGAGGATGGATTTGCATTCGGGGAGAATCTGCTTCGGGTCGGCGCGGCGCTGGCGGCTTCGTTCCGAGGCGAGGTAGTCCATTGAGCCATGATGATTTGAATCCAGCCATCCTCGAAAGATGTCGAAATGCCCGGGCGGATCACAAGAAGTAACGCCAGCCAGGATGAATCCCAGCTGGCGCGCTTTGTCTTTTATGGCTTGCTTGAGGTTTGGGTTATTGGACAACAATCTTGACGATCAGGGTGTACTCTTTTTTGCCGAAGGAAATGCCCTTGGAGTTCACCATCTGCCAATAACCGGTGTATTCGCCCGGGGTGGTGGGCGCTTTGAACTGCACCGAGACTTCCACTTCCTGCCCTGGCGCGACCAGCGCCGCCAGTGGAATGGGTTGGGCGTCCATGTCTTCGTTGGGGGGCGAACTGTAGGAGAAGATGGCTTTGTAGTTCGTGTCCCAGGTGCAGATGCCGGTGTTCTTGATCTTCCAGGTCTTGGTAAATTCCTGACCGGGCGTCATGGGCGTGCCATCCGGGATGGTGACGTCCAGCGTGGTGAGGTCGAAGGAATAATCGTCGCAGATGGCGGCGGGCGTGCCGAGCGCCACCTGGGTCGGGTTGGTGGCAAGCGCCGGGCTGGGCGTTACGGTGGGCGGCGTGGCTAACGTGGGCGTCTCGCTGGGCGGCTGGACGGTGGGCGTAAAAACTGCCGCCGTGAGCGTAAACTCTGCGATCACCGTGTTCGCCGCCGAGGTGCGGATGGCGTTTACGTCCGGCGTGGGTTCAATCGGCGTGGCGGGAGCGCAACCAGCCAGCAGGAGCGCAAGCAAAAGGAGAGCGAACAGTTTTTTCATGTTGTCCCTGCTTTCTACCCGGTCACAGACTTGATCGTGACCCAGACCAGCGAACCGAAGAAATTACCGGCATCGTCCTTGAGTTTGAAATACCAGGTGTACTCGCCGGGAACCTTGGGCGCTTTCAACGTAACGGTAAAGGTGCGGTATTCACCCGGTTTGGTAAAGGGACCGTCCCTGGGGATGATGTAATCCTTGCCGTAGCGCGGACCGGTGGAGAACTGCTCCACGTACGCGAAGGTGTAGCCTTCATCCCAGGCGCAGGTGCCCGTGTTGATGAACTCCCAACTCTTGGTGAATTCGGTGGCGAGCAGGATGGTCTTGCCGTCGTACGGCTGGGATTCGCTGACCAGATAACCGTCGTTGCATCCATTTTTCGTGGTGATCGTCCCCACCGCGCTTAGCGTGCCCACAAGACTGGGCGTAACAAGCGATGGTGGGGTGAAACCCGGCGGCTGGGTGTTGAACGCGAAGGGCGTGGGCGAACCGCTCAGGGTCGAGGTCGTGGGAACAATACCCACGCTGATGGTCGGGGTGGAAGTGTTCGTCGGAAGGGGCGTGGGCGGCGCCGCGGCAGCCGGTCTGCGTCTGCTGGTCGGCGGCTTGCGTGAGGACAAGCCCGAATGCCTGCGTTTGGATGATGCCCGGATCCTCGGTGGGGGCGGGGGGAGCCCCGAGATTGCAGGAACTGAGAATCGCGGCCGGCAGGATCAGCATCGCCAGCCAGATGGACTTGCGAAATTTCATGATATTGAACCTCCGAAAATGGTGGCGTTATTATAACGCACCTACGGAGTCGGCGTGCTGGTCGGCGTTTCGGTCGAGGTCGCCGTCGGCGTAGCGGTTTCGGAAGGCGTGAGAGTCGCTGTGGGCGTGAGTGTAAACGTTGGGGTGAGCGTGATCGTGGGCGTGAACGTCCGCGTGGGGGTAAATGTCATTGTCGGTGTGAACGTGTTCGTCGGCGGTTTTGTGGCGGTGGCGGTGGGCGCGTTGCCCTGCCGCACGATGTGCGGATTGAGCCAGATGGCGTAATCCTGTTTGTTCCCGCCGTTGGCGCTGACGGTCAGAATGAACTTCAGCGTCTCCCCGGCAAGGCTGCTCAAGTCCAGGTCAACCGGGTAATACTTCCCTTCGTACACTTCCGCCCAACTGGCAAGCGTCTTGATTTGGGCGTTGTTCTTGTATTCCAGTTTGAAGATCACGTTGCACTTCACCGCCTCGTACTGGCAGTTGACCAGCGCGCGGAAACGATCCCCGGACTGCACGGTGAACGCCGGGAACTCGCCGCTGATGATGCCGTTCTGTTTATCCCGCGGCACGGTCAGCAAGCCCGGTTCATCCTCCTTCACGCCGTTCTCCATTTTCGGCGCCTTCAAACGGATGACGTAACCGCTTGGGTCGCCGTCGGAGCCGGGGCAGGGCAGGGTGGAACTGCCGTTCGACCAGTCCGCTTTGCAGTAATTATCGGCAAAGTTGTAGGCGACATGCACAGGTCCCCGCCACCTTGATCTTCACCCAAAACGCCGTATCCGCCTGCGCGCCGATCCCAAACGTCGCGCCGGATGCGTTGCGCAATTTCCAATAGCCGGTGTAACTGCCGTCCTTGTTGGGCGAACTCAACGTGACGGGGATTTCGATGTACTGACCGGGAAATACCGTGCCGGGCATCCCCGCCGCCGCCGGACCGCCCATCGCATCGCCGCCCGCAAAAACCAGCGCGTACGAAGTGGACCAGGTGCACGTGCCGACATTTTTGATGCGCCAGATTTTGACGAAGGTCGTGCTTGCGCGGGACGATGCCGCCGTCCGGGTAGGTGACGTCCGCCGGGAATTGCGCCGCATCACACTGGACTGTGGGGCTGGCGACTGCAACACAGGCGGGTTCGTCGCTGAGGGCGACCCCGCGATGGTCACGGTGGGCAGGGGCAGCCTGGGGTGGCAGTCAAACCCGATTGCGTGCCAGCCGCTTCGAGCGTCAGGGCAGAGGCGGTGTAGAGTCCGTTGAGGGTGGCGAAGGTGTCGGGCGTCCCCGCATCCGACGGCACGTTGCAGGCCAACTGGGCGGTCAGTAAAACGATGACTGCGAGGATAAAGGGTGAATATTTTTTGTTCATGCTTCCTCCGTTTCATTCTCTCATCGTTGCGCTCCGGCGCGCAGGATGAGTCGCTCAAGTATTAAAGACGAAGGGCGGGGGCGGCAGGTTCCCAATAAAAAGAAGCCGGAATTTTCCGGCTTCTCGTGAAACTTGCGTTACGGGCACTCGAAGGTGAACTTGACGAGCGGGTATTCCTTGTAGACCGGCTCGAGCACCACGATCTGGAACCAGCGGTTGCTGTTCTGCGAGGCGGCGCGCCCCAGTTTCCAGACCCGCGTGAAGGTTTTCTTCCCGGCTTCGGTCATTTTCACGGTCTGGATGCCGGAGTTGTTGCCGTCCTGCTGGTACCAGCGGAATTTGAATTCCAGCGGACCGTTGGTGGTGAACGTGGCGTAGGCGGTGAAGACCATGTTCGCCGGTTGACAGCCGTAATCCGGTTCGCGGTCAATCACCAGTTCCACCGAGGTGATGGCGTAATTCGGCTTTTCCGCCGATGAGACCACGATTTCGGTGTAAAAAGCGGCTTGGTAAACGCCCACGCCGAAATTGATGTTATCGGGAGTTTGCAGTTTCCACTCGGAGCGGTAGGTCCCGTCCTCGAGCGGAGCGGTGAGCACGAGCGAGACGGGCACGGTCTGACCGGGTCCCCGTAATTTGCGGCAGGTTGTAAACGTAAGCCCCGCCGAGGGGGTTGCCGTCCCAGAAGATGATTTTGTACGTGGTATCCCAAACGCAGGTGCTGACGTTGGTGATGTACCAGGTCTTGGTGAATTCGGCGCCCGGCTTGAAGATTTTGCCGTCCACGATGGTTTCATCCTGAAGGCTGGCTTTGGCGCATTCGGCTTTCGAGGAGGAGGCGGTGGACAGGGTGGGGGTGGGGGGCAGCGTGCTGACGGTGGGCTGCGCGAAGGGTGTTTGGGTTGGAACGAGCGTGACGGCTGGCGGGGTCTCGGTGATCACTAGGGGAGGCTGTGCGGCAACCGTCTCGGCCACGGAGGTTTGAATGACGGACTCCGCATCCGTGTTTTCGCCGCAGGAGACGAGCAGCAGCGCGGCAATGACGATGGTTGTAAACAGCAAATATATTTTCGATTTGGTCATTTTTTTCCTTTCACTTACAGCAAACGATTATACTGTTAAATTTCGAGCGCCCGGATTGCGGGCGCTCGGTTCTCAGCACTTTCTAAATCAGGCTTTTGCGGAATAATCCGCGTTTCCGCCTGAGTGGTTATTGGTAGGTGATGATGAGTTTTACGGTCCCGAACTGCACCATGTCCGCGATGCCGTTGCTGCTCGTGGTGGGCGCGCGGAATTGAACCCTCAGTTGAAGCCGCGAAGAGCCGACCGCGCCCTGGACCACGGTTTTCATCCCGCTGTCCTCGAACACGGAGCCCAACTCAGCCGCCCCGCACCAGCGGAGGGCCGCGCCGGTGGGATCGCCCGGGAAGAAATCACCGGCGTCCAGCGCGCCGTAGTTCTGCACATAGGCGCGCAGACAGCCGTCTGCCAGCGACCAGGGATTGCCCAGCGTGTCATACGAACTGAAATTGACCACAACCTTTGTGATCGTCACGCCAGCGGGGATGGAGCCCATGTTGAAACTGAAGAAAGCCTGCGCGGCGGCGTTCGATTCGATGTCGCCGGTGTTGGGCGGTCCCAGCACGGTCCCGTCGGAGCGGACCTGTCCGCTTTCTCCTGCGATGTTGTCGAGCGTGATGGTCGCGCCGGTGGGCGTTGACGTGTAGGTTGCGGTCGGCGGCGACTGCACTTTGATGTCCACGTAGAAGGACCTGCCCTGGTAACCGTTCACAATGGGGACGAGCACATTCGTGTTGGTGACGATGCGCCAGTACCCGCGATAGTTTCCGGCGGAGTTGGGAGCCGTCAGGTTGACTTCCAGGTCCACCTCCTGCCCGGGGTTGACCGTGCCAATCGGCTTGGTGGCGGGACCGCCCATCGAATCGCCGCTGTCGAACACGAGGCTGTATCCGTTCCAGATGCAGGCGCTGGTGTTCCGCAGACGCCATTTTTTGGTAAAAGCCTGTCCCGGCGTCATAATGGTCCCGTCGGGGATGGTCACGTCGGTGACGAAATGCGCCAGTGGGCAGTTTGGCGTGGCGGTGGACACCGGCGTGTTGGTAAACACCGGCGAGGGGATCAGGGTAATGGTCGCCGGGACGGTGGGCGTCGTCGTTGCCGAAAGCGCAGGGGTGGCGCTGAGCAGCCGCATCCAGGGTCTGTGCGGCGGCGGTGGCGGTGGCAGCCTCGGGGTCGCCGGACGGCAGGTTGCACGCGGTCAATAGAACGGCGAAAATGATAAAGAAAACAAACAGGCGAGTCTTTTTGTTCATCGTTTCTCCTTCTCTCGAAAATATTTTACCCCAAGATGATTTTGCGTTTATCCCCCGCATTTCTTAGCGAACCTCACAAGGCAGAGACCCTCTTGAAAACAAAAAACAGGAGTTGCGGGAACTCCTGTTTTTCGGAATCAGGCTGAGGGTGATGAAGAGGCGGTCACTTCTCGTAGGGTTGGCCGTCTGCGGCGGGCGGGATGGCGCGTCCCACCACGCCCGTCAGGATGACCATGGTCACAACGTAGGGAGCCATGAGCAGGAATTCCGAGGGGATGGGCACGCGCAGGATTTGGAGTTTGACTTGCAGTGAATCTGCGAAGCCGAAGATCAAGGACGAGGTGAACGCGCCGATGGGATTCCACTTGCCGAAGATCATGGCGGCGAGACCGATGAAGCCCTTGCCTGCGGTCATGATCTCGTCGAAGCGCCCCACCGAGCCGATGGTGAAATACGCGCCGCCCAGCCCGGCGATCATGCCGCCGACGATGACGTTGACGTACCGCATGAGATACACGTTGACGCCCAGCGTATCCGCCGCCTTGGGGTGTTCGCCCACTGCGCGCGTACGCAAGCCCCGTGGGGTGTAGAAGAGCATGATGTGCATGAGCGCCACGATCAGGATCATGAGATAAACGACGAGGTTGTTTTCGAACAGCACCGGTCCCAAGCACGGGGATTTTCGCAAGCAGCGGGATGGAGATGATGGGGAAGGTGCCGGAGTTGTTGAGCGTGTCGGTTGCGCTTTGCAGGAAGCGGGAACTGATGAAGGAGGTCAACCCCGTGCCGAAGATGTTGATGGCGACCCCGCTGACGACCTGGTCCACTTTGAAGCGGATGACCAGAAAGGCGTGGAACGCCGCGATCAGCGCGCCGACCAGGATGGCGGCGATCAAACCGACAAACAGGCTGTTTGACACAGTCGCCGCGACAACCGCCGTCTGCGCCGACATGAGCATGATGCCTTCGATACCGATGTTGATGACCGCCGAACGCTCGCTGATGACTCCGCACAACGCGGCGAGCGCGATCGGCGTGGCGCGCACAAGCGAACTGCCCAACATACCGGTCAGGTTGAAGGATTTATCCTGCGCCGCCCAGGTGAGGAAAGCCACGACAAACGTGAACGACAGGATGCCGATCAGCCAGCCAATGGAGCGCACGCCCCGCGCCAGCTGGTAGGCGCCTGCAAACACCGCGATGGCGTACCATCAGGTAGACGGTGGTCTGCGCGGGGACGACGAAATCGGGGATTTCGATGGCTTGCGACCCGGCGAGGTTCAAGCCGAAGGTGGTCTGCACGCCCGCCTGGTATTAAGCCCGAACAGGAAAAAGATGAACAAACCCGTCGCCAGCAGGGTCAAGCCGTAGGAGATCCGTTTGCGTTTTTCAGCGGCGGCGCTGAATTCCAAGTTTGTAGTTGTCATTCGAACCTCTCCTATTTGCCCCAGCCGCGTGTGAGGACCGTTTCTTCGGTTTTGATCGAGCGCAGGCGGTACAGCCAGCGGATGATGGCGGGTGCGGCGATGAAAACGATCACCAGACCCCTGGATGATGGAGATGATGTCAATTGGGATGCCCGCCCGCGACTGCATGTTGGTCGCGCCGCCGCGCAGGAAGCCGAACAGCAACGCGGAGAGGACGACGCCGAACGGGTGGCTTTTGCCGAGCAGCGCCAGCGCAATCGCATCGAACCCGTACCCGGCGGAGAATCCCTGACCCACCCAGTGATCCACGCCGAGAACTTGAGCGGAACCAGCCATGCCGGCGAGTCCGCCTGCCAGCGCCATGACCAGCACTAGGTTCTTGACGATGCTCATGCCCGCATATTTGGCGGCGTCGGGGTTGGCGCCCACCGAGCGGACTTCAAACCCGGTGGTGGTCTTGAACAGGAACCAATAGACCGGGTACGCCACCAGGAGCGCGATGAAGAATCCGAGGTTGAAGCGCAAAGGGTCCGGGAAGAAGCGCGGCAGTTCCGCGGTGGCGAGCACGTTCGGGGTCACCGGGCGGAAGCCGGAAGCCTTCATCGGTCCGTTCAACAGCCAGTCGCTCAGGCGAAAGGCGATCCAGTTCATCATGATGGTGTTGACCACCTCATGCGCACCGAACCTCGCCTTGAGGTAGCCCGGTATCATGCCCCAGATCGCGCCGCCCAACGCCCCGCCCAACAACGCCAGCGGCAGGTGGACGATCATCGGCAGTCCTTTGAGGCTGTAGCCGACGAACGCGGAGCACAACGCGCCGATGAAGAACTGACCTTCCGCGCCGATGTTGAAGAGACCGGCGCGAAAGCCGAGCGCCACCGAAAGCCCCGCAAAGATGTACGGCGTGGCGGTGACGAGGCTTTCCGTGAAGGGATAAATGGCTCTCAGCAGTTCCTTGGTTTCGCCGGTGCTGAAGTACACCTGCAAGCCTTCGATCAATCTGGCGGGGCTGCCAAACGAACCGGTGAACAACGCGCCGTAGGCTTCGAAGACGTTTGCGCCGCTGGCGACGATCACGATGGCGCCGATCAGCAAGCCGGTGACCACCGCGAGAACCGGCACCAGGAGTTCCTGCGCAAGGGAACTGCGGGCGCCGTCGCTTTTTTTGGAGGGAGTGGCTGTTTCGCTCACAGATCTGCTCCTATTTCGTTTTCTGTTTGTCAGATAGTTGAACGCCAGCCATCAGCAAACCAAGCTGTTCCTTGCTGGCTTTGTCGGCGTCGAGAATGTCCATGATTTGACCCTTATACATCACGGCGATGCGATCCGAAAGGGCGAGGATCTCATCCAGTTCGGAGGAGACCACCAGTACGCCGGTGCCTTCGTCGCGCTTCTTGATGATCTGCTGGTGGATGTACTCGATGGAGCCGACATCCAGCCCCCGGGTCGGCTGGGAGGCGATCAGCAGTTCGATGGGACGGGAAAACTCGCGGGCGACGATCACCTTCTGCTGGTTGCCGCCGGAGAGCGTCCCCACGTTGACGTAAATGTTCGGCGTGCGGACATCGAACTGCTTGACCAGTTCCTCGGCGTTGCTGAAGATGGGTTTTTCCTGCAGGGAAATGCCGCGCGCAAACGGAACTTTGTAGTAGGTGCACAACACCAAATTATCGTGGAGGGGGAAGGTGAGGATCAAGCCGTGACGCTGGCGGTCTTCAGGGATGTGCGCCACCCCGCGTTCGAGGATTTCGCGCGGCGCAGTATGCCGGATGGGTTCATTCAGCAGGCGGATGGTCCCGGATTCGAGCGGCAGCAGCCCGGTCAGCGCGTACACCAATTCGGTCTGACCATTCCCCTGCACCCCCGCAACGCCGAGCACTTCGCCTTTTCGCACCTCGAACGAAACGCCCTGAACGGTCATGTGCTGGCGTTCGTCGCGCACGAACAGGTTCTCGACCACGAGCACGGGCTCGCCGGATTTGGCGGGATTTTTCTCCACCACCAGGCTCACGTCGCGTCCCACCATCATGGAGGCGAGTTTCTCGGTGGTGGCTTCCTTCGGGTCAATCGAGCCGACCACCTTGCCGAGCCTCAGCACGGTGATGTCGTCGGCGACGGCGAGCACTTCCTTGAGTTTGTGCGTGATGAAAATGATGGACTTGCCGGACTTGATGAGCGTCCCGATGATTTTGAACAGACCTTCCACTTCCTGGGGCGTCAGCACCGCCGTCGGCTCGTCGAGGATCAAAATATCCGCCCGGCGGTACAGCACTTTGATGATCTCCACGCGCTGTTGAATGCCCACCGGCAGGTCCCTTGATGTAGGCGTTCGGGTCCACTTCCAGCCCATACTGGTCGGAAATCTCACGGATGCGCTTGGAGACCTTTTCCTTATCCAGGAACAAGCCGTTGCGGGTCGGCTCGACGCCCAGCATCACGTTCTCGGTGACGGTCATCACCGGCACGAGCATGAAATGCTGGTGCACCATGCCGATCCCCAGCGCGATGGCGTCGTTCGGACCGTGGATCTGCGCTTCCTTGCCGCGCACGGCGATGTGTCCCTCATCCGGCTTGTATAACCCGTAAAGAATATTCATCAGCGTGGTTTTGCCCGCGCCGTTTTCCCCCAGCAATGCGAGGATCTTCCCCTCTCGCAGGGTGATATCCACCTTTTCGTTTGCAATCACACCGGGAAAGCGCTTGGTGATCCCTCGCAGTTCCAGAACGTTGGTCATAGCATGCCCTCCGTGCGTTTGAATTGTCCATTAAACCCGAAAGGTCTTTTCGCACCGGCTCTGGTCACAGGAAGGTGCGCGCAGATCGTCATCGGGATGAAAACACCTTCGGGGTCTAATGCAAATGAGATGAAAAAAGCCGGAGGAGAAACCTCCCCCGGCTTTTATTTCAGGCAGACTATTGAACGGGGATGGAGCCGTCAATGATGCCCTGCTGAACGGCTTCGAGTTCAGCCTTGAGCCATCGGAAGCGCCGCTCACCGCGGCAAGACCCACGCCGCCATTGGCGAGCGTACCGGTGTACACGCCGCCCGCGAAGGTGCCGTCCACAACCGCCTTGATCGTGTCGAACACGGCGACGTTCATGTTCTTCATCACGCTGGTGAGGATGACGTCGCTGTATTCGCTGGCGGAAACGGTCCAGTCGGTGTCCACACCGACGATCTTGCAGGAGCCGGTTTCCTGGCAGTACGCGGCGGAGCCGAGACCCACAGGTCCAGCCACAGGCATGATGATGTCGGCGCCTTCCTGGACGAAGGATTCAGCGAAGGAGCGGCCGTCGTCGAGGGACTCGAAGTTGCCGGTGAAGGAACCGTCGTTGGCTTCGGTGCTCCAGCCGAGCACTTCCACGTTGGTGCCTTTCTGCGCGTTGTAATATTTCACACCGGCTTCAAAGCCCTTCATGAAGATGCTCACAGGCGGGATGTTGATGCCGCCGAAGGTGGCAACCTTGCCGGTCTGGGTGGTCGCCGCGCCGGCATACCCGGCGAGGAAAGCCGCCCTGGTCGGTGGCGAAGGTGAGACCCAGGACGTTGGGCAGTTCGCTCGCCGAACCGCAGGTCTGACCCTCGACGAAATCGGTGCCGAAGCAGTCTGGGTAGGCGTAGTCCACAATGGCGAATTTGGTTTCCGGGTTGGCTTTCGCCGCCACAGCGGTGTCCACGCCGAGCAGGAAGCCGACGGTCACGATCAGGTCGGTGTCTTCATCAATGAATTGCTGGATGTTCTTGTTATAGTCAGACTGCTGGGTGGATTCCAAATACTTCCCTTCCACGCCGAGTTCAGCCACAGCCTGTTCGATGCCGGCGTACGCGGTGGCATTGAAGGACTTGTCGTCAATACCGCCAAGGTCGGTCACCTGACCGACTTTGATGGCGCCACCACCGGCTCCGCCGGGCCCCGCAAGCGGCAAGGACCAACGATGCGACGATCAAAGCGGCCATTAAAGAGTAAAAAGCTTCTTCATGTTTTTTCTTCTCCTCTTAGAAGATAGGATGAAAGGTTTGCTTTTTCAGCGCAACCTTACGACAATGCAAGTATAAATCTTCTCCACTCTTTGTGCAAGCCTGCGCAATGCCAATATGATTAAGGCGTGACATTCGTAAGAATCTCCCCATTTGCGAGCATTTTCAGCGCCGTATCCACCTCGACCCCCAGGTTTGGAGGAAAAACCGACCCAAGCGGCAAAAACTGGATTTGACCGCTCCGCGCCTCCGGCACCTCCCCCGCCCTCAGGGAGCGCATCACCTCCTGGGCCTCGAGCCTGGCAGCCCCATAGAAAGAGGTCGCCACACTCGAGCCGGATTCTCCCAACACCGCCGCCTGGGTCCCGCTCCGCCCCAATGGACAGGATACCCAGATCCGAAGCCGCCCGCGGCGCTCCCTGACCCGTCCTCCCGCCCGCCGCGAAGATCACATCCGCGCCGCGCCCGGCAAGCGAGGTGGCGGTCTCGTAGCCCCGTGCATCGTCCAGGAATAAGGTTTCACTGTCGCCATCCTCGCGGTACACGATCAGCGCTTCAATGTCTGCTTCGGGGATGTATTCCGCGCCTGCCTGGAACCCCTCGCAATATCGCTGCATCGAGTCAATGCCGGAGGTTTCGCAAATCCCCGCCACGATGCCCGTGCTGGAGATCCGCGCCGCGAGCAGACCGGCGGCGAAGCCCATCTGGTCTTCGGGGAAGGTCACGGAGACCAGGTTTGGGCGGGATTCCTCAAAGGGTTGGCTCAGACCCACGAAAACGGAATCAGCAAAAAGGTCCGCGCTTTGAAGCGTTTCGTCCGCCAGGGCAATCCCGGAGGTGAAGATCACGTCGTAGCCGCGATCCGCAAAATAAGCGATGTTCTTCAAATAGTCGCGCGAATCCACCGACTCGATGTAATCAACTTTGTCCGCCAGTCCGCTCTCCTGCGCTTCCTGCAATCCCAACCAGGCATCTGCGTTGATGCCGTGATCGTCCAGCCCCTGCGAATCGGTCACTAGCGCCGCGCAGAAGACCTCCTCGCGGGAGCAATCCGTCGGCTCCAGGCAGGCGGCAAGCGCCCAGCACACCATCATCAGGAAAATGTAATGCGTAACTCGTAACACGTAAAACTGATCTCTAATCTCCGGTCTCTAATTCACCACCGCCTCGCCCTTCTTCACGCCCAGCATCAGGATCAATGCCACCAGCATGAAGAATGGCGCGATGAGCATAATGATGTTGTAATTGTTCCCCGATAGTTGCACAGCCCAGCCGTTCACGTTCGGACCGACGATGGCGGAGAATGTGGAGAAGAGATAATACAAGCCGGTGAATGTGCCGATGCGCGCCGCGCTGGTCAGGTCCACGATCATGGGCAGGGAATTGATGTTGATGAACGCCCAGCCGATGCCGCCGAGGATGAGCAGGACGCCCGCGAGCGTCAACATGCGCGGACCGCCCTCCACCAGCGGGATGCCCACCAGCGGCAGGGGCGTGATGCCCGTCAGCAGGGCTTCGGCGGGGGTGATGTAAAGCAGGACGAGCATGATGATGAGGATGATCAAACCGGCGGCAATCGTGGTGCGGCGTCCGATTTTGCCGGCGATGAAGCCGGAGGGAATGGCGAAAAGCACGAAGAACAGCGGCAGGACGGAGAGCAGGGTCGCGCCGTCGCCTTCGTTCAAGCCGAGGTGGTTCTTGGCGTAGAGCGTGAAGAAGGTCTCCACCGCCGAGAAGCCGATGAACCAGAAGAAAATGGCAAAGAGAATGCGCAAGCCGCTTTTATCCGGGTCGTTGAAGACTTCCTTCAGGCTTTGGAACATGCCGGGCTGTTTTTCAGCCGCTTCGTATTCCTTCGGCTCTTCGATGAAGAGATAGACGATGAGCGCGGCGAGGAGCACCAGCCCGGAGCCGAGCCAGAACGGGAAGTTGGGGCTCATCTTGTATAACATGCCGCCCGTCTGCAAGGCGATGATGGCGCCGATGCCGCCCATGAAGTTGATGATGCCGTTTGCCTGCGAGCGGAACTGCGATGGGGTGATATCCGGCATGAGCGCCACGACGGGTGTGCGCCACAGCGCCGCGCTGAGCAGGAGGGTGCTGGTGCACGCGACGAAGAACGGCAGGACCGCCGCAATCGGAATCAAACCGAATGCCAGCGCGGTAATCGGCGCGCCGACAAGGATGAAGGGGATGCGCCGTCCCAGCGGGGTGCGAAGCCGGTCGGACCATGCGCCCACCGGCGGCTGGATGAACAGCGCCGCGATGTTGTCGAGCGTCATGAAGAAACCGATGAGAGCGGGGGAGAGGTGGAATTTTTCGGCGAGGAAGATGGGGACGAAAGCGTTGTACACGCCCCAGATCACGCTCACGCCAAAAAAGCCGAAACCCAGCAGAAAGGTCTTGCCGTAGTTCAAGCGCGCTGATGACATAAATTCCTCCGATTGTAGGTCTGATTGTTACAAGTCGAAGGTCACAAGTCAAAGGTCATTCGACTTTTGACTTTAGACTTTTGACAAATTTTTTATCTGCTTCACTCAAATCTGCTTTTTCGAGCATGTCGGGTCGTTTTCTGAAGGTGCGCAGCAACGCCTGTTCCCTGCGCCATTTCTCGATCCTGCCGTGGTCGCCGGAGAGCAAAACCTCCGGCACCTTCCAACCGCGGAACTCGGGCGGACGGGTGTAATGCGGGTATTCCAGCAGACCCATCGCGTGCGAGTCGTCTTCCGCGCCGGTGGGATCGCCCAACACGTCCGGCAGGAGGCGCGAAACCGCATCAATCAGGATGAGTGCGGGCAATTCCCCGCCGGTCAGCACGTAATCGCCGACGGAGATTTCATCGGTGACGAGATGCTCGCAGATGCGCTCGTCAATGCCCTCGTACCGTCCGCAAAGAAGCGCGATGCGCGGATGCCGGGTCAGTTCGCGGGCGATGCTTTGGTTGAAAACCCGTCCCTGCGGGGTGAGCAGAATTACAGGAATGTTCAGCGATTTCACCACAGAGGGCACAAAGCCCACTGAGGATTCCTTTGTTTCCTCTGTGCTCTCTGTGTTCTCTGTGGTTAAGTCTTTTAATCCCAAAACCGTCTCGACCGCCTCGAAGACCGGCTCCGGCTTCATCACCATCCCGCCGCCGCCGCCGTAGGGTGTGTCGTCGGTGGTGTGGTGTTTGTCGTGGGTGTAATCGCGGATGTTGTGAACGTTGACTTGAATCAACCCCCGTTCGCGCGCGCGCTTTATAATACTTGTATCCAGATACGCAGGGAAGACTTCAGGCAGGAGGGTAAACACCTCGAATTGCATGAAGCGATTTTAGCATATAAGAAGCAAATTAGAACCTAACCCCCCTGCTTGACTGCGCTTTCGCGCGGATGGTAATATGAAAAGCGCTCGATTTCAAAGGGCGCAAGGTGAAGAATGTACTTAAGAGGAAGCAAGTGGAGTATGAACAAACGGCGGACCAAGCCAAACTGGTTCCGCATTATTTTGCTAAGCCTGCTCGTGCTGGCGGCGGCATACGTCAACCGCTTTGTGGTGGCGGATATCCAACCGCTGGGCGTCCCCACGCCCACCGCCACCATCTCGCCGGAGACGCTGGTAGCCGAAGCCGAAGCGCTGTTCAAGGAAGGCAAACTCCTCCCGGCGATTGACGCCTATCAGAAAGCAATCGTCTCCCGCCCCGACGACCCCGCGACCCACATCATGCTGGCGCGGACGCTTGTCTTTGCAGGGAAGTACAAGGAGGCGCAAACCGCCGCCGAGGATGCGCTCCTGCTGAATCCCAGTAACTCGATGGCGTCCGCCGTGCGCGCCTGGGCGCTTAATTTTCAAGGCGATTATTTGCAGGCGGAGAACGAAATCCTCCGCGCGCTCGAACTCGATCCCAACAACGCGCTGGCTCACGCCTATTATGTCGAGATTCTCGTGGATTCCTATTACAGCGGGATCGGCGCGTTCGATGCCGTAGAAAAAGCCATCGAAGAATCCAAAGTGGCGCAGGCGCTCGCGCCGGACCTGCTCGAAACCCACCGCGCGCGCGGCTACATCCTCGGAAGCGACCGGGAACTACGAAGAAGCCATCCGCGAGTACGAGGCTGCCATTGCCATCAACCCCAACATCGCCGACCTGTATATCGCCATCGGACGCAACCAGCGCATCCTGGGGATTTACAACGAAGCGGTGGACTCCTTCACGCGCGCCAACGCGCTCAATCCCGAAGACCCCATGCCGGACCTGCTCATGTCCCGCACCTATGCCACGCTGGGCGAATACGGCAAAGCCATGCAGTACGCCAACTCCGCGGTGACGGACGACCCCGCCGATACCAACCTGCGCGGCAATCTCGGCGTGATGCTGTATTACAACGCATACTGGGACGAGGCGGTGGAGGAGTTATCCTTTGTGGTCAAGGGCGGCTTGTCGAAGGAAGGCGCGCAGTTGGAGCCCATCGAACTGACGCCGAACTTCCCGCGCATCGCGGAGTATTACTACACCTACGGCTTCGCGCTCTCCCGCACCAACCAATGCGGCGAAGCCTTGCAGATCGCGCAGTTGATCATCTCCCGCGTCCCGGCGGATGAATTTTCGATTGAAAAAGCCAATGAGATTATCACCCGCTGTCAGGAAAATTTGACCCAGCCGCAGGGGACGCCTCCCGCCTCGCCGACGGCTGGTTTTGGACCCGCAGCAGAAGCCACCCCGACGCCATGAACATCTACCAGCGGCGCTCGATTTTCCGACGACGTGATGAATCCGCCGTCTATCGCATGTTCTTTTGGGTCGTCCTGATCCTCGGCGGCATCTGGCTGATCCGCTCGGTGATACAGGGCGATGTCAAACCGTTGTTCCTGCCGACCGCCACGCCCACCCGTTTTGCAACCTCCTATACCCTCGAAGGTGACGCGCATTTCACCGCCGGGAAACTGGATTCCGCCATCGCCGCCTATCGTGAAGCGACCCTCGTGGACCCAAACAATGCGGAGGTCTGGGCGCAGTTGTCTCGCGTGCAGACGTACTCCACCGCGCTGCTCGTTAAACAGGACGATATCCTGACCCGTCTCGACGAAGCCATCGAATCGGCGCAAAAGGCGGTGGAGGTCAACCCGGATAGCAGTTACGCCCACGCCGTTTTATCCTTTGCATTGAACTGGAAAGCCTCCTACACCTCCGATGCGCGCGAGCGGCAGGACTTGCTGACCACGTCGGAGCAGGAGGCGGTGCGCGCGATCCAGTTGGACAACACCAACGTCCTCGCGCAGGCTTTCTACGCCGAGGTGCTGGTGGACCAGCAAAAGTGGACCCAGGCGCAGCAGGTGATCGAGCGGGCTTTGGAGCAGGACGCCTCGCAAATGGACGTACATCGCGTCCACGCCTATGTGCTCGAGTCGCTGGGCGAGTATGCGCTTGCCATCGAAGCCTACGACCGCGCCATCAAGATCACACCAAACCTGACCTTCCTCTACCTGCGCGCGGGCGCGGGCTACCGCCGCCTCGCATTTGACAGCCCCAACGAGGAAGTCCAGCGCCAGTTGTACGAAAAGTCGCTGGAATACTTTGCACAGACCGCCCGCATCAACGAGCAGTTGGGCGTGCAGGACCCCACGCCGTATCTTTCCATCGCCCGCACCTATTCCCAGATGGGTCAATTTTTCATCGCCATCCGCAACGTGCAGAAGACCATCGAGTTCCAGCCGGATAACCCCGTATTCTATGGCGAGTTGGGCGTGCTGTATCACAAGAACCGCAACTACGAGACGGGCATCCTTGCTCTGAAGTGCGCGATCAAAGGCTGTACGGCGGAGGAATCCTGCGACGGGCGCGGCGGGTGTGGACCCAACGACACGCCTGCCGAAGTGGTGGGACTTCCCCTCACTGCCAGTACGGTCTATTATTACGATGTGTACGCCTCGGAACTGGCGGCGTTGAGCACGCCCAAGGTCAATTATTGTCCGCAGGCGTTGGAGATCGTGGAGATTGTGGAATCTTCCCAGTACATCGAGGATCCAAACATCGCCGCCGATATGGTTGTGGTGCGGAATATTTGCAGGAGCATCGAGACCGGCATCAGCATAAATGACCTTATTTCGACGCCGGGGGCGGGGGGCGGGTCAGCTACGCCGGAAATGACGCCGACGCCGTAAACCCAAAGGGGGCGAGTCGTTCCGGGTCGGCGGGGCAGGTTCGAGGTCCGGTTGAGGCGGGGGACGTCATCAGAGTTGTGTAAGAATTTTTCCAATCCCCCTTGACTTTGCCAATTTAAGTGTGTAAGATAGCCTTTAGCACTCGATGGATTTGAGTGCTAATTGTGTGATTATCCCAAAACTCAAAATCCTTAACGGAGGCAAGAAATGGCAAAAATCTCGTTCAAACCTTTGGGAAGCCGTGTGCTTGTTGAACCCATCGAGCAGGAGGAAGTGACCGCCAGCGGTATCGTCCTGCCGGAGACCGCCAAGGAAAAACCCCAGCAGGGCAAGGTGCTGGCGGCGGGCCCGGGCGACCGAAACGATGAGGGCGAGCGCATCGCCATGGATGTGAAGGTCGGCGATACGATTCTGTTCGCCAAGTATTCCGGCACCGAAGTGAAGATGGACGGCAAGAAACTGCTGATCCTGCGCGAGAGCGACATTCTCGGCATTGTTGGGTAAGACCAAGAGCCTTAACCATAAAGGACACGAAGTACACGAAGGAATAAAGATTTCCCCCTTTGTGATCTTGGTGACCTTCGTGTTTAAAGGTTTTCAGAAAAACTACAAAAGGAAGTGAAACTATGGCAGCGAAACAACTGGTATTTTCCGAAGAAGCCCGCCGAAAACTCAAGAACGGCATGAACGTTGTAGCCAACGCGGTGTCGGCCACGCTCGGTCCGAAGGGACGCAATGTGGCAGTGGACCGCAAGTTCGGCTCCCCCACCATCACCCATGACGGCGTTTCCGTGGCAAAGGAGATCGAACTCGAAGACCCGTTCGAGAACATGGGCGCGCAGTTGCTCAAGGAAGCCGCGTCCAAGACCAACGACATCGCCGGCGACGGCACCACCACCTCCACGGTGCTGGCGCACGCGATCGTGAACGAAGGCTTGAAGGCGCTCGAAGCCGGTTACAACCCGATGCTCCTCAAGCGCGGCATCGAACTCGCCACCGAGACCGTCGTGACGGAACTCAAGAAGAACTCGGTCAAGATTGATACCAAGGAAGAGATCGCCTCCGTCGCCACCAACTCCGCGGCGGATGAGGAAGTCGGTCAGTTGATCGCGGACGTGATGGACAAGGTCGGCAAGGACGGCGTCATCACGGTCGAGGAATCCAAGACATTGCAGTTCGAGACCGAATTCGTCGAAGGCATGCAGTTCGACCGCGGCTATCTCTCGCCCTACTTCATCACCACCGCCGAACAGATGGAAGCCCAGATCAGCGATCCCTACGTGCTGATCTACGACAAGAAGATTTCCGCGGCGGCGGATATTGTGCCCCTGCTCGAAAAACTGGTGCAGGTCGGCAAGCGTGAACTGGTCATCATCGCCGAGGATGTGGACGGCGAAGCTCTCGCCACGCTCATCCTCAACAAGATCCGCGGCATGTTGAACGTGCTGGCAGTCAAAGCCCCCGGCTTCGGCGACCGCCGCAAAGCGATGCTCCAGGATATTGCCACCCTCACCGGCGGACAGGTCGTCTCCGAAGAGATGGGACGCAAGCTGAGTCCGTCACCATCCAGGGCCTGGGCAAAGCTCGAGAAGGTCGTCTCCGACAAGGAGAACACCACCATCGTCGGCGGCAAAGGCAAGAAGGCGGATATCGAAGGACGCATCAAGGAAATCCGCATCGAGATTGACAAATCCACCAGCGATTACGACCGCGAAAAACTCCAGGAACGCCTCGCCAAACTGAGCGGCGGCGTCGCCATCATCCGCGTGGGCGCGGCGACCGAAACCGAAATGAAGGAAAAGAAGCACCGCGTCGAAGACGCCCTCTCCGCCGCACGCGCCGCAGTGGAGGAAGGCATCGTCCCCGGCGGCGAAATCTCCCTCATCAACGCCTCCGCCAAACTCGACAAACTCGCCAAAGCCCAGGAAGACGAAGCCGAAGAAGTAAAGGTCGGCATCAACATCGTCAAGAAGGCGCTCGAAGCCCCGATCCGCAAACTCGCCGCCAACGCCGGTCAGGACGGCTCCGTCATCATTGACACCGTCCGCCGCACCGCCGCCGAGAAGAAGAACAGCAACATCGGCTACAACGTGCTCACCGACGAATACACCGACATGATCAAGGCTGGCGTGATTGACCCGGTCAAGGTCGTGCGCGGCGCGCTCGAAAACGCCGCCTCCATCGCCGCGATGATCCTCACCACCGACGTGCTGGTCACCGACATCCCCGAAAAGGAAAAGGCTCCCGCCATGCCGCCCGGAGGCATGGATTACTAGGATCGCCATCACCCCCTCTCCCAAAACGGGAGAGGGGTTTTGTTATAATTTTGGGAATGAATTTCAAACGGACAATTTTGACTCTGCTCCTCACGCTGGGGGTATCCGCCTGCGCCTCCTTCGGGGACCTCGAACACGCCTACCCCCTCCATACCGACTCCCACGCCTTTGCCGCCCACTCCCACCCCGCCGCCTTCGGTGGCAGTAATCAATGGGGAGTACATCACCATCGCCGAGTTCGAGGCGGAACTGGCGCGCTACAAAGCCGCGCAAACTGGGCTTGGGAACACGGTTTCAGAAGAGGAGGCAAACCGCATTGTGCTGGAAGACCTGATCGCGCAAGTCTTGCTGAGTCAAGCCGCGAGGGAGGAAAACTTCGAGGTGACAGAATCAGACCTCCAGTCGCGGATTGATGCGCTCGCATCCCAACTGGGGAGCGCCGACGCGCTGGCGCAGTGGCAGTCGGCGCACGGGTACGACGACGCCTCCTTCCGCTTTGCGTTGAAACGCTCCATCGAAGCGGCTTGGATGCGTGACAAAATCATTGCGGATGTGCCAGCCTCGATGGAGCAGATTCATCTGCGCCAGATTTTGACCTATAATGAGGCGGACGCGCAGGCGGCGCTGCAGGAGTTGAACGCCGGAGCCGACTTCGATGAACTGGCGGCGCGCTACGACCCGGTCACGCGCGGCGAACTGGGCTGGGTGCCGCAGGGCTACCTGCTGGATGCGGGCGCGGACGAAGCGGTCTTTGCCTTGCAGGCTGGCGAGATGAGCGGCATTGTCGCCACACAGGCAGGTTTCCACATTTTCAAAGCTGTCGAACGCGGCGAACACCCGCTCTCGCCGGATGCCCTTTTGACCGTGCAGGAACTGGCTCTGCAGAAGTGGCTTGCCGCGCGGCGCGCCGAAAGCGACATTACCCTGACGCCCTAGCGTCGGTTGAACGATGCAAAGAAGGATGAGTTTGGAGTGACCCAATGAGCAAATACGATTACGACGATTATCCAACGGAGCAAAAAAAGGAATCACGCCTCGACCTCTGGGACCTGATGAGCATCCTGACCCTGCTCTTCACGTTTTGCCTCGGGCTGTATTTTGTGGCGGTTTTCCTCGCGCCAAACTCCGCGATCAATCCGCTCAGCCCCGCGAAGGCGGCGGCAAAACTCCCGCCCACGCCGACGATGACGGAAATCCAACTCTTCCCCACGTGGACCTCCACCCTGCCGAGCGCATCCGAGACGCCCACGATGACGCTTGCCCCCACCCACACCCCGCCTCCCACCGCGACGGTGGTTTCGCTCATCACACCCTCCCGCACTCCCACGCCGACGAAAACGCCCAAGGCGCCCTTCTCCGCCACTGTCACGTACATTGACAGCACCATCATCCACCCGGAGGCGGCTTGCAACTGGCAGGGCATCGCCGGGACGATCGTGGACGCCAACAATGCAGACATGATCGGGATCGCCGTGCGCGTGACCGGCTTTTACAACAACAAGACCAAAAACGAATTGACCGTAAGCGGCATTGCGCCCGCGTATGGAAAGTCCGGCTTTGAGTTCTTCCTGGGGGCAGTGCCGATTTCGTCCGAGGACCTGCTTTCGATTCAGATCTTCGACCAGGCCGGCTTGCCTCTCTCGGATAACATCACGATTGATACCTTCAATGACTGCGCAAAGAACCTTGCGCTGGTAAAGTTCAAGAAGAACCCGTAACCGGAAAAGAAGAAGAAACCATAACAAAAAGTCCGTCGCGATTGCAACGGACTTTTTTTGTTTTGCCTGTTTCCTTGTTTACCTGTTTCCTTGTATACCCGACTACCTTGCCCTACTTCACTTCCACATTCCAGTGCGCGTACTTCGGGTTCTTCGCGCGCAAGATGTCGCCGAACAGCGCGCGCAGTTTCGCGGTGATGGGACCCATCGCACCGTTCCCGACCGGGCGGTGATCAATCTTCGTCACCGCCACTACCTGCGCGGCGGTTCCGGTCATGAACATCTCGTCCGCGATGAAAACTTCGGTGCGGTCAATCGAACGTTCCAGCACCTCCAGCCCGAGGTCCCTGCGCGCGATTTCGATGATGGAGCGGCGGGTGATGCCTTCGAGGATGTTGTCGGTCACCGGCGGCGTGATCACCGCGCCGTCGCGCACCATGAAGACGTTCATCGCCGAGCCTTCCGAGATATGTCCGTTCTGGTCCAGCACCAGCGCTTCATCGAACCCGGCGCGGTTGGCGTCGGTCTTGATCAGCGCCGAGTTGGCGTACGCGCCCGCCACCTTGCCGCGCGCCGGGATGACGTTATCGTCAATGCGCCGCCAAGAAGAGACCGTCACGTGCGCGTTCGCGTCGTTCTTGACGTACGGCTCATAGGCGATCACGAACATGCAGAACTCATCCTTCAGGTCGTGCAGGCGCACGCCGATGCCCATGTCCGCCTTGTAGACGGTGGGGCGCAGGTACACGTCCCTCTGCCAGTTGTCCGTCCGTAAAAGGTCAAGCGTTAATTGGATTAGACTTTCCTCGTCGTACGGAATGCTCATTGCCATCATGCGCCCGGAGTTGAGCAGGCGCCGGAAATGGTCATAGGGACGAAAAACGAAGAGACGCTGCTTCTCTTCGTTCCAGTATGCCCGCATGCCACCGAAGACGGCGGTACCATATAAAAATCCGTGCGTGGCGATATTGATCTTTGCCTCGCTCAAGGGAACGATTCTTCCCTCAAAGAAAGCGTGTTTCGTAAGGTCCACTTGCACCTCCTGTTGATTTGAATTGGTCTGGCGGGATTATAACTCATACAACCCCGCCGACATTTAACCGCTTCGGACTCCGCCCGCGCCTGCCCAGACTCTCAACGTTTTCCCTTGACAGCAGGCGGATTCGGCTCTAAAATCCAATTCGATAACCATCGAAATAGATTTACGGATGTGAACCATGAACGAAATGCTCGATTTTGTCAAAGCCATGTCCCACCCGGTCCGGCTGCGGATCATCGGTCTGCTCTCGCAGAGTCCCGCCACCCGCAAAGAAATCGCGGAGCGGCTGAACCTTTCTGCCAGGGACTCCCTCGACCATCTCGGTTTTCTTGAATTCGTCGGCGCTGTGCGTCAGGCAGACGGCGTCTTCACGCTGGATAACGACAAACTCGCCGCCCTCGGTAAAGAGACGTTGACCGGCGCAAACGCCGTTTTCGTCCCCGACGAAGACTTGGACGAGAATTCCAAAAAGATTTTAAAGGACTGCCTCAACGCAGACGGTACGATCCGATACATCCCGGAACAGAAAAAGATTCGACCCCTTCTGGATTACCTGATTCGGAATTTTGAATTCGACCGGACCTACCGCGAACGGGAAGTCAACGCCATCATCAAGCGTTTCCATCAGGATACCGCCGGCCTGCGGCGCGACCTGGTGGATGCGGGTCTGCTGGCGCGCGAAAGCGACGGTTCGAAGTATTGGAGAGTCGCATAATGTCATTGCGAATACTATGATGCTGTCAAGGTTTTTTGAAAAACCAGGGGGTTGACAGGCCCATAGTTTGGAATGTAGGGTTGTTGCGAGCGGACGACGGCACAGGCAATCTTGAGGAGTTTGTTTTGGATGTTGTTCAAGACCAGTTTCTTGTGCTTGCCTTCCGCCAGTTTACGAAAGAAATAGTGCTGAAATGGTTTTTTATGAGTACGCACCGAACAAGCCGCCAGGTAGAGCAATTTTCGCAAGGTTGGCGGTCCATAATGTCGTGAAGTCGGAGCGGAAAAGACCGAAGAACCACTTTCATGCCTGATTGGACAAATGCCGATGAACGCCGCCAGGACTCTTGGGTCGAGCGTTTCCTGCATAAGGAGGAGCAGGTGAGCTGCGAGTTGCAGTCCGATACCCGGCACCGACAGAAGCAAGAGCAAGGTCTGTTTGAAAGTGGGGTCGCTGTCAATCAGACGGCGGATTTCCCGGTCAATGTCCTTGATGGCTTTGGCAATCTGCTCAATCATGGTCTGGTGAGCCTGTTTGGCAAGTTCGGAAGAGACTTTCTTGCGCAGGATGGCATGCAAGGCATTCTTGTGTCCCGTCAACTGGACGGAAAAGTACTGGCGCGTGGTCAACAGGACCCTTCACTTGCTCTAAAATATCCGCTCTCGGCTTCCACAACGAGAGTTTGTCCCGGTAGCGGCAGGCATACTCGGCAATGTACTGACAATCCAGTTCGTCGGTTTTGGAAGCGTTCACCGGAAACTTGCGCTGGATGTTCAGCGGCGGTTCGACCGCTACCGTGTAGCCGCTGGCATGGAGGAAGTACGCCAGACCTTCACTGTATACGCCGGTGGCTTCCATGCACACCACGGTGCTTGCGGCTTTGAGATGGTGTTCCTGCAACCAGCCGAGAAAGGAGACGAAACCGTCTTCGGCATTTTCAAACTGCACCGGCTTGACCCTGACCTTCCGGGGCGTGGTGCCGATACACGCCATGAAGGAAGCGGAAGCAATATCTACACCTACAAAGGATACAAATGTTGTCATTGTGAACCTCTTTGACTTGAGTATTGGGTTTGCCAACTTGTGAACGTGCGGTCTCCATTACTAGCCTGCCGGGCTTTAATACTGATTGAGCTAGTTCACAACCGGGACTGGGTCTGCTTCGCAATTTGAGTTTGGCTCAGCGTGCTACCCAGGAGGGTGCCTAGACTTGTTCAGCCCTGGTTTGGCAATCTCAATACTACTCCAAGTCTAATGGAGGGCGAAGCCCGAAGCGTCGCGTGGCGCCGTGGCGACACAATCTCCTGCTTGATTGAGATTGCTTCGTCGGGAAGAACGCCCTCCTCGCAATGACAGGGATTGAACCATGAGCGAAGAACTTGTTTCCTTCTTCAAAGTCCTCTCGGATGCGAACCGCCTCAAGATCATCGGTCTGCTTGCCCAACAGCCCTACAGCGTGGAGGAACTTGCCGCGCTATTGAACCTCAGGGCATCCACGGTTTCACATCACCTTTCCAAACTTGCCAAAATCGGCCTGGTCAGCGCCCGGGCGGATAGCTACTACAACGTCTATCAACTGGATGAAAAGGCGCTGGAGGAGAAATCGCGCAGCCTATTCTCGCAGGAAAGACTTGCCGCCTCCGTTGCCGATGTGGACGCCGACGCCTACGACCGCAAAGTCATCAACGACTACACACGCAGGGACGGCAGCTTGAAGACCATTCCCGCCCAGCGCAAGAAACTGGAAGCCATCCTGCGCTACGTGGTCAAAGCCTTCAAGGTTGGGAAGCGCTACAGCGAGAAGCAGGTCAACGAGATTTTGAGCGGCTATCACGAAGATACCGCCACCTTGCGGCGCGAACTTGTCGGGTCCGGACTGATGAAGCGCGAAGGCGGGGGCGGGGAGTATTGGAGGGAAGGGTAGGAATTACAAAAAGTCCCCGGAAAAATCCGGGGACTTTTTGTAATTCAGAAATGTCTACGGGACAACAATGATGCGTCCTTCGCCGCCAGCCGGGTAATCCGCCGCCGAAATCAACCCATTCAGCGCGTCAACAATGTAGTTGAAAAGCGCCTGCTGGTAGGTGACCCCAAGCGTGGTGAACGGGACGCCGCGGAAGGGATACTGATCGCCGCCGCGCGCCGAGAAGTCGTTGGTCGAGATGTTCACCGACGGAGCGCACGGCACAACCGCGCCGCTTTGAACGATGTAAGTTCCGTTATCCAGCCGGATTTCCACCACACGGGTTCCGGGCGTCAAAACATTCCCGGCATTATCCACCACCTGGGCAGTGCCAGATGTGTTATAGACCAGCGTGAAGCCGGCAATCTGGGCAAAGCGTCCATCCGCCTGCGGCGCTTTGGAAACCGCATTTTCCATGATCTCCTTGAACTGCGCCGGTGGGATATTATGCACGATGGAGACGAAGTTCGTGAACGCTGCAATCTGGAACGTGTTCAATTCCGTGATCGGTCCGGCAGGAATCAGGGAGTTATTGCGGATACCGCCGCCGTTCTGAATGCCGACATCCGCCGGAGCCACCCCAAAGTCTCCAGCTAGTTGGTTCGCCTGCCAGAGCAGGGCATCTGCCATGAGGTTGCCCGAGGTTGGTTTCCATGGTGCGAATCCCGGAGCGCGCCTGCCCTCCAGCGGGACTTCCGATGTGGCAATCACATTCGCCGCCAGCCCTGCCACATACGCCTGGACGGGGGCAACCACTTGAACCTGCACGTCCGGGTCGGGCAAAACCGCATCGGGATTCGTTCCGCCTGCCACGCGCACCGGTCCACTTATCGAGTCAACGCTGATGACCTGTCCATCCTTGTCGAAGTTCGTAACCAGGCGTCCAACGTACTTATAGTCGCCGGCAGTCGTCACCACAGGAACTTCCGCGCCGTCTGCGCCGGTGGCATACAACGGATATGGCAGGTTGGGATTCAGCACGTCGCCCGGCACGAGCAGGTTGCCCGGATTGGCAAGCAGTTCGTCGCCGCCGCCCGCGATCATCACATCCACGCCGCTGAGCATGGGCGCCAGCGCCAGGTCTTCATTGACATTCTGGAGATGGCTGATAACGATGATGATTTTGACTTTCTGCGCGGTCAGAGCGTCCACTTCCGTTTGAATGGCGGTTACGTAATCGGGGTCCACAGTCACGCCGCGCGGGCTGGAAATCGCCGGGAGGAGCGGGGTCGTCGCGCCGACGATGCCAATGAGCTGCCCCTCCTGCTTCAGGATGTGGCTCTTCACGATCACGCCGTCATCCACCAGCGCCTGCAGGTTCGGCTCGGCGCTGAAATCCAGGTTCGCGCTGACGAACGGGGTCGTGCCGTTGAAGCCGCCGATAAATTCCGCCAGCACATCGGGACCAAAGTCGAATTCATGGTTGCCGATTGCAGAGGCGTCGTAGCCGATCAAACTCATTGCGATTGTGTCGTAATAAGGAGCGCCCTTGGTCAGGCTGGCATTGAATTGCGGGCCCGCCAGGAAGTTATCGCCGGACGACAACAGGATGACGCCCACCTTGCGGTCGCTGTTCAACGCTTGTGCGCGCAGGTTATCCACCACAGTGGCAAAACGCGCCACGCCGCCAAAGTCCGCCAGGGGACCATCCCCGGCATTGATGAGCCTGGATTCACCGTCGTTGTTGTGCAAAATTGTGAGCGTAAAAAAGGGCTTCTTCGGAGCCGCAGAGGCAACCGTCGCTGAACCAAGCAGCAGGCTTAGGATCAGCAAAATCGAGAGCAAACGCAGAGTCTTTTTCATACAAATCTCCTGATAGTTGAAATAGACACGAACAGTTTGAACAAAAGGGACGACCCAGAGAGACGAGCACCTCCTTGATGTGGAATGGACAGCCTAACAATTATGCAAAGCCATTATATATCTTTTTGAGAATGATTCAACCTGACAAATATCCCCGCCTCTTTTTGACCCCATGCCTGTTCCCCTTCGTCGGCTTTTATTTATGGATGATTTCTCTCCACTTTCGACTGCAAGGAGAAGGAACTGCCATCGTTCAACGGCAGACCCAGCGGCTGGGACTCCAATGCCATTACCCGGCTGTTTGCGAAAAAGGCAAAATCGAATTCGGTGACATCGCCCGCTTTTTTCCCGGGCACCGGCATCAACCTGGCAGTGAGGGGTTTGCTCAATCGAAGCGACAAAGCACACAGGTCCAGGAGGAGAGGCGCGAGTTCTTCGGCAGTTGTATCTCCGGGCAATGGAATCGTATCCAATCCCGTCCCGCAGACAGCGGAATACAACAGGGCGTCTTTCACCGTCAGCGTTCCTTCCGCGGCGCGTTTGGCAAGGACGGAATCTTCCAGGATGGGCTGCATGAAGCCATTGAAACCGACGTGCGGGAAATCCGCGCGTTCGATGGCTTCGGTGAGGATCGCGGCGGCGGCAAGCGAACCGTGCAAACCGACCTTCGGCACGCCCATGTGCTCCACCGCCTTGCCAAGCGAATGGGCGTCATCGGGGAAGGGCGCGAAGGAGAAATCAATGCCGAGGAATTTGAGAGAATCAGAGGCTGGAGAATTAAAGACTTGGGTGAGTTTTTTCCCATGTTTGTTGATTTGCGCAATGAGCGCCTTGCGGCCTTCTTCGATTGAGTTGGCGTTTTTGAAAGCGTCAACAGCAAGGTCAGCGGATTCGACCGCGATTGCAAAAGCGGGTTGATTCGAATCCCAATACGCCGCGGGAAAGAACGGCGCGCCTGCACGGACATTTGCCAGCGCGGCAAAGCGTAAATTGGCGAAACCGTTCGGGTCAATCGGCGCACATTTGACGATAACCTCCGCGCAGGCTTTGACTTGCGCCATGTGGATGCGCGCCTCGTCCGCCATCACGCCGCCGAAGAAGATGTTTTCGCTCGCGGCAATCGCCTCCGGTATGACCTGATAACTGCGCAGTGATTCTGGAAGGGCGGGTCCCAGCGAAGCGTAGCCAATGCCCGCCTGCTGAATGGCTTTCGCAAATTGACCGGCGAACTTCGGTAGTTGATCAATGCCCTTTTCACCAAACAGTTTCGGAAACGGGACGGTTGCCAGCCGCACCGTCTGCACTTCGTATCCCGCCGCTTCGTACGCAGACTTTGCCTTCGACAAAAAATCCCCCGCTTTGCGCAGAATTTTTTCTTCGAGCGGATATTTGGGGTTACAAAAATATGTGATGGAGCGGATTTTCATCTTGTTCTCTCACTATTTACTATTCCCTATTCACGGATCGTTGCCTCATCACCTCGAACATCAATACCGACCCCGCCACCCCTGCATTCAGGGACTCGACCGCGCCGGACATTGGAATACCGATTTTCCGATTTGCCAGTTTCCGCGCGGACTCGCTCGCACCTTCGGCTTCGCCTCCAATAATCAACGCCAGCGGTTTTCTCAAATCCGTTTCCCAGCAGGATGGACCATCCATGTCCGCGACATAAACATTTAGACCTTCCAGCTTCACAACCTGCTCGATTTCTTCCCAACTCATCGAATGGATGGCAAGCCTGAAATGTGCGCCCATGCCGGAGCGGAGAACTTTCGGTGCGAAGGCATCCGTCGTTTCAGGCGGGATCCAAACCGCCTGGGCGCCTGAAGCCGCCGCAGAGCGAAGCAGTGTGCCGAGGTTGCCCGGGTCGCGGATCTGGTCGGGGATGAGGATGAAGTTTAGACGATTAGAGATTGGAGATTGGTAGAATTTGAGCACAGCGAGAATTCCCTGGGGAGCTTCGGTGTCACTCAAAAATTTCATCACACTGGCAGAAACTTCTTCGATTTCCACGCCTTTTGTGCTGAGCGTTTTGAGTATTTCCTTTCCCCGTTCGCTCAAGGTCTCATCAAACAAAACAATCTCAAATCTCCAATCTCCCTTCGCCGCCTCTTCAACCAGCCTAACTCCTTCCACTACAAACGCCCCTGCCTCGCGGCGTTCCTTTGACCGTCCCAGCAGGGCGCGGACAAGTTTTATCTTCGAGTTTTGATTAGATGTGATCATTAATGGAGAATGGTTAATGGGGGATGGAAAAATGGATGGGATATCCCATTAACCGTTTTCCATGTTCCATACTTTCAGAAATTCATCAATGGTTGCTTTATCAAACAACACAATGCGGACTTGCTTCACGCCTGAATTTGCATTCTTATCAAAATATGCTGCGACTGCCTTGAAAATGACCCCCGCCGCGCGATCTTTTGGAAAGCCGAAGATGCCGGTGGAGATGGCAGGCATGGAGAGCGTCTCGCATTTCAACTCCTCCGCTACGTGTAGAGAACCTGTTACGGCGTCTGACAACTTCTTATCCTCGTCACCGTCTCCCCACACCGGACCCACAGCGTGGATCACATACTTCGCAGGCAGGAGTCCGCCCGAGGTCCAGGCGGGATGCGCGTGGGAGACAGGTCCATGCTTGCGGACCCAGTCGTCGCTTTCCTGTTGAATCGCCGCCCCGCCTTTTTTCGAGATCGCCCACGCCACGCCGCCGCCATGAGCCAGGCGTTCGTTCGCCGCGTTGACGATGGCATCCACCTCTTCGGTGGTGATGTCGCCTTGAACGATTTGCAGGGTTTGACCGGATGGAAATTTTTTTCTCGACCAGCATGGTGTTCATGCAGGTATTTTACCCCCAATAAAATCGTAGGGGCGACCCGTCGGGTCGCCCCTACTCCGTATTATTTCGTTTTTGCCACAACTGTGGCGAAGGCTTGCGGATTTCTCACTGCGATGTCGGCAAGCATCTTGCGGTTGATCTCGATGTTCGCCTTCTTCATCGCCGCCACCAGACGGCTGTAGGTGGTGCCGTTCAGGCGGGCAGCCGCGTTGATGCGGGCGATCCACAACTTGCGCAGGTCGCGCTTGCGCACGCGGCGGTCACGAGTGGCGTACCAGAGGCTTTTGAGCATTGCCTCGTTCGCGCGCTTGAACAGCAAATGCTTCGAGCCGCGCTGTCCCTTCGTGATCTTCAGAATTTTCTTGTGACGCCGGTGACCCTGGGGTCCTCCTTTGACACGCATGGTTATCTACCTCCTGCAAACTCGCGGGCGTCGGCAGGCTGTAAGCCGTGCCAGTTGCGCACACCCCGAGAGCCGCAAATCAAAAATTACGACTGTGCGGCAAAATTCATTTTGCCGGGTGCAGGGACAAAACTTTTTGTCCTACTCTTCCATATTAGGCGCGAGACGCTTGATGCGTTTGACGTACTTGCGTCCCAAGACCGGGACCATCTCGCTCAATAACGCCTTGGTGCGGTCGGACGTGCGGCGGCGCAGATGGCTCTTGCCGCCTTTCGTGCGCACCAGTGTGCCGGAGCCGGTCAGGCGAAACCGCTTGGATGTCGCTTTATGCGTCTTCAGCTTGAATTTTTTTCCAGGTTTTGCTTTGCGGGGCATTCTGGAGTTTCTCCTTTCAGACAAAATAAAACCGCGGACATCATGTCACGCCCGCGGACGATCAACATCTTTGGGGACTTGCGCCGCTCAGGCTTCCGCCTCTTTCCTGACCTCAGCCTGTTCGGGTTTCTCTTTCTTTTTTGCGCCGCCTTTGGTGGGCGCCAGCACCACGAGCATGGTGCGTCCCTCCATTTGCGGCGGGACCTCGATGATCGCGACATCGGAAAGGTCCTGGGCGATTTCCTTTAGATCTTCCAACGCAATTTCGGGGTAATCCATTTCGCGTCCGCGGAACTTGACGGTCACGCGCACCTTGTGTCCCTGGTTGAGCCAGCGGCGGGCATCGTCCACTTTGAAGCCGCGGTGGGCTTCGTTCGTCTTGGGGCGCAGGCGGATTTCCTTGACCTCGATCTTCGTCTGGGATTTCCTTGCCTCGCGTTCCTTCTTTGCCCGTTCGTAAATGAACTTGCCGAAATCCATCACACGGCAGACGGGCGGGTTGGCTCCGGGCGAGACCTCCACAAGGTCCAGATCCGCTTCGCGGGCGATCTTCAACGCTTCCTTGATGGGAACAACTCCGATGTTGCCTCCATCTGGACCGATCAGGCGCACCTCCGCAACGCGGATGCCCTCATTGACTCGAAATTCGTTGGCGCTTATATGCTTCTCCTCTAGTACGATAGACAAAACAAATCCAGCATGGGCTGGTTTTTAGCGGGCGAATAATACCATGAAGATTGGGGAATCGTCAACGAAAATGCCTAACGCGCCGAATCCACCATCGGCAGGAAGACGGTGCGGTAGAGCGCGTCGTGCTCATCCGGGTGGCTGAACATGATGACGATCAGGGACGTACTGCCAGCCTCCGCCGCGGCGATGTCCACCGGGCGCGCGTTGGATGTGGCGTAATACAACTTCCAAGTGTGGCCGTTGGCATTGCGGACGCCCGCCTCCACCGGCGCGCCGTCCAGCCCGCGGTAGCCGTGAATGCTGGACGAGAAATAATCCTTCAATTCCGGATGCTGATCGCCGCGCGCAGCGCGCTCACCTGGGTGATGTCGAAGGGAGAACTCGCCCTCACGAAGAAACCGTCGTAGGTGAAGATCCAATCCTTGGGGACATCGAGCGTGACGCCGAAGACCCTTTGCCTTTTCAGTTCCAGAGGCGGAGTCCCCGTGTACGGGACGAGGAATTCAACACGGGGCAGTTCGCTCAAACAGGCGCGGTCCGGTTCGACGCCGGGATTGGCGATGAAATTCAGCGCCATCCGCATTGCACAGCCGCTTGAATCAGTCGCCGTCGGCACGTGACCCTGGTTGGAAAATTCAACGTAATAACTGTTGGGCAGTTTCTCCGCGACCTGCTTCCCGAACTGGGGCGGAGTGGCGGAATCGAACGTGCCCTCGATGACTAGGCTGGGAATTTCGCTGATGACCGCATCCTTCTCCCCGAGCACGGGTCCGACCGCCCCCCAGCTTTTACACGCGTTGAACATTTTCTCCAGGTCGCCGTAGAAGGGCCGCCAGATGAAGTTTTCCACATCCAACTGCTCCGAGGCGGCTCTGAGATTTTCGGGCGTCGTATCCAGGACGTGTTCGCGGCACATCACGGAGATATACAAGCCGGGGTTGATGCCGTCGAGCGCGTAGGGCAGGGCGTATTGCGCCGCGATCAACGTGGAATAATCCCCGTCTTTCAAGCGGTAGACGGTTTGGGGCGTGGTATTGATGAGACTGGTGGTTTTCGAGAGCCCCATGACAACCGACAGCAAATACGAGCCGTCAATGGTTTCGGTGACGGTTCCCATCGGATAGGCGGAGGTTGTCAACGTGACTGGGTTGGCGTCCAGTTCCCGGACCAAATCCCAGAAGACGGTTTCCAGATCGGGGTAGGCAAGGTTGCAGGCGGGGTCTGCTTTGCAGGAGGCGAACAGGTTGGTCAACGTGTAGTTGGCGACGTTTGGGTATTCGTTGATCCAGTTCGTCTCCACCGGCATGACAGAATCGAGGATGGCGCTCTTCACCACTTCGGGATGATTGCGCATTGTTACCAGCGCGAGGCGGGTCCCGTATGATGCGCCGTACAGGTTGACCTTCTCATACCCCAGCAGTTTGACAATATCCTTTAGATCCGCCGCGTTTTCGACCGTATTGTAGGCTTGCAGGTTGATGCCCTTCGCTTGCAAGAGACCCGCGCAGGATAAAAAGGCGTTTTGGTACACCAGTTCCCGCGTGCTGATTTCGATGTTTCCGTAAATATCCTGCCGGTAAACCTTGTCCAATTCATCGCAAACGAGAGCGGGTTCGGAAAGCCCCGTGCCGCGCTGGTCGTAGGTGATGTAATCGCGCTCGGCAAGGAAAGGCTGGACGAGGACCCGGTACGCATCTGCGCTGAGTTGGACGGCTTCTCCGCCCGGTCCGCCTTGCAGGAACATGACCGGGTCCGGCGCAGGATTGGAACTCCTGCTGTGAAAGACAGCCACAGCCAACCGGATGGTGTGGTTGGGATCGCCCGTTCGATCCTCCGGCACGATGGCGTATCCGCAGGTGACTCTGACGTTGGAAGGCGCATCGAATTGACAGGGGGCGTCTTCGTATGTCGGGGAGTACGCCACGGTGGGCATGGGTGAGGGGATCGGAGTCGGCGGCTGCGGGGTGGCGCTTGGCAGGACGGCAAGTGTGGGTGGAACGATTTGAGTGGGAGTCTGTGCCTGGAAAGGCGAGGTCAATGTGCCCGTTGTGCCGAGCATGTACAACGCTCCCAGCCCGACCACGCAAAGGATGACGACTGACGCCGCAATCGCGTAATAGATGGGCGCGTTGGATTGTTTCTTTTTCGCGGGCTGTTTCTTCCCTGCCGGTTTTTCAGGAATTGCCGGTTCATAGGGCAGGGATTCTGCCGTTCCTTCCTCCACTTCGGAGTCTTCATAGACAAAGGGCGAAACCGTCTCCGGGAGCGGCTGGGTGGGTGTGAACGTTTTGGAAACCGGTTCCGGTTCGACGAGGGGAGGCGTCGGGGTTGCCCGGCAGGGGGGAGGTGGAGCCGCTTCCGGCTTGGAAAGAAGCGCGATCTGTCTGCCTGCATCCGGGTTGTTCGGGTTGATCGCAAGGACGCGTCGAAAACAAAACAAGCGCTGTTCCCGGTCGGGAACGCACATTCCCAACAGATACCATCCCCGTTCCGATTGTGGATATTCCTGGACAAGTTTTGCCAGCATGGCAGACGCCCGCGCGCGGTCGCCTGACTTCATGGCTGAGATGGCCGCCTTTAATTGATCTTCTTCTGACACATTTCTGTCCTGATAAAAAATAGAGCCGAACTCGGTCGGCTCTATTATACCCGTCGCGTTCACGAATTGCGCTTTCCCGCCTATCAAAAGCGTAATTTGTGAGCGCGGGCATTCCTGCAAACGCGGCTACACGTGCGGTGTGACTTTTGCCGCCAGCCTGTCCTTGGGGGTGAAGCCGGTGATGCGTTCCTTGATCTGGCCGCCCTTGAAGAGCATCAGGGTGGGGATGCCCATGACGCCGTACTGCATCATGATGTTGGGATTCTGGTCCGCGTCGAGCTTGACGACCTTGACCTTGCCGTCCCATTCCCCGGCAAGTTGTTCCACGATGGGCGAGATCATTTTGCAGGGCTGGCACCAGTCGGCGGTGAAATCCACCAGCACGGGAGTCTCTGCGTTGATGACTTCCTGCTGGAAGTCCTGTTCAGTTACGTATTTGACGTTGCTCATTTTTTATACCTCCTCGTGCTAGACGCGGCGTGCCTTGCCGGTATTACTTTCGCATGTTAGAATATTGCCCGCTCGAAACTCAGCGGGCGCGTAGCTCAATGGCAGAGCAGCGGCCTTTTAAGCCGTTTGTTGAGAGTTCGATCCTCTCCGCGCTCACTGTCTCTATGCAGTTGTTAAGGTGCTAACTCACCTGACAGCGATAGAGCCGCCGTCACAGCCTCCAACGTTGGCGCGTTGGGGGCTGATTGCTAACTACTTAACCGTTCGCAACTTCAAAAAAGCGTCAAGATCCTTTTTGGGGATCCGGTAAACGCTTCTCTTACCAGGATTCATTTTGTACGCATTAGGGAAATGACCCGAATTAATCAAGTTCAATACATGCCGAGAAGAACAAACAAGAATTACCGCAACCTGAGCAACACTTAAATCTTTCCGGTCTTGTGTCATGACCACATCTTACGCACGTTACGAAATTTTGTCAAGGAGGAAAAACTTATGCCGCCCAAATTCAAAAACATGGACGAACTAATGAACTACCTAACCACACTAGAAAAACAGGTCCAAATCCTAGATGAACGAGTAAGAGACGTTCAGTATAAAAAACTCCCAAAAACAAACTTGATAAGCAAAAATTTTATTAAAAGATCATTCGCAGTTTGGGGACATTTCTTCATTGCAAACCTAATCATTACCCTCATTCTTGGCGCCATCTACATTGGCATCGCAATAGCAATATTGGGGAATGTATCACAATCAAAACCATAAAGAGCGCTTAGGAATAAAAAGCAGGTTCGAGATCAGGAAAAGTTTTCCGATTATTTCCTGGTCAAGTTTTGTCATGTGGTAGTGCAGGCAGCCCGCCGCGCCCAAGCGCGGGCGGGCTTTATCCTTGCACTTGACCATCACATGACATTCAAACCTTGACTTTTTACCCACATTGGTTTAAATTTTTCAACAGACACGATCCGCACCCCCTGCGGTCGTGTCGCTATTTTTTAACATAATAGGGGGGCGGATCGGGTCGGGGCGTCAATTGGCGGGTGTTCCGCTTTGAGATCATCGACCAGGGCAAGCGATGATCAAAATCCATCTGCCCGAATAGGAGATCCAATCAATGCAAATTTCTTTCAAAGGTATCGTGCGTGACATCAAAAACTGGGAAAAGGACAAAGACGGAAACACTCTTCCCCCTGAAAAGGTGACTTGTCAAATCACCTTTCTCGATCGCGAAACCGGCGGAGACGTGGTAATCACGTTCCCACATGATCATGGCTTTTCGATCGGTCAGGACGTGGATATCAAACACGCCCTGGTGAAGCCTCAAATCCGAAACTTCAAACTTGCACTGTACGCACAACCCAACAATACCCCCGTTCAAGCCAGCGAAGAAAAACCGAAAAAGTAACACGGCACCGCGGACCGTGATACCTATATCCCATGAAAGGAGAGTGCAACCATGGCAGACCTTGTCACCTGGATGACCGATCTCTTCGCCGTCGAACTGGGCACAATCGGCACGACCAATGTGACGCTGGGCTTGATCCTGGCATTCAGCCTCGTCGCTGGACTCGTGATCAGCATCTTCCGCCGCGTTAAGTCGCGCTAGATCGTCAATCGTCTTTCGGCTGGGCGGCAACGTCCAGCCGATTCATTTTACGAGGCAAACATGCAAGCAATAATCGCATTAACCAACATCGTGATCGACACAATGAAACACATAAACTTCTACGGCGTGTCAATGTGGACAATAATGCAAATCATTATCTGGTTCTCAATCGTTGTCTGGCCTGTTGCCTTATTCTTCCTGAACAGAATTGGGTCAGGCGGCGATGACTGAGGCTCAAACCATTGCATTTGGTGGAGTAATTGCATTATTACTTTTACGCCAACCACTTATAGCTATCACTTGGATTTTAGCAATCGCATTAAATGTCCTGCCGGAAGAAAGCTTAATCCCTGGAATAGCAATTCTGATCTTCATCTCAATTTTCCTATCCTTCAAACGAGAGGCAGATAAATAATGTCAGCGATCATGTACCTACTCAATGCCCTGGGAATTTTGCCGGCAATCCAAACCTTGGTGACAGCCATTGTTCTACTTGTGTTGCTCCTAATGGTGGTTCGCAGATCATGACATGAACAGAAAAATACTTGTCACATCATCAATCATGATCTTAATACTGGGCATCGCTGGAATACCCGCAGGTGTTAACGCCTACCAGGCATTAACTGAAACGCCACAACCCACAACAACAATCACGGCTCCACCACCATATAACCCACTCATCAACCCCACCATAGATTATGGAAATCTGGAATGCCCAGAAAACGGATCCAACCCTGTTGGGTGGGGAACAGTTACACCCTCATCAGCCTGGCTGCTCCTATGCTCGCAATGCGTCAACGCCTCAGATTGGAGCACGTCAACACCATCGAACACAAATACACCCAACCCAACACTTGAATCAATGACGCAAATAGCCTGTCAAACAGCCGCAGCCGGGGGAAGCCCATGTACAACACCAACAGTAACCGTCACGCCAACAGCAACCATCACACCGACTGCAACAGGCACACCAACAGGCGGAGGAATGGAGTGCTTATATTTAATAAATGGACAATGCTGGAACGGCGGAGTCGTTTCGTACACACACGAGTTCACAATAAACGGATTTAACAATAATTATTTCGCTGATTTAATAGGCGTTCACGTTCAAAGCCCATATAACACATTAGTAAACATTTACTACGCTTATGACATAACAATATCATGGAGCAACGCTGATTCCCGGTACGCCCCAACACTCGAAAATCACTTATGGGCACGTGACCCACAAAGCGGATGGAATACAAATATCGACAGTAACTACTCCAATGCATGCACCCCCGGTACCAGCGGCACATGCAATCACACTTACCAAAAGCAACAGCCATTTACAAACGGAAATCCAAACAATCAGGGAACAGATTTCTACGTCAACATAAAAAACAATAACGTATCGTGGCCATCTGGAGACAATATTGCCCAAGGATGGGTATACATATCAATCTCAAGCCTTCCAACAACGCCTACACCTACAGCCACAGGTACACCAGGAACAGACTTAAGCTACTGCCAAACTGTCCACGACGAAGAAACTGGCTTCGATTGGACCGGCATCTCTTACGGTAACGAATACTGTATAGATATAGGTCCCTATGGAGGCTTTGACTTCGGCGGGCTGACTGCAAATCCCATAGGCGCTTTCCCTTGGATTGCTCATATATGCTTCCAAGATATTTCTTTCGGAGAGTTAACTGTCTTCGATGTTGTTATTTCACTTGAAGCAATACTCTACATCTTGGGTATTGTTGCAATCATCCGAAACCTGTTTGTATCGTAAGGTAAACCATGGAAGCACCCTTATTTAACATAACTCTTTTCGTCCCAATCGGCTTAGCCGTTGTATTCGGTGTCGCTTTCGTAATCTATGCAGTCAAGAGCATCTTCTAACCATGATCCTATACGATGACGGTTTTTTTGCAGAGCTTGACGATTGCTACATGGTGTACATCACCGGACGCCTCGGGTCCGGTAAAACATTATTCGCAGTCGAAATTGCAGAACGATACCTAAAGCGCGGCTACAAACTGATCAGTCAAATTAACTGCATTTGGAATGATGACCCCGCGACAATGACGATGGACGAACACGGACGGAGAAAAGTCGTCGCCATCTTCGACGAACTCGGACTATATTTCCGAACTCAAAAGAGCGCAGGATCAATTTCCTCATTCGCCAGGAAACAACAAACCTATTTAATTTTTTCGGGTCGTAAAGCACCACATGAAGACCTATGCGAGTTAACCGTTCAACTATGGTTCGACTTCTTCAAGTGGTTTCTGATCCCAATCAAAATTTGGAGATATGACAAAATCAATGGGCGAAAATCCTATCACGGTTACATTTTTCAAACGTGTTGGTGGGAACATTTCGGCGTTTATGACACGCTCGATCCAGGGCGATTTCCCTGAAGATATCGTCAATACGTTCAAGACCTGGACGGAAGAATACTTCAGAAAATATAACCGGAAATACCAAATACGCGATGTGGAGAGCGGCGGGAGGGATGACATCGCCGAACTTGGTAACGACCTTGTTTCATCTGCTCGGAAAATGGGAGAAGCAGCAGAAAAATTTGCGTCCGTTCCTCGGGGTAAAAAGTGGTGGGGGAGCTAATTACCTGGTCACAGCGGGACAAATGTGGCTGATGATTGGAACAATCCTTTATTTTTCTCGTGGATTTTTCGGAATGTTCCTACCCAATCCAGAGACAGGCGCAAACATGGAAACAGCTCAACGCCTGGGTCTCATTGATGCAACACCAACAGCAATATTGGTGCAGATCGTGCCAGGCATTAACATCAACCCAACAGCGCAACCAACTTATACACCCCTACCAACTTACACACCCTTCCCAACAGGCACACCGTCCGAAGCCTGGATGAGAGACACCCCAACGCCAGCATATACCCCGCTCGATCCAAAATCCGTGAATTGGGTTTTTAGCTATTATTATCCAGACCTGGTTGCACAGATGGATGAAAATCCAGACTATGCAGTGAACTGTCACCAAGCAAACTGGATTTACAACCCGCAGGAAACACGGGTAATTGGATGCAAAGACACCACCGCATCGGAATTACCCTGGTCACAATACATAATGGATGACTCTGCGTTCATCGAATATCGCGGAGGGGTCGCCGTTCCAACGTATCCAGATCATGAAGTGTCCTGGGAAAATGCACTATATCCAGCGCTGACGGTCCTGCATGTTTCAGCACCTGAACAAATCGCGGGTGATTATTTGGTGGTTGATCTTTGCGGAGGATGTAACGCGTACGCAGCCAGCCATGGAGTAATGTTCCTGGACTTCCTCGCCTATGGTTTACCAACAGGAGTTAATTTTTGGGATCCGGTCATAATCGATTCTGTGAGGTATCCATGATACCAACATTCAAACAACCAGCCAAACAAAACAAAAAAATTTTCGCACTACGTGATCATCTTTTATCAATAGGTTACGACTTTAAAAACTCAAACGTGTTTTGGAATTTTTACTTTTTAGAACACGAGAAATTTATAGAACTAGAAAAGCTAATCTACAAAAAATGGGACAAGTTGAAACAAGATAAATCATTCGTCAAAGTTTTCAAGAGATTAAAAAATGGATCCAAGCCCTCCACCCCTCCCAAGCCTAGATGAAATCTGGCTCACATTCAAATTTATCCTGATATCAGGATCATTGGCAGTAATTATCACCCTATTGTTTGAACATCGAAGCAGGCGTTAAACCCTTCGCGGATGATTTCAGGATCAGGAAAAAACCACTCCTGATCCTGAAATCATGGCTACTAGACTTTGGGGGATAGGTTACGGGACAGCAAGAGACCTGTCCGGTTAAACCATTTGCTAGACCCGCGCCGCGCCCCTGCTGGGGTGCCCCCCTACACACCTGTAGTCATCATTGCCGATAAAAACAGTCCGATTTCTCGACCGAGACCGTTTTTTATGAACTTTTTGATAAAAATTAGTGATCGATCCAATATCGGATTTTCAAGACCCTACCCCACCCTACCCCAAAATAGAACAAAAAAACTATCTTAGAACGAAAATTCTAGCCTCAAATTTCAACGCAGGGGGGAGTACCGCTAGGGTGAAATGGATTTTTTGAGAAACGCCCCTCAGAAGCCCGCCAGAGGGCGGGACGCGAATTTCGCGTTAATACCAAGATAGGCGCTTCGCGCCTCCCCCCTCCCAAGCCGATCCCAGGCAAAAAAATGCCGCTACAGGGTGAGGGGGGCACCCTGTAACGGCTCCAAAAGTATAGCATAAATCACTTTATTGTTGTCAGAAATTTTTGAAATAGATCAGGATCTCCCATCGATGCAGCTTCGAGGACATGACCGCGCTTTTCCTGCTTGATGATCTTCCGCCATTGCTGGATCGTGATCTGTGCAAAGAGAATCGCATCATCATCCTGGACAGTTGCCAATTCTTCATCAGTGATCTCAGGATCGAGCCCGAGCAGGTCCCGCAAGCCCGGCGACCACCTCAATTGATGATCCCCTTTCATGGTCTGTGCATATTCGCGATAAAGTTTCCCGTCGTCCTCCTGATGAAGATAAAGGTCAAGCAATTCAAACGGGGTGAAGTGATCAACTTCCTGCAACGCAACTTTACTACTTCCCTTTGTGAGCTCCGCGGCAAGGCTCCAATTAGATATATCCTTCTGCTGTCCATACTTGGCTACATAGTCCGCAACGCCTGAATCACCGGAACGAACATCGACACCAATAATTGGATGGGCATAGCGTCCCATCTTATCCAGGATTTGGCGATACTTCAAAGACAATTCTGTCTGTATGTTTGCCAGCTGCGCAACTGATAAAGTCTTTGAGGTGAAATAGATCGAATGCTTATGATAATGCCAACCGTGTTCCGTGCCATAAGTGATTTCTGAGCCAGTAACATTACCTGAGATTTGCCAAGTCTCAGCAAATGACTGATACCAGCGACCAGCGCGAAGTTTACGCAGAGCAACACCCAGAGAATCACGAACATCTTTAAGACTGTCATCTTTTGTATGTTGCAGTGTCCAAGTCACCATGAAAAAAGATAACCCCTTCTTTGTTGCCTGGTCAATTGCCTGCTGAAGCTCGATCCGGCGGCGTTCGGTAATCTTCGAAGCACAGACCGGACAATGCCAAACAGATCCACACGTATACAAGCCGCCATAATGCGCCCGCTTGAATTTCTGCGATCGGAGCACATCCACCAATTCACGCACCCGAACACGATAACACTTAGAAACCCGTTCCCCTGGAATAATGGATCGAGCGACCGATTGACGCTGCCAACGCACCAGCCGATTAACTGTTAAACGGTCCTGCACGTCCATTTTCAGGACGCGCACTCGATCCAAAGGAGTCCAGGTGAATGCACTAGAAAGCATAAGCCATCAAATCTTCAATCGCTTGTTCGTTGTTGATGTCTCTAATGAGCGCGTAAAGATTGATGACGTCACCCCGCGCTTTGCAAGTGTGACACCCGAAAATATTCAGTTTTGAGTTAAGCCAAAAGGAGGGATATTTATCAGCGTGAAATGGACATAGGCAATTATAGAAAACGCCACGCTGTTTAAGTGTGACCTTAGGATAATACGATTTGAACATCTCGACAATGGGAAAACGCGCCTTGATCTGATCGATCTTGCCAGCTGGGAAAATTCGCGTTCCTGGTTTCGGTAATAAAGGAATAGATTGATCAGTACATGGCTCGCGAAGAAAATAAAAGACCGCATCGAGGGAACCATGATAGATGGGCAAATCCGCGAAAACTTCATATCGTCCCGAAGACAGGACAGAAGGCGCAACCAGGGAATGCCGTTTGATCTCACAACCCTTCCGGCATCGATACCCAGGAGGAACCTCACCAGCCAAGAAGACATGAACACCACCCGACGGCGTTAACTCGGTATACGTCCTGGTCATCGAATCATCGAAGGGTTTAACGAACTTCAACCAGCGCAGATATAGGTCCCAATCATCGAAATCAAGAATATGGGTCCCAGCTGGGGCAACTACTGCCAGGTTCCAACGAACCGATGAATCACGAAAATATTCTGCCGCACGACGTTGATCCAAAACCCGATCCATCGCAAGACCAAAACCACGAGCAATATATTTCGTGCCAGGCACAATAGGCAGGAGAGTAAAGCCACGCCCAAGCCAATCCAAGGCGGAGATATAGATTTCCTGGGTCATGATCTACCCCTCCTATATCGCTCAACAGTAGTTCGATTTTCCTGCAAAACTGGAACGACAAAAACATATGACAACCCAGAAACAGCTTTAGCAAGCCGCCTAATCGCTATTTCTGCGTCCTGCGTTTTCGATGTAAATCGTGATGCAATAACTACACCATTCAAAACAACAGAAAAAGTAGTAACACCATTCCTGACAATGGTTCGAAGAACTGCCGGACGTTTTCGAAAACCAATCAAGACACTCTGCTCATAAGTGGTTTTTCTCATTGCCCGCACTCCACCGACTGAAGATAGTTCGAACGTGCAAAACCTTCAAACTCCCCCACCTGGACGCGCCACCAGTCAAGATCAGAATCATCCAAAACCTGCACCATTTCACCAGCTGGCAAATGTGTAATGCTCGATGAATGAACATCCGCAGCTATACGAAGATGCAACGCAGTTTGAGCAACCACAATAGCGCAGCGCTGCGGCTCAACCGTGACGCTAGGCTCGACCGTTGCTAGAACAAAAACCGGCGAAACCTCAACCAGCATGGTTGCCTGTCCAATGGTCTCGACCGCAGAAGATGTACCCAAACAAGCCAGGCTAAAAACCAAGCAGAAAGACAAAATCAAAATTTTTGTTTTCATGGATTTATCCTTAAAGGACAGGTCACACCTTATGATGTGACCTGTCACAGTCACAGCATGTGCTGTGACATCTCTACTTTTTCGGCTCGACGTCGGCGGGATCGTCGCTTTCGGCATCGGTCGCTGCAGGTGATCGCTTCGGGGTCACTGCTTTGGAATTCAGTTCGACACTCGGAGCAGATGATTGAAACTTTCGACCGCCGGGGACCGCCCACGCGAATAGACTGGATAAAAAATTCTGCGCGATCGGCGCGGCTCCTTCCTGCTTTTCCTGCACTGGTTCAACCACATCAAAGGCAGGTAAATCAAGCGTCGTGCCTGGTCGAACTCGAAGATTTAGATCTCGAATGACACCACGAAGAAGATCTTCGGATATGGCGTCAGCCAGAACAGGAATTTTTTCAGCAATCTTTTTCTCAACCTGCTTCTGCGCTTCATCAGTGATCTTTGCTTTTTCAATTCCAATGCTGATATCCACCGACTGTTCAGGTGAAGAAGCATGAAAGGCATACGTCAGCAACAAATGACCAACCAGCACACCAACAAAGGTATAAGTAAGAGGTTTCGCCAAGGTCGTCGGATCAATCAAACCTGACGATGCTCCAACCTCCATGGAAACCAAACCAAGAGTGCCGGCCAATCCAATGAGAAAGCCAAACACGCTCCAAACGTATTGCATGGTTGATTTGCAATTTTTCAAGAAAACAACAAACCAAACCGCCATGCCAATATCAAAGAGCGCAAGACCAAGCAGCTGCCCAGCCAAATCATCAGGAAAAATCAGTCCAAGCGCATTGAAACTGAAATACAACACGCCCGCAGCCACAACCAGGCAAAACAAGGCAAACAAAGGTTTTACGATATAGGGAAGTAGTTTCAACATTTGATAGGTCTCCTATTCGGTCTGAAAAACAGATCCATCGAGGAAGTTTTTCACTTCGCCGGTTTCACGATGTACGATTACAAATTGTGAAGTACCAACGGGAGTTAATCGATAACGTGAATGAAACACATGCGCACCTTTAACACCGATCGAACGCATATGATCAACACCATGTTTTTTTACAGTGGCTAGACCTCCAAGCCTGCCAGCTTCGCGTTTTTTTTCTTGCAAATCTCTTACCTTTTTTGTCATTGCGATAGATCTCCTTTCTTGCTAAAATTGTTTTCGAGCCACTCACCAAGGTTTCTTGATAGGTCTCCTACTGGTGTAGTGGCTCAACACTTGGGCGGTCATTTGTTCGATGACCTTCACACCTCCAAAGGTTTATTTATGATCTTACGAGAAACTATCACCATCACAGACACGATCAACCTAGCAACGGCGATAGAAACTTTTGTGCAAATAGAAACAGTGGGCAGATCCAAAAAAACAAAGACCTGGTACAAAGACAAACTTTATAAAATTGCCGATCAGTTAGGAGGAAAAGAAAGATCGATTTCAACCATTTTGGAAATTGATCTTTTCAAGCTTTACGAGCAGATCCAACAATCGAAAATTTCCCCCGATACAAAACACGGATACATCCGAGCCTTAAGGAAATTTTTCAAGTTCCTGCACCGGCGCGACATTTTGCCAATGGATTTAGCGCGTGATCTTCGCCTGCCAAAACTCCCCAGGCGAGCCAGGAAGGGAATCAGCAACGAGAACGCAGCGCGAATTTTGAACGCAGCCAAGAACAATGCGAGAGACTACGCACTCTTAAATTTTCTGGAAAGTACAAACGCGAGAAGGGGAGGGATTGCAGATCTTCAAGTGTCCAACCTCTTTTTAGATCAACCCGAACCACTACGAAGACGGGCAATTATTCACGAGAAAGGCGATCAAGATCGAATTGTAGTAATGTCCCAGGAATGTTATAAAGCCCTGGTGAAGTGGCTAAAGATTCGCGGTAACAATTGCGATCATGTTTTCACGACCGCAAAAGGAACACCATTAACACCCGCCGGAATTAGTGAAATCCTAGATCGATATAAGAAGAAACTGAAAATCAAAGAGCCTTGCAGCCCTCATCAGTGGCGGCATCGGTGGTGCAGGAAAAGACTCGAAGAGGGAATGCCACTAGCACAGGTTTCACAACTTGCAGGACATAAAACCGCAACCGTGACAATTGACTTCTACGGAACGTTTGCAATCCATGAATTACACGAGGCTTTTGATCGTTACTACAAGCCACCCAAAACCTTTTAAGCCGTTTGTTGAGAGTTCGATCCTCTCCGCGCTCACTTTCTCAATTAGTCCTCCACGCGGAGGGCTTTTTGTTTCGAGCCCCATCGAGGGATGCGTTCGATCCTCTCCGCGCTCACTTTCTCAATTAGTCCTCCACGCGGAGGGCTTTTTGTTTCGAGCCCCATCGAGGGATGCGTTCGATCCTCTCCGCGCTCACTTTCTCAATTAGTCCTCCACGCGGAGGGCTTTTTGTTTCGAGCCCCATCGAGGGATGCGTTCGATCCTCTCCGCGCTCACTTTCTCAATTAGTCCTCCACGCGGAGGGCTTTTTGTTTCGAGCCCCATCGAGGGATGCGTTCGATCCTCTCCGCGCTCACTTTCTCAATTAGTCCTCCACGCGGAGGGCTTTTTGTTTCGAGCCCCATCGAGGGATGCGTTCGATCCTCTCCGCGCTCACTTTCTCAATTAGTCCTCCACGCGGAGGGCTTTTTGTTTCGAGCCCCATCGAGGGATTATTCGTAGCGCAAGATGCCATCTTGCGCTACGTCGTTTTACTTTCCATCCTCTTCATCGTCAAAATCTTCCTCGTCGAACTCATCGTCTTCATCCAGGGAGAGGAGGTCGAATTTGTTCAGTTCCTCATTGAAATCCAGGTTTTCGATGGCGTCTTCGAGGAATTCGATGGTTTCTTCATCGTCGGTTTGTTCGAGCAGGCTGAGGAGGTAGATGCGCACATCCTCGCCGCCGATTTGAGAGAGGGACCAGATGGCGGCTGATGTGACATCGTCGTCCTCTTCCTCGTCTTCGAGCATTTGCAGCATGATGGGCGCCGCTTCTTCGATGACGAGTTCGCCTGCGGCTTCGGCGGCGGCAAAACGGACGCGGGGATCGCTATCCAGCAGTTTGCTGACCACGTTGTCGTTCCAGCGGTTGTCGTGGGAGCGTCCCATGGCGTGCAGGGCGCTGGCGACCCAAACGGGGTCTTCGCGCTGGTAGGCGGATTCGAGGATGTTGACGGTCTCTTCGCGTGACGAGTAACCGAGCGCTTCGAGCGCGCGCCTGCGCAGGGACGGGTTCTCTTCGCTGCGAATCACGGAGATCAGCGCATCCTCGATCCGGCGCTGGAGCGACTCGTTCAATTCCTCCAGTTCGCCGAGCAGGACGAATTCGCCCAGCAGGTTCGCCGCCTCCAGGCGCGGAGCGAGGTCGCTGTCGGTGAGGAAAATGTCAATCAACGAGTCAGCCAGCTTCGGGTCGTTTGATTCGGCGAGCAGTCCAATTGCGCGGGCGCGGACTTCTCCGTCCGCATCCTTCAGCAATTCCCTGCCGATGTCCTCGTACGAGACGAGGGTATCCGAGTCCAGTTGGGATAAAAGATGGTCGAGCAGGAGCAGTTTCCGGTCCGGGGCGACGCGAGGCCATACATCCAGAAAAAGGCGCAGGGATTTCGGGTCCAGGTCGGAGTAGTGGCGGAGGTGCGCCGGCGGGATGTCCTTTTTGGAATCTAGCAGGTGGTCGAGAACGGATTGAAAAGTAAGTTCAGCCATGGTTACGGGGTGGGGAGTTGAGCGGGGTTGATGAAGTCCATGATGTTCACGAACAGCATCAGAACGATGAGCAAAAGCATGGCGACGCCGTTGACCATGTTTTCCCATTCCGGCGGGACGCGCTTGCGGAAAAGAATTTCAGGGAGCGTGAAGAGAATGCGTCCGCCGTCGAGCGCGGGGATGGGGAAGAGATTGAACACGCCCAGCGAGATGCTCAAGACGCCGATGAGATTCAACGTGAAGTTCGTGGGCTGGGGCGCGCTGGCGCGGCCTGCGGTTTGCGCCTGGGCGGCTTCCTGGCGGCTGGTCACGTCCTCTTGCACGGAGAAATTGAACAGGTCGTAGATTCCCTTGAAGCCGATCAGCCGCGCGTCTTCGGGGGCGATGAGTCCCTGGATGATGGCGACGGGCAAATAGACGATGGCGGCGGCTTGCAGCGCTGTGATTGCCGCGCCGCCGGAGACGCTTTCAACGAACGTTGCCGGGCGCGTGGGATACGTCAGCCCGACTCCGAGCGCGCCCTGTTGCGGGGTCCGGCTCGAAAGCGGCGTAGCGACGATGGTTATTTTCTGCCCGTCGCGCTCGATCAGAAGTTCAACCGGTTTATCGAGGTTCTGACGGATGACGGCGATGGCGGCTTCCACCTCGGTGACTTCTTCGCCGTTGACGGCGAGCAAAATATCGCCGGTGCGGATGTCTGCCTGCTGCGCGGGCGAGTTTTCCGACACCGCATCAATCTTGACCCTGCCCGGCACCGGCACGCCCTCGAACGCGATCAACGCCGAGAACACAATCACCGCCGTGAACAGGTTCATCAACGGACCGGCGACCAAAACCACCAGCCGCTTCCACGGGCTGGCGGAGCCGAACCCGCCGGGCACGTTTGGGTCGTTTTCGCCCTTGGGACGCACGAACCCGCCCAGCGGCAGGGCATGCACTGTAAACTCCGTCCCCTGCCATTTGAACAGCGTGGCAATCTTGTACGAAGGCAGACCAAACCCAAACTCTTCCACTTCGATCTTCGCCCAGCGCGCCGCAATAAAATGTCCAAGTTCGTGAATGAAGATCATCCCGCTCAGGGCGAGCAGGAAGATAACAAGCGTGAGAAAACCAAATTCCATTTCGGATCCTTTCCCGCATTTTCGATGCGGCGACTGGATTATATCTTGCAAATGGATGCGGCGAAGTTAAACTTTTATTAGACGACTTGCACGCTTCTCCCCCGGCGACGGTTGATGCGGTTTCTCTGAGTTATCCTCCCTTTATGCCCGTGCAATCCATGCGCCGTTCCCGCGAATCCCGTTCAATGGATCCAAAAACTTTTGTGACCCTGCCATGAAAACAGGCGGACTCCGCAAGTTCTACTTGCAGAATTCCAGAAGCGAACTCTTGCACAAGTCCAGAAGTAGAACTTCTGGACTCCATTTTCATCCTTCGGGGTGAATGGAGTTCATGGATACTTTGCGTCCTTTGTATAAATTACACCACCCTCGCGCCGCCGCCGGCCCCCGCCTTCAATACATCCTTCACGCCGGGGATCTCCCGCAGGCGTTTCTCCACTTCCGCGGCATACCCGCCCAAACACAGCACATGGACGTTCGCGCCCGCATCCACCGTATAACCGGCGGGAAGCCCGCTTGCGCGCCACTCGCGCACCTGATGGAAGATTTCAACAGTGGCAGGCTGCCAGTACATCAGCGGCGGGTTCGAGGTCATCATGACGGCGTGCATCATATCCGAGTCGTGTTCGATGATGTTCGCGAAGGCTTCTGAAGTCCCTGTTGAGGATCGCGTTGCGGCAAATCTCGATGCGGCGCGGAGCATCCGCCACGCGCACATTTTGCAGCGGACTCGTCCCTGCGATGGCGTGTCCTTCGGTGGAGCCTGTCTTCTTGTGCGAAGAACTGACGATGGCGACGCAATCCACCAAATTCCAGTGGTCAACCGGCGCAATGGAGAAGGCGAAAGAATCCTCGTCGCCCGTTCCCATCTGCCATTCGACAAATCCCGCCGGAATGGAGCGAGAAGCGGAACCCGATCCACGCCGCGCCAAAATGGAAAATTCGCGTTCGCTCAGGTTCAGTCCCGCCGCCTTGCTCGCCGCCAAAGCCAGCGCCGCAAACGCCGCCGCCGAAGAAGCGATTCCCGCCCCGGCAGGGAAGTTGTTCTCGCTCATCACCTCCGCGTTCATTTTGAGTCCCGCCTTTTCGCGCACCAGATCGAGGATGTACGAGACGCGCTCCAAGCCCTTACCGACGATTTCGCGCCCGTTGATGATCAACTCATCGAACGGCAGCGACGGCTGAAAACTGACCGTCGTGCGCGTAACCAGCCCGTCGAGGTTCATGGAAATGGAACCGTTGACGGGCAGGCGTAATTCGTTATCGCGGTTGCCCCAATATTTGATGAAGGCGATGTTGGCAAAAGCGACAGCCGTTGCTGTGGGGTTACTAGACATTTGACGTAAATGACCCTTTCATTATCTTCAATCGCTAGTGTACCACGAACATCTAGCATCTCCAGCACCTGCCGTTTTTGTTCGAACGTTGCAGTTTCCAACACATCTTTGATCGTCTCACAAAACAATCTTATGTCTTCCACTTGGGCATCAGACAAAACCAATTGTTCAAGAAACGAGGCAATTTCCGCCTGTTCCTTTCGGAGATTCCCTATATTTTCTTCAAGTCTCGCACGTCTTTCTGAAAGCATATCACGTTCAAAATCTCCTGACAGGTACAGGTCCAGCAACTTATTTAATTGCTTTTCATTCTCAGCTATATGACCTTCTATCAACTCCAACCGGGCTGTCAAAGCCTGATTGCTCCTGCCTTGTTCCTCCTGTCGATCCTGTAAACCGGCAACAATGTATTCCGGATGCTGAATGATGTTGACAAGCCATGCCCATACCGCATCATCAACATCTCTTCCACGAAACATGGGCATATCACATCTCTTGATAGGCCGTCTTTCTGTTGCTTTGCAGTAGTAATAGGTATTCTTCTTTCTTGCGCGACCCTGATAAGTAAAGCCGCACTTGGCACACCTTAATCTTCTCGCTAAAAGATATTCATGCTTTAAGTGTCGATCTGCCTGTGCAAGATTGAATTTCATTCGCGCCTGCGCCAAATTGAAAGTCTCCTTATCAATGATTACAGGTACAGGGACGCCCACCCATTCATCCCGTGAACGAGGTACCTGTTTGCCAAATCCACATTTTGGCCTGGCAGGTCTTACCTTTCCATCATCGATTACCTTCGTCTTGCCATAATGCCAGGTGCCAGTATACGTCTCGTTTTTCAAGATGTGCCTTATCATTTCAGGCGCCCACGACCCAGGCTCATATTTCTTGTAGATGTGTCCATGTTTATCGCCCCGGGTGATGACCCTCATTTCGGTCAATTTTTTGGCAATGGCATTCATGGACATCGGACCACTATCGCCATCTCCTCTCAAATACCAATTGAAAACATTGACAACAATCTGCGCCTCCTCTTCATCCACTTCAAGCCAGGACTTGTGCGGCTCAGTAATTGTTTTATATCCGTAAGGTGGACGTGACCCGACAATCACAAACCCACTTTGCGCCTTGCCACGTTTTCCCCGCTTGCTTCGTTCCAGAATCTTTGCCTTTTCATATTCAGCAATACTGGCACGAATCTGTTTTTGGAGCCGGCCTTCATCGCTATTGTCATATTGACCAATCACATATTCAACCGTGACTCCCAATCGCAGGAACTCCTCCTCGATCAGCGCCTGATAAACGCTTTTTCGGGCAAGGCGATCAATGTCGTACACGATAATGACATCAATGGGTTCCTGGGCAGCAAAATCCCGCAAGGCATTAAGTTGAGGGCGATCAATGGTTGCACCGCTGTAATCCTCGGAGAATGTCATTAAAAGGACATAACCGCAATCGGCGGCATATTGCTTGCAGGCATCGACCTGGGTGTTTAAACTGTAGCCCTTGGTCTGTTCATCCGTACTGACTCTGGCGTAAATAACCGAACGCTTATTCATGAATGGTTTCCTTGTTGGCATTTGTCAAAATGCCAGCCGGGCCGGTCCGGCTGGCAGCAGTCAATCAATTCTGGACAGGGGATTTGAGGAAATCCTTCATCTCGTGAAACAGTTCGGGACCCAGCACTTGGATCTGCTCATCAATTCCAAGACCTACGCCATTGATCAGGTCGGCAAGCAACATTCCCATGTTGCCTTCAACCTCGATCAGACTGGAACTTCCGGCAGCATCCTGCCATTCCTGACGGATGCGCGTGAGCGTGCCTACCAGTTGAAATCGTTGTGTGGAAGGGGGTTGAAACATGTGATTCTCCTTTTGGGGTTGGGCGACCTGTATTCCCCGGCTGGAATACAAATCGCCCTGATGGAATCCCACCAGGGCGAATCAAAGGGGCTGTATAATAATACCAGCCCTCCCTCCGCTCTAGCCGGTGGGTTGGGTGAGGGTCGTATTGGTGCTACGAACACCAGTACGACCCGTTATTCTGGCTGTTAATTTCATTGCCAGCAATGAAATTATAGCACAGGTTTTACGGTTGACAAGTCCCCGTCATCAATCACGTTATGGCTATGTTGTTATGCCTTATTTCGTTTGGGTTTACGACCGCGCTTCTCTCCGTGTTGATCCCTGCTCTTCAGGAATTCCTGCAGGGATTTGCGGCTGACTTGCCAGGATTGCCCCCACTTGCGACCTGTAATTTTTTTGGCGCGCACCAATTTGCGGATGTAATCCAATTCATATCCACTGATCTGCACGGCCTCATATGTTGTCAGCCAATCTTCCATAGATGTTCGCGTCTCCAAACGATATTATAACGTTGTGAACGGGGAATTTGGAACTGGTGTCCCGGATGTAAATGTTCTGAAGCGGGGTATAGCATCCAGGACTACGGTTACTCTACGGAATAAAGTCCGAGAATTGTATGACTTCACAATATGAACGAATAAGAGGAGAGCATAACGGAAACAAGGATCCGGTTTTTTTACAACCTGATTCAGGGTCATTCACCCACACCATGAACTCTTGGATAATCCCGTAGGGAGTTTCGTATTCCAAACCGTAGAGTTTCCGTACTGGTGAATGCTACTTAAGGGTTGCCGCAAGGCAACTCTTATTTTTTCATTGCAGTGAAAGGAAACCATGCACAAGAAAACATTCCATTCCCATTACAGGGCAATGCCCTTACAACGTCAAAAAAAATTGCAGTTCATCCAGGCAGGAGAATCCGCATGACCGCGGCAACTCCCCCTGAGGAAATAAAGCCCGAGCTGACCCCGGAACAGAGAAAGGCACTGGGCCGGGTCTACAGCTACCTAATGGATATTGCACGAAAACGATTGGTTCAAAAGAATGCAACTGCCAATCCACAACTGCCATCAGGAAATGTTGATGGTGACCAGGGAAAATCCGAGGTCGCAGCCGATGCTCCACAGAGTCCAGCGCCGGCATAATCATTCAATCGAGAACACCCACAGGTTGTGCGATCAGAAGGAAGGAACAAGCGTACAACCTGTCCCTCGAAATTCCGCCAAATGATTCCAATTTGCAAAGACCTTTCAATTTGCATTTTTAAGGGGAGTCATGCCCAAATAAATGACTAAATCGTATAAATAGGGTAACAAATGTCATTTGAGATTCGCAGAACCGGTACTAAAATATCCCGCTTTTGACGTTTAGTTTTGAGGTCAACCATAATGAACCACTTCAGAAGGATGTGGGGTCATTATCTGGCGCTGGTGATCGTGATTACCATCCTGATTTTCCCCATCTCCTGGATCTACAGGCTAATTCATCGATACTACGGACCCGAGGATGCCCTCGTGTCCCTGGTCGTCATATCCATTGGGATCATCATTCTTGGAATCCGGGGCGGCAAATACGCTTATACACTTCATCGCTTTGTCCGGGACGAATCAGAAAGAAGAACGCAAGGGGATGGAAAACAGGTTGTCTTTGAAATGTTCGGGATCGAATTCTATCAATCCGGTTCTTCCCAATCAAACCCCGTGGCACCCCAAAATGAAACCATCCAACAAGATACCCGGGACGACCATGACGATCTACAGGATCTGATCTCATCCGGAAACCGCAAGCGCCGTGGAAAACAAACCCGCTACCCGGAAGACAGAATCCGCAGGGTGGTACTGCGCTGGGAACGGCGCGATCCATCCTTCTCCGCCAGAACCCTGGAGGAGTTTCTCGAAGAGGAATTTGGCTGTGGACCGGATGGTGTGCTGCTGGTACCCACCTCCACGTTTTATGACTGGCGGCGCAACGTATTAAAGGAAATAGAGGAAAAACAAAGGAAAACCCTGACAGAAACACCCTCGTAACCAGCCCGTCGGAGCCAGATCAAGAGGAAAATAATTTCCGTAGATATCCCGTAATCCAAACCGTACAATTCCCGTACTCCCAGATGCTACTAATGAGCCGCCGACAAAGCGGCTCATTTTTTTCAGCATCTGAAGGGAACACTATGGCAAAGATAATCGTGTATCTGGGCGAACAGGAACGCGAGGCGCTGCAACAACTTGCACAGCGTGAAATGCGTGTGCCGCGTGCCCAGGCAGCCCTGATCATTCGCCGGGAATTGACCCGGCTGGGCATGCTGCCTGAACAGGAAAAAATACAGGAGATAGAGCGACCGGAAGGACAACCGGCGGAGGTGCAACCATGAGATGTTCAACCTCTTCCGCAACCATCAAGCACAGTTACCCTGTTGTTGGAGGGGCATGGACTGTCTCTCCGGTCATGACAACAGAGTGCAATGGGATTCGACTCCAGCCCGGAACGCACAAGGGGGGCGATCATGTTTGACGCCATCAGCGCCGTGTTATCAGGGGTTCTGCTTGTTTTCCTTTCCATGCTGGGGGGCGGGATCATTTATTTCCTCCTGCGGGATTGTTTGAAACGCCATATCCGGCACAAGGACCAGGAGGAGTCCTCATGAGCACCAGGATCATTTGTATCGCGAACCAGAAGGGCGGGGTCGGCAAGACCACCACTGCCGTTTCGCTGGCGCATGGCTTGACCCAAAAAGGAAAACAGGTTCTGTTGATCGACCTGGATCCGCAGGGACAATGTGCCACCGCTCTGGGGCGCAGTCCCGAGCCAGGCGTGTTCTACCTGCTCACGATGGGACATACGCTGCAGGAGACCGCCTTCCTGAAATCCTGGGTGCGGTTGTCCGGACGCGAAGGTCTGTATTTGTTTCCGGGGGACCAGCAGACAATGGCAGCCCAGACCGTGCTCAACGCACAGGACCAGCCCATCTCCGCCATCCGACAATCGGTCAGTCGTTTTTTCAGGGAGGGACTGCACTACATCATCTTCGATACAGCGCCCAGCGTGGGCGGCATCCAGGAACGGGCGGTCTGGGCTTCCGATCTGGTGATCGTGCCGACTGCCACCGAATTCCTCTCCGCAGACGGGCTCGGCAAGGTGTTGCGCATGATGAGCATCCTGCAGGAAAGGAAGAACTGGCGCGGAAATCTATTGGGCATCCTGCCGACCTTCTTCGATGAACAAACCCGCGAGAGCAAAGCCACGATGGAGAATCTGCAGGAAAAGTTCGACGCCAGCATGTTGCAGCCCATCCATCGTTCGACCCTGCTGCGGGAATGTGCCGCCGAAGGGAAAACCATTTTTGAGTTCGATCCATTGTGCCGGGCTGCCAAGGAGTACCAGGCGCTGGCCCAGCATGTCATGAAGTTCTAGGAGGCGGAGATGAATCAACGACGTGATCCCTTTGAGACTGCCGAGCCTGCTCCAACCGTCCCGGCAGTTCCCAATCTCTACGACTCCCTGCGCGTGGCAGCGCCGCGTAAGCGCAACCGGCAGTGGGAAAAAGGACAACAGAGCCGCAAGGTGGTCTATCGCGGCATCGATCCCAAGCTGGCATTGAAGGTCAAGGCAATTGCTGATGACCTGCTGGTTCCCTCCGGTGAGGTGGCATGTGTGGTGCTCGACTATGCCCTGCGTTCCTATGAACGCGGGGATTTCGATCTCCATCCGCGACCCAATCCGGAACGCATGCGCATGACGCTCTTCCCACAAAGTGGCGCCTCACACCCGATCAACAGATCTCAACGTACTGTGAAACAAAAACAACCGGAAGCCTTGTGGAAGGTCATCACCACCTGGCGTGGCTTCTCTCCTGAACTCAAACAGGAACTGGCAGCGCTGGCATCCGACGATGGCTTGCATGTACCCATCGGGGAATTGATCACAGCCTTGTTGCGCTTTGGTCTGAAAGCGTATGAAACCGGATTGCTGGTGCTTGAACCCAAACCGAAATCCACCACATTCACTTTAGCGCACAAAGGCAAATGATGAAGTTCCACCAAAAAAACCTTTTTCAATGGAAGAAAATGAAGGACGTAGACGGCATGGACAACGTGCCGCCTGCGTCCTGTCCACGTTCCGCCCACGCATCCGCCTACGTTGCCGCCTACGTTGGACGCACAGGAAGGGCTGAGGCGAAAGAAATCCAGCATGAACGATCCAGGAGACCCAGGCTTGTTTTACGAGGAGATTCGGTATGAGCGATCTTCAACAAGCCTGGAGTTCGGTGCTGGCTCAATTGCAGCTGGACATGCCGCGCGCCTCCTTTGAAACCTGGGTGCTGGGAACGGTTGCGTTGGGATTGGAAAACGATGTACTGCTTGTTTCCACGCGCAATGCTTATGCCCGTGACTGGCTGGACTCGCGCCTGACCAGCACGGTGCAGCGATTGCTGGTTGGCGTGTTGAATCGTTCCGTCTCTGTGAAGTTCATTGTCGGCGATGAGTTGCAGGAAGAAATGGAAACCGAAGCCGAGGAGACGGAAGAACCGGAATTAAACATCGAGCCTGTGCAGTGGCTGGACTATGACCGCATCGTCCAGCCGCACAAGCAGGTCGTGGTGAAAGGCTACTTGCGAAGACTGGGGATGGAGATCGGACCCAAGGCGGTCTGGTTGTATGTGGGATTCCATCAAGCGGCATGGCGGGTGCAGGATCAGAATGGTCCATCTGGAAAGCCGCTATACAGTCGCGAGGTGATGCGTTTCAGCGCCATGAGCAACGGCGCCTTCTGGCGACTCTTGAAACACGCCGGCATTCAGGCACACCTAAGCGGGCTTGTGCAACGGGTCGATTCCCAGGATGCGCGCCGCTTCCGGCGTGGACGGGACGGACGCCCGCATCGCGCACCGATCCGCTACCAGGTCTGCATGACCCCGCGCCTGACCCGCGCCGACGCCACTGCGGTGCATCTGCATTTGAAGGCATTGATCGAAAAACATAACTCCATCACCAGCGCCTTACAGGAAATGCTGGCGGTCGAGGATGTCATGGATCTGCTCGATCCGCTGGCTATGAAACTGCCTCATTCCCCGTTGAATACGGTGATGGATATGGCGAAGCTGGAAACAGGTGAAACCTTTTCACCTGAAATCGAGCGTCTGGCCCAGGAACTGCACCGCAGGATCATCAACTGCCTGGGCGACATCCACATCCCGCATTACTTCATCACGGAAACCATCCAGCGCTATAACCTGACCCCTGCACAAGCCTGGCTGATCACAGTCGCACGCGATATGGCCTTCATCAATGCCCGCACCGGGGAACGCCGGGATACGGTGACGTTCAAGCGCGGATATCAGGAGATGGCGGAGTTGATCGGCTCCAACCGTTACAAGACCGTACAAGCCTGGCTTCAGCCGCATTGGGCTTCGCAACAACGTGGGGGCAACCTCTCCCGCTTTCTCCAAGAAATCGAACTGCCTGATTCAAAGACCTACGCCGACCTGCGCGTGGAGTCCATGCCGCGTGCTTTTCGGGTTCTGTTGGACGAACCGCTGGACGCAGATGGGAGTAATAAGGTGGACGCAAATGGGAGTCATATGGCAGACGCAGATGGGAGTATTAGCTGGACGCAAATGGGAGCATTAGCAGACGCAAATGGGAGTCATATGGTGGACGCAAATGGGAGTGATTTAAACTCTTTTAAACACCCCTTAAACACCGACAAGAAAAACACTTCCACCACCCAGCACGCGCAAAGCGCGAAAGCGGCGGAGGCGGTCGCTCCTGATTTTTGGAAACTTGAACTCCTTCTTCAGCAGAATGATGTGCATCCCAAAGTCCAAAAAGAACTGCTCGAAGTTCAAGCCTCCGTGCATGCCTTTGTCTCGTGGGTGCTGTATGTCGCCAGCCTGCAGAGTGGGAATCTTTCCGATCCCCTGGGCTATGCCATCAGCCGCCTGCGAGAACATCCCCTGCGTGAAGCGCGCGGCGTATTCCGGCAATTCGCCGACCTGACGCCGAAGGAGTTGCTGGCATTAATCGACTCCACCCCCACCCGGGCATATGAACTGCCCACAAAAATTGAACATCCCCTCGCGCACGACTGGAAGAAGGCAATGGGTTCCAATAACCCAAGGCTGCCGGTTGTGCGTGAAATCCTCTTTGGTGAAGGAGCCAGTGAATAACATGCAATTACAGTTTCTGATCACCTCGCAGCAGCGTGCCAGCGGCGCGATGTTCATGGAGTCTTTGAACGATACCGTGCTGGCGTTTATCTATCCCACGGATGGAACACGGACCTTCCACACCTTCTTCTGCCCGCCCATGCGGATCATTGCACTCAGTGCGCAAGGACAGGTGGTATTCGATGAAGTCATCACAAAATGGCGCTGGGTGAAATTGCCCGTTTGTCGATACGTGATCGAGACCGGACCGAAGGTGGACTATCACCCATATCTCCAGACGGTTTTATCCGTGGCGCTGGACCTGCCTCAGCAAGGTTCAATCGACCCGAGCCTGCGCATGGACAGTTTGTTGTTCGCACTGCTGGCAGAAGCGGTCGCCGACATCCGCCGCATTCGGGATGCTCATCGCGGCGAGGTGCGGCCTGAAATCCAACGGCGCAGATTCGAAGCCTGGGAACGCGGGCAAATCGTGAGTTCTGCCGGGTTCATCCTGGATCTTTCGCATGCCTGGAATCTGCCGGATGGCGCGGTGAAGTTATCGTATTCTGTCTTGAAAGCCGAGGAACCCTATCTGGATGAGATCGTGGCGGCGTCCGTGGCTGGGATCCCCTGGCGGCACGAATTTCCCAATCACTGCATTCGCTGCGGCAAGTCCGCTTCCTGGCGACCGATCCTCAACCCAACTCCAAATGCACCGGTGGAAATTCTGTGGCGGTATCAGCGACCGGAGAATGCCATCCCGATCTGCCATCACTGCACTGAAACCTTGAACCTGCTGCGGGATGAGTCGTTGCAACTTGATCTGGTTTGGGGACTTTGGGGTCCGCGCTTCGAAGCCTTTTGGGGATGGCATCGCGCCATGAAGAACAACCGTTTACCGAGGGATTGGGACATGTACGCCCATCCGCTCTGGCCGGCAGACTTTGGCGGAGAAGGGTGGGAGACGGGCAGCGGCGCTTTGAAGTTCGCCGAACCGCGGCCACCGCATCAGGTTATCCGGGATGAACAACACATGCAAGCCTTGCGCCGTGGGTTGTTCACTAAAAAGTTTCGCGGGCGACAGCCGGGCGAGACCCCCTTGCAGAAGTTATTAGACTTCCGGCTCGATATTTCACAAGGAGAACCTCGATGACTTTTTTTGCCTTTCTCGGCGCGCTTAGTTTGAGCGTGCTCGCATTTGAACTGCTGAACGTTTTTCAGAATGCCTTCAGCACCTTTGGCGGCAATCGCCTGATGAATTTCCAGTCTCAAACCCCCATCAAGAGACGCTCGACCTGGGAGGCGTTATTGATCGCCATCCTGCCGGGACGCTTTGATCCCGATCAGGCGAAGAACATGAGTGATGTGATCAGCCTGCTTCGTCGTGCCGGCTATCCCTACGATACCCCCGGTGAATTCTATGCGGTGGCGATCCGCGACTTCTCGACCTTCCTGCTGGTGGGCGGGATGCTGGCAGGGGCATTGGCGGCCATGAACATTATCGCTGCCGCGCCGGTGATCGCCATGATCTTCATTCTGCTTGGATTACGCCGACCCTATGTGCGCTTGAAGACGCTCGCAAAGAAACGCGCTGAGTCGTTGCGCAATAACATGTTGATCGGTCTATCGGTATTGAGTTCCCTGCTTTCCTCCGGTGTGGGCGTACAGGAAGCACTGCGCCGCGCTTCGACCGTGGGTGGTCCATTCTGTAATCTGCTTGGGTTACTCGTTGCGCGCATGGAGGTGGAGGATTTCACCAAAGCCGTTGACGTGACCCGCGCCCACCTGCCTGATCCGAAGGATGTTGAAGCGAATCTATTCCTGCGTGACATCTATGACTTCTTCGCCAACAATCGTCCAGTCTTGTCCAGTGTGCAGGGCTTGCAGGAGTCAGTGCATCGTTCCGTGGTGGAATCGACTGAAGAACGCGCGGCCCTGGTGCGTCAACGCGCCGGCTTGTTCGGGGTGATGGCGGTACTGGGTCTGGTGTTGGCGATCATCGCGCCGTTCATGGGGTCGGGGTTGATGTAATGCCAGGTTCACGAACTCCGAATATTTATCATCCCTTCTGGCGTTCGCTTGCCTATTGGATCTTCGTGACAGCGGCTATGCTTGCTGCGTTTTTCATCGTCCGCAAACTGACTCTCTGCTGGACCCTGACTGCCCTACCAGGTGTACCACCCGCAGAGTGCGCTCTACAAAACCAACCATCTTCCGATCTGCCGGCCTCCCCCAATCCAGCAACAACAAACGATCTTCCAATCGAATTATCCGCGCCGGAAATGGAATTGCCTCAATGGGATGGCGCCAGCAGAATCAACATCGCCTTCTTTGGCTTGCGCGGCGACGATGGACAAGGGGAAGGCTGTCCGACCTGCACTGATACGATCATGGTTCTGACCGTGGACCCGGCCACAAAAACCGCTGGCATGTTGTCCATCCCACGTGATATGTGGGTCAACATCCCAGGGGCAGGGTATGGGCGCATCAACACCGCCTGGGCAATTGGCGAGAATGCCAAACTTCCAGGCGGTGGACCACAACTTGCAATGCAGACCGTCTCGCAATTCATCGGCATGCCAATTCATTACTATGTGCAGGTGGATTTTGGGACGTTTGTTTCGTTCATCAATCTGATCGGCGGCATCGATGTGTATGTCGAGGAACGCATGGTGCTCGATCCGCTCGGCGCGGGACAGGATCATTTTGTGTTGAAGCCGGGAGATTACCGCCACCTGACCGGACCGCGCGCCCTGGCGTATGCACGCTGCCGGCATGAATCACAAGGCTGTTCGGGCGGAGACGTGGGACGCGCCAAACGCCAGCAACAGGTCATCCTCGCGATCCGCGACAAGGTACTGGAAGGGGAAACCTTTGCCACCTTGATTACCCAGGCACCGCAGTTGTATGCAGAATTTTCTTCTGGGATTCACACCAACATGTCGTTGGAAGATGCAATCCAACTGGCAGTGTTGGCGAAAGACATTCGGGTGGATGACATCAAGAGAGGCGTGATTGATAACACGATGGCGATCCCAGCCGATACAACCATCAACGGTGTGCCGGCAAATGTTTTGCGTCCTGTTCCGGATCTTATTCGCATCCTGAGGGATGAAATCTTTGTCCCAGGTGGTCCGCTTAGTCCATTGGCGCAAGGTGATCCAGTGGCGCTGATGCAATCTGATCAGGCGAAGATCAGGATTATCAATAACACCTATACTGCCGGTTTGGAGCAACGCACAGCCACCCTCCTGACCGCGCAAGGTATGCAGGTGGTGGAATATGGCGTGCCAACCGGCGCATCAAACACCACGAAAATAATTCTTTACTCTTCAAAGTTATATGCCCTGCGGTATTTGACGGAACTCCTTGGGGTGGGAAGTCAGCAGATCACCATCCAGCCTGATCCAGCGTCCACAGTGGATATGGAGATCCGACTTGGAGAGGATTGGGTAGGCAGAGTCCCGAGCGGGTATTAGCCCATCCACTGGTTCTAAAAACAAAAACGCCCCGTATCCGTCGGAGCGTTCGAAGGGAGAAATTCAAAGCCCATTTTTATTTGAGAAAATGCTTGACTTTTAATTATTCCTGTTCTAAAATACAATTTAGATTAGACTAAATTTATCGGCTTTATCTGTATTGGAGGCATGTATGAAAAACCAACTAAGTCGGCGGGATTTCCTGAAACTGGGGGCTTTTGGTGTGATCGGGGCTGGAGGCGCAACTGCCATCATGCAGTCCAAAGGTAAATCCCACTCACGCCATAACCTCCCTCCCATGCAAGACATGGATCATGGGGGCGGTGTCATTCCTGGTACGGGGGATGTGGACCATGAAAAAAACGGCTTTAATCCGGGAGACATACTCACTGACTTCGACTATGGAAAAGTATCCATTCTTCCCGATGGCAGAACCCTGCGTGAATATGAAATCACGGTCATCAACAAGAACATAGAAGTTGTGCCTGGCATCGAATACCCCGCCTGGACGTATAACGGGCGCATTCCGGGACCGACCATTCGTTGCACGGAAGGCGACTTGATCCGCATCACGATGACCAACGGAAGCAACCATCCTCATAGCATGCACTTTCACGGTTTCCACCCGGGCAACATGGATGGCGTGCCCGGTTCGGGACCAGGCGGATATGTCGAACCCGGCGACAGTTTTACCTACGAGTTTGATGCGGAGCCATTCGGTCTGCATCTCTATCATTGTCATGTCTTTCCGCTGGCGCGCCATATTGCCAAGGGTTTATATGGCACGTTTATTGTGGATCCCAAGGAAGGTCGCCCACCCGTGGATCGTGAAATGGTCATGGTCATGAGCGGCTTCGATGTGGATTTCGATGATGTCAACGATTTCTATGCCGTCAATGCCATTCCCTTTTACTATCAGAATCATCCGATCCAGATCAAAGTCGGCGAGAAGATCCGCATCTATCTTGTGAACATCCTGGAATTTGATCTGCTCAATTCCTTCCACCTGCATGCCAATTTCTTCCATTACTACCCAACAGGTACCAGCCTGACCCCCTCCGAATTCACGGACACGATCATTCAAGGTCAGGCCCAACGCGGGATACTGGAGTTCTCATACAAATATCCCGGCATGTACATGTTTCATGCTCACGTAACCGAATTTGCCGAATTGGGCTGGAACGGTATGTTCGAAGTAACCGAATAGTTTAGAGGTATGTCATGACTCAAAGTCCATCCAATCGCTTCACCTTCCGGACCTTTATCCTGCTGCTCATCCCGATCATTCTTCTCGCCGGCGTGATCGTCCTCTTCCTTTCCACAGGGGGAGGATTGAATCTCGACTCTGCCGCGCCGGTTGAGAATCTGGATATCGAGCGGTATGTTCTCAAACAAGGCAGCATCGAATTGCAGGTGCGCAACACGAGTCCGGAAGAAATTACCATCGCCCAGGTCATTGTGAATGATGCGGTCATGCCATTCGAGGTGTATCCAGATGCAGTCGTCCCTCGATTGGAGCGTGCCACCATTACCATCGCTTATCCGTGGTCGTATGGTGAGGCATATGGCTTGATCATCTTTACCGGAAATGCCATTCCCTTCACAGTGGACATCCCGGTTGCGTTCGAAACGCCTCAACCGGACACCGCCACCTTCTGGGGATTCACACTCATCGGTTTGTATGTCGGCGTAATCCCGGTCTTTCTGGGAATCTTCTGGTTTCCGGCGTTGCGACAAATGGGACGCCGGACCATGACCTTCCTGATGGCGGCAACGGCGGGTCTGCTGGTCTTTCTTGGGCTGGACACGGTCGCAGAAGCGCTGGAGTTTGCCGGGAAGATCCCTTCCTCCTTTCAGGGGATCGGCTTGATCGGAATCGGTGGAGTGGCAACCTTCCTGTTGTTGGAGGCGATCTCGAAACGCCAGTCTGAAATCACCGGCAACGAAGCGGATAAGCGGCTGGCTATCGCCTTTGTGATCGCGGTCGGCATCGGCATTCACAACCTTGGAGAAGGGCTGGCAATAGGCGCTGCTTATAACGTCGGCGAAATTGCTCTGGGCACTTTCCTGGTGGTGGGTTTCATCATCCAGAACATTACTGAAGGATTGGGCATCATTGCGCCAGTCCTGCGTGATAGACCCGGGGTCGGCAGGCTCGCGATCATGGGGTTGGTCGGTGGAGCGCCTGCCATTCTGGGAGCCTGGATCGGAGGATACACCCCCTCGCCCTTCCTGACGGTGCTGTTCCTGGCCATCGGCGCAGGCGCGATTTTCCAGGTGATCTACGAAATCGCCAAACTGATTCAAAAGGATACACAGCGTGAAGCCATGCCCATGATTGTCTTTAGCGGAGTCCTGACCGGTATGATGATGTTGTGGGTCACCGGGTTGTTGATCAAATAGGAGCCTTCCAATGGAATCGTCTCTGACCATATCCATTCAGGATTACCTGAAACATATTTACGAGTTGACGGAAGGCGGTCAGAATGCCAGCACGAATGCCCTTTCCGAACGGCTCAACGTCAAGCCGGCATCCGTGACGAACATGGTTCAAAAACTTGCCGCCGCGCAGCCCGCCCTGGTCGAATACCAAAAGCATCAGGGCGTCACGCTGACCAAAGAGGGCAGGAAAGCCGCCTTGGAGGTTATCCGGCATCATCGTCTCCTGGAAGCCTGGCTGGTAAAGACGTTGGGCTATTCGTGGGATGAAGTCCATGAGGAGGCAGAACGCCTTGAGCACGTCATTTCGGAGGATTTTGAACGGCGGATGGCAGCGGCAATGGGACATCCCCTGCGCGACCCGCACGGGGAGTTAATTCCCACTGCCGATCTGGTCATGCCATTGGAGGATTCGACCCCTCTCTCCGCACTGCGCCCGAAACAAAAGGCGAAGATCCAATGTGTAAAGAATGCAGATGCGGAATTGCTCCGCCATCTTGAAGATCTTGGACTCCTTCCCGGCGCACAGATCGTGATCGTTGACTATTCATCGTTCGATCACAATCTGACCGTGAAGTCCGGTGCAAAGGTCAGCGTTCTTGGACTAAATATTACCGGTAAGATATTTGTTGACTATCCTGGTTAAGAGAGTTGTATGTTGAAGAAAAGTATTTTCCTTTTAATATTGGTTTTCCTGTCAGCCTGTCAGTCCGGCGGACCGTCCACCAAACTCACAGTGGAATTGAGCGATTTTGCAATTACCCCCAATCAGCTGTCCGTGCCAGCCGGTGCAGAAATCCAGATCAAGGTTGTCAACAACGGCACCGTGGAGCATAACTTTTATATCATGCAATATGGCGTGGATGTCGGTGATATGTTTGATGAAGAGGATATTGCCAATGCGTACTGGGAGGTGGATGCCCAACCAGACGAGAGCGTGGAACTAAGTTTCACAGCGCCCGACCAACCGGGTACCTACCAGATTGTCTGTGGGATGCCAGGGCATTTGCAGGCAGGCATGGTTGGAACGCTCGAAGTTGTCAAATAGAGATATCTGAAAGTTCAACAAAGACGGGAGAGTTTTACTCTCCCGTCTTTGTTTTATGTTCCTTGATGCCTATGGCTGGCTCTCCAACATGAGACCAGCCTCTTGCCAGGCGGTTGTGCCTCCCTCCAGCATCCAGACATTTGTGTATCCCTGGACTAATAGTGTAGCAACCGCTTTTTTTGCCATGCCGGATGTCAAGCAGTAGACAAGGATCTTAGCATCCTTCTCGGCTGGTAATTTAACCGTGTTTTGTTCGATCTGATCATACGCCAGACGAACATCCGTATCCGGGATGTCTCCCTCCCAAGGGGTATGAACATTGATCATGGTGAAATCCTTGTCTTCCAGCATGGTCTGTAATTCCTGCACAGATACCACTCGATAAGGAATGCCATTCATTTCAGCCTGGATACCGATCTGTTCCTGTGGCTGGCAAGCCACAAGCGAAAACAAACCGATGCCAATCAGTACCAGGCATACATTTAATCGTGCAAACATTGCGTCTCCTAATGTGTTTCTTTCTTTCATGGCTCGACGGGATAACCGGCAGTCATCCAGGCTTCAAAACCGCCGAGCATTGGGGTAACCTTACTGAAGTCATTTTCAAGCAGTATGGACGCCGCACGGGCGCTCGATTCTTCGCTTGGTCAGGTACAGTAGGTAATGATCCATTGTGCTTTATCCAACTCCGCCAGACGCGTTTCAAGTTCGGCAAGTGGAATGTTGATCGCACCGGCAACATGGGCGGCTTGATACGCTTCCACGGAACGTACATCCACTACGATAGCGGCGCCTTCCTCCAACGCAGCCTTGGCGTCGGGCAGGCTTACACGTGGAATATCCGGGTACGTCTCCTCTTCATGGGATGTAACAGACGTCGGGGTGGCGGGAACGTTTTGATTTGCCCACAGGATCGCGGCGGCAATCAATAGGAGTCCGCCGCCAAGTGCGAGAAAGAGCGGAACAGGGGACTTTTGATTCTTTCTTTTCTTCATCTAAACTCCATAAGTAACTCGGGCTAAAGTTAAACCATCGATGTGACCTTTACGGACATCGAAGGGGACGCTGTAATCAAGCGAAATATACGGTTGAAAGCTTAAGCGATGGGGGGACGTAAAATGGGAAAGGCGCGTTCCAATGAATGCAAATTGATCCGTATATTCACTTGCTGTATGATTTCATGGTTCGGATCTGTTGGGCACGGCGCAGAATGAATTCCTGTTTGCAACTGACATATCAGGCAAAGATCCAGGTTGGTTGCCCTGGCATCTTCCTGTGACTGTGACAAGCATTCGCACAGGGATGCGGCTGGAAACAAATGTGCAGACAACCCCACCAGAAGAAAAGCCAGTGTCACAATCAGGAGAACACGATGAGATCCATTCATACTTTACAATGAAATTGCCTTCCGAAGGAACATTATACTTTGGACGGCAATCTCAAAGATGAAAGTTTGTTTAGGGTTCGCGTATCGGAACTTCGATTGTCCAGTCTCCTGCTTTTTCAAAGTTAAGTGTCATGGTAATCGTATCGCCAACCTTCAAATCCTGCGTCAAACCAACGAGCATGACGTGCAAGCCGCCAGGCTTGAAAATGATCTCCTGTTGCGCAGGGATAGGCAAAGCCTCCTGCATTTGCATGGACATCACGCCATTGTCATCCATCATACTCATGTGTACCTCGGCAGCAGATGCGACGTCCGTGCTGGCGCTGAGCAATGTATCATCCGCGTCGGTCGCATTACTGATAATGAAATATACCGCGCCGTTATTGCCCGAAGCGGCAGGGCGAGCCCAGGCATCCATTACCTTGAATTCACCCGACCTTGCACATCCACTGACCAACAATGTTGCCAGCAGGATTGTAGAAATCAAAAGTTTGTTTTTCATATGTGTCCTTCTTGAAAATAGAATTTGACTTTCATCGTCTGCTTTGAACCTTTGGTTCGCAGCAAGATGCCTGGATAAACCAGTATTGTTCAGTCGTTTTTTTGTCAATGACAACCTCATCAAGGCGACATCCCCTCATGATTCGTTTCTTTCGGTTCGTCCATTACAGGCGGAAACCCTTTACGAGCCAGAAGGTCCTGCATGGCGGCAATTTCGCTTGTTTGTGCATTGACGATGGATTGTGCTAATGCCAACACTTCGGGGCTTTTGGCGCTCTCCAGCGCCGCCTCCCCCATGAGCACTCCACCACGGTGGTGGACAATCATCAATTGCAGGAATAATCCATCGGCTTTCACACCCTGCAATTCGCGTAATTCATTCAACTGCACCTGGGTGGCCATCCCAGGCATTCCACCATTGACCGGCATGTCCATCCACATCATAGCCGGGTCGGTGCTGGCAATTGGATATTGCCATACGGCCAGCCACCCCTGCATCTGACCAATCTGCGCTTGTTGTGTCAGCATAATGTCCAGGGCAAGCTGTCGCATTTCCGGGTCTTCTGTCCGGTCACGAAGCAGTGTAGCCATATCCACAGCTTGTGCGTGGTGCATCATCATGTCCCTGGCAAAGCCTGCCTCAGGAGAGTTTTCGCCAGGCGCAGAGGACTGCCGTGTGCCCAGCCAGAAGGCAAGCACTGCCACACTCACCAACAATACAGCGAATGATAAGAGCATGAGAACATCTAACTTGTGCACCGCGCGGGGCAAGGACGTCTCAGGCGGTAATTCTTCGGTCATCATCATGTCTCCTAGCCTGGTTGCCCCACTCCACCCGTGCAAGGTGCTCCAGGCTCAGGTCCTTGTGGGCTCAGTTCGTATTGTTCAATAAAGTCCTTTATCCTGGGATCATCAGCCTGCTCCACCTGAAGTTGGTATCCCCAGGCGGAAATTACAATCGGGCTGGGCAGATCAGGGTATGGACTCAGCAAGCGAAAACCGCTTTGACGGGTGAGTGCCTGTAATGTCCGAACTTCCAAGTCAGGCAGGTCAGGTCGATAGGTGATCCAGACCGCGCCATGTTCAAGGGAGTGAACTCCATTTTCATTCGCGATGGTCTCGGTATACACACCACAATTTTGCCAGACAGGATTGTGGGCTCCCCCAACAGGCGGAGTCTGGTCGTAACTTACGGTTTCACTGACATGATCCCGGCTAAGAGCGGTGTATTCCGTAACTCCCTCGATCTGTTGTTTTCCCTGCTCCCTGGCGTTGAACATGAGAAAAATCGCGATAATCGCCGCGAAGGCCAAACTGCCGGAGATGATGCCATTACGCAACTTCAGGCGGCGTTCCGCTTGGCGTGCTACCTTTTTTGTGGAAATGGATTTCTTGTTTTTGGGTTGCATCGGGGTCCTCTTAATCATTTAACTTTAAGATTGTATTACCAGACCGAAGATTGCTATTTTGAATCTTTCAAGATCTGTCGAATATCATCTGCAATCTCTGTGGCAGTCGTACCATACGGGAAGGTCATGAACAGACTGCCACTCTGATTCAGAACATACACACTTGCCGTGTGGCTTACCAGATAACCAGCTGCGCTATCTGATTCCTGCTTCTCAACAAAAACTCCCAACTCCTTCCAGATTGAAGCAAGCGCTGTCATATCGCCACTCAGTCCTATGAATTCAGGATTGAATCGCGCGGCATATTCAGCAACTTTATCAGGCGTATCACGGTCCGGGTCGGCGGTAATCATCACGAAACGAACCTTTTGCGCATCCTCCCCCAGGTTATCATTGACCTGTTTGAAGGTTGCCAGGGTGACAGGACAAACATCGGGACAACTGGTGTATCCAAAAAATAGCAATACGATTTTGCCTTTTTGTTCGCTCAGACGAAACACTTCTTCGTTGGCAGTCTGGAGGGAAAAGTCTGTCACAGGCAAAGGAGGGTTGATCACCGTGCCGTGAAAGGAATAAGGTTTTCTGAAGACAAATTCCACAAGCATCGTCAGCCCAATGACTGCTGTCGCGATCAACAGCACAAAATACGGATTCTTCTTAATCATGTTTCTCTCTTTTATCCATTAATTTTCTCGCGCCAAACATCCCAAGCCCAAGGGCTGGCGCGGCAAGCAGGAACAAGATATATCCATGACCCTGCCACGCCAGTACGATGCCTACGATAAGCATGAGCAGGCTAAGGGTGACCACTGAGATTGCCAGACCTCCCTCCACATGAACTGTATCAAACCCAAATATGGCGACGGAAAGCAGGCTGATCCCCGACAATATCATCACCACAACATCCACGGAGTGCGGCAAAATTCCTGGGATCGGAACGAGCACATACAGCCCAAACCCGACAAGCAAGACAATCCAATGCCACTTAATCAATGTTGGTACCCATTCGTGTTATCAATGTTTTTCTCCTTCACTTTTAATTTCAAATGTGGCAGGAACCTTGGTACCCGTGCCGCGTAGACTTGCCACTCCGCGCCGAATCTCTCTTCCAGCGAACTCTCTTCGCGCCGTGCTCGACGAGAGAACGAAGGCACGGTCATTATCAACAACACCAACGGCGTCCATGTGAGATATGTCAACAGGATTCCGAACATCACCAGCCAGTAGCCGAGATACATGGGATGGCGGATGAAACCGTATGGTCCGCGCTGGACGAGGCGATGCCTCTCCTGCAACGGTGCGGACGAACCTGTGCTCACACCATACATCGCGCCCAATGCCCGGCGAGCCCGCAGGGTGAGACACAGCCCGACGAGAAAGATGATCAGCCCAAGGGGACGCGCGAGCGATATTACAGGTTCGGGCAATCGCAATGGAAGAGGAATCCACAGCAGAAATCCAAACCAGATAAAAAAGGCAATCGCCGCAAATCCGAAGACGACCTGCGCCCAGGCAGGCAAGGCAAACCACCCGCTCGAAATCAAACGTGGCGCATCCAGGTGATGGATACTGCCCAGCCAACTCATAACGACGGCAAGCCCCAGGGCAATTGCGCCCATGACAATAATCAAGTTCGTAACGGCTTCGAGGTCCATTGGATGGTCGAATCAACTCAACAATTCAAGCAGGAAGACTGCCAGAAAGCCAACAAAAAAAGCGGAGGTCAACAGCGGATTTTCCGCCACCTCATGGGCTTCGGTGAGTAATTCCTCCGTTACTAGAAAGAGCAACGCCGCCGCTCCGAAAGCAATCACGCCCGCAAGCAAAGCTCCGCTTATCAGTGAAAGCGCCGCGCTGCCTGCCACAGCGCCAAAGATAAACAATCCCGATAAATGTTTGAGGGATCGACGCGCACGTCTCCTGCGTCAACGATGAGATTGTTCGAGTCATACACCGTGATTGAACTTAATTCCGGTTCAAGCGGTTCACTGAAGATGAGTTCCACTTGGGCAGGGGATTTCTCCAAAACGGCATTCGCCTCGGGTGTGGAACGCAATAATAGGGTGTGAGCAGACACTGGAGTGACTACCCATGCGCTATATGCGAGGATAAGAAAGATCAACCAGATCGAACGATTTTTTATTTTCACGTGAACTCGGCTAGAAGCAAGTGCTATTACTTGTACCTATCAACGAGGCTTGCGCCGCGCCATCACTCCCAGACTTAGGGCGATCAGTCCAATCAACAGACTGAGATAAACGAGCCAATTGGTCATGCCGGAGCCAGAACCTTGTTGTGCAGACTCAATACTGGGAAATTGGAGTATATCTGCGCCTTCCACTTCCTCGGGTTCAACCTCCGCGTTTACATCTGCATCGCCTAACCTGCCGCCGAAGATGAGTGTATATGTGCCCGCTACCGTGGGCAGAATGGGCGCAACAAACTGACTATGGGTATCCTCCCCCAGGGGCTGGAGTGTAAGCGTTTTGCTTTGCCCGCCGTACGAAACGGTGACAGACAGGGAGGAAACATCTTCCACAGGCTGTGCTTCTCCACTGCTGGTGTTGGAGACGTTGACGATAATGGCGTTCTGCTGTCCGACAATCGCTGGCTCTTCAAGCCAGCCATACTCGATTTCATAATCGCCAATAGTTACATGCTCATGCGCCAGCGTCAATTGGAAATTCAGCATGAGGGCAGTGATGGAAATCAAACCTGCCATCCATAACTTTTTCTTGTTCATGAAATTCTCCTTTTAATAAATTCAGTACATCACAGCTTTTCCGTAATTGCGAGGAGGGTCTTTCCGGACGAAGCAATCTTGTGCCTCAGACGTAAAATCACTCAAGAATGTAAGATCGCTTCGCACAGAACGCTCGCAATGACGGGTTATGCTGAGGTTAGAATCAAACTCGTGATTTACTGAAATTGGATTTAACTTGAAGACTGTTCCCTGGTTGGTGGCAGCTCATCACCGTTGTCTTGAGAATGAAGCAACGGAATGATTTATTGAAGTAGCTGCATTGGCTGTCACACCAAGCGATTTGGAACTTGATAAAACCGGTGATTATAGTTTACATGTCGTCCAATTCTTGAAAGTCGCGATAAAAACATCTGTTCAGGGTATAACACTGGCAGCCTGCAAATGGGTGGTAATCTTCCTGGCCAAATCTTCGGCATCTGCGCCAACACCCAGTATCAAAGCCGATCCGCGATTTGTCTGCCAGGGGCGACCGATGAAATACAGTCCCGCCACAGAGGATATCCCGCTCTGTTGGAGAAATTGTCCCTGGGCATCCTTGACTTCAGGGATATCCACCCAATCACTCCGATCTCGATATCCTGTTGTCCAAATCACGATATCCACCTCGGCGGATTCTCCATCCGAGAAGGTAACCCTTCTGCCCATCACATTTACAAGCCGAGACATCACTCTCACTCCTTTGAGAGCCAACTGCTTAAGCCCTTTACCGCGGCCAGGAAAGGGATCGGATCGTCGGAGATACCGTCCCAGCGGAGTGCCAGGAGAAACGCGCAAAAAACCAAATTTATCAAACCACCACCAAGCGCTCCGACCCAGGATGTAATCTGGCACCAATCGTCGTGAGCGACCAGCGGCAAGCAGAACACGGTGAGAGTCTGCCAGTTCTGCTGCAATATCCCTTCCAGTTGCTCCGTCACCTACTACCAATACAACCCCGGCTGGAATTTCCCCGGGGTTGCGATAGGTAGCCGGTGAAAACTGCAATGTACCCGCGGAAAAGGATTTCGAGAAGGCAGGGATGATCGGTTGTTGAAATGCACCCGTTGCCAGCACGACTGACCGAGTGGTAATAATTTGCCCGGATTCGGTGGAGGCACGAAAACAATCATTCGCGCGATCGAGCTTTTGAATAGTTGTGTTCATAACAACGGGCAGCGCAAAGTGCCTGGCATACACCTCCAGATAGTCGGCGAACTCGATCCTCCCGGCATACCCCGCCGGATCACCAGACAGTTCCATACCAGGGAGGGAACTGTATGACCTCGGGGTAAACAAACGCAACGAAGCATACCGATTTCGCCAACTATCACCGATTCGGCCATGACCGTCCACTAGCTGAAAGTGCCAGGACGTCTGCCGTAGATGATAGCCCAAAGCCAGACCCGCCTGTCCGGCTCCGATAATGAGAATGTCCAGGTTAGAACTGGTCATAATTGAAATTCCTTCGAACAAGACGACGCCACCGGCTTTGCCTGTAACGATAAAAGATGTTTGCGAAAAGCCATACGCCAAACGTCAGCCAACGTGCGTCTATGTTGACTGTATCGGTGTAAAGTGTGAAACCTCCCGGTGTAGGACGCAAAGAGATGAGATGTTGCCAGCGGGTGATGAGGTTGCCATGACCGTCGTCGAGGAGGTCATAACCTTCCGATGATGCGATGTGCCGAATCACGATCCACTGAGTGCCGAGGGGAAGTACGCCAAACAGCCACATACGCACTTGATAGTTGCCGTTTCCCCAGGTTTCGGGAAAGGCAGAAGGTGAGACGGGCGTGAACACAAGTAGGGGTTGTGAGATGTATTGCAACAACCTCGAGGTCTGCACCTCCTGCCAGATTCGATCAGGCGCGCTTTTAAGGATGGTCGAGATCTGAACTTGCATTGCCTACACCTTTGAGGAGGAATAACCCAACAATCTCAACGCATTTGCCACAACGACCAACGTACTGCCTTCGTGGAAGATGATGGCAATTCCGATGCTAACGATGCCTGTTAGGGAGGTGATGATGAGCAGGGCGATCACACCTAGCGAGATGAAGAGGTTCTGAACGATAATCGCACGCGTGGCGCGACCCAATCCTACTGCAAAAGGCAACTTGCTCAGATCATCACCCATCAGGGCAACATCGGCGGTTTCAAGCGCAACGTCCGTGCCCGCGCCGCCCATCGCAATGCCGACCGTGGCATTTGCCAGCGCTGGCGCGTCGTTCACGCCATCACCGATCATGGCAACCTGACCATACTCCTTCACCAAATCTCGAATGACCGTCAGTTTATCTTCCGGCATGAGGTCAGCGCGATATTCGGTCAAGCCGATTTCATGGGCAATGGCGGAGGCGGAACGCGTGTTATCGCCTGTAAGCATGATGGTATGCGCCACGCCTGCGCCCTTGAGGGCTTTCATCGTTGGGGCGGCTTCGTGGCGCAATGTATCGGCGAGAGCAATCAAACCGATGGCAGTCTTCTCTTCGGCGATCCACATCAGGGTCTTGCCCGTTTGCTGTAATGCGTCAGCTTTTTGAAGCGCATCGGCGGGAATCGTCACCATCGCCTCATCCATTAATTTGCGATTGCCGATCCAGATTGTTTTGCCGTTCGAGACGGCACGCAAACCGCGTCCTGTCAGCGACTCGACCTCGTCCATAACGGAGGCAGGCACACCCTGAGTCTGAGCCGAGCGGACGATGGCGCGCGCAAGTGGATGGGCGGATCGAGATTCCGCACCAGCCGCGATGGACAGAACATCCGCTTCTTTCCTACCCGACTCCTGAATCGCCACCACATCCGTTACCTCAGGCTGACCATGAGTCACTGTGCCCGTCTTGTCGAAGGCAATGGCTTTGAGTCGACCGAGATTTTCGAGATGCGCTCCGCCCTTGACCAGCACCCCATTGCGCGCAGCTGCGCCACGCCCGCAAGGATCGCTGCAGGCGTGCCAAGCGCGAGGGCGCAGGGGGATGCCGCGACTAGGAGGGTCATCGCGCGAAGAAATGATTCGTGGAAGGGAAAGCCAAACAACGGAGGCACGATAATGACCAACGCTGTGACGATTAACACAGCGGGGACAAAAACACGCTCGAATTTTTCAACGGCTTGTTGTGTGGGCGATTTTTGCGCCTGGGCTTCTTCCACCATTTTCATCACGCGCGAGAGAGTCGAGTCTTTGGCAAGACGTGTCACTTTTACTTCCAGCGCGCTTTCGCCATTGACGGTACTAGCAAAGACTTGGTCACCAGGAACTTTATCCACGGGCAACGATTCGCCTGTCACGGACGCCTGGTCAACGCCAGAATTGCCATCAAGGATTACACCGTCAATAGGAATGCGAACACCAGGGCGAACGATGACGACATCTTCGAGTTGCAAAGATTCAACTGGAAGTTCCTGCTCTTTTCCGTCACGGCGGACGAGGGCAATCTTTGGAGCGAGGTCCGCCAACGCGCGCACAGCGGCGCGGGCACGATCCAGCGCGCGTTCTTCCAGCGCGTGACCAAGGCTGAATAAGAAGAGGAGCAACGCACCTTCCGCAAATTCACCGAGGAATGCCGCGCCGAGCGCCGCCATCACCATCAGTAAGTCAGTATCGAAGTGCCTCTCTTTAATTGCGTGCCAGGCGTGTTGTGAAATGTCCCAGCCGCCGAAGATATATGCGGCGATGAACAAGGCGGTCGCGGCAAACACGGGCAGACCGAAGAAGGTTTCCCCCAGCCAGCCGATTAATAAGAGCAATCCCGCTGTGAGACTGAACACAATTTCGCGGTTCTCTTTATACCAACTTCGAAACCCATCCACGGGAATTTCATATCCCAGTGAACGCACACGTTTTTCGATGGATGCGCGGTTGATCTTTTGATTATCGTATTCGATCCACATTTTTTCAGCGGGATAGTTGACATTGATTGACAGTACGCCGTCCATCCGTCCCAAGCTGTGTTCGATAACTCTGGCACAGTCCGAGCAGTCCATGTTCTCGATTGAAATTGAATCGTGATGGAAGCGGTTGACAATCTGTGCGCCCGCACGTTCAGCAAGGCGTTTGACGTCGGAGAGAGTCAGCAGATTGGGATCGTAGTGCAGGCACAAATCCACGGGGGATTTATCGCGCTCGATGTGCGCGCGCAGAATACCCTTGTAATTTTGAAACGATGTTTCCAGGCGGACGAGACATTCATCCTTTTCGTTTTCGATGCCTGGGAGTAGGAGGGGGAATTCGAGTTCGATTGTTTTTTCCATGAGATAAGTCCTTTTCGAAGCGCACACTACACATGATGCGCCGCGAGGTGGTATTGAACGTTCTCATCACACTCGCACGGGTCAATATGCACGGTGACATCGGACAGGGCTGGTAACTCATGAAAAAGGGCATGACGCACTTCTTCGCCGATCAAGTGGCTGGCGACGGTTGGCAACTGGCAATTCACCGTGATATGTAATTCGGCGCGCTGGCGATGACCGATCCAGCGCGCAGTCACATCATGCACGTCCATCACGCCCTCAACATGGTGCGCGGCGTGTTCGATCTGCTCGATGACCTGCGGCTCGATACCATCCATCATGCGCCGCCACATTTCCCTGGCGGTGTTCCACACGATCACCAAAATTGCCGCGCCGATGATCAGACCCACCAGCGGATCAGCCCAGGGGAATCCCAACCACACGCCGATGACGCCCACCAACACGCCCAGCGAAGTGAAGCCGTCCACGCGGGCGTGCAGACCGTCGGCTACGAGAGCCGCCGAGCCGATCTGGCGTCCGACGCGGATGCGAAATAGAGCGACCAGTTCGTTGCCCAAGAAGCCGATGATGGCGGCGGCAGCCACCCAGCCAATGTTTGACAACGGTTGCGGATGAAGAATCTTTTGAATGGACTCGTAAAAGACCACCACGGCGCTGGCGAAGATCATCAGCACGATGAACGCTCCAGCCAAATCCTCCGCGCGCCCGTATCCGTAGGTGTAGCGGCGATTGCGGGCGCGTCGCGCGAGGACAAAGGCAAGCCATAACGGAACAGCGGTCAGCGCGTCGGAAAAGTTGTGCAGGGTATCTGCCAGCAATGCCACACTGCCACTGATCGCGACGATGAAAACCTGGAAGATGGCTGTGACGAGCAACCCGACCAGCGACACTTTGAGCGCCCAGATCCCGCGCTGATTGGCAAGGGCGGGATCGAGCGCGGCGGCGTGATGCGTGTGTGCGTGGGGTTTGATCAAATGTTTGACTTCATTCCAGAAGCCGCCGTGCTTATGCTCGTGATGTTCGTGTTCGTGATGTTCGTGCTCGTGACGATCTTCATCATGGTCGTGCGGATGAGGATGATCGTTCGGCTCATGCGGGTGGGATGGATTTGAATTGCTCATAATTGACTCCTGATTGTTGTATATTAGTGCAGTAAAAAATGAAATGGGTGCGCGTCACACCGATTTACCCCTCTCTCAAGGCGAGAGCAAGGGGTGAGGAAGATACGCAAGGTAAGTGCTAGGTCAGCGGGTTGGCGGATGGTAAATTTTTGCAGACAGGCAAAGGGCATTTGTTCTGTCTTGTTTTCCCCCGATAATAATAGCGGATTCGTGTGCCAATGATTTCAAGCCATTGGGCTGAATCATTCCATTGTGTATCGCGCAGGTCGACTCTGGCGAGGTGTGATGAATATTGCTGGTTGGCAGAATCAAGTGTCCCGCCAGCCCAAAGAGCAGGAGAGCAAGCAGAAGCGCCAGAGAGAGTCGCCGTAGTAGGTCAGCCATGCAAGATATGATCCAAGCCGCGCTGGAACAGATCAACGACATGCTCATCATCAATTGAGACGAAGACATTGCGTCCCTGCTTTCGGGTGCGGATGATGCGCTTATCACGCAGTCCGCGCAGTTGGTGCGAAACGGCAGACTTGGTTAACCCCAAATGCTCCACTAATTCACCGACGCCCACTTCCCCTTCCAATAGCGCGTGGATGATGAGAATACGCGTTGGGTCGCTCAACGCGTCGAACAGGCTGGCGAGGTCGGAGACGTTTTTAGGGTTGACGGTATTTTTGGACATGACTAAATCCAGCGGCGCGCACTCATCTGATACTTGCGATATTCCTCGCCATAATTCTCTACAAGGAAATTCTCTTCCAGCCGCACTTGAATATGGATCAAGACGACACCAAGCACGGTAACTGTCAGGGTGACAGCTGTGGGCAATATCAATAGCAGACCAATCAACATTACCAACATACCCAGAAAGATTGGATTGCGCGAAACACTGAACAAGCCGTGCTGAACCAGGGTGGATTTGCTTTCTTCATCAATGCCGATGCGCCACGAGTCGCCCATTTGGATTTGGGCAACCAACACCCAGGTCAAAGCCAGAACGAGCAACGCGATCCCGAGGATCATCAGCACGGAGGAATTCATCCATGCAATGGGAGAAAGCCATTCATAATACTGATCCAGGAAGGAAAACACGAACACGATCAGGGCAGTGGCGATCAGGGTCAGACGAAACAGTTTGCCAACGAAGTCGTGAACGGTATCGCCGTTGCCCAGTTTATAGGGGTTGACGCCTGTTCGTTTCCAGGCGATATACGAACGCCAGAACATGGCGAGTCCGAAGAACAGCAAGAAGTAAATGGGGAGGAAGATTTTCAAGAAGGTATCCATAGACATCTCTAAATAGTTGAATAGTTGCTCAACTATTTGCAATCATACCCCCTGCTTGAAGATTCGTCAAGATGGCAGGGTGAACCCAAACGTTGTTCCCTGCCCTGACTGACTTTCCGCCCGTACTTTCCCGCCGTGCGCCTCTACTAATTGTTTTACAATCGCCAGCCCAATCCCCGATCCGCCGCTGGCGCGTGAACGGGATTTGTCAGCGCGATAGAAGCGGTCAAAGACAAAGGGCAGATCATCAGGTGGAATGCCCTCACCTGTATCAGATACCGTGATGAGGAGGCTCTGGGTTTTATCGTTTCTGCATGTCACTGTAACCCGTCCCCCTGCAGGTGTGTGACGCAAAGCATTACTGAGCAGATTGCGAATTACCTGGGCGATACGATCCGCGTCCACACTAATAGATGGCAAGTTGGGCGCAAGTTCCAATGCGAGTTCAATCTGGCTGGATTGTGCCTGCAAACGGAACGGCTCGACTGCCCGCATAATGAGTTCAGCGGGATCGATCTTCACGCGTTCCAGCTTCAATTGACCCGCTTCCGCCAGCGAAAGCAATCTTAAATCCGAAACGAGACGAGTCAATAATGCTGCTTCATCCCGCAGTGTAGCAATTTCTTGTGGACTGGCGGGCAGGACTCCATCCAACATGGCTTCCAGATTCCCCTGAATCACCGTAAGCGGAGTGCGCAGTTCATGGGCGACATCCGCGATCAGATTGCGGCGCAATTCTTCATGTTGTGCAAGCGAGTCCGCCATTTGATTGAATGCAGTTGCCAACGTACCGATTTCATCCTGCGAGTGTGTTGGAATGCGTTGACGCAAATGTCCTGCTGCGATTTTCTGGGCGGCGGAAGTCAGCCGTTGTATAGGCGCAACAATTTGAAAGAACAGCAACGAACCAAGCAACAGCGCTACAACGGCGGCAACGATTCCTGCCAGCCAGGTTGAACGATTGACCGATGTGACAAATTCCCCAGCGGGGCTGGTTGCATTTGGACTCGCATAAACAGGCAGAAGCGTTCCCACCTGCTGATTTCCTGCAATGACAGGCACACCTGCTACTAAATCCGCTGATGAAAGACTCTTTCCAACATCCTGCGCGGCGCTATCGGCGATAATCGTCCCCTGCGCGTCGGCAAGCAGGAGACGCACTCCCATCATGTTCCAGGGATTGGAGGTAGAACCCATCATATCGCCGCCCATTTCCATTCCATTTCCTTCCTGCCACATGCCCCAGTTGTCCTCTCCCATCATCCCCATGCCATCATTCATCATGGATGTTCCCCAGGGATTATTGAGCAAGTTCTCCACACCCTGCCAATTCCCCTGACGACTGTAATACTGGGCAAGGATGGGAGCAAGTTGTTGTGCAAACACCCGTCCATTTTGATCGATGTATTGGCTGAATTGTGTCTGCGTCGAACGGCTGACCAGGTAGGTGTCAATGCCGCCGCCGACCACAACCACCAATAAAAATGCACCCATTAGCTTGAGCCACAAACTACGCATCATGGCGAAACTCCGCAGAAAACCGATAACCCACACCGAACACTGTTTCAATGAAGCGCGGCGCGCGGGCGTCGTCACCCAGTTTGGCGCGCAAGTTTTTGATGTGCTGATCCATCACACGCTCATACCCTTCATAAGCCACGCCCTGTGCGGCTTCGACCAACTGTAATCGGGTGAATGCCTGCCCTGGATGACGCATGAACGCGGCAAGAATCTCGAATTCGGTTGGAGTCAGATCAAGGAGCTGGTCATCCTTGGTCGCGGTATGCGCTTCGAGGTCCAGAACGAGTGTATCGGCGCGCAGGATGGGCGGCGGCTGCACCTGTCCACGACTTCGCCGCAAAGACAACGCGTACACGCGCCGTTACCTCACGTGGACTAAACGGCTTGGTAACGTAATCATCCGCTCCGAGTTCCAAACCAATGAGTTTATCGCTCTCCTCACTGCGGGCAGTAAGCATGATGATAGGTGTATCCGTTTCGCGGCGGATCTGGCGGCAGACCTCCCAGCCATCCACGTGCGGAAGGTGCAAATCCAGGATGACAAGATCGGGCTTTTCATGCCGAAAGGCTGGCATTGCCTGTGCGCCATCAGAGATGATGACAACCTGGTAGCCAGCCTGTTCGAGATACAACCGCAAGGTGCGGGTGATTTGCGCTTCGTCTTCAACGACCAAGATTTTGTCTGCCAAAACCAATCTCCTGCTATTCGAGCATGCCTAGGAAGGGGAAGACTGCTTTTGCGTTAGTGTGCGTACCAGCCAGAAAATGCCTCCGACGATGAGCGCAAGCACGCCAAGTGGAACGAGCCACATGAACGCCATGCCGAGAAATCCAAAAGGCATTCCCCAACCGCCCATCATCATCGGCATGTACCCGCGATAACCCATCATGTTTCCGTAGCCGTTCCAGCCGTCACAGCCATAACCATAGGCGGAATTGTTCCATCCAAAGGGCATGAACATGCCGCCAACCAAGCCAAGAGCAAACAGGGCGACTACGCCGATCACGATCCAGAGTGTAATGTTTTTCATTGTATCATCTCCTTATTGTTGTTTATTTTTGAAATGGTTAGTTGTTTTGAGCGCCCGCTGCGATCCAATCCAAAATGGTTTGGATTTCTGCTGGAGTGAGGGGCGCGCTGCGGAAAGGCATGTAGCCACTGTACACGTAGTAAGCAAGGCGGCTGTTGTATACATCGCCAGGGATAATGACTGCGCCACTGGCGCCGCCTTTCAGTGCGTTCTCATATGTATCGAGATACAAGCCGTTCGTCCCGCCGTGACAGGCGACACATCGCGCTACAAAGATGGGCTGAACGTTATCTCTGAATGAAATGGATATTGAGGGAGTGGGAGAAGTCGGTGAACTGTTTCGCACAGTCGGCGTAAGGTTCCAGTTAGGGTTAGCCTGCCAGCCACTGCCATTTCCGTTCATCATGCCGCCATGCATACCACTCCAGTTATTGTCGTTCCAATCGTGCATCATGCCCCAGCCTTGTTGTCCCTGTTGTGAGTAGTTCGGATTCGTCATCCAACCATGCTCCCATTCTCCCTCTGGACTCATCATCCACCAGCCTGGTCTCCACTGTCCCTGCGGAGGAATGGCGGGCGGTGTCGTTTGTGGAATGGATGTTGCTTGGAATTGTTGCGGAATTACTGTGGGTTGAATTTGTTGTTGCGGAACTATCGTCGGTTGAATCTGTTGTGGAACGAATGTCGGTTGGGCAAATTGTTGCACTGGGGCGCTGATGGCGCGCATCTGTGTGATGAAAGTTCCTGCCATGAACCCGCCCACCAGTACGGTTCCAGCCGCGACCAGTCCGAGAAGGATTTTTACGAATTTCATGGGGCATCTCCTGTTTGTGAAGTTACGCACAGGATAATCCCCAGATATATAGAAGTTGTGTAGAACAAGTGAAAAAGCCGTATAAATCCTTGACAGTTTCTCCTCTCGGGGTAAAATATCATTAAGTACTGATATAATGATATGAGGAACTATGATTATGATCTCTGCACCTTCCAAAACCGACCTCCAAGCCAAACTATTCCGCGGCTTCGGCGATCCGTCTCGTCTGGGAATTCTCGATGCGCTACGCAATGGCCCACTCACGGTGAGCGAAATCGTCGAGGCGACCGGCCTCTCGCAGCCTAATGTCTCGAACCATCTGGGCTGTTTGCGCGACTGCGGCCTTGTGGTCGCTGAGCAGGAGGGCCGCTATGTCACCTATCATTTGAGCGATGATCGAGTGGGTGAACTGTTGGCTCTGGCTGAATCGCTTCTGGCGGATGTCGCGCGCGGGGTCTATGAATGTACTCGTTACAACATCCCGCGGACAGAAAGTCGCAAGTAGATATGAAACTGCAACTTCGTTTTCTCATTGCACTACTTATTGCTCTTGCAGTTGATGGGCTGACCAAAACCTGGGCCGAAAGGACTCTGTCGCTTTATACCCCCATCCCTCTCATCGGACAATTCTTTCGTTTGACGTTGGGCTACAACACAGGTGTGGCATTTGGATTGTTCGCGAATGGCGGGATTGGACCACTGATACTCACGGGACTCATCATTATCGTCCTGGCAGTTTGGATGGTGCGCGCGCTGCGTGCGGGTGAGATTCCGCCTGTTGCAGCCTTTCCCATTGGGATGATTCTCGGTGGCGCAGTAGCCAACTTTGTAGATCGCCTACCCGATGGCCGCGTCACAGACTTTCTGGATATGGGCTGGAGCGCGGCTCGCTGGCCGACTTTCAACCTGGCAGATGGTTTTATCGTGCTCGGCGTCTCTCTCTTGATGCTGACAATTTCCAAACAAAGCCGCGATGATGCTCTTGTGGGTGAAGAATCTTTCACATGACGGGGTCGAGAATGAAAGTGGGCCAAGTCCCGCCGATTGTTTGTTGGTTATCAAAACAATTTTACGATTTTATCTGATAAGGAGAATAGAACATGAACGATGATCGCACCAACTATATTCCTGCCCTGCGATATGAATGGCTGACTGGTCTCTATGACACTGTGATGGACAAGTTAATGCATGAAACTGAGTTCAAGCAAGCTCTTGTTCGTCAGGCTCGGCTTGCTAAAAATCATCGCGTTCTGGATTTGGGTTGCGGAACAGCAACACTTACGCTCATCATCAAGCAATCTTTCCCCAATACGGAAGTGACTGGCTTGGATGGTGATCCCAAGGCCCTTGGAATCGCGAAAGAGAAGATTTCCAGATCTGGTCTAAACATTACTCTCGACGAAGGTATGGCATTTGATCTGCCATATCCCGACAACTCGTTTGATCGTGTGTTTTCTGGTTTGCTCTTCCATCACCTGACGCGTGAGGATAAGGAGCGCACTTTAAAAGAAGTATATCGAGTCCTGCGACCTGGCGGTGAATTACATGTAGCAGACTGGGGAAAGGCAAATAGTGTGAAAATGCGGCTGGCTTTCTTTCTGGTGCAATTTTTGGACGGTTTCAGTACAACTTCTGACAACGTGAATGGGCTGCTGCCGGTGTTTTTTAACAAAGCTGATTTTCAGGATGTCACGGAGACGGCTCGATATGCAACGATTTTCGGCACTATGTCGCTGTACAAATCCAGAAAGCCCGCTCATTCGTTCATGACTGCTACATGAAACGGACAGGACGTTTCTTGCCACGGAGATCAGCCCAATGACATTCTACATTGTCATCAGTCTACTTCTAGTGGTTTTAGTGTTGGCGAACCTGTGGTGGCGGTGGGTAAGCCGTCGCCACTCCATGCCCTGTCCGACTTTCTTTGCCGGGGCATTGGAAAGCCCATTAATGAACTGGCTGATAAGCACACAGACAACCCTGGATCGCATTGGGCTGCGACCGGGACAGCGCGTATTGGAAGTGGGCCCTGGCCCGGGCCGGCTGCTCATCCCTGCCGCCCGGCGAGTGCTGCCCGGCGGCGAAGTTATCGGCTTGGACATCCAGCCTGGAATGATTGAACGGCTCAAAGCGCGTGCAGCACAGGCTGGCGTGTCGAACCTGACGCCAATCCTGGGCGATGCAACGCAATCGCATTTTCCGCCAGATTATTTTGACGTGATTTATTTCTGCACCGTGTTGGGCGAAATCCCAGACCGGGCAGCAGCGCTGCATCAATGCCAAGCGGCGCTAAAACCCGGTGGTCTGCTTTCGATCACGGAAATCTTCCCCGACCCGCACTATCAATCGCGAACGACGGTGCAGCGGTTGGCAGAGTCGGTGGGCTTTCAACTGCAAGCCATACATGGATCATGGTACTTTTTCACGGCGAACTTTGTGAAAGCATATGTGTGATCGTTCTCCTCCGCATCCAGCGTGAAGAGCGCGCGATGATCGAAAAATTCGGCGACGCGTATCGCGAGTATATGAAGAGGACGGGGCGCTTCTTGCCGCGAGTGATACGTTGAAAGGCGGCCATGTTCAACGGCCAATGATGTCGAAAGTTAAAACTCAAATTGGAAACAAGTCAGGAGACATGACTTTGAGCGAGAATACTCTACAGTTGTTGCTCGACGTGCGCAAAGCCAGACAGCAAGGGCCGGCTACGATAAAGCAGCGGCAGCGCAAACGCCTTGCCGAGATGGTGGCCTATGCACGTGCCAACTCACCCTACTATCGCGAGCTTTACAAAGGCTTGCCTGAGCGGGTCGAGGATCCAACCTTGCTGCCGATCACCGACAAGAAGAAGCTGATGGCGCGTTTTGACGACTGGGTCACCGACCATGAGGTGACGCTTGAGAAGGCTCGTCACTTCGTTGAAAACCCCAATCTGTTCGGAAAGCAATTTTTGGGCAAGTACCTTGTAGTAACAACGTCTGGAACTACCGGGACTCACGGTATCTTTCTTGCAGACAGGCGATCCCTTTCCGTGGTCGGGCCACTCTTCTTAAACATGTTGCACGCCTGGCTCGGTGTCCGCAACATCCTCCGGATCATCACCGCCGGCGGACGCATCGGATTAGTTCTTGCAATGGGCACTCCAACCGCCACCGGCGTCGGCATTAGTTACTTCGGTGCGCGGCTCGGCAGAATGTTATGTCCCCTGTCGGTACGCGCTCCCCTATCTGATCTTGTGGCTGAACTCAACACATTTCAGCCCCTCATTCTCGTAAGTTATGGGACTGTAATGAAATTGCTTGCCAACGAACAAGAATCCGGCCGTCTGCACATCAAGCCGGTACTGATTATCGTGACAGCTGAAGGACTGGCTCTGAACGAATATGACCGCATTGCCAGTGTGTTCAACGCCAAAGTTGGTAATATGTATGCTTCCTCTGAGTGCCCTTTCATGAGTTATAGCTGCGAACACGGATGGCTGCACGTCAATAGCGACTGGGTGGTGCTCGAGCCGGTTGATGCTGACTACCAGCCTGTGCCGCCCGGTATACAATCGTACACGGTTCTCGTCAGCAACCTCGCCAACCGGGTGCAACCGATCCTGCGCTACGACCTCGGCGACAGCGTCCTGGAGCGCCCCGATCCTTGCCCGTGCGGGAACCCGGCGCCTGCGATCCGCGTGCAAGGTCGCGCCGCTGATATGCTTGTCTTTCCTACGGATCATGGTGAACGGATTACGGTTCCGCCGTCGCTGTTCGGCACCTCGATTTATCACATCCCGGGCATCGAGCAGTTCCAGGTCTTGCAGACCGCGCCGTTGAGCCTGCGCGTGCGCCTGCGCCTGGCACATGACTCCGAGCCGAATCGCGTGTGGGATGCGGTGCATACCGAGATCACATGCCTGCTCGCCAACCATAAGCTCAATCACGTTACACTCGAGCACGCCGATGAACCGCCGGAGCAAACGCCAGGCGGCAAGTACCGCGAGGTAATTTCGTTACGTTAAGTAGAGCACTTGTTGCTCCGTTAGATTTACACATTTACCTGCATAGGAGTAAACCAATGAACACCAAACAACTCGAACTTCGTGTCGCCAACCTTGATTGCGAACATGACGCCGCCGCCATTGAGCGCGGCCTGCAAGGCTTTCCCGGCATTGCCGAACTGAAAATCTATCCTAAGTCCGCCAAGGTAGCGATCACATATGATCCTGCCTCCACCAAGCCCGAAGCGGTGAAAGAAAAACTGGAATCACTCGGCTTCCCTCCGCAGAAGGGGATGGAGATGGCAGAACAACCAAAGCCCTGGCGTAACCCCAAGGTATTAACATCAGTTGCGTCAGGTGTGTTTCTGTTAATTGGCTGGTTACTTGGGCTGGCAGGTGTACCCGCAATTTTCTCAACCGTCGTCTACATCGCGGCGATTCTGATTGGCGGATACTATTTCGGACGTGAAGCGATTGAAGAACTGATCTTCGAGCGTGAAATTGGCATTGAGTTGCTAATGAGCACAGCGGCTGTCGTTGCTACGATCATGGGTCTGGCAGGCGAAGGCGCGATGCTGGTATTCCTCTATTCGATCAGCGAAGCTGCCGAAGGTTATACCGAAGAGAAAACGCGCGCTGCCATCAAGGCGTTGATGGATCTCGCACCAAAAGTTGCGCTTGTGCGCCGCGGTGGAGTCGAGCGCGAAATCCCTGTGCAAGAACTGGAAGTTGGTGATGTGTTCATCGTCAAGCCAGGAGAGGCGATGGCAACGGATGGCGAGATTCTTGTTGGTGCTTCCAGTGTTAATCAGGCGCCAGTCACCGGTGAAAGCGTGCCTGTGGAAAAACAGCCCGGCGATCCTGTGTTCGCCGGTAGCATCAACGGCGAGGGTGCGCTGGAAGTACGCGCCACCAAGACCTTTGCCGATAACACGATCAGCCGCATCATCCATATGGTTGAGGAAGCCCAGGAAAAGAAGGGCAAGAGCCAAAGGTTCATTGAAAGATTCGGCGCGCGCTACAGCCCCGCTGTGCTTGCGATTGGAATTCTAATTGCGATTGTGCCGCCGCTATTTTTCAGCGCGGATTGGGTCACTTGGATTACGCGCGCAACTGTATTCATAGTGGCAGCCGCTCCATGCGCGCTCGTCATTTCCATCCCCATCACTTTGGTGGCTTCCTTGGGTACTGGCGCGCGGCAGGGAGTGCTCATCAAAGGCGGCGTGTATGTCGAGGAACTGGCGAAAGTCAAGGTGGTCGCAATGGACAAGACCGGCACGCTGACGCGTGGCGAGCCGGAAGTGACCGATGTGCTCCTGCTGCGTCAAGACCCGGATCGCTTAGCCGCTTCGCAGCAGCAACTGCTGGCGTTGGCAGCGGGCATCGAGCGTCGCAGTGGACACCCGCTGGCGCAAGCTTATCGTCCGGCATGCGGAGGCGCAGGGTATTCAGCCGTCTGAATTGGCCGAGTTCCGCTCCCTGACCGGTGCTGGAGCTTCGGCCAGGCTTGACGGACGCACGATCTATGTCGGCAGCCCAGACATGTTCCACTCAAAGTTGGGCGTTTCACTGGATGGGGTGTGGGGAGACATCAACCAGCTACAGGGCGAGGGAAAAACGGTGGTGGTGCTTGGGGATGAAGAGGCTCCCTGGGGTATGATCGCCATACGCGATAACATCCGCCTCAACGCAGCAAAGGCGATTGACGCTATCCACGCGGCAGGTGTGGAAAAAGTGGTGATGCTCACGGGTGACAACGAACGTACTGCGCAAGCCATTGCCCGTGAACTCGGCATTGATGAAATCTACGCGGACTTGAAACCGGAAGATAAAGTGACAAAGGTCCGCGAACTCGCGCAGCGCTACGGGCACGTGGCGATGGTTGGCGATGGTGTAAACGACGCGCCCGCGCTGGCGGAGGCAACCGTGGGTGTGGCGATGGGCGCGCGACCGGAACGGATGTGGCGCTCGAAACCGCAGACGTCGCGCTCATGGCGGACGATCTCGAAAAATTGGCGTATGCGCTCAAGCTCGGCAAAGCGCAACCAATCGGTGGTGAACCAGAACCTGGCGCTATCCGCCATCGTGATCGGCGCGCTGGTCATCGGCGCGGTTGCAGGCGCCTTTTCACTGCCGATTGCAGTGCTAGGACACGAGATCAGCGAATTTATCGTCATTGGAAGTGGGTTGCGGATGTTACGCGCTTGAGGAGTTAGAGCAATGGAGACAAGTACTTTAGAGGTCGTGAAACGTAAGAAATCTGGCGCAGTGATCGCCAATCGCATAGTTCATTGGTTGAGCCGCAACTGGTTATTGGCTTTTGCGGTAGCTTGGGGTTTTTTTATAGGTCTGCCCTGGCTCGCGCCAGTATTTATGAAATTTGGCTGGACAGGTGCAGCAAAGGTAATTTACCTGATTTATGCGCTTGAATGTCATCAACTTCCGGAGCGATCTTACTTTCTATTCGGGTCAAAGATGACCTATTCACTGTCTGAAATTCAAACGGCCTGGCAGCCGACCAACAATCCACTTGTCCTGCGCCAGTTTTTGGGTAACCAGCAGATGGGCTGGAAAGTGGCTTGGTGCGAACGGACTACGTGGTGGTACGGGAGTTTATGGATCTCCGCGCTGGCGTATGGCTTTGTCCGCAAAAAGCTATTTGCACTTTCCTTTCGAGCCTTGATGCTCTCGGCATTACCGATGGCAGTTGATGGCGGCACACATCTCATCAGTGACATTATTGACTTTGGCAACAGTTTCCGCGACAACAATGCCTGGCTTGCCACACTGACAAATCACATTTTCCCAGCGACATTCTATGCGGGCGATGCGGCTGGTTCTTTCAACCTCTGGATGCGATTGATCACTGGCGTGATATTCGGAATCGGCATCGTTTGGTTTGCGTTCCCCCAAGTGGAGGCAACCATGAATGATATGGCCCAAAGGATTGAACTCAAATTTCAGAAAGCAGGTCTGTCACTGTAATTGGCAGTTGGTTGCAAATGTTGAAATGATAATTGATGATAACGATAGAGGAGATTAAATGGCTAATCCACAAACCCTCGAAATTCCCATCTCAGGCATGGACTGTGCCGAATGCGCCCAACACGTCCAACACGCCATCGAAAAACTGCCTGGCGTACAATCCGTCAATGTGTTTCTTGGCACCGAAAAAGCGATTGTGCGACTCGATCCATCCAAAGTGGATTTGCCTGCCATTCGCACAGCGGTTCAGGGCGCTGGCTATGATGTCCCCGCCTCGGACTCACCCAAAGCTGATCCTGTTTCAATGGGCGATTTCAACCGCCGACTGACGATCCTGCTGGTCAGTGTGTTCGCCATTATCCTCAGTGTAGTGATCTTCGGCGAAGGCTTGGGCTTGTTCGATTTTCTCAACGACCTGGTCCCCTTTCCGTTGGGTGTCGTGTTGGTCATCGCAGGCGGTTACCGTGTCTTTCTGAACGTCATCCGCGCCACATTGAAACGTCAGATCATTTCGCACACCCTGATGACCATCGGTGTCATTGCCGCACTCGCGGTTGGACAATGGGTCACGGCGGCGCTTGTCGTTGTCTTCATGCGAGTCGGTGATTATGTCGAGAACTTCACCACAGAATCTGCCCGCCGCGCGGTAAAGGAACTAACCTCACTCGCCCCATTAACTGCTCGTGTGGAACGCGATGGAGCGGAAGTCGAAGTCCCAGTCACCGAGGTGAAAGTCGGTGAAACGATCATCGTCCGTCCAGGCGAAAAGATCGCTGTGGACGGCGAAGTCATCAGCGGTCAAGCCACGATTGATCAATCTGCCATTACAGGCGAATCCATGCCTGTTGAAGCCGCAAACGGAACCCATGTGTATGCGGCAACGATTGCCAAACTGGGTAGTCTGCGCATCCGCGCGGACCGAATTGGAACGGACACCACCTTCGGACGCGTGGTCAAAATGGTGGAAGAGGCTGAGGCGCATCGCGCTGACGTTCAACAGATCGCCGATAAATTCAGCGCCTGGTATCTGCCCGTGGTCGCTGTCATTGCGGGGTTGACCTTCTTATTTACCCGTAATCCATTATCCACTGCCGCTGTCCTGTTGGTCGCCTGCTCCTGTTCCTTCGCGCTGGCAACTCCGGTTGCCATGCTTGCCTCGGTGGGCGCAAGCGCAAAACGCGGATTGCTCATCAAAGGCGGCAAGTATCTCGAACTACTGGCGCGCGCCGATGTTCTGTTGGTGGATAAGACTGGCACGCTCACCCTCGGACAGCCGCAGATTACGGATGTAGTTTCGTTAAATGGGTTAGCACGTTCCGATTTACTGGGTCTTGCTGCCTCTGCCGAACGCTACTCCGAACATCCACTGGCGGAAGCCGTGCGTATGATGGCTCGTGAGGAAAAAGCCGTTTTGGTCGAACCTGAAAAATTTGAAGCCATCCCTGGACATGGAGTTCAGGCAATCATCAATGCCCAGGCTATTCGGATTGGCAATCGACGCATGATCCCTTCTGCTGCATCATTGCCCATTGCCAAAGACCTGGAAGCACAAGGCAAGACCCTCTTGTTCATGGAACGTGATCAGGAGTTGGTGGGCGTGTTCGCGGCAGCGGACACTTTACGTTCCGAAGTTCCTAATGCACTGGCTGAAGTTCGTTCGCTCGGGATTCGGCATATTGAACTACTCACGGGAGATAACGAAAGAACAGCTTCCGCGCTGGCAGAAAAATTGGGTGTCTCCTACCGTGCAAATCTGTTACCAGAACACAAGATCGATGTGGTCAAGGAATATCAGGCAAAGGGACACGTTGTCGTAATGATCGGCGACGGTGTGAACGATGCGCCCGCGCTTGCCCAGGCAAATGTCGGCATGGCAATGGGCGCGGCGGGCACGGATGTTGCCATCGAAGCGGCGCATATCGCCCTCATGCGCGAAGACTGGAATTTGGTGCCAGATGTATTAAAGATCGCCCACCGCACCATGCGGATCGTCAAGACGAATCTGGCGTTCACAACCATCTATAACCTTGTGGGATTATCTCTCGCCGCGCTGGGTATCCTCCCGCCTGTTCTCGCTGCCGCAGCGCAATCCCTGCCTGATATTGGCATTATGGGGAACTCGGCAAGGTTGCTGAAGTCAAAATAATGACATTGGGATTTTTCACTGGCATATAAAACAAACAACAAGCGACACGGACCAACCTCCCCACAACCTGAATCACTATGATGTCGGCTGGCAGTTGAACTGCCAGCCGATTTTCATTTCAAAAAGGAGATTCCATGTTCACTTTGTTCAAACGTTTCATCCGCGAAGAGGATGGTCAGGACTTTGCCGAATACGCCCTGATCCTGGGCGCCATCGGTGTGGTCGCGATTGCCGTGATCGCCCGTTATCGCAACGAACTGATCGCCGCCTTCGAAGCCGGCATCGAAGCCCTGCGCATGGCGCGAGGCGGATAGAGATGTTCCGCTGGAAGGAAAAGGGGCAGACGATGGCAGAGTTCGCGCTGATCATGCCGGTCCTGATCCTGTTGTTGTTCGGCATGACCTTCGCCGCGTTCTATGCCTTCCGATCCGGCCGCCACGGACTGGGGCGTGTTCATCACGGGTGTCGCTTCCGGTTCATACAACACACCGGCGACCGAACATGCCCGTGACAATGTCTTATGGCCCGATCTCGCGGACCGGATCAATGCTGGTCAGACCGGTCCACGTCAGGTACGTTCACTGATCAGCGTGGAGGACTCGCGCAATTGGATCTTTGGCATCCAGCTGATTGAAGCGCAACGCGCCGAGACCAACTTTCGCCTTTGGCGCTTCTATCCTGGTCCACCCCCCGCCGGAGGCTTTGAATGAAAGCCTTGTACCGAAAAGGCGAACGCGGACAAGCCCTGGCAGAGACCGCCTTATTCGCAATGCTGGCAGTCATCATGGCGTTCGGTTTGTTGGCATGGATTCCGACGCATCGGGCCCGCACGGCGGCAACCGCCGCTGCCTATGCCTGTTCGCAATTCCTTTCACAGTCGCCCGATCCTGCCCGCGCCCGGCGCAATGCGGTTAACGTCGCATGGCAGACCCTGAATGCAGATTGGTCTGCCACAGCAGGCGTGCAATATCGGGTGCAGGTCTCGCCGCCCAGTGGACCGGGCGAGCCGGGTCAGTGTTTGATTTCGTTTCAAGCGCCGACCTTATTCGATGGTTTGCTTGGTTTGAGTCAAAGCGGGTGGAACAGCGAGTGGTTCATCTCACGCTCGGAGACCTGGAAGGCAAAGTGGCGATGAAGATCAAATTCAAAGAACGCGGACAATCCGTTGCCTTGTTCGCCATCCTGATGCCCATCATGTCGCTCTTTCTGTTGGGCATCCTCGATTACATGGTGACCAATGCGCGCGTGATGGAGACCGTGGCAGCCGCCGACCTTGCCGCCCATGCCGGCGCACAGGAGATCACAGTCTTGCCCGATGGAACCATCACCGCCACCTCTGCTGGCAACGGAATTGCAGCAACCTACTTTAATTCACAGCGACCGGGGTCCGCGCACCTTACCTCGGTCTCCTGTGGACGACATCAAGGGCGCCCTGCCTGTTATGTCACTGCTCAAGTTCAATCTGCGGGGTACTTGTTCCCCGCCCGCTGGGTGACCGTGCGCGCCATTGGATACTTGGCGCATGGCGTGACCCGCGAAGATCAATAATTTTTTGGAGAAGAATGAAATCCCTTTGGAAAACGATCCTGGATGGATTGACCTATAAAGACCTTGCCGGAAAACGGCAACCCCGCATTTACACCGTTGTCACCGGATTGATCCTACTGTTGCTACTCGTGGCTGGAGGGATGGCAGGATTGAATCGGTATCTATTAATGAGCCGTGTACAAGCCACTCCGGAAGCAGTCACCCTCCCGACACAGACGGTGGAGCCGGTGGCAACGGAAACCATTGTGACCAGCCCATCGGGAGGTGTGGATTCGTTTGGCTGTCCAACGGATTCGTCGGAGTGGTTCTTCACGCCGACCATGATCAGCGAGAATTACCAGGTGATCCAGCCAGCTTGTGTGTATCAAGGCTTGGAGAAGACCATTGCATGGGCACTGGCAATCCGCGAAGGATACAGTCGTGCCGAAGCCACGGAACTACTTGGGTTTAGCGAAATGCCCATGCGCCAGATGAAAACCGTCACCCTTCCCAGGGATGCGAATGATCTTGTGGATGTGCCGGTTAGTTTCATCCCACCCAATCCCAATTTCAAGGAATGGCGACTGAAAACAAATGGTGACGCGGCGGTGACTTATGCCCTGCGTGGTTGCTTCGAGACATCCACGGTCAAAGGCAATCGCGTCGAGATCTGGGGCGGTGAGTATCCGGTGATCTGTCTGGTAGTGGAGGATGCCGAGAATACGCATATCCTCTATGCGTTGAGTGATCACAAGTACATATCCACTGCCACACCCATGCGTTCCTTCCTACTCTTCGGGTATCTGGGGGATGGACAGTGGGTTTGGTTGGGCACGCAGACGGAACCGAAGTTGGAGATCACCAATGCAAAAGAAAATGCCAGCGACCGCCTGACCGTTGCGACCTTATATGACTCTCAACCCTGGGATGCCAAGTGGCTGAGCAACACTTATCATCTTGACATGCAACCGCTGCCGGAAAACTGGCAGTCTTTCACGGATGAAAACGAGAAGCAGTACATCCTCTCCGTGTTATCGGGAGCCGCGCCATGAAACGCGCCAGTCTATTTCTTCTGCTGATCGTCTTGATCTCCGTTCAACCTTTATCCGTCCTGGCACAGTCTGCCCCATCCTGTTCCTTTCAACCGGATGGAAGCATCATTTGCACAACAGGTGGAGGAAATGAAGGCGGCGGAGAGGAAGGCGGTGGAAATAACAATAACAACAATGGCGGTGGCGCTTGTACACCCGGCAATCATCTGGCATTCCAAGTAGTTGAATATTACGCGGAAAGTAGTTCCTGCAAGGTCTTTCCCATCCGGGTGGATAACTGCACCGGGCAGGTCCTGCATATCATCGAGCAAACAGCAGTCATGCCTTGTGAACTGCCCAATACCACACCGCCTCAACATCCCTGTACATCGTTCTCTGTGACTGCTGGCGGTATTACCTGTGCCAACAACGGCTGGAACGTAAGTGCGCGTGTCACGTTTCCCGAGATCTATCTGGATGTGCGCCCCTATCCTGCGACTCTTGTTCGCTGGCCTACCGTTGTCCGCAATGGCGGTATGCCTGAATCCTCCGGATCAGGTGGCGTGAACTATATTCCCAATGGCGGCGGATCGCCCAGTCATCCACAGGTGGGCGACTGGCAAAATCTACGCCTGATCCTGACCTTGCGACCGGCGGGCCCCATGTTTGTGACTCTGCCTCTGATTGGAGATCTGATGTTATCCAATGGCGCAAGCCAAACAATTCAATGGGAAGTGCCTTCCCATCCGGCAGTGGGAGCTTCCACGCTCGCAGGCAGTGTCAGTGGACTGGATGAACTCCCCGGGGACATGCCTTTATTCGTTGGCAATGGACGCGCCCCCTACAAGTTGTTCTGGGAGTTGCGTTATCAGGAGTATGAAGCCATCGAAGGCTGCCTTGCCGGTCCGAATGGCAACGGTAATTACAACTGCGGTGGCGGAACCGGGCATCGCGGCATCACAGGCTATGAATGGAAGAATCATTCTAGCGGTGGAGAGATTCCCCCATCTGCTGTGGCAAATCTACCTGCCGTGAGAATGGCGGATATCAACAATGATGGTACGCCGGACGCCTACTGGGATACCAACCTGACCCTGCGACGCATGGATGGTGCCGGCAGTATCAGCAATCCTCAATATCAGCGTTCCTGGAATTGGGGTGGAGTCATCTATTGGGCAGTGCGTGAAGGGCAGGGGCAGATCGGCTGGCCGGGGCAGTGATATGATCGTTGTCTGCCTTGTGTAGAGTCTTTTGTATCTTGGGACTGGACTCGGATTCTCGCATAACTTGGGATTCCTTACCAATGCGGTGAGTTTCAGTCTCTCGTAACTTGGGACTAAAAGAGCGAAGATCACATAAAGTCTTCGCTCTTTATGGAGCAACGCTTGTAGATATCTGGATTTCAAACCCAAAATATCGAGTCTCAAGTTATGTGAGAATTTCGCCATGAGTCCAAAGTTATGCGAGAAAAATTCTTGACTGATTGGGCGAACTTGCGAAACTTGCCCCTGAATCCACTCTCAAGTTACAAGAGACCGAACATTTTAATGGAACAGAACATCCATCAGGATAATTACACAGCCCGGTGGAAAATGATAAGATAATCTGCGAAAATATAAAGGTTATTTGAAATTATAGATTCAGATCGTCTTGAATTTTGGTACGCCATCAATTTGATGGCCAAGATCCAATGAACAATACCGCTCCTCTCCGTTTGAGGGGTGGTATTTTGATTAATAGTTCATTGCATTAGGTTGGAAAAATCATGACTAACATTTTCTTACCCCAATCTTGCATCCCTTGCACGAATGATGGTCTGTGCGCGATCTGCCACTTGTAATTTGTTGAAGATATTCGAGACGTGATTGCGCACGGTTTTTTGACTGATGACGAGAGCACCCGCGATCTCTACATTATCTGGGACAGATCTTCGCGATTGTGATAGTTTCGCAAGGAAAATACCACAGTCAGAACCCTTTGAAATTTTTTCAGATACCCCCACCTGGACCTTGACAAAGAGATGCCAATCTTGAAAAGGAAAAGCGCAATTTGTTTCTGCTTTTGTACGAAAATCAAGCGCGGCTAAACTGCAAATTTACTTCTGCCAGCGGCATTATCTTTTCAATGTACTCGCCCAGAGAGTCGTGGTCTTTCTGTTCATTCCAGTACTGTGCCAACCCGTAGATCGCCCAACTGGCGGCAGTGGCCGCGATCACTGGAGAGGGATTCGACCCGATTTGTTCAAGCCATGTCATCAACAGACCCTTGGTCTGTTCTTTGATCTGCGTCTCCATGAGCTGACCAAACTGGCCGCGCGGCGATTTGCAATGGCTGTTGGCTTCTCCGATGAATTCACACACGGTCAGGATCAGCGCGCGTAAATTATCTTCACTGAAATGGCAGGCGTTCAACGTGCGCTTTTCGATTTCCGCCCGAAACTCCTGGCGGATTTGATGCTCAAGCAGGGCATATTTATCGGGAAAATGCGCGTAGAACGTGGCGCGGTTGATTCCGGCGCGGACGGCAATATCTTGAATCGAGACGGATTGAAAATCCTTCTCGCGGATAAGTTCCGAAAATGCCTCTTCCAGCAGACGGCGGGTGCGTTTGACGCGCGGATCGAGTTTTTCTTCAGGCGGAGCGTTGATCAACATTTTTTCTCCTTTGTCGCTTATCCAACAAAAATCATCTTTTGGTGATTGACTAAACTATGCAATACATGTTTAATAAGCGACAATTGTTACTTAAGCGACACAAGTATCTTACCACGCTGGATGAGGAGAGTCAAGATGAACATTGCATACGGGCGTTGGGAGTTGTTCCAATGAACCCCGAAGTTGAAGGCGTCAAACTCGTTCCAAATGAGGAATTCGCGCGGCTGGCAAGCGATGAACAAATCAATCGCTCTGCCCTGGCGCTGGAGGCGCATGGCATTCGCACAATCCTCGCGGCAAACGGGGAAGAGGCCCGCAAAACGCTGTTCGAATTGCTGCCCGAAGGCGCCGAGGTATTTCTTGCCCTTTCCACCACACTGAAAGAATTGGGCGTCACTGAAATGATTGACAATTCGGATCGCTACAATTCCGTGCGGGCCCGACTCGCCAAGATGGATCGCGCCACACAGAACCGTGAGATGGTCAAGATGGGCGCGGTTCCCGAGTACATCGTCGGCAGCGTTCATGCTGTGACGGAGGACGGAAGCGTCATCATTGCCTCCAACTCAGGCAGTCAATTGGCGCCTTACGCCGCTTCCGCCGCGCGCGTCATCTGGGTGGTTGGCGCTCAAAAAATTGTGCGCACGCTGGAAGATGGTTTTCGACGCGTGTACGAATATGCCCTCCCGCTGGAGGATGCGCGCCTGATGCAGACACTCGGGATGCACAGCAGCGTCAATAAACTGTTGGTCGTCCACCGCGAGGTTCTGCCAGATCGAACGACCATGATCCTCGTGAAGGAAAGGCTTGGTTACTAGCATGGCATCGCCCAATCCTGATCACGCTGTAAACCAACCGTCCATAAAACCCGTCACGCTGATTGGACTCGGCGGCAACGCCGCCGCCGGCGGTTACTGCGACCCTCTGACGGGCGAATGTTATCCCGCGTCCGAAATGGACGATCTTGTTTTTCAAAAGGAGAAACCCATGACTACTGCCATTGATCCCGTTTGCAAGATGGAAGTCGAAATCGAAACTGCGCAATACAAGAGCGAACACGCCGGCGAGACCTATTATTTCTGTTCGGCTGGCTGTCAGAAATCCTTCGAGAAGGATCCGCATCAGTACCTGCCCGAAGATCACCACGGACATTCCCACAGCCACGAAGGTCACAGTCACTAACCCGCCTCTTTCTCGACCATGCCTTTTACTCAACCCCCTGTTTTTGGCGTCAATATTGACCCCTCCACCGCCAACCTTGAGGCCGCCCTGCAGCGCGCCCGCCTGGCGGATGAAAGCGATGTGGAACTGGTCACGATTCAGGATCACCCCTACAACGCGGACTTCCTGGACACGTGGACCCTTCTCACTGCTCTTGCGGCCCGCACCGAACGCGTGCATATCGCCACCAACGTCATGAACACTCCCTTGCGCCCGCCGGCGATGATGGCAAAAATGGCCGCTACGCTGGACTTAATCACCAAGGGGCGCCTCGAACTTGGGCTGGGCGCGGGCGGCTATATTGAAGGGATGCAAACCTGGGAGGCACGGTCGGACAAACGCCCGGTCAGCGCTATCAGGCTTTCAAAGAGTACGCCGAAATCGTGCGCGGCATGTGGGATCACGCCGGCGGGCGCTTCTCGTATTCTGGCGGGTTTTACAAGGTGGGCGAACTCGTTCCCGGCCCAGCTCCCGCACATCCCATTCCGTTATGGTTTGGGGCCGGTGGCCCGCGTATGTTGCGCCTCACGGGACGCATGGCTGACGGCTGGCTGGTTGGCACGATTTATGTGCCGCCCCAGCAACTGCCCGAAGTCAACACCCTGCTGGACGAAGGCGCCGCGCAGGCCGGTCGCAATCCGTCCGAAGTGCGGCGCGGCTACAATTTGTTTGGCGCAATCAAACTGCGCGCGGGCGAGAGTTATCAATTCAATCGTCCAGGCTTGGTGTTGGGAACGCCTGCCGAGTGGGTCGAAACCCTCGTCCGCTACCATCTCGAATACCGGCACGACGCCTTCATCTTCTGGCCTGTGGCGGGAGATGAAGAGGCGCAGATCAAGGTCTTTTTGAACGAGATCATGCCCGAGGTCCGCAAACAGATTCGAGAAATCCAGGAAAAGGAAGCGCAAGTCGAATAATATGTCACGCAAGCGCATCATCATCGTCACGCTGGGTGTTATGCTCAGCCTGTTCATGGCTTCGATGGAATCGACCGTCATCGCAACCGCCATGCCTACCATCATTGGGCAGTTGGGCGGGCTGGAACATTACTCGTGGGTCTTCGCGGCGTTCATGCTGGCTTCGACCGCCACCGTCCCGCTCTACGGCAAGTTGTCCGACCTGTTCGGGCGCCGCCGCCTGTACCTCTTCGCCATGGGACTGTTTCTGCTTGGTTCGGCATTGAGCGGGCTGGCAAACAACATGACCCAGCTCATCATCTTCCGCGCCATTCAGGGATTGGGCGCGGGCGGCATCCAGCCGCTGGCGTTCATCATGATCGGCGAGATGTTCTCGCTGCAGCAGCGCGCCCGCATGCAGGGATTATTCTCCGGCGTGTGGGGCGTGTCGTCCATTATCGGTCCGCTGTTGGGCGGTTTCCTGGTGGACCAACTGTCCTGGCGCTGGGTTTTTTACGTCAACGTCATCCCCGGTTTACTTGCCGCAACGCTGGTGGCGCTCGCCTGGCGAGACCAGGTTCAACATCACGAAACCCCTGTGGTGGATTACGCCGGCGCGGGTCTTTTGACGGCCGGCGTGGTTGCGCTTCTCTTCGGACTCATGGAGTTGGGAACGCCGGGCAGTTGGGCACTGATCAGTCTGGCGGTGGTTCTCTTCGCGGTTCTGCTATGGGTGGAACGCCGCGCCGTGGATCCGCTTCTGCCGCTGAATCTCTTCCGCGACCGCCTGTTCTCGGTTGCGGTGGTACACGGCCTGCTGGCAGGCTGGGCGATGTTCGGCAGCACATCCTTTATCCCATTGTTTGTGCAATCTGTATTGGGAACCAGCGCTACGCAGGCCGGCGTTACGATCACCCCCATGCTCCTCGGCTGGGTGACGGCAAGCATCATTGGCGCGCGCCTGATGTTGAAAGTCGGTTATTGGAGGCTGGGATTGATTGGCATGACGTCGCTTAGTCTGGGGACCTTCCTCATGTCGCAAGCGAGCGTCACCGTCAGCCAAACCCTGTTGATGGTCTTCGTCGCCCTGATGGGCATCGGTATGGGATTTTCGATCCCGTCCCTCCTGATTGCCGTCCAGTCCAGTGTGGAACGCCGTCACCTCGGCGCGGCCACCGCCACGGTTCAGTTCAGCCGCACGATCGGCGGGACGCTCGGCGTAAGCGTGATGGGCGCGGCGCTCGCTCTTCGCCTGACCTCTGACCTGCGCGCGGCAGGGCAGGACGTGAGCATCATTCAACAACTGCTCAATCCCGCTCCCGGCTCGCAACTGGCGATCGCGGAAAGCGCGCGCCTGGCAATGGCAAATTCCATCAATCTGGTCTTCACCATTGCCTTCATTGCCGCCCTGTTGGGACTGGTCGCCATCTTCTTCGCCCCGCGGCGCAAATTGACCGACTTCGCGCGCCGCGGCGCCGCCTCTGAAGGAGGCGAGCCGGACGCCGCGCAGTCGAATTCGGCGGTTGATCTTGCCAGCGCGGATTGACTGCTTATGACAGACCAACCTGCCTCTTCTCCTCGAACTGCGCTGCCCATGAATGCCTCACGCTGGAAGCAGGGTCTTACCCTGCCTGATTTCGTTGCGCAGATGAGTGTAGATCAAGACATAATGATGCGCCGCCTTGAGACCGTCCAACTCAGCGAAGAGGAACGCGCGGCCGCGGCCGCGCTTCAGCGCCCCCTCCGCGTTCTGGTGATGACCGAGGATTGGTGCACCGATTGCCTGATGAATCTGCCGATCCTGGCGCGCCTGACGGAGGCAGCTCCCGCCATGGAAACGCGCGTCTTCATTCGCTCACGCTGGCTGGCTGCAAGCCTGGTTCGCCGCAGGCGGCATCGCCGCCATCCCCGTCTTCGCCGTTCTGGATGAAGCCTTTCAACTGATCGGGACGTGGGTCGAGCGCCCCAAAGCCGCCAATGAGCGCATCAAACGCTGGAAAGAAGAACATCCAGAGACACAAGCCATTCAACAGGATGCCAGCCTGAGCAAAGAAAAACGCAAGACCCGCCTCGCTCACATCTACACTGGTCTGAAGATCGAGATGGAAACCTGGTATGCCGAAAGTCTGCAAGCCGCCACTGTGCAGGAGATCGTGGACATATTGAAATGAACATTGACCCGCTCACTGAAACCCTGACGGTTCCCCGCCCGCAAGGCGGAACCCTGGACGCCTACCTGGCGAAGCCCGCAGGCGCAGGTCCTTTCCCCGGCGTGGTTGTCATCCACGAAATCTTTGGGCTGAACGAAAATATCCGCGATATTGCCCGGCGTTTCGCCAATGAAGGCTACGCCGCGCTGGCAGTGGATTTATTCAGCGCCGGCAGCCGCGTCGCCTGCATGACGCGCATCTTCCACGGCATCCTCGTCCGCCCGCTGAGCAACGGCGTGGTCGGCGAGTTGCGCGCCGCACTGGATGTTTTACGAAACCGGCCCGAGGTCCAAGCGAAGCGCGTGGGCGCGATCGGTTTCTGCATGGGCGGAAGTTACGCCCTGCAACTGGCTTGCGTGGATAAAGATCTGCGCGCCGCCTCGGTCTTTTATGGACAAACCCGCGTCCGCTCGACGCCCTGGCTGGATCCTGTCCGATTGTCGGTAGTTACCCTGAAAAGGATTTCACCGCCAGCGCTGCCCGCCAGTTGGAAGAGCGGCTCGAAGCGCATCAGGTGGCCCGCGACATCAAAATCTATCCGAATGTACGCCACTCCTTTTTCAATGAAACGGGTCCCGCCTACAACGCCGAAGCCGCCGCTGATGCCTGGAAGCGCACCCTGGCGTTTTTTGACGCGCATCTACAAAGCGCCTGACTTGAAAGAATAGAGGAATTGCATGTTTGGCAAATGGCTGATGAGATTGGTTATGACGATCTACGTTTTTCTGTACCGTCGAACCGGCGGAAAAGTGGGCGGTCGTCTTGGAGCAATGCCGGTGCTTCTGCTTACCACCACTGGACGTAAGACTGGGAAGAAACATACTGTGCCGGTAATGTACCTCAGTGAGAGTCCCAACTACATTATTACTGCCTCCAACAACGGAGGGGAAATGCCCCCGGCTTGGTGGCTCAATCTGAAAAACAGCCCGCAAGCAACAATCGAAATTGGCGGCGTTATGAGTTTGGTGACAACAAAACAGGCGGATTCGGAGGAGAAAGAACGGTTGTGGGCGCAACTGGTTGAGAAAGCCCCCGCCTTTGAAGGCTACCAGAAGCGCACTCAGCGCGAAATTCCGATGGTGATTTTGCGCCCCAAATCGTAAAAAGTAAAGGAAAGAAAAATGGATCAAATCAAACTCACAATTTTTTCCGACTACGTCTGACCGTGGTGTTATGTCGGCCAGGGTGTGGTCGCAACGCTAATTGAAAAGCACAACGCGCAGGTCGAGTGGCGCCCGTTTTATTTGCGCCCCGATACGCCGCCGGAGGGCATGGAACTGCCTGAATATGTGAAAGCCCGCGCCGCCCAATCCAACGCGCGTTTGAAGCAAATGGCAAACGCCGCCGGGCTGGAGATGGTCTTCCCAACCCATATCCCGAACACGCGGCTGGCGCACGAAGCCACGGAATACGCCCTCCAGCGCGGAAATGGGCTTGAGTTCCACCGCATCGTTTTCGACAAGTTCTACGGCCGGGGACAGGACATCGGCAAATGGGAAGTCCTGCGCGCCGCCGCCGAAGAAGCCGGGCTGGACGCGGAAGAGATGCAAAGGCTGGTGGGAGCGGGAACATACACCGCCGCCGTCCAGTCGGAAGTGAACCAGGGCGTCTCAGATCGGCGTGACCGGCGTGCCGACTTATGTTTTGAACGACCGTTACGCCATCGTCGGCGCCCAGCCGTATGAGGCCTTCCTGCAAGCGTTACAGCAAATCGAGAACGAACTCAAAAAATAATCATGGCAAATTGGAGGCAGCGACATAAGGAATAATTTACCCATCTCATGACCACTGCGCTTACTGTAAAACTTTAAAAACACAGACTCAAAGGAGAGAACGAAAATGGAAATCGTATTTCTGATTGGACGGATCATCACAGGCGTTTACTGGATCTTTGGCGGTTACGCCCATTTTGCCCAGGCGCAAGCCATGATTCCCTGGACACAATCCAAAGGCGTGCCGTTTCCCGGGCTTGCCGTGCGCGGCAGCGGCGCAATGATCATCCTGGGCGGCTTGAGCCTGCTGCTGGGTCTTTACCCGCTGGTCGGTATTGCCCTGATCGTGCTGTTTATCATCCCGGTTGCATCCATCATGCACAACTTCTGGACGATTCAAGACCCCATGCAGCGCCAAATGGACATGACCTTCTTCATGAAAGATTTCTGCATGTTGGGCTGCACGCTGATGTTCGTTGCCATTCCCCAACCCTGGGCCTTGAGCTTGGCATTCTAAAGCCAACTTTAAGTTCTACGGCAAGAGACAGGATATCAGCAAATGAGATGCCCTGCCTCTTGCCGCCCTGCAAGTCGGGCTAAACGCGGACGAGATGCAGAGCGAGGTTGAAAGCGGCAAGTACATAACGTCTGTTAATCACTGGAATCCGAAATACTACAAAAACCTTAGTCGCTTAGAAAGGATCAAAAATCATGGAACACAACCCTCTTCCCCAACGCAGGCGGACGCGTCCACCGACAAACAAGAATATGCCGCATTCCCAGATTGGTATACAACCTGTGCCAGAAGTAAATGCGGAACTGTTTCGGCTGGCATATTCCCTCCCGAATGTGACCAACCGCCCGACGGTCATCTCCGTGCCTGGGGCGCGGGCAATCTGGCTTGACGAAGACCTGCCTCTATCTCACCCTGAATCCATCGCTCGCGGACGCGAGTTCGCGCACATCCATCCCGATGGCAGTTTGCACGTTTCGCTTTCGCCTGAACGCGCGCAGGAAGCCATCGAAAAGGGTTGGGCAGAGCCGCACCCGATGGCGGCATATATGGGCAATCTCGGCATGGTGATGTTGTACACGCCGCTGGACATGCAGGAGTTGAACGTGATCTTTCAACTCGTCATAGACTCCTACAATTTTGTCACGGGGCGCGCGGTGAACGCGGCAGATATAACCGCCGCTGTAAAAAGTTGATTCAACGGAAGCAGAAGCAAGGTCTAGATGACGATACATGTTTGTTCTTCCGTAAGTAATAGTACTAAACGCTCTGTAATCGAAGGAGAAAAATGAACTCCACCCCACCTATCCCTCAACCCGTTGCCATATCTCCGCATCGCATCCACCCACAGACCAAGCCAGGCTACGTCCATCTGAAGGTCGCCGACCTCAAGAATCAACTTGCCTTTTACCAGCAAGTATTAGGTTTGCGCTTGCACTGGAAGGACGAGAACAGCGCCGGTCTAGGCGCGGGCGGCGCAGATTTTGTGCGCCTGACCCAAATCCAAAATGGCAAACGCTATCGCGGCGTAACCGGCATCTATCACTTCGCCATCCTCTTTCCCAACCGCCGCGAACTGGCCCGCGTCATTTCCCGCCTGTTTTCCATGCACTGGCCCAACTATCCCACCGATCATGTGATGACCAAAACCACCTACCTGGATGACCCGGAAGGCAACAACATTGAACTGTATTGTGAATCGCCTGAAGATGGGATTTTTGTTGTGAATGCCGACGGGAGTTTTTACGCCCGTCACGCCGATGGCAGACCCAGTGATGGGCGCGAACCACTCGACGTTGACGCGCTCCTCGCCCACCTGACCAAAGATGACCGCCTCGATGAACCCGTCCCGCCCGAAGTTCATATGGGGCACTTCCACATGTATGTTGCCAACCTGAACGAGACGCGTCGCTTCTACCACGAACTGCTCGGCTTTGACGATATGGGTGTGGCGCGCAGTGGCTTTCGCATGGGCATGGTCTCGGCTGGCGGGTATCATCATCACCTCGGTTACAACACCTGGCAGGGAGAAGGCGCGCCGCCTCCGCCTCCCGATGCGTTGGGACTGAAAAATATTTCTTTCGTCCTACCTGACCGCGCCGCCTGGGATCAACTTTTGGCACGCATCGAAGAAGTCGAAATGCCTTACAACCAGACCAATGAAGGTATCCTGGTAGTAGACCCCGCGCAAAACAGCGTGTTGTTTTCGGTTGGAGGATAATATGACAAACGTCTCCCGCCCCCTGTTGGCTGTCTTTGCGCATCCTGACGATGAATCCTTTGGGACAGGTGGAACTCTGTCGCGTTATGCTGCCGAAGGACATCCCATCGCCCTTGTCTGCGCTACACGTGGCGAAGTCGGCGAAATTTCCGATCCCAGCCTTGCCACGCCGCAAACGCTTGGACGGGTGCGCGAGGGAGAACTGCGCACCGCCGCCCGCGCCCTCGGAATTCAGGAAGTAATTTTGTTGGACTACCGCGACTCTGGCATGGACGGCACGCCTGAAAACCAGGATCCGCGCGCTTTCATTAATGCCCCCGAAGGCGAAGTTGTCGAACACCTGACGCGCATCATTCGTGACCTGCGACCTGAAATCGTCCTGACCTTTGAGCCGGGCGGCGGCTACGGACATCCCGACCACATCGCCATCAGCCGTTACACCACCGCCGCCTTTCACGCCGCCTCGACCCGCGACGCTTTCTCGAAGCGGGTCCCCGCCTTCCAGCCCAGTCGCCTCTTTTACACCGCCATCCCCACGAAATTCTTCACCGAACTGCGCGACCGCATGGAAGCGCGCGGACTGGACACTTCCATGCTCGACCAAATCCTCCTACGTCCCAGTTTCAACGATGACCTGATTACCGCGCTGATGGATGTAGCCGCCTACAACGAAGCCAAGTGGAATGCCATCAACGCCCACCGTACCCAGTTCGGACCCGATAATCTATTTCGTCGTTTGCCGGAAGACCTCGTCCGTGATTTGATGAGCCGAGAGTATTTCTCCCAGGCGCATCCGCTCGTGAACGGCGAGGGTATTTCTTCTGATTTATTTTCTTGACGGAATTGGTTTCCCTATACACTACCGCATCCTCATCACCAACCGAAAAAGGAGATTCTTGTGAGCACTGACTTGGCAGTAGGTTCTCCCGCGCCCGATTTCAGCCTGACCGCAAATGACGGACGGCAAATCGGATTGGCGGAATATAAAGGCAAATCGCACGTCGTTTTGTTTTTCGTGCGCGAATACAACTGAATACAATGCCGGTCGCACGTCGCCCAGTTGGGGCGCATGGTTCCGGATTTTCAAGCAGCAAACACGGATGTGTTGGTGATTCTGGGCGATTCGCCCGAACGCGCCCGCCAGTATGCGGAGACGCTCAAGACGCCCTTCCCTGTATTGTCTGATCCTAACCGCGCAGTATATCAATTATTTGGGTTGGATAAAGTAGCTTTTGTCATCCAGCGCACCGCCTCGGTGGTGGTGGATCGAGATGGTTTGCTTCAATACATCAAGCGCAGCGTCAATCCGATGACCTGGCTTCAGGAAAGCCATGAACTGTTGGAGTTTGTAAAAGGAATGGAAAACAAACCATGACGACTGCTTCAAAATCTATGGATTGTAAACAGGAACCGGGTGTCTTTATGCCCATCATTTCATCGAAAAGGTAAACCACAATGAGCAGCGTCAACCCCTTGCTGCCATGACTGGAAAGACATTATGACACACCCCCATCAACAGATCAGGGAAATGCTGGTCGCGGAACACAACTGCGAAGGATATGGTTCCGACCATGTATGCCTTAAAGTCGTCGCATTCGCCGAACTGCCATCACGCTTTGGCGATTTTCACGTTGTCGCCTTTTCGGACACGCGTGACGGCAAGGAACACGCCGCCTTCGTGAAGGGCATGCCGTGGAATCATGAAAATGTACCTGTGCGCCTGCACTCCGAATGTCTGACGGGCGATGCCATTGGCTCGCTGCGCTGTGACTGCCGCGACCAATTGGAGTCTGCGCTGAAAATGATCGGCGAGATGGACGAAGGCATTCTGCTCTATCTGCGGCAGGAGGGGCGCGGCATCGGGCTCACCAATAAAATCCGCGCGTATGAATTGCAGGACTCGGGGCTGGATACCGTGCAAGCCAACGAAGCGTTGGGCTTCCGCGACGACGAACGCGATTACAGCATTGCCGCCCACATGCTTGCCTCGATGCAGGTCAAATCCGTCCGCCTCATCACCAACAACCCGCGCAAAATCGAGGGGTTGCAGGCGCTCGGCATCCAGGTGAATGGACGCATTCCGCTCGTCATGCCGCCCAACCCGCACAACGCGGACTATCTTCAAACCAAAGCGGTCAAGTCTGGGCATCTCATGGATGCGCCTGGCAACCTGCATCAAGCGGAGTAGTTTGGATGAATCAGATCGTCAATTACAACGCGATTGCGCCGAACTATAACGCGCGTTACGACCAGAATCCGCTGGCGGGAATCTCGCGGGCATTGCGCGCATTGGTGAAGCAGAACAGGGCGCGCGATGTGTTGGAAGTGGGCTGTGGCACGGGTCGCTGGGTGATGGAACTCAACCCGCTGGCGCGGCGCGTCGTCGGGTTGGATTTTTCGCTTGGGATGTTGAAGCAGGCTCGGGGTCAGGATGAGGCGTTGTCCTTAACGAACGGGGACGCGAATCGCCTGCCGTTCCCATCCGCAAGTTTCGACCTGGTGTTATCCGTCAACGCCCTGCATCATTATGCCGACCAGCGCGCCTTCATCGCCGAAGCGCGGCGGTTATTGCGGGCGGGCGGCGCGCTGGCTATCATCAACCTCGACCCACACATCGGGCGCGACCGCTGGTATCTCTACGATTATTTCGACGGCGTATTGACCACTGATCTGCGGCGATTCCCATCTAGCGGAAAATTGCTCGACTGGATGCTCGAAAGCGGTTTTGCGCGCACGGAGTGGCGCGTGGCGGAACACGTCCATCAGGAATTTATCGGGCGCGAAATTTTGGATAATCCCTTCACGCAAAAAGGCGGCTCTTCGCAACTCGCGCTGTTGAGCGATGCCGCCTACGCGGATGGAATGGAGCGCATTCATGCCGCGCTCGACAACGCGGATGGCGCGCCGCCGGTTTTTGTCACCGACCAATGGCTGACCCTGTTGGCGGGCTGGGTTCAATGACCCGCCCGTAATTTTCAACTTCGAATGGATTCAATATGCAACCCGATACGTCCACCTGCAAACAAGACCCTGGCGTCTTCATCCCCGTCATTGACCGCAATAAATGTGAAGGCAAAGCCGAATGCATGACGGTCTGTCCGTACAATGTGTTCGAATTGGGGATTGTTTCGCCGCAAGAGCGCGCCACGTTAAGTTTCGTGGGACGGCTCAAGGGCACGGCGCACGGCTGGAAACAAGCCTTCCCAGTCCGCGCCGAAGCCTGCCGCGCCTGCGCGGAGTGCGTCGCCAGTTGCCCCGAAAAAGCCATTACCCTCAAACGGATGGCGGTTGCGTAAACCAATGCAGATACCCAAATTCATCACCCCTGAGATTCGCTCCGACCTGCGCCGCATGATGGCGTTGGTCGCGCCCTATTGGGGCAGGTTTGCGCTTGCCGCATTCCTGCTCATCGTGTCCACGTTGATCGGGCTGGCGCTACCCTGGGCGATTCGCATCCTCGTAGATACGGTCATCGTGGCGGGCAACCAGCCGCAGTTGGACTTGATCGCGCTGGGTCTGCTGGCATTGTTTATCGCGCAAAGCCTGCTCTCGGTGGGAAACACCTACCTCATGGCGCAGGTCGGACAAAGGGTGATCGCCGATTTCCGTGCGCAAGTTCATGCGCAACTGACGGGACTGCCCCTGCGTTTCTTCGCCGAGCGGCGCACAGGCGAGATCGTCTCGCGCGTCAGCAACGATGTGACCCTCGTGCAGGAAGTTGTCACCGAGACGCCCATCAACTTCCTGCGCCAGATCATTAATCTGGTGGGCGGACTGGTTCTGATGCTGGTGATGAACTGGCAGTTGACGCTGATCATCTTTGCCATTATTCCGCCCATTATTCTCGTCGGCGTGCTGTTCGGACGCCGCCTTCAAAGCCTTGCCACCGCCGCGCAGGATCGCATCGCCGACACCACCGTCACGCTCGAAGAAATGCTGTCGGGCATCCGCGTCGTCAAATCCTTTGCGCGCGAAGCCTTCGAAAAGGGACGCTTCCAGCAAAACGTGGAAGCGGCGTATCAGACAACCATGCAGCGGGTGCGCGTCCGTTCGGTTTTCATCCCGCTGATTAGTTTTCTCGGTTTCGGCGCGCTGACTTTTCTGCTCTGGTACGGCGGGCGGCTGGTCATCGCCGGGACGCTCACGCCGGGCGAACTGGTGGCGTTTCTCTTTTACATGATGATGGTCGCGGGTCCGCTCGGCGAATTTGCCGGGTTGTATGCCCGGGTGCGTGAAGCCCTCGGCGCGGGTCGCCGCCTCTTTGAAATTCTGGACGCCGAATCCGAGCCGCTCGAAACCCCTGATGCAGTCGTTCCCTCCGCCCTGCGAGGCGGGGTGCGCTTCGAGAATGTTTCTTTCGGCTACCAGCCTGACCAACCCATTTTGAAGGGCATCAGTCTTGAAGTTCAACCTGGCGAGATGATTGCCATCGTCGGACCGAGCGGCGTGGGCAAGACCACCCTGGTCAACTTGCTGCCGCGCTTCTTCGACGCTACCACCGGCGTCATCGAAATAGACAGTGTGGATGTGCGCCGCTACAACCTGCGCGCCCTGCGCGAGCAAATGGGACTCGTCCCGCAGGAGACCTTCCTCTTCGGCGGGACGGTGCGCGAGAACATCGCCTACGGAAAAATGGACGCTTCTTCCGCGGACCTCGAAGCGGCTCGCCCGCGCCGCCAATGCCCACGACTTCATCCAGGCATTTCCCGAAGGCTACGAAACGCTGGTCGGCGAGAAGGGCGTCAGACTCTCGATGGGACAGCGCCAACGTGTCGCCATCGCGCGCATGTTGCTCAAAGACCCGCGCATCCTCATTTTGGACGAAGCCACTTCCTCGTTGGATTCTGAATCGGAACGTCTCGTGCAGGAGGCGCTGGAACGCCTGACGCGCGGCCGCACCTCGTTTGTCATCGCCCACCGCCTGCCCACCATTCAGCGCGCCGACCGCATCGTCGTCCTGCAAAACGGACAGATTGTCGAGCAGGGTTCCCATGCCGCGCTGCTGGCAAAAGGCGGAGTGTACGAACATCTCTGGTCGCTGCAATTTGCGGATTTCGAGGTAGTGGAAGTCGAAAATACATCTTGATGGAAGAACTGGCGCATCATGCCATTCAATCCCTGAGTCAATCAATCACCTTATGTTAAACGTCCCGAAGGTTCTTGCCCTTCAGGCTTGTTTTTTGCCCAAACCTTCGGGACGATACATAACATCAGTCAATCAAAATAGGAGTTTATTTTTTGTGTCAGCCATAAATCAACCTTTTGAAATCGGGTTATATACCTTCGTCGAATGGGAAACCAACCCCGTGACGGGTGAGAAACTCGACTCGCTCACGCGCATGAAAAACCTGCTCGAAACCATCGAATTAGCAGATCAGGTCGGCTTGGATGTTTTCGGAATCGGCGAACATCACCGGCCCGATTTTCTTTCATCCTCCCCGGCAGTGATTCTGGGCGCCGCCGCAACACGCACCAAATCCATCCGCCTCAGCACGGCTGTCACTGTGTTGTCATCGGATGATCCCGTGCGCGTCTTTCAGGATTTCGCTACCCTCGACCTGCTCTCGGAAGGGCGCGCCGAAATCATGGCGGGGCGTGGCGCGTTCATCGAGTCCTTTCCCCTGTTCGGCTATGACTTGAAGGATTACGACTCGCTGTTCATTGAAAAACTGGACCTGCTGTTGAAACTGCGCGCATCGGAAATCGTTTCATGGCGCGGCAGGCATCGTCCCGCCCTAAACAATCTGGGCGTCTATCCGCGCCCGTTGCAACGCGAAATTCCGATTTGGATTGGGGTGGGAGGCACGCCCGAATCCGCTGCGCGCGCGGGGGCATTGGGCTTGCCGATGGCGCTGGGCATCATCGGCGGAATGCCCGAACGTTTCGCCCCGTTGGCGGACTTGCACAAACAAGCCTGGCAGCAGGCTGGACACGATTCTGCCAAATTGCAGTTGAGCGTCAATTCGCGCGGCTTCATCGGGGATGATTCGCAAAACGCGGCAGATGATTACTTCCCAGCCCTGCATGCGATGATGGATAAACTGGGACGCGAGCGCGGCTTTCGCGGATTGACACGCAATGAGTTCGAAGACTCCCGCGGTCTGCGCGGCTCTGATTACGTCGGCAACCCTGATGAGGTTATCGAAAAGATTCTCTATCAGCAAAACATTCTGCATTACAACCGCCTGTTGCTCCAGATGGATATTGGCACAGTTCAGCACAAAGAACTCATGCGCTCGATTGAACTACTCGGAACGAAGGTCGCGCCTGTTGTCCGCAAGGAAATTCGAAGCCGAATATCGGCGTAGATTTTTGTAACTTGCCTTATACGAACGTCCGGAAGGTTTCCTTGAAAACCTTATTTCGCCAATCAACCCTTCGGGACGGAATAATAAAACAATTTAGGAGTTTCCCATGAATCAAATCCCTGTTGAAGAACGCACGAACCTTTCGATTTATCATCTCACTCGTTTCCCTGCTGGCTACAATCCCGCCGACAAGGAGACGCGCTATCCCGCCATCTTTGCCCTGCATGGACACGGCAGCAACGAGCGCGACTTAATTGGACTCTCGGATTCTTTGCAGGATAATCTGCTCTGGGTCAGCGGGCGCGGACCCGTCGACTTCGCCCCCGGCGCTTATGACTGGTACACAGTCACGCAATTTGGCAAGCCCGACCCTGTCATTCTCGCCGCCGCGCTAGCACGGATCGATAACTTCATTACCGAACTGCTGGCAACTTATCCGATTGACCCGCAGAAATTTTTTCTGATGGGTTTCAGTCAGGGCAGTATGATTTCGATGTCCTTCCTGCTCACCCGTCCGCATCGCATCGCGGGAGTCGTCGCGCAGTCGGGTTATGTTCCCATGCAATCGGGTCTGCAGGTGGATGAAGCGGGCGTAAAAGGCAAGCCTGTGGTGATGACGCACGGCTATGAAGATTCGAGTATGCCGCTCGAATGGTCGCATCAATCCCGCGACTTCATCCTGCGTTACGGCGTAGATTTGGAATACCGCAACTTCCACATGGATCATACTATCACCGCCGAGTCGCTGGGCGCGATCAAAGACTGGCTGGATAAACAACTGTAATGACTGTCTGCTCATTGGGATAGATCAAGCGCATCATTCAATAACCATCCCGCAGGTTTGGATAAATCCAACCGTATTTTACAAAGGCGGAGCGGCGTCTTCCAACCCCAGGCGGATGAGTTGTTCGCGCGGGGCGTTAATGGAGGTCAGGAATTCGCGCAGGCTGGTTTTGAGTCGTTCTACGATTTCGGGGCGCTCGGCGAAAAGATTATGCTCCTGCTGCGGGTCGTCCTTGACGTTGTAGAGCGTGCTGGACATCGGTCCGCGGGTGACGCGGGCGGAGTAGTGAACCCCGTCGAAGTCGTCATTGACACGCACGTCGCCGAATTGGGGCGGTAGGGGAGAGTACCAGTTGAGAGGTTCGTTCTTTTCTGTGGGGGGCCAGACGTAGAGCGTCCACTCACCGTCAGTGATGTTCATGGCTTCGCCGTAGCGTCCGAAGACAGCCGTCTGGCGGATGGGTGCGCCTTCGTCTGCGTGGAGAATGTATGGGAGCAGACTCAGCCCATGCGTCCCGGCAGGAAGCGGAATGTTGAATCCGTCCAGAACGGTGGCGAACAAGTCCACCGGTTGAACCAGATGCGATACACGCTTGCCCTTTTGTCCGTTGGGGTGGTAGATCAGCAACGGAACGTGCGCAAGTTCCTGATACATATTTGAATCCCCTAGGTCTGACCAGGGCTTGCCAATCATGCCGTGTTCGCCGAAGAGATGCCCGTGGTCGGTGGCGGCGATAATCATGGTGTCGTCCATCAAGCCGAGGTGTTCCACCGTGTCGAGCAGGTGTCCGAGCCAGCGATCCACCATTGTGACTTCGCCTGCATACAGGGCGCGGATTTCCTTGAGTTCCTCTTCGCTGTACAGGTCGGATTTACCATAGGTGGGCCAGATGAAACGGTTGCCGGTATAACCGGGGTTGTACATTTCGTCGTAGGGGTAGGGCGGGTCAAAGGGTTCATGCGGGTCGAAAACTTCCAACATGAGGAAGAAATCTTTTTGGGCGCGGTTGCGCTCGACCCATTCGGAGGCTTTGCGGAAGACCTGCGGGGCGAAGTAATCCTGTTCCACACGGAAGTGGGCGGTGTTGCGTTTGTAACGCGCAAAGGAGCCAGGTCGCAGGGCGTGACGCGCCATGCGTTCGGGGTCGCCGGGAATTCAACGGGGATGTCGGGATCGGTAATCCACAGGTCGTTTTCCTGCCCGCGAATAAATTCCGCCCCGGAGAAATTGAAGAAGTAATTGCCAGAGCCGCGCTCCCACATGTGGTAGTGGTCGCTGATGACCATGCTGGTATGCCCGTTTTGGGTGACGATTTTGGCAATGTCGGGGTCGGTGGTTTCGAGCGGACCCCAGCCGCGCCAGGGGAACTCGAAGCGTCCCGTCCACATATCGCGGCGGGCGGGCATACACGGGTAGGAGCCGAGATAGGCGTTCTCGAAGACGACGCTTTTGCGCGCCAGCGCGTCGAGGTTGGGGGTTTGAATCCAGTCGTTGCCATAACAGCCGAGGTGGTCGCGGCGCAGGGTGTCAATGATGATGAAGATGGTGTTCATGGTTTTTCCTTTGAAATTTGAATTTTCATGATTTCAGCCGCGGGACGGCGCTGGCGGAGCAAGCCCGCCATCTGTCGCATGGGCTGGTCAATGTGGGTGAAAAAGGCTTTGAACCCATCACAGAGATGGTTCAGTCCCGCTTCGCCATCGGGCGTGAGGTCGGTGCGATCTTTGGGACAGCCGCCGTTGCAGGCAAACAGGACGGGGCATTCGCGGCAATAGCGCGGCAGGGAGGCTTTTTTATCCAGCCCGAATTTTCGCTGCTGCATACTTCCCGCCATTTCCGCCAGCGGCGTTTCGAGTAAATTTCCCAGGCGGTGACGCGGTTCCACAAAATGGTCGCAGGAATACAGGTCGCCGTTGTGTTCCATCGCCAGCGCCAGCCCGCAGGTCTCCTGAAACACGCACAAGCCGCCGGGCGCGCCCAGCCAGCGTCCCAGCGCCGTGTCGAACATCTGCACGAAGACCATGCCCACATCACGGCGCACCCATTCATCGAAAATGGCGATGAGAAAATCGCCGTATTGTTTTCCCGTGATGGAGCGCGGGGTGAGCGCCGTCCCTTCCTGGAAGCCTGTCCCGTTATCGCGCTCGACGATGGGGATGAACTGGATGAACTGCGCGCCGATCTCGTCGCGCAGGAAACGGTACACCTCCAGCGGCTGGTGGACGTTGGCGGCGCTGACGCAGGTCAGGACGTTGAAATCCACCTTATGCTTTTTGAGTAGTTCAACAGCGCGCAGGACGCGGTCAAAGGTGGGCGCGCCGCCCTTGTCCTTGCGATACAGATCATGCGCTTCACGCGGACCGTCGAGGCTGATCCCGATTAGGAAGCGATTCTCGGCGAAGAAGCGGCACCACTCGTCGTCCAGAAGCGTGCCGTTAGTTTGCAGGGCGTTTTCGATTCTCATGCCGGGACGGGCGTATTTCCGCTGGTACGCCACGGCTTTGCGGAAGAAATCCAGCCCCATCAGGGTCGGCTCGCCGCCCTGCCGGCAAAGTTGACTTCAGGCGCGCGCTGGGCGGCGATGTACTGGCGAACGTAACTTTCCAGCGTCTCGTCCCCCATACGGAAGGAACTGCCTTGGTACAGGTCTTCCTTGCGGAGATAAAAACAATATTCGCAATCCAAATTACAGATCGCGCCGCGCGGCTTGGTCATTACATGAAAAGCGGGAGGGAGGGGGATGGCGGTCATATTTTTTCTCAAATACTGCGTTCATGTTCCCAGTGCGGATTATCGCTGGCGCGCAGATACCAGTGTAACAAACGTTCCCGCAAGTCGTTACGAACTTCCGGCAAGGCTGGGTCGTCAATGCGATTATACAATTCCTGCGGGTCATTTTTCAGGTCGTACAGTTCTTCCTTTCCAGCGCTGCGGATGATCAGTTTCCACTCGCGGGTGCGGAGCATAGCGGCGCGCGCCACCGTGGTGGGGTCATCCTGCTGAAGTTTAAGTTTCTCGAAGTAATGTCCCATCAACGGGTCATCGTCAGATTGAATGCCCGCCTCGAAGGCTTGCGGTTCGCGCGGATCGTAACCACCCACCGCGTAGACCGCATCCCTTTCCGTAAAGCCTTCCATCACGGAAGTGAGCGACAGACCAAAGTGAGTGTAGGGCGTTTGAATACCCGCCTGCTCCAACACGGTGGGAAAAAGATCGAGCGACTGGGTGAAACCGTCCACGCGCTGACCTGCGTGAGCGTCGGCGGGATATTTGACGATCAGCGGCGCGCGCAGTAAATCATCCTGAAAGCCCGTTGGCCACTTTTCCACTAATCCGTAATCACCAACATAATCGCCGTGATCGCTGAGGAAGAGAATGAGCGCATCGTCGTACAGTCCCTGCGCCTTGAGTGCGGCAACGATACGCCCCACCTGCTCGTCCAGTTTTGTGACCATGCCGTAGTAGGTGGCGCGCAGTTCGCGCAAGTCTTCAGGAGTCAATTGCGCCAGATCGTAGCGCGAATACAGTTCGCGCATAAAATGCGGCTTATCGTCCAGCCGCGCAGGAATGGGATCAGCGATGGCGGCGCGCTCATACATCGAGAAGTACGGCTCTTCCACTTGATACGGCGTGTGTGGCAAGGTGGCGGCAATATAAAGACAGAAGGGCTGGCGCGGCACAGAAGCCAGCCAGCGCGCGGCGGACTCGAAAATCAGCGGTTCCATCTGCGCGGCAGGGGAGGCGGGTTCCGCCTTTCCGAAGTAAAACGAATGGTGCAGGTGATGTCCACGCGAATAGGGACTGTGCGCCGCAGGCAAGCATATCCGCGAATTCTTGCAAGCGCTCGTCGCCGAATAAGCCGCTCAACGGCTTGCGCTCCACCACAAACAAGCGAAACGCCAGCGCCAGCATTTTCAATTTTTTACGTAACTTCAAAGGACGCAGACGCTGGCGCATTAATTTTATCTGAACGCTCTGCGGACCCGCCAGCCGCCGCCGAAAACTGGCGCGCAGGCTGGGCGTGGTCATCAGGTCGTTCTTGCCCGCCATGACGGTCTCGTAGCCGTTCTCTTTCAGAATCTTAAACAGATTTTCTTCGTGCGGGCGCAGCAACTGATACAGCGAGCGATGCCCGTTGACCTGTGGATACAGTCCCGTAAAGTTTGCCATGCGCGAAGGCGCGCAGACCGGGTTGGCGGCGTAGTTTTGCGTGAAGGTCACGCCGTCCTTCCGCAGCGCGGTGAGATGCGGCGCGCGTACAAGCGGATTCTCCAGCGCATCCGCGCGCAGGTCGTCGGCAATAATGATGACGATATTGGGATGGGCGGTCACGTTGATGTGTTTCTCCCAAAGGAATGAAAGGCTTGTTGAATAAATGACGTTAAGTGCCGTCCCAAAGGTTTGATTGGCGAAACAGTGTTTTCAAGGAAACCTTCGGGACGTTTTGCTTATGGCAACTGAATGAAGAAAAAATACAGCTTCTTCAAGCGCGGATGTGGCTTGAGGAAGGAAACCAACAAAATTAAAAAATCCGTGAATCGCGCCCTGATAACGCACGCAATGTGCCGCGACGCCTGCCTGTTCCAGCCTTGCGGCATACTGCTCCGCCTCATCGCGCAACGGATCAAATTCAGCGGTCAGGATCAAGACAGGCGGTAGACCGCGCAAGTCATCCGCCAGCAGGGGCGAGACGCGCGGATCGAAACGTTCCTCCTGCGTGTTGAGATATTGTCCGCGCCGCTTTTCCAACGTGAGAGTGGTGATGCCATATCCTTGCATTCCGAATTGGCGGTGGGACTCTGTATCCATTTGAGCGAGATTGGTCACGGGGTTGAACAGGATTTGAAAAGCAATCGCGGGATGGTCATGCTGTCTCGCTGCCAGACAAGCGGCAGTTGCCAACGTGCCGCCAGCGCTGCCGCCCACTACGCCGAGACGGGCAGAGTCCCCGCCGAGTTCAGGGGCGTGTTCCGCCGCCCAATCCAGGATAGCGAGAGCATCTTCCAGCGCGGCGGGGAATTTATGTTCGGGAGCGAGACGGTAATCTACAGAAATTACCACACATTGTCCGCGCTTTGCCAACTGGCGGCAGAACGGGTCGGACTGTTCCAAGTCACCGAGCGCCCAGCCGCCGCCGTGCAAAAAAATCAGAATTGGCATAGGCGCTGACTCAGCGGGCGTATAAATGCGGATGGGAATCGCCCAGCCCTGAGCGGGGATTAAGCGGTCTTCGATGCGCTTCATCCCCACGCGGCGGACGAAAAGACGCCTCAGTCCGGAACGGGATTCTCGTTCACGCGCCCGCTCTTCGTCCACGCCTGGAGCCGCAGGCTGGGAGACGGGAGCCAGCCGAAGCAGGAGGCGGAGGCGCGGGTCAAGGTGTCCGCCTCCAAGATGTGCGGGGTCAGCAATCCGAACTGCCATTCCTACCCCACAAGTTCTGCCTTGCGTTTTTCCAGCAGGTCATTCAGCGCCATGCAGTCGCGGTGGTAAAACGGATAGAAAGCGAACCAGAAGATCACGCTCAACGTGAGCGAAACGGTCACTGCCCAGAAGAACAGGTTGGTGAGCGTAATCTGGTTGCCAACAATGCCGACAATGGCAGCTACAGCAGCCTGAATCAAGCCGTTGGCAAGGCGGTTGACGGCGTAGGCGGTGCTGCGTTGTTCGGGCGCGTTGATAGCGGCGATCATTGGGGCAATGGCGGCGGGAAATGCCATATCCATGAATAAACCAAACAGCAGGGCAAACACAAAGAAGTTCATCATGCTGCCCGATACCTGCTGGAAGAAGAAATACCCCAGCAGCGCCATCATGGCGCGCGATCCCTGCGCCACGAACAACCGTCCGAAGCGCGGATTTTTGCGCTCTGCCCAATCCCCCAACAGACCGCCAATCAATGTACTGAGCGCCGAACCGATGATAATTCCAGTTAGCACGGTGGTGGCTTGTCCGGGACGGAAGCCGCGTTCATCCACCAGCCAGGTAACAGCGAAGGTTAATATGGTAATCTGTACTGGCACACCGAAAATCTTTTCAAAAATAAGCAGCAGGTTGGTCGGCACGCGAAAGATGGAGGCCACGCTCTGCCAGGAAAAGGCATACTTTTTTTCCGACTTCTCCGCCATGTCATAAATGGCGGCTTCCGCGCCGCCGCGCGGCGGTTCGGTCAGGAAGAGGGCGAAGAACAGACCGCTCAACATGCTCAACGCGCCGAAGGTAATGAAGCCGATGCGCCAGCCCGTTTCGGGAATTTCTGCCATACGCCCAAAGAACAGGATGCTGACAATAACCGCCAGCGAGGAAATCATGCGCATAATGCCGAAGACCTTGCCGCGTTCCTTTTGCGGGAACAGGTCGGTGAGCATGGAGTTCATCGGCGAGCCCAGCGCCACCAACCCAATGGCGGCGACCACGCGCAACGCCAGCAGCATTTCGTAACTGGCGGAAAAACCAATCAGCAGAGTCCACAACCCCCACAGACCGGCGCCGATGATCAGGATGCGCTTGCGGCTGTAGCGGTCCGCCAAAACGCCCCAGATCGGACCGAAGATCATCTCCATCACCTTGCCCAGGCTGGTGATCGTGCCGAGGTTGGCGGTGGTCATGTTCAATGAAGTGCGAATGGCGGGGAACATGGAAGACATCGCCTGGTCTTCGCCAGCGTCCACGATGCCGGCGAAGGCCAGCGTTACCACATTGCGCCAGCGTCCCTTGACAGCAGGAACATCGGCGGCGGGCAGTTCTTGCGTTTGTGCGGTCATGTCATTCTCCTTTTGTTAAAGACCCTGAAGGTTTCAAAAACCTTTAGGTCTGGTGGTAAAAAAGTCGGCTACTTTGCGATACACGATTTCACGTTCTTGATCCAACGTGATCACGTGTCCGCTTTTTTCGAGCCAGAGCGTTTCCTTGTGCGGCGTGACCAGACGCTCGCTCAACAAATCCAATGCGTTGGGTTCGATCACCTTGTCGCCGTGCGACTGGATCAACAGCACAGGCACGTTGATTTTCGGCAGCCCAGTCTGCATGAGTTTCGCCAGCTCTGCGGCTTCGGCGATGGCATGAGGGACAAAATAGGCGTAGGAAGTTTCGGCGCGATTGCCCACCGCGGCAGGTTTTTTGAATTTTGGAACGAACAGGCTGAGGGGCCGCATGAAGCGGACGCGCCAGTCGCCGGTCAACCCGTAGGGCGTGATAGCGCCGCCACACCATGGACTTCATAGCGGTTGCCCGCGATCAGGGTTAGGACTCCGCCCATGGAGAGACCGGCGACATAAATTCGATCGCTCATACCTCGCAATAGATTCAAGCCGTCCTCTACAGCGACCAACCAGTCGCGCCAGGTGGGGCGGCGCAGGTCGTCCACCTGCGTGCCATGTCCGGGCAGGCGGATGCCAAGCGTGGTGTAGCCTTGCGTTTCGTTCAAATATTTTCCGAGTCCGCGCATGGCGGCGGGAGAGCCGGTAAAACCGTGAATCAGCAAAACGCCATTGCGTTTGGAATCGCCGGGAAACAGAAACGGCTCTGCGCCTGGCATGGTCAGGGATTTTAGGTCCACAAGCATCCTTTCTGTGATTACATTTTCAGGGGTTTAAAGCCACGTCCCAGTACTTCCTGGGCTGGCATCACAATGACAAAAGCGCCGGAATCCTGCGCCTGCACCAGAGCCTTGAGGTGGGCAGTCTCGGTTACGGTCAGAGCAACCAGAAGCACTTCGCGTTCTGTATTGGAGTACATCCCCTGCCCATGCAGGGAGGTGGCTCCGCGCCGCATTTCCTTGATAATCTGGTCGGCGACTTCGCGCGGCTTGGTGGTGATAATTATGGCCAGCAACTGCTGCCGTCGGCGACGCGGCGAGCTTGTTTCTGTTTTTTCAGGATGATGATTATGCTCTTCGTGGACTTCCATACTGCGCCACAGTCCGCGGAAGACCGGCATCCCCTCGAATTTCGGCAGCACTTCGCCGCTGGCTTGCGTCAGCCCGGCAGTGAGAATGCCCGCTAAGATTAATAGACTGTTGAAGACCAACCCCAGCGTAATCATCACCTCGCCGGAGATACTGCCTATTGACACACGGCTGACAAAATCTGCCCAAGTGAGGGCGGGGGTGGGGTGCAGGTAGATTTTGAATGCCCAAGCCGCATTTAACACCATGAATATCCAGAAGTAATTGCGGCGGAAACGCCGCCCGAAGGCTTCCCACATGCTGATTGGAAATTCAGGAGTGAGTAAAGATTCCGCCAGGTTTTCCGCCCATTCCGGGTGAGGCGTAAAAGGTGGAACGAGCATGGCGGCGAAGAAATCCGTCTCCATCAGGCGGGTGCGGAGACTCCATAGTTCATAATAACGATAACGGCGCGCTTCGATCCAAAGGAAGATCGTCACCAGCAGGCTGTTCAGGATGATCACGCCATAATGATTTTGAGGCGAAGATAAGGCAAACGAGACGGCCGCACTGGTAGTGATGACCGCCCAGTTGGTGGTGTTGTCCAGGCGCATCCGCCAGGTGTTGGAACGCTGAATCTCGGCGCGGTAAAAATGCACCATCGCCGTTGTAAACTCGGACGAACGCAGGTGATAGCCGCGATAAGACCAGACCGATTCGTCCGGCGGAGGCGTATTCTTTTCGGGAGCGGGGTTGGAATCTGTCACAGACGAATTACCCTTTCAAGGCACCGAGGGTAAGTCCTTTGATGATATAACGCTGGGCAAAAGCCACCATCAGCAGGGCGGGGACCATGGCGAAGAATGCGCCGGCTGCCATTTCTCCGTAGCGGATGCTGTATTCGGTCACAAAGCCGGCGATACCGACCGGGATGGTCATGCCGCGCGGCGTGCTGGTCAACGTGAGCGCAAAGAGAAAATCGCGCCAGGAGAAGATGAACGCCAGCGCACCCGCAGCGGCAATCCCCGGCTGAATAATCGGGATCAGCACCTGGGTCAGGGATTGGAAGCGGTTGGCGCCGTCCACCATGGCGGCTTCCTCCAATTCTTTGGGGATATCCGCGAAGAAGTCCAGCAAAATCCAGGTGGCGGTGGGCAGGTTCAAAACAATTTGTCCCATCATAACCGCCAGTACCGTATCATAAATATTGAGGGAACGGGCGATCAAATAAAACGGACCGAGGAACGTAACTGGCGGAAGCATGTGAATGAACAGAATGGTTCCAAGCAGGAGTCCGCTCCACAAGGGACGCCAGGGGAAACGGCTCAGGCTGTACGCCGCCAGGCTGGCAATCACCAACACAATGGCCATTGTTCCAGTAGCGATGATCAGGCTGTTGGCAGTCAGACGCAAAAAATTACTTTGGGCGGGATCGAATAACCTCTGGTAGTTGACCAGTGTGGGCGTAAACCACAGTGAACCGGAGATAATGTCGCGAAACAATTTAAGCGAGGTCGCCAGTGTAAAAAAAATCGGGATCAGGGTGAAGGCGACCACCAGCATCAGAAAGCCATGCCGAAAAAATGGTTCCATTGAAAATTTTTTCATGGATGAATGTTTCCTCATGGTTTATGCGGCGCGTCGTCCGAGACGCCGATAGGAAATGACAAAGACCGAGATAATGACAGACAGCCCCAATGCCAGGAAAGAGGCGTACCCCAATCTGAACTGACCCGAAAATACATCGTAGATGTATAAACTGATGACCTCGGTCGCGGTGCCAGGTCCGCCGCCGGTCAACAGGAAAATTTCATCGAAGACCTTAAAGGCAAAAATGGTTCGCAGCATGATTGCCGTAATCAGGGTCGGGCGCAGGAGCGGAAGGGTGATGTAGCGCAGGATCTGAAATTCGGAGGCGCCGTCCACGCGCGCGGCTTCGTTAACCTCCTGCGGCATGGATTCCAACCCCGCCAGAAGAATGAGGAACATAAAACTGGTCCAGTGCCATAAATCCACCAGAACCACAGAAGGCATTGCCAGTTGCGGGTCAGCGGTCCATGTGGGGACGGCGATAACGCCAAATAATTTCAACGCCTGGTTAATAAAGCCGTAATTGTAGTCATACATCAGCCGCCACATGGTGCCGATGGCGATGGGCGGAACCAACAGCGGGATAAGCAGCACGGTACGATATAAACCAACCAGATGTTTGCTGCGGCTAACCAGGATGGAAATGACCAACGCCAGAAACGTCTCGATGACAACCACCGCTACGACAAAGACGAGGGTATTCCGCAACGCTATCGGCACGAGCTGGTCTTGCAACGCCGTTTCCAGGTGTTTCAAGCCGACAACTTCCCACACCACCTCCCCTTTGACAATATCCACCTCCGAAACGCTCATGCGGAGTAGTTGAAGGGTGGGATATGCCACCAGCAGGAGTAGGACTATAACCAGCGGCGCGACAGTCCAATACTGAAAGGTGCGGTCTACAAAATTGCCCAGGCGCAGAGGCAGATTCGGCGGTTTTTGGGGGTGGGAGGAATCGAGGGAAGACTGCATGAGTTCTCCAAAATGATAAAAAGAGGGGGGACGGATGGTTTGTCCATCCCCCCCTTTGCAACTACTCAGCCAGCGGCTTGACCTTGTAACCCGCGTCCGTCAGGATTTTGTGAATTTCCTTTGCGGCTTCCGCAAGGGCCTGTTCCGCCGTGATTTCGCCAGCCACCGCCTGCTTTAGGCGGCGGTCAACAACCTCAATGATCTGGGGCGTCTCGGCCAGGCGCGGCTGGGCATGGATGAAGGGCGTGCTGTCTGCCATGGCTTTCATCCACCAGCCCCGCGTTGGGTCGCTTGACATTTCCTCGTACACGTCCCGGCGCACCGGAATGGCGCCAGCCTGCGCGTAGAACAACTGCGCATCCTTGGTCAATGCCCAGTTCAGGAAGGCAAGTGCGGCTTGTTTGCGTTCATCAGGCAGGTTGTGTGGAACACCCATCACCCAGATACCGGACATGGTAGCGTTTGAGCCAGCCATCTCGCCGGGTAAAACGGTTGCGCCTACATTGCCTACGACGAAAGATTTCTCTGCGTTGTCAAAATCAGAGGCAGAGGCGCCCACCAGGACAAATTGCGCCGCATTACCAGCCATCATCAAGCTGGCCATATCTGGCTGACCAATGTCAGCATAGTTAGGCGGCCCGTATGTTGTTCCCAGTTTCAACCAGGTAGCCAACGCTTTCTGTCCAGCTTCTTGGTTAATAGTGACTTCCCATTCGCCGGTTTTCTCGTCCAATGTGATCAATTTGCCACCATAGCCAGCCAGGAAACCTTGGAACTCCCAGTTGGGCGGGTTGGTGCGAATGACATAGCCGTACATATTGGGGGCGTCCTGAAGAGCCTCTGCTGCGGCTTCCACATCTGCCCAGGTCTGCGGAGCGGCAAGTCCCCTTGCCTCAAACAGGTCCTTACGGTAGAAGAAGAGCATAATATTACCGTTGATTGGCAGGCCGTAGATCTCGCCGTTCTCAGAAGAATAGCCTAATTCTGGATCCCAGCGGGTGGCCCACTCGTATTCGATGACCTGCGGGTCGAGTTCGAAGTTCGGGTCAATTTCCTTGATGGGTGTCACCAGCCCGTCGGCATAGAACTGCATGTACCACTGCTCGTTCAACGTGAGGATGTCGAACTCGCTCTCCGAGGCTTGCACCGCGTTGCGCGACTTCTCCAACATGCCGGGGAAAGGTGTGCGGTTCAAATTGACTTGGTTGCCGGTCTCTTCCACATATTTGTTGACCAGCGCTTCGAAGCCCGCCAGCCAGGGTGATTCGTTGATGAGGATGGTAATGGGGGGCAGGGGCTTGGGCTCTTCCGTCGCGGTGGGAGCCGCGGCCTCTGTGGGAGATTCTTCGGTTGCCGCCTGGTGGGCGCCGGCGCTTCTGTCGTTGCAGCGGGTCCCGCAAGCGGCAAGCAGGAACGAGAAAACAACCAGCAGGCTAAGGGTCAAAAAAAGACCGCCTTGCGCCTTTTTCATCAAATGGACGTTCATGGGATTCTCTCCTTTTAGTTTGAAATTATTGTGAAGCGGGAACACGACTTATAACATTCGGCTTGGGAAAGCCTCCTTTCTCGAACGCGCGGTTGATCAATTTTTCGCAGACGCCGTGGAGTTCCTGGTAATGAGGGATGTCTCCAACATAATTTGCCTTGGGGTCGCGTTTTGCTTGTCTCGCATGAAAGCCAGTAGAGTCTCGGCGGCCTTTCGTCCTTTTTCGTAGGTATCCTGCCGAATCGTTGTCAGCGGCGGGCTGGAAAAGCGCGCCAGGCTGATATCGTCGAACCCAATGACGGAAACATCTTCAGGCACGCCATACCCCAGTTCCTTCAAAGCCTGCATCGCGCCAAACGCCATCATATCGTCGCCACAGATGAGGGCGCTGGGGGGATTGGGGTCTTTCATGGCTTTGGCTGCCAGCGCATGCCCCGATTCCGAAGTGAAATCTCCTTCCAGGATATACCCGTCTGCCGCAGGAAGTCCGTGTTTTTGCAGCGCATTACGGTATCCCAGCGCGCGTAAGCGCACAGAGACCAGACTCATTGGTCCTGCCAGAAGCGCGATGCGGCGATGCCTAAGCGAGATTAAATGTTCGATCGCCTGTTCGACGCCGCCTGCAAAATCCGCATCCACCCAACTGGTCGAATTGTTCGTCTCAGAAATGCGGCAGGTACAAACGCAGGGCACACCATTCTCCTCCAGCCCCTGAAGATTGGGGTCCCCGATCGGGATGCTCATCAGAATCAGCCCATCCACTTTTCGCTGAGAGTATAGGCTTGCGTACGGCGCTTTATCGTGGGCAAGATGGAGGAGCAAATTAAAATTGTTCGCACTGAGCTCTTCGGCAATGCCTTGCAATACTTGTGTAAAGAATGGGTGCGTAAAAATGTAATCTGCAGAGTGGGGAATGATCACGCCAACCGTGTTGGTTTGCCCGTTGACCAGATTGCGCGCGGTTGTATTCGGCTGATAGCCTAACTCTAAAATTGCCTGTTGGACTTTTTTCCGGGTTTCGGGAGAGATTTCTGCCAGGTTATTTACCACTCTGGAAACCGTCTTGATGGAAACGCCCGAAAGCCTAGCTACATCTTTGATTGTTACCATTGGCACACCTATGGATACTTGTTACAATATGAATGACAACGTTTACTGACAACGTTGTCATTAAATTATCATAATTTCTGTACCCTGTCAAGAAAAAAAGAGAAACATTGAAAACCATGAATAATTCCATTCCAACCTCCCTACTTGAAATCCATGAAACGCAGAAGCCTGGCTTCCAGCCGCTGATAGATTCTGATTGCTGGCGCGTCGCGATCCTAAGTTTTGCTCCCGACTTGACCCCCCAGCAGCTTGTCGAATTCCAGCGCCATAACGAAAGCGATGAGGTATTCGTGTTGTTAAGCGGACGCTGTATTCTGTTTCTCGGAGAGGGCGACGATTCAGTCACGTGGGTGTTTGCGCACAACCTGGAGCCGTTCAAACTCTACAACGTGCGGCGCCGCGCCTGGCACGCGCACGTCCAGAGCGCGGACGCTAAATTGCTCATTGTGGAAAATCGTAATACCTCGCGCCTGAACTCGCCGCGTATTGATCTTTCCCCGCACCAGCGGGAGGAAATTTTCGAACTGACACGGCAGTTGTGGGGAGTTCACGGCTGATTATCGAATCAGCGCAGAGTCTAGGCGTACTTGTGCTTTTTGTCCCATGCACTTGAGCGTGTGGATAACACATCACCACCAAACTTTCATCACGCATCCATTTCACCTTGACGTATTCATTTTGAGAGAGTAAAATCCTGCCTGCTTTTTGGTCTTTTTGGAAAAAATAACCATGAAACTCACCCGCCGTCAGGAAACTTTCGTTCACCGCTTGCTTGACCTATATCGCGAATTGAATGGTCCGATTCATTATTCGGCGCTTGCCGAAAGAATTGGGGTCAGTCCATTCACAGCATACGACATGCTGCGCCTGCTCGAAGAAAAAGGTTTGGTGACTTCCCAATACCGCCTCGATTCTGATAAACCGGTGGTTGGGCGCTCCGAAGTGGTTTTTCTGCCAACGGAGCGCGCCCACCAGTTGTTCATTGAATTGGCTGGAGATGCTGACCAAGGCAACTGGGAAAATATCAAGACACAAATCATGGAGAAGATTCGAGGGGGAGGATTTAATGACCATGTTTTGGCAGAGGAAATACTGGCGCGAGTGCCGCCGGATGTTCCAGATGTTCTTCGCTATTGCATTGAAGTCATGACCATCGTTATCCTGCGGCTTGGCAAAGGAACGGGACGTCGGGTTCTGGCTGAACACCTGCCTCAGATTATTGAGTGGAAGGGCACGGTTACCCGCTCGGGTCTGATGCTGTTGGGCGGTTTTACACTGGGATTACTGGCAAATGAAAGTAATAGTGATGTGGAATGGAATAAACTCTTTCTGGAGCACATCCGTCGTTACCAGTCTCTTGTCATGGATATGGAACCGCGCCTGTGCCGCCGGTTGGGTGACAGTATGAAAGATGTATTTGCTCCAATTTTCAAGGCATAAAACTTTTGCCTAATTCTTTGGTCTTTTTGGAAAGGCGACATGAGTATAGCGATTGAATCTCTTCAACTTATAAAACGTTATCCAGGGCAAAAAAAAGAGGACCGTCCGGCTATTGATACGATTGACCTGACTGTCGAATCCGGTCAACTGTATGGACTGGTCGGTCCCGACGGTGCGGGAAAAACCACACTCCTCCGCATTCTGTCCACCGTGATGGAACCGACATCCGGTTCCGCTCGACTGGCGGGTTTTGACGTAATGAAACAATCCGAAGATGTGCGGGCTTTGTTAGGGTACATGCCGCAAGCCTTTAGTTTGTATCCCGACTTGACCGTGATGGAAAACCTAAAATTCTTTGCCGACATCAATGGCGTGTCTGCCCAAAAACAAAAGACTCGCATTGATGAATTGCTGGAGTTCGCGCGCCTGACGGAATTTACGATGCGGCGCAGTGAGAATCTCTCCGGTGGGATGCGCAAGAAACTGGCATTGGCTTGCGCCCTGATTCACGACCCCAAGATATTGCTGTTGGACGAGCCAACCACTGGCGTGGACCCTGTCTCACGGCGTGAGTTGTGGCGGCTGCTTTCAAAAGTCATCCAGCAGGGCGTGACAGTGTTAGTCAGCACGCCATATATGGATGAGGCGGAACGTTGCAATACGGTCAGCATCATTAATCGGGGGCGCGTTTTGATCAGCGGCGCGCCAGCCGAATTGGAAGCGCAGTTGCCTTTCCGCATCGTGGAGGTCAAAGCCAAGCCTCGACGAGCACTGCGCGCAGTGGCAGATCGGACGGAAGGGGTGATCCGTTGGCGCGCTGTCGGCGACCGCCTGCGCCTTTCGGTCAGCGACCCGGCTAAAGTCATGCCCCGAATCGAAGCGGAACTAAAAAAAGACGGGGCGGAGATCAGCATCCTGCGTGAAGCAAGTCTTTTGATGGAGGATGTCTTTATCCACCTGGTTGAAAAACAGGAGGCGCAATCGTGAGCGCAGAAAAAGCCGTTGAGGTCATTCAACTAACGCGAAAGTTCGGTGATTTTACCGCCGCGGATCACGTTAGTTTTGAAATTCCCAAGGGAGAAATTTTTGGCTTGCTTGGGCCAAATGGCGCGGGCAAGACAACCACCATCCGCATGTTATGCGGAATTCTTACGCCCACATCGGGCGAGGCGCGGGTGATGGGGTTTGATGTCGCTCGCCAGACTGAAGAGGTCAAGCAACGCATTGGTTACATGTCGCAGAAGTTTTCGCTGTACAACGACCTGACTGTGTATGAGAACCTGGATTTTTACGCCAATTTGTACTGCGTACCACGTGAGAAGTTCACTTCGCGTCTGAACGAATTGATCGAGATGGCGGGACTGCGCGGACATGAAAAGCAGTTGACTGCCAGTCTTTCGGGCGCGTGGAGGCAAAGGCTGGCGCTGGCTTGCGCCATTGTCCATGAGCCGCCGATGCTCTTTTTGGATGAGCCTACTGCCGGGGTAGACCCGGTCTCGCGGCGCGAGTTCTGGGACATGATCTATAACCTGGCTGGGCAGGGTGTGAGCGTACTGGCGACCACCCATTACATGGATGAAGCCGAATTTTGCAATGTGATCGGGATGATGTATCGCTCGCGACTAATCGCCCTGGATGACCCCGATACGCTCAAGGAAAATATGCGCGGCACGTTATTTGAAATAGACTGCCGTGAACCCGGACGCGCCGAGGAAATCCTGAAAGGCCTGCCTTTTGCGCATGATGTGGCGGTGCATGGCGTCCTCCTGCACGTATTGGTGGGCGCTGAAAAAGAAAAACGGGAGCTGGAGAAAGCCTTACAGTCGAATGGCATTGCCGTGAAACGGATCGAGCGCGTCCTGCCTTCGCTGGAGGATGTGTTCGTTTCCCTGGTGGAAGATGAAGATCGCCCGCAAATGCGGGATGACATTGAATAAGGAGTTTTATATGGGACAAGGTTTTCGCCGCATGGCGACGATGGTTCGCAAAGAATGGCTGCATATCATCCGCGACCCGCGCACGTTGGGACTGGTCATTTTCATGCCTGTGATGATGCTCGTGTTGCTGGGATATGCGGTCGCTAATGACGTGGAGGATCTTCCGCTGGCGGTGGCTGATTTATCGCACACCGATGCCAGCCGCGCGCTGGTGGAAAAATTCACCGTGAGCGGGTTTTACCTAGTGACGCACACCGCCCAAAGCGAGGCGGAGATTCTCGAAATGCTGGATGCTGGAACCGTCAAGGCCGGCATTTATATCCCGGAGGATTTCGGGCGCAGGATCAGCACGGGCGGGTCGGGAACGGTGCAGTTTTACATTGACGGTTCCAACCCGACGGTGGCGCAGACCGCGCAACTGGCGGCGGAGACCGTCAGCCAGGCTACTTCACAGGAGATACTCGTCCAACGCCTGGAACGCGGCGGCGCGGGCTTGACGATCAGCCTGCCGATTGACACGCGCATCCGTTATTTATACAACCCAAATCTGCGCAAGATGAACTTTATGATCCCCGGCCTGGTGGCGGTTATTTTGCAAATCCAAACCCTGTTACTGACCGCATTTGCCATCGTGCGCGAACGCGAGCAAGGCACGCTGGAGCAGTTAATCGTGACGCCCGTTCGTTCCTGGGAATTAATGCTCGGCAAGATTCTGCCTTTCGTGCTGGTGGCTTTCCTGAACGTCGCCATGACGGTGGGAGTGGGCGCGTTCTTATTCGGGGTGGAAGTGGCAGGCAGCCTTACGCTGCTGGCTATCCTAAGCCTGATCTTCCTGCTCGGCTCGTTGGGGTTGGGCGTGCTGATCTCGACTATTTCACAAACCCAGATGCAAGCCATGTATATGTCTTCATTCATCATGATGCCATCCTTCCTGCTGGCAGGTTTGCTCTACCCGCGCGATAACATGCCCTGGGTGGCTTATTACGCCGGCTACCTGATGCCTGTCACTTACTTCCTGGAAATTGTGCGCGGCATCATGCTAAAAGGCGTGGGGCTGGCTACGCTGTGGGTCTGGGTCTGGCCGATGGCAGTGTTCAGCGTGGTTGTGTTCTTCGCCAGCGTGTTCATGTTCCATAAACGTCTGTAATCTGGTTGTCTGATAAAAAATTCTCTAAATTGGAGTTCAAAGATGAAAAAGCAAACTTTTGTGTTCGTTTCTCTGATGGTCATTCTCAGCATGGCGTTGAGCGCCTGCGGAACGTTGGTCAGTGCCGATACAACTGACTTGAACGCCTCCGGCACGATTGCCTCGCTTGAAGTCAATGTCGCGCCGCAGATTGGCGGCCAGGTTGTTTCGGTCAGCGTGGAGGAAGGCACGCAGGTAAATGCGGGCGATGAATTATTCCGCCTGGACGACAGCCTATTCAAAGCCCAGCGCGCCCAAGCCGAAGCGGCCATTCAACTGGCAGAATCTGCCGTCAGCAGCGCGAAAGCGCAATATGACCTGGTTCTAAACAACGCCCGCCTGCAAGATCAACAAAACCGCGTTTCCAACTGGAACGCTTCACAGCCGAGTCAATTCGACTTGCCTGTCTGGTATTTCGACAAAGAAGAAAAATTGGCGTCAGCCAACCTTGAAATAGATGCCGCAAAGACTGGCTTAGACAAAGAAAAAGCCAATCTTGAAAAAGTGCTAACAAATGTAGCCTCCCAGGAGTTTTTGAACGCTGAAAAGCGCGTGTCAGACGCCCAGGCCGCTTTTGTCGTCGCAGATCAAGTTCTCAGCCAGGCGAATAGCGCGCAGGAAAATGAGGATTTGCAAAACTTCGCCCAGGATCAATATGACGCGGCGGAGAATGAATTAAAGTCTGCTCAAACTGACTATACCCGTTTGTTGACGACGCAGGGAGCCAAAGATGTGCTTGAAGCCCGCGCTCGCGTCAAGGTTGCTCAGGAACGCTATGACCGCGCATTGGACTATTACAACTCGTTCCTCAGCGGTGACCAGTCTTTGCAGGTCAAAGCCGCCGAAGCCGGTGTGCAGCAAGCCGAAGCCGCGCTGGCGCAGGCGCAAGCCGCGCTTGCCACGCTTGACGTTCAAATTGAGAAAACCATCATTCGCGCCCCGATGGATGGTGTCGTCCTGATTCGCAACCTGGAGATAGGCGAAACTGTCGCACCTGGTGGTATCGTGATGAGCATTGGTCATCTCCAGGAAGTGGAACTGGTGGTTTATATCCCCGAAACCGAGTACGGCAAAGTCCGCCTCGGCGATCAGGTATCCATCTCAGTTGATTCCTTTCCAGGTGAGACCTTCATTGGCACGGTTGTGAACATATCCGACAAAGCCGAATTTACCCCGCGCAACGTGCAGACCGTCGAAGGGCGCCGCGCAACGGTGTATGGTATCAAGATCAGCGTGCCAAACCCCGATCTGAAACTCAAACCCGGCATGCCCGCAGACGTGACGTTTACAAATACCAAATAGCATTTGATCGCGAATAACGTTATGGCTTCCCCGCCTCGCTCGCTTTTCCCCTTTCGCCTGCCCCGTTTTATTCGGCGTATCCATCGCGGGTTCCTGTTCCTGCGCTCATTGCTCGCCATTGCAGTCGACATCATCGTTCTTTACATTCGTAATCGTCTACGCCCGTCGTAGTCCAATGCTGACTTGAAACTCAACCCAGGCATACCCGCCAACGTGATCTTTGTGATTGGTCAATACAGTTGAAATCAGGCCAATGTCCTGCCAGATCTTTCAAAAACAAGAAATATTATCCGGTAGCGCGACTTGATATAGATCATCGAAACGCACTGCATATACAAAAATTCTTCGAGGTAATGATTAATGCAGTCCCTTCCTAAACATGGTTCCTGCTTTGTTTGCGGCTCCCCGAATTCGCCAGGAATGGGGGTGGTCTGGTACGCGCTGGATGACAACTCCATCTTTGCCGAAGTCACCCTGAACGACGCCCAACAGGCGCCCGCCCGGTTTCGCGCACGGCGGCGCCTCCGCCGCTTTGCTGGATGAAGCCATGGGCGCGGCAGTCTGGCTGGCTGGGTATCGGGTGGCGTCGGTCAATCTCAACATCTCCTATCGTAAACCCGTGCCGCTGGGTCAGCCTTTCAAGGTCACAGCGCGGGTCAACGAGCGGAACGGGAAAAAGGTCACAGCGGTTGGTGAAATCCGTCTCGCAGACGAAACACTGGCGGTTAGCGGCGACGGGATTTTTGTCGAGGCTCCGCAGTTGTTCACTGGACTGGGTACAGGCTCAAGGTCCGCGGATGAGGCGATGGAAATCCGTGGAACGGAGAAATAAACATGCAGTCTGAAAATCTCTGTTGCGACGAAGGAAGATAGGGATTAGTTAAGTGTGAAGAAGAGCATGAACGAATCTGGTATTGGCCCTCCTCGAATCCGCAAAATACAAACATTACTGGGCATACTTTTTCTAGCAGTAACAGGCTGGAAAGTGGCAGGTAGTGTGCCAGATCTACCGAAATTTGTTTTGGTCCTTGCGCCGCACACCTCCAACTGGGATCTACCTTTTATCCTGGCAGTTATGTATGGATTGGGGCTCAAAATTAACTGGTTTGGCAAGAAGGAGCTATTCCCCTGGCCAATTGGAGGCGTTTTCAAACGGCTTGGAGGCATCCCAATTGACCGTAGTTCTCGCTACAATGTAGTGCAACAAACAGCACAAACGATACGGGAACGTGAGCAAATTGTAATGGGCATTGCACCGGAAGGGACGCGCAGTCAATCCGGACATTGGAGGACAGGCTTTTACTACATTGCCAATCTTGCGCAAGTGCCTATTGTATTTGGCTACTTGGATTACGCGCGTAAAGTTGGCGGTTTGGGTCCGGTGATGCATACCACGGGCAATATTGAGGCGGATATGAAGGTAATTCGTGAATTTTATAGCGGCATCACTGCCAAGTATCCACATAAAGTAGGGGGGATTATTGTCAGTCAGCGCGCATGGCATCAGAACAGCCGGAATGATAATGGGTAGTGAAGGGATGCAATCAAAAAGTCTTTGGTGGGTTGGACTGTTTGCCGTCGCCATGGCTTACCTGGAATCGGCGGTGGTCGTCTATCTGCGGAAACTCTACGGCATCAGCGACCTCATTCTCAGCGTCCCGCCGTTCGACCCGCAAATCGGGGCAATCGAACTGGGCAGGGAACTGGCGACGCTGGTCATGCTGCTGACGGTGGGTTGGGCGGCGGGAACGAGATTTCAATCACGCTTGGGATTTTCCGTCTTCGCCTTTGGCGTGTGGGACATCTTCTATTACATCTGGCTCAGGGTTTTCATCGGCTGGCCGCAAACAGTATTTGACCCCGACCTTCTATTCCTGTTGCCGCTGCCGTGGTGGGGACCGGTGCTTGCGCCTGTTTTGATTGCCCTGCTGATGGTCATTGTTGGCGCGCTGGCGGTCATTAAAGATGAACATGGACTGCGTCTCCTCCCGTCATTCATGGATTGGGCTACTCTGGCTGGCGGCATACTGACCGTACTGTATACCTTCATGGCAGACGCTCTTGCCGCCCTGCCTGCTGATACGCAAACACTCAGCCAATTGCGCCCCTCCGAGTTTAACTGGATTGTTTATGTGGTTGGGCTTGCGCTGTTGGCATTTTTTGTATGGCGTATGGGCAAACCAGCGCACGTAGAGATAACTCATGGAACAGAGTAATAAACTCCGCAAGTTACATCCTAATATTTGGATTGTCACCGCGACATCTCTTCTCATGGACATCTCTTCGGAGATGATTGTCTATCTCATTCCGTTGTTTCTTTCCAATGTATTGGGTGTGCGCATGGCGTTCATTGGTTTGATTGACGGGGTTGCGGAGACAACCGCCAGTTTGCTCAAGGTGTATTCAGGCGCGCTGTCCGATAGGCTGGGTCAGCGCAAGTGGCTGGCGGTGATCGGGTATGCCATCTCCGCCCTTGCCAAACCGTTCCTCTATTTTGCAAACACATGGGGATGGGTGATGGGCGTGCGGTTTGCGGACCGCGTAGGCAAGGGCATTCGCGCCGCGCCGCGCGACGCGCTCGTAGCCGCCAGTACGGATGAGAGCAATCGCGGATATGCCTTTGGGTTTCATCGAGCGGGGGATACGGCGGGCGCATTTATAGGCATTGCCATTGCCGCGCTCATCGTTTGGTTGACACAGGCAGGATCATTGCAGATTACGCGAGCTACATTTCAAACTGCGGTGTTGGCAAGCGTCATTCCCGCCGTGTTGGCGGTCATTGTTTTAGGGGTGGGCGCAAAAGATTTGGGAGGAGCAGGCGGCAGGTCAGGCGCGAAGCGTTTCTCCTTTAAGGAGTTCGATTCCCGTTTCAAGAATTTCCTCTTTATTGTGGTCATCTTCACGCTTGGGAATTCATCCGATTCATTTATTATTTTACGCGCGCAGGAACGCGGCTTGAATGTGCTGCAAACATTATTCATGTTGATGACATTCACCGCAATCTATACGATTTTATCCAGCAGGTTCGGCGCGCTCTCCGATATAGTGGGACGGCGCAAATTGATCGTCGCTGGCTGGCTTGTGTATGGGCTGGTCTATCTGGGATTCGCGTTCGCACGGGCGGGCTGGCAAATCTGGTTGATGTTCGGACTGTATGGAATTTACTACGCTGCCACAGAAGGCGTTGCTAAAGCGTTCGTCGCCGACCTTGTGCCAGAAGCGCAGCGCGGCGCCGCCTATGGACTCTTTAACGCCGCGATTGGAATTACCGCTCTCCCCGCCTCGTTTCTTGCGGGACTTTTATGGCAGGGATTTGGTCAATGGCTGGGGTTCGGTCCCTCGGCTCCCTTCCTGTTTGGCGCGGCGCTGGCTTTGATTGCAAGCGTGTTGTTATGGCGGCGCGTTAAATAATTCATCGGTATTGTTTCACCCGTTTAAAAAAGAGCAGAAAAATTTCGCCAATTCACTTTATGGAGGCTGTTTTGAAAATTCGTTATCTTGGTCATTCCTGCGTTGAAATTACCGGCAAGCATCACATATTGATAGATCCCGACTTCACCCGCGACCCTGAACCGAGTGTGGAATACGTCTGCATTACCCACGCTCACAAAGACCATATTGGACGTGTGGCTGATGTTCCGAATGCAATCGTCCTTGCCTCTGCGGATGTCTGTGAGATCGCGGCCCACCTCGGGGTCCCGCGTGAACGATTGCATCCAGTCACGCCGGGTGAGCAGGTTGCAAATATCCAAATCCTTGCGGGTTACAGCATGGTGAACCAACCGCTTTACACATTTTTCTATATGCTATTTCGATGGCGGCGGCCCGACCCCGGCGGTACGCCGCTTTCCTTCCTTGTTCAGGATGAAGCAGACTTGTTGCATATTGGCGACGCGCACGAAGCGCCACTTTCCATTCACCCCGATATTCTGTGCCTGCCCTGGCGCACCACGCCCTTTGGCCCCAAACGCTATAAGGAGACTCTGATCAAAATGGCAAACCGCTTCGGCGCACGTTACATCCTGCCCATTCATTACGACCTGCCCGGCACCGAAGCCGACCCGCGCGAGATCGAGGGACGTGTAAACGCCGTTGTGTTGGACGGACATGGCTGGTATGGGTTTCAAAACAAAAAGAAGCTGGAGTAAAGGTCTCGATCATGCCAATTCTCATTTTTCTGGTCTCTTATGTTCTTGGCTCCATTCCCTTTGGGCTGCTTTTGGTCCGTCTGTCAACCGGCGAGGATGTTCGTCGGATCGGAAGCGGACGGACGGGAACGACGAACGCGCTGCGCGCCGCAGGTCCTGCGATCGCGATCTTGACGCTGCTCCTGGATGTGCTTAAGGGGGCCGGCGCAGTCTGGCTGGCTCGCTGGCTTTTTCCAGATAACGCCTGGATGGAAATCCTTGCGCCTGTGATGGCCATTTTGGGCCATAACTACTCCATTTTCCTTGCTGAACGCGGCGAAAATGGGCGATGGCGTTTACGCGGCGGCGCAGGAGGCGCGCCCGCATTGGGCGGCGCGCTGGGTTTATGGCCGGGTAGTGTCCTGGTCTTGCTCCCGTTCATTGTATTGATCTATTTTGGCGTGGGGTATGCCTCTGTAACGACGATGACAGTCCCTCTCATTGCGGCCCTCCTATTTGCAGTACGAGCCTGGCAGGGACTCTCCCCATGGCCATACGCAATCTATTGCCTGATTGCCGAGGTTTTCCTGCTCTGGGCTTTGCGTCCGAATATCCGCCGCTTGCTCGAAGGCGCTGAGCGCGGCATCGGCTGGCGCGCCAAGCGTAAAAATTGATATCACTTCACCAAAGGAGAAATAAACATGAAAAAGCAAAAAGTCGCAATTGTCACCGATGGGGCATCTTCCCTAACCCCCGCTATGGGAAAGGAATATGGTCTGGATGTCGCGCCTGTTTATGTGACATTCAACGGAGAGACCTATCTGTCTGGCGTCAATCTGGATGCGGCGGAATTCTACCGCCTGCTGCGCGCCAACAAGAAACTGCCCACTACCGCCCAGCCTACTGCTCAGGATTTCATTGACATCTACACCAAACTGGCGGAAGATGTGGATGAGATTGTGACGGTGGTCATTTCCCATCACATGAGCGCCACGCTCCAGTCCGCGTTAATGGCGCAGGAGCAGTTCAAGACCGTTCCCGTCCACGTAGTGGATTCCGAGTCCGTCACACTTGGTTTGGGGATGATGGCGATTGCCGCCGCGCGCGCCGCCGCACAGGGACAGGACGCGCGACAGGTCGTCCAACTATTGGAGAAAATCAAGCAGTCTATGAACGTGATCTTCACTGTCGAAACGCTTGAATACCTGCAAAAGGGTGGTCGCATTGGCGGCGCAACGGCTTTCCTGGGATCGGCATTGAGCATCAAACCCATTCTTTATATCAAGAATGGACGCATCGAGCCGTTGGAACGTGTGCGTACGCGCAAGCGCGCGATTGCCCGCCTTCTGGAATTGGTGGAAGAAAAAGTCGGTGCATCAGAAGCCCATTTCGCCGTTCTGCATTGTGAGGCAGACGTGGAAGCGCGTGAACTTGGGGAACAGGTCAAGGCGAAATTCAATTGCGCAGAACTGGTGATTGCCGAAGCCGGGCCGGTGATCGGCACGCACGCCGGGCCGGGAACCCTGGGGTTGGGCTTTTACCCTGTACCAGGAGTGTGATGGCGGAAGCCTCCCTAATCCAGAACGCAACGAAACTACTTGCAGAAAGCCGGGCGGCGGTCGCCTTCACAGGCGCGGGAATATCCACGCCGTCCGGCATTCCCGATTTCCGCAGTCCGAAGACAGGTCTGTGGGCGTGCCGGAGGCCGCCGGAGCGGACGAGACGCAGGCTGGCACCATTCAGGCATTCGGACGCGACCCTCGGACCCTTCTACGAGCGCATGAAGCCTCTCTTCCAGGATATGATCACTGCCGAACCAAATGCCGCCCACTACGCTTTGGCTGAACTGGAAGCCAGGGGAATCATTCAGGCTGTCATTACCCAAAACGCTGACATGCTGCACCAGCGGGCCGGTTCGAAAAACGTCATCGAAGTTCACGGCTCATTGGCTGAAGCCACATGTATACAGTGTTACAACGTCAAGCCATTTCGTCCTCTACTGGATCAATTTTTATCCGATGGCATCGTTCCGCGCTGCAAAGAATGCGGGGGAGCAATGAAGCCAAACGTCATCCTGACTGGGGAACAACTGCCAGTTCGGGCAATGCTGGCAGCCCAACAGGCAATCCGTCGTTCTGACATTTTGTTGGTTGCCGGAACATCCCTGGCAGGAGGGCCTTCTTCGACACTGGTTGATAACGCATATTTGAGAGGCTTAAATCTGGTTATCGTCAACCAATCGCCCACTTTGCTAGACCAGGTTGCTGATGTCATTATCCATGCGGATGTGGCGACTGTTCTGCCAGCGATTGTTAAAGCTTTTCAAGGAATACAAAGATGACAGTAATGTACACACCCATCTCAAACGAAGCCTTGTATATCTTGGGATGTCTGAGCCATGTGGCGATGACATCCCAGCAGTTGTCCGAATACCGAAAATTCACATCTAATTTGGAGTGGGCAGAAGTTAATTCTGAAGGAATTTATCGCGAAATACAACGCCTGCAACGTCAGGGTCTGATCAAATGGATTCGCAATCCAGGCGATCTCAAACGTATCTATCATATTACGGAAGCAGGCCGCCAGTTTTTGAGGGATTACCTCCTCATCGAAATCAATAGTTTAATGGAACAACAACGAGACTTCACACTGGTCGTGAACGCGCTTGACGTCCTGGAAAAAAGTAAACAACGTCAGATTATCAACAGGCGTCGAGTGTTTGTAAATAAAATGATTAGCAGGATAAAAAAGACGCAGGCTTTATTGGATAAAAGGGAAAAAACCCGCCAACTCTTACTTCAGTATTATCTTTATCGCTTTCAAGGTCAACTCAGGTGGCTGGAGGATATTATCGGCTCACAGGGAGCACAAAATGATCATACATAATAAAGGGAAAGTTGTATCTGCGGGTAAAACGATAATGCCCGGAAAACCTTCTAATGATATGTGGGCATCAAAGGCATTGAATTGCTCAAATAGTTTTGATCACTATTGTGAAAAATGTCGGAAGGTGACAGTCTGGTTTCTTTTGTGGGGAAGGAACTCAACCACCCCTGGCTTTTTTACAGGAAATGCGCTGCTGGATGGCTGGGCAAGATGGGTATTCCCGCAATATAGCATATGCTCGGAATGCGAAACCAGAATCCCGTTATAGAAAATGATATTATTCGCTGTTAGTTTTATATTAAAAACAGAAGGTGTTAATGAAAATATTAATCATACTCGCCGGGCTTTTTGTTCTCGTCTATATTGTATATTACAGGCGGGAAATCCAACCAGAGATTAACACCCAACATAACCTATCCCTCCTGGGAGGAGAAGCTCCTCTCCTGCGAGAAGACGGGATCGTATTCCGGGATTTGAACAAGAACGGAAAGCTTGATCCCTACGAAGACCCGCGCCGTCCCATTGAAGATCGGGTGGAAGATCTTCTGACACAGATGACTCTGGAAGAAAAAGCGGGCATCATGTTCCAAACCATGATCGGCATGAATAATGACGGCACTTTGCAGGAGAAAGGCGGCATCATTCCCATGCCGCAGTCATCCGACCTGATCGCCAGTCGGCTCATGAATCACTTCAACGTGCTCCGAACTGCTGAGCCGCGCCAGATGGCAGAATGGTATAACCGTATTCAGAAGTTGGCGGAGCAAACCCGCTTAGGCATCCCCATCACGATTTCCTCCGATCCCCGCCATGCTTTCACTCAGAATCCGGCGACGAGCATGATGGCGGGCAAGTTCTCTCAATTCCCTGAGCAGATTGGACTTGCCGCTGCCCGCGATGTTGAATTGGTTCAACAATTCGCCGATATCGCCCGGCAGGAATACCTGGCAGTCGGTATTCGCCTGGCCCTGCACCCAATGGCAGACCTCGCAACGGACCCGCGCTGGGGTCGGGCAAACGGCACGTTTGGCGAAGATGCCAACCTTGCGTCCGAGATGATTGCCGCTTACATCCGCGGCTTTCAGGGCGAGCAATTGGGAGCGCAAAGCGTTGCCTGTATGACCAAGCACTTCCCGGGCGCGGGTCCGCAGAAGGATGGCGAGGATGCGCATTTCCCTTACGGCAAGGAACAGGTCTATCCGGGTAATCGATTTGAATACCACTTAAAACCGTTTGAAGCGGCCTTCAAGGCTGGCACAGCACAAATCATGCCCTACTATGGGATGCCGGTTGGTCTTCCGTTTGAGAAAGTTGGTTTCGGTTTTAACAAAGATGTTATTGCCGGCTTACTACGTGAGAAATATGGTTTCGATGGCGTGGTCTGCACCGATTGGATGCTCATCAACCCGGTCAAGGTGATGGGGCGCGAAATTATTCCTGCCAAAGCCTGGGGGGTGGAGCATCTCTCGGCGGCTGGGCGCATTCAAAAGGCGATTGAGGCGGGTGTGGATCAGTTCGGAGGAGAAGCGTGTCCCAAAGTCATTGTGGAACTGGTTCGCAGTGGCAGGGTCAAGGAGGAGCGCCTTGACCAATCCGTTCGCCGCCTGCTGCGAGATAAATTCCGCCTGGGATTATTCGACAACCCTTACGTTGATCCTGATATCGCTGAACAAACCGTTGGCAACCCCGAATTTCGCAAGGTAGGGGAACTCGCCCAGCGCAAGTCCATCGTCTTGTTGAAAAATGAGGAAGGAATTCTTCCGCTCAAGGGTGAGTTGAAGATTTATGTTGAGAATATTAATCCTGAAACCGCCAGCCGGTATGGACGGGTGGTCAATAATCTGGCTAATGCAGATATTGCCATCCTACGCCTGAATGCTCCGTATGAGAAACGCAAAGGTTTATTGGAAAGTTATTTCCATGCCGGGGATCTGGATTTCCAAGGTAGGGAGAAGGAACATATTTTAGACGTAATGAGCCGCGTCCCCACGATTGTTGATATTTATCTGGAACGTCCGTCGGTTATCCCTGAGATTGCAGAACAAAGTGTTGCCTTACTGGCGAACTTTGGCGCAAACGACAGGGCAGTGCTGGATGTAATTTTTGGCAAATTTGTGCCTCAAGGGAAACTCCCCTTTGAATTACCTGCATCAATGGAGGCTGTGCGAAGACAAAAAGAAGATGTGCCGTATGACTCTGAGAATCCGTTGTTCCCATTTGGACATGGGTTGACTTATTAGGCTTGCGTCTCCTGCTCCATTATGGAGCAGGAGATATGATTCTATTGGCTGTCCAGGTTGTGCTCCGCTGTTACCAAATCCCTTAATGATGCGGAGATTGTCTCCAGTTGCTTTTCGGAAAGCGTCAGGGGCAATCTTTCAATCCATTGGTTGCGGAACTCAATAGCCTTTTCAATCAGGGTGCGCCCTTTGGCGGTTAGCGTTAATTGTCTGACCCTTCTATCCTGGGGGGATTCCGCCCTATCAACCAATTGTTTGTCCACCAACCTATTTATTAACTGACTGGCTGCCGCCACGGAGATATCCAGATGACCACCCATTTCTGAAATATCGTTTGGGCCGCGATAATAGAGGTGCATCAGGATACTGAAATGAGACAGGGACAATCCTGATGCTTTGACAAAGCGCATGTAATTGCGCATGGAACGGCTGATAAACCGCTCTGACCATTCTTTCAAAACCTTGTTGAATTCAATCGCATCAGTCATCCTGCCTCCAGGTTGAAAATTCATTTTTGATATGGGAATTTTACCTGATTGCAAAAGTCGCACGTATCTATTTCAGGCAACAACACAGGCATCCTTCAATACATAAATATTCTGAGATGGGATTTACGTTATACAATTTCATCAATTTTCATCCCGCTTCTTTCCAATCTGAGAGTTGCTTCTGTTTCAATTCGCTTATTCACTCTCTTCCATAAATAAACTCCTTAATGCATTAACAATAGAGAGAATAGGATAGTGGTATCGCCCGAGCATGAGCCCTTTACTTCTGGCAATATTATGCTTCCAGAATTTACTTACGGCAAAATTATCCTTCCAGTCCGTCCTTCACCCCGCTACTTTTTGTCATTGACCAAAGGCTGGAAGCGGCAAACTTATGTTTCCAGCCGTGGCAAACTTATGGGTTAGGTTACACAAATTACAACAAAACATCCATTGTCAAGGTTGGCTGTCACTTTTCAAAAGCGACACTTTCCCCATACCCACCCATCTATTTCTATATCATGAACAACCAATGACCTGGTTGCTTTTTTATCTTCTGGCTATGAGCTTGTATGACCTGCGCACCCGGCGCATCCCAAACTGGGCTACCTATCCATTGATGCTTGCGGGCATGATCGCGCATTTCCCCGGACATATGGATTTGTGGCTGGCATGTTTTCTGCTGCTTTCCGCCTGGGCAAGCGGATGGATGGGCGCCGGGGATGTCAAACTCTGGATGGCAGTTCTTTGGGCTTTACCTGATTCCAATATCCCATCCCTGATCCTGCTTGTATTCCTTTCCTTCCTGATCACCAGCATCATTCAGTTCTTCTGGAGATTCTTTCAGAAGCAATCCCTCACCGGCATGAAATCCCCCGCCGCCTGGCGAACGATTCCCTTTCTCCTGATGGTCTGGCATGTACACTGATCTCTTCCTTGCCATGCTCAACCCCAAAAACGCACGCGGGAATCCCATCCTTTCTGCGCTGGTTTATACCTTCTGTCCCGCTGCTGCACGTTGGTGGCTGGTGGGCGCCGACCCTACCCCGCCCTTCGATCCCGTCTGGAAATCCCTCGAAGATCTATCATCCGGTGGGACTCTGCTCGAATTCTTGATCAAGTATGACTTTGACTCTTTGATCGAGGAAATTCGAACCTACATCCGCGAAGTGGAGGAATATAGAAGGCAACATAATAATCTTCGCGCCCCGGAACTTATGCCCCTCTTTCGCGGCGGGAATATCGCCATGAATCGCCGGTATGGTTCCCAGAATGCGATCAATCATCTTGGCGGGGATTGGCGCAACCTGTTTATTTACGTTCGCACCTGGGCGTTCCTCTCCCAGGACTGGCGTGCCGCGATGCTGATCGGACGTGACGCTGGCTACAGCCTGAATGCGGAGAAAGTCTGCCTGACCCTGCCTGGAGTACGTCTGCCTGTCCAATTCGATACCTGGGTCTGGCAGATCCCTGTGGGACATGTCACGGAAACCAAGATTGGTTCACTCGTCTCCAATGGTGAACAGGATCAACTGCGCTTTTCCCTGCTAAGCCGCTGCACCACCCTGGGAAAACAACCCTGGTCCAACACGCCTGCCATCGTTGCCCTGGATCGGGAGACCGGCGAAGCGAAGCATTTCGATCAACTCCTGGCCAATAGGGATTTGGAGAAAACGGTGGAGTCCCTGTCCAACCTTGCGAAGAAGGGTCCGCATCCACCCTTGAACGCCCTGCGGCAACCTTCGATCTGCAAACAATGCGGATACCAGCAATTGTGCTTTACAAGGAACTATATCTCCCAACATGCCCTGAAGGACTTATGAAAAAACTTCGCATCCTTATCATCCTGACGATCTTCCTTGCCGTCCTGCTCCTGAGTGGATTGACAATGTCTGCCACGCCAGTGTATGCCTCCAACGCAAACCTGCTCCTGACTCCCACACCCATTGTGACGGTCACAGTCACGCCGACTCCACCAACGGGAGGTGGAGGAAATACCACAACCACCATCTCACAGATCTTCAATCACCTCATCTTCCCCGCCGAAACCATCTCCGAAGCCCTGGCGGGCATCTTCGATAAAGCCGCCGACAAGGAAGTGCGCGCCATGAGCGAGGAAGTGGCGCGCTGGACCAGCGTGATCGGCGAGATTATACAGGCTCCCAGCCAAGACGATTACAGTACAGTGGCACAATCCAGTTTGCCGGTTGCGGCGGCATTAGCGCCCGCTTTATTCCTATTACGACTGGCGCTGTATCACTGGGGAAGGCTACTCGGTGATGATGACAGCGGATTGCGTGTGGTCGGGGATTGGGTTACGGCTGGTGTGTTGGCGATTGCCTCCGGTCCATTCCTTGATCTGATCGTCCGACTCGGGTGGTGGATGGTTGGAAAAGTGATCGGGGAAACTGGTATCTTGGCAGTCAGTTTTGTAGAGAACACCACTGCAACATCCATATTGTTGGGACTTGCGAATCAAACCTTCTTGGGCAGCCTGCTCAACATCGGTCTTTCCATCGGTTCGTTACTCGCCATCGGCGGGATGTTGTTTGCGTTTGCGTCCGCCAATGCCGTTCTATTTATTCTTGCTGTACTCGCTCCACCTCTTGCTATTGCGAGCGTGTTGCCTCAGGCAACCTGGCTGCGTTCCCTATGGATGAAGGCAGTGATCTTGATTGCTCTTCTGCCTATTGTGGCAGGTGGAGTCTTCAAGGCAGGCATGGCAGCCAGTACTTGGATGGGTCAGCAGGGGTTGTTGTCCGCCATTCTGCGTGTCGTCTGGCTGTGGGGTGCAACCGGATTGTTGCTGTCACTGGCAGGCATCCTGGGCAAGATGACTATCTCCACCACAGCGGATGCATTCGGAGGAATGATCAAGGCAGCGCAACAAATCATTTCCATCGGGATGCTGGCTGCCAGCGGTGTGGGAGCGGCGGGAGCTGGTGCGGTTGGCGCGGCAGGAGCCACGACAGGTGCGGGCGCATCTGCAACATCTACTGCCACGAGTGGACTGACCGGCGCGGAAGTCACGATGGGTCATCTCAATGCGGCGGGACAATTAACACAACAAGCCGGAAATCTTGAAGCGATGGGATTGCGTGCCCCAGCCGCCTATAATCGTTCGCTGGCACATGGACATGAACTTGCGGCGCGACAGGCGGAGTTGGGGGAACGGATGCAACGCTTCAATGGCGCCCCACCCTCATCACCTTCGGATGATTTTGGTTTCTCGCCATCGGTGAATGCCTCCATTCAATCCAACTTCAACGGCTCTCCCCAGGAATTCCAGCAGGGATTTCAAGCCATGTCCGCGGACATCTCTCAACATGGGATGGACCCAAATGTTTTCGCTGCTCAGTACCCACAGGAAACAGCACAGATGACCAGAGCCTACCTGGATCATTCGGAAGAGATCATGACAGCGCGCGATCCATTGATGCGCGCTTCTGAAATCGGAAACGCAACACGGGTGAAAGAGATACTTACATTCATGCCAAATTCCAGGGATGAAGAGGATCGCTCATGACCCTCGCAGAGACCTTTGCGCTGGTCTCCTTTTCCATATTCAGCTATGCCGACCTGCGCTATCGCCTGGTTCCAGGGATTGAAGTCTTTCTGTTAGGAACGATCCTTTTGACATTTCCCGCCACACCCATTCAGACCGGGATCGTATTGCTGGCATGTCTGTGGAGCATCTTCCGTAATCTATCCGGTTGGTTTGCCATACCCTTGTTGTTTTACCCACCTGTCTGGCCAGTGTTGTTCACCGGATATGGGTATCGCAAGGGCATCATTGGCAGGGCAGATTTGCTTGCGATTAGCGGGCTTGCCTGTCTTTTTCCTTTACCTGCCGTATTGCTGTCTCTTCTGGGATTGGAACTCTGGCGCAGGCTTTGGATACGCAGACAACAAGGGAACATCCCTGCCCTGCCAGGTCTGTTGCTTGGATTGATCGTCTATCTCTTATTGCGTTTATTCCTACCGACTCCATAGCGACACGAGCACACATCCCCCTTCCACAATTGAATAAGATGACCCCATGCCGCGCTCTGGAACTCTGGGCAACCCTCAGCCCTACACTCCCTTTGGTGTCTTCGCTGGTTTGTCCTTCTGGGGCGGCGGCTTGACCCTGCTCGCCGCAGCGCCAGGAATAGGAAAGACTTCCTGGCTGCTGCGGATGATCTTCGAGTCCGCCTGCTTGCATATTCCATCTGCCATTGGCTGTTATGAACACACCCCGGAGGAATTGCGTTTTCGCCTGTTTCTGCAAACAGAGGCAATGACCGGTGGACCTCATACGCAACCATCACAACCCGTTGTGGAAGCAGCCCTGGCACGCGCCAGTGAAGCAGTATTGCTGTCGCTCAACTCAGGTGAGGATACCGTACGCGCGTTGGAAGACATGTTGATCCATGATTACGCCTTCCCTGTCAAAGGACCTGCTTTGATTGCCGTAGATTATCTCAATCGTGTTCCAGTCGTTGGGCTAACTGGCATGATGAATGAGGAGGGCCGCAGTGGTGAAGCTGCCGCCGCGTTACGCGAGATGGCACGTCATCATGGTTGGGCGATCATTGCGGCTGCCGCCTTGAAATCCGAACGCTTCAACGATGGCGATGATCTGTCTGCTCTCCTGGGCGACGAACGAGTTCCCTATGAAGCGGACCCGTGTGTTGGTGGTCAACCGCACCGGCGATGTCCGCGATTGCGGTTGCGCTCCGCTGGAAGTCCTAACCCTCAAAGATCGCACCGGACCCGGCACGACGCTGGCCCATGCAATTCTGGGGCGAACGTTTCTATCCCGCGCTCGAAGCGGAATTCCATAAACACAATCCGATGGCATTGTCATGAGTGAAGTCACATCCCTTTTATTGACCTTCCTGCGCGAAGCCTGGGTTGCCCTGGCAGGCGCATTTGTCGCCTTCGCGCTGCTGGCGGGTATTGCCCAGATGTTGCGCGTGAGTTCCGCCTCTGTATTAGGCGCGAATCTTTGGGTGTGGGAATCCATATCTGCGCTGATTTCCATTCTGGTGTTGGGCTTGTTTGCCTTCCTTGGAATTCCGCAGATCGTGAGCGCTTTGCAGTCCACCCTGCCAGGTGGAGGCAGTTGTGGACCGATCAGTGAATTGGGCACACTTGCCTCTGGATTGATCGGTGGACTGGCTGCTTTACGCATGTTGAAAGCGGCATTCACGACGATGTTGTCCGCTTCGATTGGCGGTGCATCCTCATTCACCAATGCACTCATTGAATCTGGTGAAGCGCTCTTTGGCATGATCCTCGCCAGCGCCGCCATTCCATTGGCAGCCTGGTTTCTTGGCACTTGTTGATAACGAAAAGGAGAAGATATTTATGTTCGATCCCATCATGGAACAAATTCTGGCGATTGCCCGTGATGCCTGGGCATTCATGGCAGGGCTATTGATCGTCGTGGCATTACTCGGCGGCCTATATTTCATTCTGCAAGGCACAGCGGGTATGGCATTCGGCGGCAGCCGCATGACCTCGATGGCGATCATCGGAGTGGTCGGTCTGGTCATCATTGTGTTGTTCGCTTTCCTCTTTCTGCCGCAGTTGGGTGAGATGTTGAAGAACTTCCAACCCAAGCCCCCATTCTAGGAACGCCATGTTCAACGACCGCGATCTTGGCATTCTTGGCGCCGGTGCTTTGCTGGCTGTCTTATGTTTATTCCTTCCGCTATCTTTCACCGGAAAGGTGGTGATCGGTTTTCTGGTCTTGGTCTCCTTCATGGCGCTGGCTCTGCTGCGCCTTGGACCCGACCGCGTCCCGCCTGAAGTCTGGTTGACGCGTCGCTTTCGCTATTCAATGCAGACCCGGCAGTATGTCAACCAACAGGCAGCCACTCGCAGAACAGAAGGCGATCCATCTCCGCCCAAACAAAAGGTACAGCGCCCAAAGATGGAGCGCGAACATCCTGTTCCTCACTATCAACCACAGGCGGCAGGACCAACCATGCGTCCCATTGATCTTGCTTGGAACGAGGTCGGCGTCTATCCGTTGTTGACCGTCCTGTTGGGAGTCGTGGGAATTTACTTTGCTGTCTGGCTGGCAAACGGTGGTGCGCAGGAACTCGCATTCTGGTTTACATGGAGATAACAATATGATCACGTTGATTTCAATCATTGGCGCCTTGGCGCTGGCAACCATCCCGATTGCCTTTGGCTGGCGTCGCACCGTGGATGAAGCGGGCATGGCACGCGCGATGGGCATTGCGCAACCGAAGAAGAAATTCGATCCAGAGAAGTTTGCGCGTCAGACTGGAACAGGACTGGCGTTCAACCAGATTGCGTATGGGTTTCTGGCGTGGGTCGGTGGTGGACTGGCGGGAGGGATATTCCTCGGAGTCTTTCCTGCGATCCTGTTTGCCATCGCAGGTGGCTTGCTGTACGCAGGAACACTTTCCGACAAACGCCAGGAATTTCGCTTGAAGCAGGCCAAGGATATTTTACGTGGCTTGGGTGTAGTGGAGACTCTGCTCTCACAAGGCAAGCCATTGGGTGATGCGCTCAATGATGCGGCGCAAGCAGTGGGGCCGGATGGCAGGATGGTGCTGGGTGATTTAGTTGTGCGCTTACGGACTGCACCCGCCGATGAAGCGGCATTAGCTGTCCGCGAATGGACAACCGCCTGGGACAATCCCGCCGTGGACATTGTCGCTACTTCATTATTAGCTTCCATCGAAGGGCGTATCGAGATCGGTCCGCTGGTGGCTTCCTTGCGAAAGACTCTTGGGACGGTTGTGGAAGTGCTGTCCCGTGCGCGTGCCGCCGCCAAAGGTGTCGAATGGCAGGCGCGTTTTCTTGCTCTTTTCCCTCCTGCTGTTTTGGTATTGATTGCCGTCACCACTCCCGAGGTTGGGAAGTTGTATTCTGGTAATCCGCTTTTTCTATCTCCTGTAATCCTCGGCTCAGGTGTTTCCTACTGGCTCTCGATGCGCATGATCCGCAACGGTTTGTCCATTGAAGCCTCGATGGGCTTGCAAGCCGGACAGCAGGGCGAGATCCGCCTGGATCGGTTGGGACGGGTCTTGTAGTGAAAGGCTTCTTCCGGTTTTCCATTGTCTTGATGACCGCCCCGTTATTATGCGGGGCGGCTTTGGTGGTGGGTTATGTCATGCTGGTGGTTCTGACCATTCCGCAACTCCCGGCATGGGCGCAGCCTGGTGTTGAACAGTGGTTGTTCGATATCCCCCAGTATGCGGAGACCAGCGACAACGGTTCGTATGGCAATTCACTTCCATCCGGAATGAGCGCTGTTCCCTTCGATGGCTATGTTGGACCCGGTTCAGAGATCTATGGCTTGCCCCTGATCGGTCCCATCCCACATTGGAGTGATATCTATGACAAGCCATTATTAGGATGTAAGTTCCAAGACCCACATTACCAGACCCATACTGGTAGTGACTTTCCCGTGAATGAAGGCACACCGATTCATACAACCATCGCAGGCAAGGTCGTGTGGGCTGGCTCGAACGGTCCGTGGGGTAATCTGGTAGTGGTTGAGAATAATGGTTATCAGGTCTGGTTGGCTCATTTGAGCAGCATCCAGGTAGTGGAGGGGCAAATCGTAAACTACGGCGATGTGGTGGGATTGAGCGGCAACACCGGTAACAGCACCGGCGCGCATTTACATTACGGCATTCGCCAGAAGACGGGCGAACAAAGTGCCGTCTGGCTCAACCCACAAAACTATTTTACGGTTGATGAGTACATCAACATTGGATGTTCGGATTAGTCCATGAAAGTTCGATTGGGTGATGTAACCTTCTCCGATTGGATCAGCCTGAAATATGAGGGCGGTTATACCGACACCTTCATATTCGATATTGACGCCTTGAATGGATTGCCACCATTTGACTTTCATCCCCTCTTGCAGCGCCTGGTTGCCGAGTTGGATAAAAAAAGACCCGGCGCGTCTCTTTGGATCCGTGTGACATCTCCCGGGGAATGGTACCTGATGGAGGTCAAACGATCCATGACATCCGGGTTTTCCATTCCATATGTTGTCACTTCAAAAGACAAGACACCGGATTATCGCAGTTTCTCTTTTGGTCCAAGATTATTTTCTTCTTCACTCCATCATCCTCCCAAGGTGGACGATGAGTTCTCCAGTTTCTCTCGCGAAGAGTTGAAATGTCTCCAGGTTTTGGCAAGAAGCCGGAAAGGGATTGAGGAGGAGATCGCTTCCTTGGCGGGTCTTCCTGAAACAGTAACCAATGATGTTTTGCAGAACCTTCAAAAGAGCAAAATGGTGGTATTCAAACTTGGCGAGCAGTTCCAAAAAGACAAGTCGAAGCCGAAGAAAATGGATCCGTACTGGATGTGGCATCCGACTCGCAAAGGAGTATCCGTTGCCTTACGCAGTTGGGGGGCATCAAATGGAGTGGATTTTAGCGGCGTAAAGGAATTGAATCCGCACTTAATTGGGACGTCCCATAGGACGAATTCCCGCAGGTGGACGGCATGGCTACGATCCGCCTACCCACAAGTTGAAATATGGACGGGATGGACCGAAGTGCAACTTCCTGAAATATTTGTGCGCCCTGATGCGCTTGCTTGGGGGCGGATTCAAGGTTTCGAGACATTATTCTGGTTGGAGATTGGGGATGAACATAAGAAAAGAAAACAAATAGAAAAAATAACTAGGATACGGTTGGCATCCGCTCTGAAATTCTGCCAAGAGACAGGCGCCCGCCTTGTGTACACCCAAATAAGCCCACCGTGGGTACAAGATTCAGTTCGTTGGGCGTGCAATCAATTAGCACAAGATACGGCGGTCATTATAGGAAATGTGCGGAAGTTTGGAAAGCTTCCAGTTATTGAATGGGGGAAGTTTAATGATGTTGTATAATCCACAACATTGCAATTAACCACTAAGTTGAATAGGTACTACCTGCCATATAATTCGGTGAGGTGGAGTTTATTTCAACCATCATGAAATAACTCATTTGCATTATGGATAAAAACAACTTCGGTCGCAGGAGAGGAAAAGATGCCAACTAGAAATGATATGTTAATTGCACTTTATCGTGAGGTCATTGGCCCAAGAAATGGACCCAACGAAATCCTGCCGGAAGAACAAGATCCGCGGACTGAATATATTACAGGTGTGTTAGAACCGGTTACAGCATCCAGCACCGACGAAAGAATTGAAGATAACATTGACGAAATCATAGAAGAGACCAGCAGTGAAGAGGATCAAGACTCGCAAGGTTATGTAGCATCCCCCGGGGTATTTGCACCCGCCTTGGACCCCAAGGCACTACCGCGATCTATTGGCGTATCATTTACTCTGGAGGCGGAAGATGGCATTCCGCAAATTGAAGTTTGTGCAACTTGGTCAAGATACTATTTAGAACAGGATGGTTGGCATCGGAATCCATCAGGCTATTTGAGCGGCAGTCTCGATGTTTCACAAGCATCCATCGATCTAACCGCAGGGGCAGGGGCAAGACTGCATATTCGTTCCCGACAATTAATTCCGGGGGTTTGGAAAGTCTCCATTTTCCTGATAAATGTTACACAGATAGTTGGTGAACACCCAACCACAAGCGAATATCTTTTTCAACCGCAATTGCGGACTCATATACTTAACGGCACAAAATTAGTTCCTGTCAGACATCTTGACGATAATCATACTCAATCCCATGCGCAACCATTTGATAATCAACAAGAAGAATTATCACTTGCTTTGCTATACCGTCAACGCACGGCATTTGCGCGCGGACATATGTGCGGCGCGATGTGGAAAGAAATTGATCCTGAACGTCCCTTTGAATTGACCAACCGCCCACAAGAGGCTCCTTTCGTATGGACGGATTCAGAAACCATTACTGAATCAGAGAGAGGAAAATATTCACCTGCTGATGTGCGCTCCGAATTAATACCAATCTATTTAATTCAAACGCCTGATATGGATTGGCTGAATGAATATGGACGACCACCCGAATTGAGACCAGAAGTATTAGCCGAAACATGGGACCCTGATCAAGTCAGAGCGGCCCTGCAACCTTTAGTCGAGGGCTATCAGGCATGGCTGCAAGTACAACAAAGCGAACTTAATCGACTTGAGGCTGTATATCAGGATGTTGCCAGAACTCATCTTCAAGAATGTAACCAGGTGGCATCACGTATCCAGGAAGCAATAGAAATTCTTTGTTCAGATGAAGATGCCAGATTGGCGTTTTGTTTTGCCAACAAAGCCATTGATATGCAAGCGCGATGGAAAAATCTCCAGAGATCCCTAGCTTGGAGACCTTTTCAACTTGCATTTATTTTATTGAATATTCCATCACTTGCAAATCCATTCCATCCTGATAGAGACATATGTGATTTACTATGGTTTCCTACAGGTGGTGGTAAGACAGAGGCATACTTGGGTTTATCCGCATTCGTATTGGGACTTAGACGTTTGCGCGCCAAACATGACAGTCCAGGACAAGATCGAACGGGCGCTGGAGTTGGCGTATTATCACGTTACACTCTACGGCTACTCACAATACAACAATTTCGAAGAGCATTAGGGGTGGTTACAGCATGTGAAACCCTCAGAATGATGGGAGCAGGGAGAGGCAGCACTATTGGCTGGCGCCCACATGGATGTCAAAAAACAGACAACCTTATCTGGGGTGGAATCCGCTTTTCAGCCGGGTTATGGGTGGGTGGCGGAGTAACGCCAAATAGCATGATGAGCATTGGTCCAATGCCTGTGCCGGGGGGAACTGGGTTTATGATGATAGCTGGTGCATTGGATATTTTGCGCGGATTGCGTCCAGATTATGATGGGCCTGATGCAGAGCTTGCCAGGTATGTGCAACAAGTCAGAAGGAACTTACAGGTGGAAGGTGAACCAGCACAGGTCACAAACTGTCCCTGTTGCCAGACACCGCTAGCCATCTCTGACGAAGGACTTGGAGCAGGGGAATTCACCTTACATTTTGTTTATCAAGGCGGGAACCCGACAATTCCGCCAATAAGCATGCTAACACCCCGTCGTCCCATACCATCTCTGGTAATTAATTCAGTTAATATTTTTTCGCACCAATCGCCAACATATCGCACCATATCAATTAACTTTACAATACCCGACGGGTCATTTTTTTCGTCTCTAAACGTTGATGATTGGTGGGAGCAATCCATCAAACCTGCATTGGGCGGTAATGCACAAATACAATCCGCGCGCCCATCGCGTCCGGGCTATTTTATTTTGAAGTATTCCACAAACCAAGGTAGTTACAAACAAAATGACTTTGATATTTTCTGCCCCAATCCGAATTGCGACCTAAATCAGTCGCTTTGGGCGGAACAGGTTCCGGAACCTCGGGAACGAGAGGGCTCCCGGACAAATGTCCGACGACAGGTATCCACTACTCCAAATCCCAATCGTATACCAGATCCAGTCATTGATTTAACCGATGGCCTTTTATGGCAGGATATTCCAGAACCATTCCGATTGGAACAAGGCAAAAAGTGGTCAACTCGGATTCCCATTCCTGCTTTTACCGTGGATGACCAGATTTACCACAGATGCCCATCTCTTGTTATCTCAACCGTCGACAAATTTGCGCGTTTAGCATTTGAACCCAAAGCGGCATCACTTTTTGGGAATGTAACACATTATCACAGCAGATGGGGATATTACCGGATATGGTGTCCTCCATCGGACGGCTCCCAACAGACCGGTCTTCGAGATCATCCTGCCGGTCGTGCCGTTGGAAATCCTTTACATCGAGGAGTTCCACCATTTTCGCCACCCGAATTAATACTTCAAGATGAATTACATCTTATTGAAGGTCCCTTAGGTAGCATGGTTGGGTTATTCGAAACGGCAGTGGATATGCTTAGTCAAAGAATTATTGACGAACGGTTTGTGTTTCCCAAATATATCGCCTCCACAGCAACTGTTCGTCAAGCTGAGGCTCAGGTGAAATCGCTTTTCAATCGAAGACTAACTCAATTCCCGCCATCTGCAGTTTCCTCAGATGAGCGGTTCTTTGCCACTGGAACCGAAGCCCATCCTCTTGATACAAGAAAACCGGGCAGGCTGTATGCAGCTGTTTGCGCACCGGGTAAAGGTGCGCAAACCCCAATTGTCCGTATTTGGTCATCACTGTTGCAGGGATCATTTGATCTATCACAAAGCACTTCCATCAATGAAATAGATCCTTTCTGGACACTTGTAGGATATTTCAATGCCACCCGTGAATTAGCCGGGGCGCTATCACTATACAGGCAGGACATCCCGGAAAGAATGGAGAGCCGTTCCGGCATGGGAGCACGGGTTCTTGATGAGTCACGAAGGCTGGAACTCTCCAGTCGAGCCAGTTCAATGAATCTTCCTGTTCTGTTGCAAAAACTTGAAATATCGATGCCAAATGCCCAAGATGCCGTTTTTGCGACATCGATGTTTGGAACCGGAGTGGATGTGGATCGTCTCAGCCTTATGGTCGTGCATGGTCAACCCAAAACCACATCATCCTATATTCAAGCCACTGGTCGTGTAGGTCGTAAAACAAGCGCACTGGTGGTCAGCTTTTTCCGTGCAAGCAGGCCGCGGGACCTTGACCACTATGAATTCTTTACTGGTTATCATCGTGCGCTATATCGATATGTCGAACCGGTAACAGTTGCTCCCTTTTCTCCAAGAGCGCGGGAGCGGTCTTTGGGTCCATTAGCTGTTGTCCTTCTACGTCAAGCGAAGGCTCTGAATGGAATCCGTGTTCATGAGCAATGGCGGATTCAACAACGCATAGGAAGTACTTTTCATTCCCTGGCAAATCGAATGGCATCTGCAAGGTTTGACCCTGAAGTGATGATAATTCCAGAATTATTTGAACAAAGGTCAATCATCCAACCCGTTGGGCGCAGACCAGTGCCGGGTATTACCAATAATGAAACGGCATCAGAATTGGATAGATGGAGGGCAATTGCCGCCCTTTATCCGAATCCAGATCAATTTGTCTATAATGAACCAGCAGTGCTGCGGCAACCTCAACGCCATGTAGTGTTGGGGGATGCCCAACATCGTGGTCGCCTGGAGGAAGCATTTGAAAATGCTCCACAATCACTCCGTGATGTGGAAGAGACAACAGGATTTAAGGTGTAACATATGGCGCAAAGTTTACGTCGTTCACAGTTTGTAACCACCTATGGACCTGGTTCAATCCTCGAAGGTCCCGAAGGACCAAAGATAATTCCTTCACTTGATCGCTCCGGACTGTTTGGCGTGCGGAGACCCGAAGACTTCGAAATCACTGATCAAAGGCTGTCGCAATCGTTACTTGGCGGAGCCGGCATTGTAAGGCTGCCATCCAATGCTGAATTAGGAGAAACTGAAAGCAAATATATATACAATACCAAACGGTTCCCTTCCTGGTCATTGTGTGTAAGACATAGAATTTTATATCGAAAGACTCAAGGCAATAGCAGGGCCTGTCCACAATGTAATGAGCTGGCATCTGCAAATGATGCCTGGTCCCAAGCCAATAGGCAGGCCATTCGTTTTGTTATGGCTTGCCCGGAAGGACATTTGGATGATGTAGATTGGATTGGAGTGGTCCATCAAGGTAATTCAGGCTGCACTCCGTCTTTTTTAATTTGGAGAGGAGGTGGAGGTGCGCTTCGTAATATTACCATCCAGTGCCCAGATTGCAATCGGTCAACAAACCTTGGAGTTGCATACTCCCGCACATGGAGATGCTCAGGAAGATTTCCTGAAAGAGAACCAGTCTCAGGCTCACAACCCATAAGATCCGGATGCAATGCCGACGCGCGAATCTTACAGCGCGGTGCGGCGAACCTCAAAATTTCTGAAATTCAGACTGCATTGACAATACCGCCACGCGCAACAAAGCTTGCATCGCCTGCTGGAAATTTCTGCCATTCAAGATGCCCTAGCTGTTGTTAACACTCCCGCAACAAAAAATGATTTCATGGTTGTTTTAAGAAATCTGGTTTCCAGGAATCGCCTACCTCAATCAGTGTTTGATGAGATTCAGTTATACGATCAACAAACTCTTTTGTCGGCAATTAATGATACGGTTACAGGGAGCCTGCCAGCCGATGTACACACCTTAAGACTTGAAGAATTCAATGCCTTGAAAGAGGCAGCAACAAATGGTCACCCACCTCAACCCTCATCCCAGCCAGGCAGACCTCCACAATTTGAAGTTGTTCAGAGTAACGTCCGGTCTGTTCAATATGATGGTGGGCGGCAACTCAGAATTACCCCAGTTAATCGTTTAAGAGTTGTGATGGTCCAAACGGGCTATCGCCGCGTTCCAGGCGGGGATCCTTTAAATTCTGCCGTTGTTAATACATCCTTCACAAATGATGGTCGAAACTGGTATCCTGGGGTTGAATTGTTTGGCGAGGGCATATTCATCGATTTGGATATTGAGAACCATCCTCAAAACAACCTGCAACTTTCGGGAGGTGCGTTTGAGATTTGGAGCGACGCTTGGAGAAATCCCGCCAGATTCACCAATCGAACACTGGTGGGGGAAGATCGCAACCAGCTTCACCCTGTTTTTGTTTGGTGGCATACCTTTGCTCACAGGATAATCAACGCGCTGTCGGTGGATTCTGGTTATTCATCGGCTGCTATAAGAGAACGTGTTTTTATTGATGTAAATGAATCCAATGGAGCAGCAAATGGCGGGATTCTTTTATACACTGCCCAGCCTGGTGGCGATGGAACATTGGGCGGGTTGATTGCACTTGTGCCCGAGTTTGAAAGAGTGATACGTGGCGCATTAAGGAATATTGATGCCTGTTCAAATGACCCACTCTGCGGAGAGGAGCAGTTTGGATATGGAAAATATAATGGTGCCGCCTGTTACGCTTGCAGCCTAATTTCCGAAACATCATGCGAACATCGAAATATGCGTCTCGATCGGAATCTATTACTACAAAACCTGCCATGAAAAATCAAACATCAGTTGTAGTAAGTGGTCTTGCCTGGATGGGTTCAGGTGTTGGTTCTATTGAAACATCAATGGAGAAACTTTTCCGGGAAGCCAAGAATGAAATCTTGATCACATCCTATGCAATTAGTGGAGCAGCAGACCACTTTCTGGATTGGCTTGAAACATCTCTTTCAAAGGGTATTCTAATTCGCATTGCTGTCAACAAGCTTGGTCAACAGCCAGGGGAAGTGGTGGCTCGATTGAGTAATCTAAATTCCATTTACCCTCATTTTCATTTGTATGATTTTCAAGGTAATGATGTCGAGGATTTACATGCAAAGGTAATAGTGGCGGATCGTCAATCAGCAATAGTAGGTTCATCCAATCTATCGCGACGAGGGCTTTTGACCAATCATGAATTGGCCCTCGTAGTCAGTGGTCAAACTGCTGAAGTAATTGCAAACACATTAGATAAACTGTTTACCGGAGAATATCTGATCAGGATTGATAAATCATCCTAGCGTTTGACTGATAAACAGAATGACATTGTAATACTGCAAATAACATGACAACACCTATTCCTGTAATTGACATATTTGCCGGTCCCGGAGGTTTGGGGGAGGGCTTTTCATCTTTTAAAAATAAGGAAGGAAAGCCAATTTTTAAAATCAAACTTTCCGTCGAAATGGATGAGTTCGCACATAAGACGCTGGAATTAAGGGCATTTTTCCGCCAATTTTCAAGTGATACCATCCCGCCAGAGTATTATGATTATTTAAAGAATAAAATTAGCAGGGAAGAATTATTTGGAAAATACAAACGCCAATCCCTAGCAGCAAAAAAAGAGGCGTGGAAGGCAACTTTAGGAGAAGAACCAGTAAAGAAGGTTAGAACTCGAATTTCAGAAGCCCTTGATGGGGCAACCAATTGGGTCTTAATCGGTGGACCGCCATGCCAGGCATATTCATTGGTTGGACGTTCTCGAATGCGTGGAGAAAATCCCTGGAAATATGCGCAAGATCACCGTCATCACCTTTATAAACAATACTTGCGAATTCTGGCGGATCATCAGCCCCCGGTATTTGTGATGGAAAATGTAAAAGGCTTGCTATCTGCAACAAGAACAAAAACCAACAAGCAGAACACATTTGATTTAATAATCAAGGATTTAAAGCGACCACTCAGGGCAAAAAGGAAAGGGACAGAGGAACCTTTGTCTTACCATCTGTTTTCATGCTCTACAAAGAAAACAGATAATAAGCTGGAAGCCAATGATTTTGTTGTTCGATCTGAGGAATATGGCATTCCTCAAGCCAGACATAGGGTCATTATTTTAGGGATTAGATCAGATTTATATTCTTCAGACCCGGATATTCTTGATAAAGCTGGGAAAGTTTCAATTAATCAGGTAATAAGTGATCTTCCAAAACTGAGAAGCGGACTCTCAAAGGAAATCGACACCCCGGAAAAGTGGAGGACAGCAATACAATCCATCGTGCAAGCTGGACAATGGTTTACAAAGCTTTCCCCAGAACTGAAGAAGGCTCTCAACGAAAACGCCTCGAAAATTAATCTCACCCTGACAACTGGCGGTCAATTTCTACCAGCAAACATGACATCAACCAAACTGTATCAATTTGATTGGTATATCGATAAATCTCTTGATGGAGTATGCAATCACGAATCAAGGACTCACATCAAAAAAGATTTACAACGATATTTTTTTGCCGCAGTTTTTGCAAAAATCAATAAACGTTCTCCGACTCTGGACGATTTTCCGAAAGCCTTGCTCCCAAAGCATAAGAACATCAAGACCAAAGTTGGTGAAACCATTTTCAATGACCGCTTTAGAGTTCAGGTCAAAGGGAAGCCTTCCACAACTGTAGTTTCTCACATCAGTAAAGATGGACACTACTACATTCATTATGACCCTCTTCAATGTCGTTCCCTGACAGTTAGAGAAGCTGCACGCCTGCAAACATTCCCAGACAACTATTTTTTCGAGGGAACCAGAACCCAACAATACCACCAGGTTGGTAACGCCGTTCCTCCACTTCTGGCAAAGCAAATTGCAGGGATTGTTTACGATGCTCTGCAGAAAATGCGCAAGAAAAATCATGCCTGATGTTTTCACAAAGCAAAAACGCTCAGAGGTAATGTCCCGTATCAGGGGCAGGGGAAACAAGGACACGGAACTTGCTTTGATTCGCATCATGAAAAAACATCATATTTCGGGCTGGCGCAGAAACTATGATTTATTTGGAAAGCCGGACTTTGTGTTCCCAAAACAAAAGGTTGCCCTGTTTGTGGATGGTTGCTTTTGGCATATGTGTCCAAAACATTTCAATATGCCACAAAATAATAAGGCGTTTTGGGAGAAGAAACTTTTGGGCAACAAGGTGCGTGATGGTGTTGTCGTAAAAACGCTTAGACGGGAGCATTGGAAAGTTCTTCGTATTTGGGAACACGAGCTTGCCAGCCCGGAGCAGGTTGTGAAGAAGTTAGTAAAGTCTTTACAAACTTAATTGTTATCCAACACATCCCCAAGGGATTTATGATTTTCCGAATTTCCCTGGACAAACAGTAATCACCCTGGTATCCTGGGGAAAGGAGATTGCACAATGTATAAATCAAAATTCAGCATCGATGGCGACGAAGACCCGGAAAATATCGTTGAAGGATATACGGATGGTACTCTTTGGAATGGGTGGGCTAATGTCTGCTTCACGCGTGAGCAGGTTTCAGCATGGCTGGATGCCTCGCCATATGACTATAGGTTCCTTGAAGCAAATACAAAAATGAACAAAAGGGATTATCCTGTTTTGTTGATCTACTTTGATGATCGCGAGGAGATTATTGAATCAACACCCCTTCCAACAGATAACGGGGAAATCCTGGAGGGATATTTTATGGAGGGGTATTGTTTTGTGGATATAAACAAAGATTGATATCCCTTATTTTCAAGGGGGTATTTGTATAAGATTACATTCTTTTCAAGTAGCGGGATACTTTAAAATATTTTCCTCAAAAACCATTATTCCAGTTGCCAATTTACCTTTATACTTGCTTTCTGGAGACCAAACGAGGAACAAATGGACGAACCCAAGAATGATTTTGACGACTCTGAACAGGAACCCTTGGTGCTTCGCTTCCAGTGCTTTATCCCTGAAAACGAGTATGGAATTGAAGAGGGATACTACATCGGAAACGCCCTGGTTCAACTTCTAAGAGACAACAAAGACAAGCCCGATGTCATCCAATTCATAGCGGACATGCTGGAAGAATAAACCCTGTCGGCAGGGAAATGAAAAAGACCTATATTCCTTCTCCTGAATACCTGACATCCATGTACGCCAAGCCTGAATTCAATGGCAGATGGGTTATCATGCCCAAAGTCCCAATTGATAAAATCAAGGTTGATAAAGCCTTGTTTTCCCATCAAAACGAAATCAACTGGGCTGACGTCATTTTCATCATTGAGAATTTTGAAATCGGTGCCTGGTTCCCCATTATGGTGAACCCCGACTTCTTTTTACTTGACGGTCAACACAGGCTGGCCGCCGCCCAAAAAATGAAATTAAAATATCTGGATGTAGTCGTAGATAACGGCGAACAATCCGCAACTCAAAAGGATAGATAACGGAATGCCCATTCTGCACTGGCTCAATGACGAAGAAGCACGCAAAACATCAAGCCGAGTACCCTATCGTCTCCTTGAAGCGGACGAAACGCTTTCCTACGGCGACCCAAATGCTGAAAATATGCTCATTCGAGGTGACAACCTTGAAGCCTTGAAAGCCTTGCTACCTTACTTTGCAGGACGGATAAAGTGTATTTATATTGATCCTCCCTACAATACCCGAAGTGCTTTTGAACATTACGATGACAACTTAGAACATTCAATTTGGCTAAGTACAATGTACCCGCGATTGGAAATGTTGCGTGACTTATTGGCAAATGATGGTTCGATTTGGATTTCAATCGACGACTCTGAAGCTCATTATTTGAAAATATTATTGGACGAAGTTTTTGGAAGAGAGAATTTTATTGCCAGTAACGTGTGGCAAAAACGCTATTCAAGAGAAAATCGTGGTGCTATTGGCGATGTTCATGAATATGTCGTGGTTTACGCAAAAGACCCGGATGTTTTCAAAATTACCAGAAATAAGATTCCACCTACATCAGAACAATTGAAAGTCTATAAAAATCCAAATAACGACCCTAATGGTCCTTGGCGCGGTATTCCAATGACAGCACAAGGGTATAGACCTAATCAGATGTATCCAATTACCACACCAACCGGAGTCGTACATTATCCACCTGAGGGGCGTTGTTGGAGCATGATTGAGTCCGAATACCAAAAATTACTAAGTGCTGGACGTATTTATTTTGGAAAAGACGGAAATTCACAACCAAACGTTATTCGGTATGCTAATGAAATAGAAGGTTTTGTTCCTTGGACTTGGTGGACAAGTGATGAAGTGGGACATACCGATGAATCAAAAAAAGAAATGCACTCTTTGTTTGGTAAAGAAAGCGCATTTGAAACTCCTAAACCGGAAAGATTGTTGCAACGTGTTATCGCGATTGCAACCAATCCAGGCGATTTAGTTCTAGACTCTTTTCTTGGTTCAGGTACAACTGCCGCTGTCGCCCACAAAATGGGAAGACGATATATCGGAATTGAAATGGGAGATCATGCCATAACCCATTGTGTACCCCGCTTGAAAAAAGTAGTGGACGGCGAACAAGGCGGCATCACCGAAGATGTCAACTGGCAAGGCGGAGGCGGGTTCCATTTCTACAAACTTGGTGAATCCATCTTTGACGAAGAGGGCAAGATCAACCCCTCTGTCAGGTTCCGCACTTTGGCGGCACATGTCTGGTTTACAGAGACCCATACACCGCTGGAAATCCGAAGCAAAAAGGCATCTCCCCTGCTTGGCGTTCACAATGGCATTGCCTATTACCTGCTCTATAACGGTATCCTTGGCGATAAATCCAAAGACGGTGGAAATGTCCTCACGGGCAAGATCCTCGCCAGTCTTCCGCCGTATCAAGGACAAAAGGTGATCTATGGCGAACTGACCACCTTCAATTCACAACGACTGGCACGCGAAAACATCATCTTCAAGCAAGTCCCATACGATATAAAGGCGCGCTAATATGACCTTCCAACGCAAAGAATATCAGGAAACCGCTTTAGGAATTTTGAAGGACTACCTCGAAGTAGCCCGCGTTCATGGAGCAGCGGATGGCTTCGCCCGCATCATTCGCGACTTGGGGTTGACTCGCACCTACAAGCCTTTGCCTCCTCTGCCAGAGACTCCCTATCTCTGTCTTCGCATCCCAACAGGTGGTGGCAAAACCTACATGGCAGCCCGTAGCGCTTCCATCGCCTCGAATGTCTACCTTGAAGATGAATATCCTGTAATCCTGTGGCTGGTTCCAACCAACGTCATCCGCCAACAGACGCTTGAAACCCTCAAGAAACCCAACCATCCCAACCGTGAAGCCTTGATGGATGCTTTCAAAGGGCAGGTTAAGGTGTTGGATATAAGCGAGTTCACCCAGATCCGCCCGCAGGATTTACGTGACCGCGCCTGTGTTGTTGTCGGCACATTTGCCAGCCTTCGCGTCAAAGACACAGACGGTCGCAAGGTCTATGCCCATAACGAACACCTTGAACCGCACTTCGTTAACCTGCCAGCAGGGATTGAAGGATTGGATACCATTGAGGAAGGCGCAGAAAAAGGAAAACCAAAATATTCCTTCCGCAATCTTCTGACGGTTCACCGTCCACTGGTCATCATCGATGAGTCGCAGAACGCTGCGTCAAAACTCATGCACGAAGTGTTTGAGCGCATCCAGCCTGCCTGTGTTTTTGAGTTCACCGCCACACCAACACCAAACAGTAATATTCTATATAACGTATCTGCCTCTCAACTCAAACACGAGCAAATGATCAAACTGCCAATCGTGTTGACCGAACATCAAACCTGGGGTGAAGCCATTCAGGATGCAATCCTCACCCGCAACAAACTTGCAGAAATCGCCGCCAAAGAACCCGATTTTGTCCGCCCGATTGTCCTGATCCAGGCAGAGGAAAAAGGTCGTGAAGTCACCGTGGATGTGGTGGAAAAATTCCTGATGGAAACCTGCCATATTCCACGTGAACGTATTGCCATTGCTACAGGTACACAGCGCGAGTTGGATGGTGTCAATCTCTTCGATCCCAACAACAAGATCGAAGCCGTTATCACCATTGAAGCTCTAAAAGAAGGCTGGGATTGTTCCTTCGCCTATGTATTTTGTTCGGTTGCAACGGTCCATTCCAAAAAGGATGTGGAACAATTATTAGGACGAGTGCTGCGTATGCCCTACGCCCGTGAAAGAGTCCACACCGAATTGAACCGCGCCTATGCACATGTTTCCTCCACCAGTTGGACAAAAGCCGCTGAACAGATGGAAGACTGTCTTGTGGATATGGGCTTCGACAAACTGGAAGCTGAACAGTACACACAGGTACAACTCCCGGTCAGTACCGAGCCTGTCACATTCAAACCGCAGGAACCCGTTGTATTCATCCTCACCGAAGAACCTGATCTCTCGAAGTTTGATTTGGTGGAACAATCACAACTCAAGATCGAAACAGGCAGCGACAACCGCCTTCTTCTTCGCGTTTCAGGAAATGTCACTCCCGAACTGGAAAAGAAGATTATTGCATCTGTCCAGGAAGAAGATCGTCCCAAAGTCGCTCAAACCATAGCGCAATATCGCCAGCTTCCAAAACGCCCTCTCTCCCCAGCGGAACGGGGTGAACCATTCCTTGTTCCCCAATTGACTCTGTTTCAGGATGGCGAACCAGAACTAGCTGAATACGTTTTGGACGATCATCTCTGGAATATTCTCGACTATCCCGCCGAACTCACCGAAGACGATTTCAAGATCGAAGAAAAAGCTTCTACCTATGAATTTGACATCAAAGGTGAAAGACTCACCTATAAGTTTTTAGGCAAACAACTTCCGCTTGATTTCAGCGATACCGAAAGCGGGCTAACTGATTTGCAACTCACCCGTTGGCTTGAACCACGTTTGAGACAGCCAAACATCCGCCCCGAAAACCTTCTGGAATTTACCCGCAAAACCCTAAAACAATTGCTTGATGAGCGAAGTATCCCGCTTGTCACGTTGGTGCGTGCCCGTTTCCAACTGATCAAAGCTATGGCTGCCAAGATCAAGGAATACCAAGTCAAAGACAGCAAATCCAACTATCAGGCGCTCCTGTTTGGCGATAACACCACCGCAGAAACAACCTATGATTATTCCTTCAAGTTTGATCCGAATAGCTATCCTGCCAGCGATTTCTACCACGGGCGCTATCAATTCAATAAACACTATTACGGTAACGTTATTGGCTCCTTCGACACTGATGAGGAATTAGAATGTGCCAAAGCAATTGACCAAAGCAATGAAGTTAAATATTGGGTACGAAACCTGGTCCATGACACTTGGGCTTTCCGCTTCCCCCTCTCCAGTGGGAAGTTTTTCTACCCCGATTTTGTTGCCTTGCTAAATGATGGGCGAGTATTGGTCGTCGAATATAAAGGCGAACATCTTATAGAAGCCTCCCAGGAAAAGAAAAATATCGGCGAGAAATGGGAAGAAACAAGCAATAACAAAGCCCTGTTTATCATGGCAATCAAACATGATGAAAAAGGCAGGGATGTATACAGACAGATTGAGGACAAGGTCAAGTAAGTTTAGAAATCTGAACCAACAACGTATTTCCATTTCCTAACAGGAAGCACTCCAACCCAAAGTACGTCTCTGATCCTATTATTTCCATAGGGCTGGACAACTACAGGTACTTTATATGAGTAATTTCGAGCAAGCCAACCCAGTAAGCAATATAGCGAAGATTCGTGCAATAGATGACAGTGGATGTCGCCTGTATCTGGAATTTCCAAACGGAACTTTTACTACTGTGGTTAATGAAGAACCATTTGAGTATGCAGTTGGGTCCATTGTTTTTGTCGGCATCAACACGAACTTTATTGACTCTGCTCCAGATAGTCTTTGGCCAGATCAGTCATTTGTTGGCGTTGTTCGTTTGAGATTACCAGACATCACTATTGTTGATGCCGGCGGTCGGTGGATTAAGATTCCCACAAGCCAAACAGTTTGTAGTGAAGGGAACACTGTTGAGGCGATGATCTCAACTGGCGTCATGCGTGTTCTGTCAAAAGAGCCCATTAAGTATATTGAGTTACCTGCTATCGACGACGCGGTTGTTTCAAAATTCAGGCTGGAAAAGGAAGCAATCAAAGTCACGTTCGATGATTTTGGTGGACTCCATGATGTAGTTGAACGGGCACGGAAGCTTATAGAAGTACCACTTAAGCATAAGGCTGCCCTGACAACTATTGGAACGCGCCCAATTAAAGGCGTTCTGTTTACTGGGCAACCCGGCACTGGGAAAACGATGTTAGCAAGAATTATTGCGAACAGCACGCAGTCAGCATTTTATGAAATTAGTGGTCCTGAGATATTCAGCAAGTGGTATGGACAAAGCGAGGAGCTACTCCGCAAGATATTTGAAGATGCAGAACAACAGGAACAGGCAATTATCTTTTTCGATGAAATTGACAGTGTTGCTGGTCAGCGTGCTGACGAATCGCATGAGGCTTCACGTCGCGTGGTCGCCCAGCTTCTAACCCTTATGGATGGATTTACAAAAAACAACATTGTTGTGATTGCAACATCCAACAGACCGCAAGATATTGATGTCGCTTTACGTCGTCCAGGCAGGTTTGATTGGGAGATCAATTTTCCGCTTCCAAATCGTCTTGATCGCGAGTTGATTCTTCAGGTTGCGACCAAACGATTCAATATTTCAGATAATCTTCCACACGCATGGGTAGCACAGAAAACCGAAGGGTGGTCGGCAGCAGATTTAGCCGCGATATGGACCGAGGCGGGCTTGTTGGCTGCAGCGGACGACAGGTCTATCATTCTGCCTGAGGACTACATTGGAGGCTTCGAGTTAGTAGCAGCACAAAGGCGCCGAACCGCTAAACTTTCAACGAAAGGCAATTCAAAATGAACTTCCTTAAGCGCATTCCGGCTCGGATTCGTCAATGGAGAAAGAAGGATAAGCTCAATATTGAAAAGGGCAGCCTGAGGGAATTTGTCTACCTCGATGAGGTAAGTGTTTATAGTCTAGTTGCTTCCACACTCGGTCCTATTGCAGAACAATTTACAGATACTGATACTTCTTCATGGCAAAGCGAGGTTGGGAGTTCGGTGGGCGCAGGGGTTGGAGTTGCAAAGGCTGAATTGAATTCGCGGATCATGAATAATCAGACCAGTGGAACTCAAGTAGTTCGGAAATCCATTGTCCAAGCGACATTTAAGCAACTGTATGAAAGTGAACTAGAGTCGCTTAGTATCCGACCTATACCAGGAGATCTTGAGCATCCGAAGATCCATAATATGGATGAGTTACTTGCGACTGTCCAAACATCTGCCGACGGCTATTGGGTGATTGATCCATTAAACCTTTCACGGGGAAAATTGTTTGAGTTGGAAGTCGAGTTGGATGCAGATCCTATATTCCGTGCAAGTACTTTTACTTCTACCATTTTGGAAATCCTGGAAGAAAATGCTGACCTGTTCGGATTAGATGTGGCTGGCGAGCTCGTTCAAATGAAATCTGTCGGTCGTATTCTGGAGAAACTTCTGGCTGGACTTGTCCCAATTCGCGGCAAGGTTGTTGATTATTGTGTAATAGAACTTGATGATAAGGAGTGGATCATAAACCGCCTCCTCCTACGGGATTTACCCTCTCAAGATCAGCCTCTTACCCACCCGGTTTTCGTGGTGGGAGTCGCAGAGCAAGCCCTTTTCTGGAAAGATATTAGGCGGATTCTATTTTCTAATGCACGTTACCGTATTCTTTGCAGGATGGGTCAGACTGGGCTACAGACTACTTGGACTCCAGTTAAGTTGGCACATATCCTTGAGTCTGTCATTCCCGGGTTTTCGAAGCAGGTCGATATAGCAGGAATATTTGCGCTTGCTACTACCAATGCTTCGAATCAGACAGAACCGGCGGCTAGATCAAAACAGCAACTGATGCATAATGCATTGGTCAAATATGCTGACTTAATAGCCGAACACTTTCAAATTAAACTCACGACAAAGCACAAGGATGAAATCAGGCTGCTGGCAGATCAGCATTCTAGTTCATTCGGCAATCAGGAAGTAAGACTTCAAGCATTCAAAGCCATCTCTGCGTATCTAGCCAGCAATTTTCACTTTAACCAGGATTCACTTCTATTTGCGAAATTTCGACAGGCTGCACTAGCAGATGCCGGGATCGATATAACTGGCAATAGTACGCCGTTTCCGTCTACCCAAAGTGCCGCGGCTGATACAACTTCCCTGGATCGTTTCATCGATTCTGAGTTCGTGGCAATCTATTGGTAAGGCACGCATACCTCAGAGAATACTAGATGCAGAGAACAGGTCTATCATATACTTCATGAAACACAGGAAATTGCAGCAGGGAATGAAATGAAAATCTATTTTTCTGATTATTTCGAAATTTCGCCTAAAGTGCTGGAAAAATATGGTGCTTTCAACATATCGCTTATTAATGATTTACCCCTGTTCATAGATCCCTTCCTGCTTTTTCACAGTCGAAAGCCTAAGTATAAAGAGCTTCATAATCAGATCATTAAGTATGTGAGATTTCTACGTGACAAATCAACAGACATCAACTTGGATGACGGATTGTTGCAAGCATGGTATTTTTTCCCTGAAGTAAAGCAAAATTGGCTCGGTTTTTCAGTTTCGGGTAATAAGGGGGCCGGGTTAAGAGATGACTTTGCTTATTCATTACACGCCAACCTAAACAAGATATTTTCAGGTTTTGGAAACGAGAAGATCACCAAGGGAAGTCATCTTGAAAAATTATGTCTCATCAAGGGAGGAGTTGGGCGCGACAAAATTAGTGACTTCACCACGAACCTTATTAAGAACTTTCTCCTGCAATATACACAAGAGTTTGCAGTTAAATACCTTCCACGAAAGTATAAAAAAAGGATTGCAGTCAACAAAGTAGTCTTCAATTACAACACAGAATCATGGGAGCGAAGAACATTCACCCTGCCCTACATAAATAATGATTATGTGATTCTGACACCTAAGAATCTATTAACCCGTCATGATCTGTGGATAAACAAGGAGGATCTATTTGACGACTTTGAGGATATACCAGAAGCTATCCCTAATGCCCAGCTCCGAGCACAAATCGATAATTATTTCAAGTCCTTGCTCCCAGAAGATCCAACAAAAAAAGATATCAATAAGGCAAAACTTCAGACTGTTAACAACTTTCCTCAGCTATTAGATTACTATATTCGATATAAAGAGCAAAACGGAGACAGCGCAAATACTAGTAGCACTTATAAAGTGAAGGAAGCAGAGTTTCAATACATCCAGCAAATACAAGCGCTTTCTGAAGACCTGCTGAAAAAGTCAGGTTTTTACAATAGTAAGGGCAGAACCTACGAAGAGTCACTGCAAAGAGTCAAATTCCTGAAAGATGTGATTGAGAACAAGGATGGTTACAAATATTTGTATCACGAAGGCAAACCGATTGAGAACGAAAACGATCTGCAAATCTTATACAGATTGACCTGGTTCGCCACTGATTTGGATGTAAATCGCGAAGTAAATAACGGACGCGGACCTGTTGACTATAAAGTTTCTAAAGGCAGCAAAGATACGACTGTCGTGGAATTTAAACTTGCAAGGAATACCAAACTTGAGGCTAATCTCAAAAACCAGGTAGAGATTTATAAAAGAGCAAATAATACGAAGAATGCTATAAAGGTCATTCTCTATTTCAACGAAAAAGAGAAAAGTAAAGTCTACGATATTTTGAGAAAACTACGAATCAAAAGTGCCCCCAACATAATACTTATAGATGCCAGTAAGGAAAACAAGATATCTGCATCAAAAGTCAGATAGGAAATTGACCATGTCAAAGCGGCTTCGCAACATCCTCCTGCTCATTGTTGTTACCACCTTCATCATCTGGGGTATTAATCGGTATTACATAGCATTCCTACCCGAAGGCTCAAATCATATTTTGGCGATTTTTCTTTATGTGCTTGGTCTATTCACTGCACTTCGAGGTGCCCTGGATGCAGGAAAATATGTCAGCGAACTGCTATTTCCTGATCCTCCAGGCCCAAGTCAAAAAGAGTTAGCGAGAAAGGAAATGCGCAAATCGCTCGTTCGTCTGGAAAGCGAACAAGCGAATGAATTTGCGAGGGAGATGCTGGGAAACGAACGTTGTTTGCGATTCTGGGAACAGATTCATTCTAATCGAAGAAATGCCAGTTCGCTTAACGAATTGGTATCTGATCCCTTCTCGTTCGACGGTCTTATCGAGGTGTTTGAGAAATCTAATGATCAACTGCCTCGCAATATTGGAACTCTATTAGAGAAACTGATCAATGTGCAGTGGACACAGGAGAAACTAGGAAATAAGAATTGGATTGACTTGCAACAGATCCAATTCGCATTTGCCCAGCTTGCGAGCAGCCATTACCCGTCAAAGGAATATCCCGCTCAATCCTTTTATCGCGAAATACATGGCGAGGAAGCTGCTTACTCCGAAATGCTGGATATCTTGGGAACAAAAACCATGTGGGGTAAACCGTTGGGTTGGTGGGGAAAGTCTCAATTAAAGCTTTACTCGCGACTTGCTGATGTATCTGATCGCGCACAAAGAGTTCCAAGTTTCTTGCGCTGGTTCGTTCTCCTGCCAATTACTATTCTTTATTACATTATAAGCACACCTTACTGGATATCCAACAGGATTGAAAAGCTCCTGAAAATTCGCCGAAACCGGGCAGAGTCTGTCCTGCGGCTAGCAGAACAAGCACACATTATCAAGCGTGACGGCAAGGCATTCCGTTTCACACCAGGTGTCTGGTCTGACTATTTTGCAGCATTGAACAATTCGAGATATCCGGTGGATACGATCATCGAAGGATCAAAAACTGGTTGGCACTCCAGCTACTGGAATCGGCTGGACCCCGGCAAGGATTCCATCTCCACAACCTTGTGTGGTCTAATTCCAAACCCGTCTGTTTATATTGAGAAATTGATTCTTGTTGATCCATACCTTGCAGCACAATGCATCGTAAGCGGTATTGACAATATATCGGAGGAGATCAGGTTCGCCACATACAACCGGCTTATCGCCAATATGCTGGATGTCCATTCTGGAGGTGAGGAACGCAGTGCGGATTCTGCCAAACTCCTTCGCGAACTCCGCGATGATCCATCTTGCATAGATGAGATACTTGAAACAATTGAAAAGAACTATGTTGAAAATGTGAATCTCGATCTGGTAAAGATTATTGCGGAATTTGGCACTAATGCGGTCGAGCTTCTAATCAAGAAATTAGATACCGCACAAACTTCGAAACGCTATATCATATTGGCACTTGGTGAAATTGGAGATCAACGTGCCTTGCCCATATTGATGTCCCTCTTGAAAGTTAACGATCGGGATATTAGGCTGATAGCCATGATGGTAGCAGCTTTCCAATTCCGCGAACCTACGATCAATGCCCTGTGGCGAGACACCCTGCTTTTTCAGCATGATCATGATGACGGTAAAACACTCTGGTCGCATGCACAGATTGCAGGTCCAGCTATCGTTCCTGTACTGATAAATCTATTTCGTTATGGCGTGCGCAAATTCTCGCATCAAAACGCCAAACCACTGCGCACACCAAACTGGGGCGATGCACCTTTCAGATTTTATTCCTTACTGAGGCAGCATAGAGAGAACAGTTCTACGAAAAAGTCTCTATTGGATGCATTTACCAACTCGTCTAACAAGCATTTCAAGATCGTGATGATAAACGCGTTAGCGGAAATCCAGTGTAGCGAAGCAAATGATATGTTTATCGCGTTGCTGACAAATGCAAATGACGAAATACAAATGGCAGTGATCCAGGCGTTGGGTGCAATCAAATCGACAGAAGCAGTACCTGTGTTGATTGGCAAGCTCTATTCTGACAATGTTTTTATCGTTTCTAAAGCTGTCTCCGCTCTTGGCAGCATCGGTTCATCAGCTGCCGTCCAGTCGCTAATAAAAAAACTTGAAAGCGATGAAACAGAAAAATATGAAGCTTTCCCCTCTGAACAGGGAACTCCGATTGATTATCTTGCGATGTGTGCCCTAAGTCAAATTCAGAATGAAACCGCGCAAACGGCAGCTATCAAGTGGTGTGGGGCACATCTAAGTGATCAACGTAACGCAAATTGGGGACGCGAGTCTGTTTCAAAAAAATGTGAGGATTATTTATATATGAAATCTCATATCCCACTGGCTGCTCAACTCTATGAAGAGTGGACTCGGAAAAATGTGATTTCCTAGACTGTAGGCAAATCATAACAATAGTAATCAATCTCCAATCGATGGCTTGTTAAATCTTTTTACAGGGAGGTTTCGGTAGTGTATTGGTGCGCATCGTCTTTCTTTGTCGAACTATTCTGACAATATTTATTTCTTGAGCTATATACACCATCCAAAACACTATACCCCGTTGCGTCACTTTCATTAGGCATCATATTTTTCCCCATTTACCGGCTGCACGTTAAAACAAAAAACCCCTGATTTTCAACAAATCAGGGGCAAACTGTCTATATAAACCTATACCTCACCAAGTATTGTTGCAACCTTTCATGCGAGATCACCCTTCCACTATAGTCTTCCCGCCATGAGCCATCTTCCAGTGGTGTGTATACCAGCGGCTTCCTCGCCGGCATCACCAATCCGCATTGGAATGGCAATCTGGTCTCGAACAAGCGTCGGCGTTCCTCTCTGCGTCTGCGGAACAACTCTCTCTTGCTCAATCCCTTCTTTGGCAGTTCACCCGTGAAGAAGGGTGACTGCACCTGGACTAGCGTCTTATCAGGATAAGCTGTGCGAGAACTTGGTTTGCTCTGGACGCGAACACTTCTCCCAGATGTGGACCTAATCCCTGCACACTTGGGACCCATGCCGATAGCAATGCTCAGGGGAGATTTCAACCGCCGACCACATTTTTTGCATCTTGGTTGTTTTTCCATCTTGACCTCCATCATAGGATAGCGCAGTCCGGGCTGCCCACCCGGACTGCTGTCGTTTCCCTGCATTCTCCATATCTTATTGCGACTGTAGAATGCAGGGCTTAGAAAAGGGACACTTGATTTTGTGTCACCTGCCTGGAACGCACTCGACTTGCCGCCCTCCCCACCACACCTTTGTTGGTCATCCAGTCAGACCAGGAAACCGTCTTAGGTATTTCTGGAACGGGTAACGGCGCACTTGGAACTGTCGGGCAACCCATTGGCGAATTGGAAACCACTACTTCATCGGCAAACAGCGATTGCAGATCTGGAAGATCAGCCGACTCCAAGGCTTCACGTGCCAACTTCATGAGGATGTCGCCGTCTTCTTCCGGAACGATAGCGCCCCCGACCTCGTCCCCATAAAGGAGTTGCGCTGCCTTCATTTTCTGGCCCATCAATGCCAGTGCTCTTGCCTCCATCGCTTCGCCGTAGACCGAGAAGATTGCCTTCACCGGTTTGGTTTGTCCAAGCCGCCACACCCTGCGCACAGCCTGCCATAACGTATAGAGTGAATACTCGATCTCTCCAAAGACTACTGATGAGAAGGCGATCAAGTCGAGACCCGTCTCCACCAATCGTGGATTGACCACCAGCGCATCCAGACCAACCACGCGCTTGGCAATCCATTCCTCTCGTTTGCGTGGGTTGACACCACTGGTTAATACTTCCGCACGCACCCCGCCTTCTCGTAGGACTTTCAAAATGCGATCCTGAATATCGCGTGTTCCTGTCTGGCGCAGGTAGATCAACACCTTACGCCCTTGCTGACGTTCAGTACGACAGAAATCCACCAGCCAGGACTCCTTGGGCATGGATTCATGGCTTACGACTGCCGGCAGTTCCATCAATTGTTTCCTGCGTACAACTTCTCCTTTCTGATTGACCTCATCCACTTCAACCACCTCATCGCGGAAGGCAGAGTTTGGGCGCGCCAGAGTCCACTGCAGCCAGGTCGAGAGATAGCGCCTGTTCTTGATGGCAAGGTCATACAATTTCTTTGCCATCACACGATATTGGCTGCTCTGTTCGTCGGTCATCTCCAACGTCACTACCTCCTCGGCATAATGTGGCATCGCCAGCCCAAGATCCTTCAGGGAGAGAAATATCGTGGTGTCCAACAGGCGGTTTACAATGGCAGGCGAAATGCCAGGCTTTTCCTTTGCCTGATTTTGATACCGTCGATTGCCTGTAAAACCATCTTCATCCACATCTTCTTCGGCGCGTTTGCTTTTGCGGGTCATCTCCAACACACCATATAACCGCGCCCAGCGTTTTTCATCATTGAAGGCAAAATCCTTGCGAACGCCGGCGTTCAAGCGATGGAGCAACCAGAAGATGGAAGTACTCTTTCCTCCAAAGAAGGTACCAGTCAGGGTCAATGCATATTTTGTGGCTTCAACAAGTTGATGGAAGGCAACCCCCCGGTCACTGGCTTTCGCAGCGAACTGGTGCAGTTCATCGGCGATCAATAACTTGAATTCACCCTTGGCATGTTTGGCGATGTAATCGGCAATTGCCCAACGGTGACCTGTGAATTGGAAGAGCGGCGTTCCACATTTTCGCTTACCCCATACAGGGTTGCCATGCTCATCGCGCACTAGACGTTTATGATCATCCAGTTCATAGCCCGAAATTTCCGCCTCGCAAAAACGTCGTTTATCGCCTAAGTCATCAAACGTGGTTGAAACCTTGACGAAGCCACCCGGTAGATCGATCTGTATCGGTGAACCACAAGTCGGGCAGCAGAGAGCTTCAAATACCCGTCCATCTTCATCATCCACAAACTTCTTGCGTATCACAGCATGCTCCCAGCCCGCGCCATATTTCGCAGAGGTATGGGCAATCACGGCAACGGGCTTTTTGCCAAGCTCTCCATTCTTGTAAAGTTGCAGGAACCTGCGTACATCATTCACATCGCCGGGATCATTTGCGTTACGACCGATGCGGGTGATTTCCATCGCCTTCGAGCCAGGAATTGTTTCTTCGATTTCCCGAATCCACTTTGGAACAAGATGCGGCGGGCAGAGCACGATGGCTGGGTAGGCATTGAGTAATTCGAGAGTTGCTGTGCCAAGAAGAGTCTTTCCTAGTCCCATTTCGCCTTGAATATTCCCCACACCATTCTTGCGTATTGATCGAGCGATTGCTGTTGCCGCATGCCGTTGTGCCGGCAACAGCCCTGCCTTCTCCTGTCCGGGCAACGGCTTGCGCTTCGTTCCAAGGGTATCCAATACAGCAGTTTCTTCCGATGTTGGATCGAAGTTGTACAAAGGCCGGTACGCGGACAGGATATGCGCGCCAATCTGATCCCCATACTTATGCATGAACTTGGAAAGCGGATCAACGGTATCAATGATCTCGATCCCGCTTTGGCGCAGGATGGCAACTGTGGAAACGAAACGGTCGCGGAAGATTTCAGAGGTCACATGTCCTTTCTTATCTGTGTTTTCTTCGACCTTCTCTGTAACCTTCACCACCCGTCCCTTTACCAACATTGGCTTGCCATCTTCATCGGTCAACCGCAACGTTCCCATCATCCCGGATGCCATCAGCATCGCAATGTGTCCCTTCTTGAGCGGCATGACCGGTTGCTTCAATTCACCCAAGCCGCGCGAAAGATTGAGCAGGTCCAACCATTCCTTTGAAGAATGCAATCCGCGTTTCTGAGTGGCATCCACGATCTCTTCCGGCTGCCAATCCAGGCGGGAGAAGCGGATGGGTTGTCCACCTGATCCTTTGTCAATTGCAGGAAGTAGTTCATACAACGGTTCATCCACTTCCACCAACATGGGCGGTTCGACATCTGCCCAAGCCTGCACCTGATGGACTTCCTCATGAGATGGGATCTTGTATTTCACCCGCTTGGTCGCCAACACAATGACCTGATTGAATCCGGTGTCAGGGTAACGGTATATGCGGATGTTCTCGTAATACCCAGCCAGGTGGGAAGCCACATCCAGATCACGAAGCAACGGATGCGGGACGATGTAGATTAAGACCCCACCGCGAATCAGTTTGGGTGTGGTGGATTTCAGAAACTCCAATTCCAGGCGTTTCTGGTCACCCAGACGATCATGGCTATAGGGCGGATTGAGGAACAACAGCGTGATGGACTCACTCGTCAGATGGCAGGAACTCCAGGGTGTATTGAACAGGCGGTCCATTTTTTCAGCAGCGAGTGCGGCAAGGGCTGGGGAAAGTTCCGCGCCCCAACTCTGGCAGTTAAATGCTTTTGCCAGAATGGAAGCTGCTGTACCTTCACCGGCACAAGGATCGAGCAGCCTGCCGGACTCGGCAGGCTTGAAATATTTTGTGAGTAGTTGAGCAACGGTTTGGGATGTTTCATAGAAACCGCACTTTTCTATTGCGGGAGGACGCATATCAAATCTCCTTTTGAAAATAAAATCCCCCACACCGAATGGCATGGGGGATCAGGTTGATTTTTGTTTTCTTACTTCGCCTTACAGAACAACCGCCCGGCGATGTTCACAAAGCCGAGCGGTTCATTCTTCTCCAGGTCAACGAACTCTGGCAATCCGCGAGACCAGTCCGACTCCGAATGACGGAACTGGATCACCAGCGTGCGATGTTCTTTGCGGAGATCGGTCCACAATTGCCAGACTTCTCCACGTCCATCACAGATGGTGAACTCGAAGCGCTGGAGTGCGGCTTCTGCCATAAGTTGTTTCCTTGTCTTCGCTGGAATTTTCACATCCACGAATTTCAACATATGCTGCCAGTCGGCTTTACGCATTTGCGCCAGCCAGTATGCCAGGGGGTCGTTCGAATTCAAGGCTTTGTTCATATCGAAGATCTCCTCTGCGGGAATGGAACGTAACATGGGTTGCCTCCTATATCTTCAAGACTTCCTGCTCCAGCAGGTTCTGCACCAGGTCCTGCCAGGGTTTGGACAGATCGAGCCTGACTCCCCCACGGCAATCCCCGCCCGTGACCAGCCGCTGGATGTATTCCGCATCCAGTGCATACTCCCAGAGCGCCTTTGCCCACGCATCCGGGATGGGAAAGGCAAGCGTCTCCTGCAGGCGTTTCAATGCCAGCGCCTGCAATTGCGCTTCAACATTCCCATCTTCAAAAACCAGGGCATAGGCAGCATCGTCCTTTGCCTCCCACTTGCCGGGCAAGGCCTTGCGGCAGAGTATCCCGGCGTGCAGGACGTTGAACTCCGGCAAGGGATGGGTCAGCATCTTTACTTCGCCGTCTGCCAGCACTGAAGTGCCGCGCATGGAACAACCGCCCTTGCCACGGATCAGCGACGCCCAGAGACTCTCCACGCTGGTCTTGTGAGCGGCGATCCCGACATACACCAGTGTGTGCTGATAAGGTCGATCCTGCATCACCGCAAAGCCGGTGACATCAGCGCGCGTATGGGCATTGGTCAGGGCGGGAATGCGCCCTTCCGGGTAAAGGTGCTGAACGGGAGCGACATCCTCCACCGGTTCGATGCGATAGATGTACACGCCGGCATTGACCCGTACCAATTCCTGGTTGATGTCCCGTAACAGTTCATGCGCGTTCAAGCCCACGTTGATGGCAGTGAAGGTGATCTCGATCTCCTCCACCTGAATGCGAACGGTGCGTGCGTTCATATCCACGGTTGCGCTCCCCGGCAGCCACTCCTTGATGTTCTTCAAGACAGGCGGCAGATCAGCACCGGGAGACGGGGTAAACCACAACGCCCCATGAAACGGGACATTGGGAACCGACTCGAATTTTCCATACGGCGCGGTATACCGATCCCTGCCCTGAAACTCCACATCAGGCAGATCGTTCAACGCGGGCAGCCAGAACTGCTCATAGGAGGAAACGAGGATCTTGCCATTCGCGGCTGTCTCTCTTTGAGCGGTTCTCAAATCTTCAATCCGTTCCTTGATGTATTCATCTTCATACGGTTCGGTCCATGCGAACATTATTCCTCCGGGGTAGTGATGGTGAGATGGAAGTCCAACAGCCCGAAGACTTCCCCTTCCTCGGGGTCGTCACCGGCTGTGACCGTAGGCTGGTATTCGGTGAGATAACGCCAATCCAGGATGTGGCTGTCATCCGAACAGATGCCGTTCTCGGATAGCAGTGCGGACATTTCATCGGCGACCGAGTCTGGGTCGGCATCGGCAGCGACCGCGATCTGAATAGTCAGGATGCAAACCTGCTGATTCGGTCTTACGGCGTGCATGTTGACTCCTTTTGTTCGATGAGCAGAGCTTCATCGGTTTGAGTAACCGTAAGCCACGGCTCCACCGCATGGGTATGCCAGGCTTCACAACCAAGCATGATTGGTACATCAGGCGTCTCCATTGCCAGCGTTTTGGCAAGAGCGATAGCTTTGGTCAGGTTGCCTATAGTTTCGTCAGGGAACAAGCCGATCTGGTGAGCAATAATGTTTCCCTGTCGCCAAACCTTGAAGACGCCCCGCACCTCATCGTGTTGTTCCACAGACAGCCTGTTGAAATCCAGCCGATAATCGCGAAGCACATCCTCCATCATGTTCCAGCGAATGCCCTCGTCCGAGTCGTGAAACTGGAACACTTCATCGAGTAATCCAATCGCATGTTCCATCAGGATCGGCTTGCCCATGTTGAAGGCACACTGAACGATGTGATCCGCCCGCCAGACATGGGCGATCTTGTCCTGCCAGTAACGGTGCAGGACACGCAGCACATCGTTATTGTCAATATGCAGTTCGATGGCAATCGCATCCGCCATTTCTTCGATCATGTAGTCGTACATGGTTCTCCTTTACAGGTGTAGATGGGAATACGTCATGCCGTCATCACCAAGCTGCGAGTAGTGAATGGCATAAGCTTTGCGGATGTAGCGGCGTGCGCCGCGTTCGAAGCGGAAGAGGGGTTCGTTCTCGTACAGATACTTCCTAGATGTACGGCGGAAGATCGTCCAGCCGATGGCATCCGGCGCGCCAGGTTGACTGCGCTCGATCTGGACGTGTACACCGCTCCGCAACAAGGACAGGGTCTGCTCCAGAGTCAGCGGAAGCGCTGCCTCCGGCAGAGTTGCCTTGAAGGGCAGGATGACCAGGTCCGGTTTGGTCGGCATCATGGTGTCCCGTCCCCTCGTGTATCGAGCCAGCGCTTTAGCTCCTGCCTTTCCTTTTCGATCTGCTGAATGAGATCATCACGCACCCGCGTTTCATCCCAGCCGGTATGATGTGCCTGTTCCAGTTCCTTCAGGAAGTTGCTAATGTTGCGTTTTTGCTCAGGGACAGGATCAAAGGTGGGATCGGCAGTCGCCTCCACCGAGACATACTCATGCCAGGGATGATCGTCCTCGCTCACGACAGCGAAGAAGCGTTCCTCGATCTGCACCTGCCGGGCGATGAAGAACAATCCATCGGAGAGAAGGGAACGTATTTGTGTATCAACCTCCTCAACGGTCCGTTGTGTTTCATTCGGGAGGATGACTTCGCCATGCTGCTTGTAATTGCTGGCATCGCGGTACATGTATACGAAGCGGATGTTAGTCATGGGATACCTTGCCTCCCTCCGCCCAGCCTTGTGCCTTGATATTGCGCGCCCACATGCTTAGGAAGGAGGAGACCTGCTTGTGGAAGCGGGTATCCACATAAGTCTTTCCATCGCGCTCGATGAACTTCGAGCGATACCCAAAGAAGGCTTGGGTGATGCCGGTCGGCACCCAGGAGGGATAATGCAATTCCACATCCGGGTCGGCGATCAGGTCGCCGTTCTGCTCGAAGTAATGCGCGACGCTGATCATCTCACCGTGGCGTTCGATTACCAAAGGCTGGTAGCCGGTCTTCTCAAAGCGCACATGGAAGGAGTCCTTGTTTTGGAAATCACCCAGCAGGTTGTGGGACTTCAACAGGTGTTCGATGGTTTCTTGAAAGAGTGTGGTCATTTTGGTTTCTCCATAAAAAGATTGGAGGGCGACGTGGTCGCCCTCCAAATGTCTATTGATCTATTCGTCCCAGCCACTGATGCTGTCTTCCATTGCGGCTTCCAGCCAACCGTCATCCCCAAGGCGGGAGGCGTTCTCGTATTGTTCAACGAGTGGACCTTCATCCGGTTCGATGTCCGCCTCCTGGTACTCGTGATCGGGACGCAGAATGACATCCGCCGGGAAATCGCCTGCCTTCCAGATCGGGAGCGTGCGCGCGACTTCATAGCCGGGCTTGCAGAATTCCTGCGGGTCGAGTTCCGGAGAAACGATCACCACATATTCATCGGAGTCGGAGGTGTAGTGTGCCAGAATATACGGTCCGATCTCGGAGAGCGCCGCCTGTTTGTATTCGAATGGCGGTAAGGACACACCGGCTTCTCCAAACAGCCAGGTGATCTTTTCCTTGAGCCACTCAATATCGGCGTCGCGATTGAAGATCGTGCGGCGGTGGAAATCACGGGGGATGTCGGTCAGGTTGCAATACTCATCCGGCTTCTGATCTGCCAGGGCGTAGGCGGAGGTCTCGATCTCCAGACCGACAATGGCATCCTCCTCCCATTTCCAATTCACACTGCCGACATACTCGCAGGGCTTGGAAAACACGCCGGGATTCATCACGATGCCATCCCAGCCTTTGGGATGATCCTTGGGTGTACACCAGACCTGGAAGCCGCCGCTGCCTGCTTCGAAGATCGCGGCAGAATGAGGATTGGTGGCGATGTCGAGTTTGCGCGCCAGGTCGAGTACGGGTTTCATCTTTTGATGTTCAGAATGGTGGGACATGCTTTGCTCCTTGTAGTTGTGAATTGGATTTATCCGCCGCGCGGGCCGTCGTAGTCGTACTGGTGATGGAATTCCTCGATGCCCTCGGACCAGCGGGCATGTCCGCTGAAGCCCATGCCACCTTCGAAGTATTTCAACTCGAAGGTGTGATCGGGAAACATCGAGGCAAGCCTTTCGACCACGGGGATGGGCGGACTCCAGGCGGTATCGAATTCCAGGAAAGCCTGGATGGGTTCGGCATCCGGCAATGGACTGCCACATTGCTGGCAAGTCAGGACGACCATCGTCTCGGTCTTATGAACCGTCTGGCAGTAGGCACACTTGGATGTCTTGCGGAGAGGTTTGGAGGAGTCGGCGCGTGTGGTGAGATGGACATGACAGGCATTCCACTTTGTCTGCCAAAAATCGCAGCACCATTCGTAGCCGCCTGAGTTGTAGCCATCCTTGATCCACGGTGCGCCGGGTTCCACACCATATTCCGCGCCGAGCGCTTCGAGTTTTTGTTTGCGTTGCGGGTCATCGTTTGCGATGGCATTTAATTTTTCCCGATACTGTTCCGCGCGTTTATCCATATCGCGATAGATCTGTGGATAAGGGATGATCGTGTTGAAGTCCAGGATGCGGACATCTTCATCCTCCCCGGATTGGGAACGGATGGTTTCGAGCACCTTGTTGACATCGGGACCAGTGATGGTCAGTTCGTTTTCATTCCAATTAGGCATGGGATTGCTCCTTGTGTTTTAAAAATTTCCTGCCGGTTGAAAACCGGCAGAGTGGGGTTTGGTGAATATTCAGCTTGATCCTGCGCATCGCATTCCAACGCAATGGTGAGTTCTTCAGTCGTCATGTTTTCCTCGACGATGAGCTGTTCCATGCGTGGGTCGGCGCGTGCCAGGCGTTCGGCGTCAGCGGCTGTGCGGATGTCTGGATTTTTTCTTCCATAGCGTGCGAAGTAACCTGCCCCGACTTTGCTTTTGAAGGGTCCGATCACAGCCTTGTACAAATGTCCGTGAGTCTGTTTTGTGGGTGGCATGGCAGAGTGAAACAGGATCAGATCATCCTCTTCACGCTTGCCGAGATAGAATGGCATGTTCCCTCCTAAAAATCCTGGATCAGTCCCAGCAAAATCAATTGCTCCTTTTCCTCGACATGCAGGCGCAGGCTGGTCTCGATGAAACGACCGCTGATCTTGTCATCGCGCAGGAAGTCGAACGTGAAGGAGAAGGACGGACGCTGATCCAGCGCTAGATGGTGATGCGCCATCCAGAGAGCATCATAGAGTTGCTGGTCGTGGTCATCCTCGTCATCGGCATGGATGGGCATCAAGGCATCGCTCAGGGACTGGCTGATCTCCACCTTCTTGGTGAAACCGAGGCAGGCGGTTGCCCAACCCGCATTCAACCAAGTGGTGTTCGTGAGGATGCTTTTTACAGCGGGTGCAACAGCAAAGGTGAGATTGAGTGTCAGTTGTTTCATCCTGCCTCCTAGTTGAAGCCCAACCCGCGTTCCTTGAGGCTGACCCATTTGCCTTGACCGATCACGAGATGATCCAGGAGGTCGATGTCAAGTAATTTGCCGGCCTGCACGATGGCGCGTGTCACCGCCACATCATCCGGCGAAGGCGTGGGGTCACGTAGAGTAGGGGCAGGGACGCCATTCACAGATTGCTCCGTGTGGTTTTCCCCACCCCTCTCTCCAAACCGGACTTGAGACTTTCGCCTCATCCGGCTTTCCATTGAATTAATTTGCTGTCTGGCGGTAGCCGTGTTCAGCCTTGTGGCATTTCAGGCACAGAGTTTCGAGGTTATCGAGGCTGTGGGATTTCGTACCCTTCTTGTGATGCACGCGCAAACTCTCGGAAGAGCCACAGCGTACACACTTGAAGTCATCCCGCATCTTTGCCCGCAATTTGAGTTCCGCAAGTTCAAGCGGCTCGTTGCGTGAGGCGCGATTGCTGCTTGCCCCGATGGTCGCCAAGTAAATGGCTTCCTCTGGCCCGGTTTCTCCCATTGGATAATCCAGCAAAGTTGACTCTTCTTCCATCAGGTAGGGATGAGGAAACCCATCCTTTCCCTTTTGGTAGTAGCGTCGTCTCTGCAATTCCTTTGGGGAGGGTAGCCACTGGTACGCTTCGAGGATTTTCTCCCCTTCACGTATACTGGCTGTCCAGCGCGTTCTGTTGTGAATGACTTTGGTCTTGGTTGTAATCAGATTATGTTTCCGGCTGCCTTTGTGTTTCTTCAGGAGCCAGCCGAGGTATCTGAACCATGTATGGCGGGTGATGTCTTCGATGTCAGCGAGCAGGCTGGTGTACTTGTAATACTCTGCCCAACCCTTCACAATTGCATTCAGGGTGGTCAGCCTGCTGTATTCGTCCATCCATGTCCAGCCTCTGGAAGTCAGGTCTTTGAGTTTCTTCTTGACTCGCTCCTTGCTCTTTTCTGCCGGTCTCAGATGCACCACCCAGCGTCCTTCGGGGTTGGCTCTCTGAATGTGAAATCCCAGAAAGTTGAACCCGTCGTTGACATGGGTAAGCAGCGTCTTTTCTTCGGACAGTTCGAGGTGGAGTTGGGTCTTGAGATACTCTCGGATTTCCTCTTTGGCTTGCTGTACTTCGGCGATGCCGTCATTGCTCATCACAACAAAATCGTCCGCGTAGCGGACGAGACGGTAATTGCCTTTTCCAGCTTGTCGTCTTTTGGCTTTCTCATAGGGAGACAGATTCCACTTTGCCTCTGCCCACTTGTCGAACTCGTTCAAATAGACATTGGCGAGCAGTGGAGAGATGACACCTCCCTGCGGTACGCCCGTTTCCGTGCGTGCAAAGAGTCCGTCTTCCATGACGCCAGCCTTGAGGAACTTCCAGATTAGGTCTAGGATGTCTTTATCTGCGATGCGCTGTTTGAGGATGGAGAGCAGCTTGCGATGATGTACCGTATCGAAGTAGCCCTTGATGTCACCCTCGATTGCGTAGTAATACTTTTGTGTTGGTCCCGTCAGTGACATAACGACCGCAATGGCATCCATTGTGCAACGACCTTTGCGAAATCCAAAGGAGTAGGGTTGGAAGTCCGCTTCGTAAATGGGGTCGAGAATGGCTCTCAGTGCTTCTTGCACGATGCGGTCTCTGAGAACCGGTATCCCCAGCGGTCTTTGTTTCCCGTTCGCCTTCGGGATGTACACTCTTCGGACAGGTTGAGGCTGGTAGGTTTTCTTCTTGAGAGACTCCATGAGCATCTCCATTTCCTGCTCATAGTTCTTCTTGAAGGTATCCCGTGTTGTGCCATCGATACCTGCCGTTGAGCTGCCCGGTCGCGCCAGAACGGCTGCGGCTGCACATTGAATCCAGTAGTCCCAATGCATGAGACTGTATAGATTAGTGAAGCGGTGTTGTGGATTTTCCTGTGCTGCCAGTGCCAGGCTTGTTTGCTTTTGGGACATCTTGGATTGGCTCATACGTCCTTTCTCCGTCTTAGTTTGCATTAGCCTATGTAAATTCAACTGCCTTCCTTCGCCATGTGGCAGGCTTTCCCTGCCTCTGACTACTACGAAGGCTCCGTCCCATGCGCGGCATGTGGTCGCAAGCTGACCTACTCCCTTGCGGGAGAACTACGCATGGTTCCCAAGTTCATGTAGATAGCGTCTTCCTATCGCGGTAGGTTTGGTCTGTACGCCTTGCTCGGCTCGTTGCCTCGCTCGTCATCGGGGAAGACCAGATTATTCTGGAGTGCTGGCTTCCTATCCATCAGAGATTATGTTCATCCTAGCGAGATGAACAATCCGATGACTACACCCTCGCCCTAACGTAAAGCGGGTGTTCCAACCTGCGGCGCTTCAAACAACCATTTCTTTTCGTAACCGTGGCGATAGTCTGGCTAGCAGCCTCGGGAAGAGTAGGGCTTCCCTTGCCACATTGTCGAGGGAGCTTCAGAAGCGATTCTGCTTCGGGTCTTCGCCCCTGTCCCTCTAGCCACTCTGCACACTCCGTGCAGGGTTCCGCTTGGAACTTTCTACCTACATGCTTCTTGGCGCACCCGAGGGATGGTTATGAATCAAAATCAAGGCGGAGGCATGGCGGCTGATTGCGGCTTGAAAGACCTCGCCCACCCGCACCTGGGAGGAATTAACTGATCCCTGATACACCTCCACGATCTCCAGCACGCGGTTGCGGCGGTCCAGCAGGATCGTTCTTAAATGTTCCTTTTCGAGCAGCGACATTTCAGCCTGCACCAGTGCAGCAGCATCGGCTGGTGAGTTGATTGCCGTTCGTTCATCACCCGGCATACTCAAACGCAACCCCAGATTGAGCGCCGCCTTGATGCGGATGGCGGTTGCCTGATGGATGCCTTTTACTTTGGCGAGTTCGGAGGGATGCGCCTGGTACAGACGGCGGATATCGCCATCGAAACGCGCCAGCAGCGCCTGCGAGAGTTCGATCTGTTTCTGCCCGCCGATCACTGCCGCCACGAGTTCGGTGATGTTACAGGCATTGGCATTTTGAGTAATGCGGTAGGCGGGCTGTTCACGCAAAGGCATGGTCTTGAGGATGGGTTGCTCGTAGGTGGGTGGAGGTTGAAGCAGCAGGGAATTGTTGTCGTTCATGGGACTCCTTGGAAATAACAGACGGCATGGAGCGATTGGCTCCATGCCGTCTGTGTGGAAATGATTCTCCGGTTATGCCATTGCCATTTCAGGCAGGCTGATGGCGATGGCTTCATCTTCGGGGAATGGATCTTTGCTACCTTCCACCATCATCGGCATGATGACTGCCGTGAAACTGCCGGCTTCCACCAGGATCGGCTTTGTGCCATTCGTGATACGCATGACCAGCTCACCCTTGCAGGCTTCCACCGCGCGTTTCAAAAAGGTGGCAGACAACCAGGCTTGGGCATCCTCACCGCTGGCAGTCCCTTCCAGAATGTTGCGACCTTGCCCGGTCTCTGTTTCCGCTGACGCGATCTTGGCTACGCCGTTAATTGCCTTGATGAAAGTGCTTTGGGTCCCCATCGCATTGACCATGCGAATGGATTGCATCAGGCTCGGTTGCTGGATCTGAAGGACGGCAACAGCGTTCTTTCGCGCATCCTCGATCAGGGTCTTGATCTGCTCAGACGGGAAGTTGCCGTCTGCAGTGACAGTTGCCAGAGTCAGATCTTTGGAGTCATTGGGGTTGGTGATCTGGAAAATGTAACGGTTCTCACCGGATGTACACATGCACACCGTGTCGCGATCATCCACCAACGTAGATAACAGACGCGCACTGCTCAAAGGGAGAGATACGGAGGTTGGTTCCGTAGGACCTTCGATGCTCTCCAGCACAAGACCCGCTGAATATCCATCGGCGGTCTTGGCCATCACTGTGTCGGAGTTGAGGATCAGGTGAACGACTTGCAGGACGGCACGTGAGTCATCTGTGGAGGCGAAGGGTAGCGCACGCATCAGACTGCGGAAGATGGTTCCCGAAAACGTGGCAACCGTTTGAATACTTTCCTCACCGATCACCGGCAGGGGTTCATCCACAATGCGCAGACTGGTGCGATTGGAGTTTCCCTGTTGAATGACCAGGGAAGTCCCATCCACATGCAGGCGGATCTGCCCCGCCAGAGTCTCCACTACGGCTTTCAGGGTGGCGGCGTCCACACAGATGGATAGTTCTTCACTGCAATCCACATTCACAGTGGAACGCGCGGCGGTCTCACCGTTGAAGCAGGAGAGGTGTAGGATGCCGTCCGTATGCACATCCAATCGAACGAGGGAAAAGGCTGCCATCAGGGTGCTCTTCGTGCTGGCGCGGGTGACGGCATTCAATGCCGAGTGAAGCAGATCTTGTTGAATTGTGATCATGGGTTGGGTTCTCCTTTTTGCTGTTCCAGATAGTCCTGCAGGATCAGGACATCCAGGTAAATGTGGTTCGTGCGTTCGTCAGGCGAAGCATTTTCAAAGTGGGATCCTTCGTCCTGCGCGAGATAATCGAGGACGCGGGAAAGTGAGCGAAGTTGTTCAGCGTTCATTCAGTGATCTCCAAAAAACGAGAGGCTGCCCAACAGGACAGCCTCTTGTGATTTGATGGGCTAGTACGGAATGTCATCCTCAGCGGTATCTGCTTGCGCGACAGCAGGCTCATTGTTCTTGTTGTCCAGGAAATGAATCTCCAAGACTTTGAGTTCATAATCCGCAGCCGCTGTGCCATCCTGACGAACCCAGATGCGTGGACGACCCGTGGCTTTGTCCGGTGTCAAACGACCTTCGACCAGGACCTTGCTGCCCTTTTTCAGGTACTGATTGCAGACCTCGCCCAGTTTGCCCCAGGCGGTGCAACGGAACCAGGTTGTGATCTTGATGGTCTCACCCTTCTCATTGTTGTACTGGTCATTGGTCGCGACATTGAAGGTTGTCACGGCTGTGCCTGATGGGGTGTAACGCATTTCCGGTTCACCGCCGAGGTGACCGACGAACACTGATTTGTTGTATTGCTTTGACATGAGAGTCTCCTTGTTCTGATTTTGTTTTTTGAAATTACTTGCAGATGTCGTGCAGGCGCTGGTCCACCTCATACTCGCCGGAGGCAATGTATTGAATGAGTCGGATAACGAACCAGACCGCCCAGATCAGGATCAAGGTGGCGATGATGGAAGCGAAGATGGTAAGAGCAGACATTTTGTTTTCTCCTTAGGAAAATGAAAATCGGGGAGCGATGTTTCATCGCTCCCCGATTCAGGGAATGGTTGCATTTGAATTTACAGAATGGACGGCCACCATCCACTTAGGATGGCTTCGTCGGGGTCCAGTTGATCGGGAGGTCGCAGGGTGCGTACTTTCGCACCGCCGTGTCGGATGGATGCCGATACACTTTGCGCCCATTCGACACCAGCTTTATCTGGGTCACGCAGTAAAAGATAGTCGTACTGCGGATGTTCGCGGAACCACTGGTGCATTTTGGCGGAGGGACTGGCGCCGTTGGTGTAGACCGCAACCGTGTCGGTTTCGCGTCCAAGCTGATGAAGTTTTTGGGCGGTGATAAGCATATCGAACAGCCCTTCCAGCACAATCAACGTGCGTGTGCTATTGGTGATGCGCCAGCCTCCCAGAGGTTGAACACGGTTGCCCCAGGTCTTGTGATTCTTGATCGGCGTGAAGTTGCGTGTGCCTTTGGGAAGTTGTTCCTCCGGGATATAGCGCACGTTCATCACGGCTGGCTGTGTCGGCGGATCTGCATACACCACACCGCCGGCCCACAACCAGATCCCATCACGGCGCACCATCATCGATTGTTTTGCGGCTTCAATGATCTCGCGATGAACCCGTGGAATAGGAATGCCATAGCCTAGCCCGTAGACCAATGCGGTATAGGGCGTCACGCCGCGCCCTGCCAGATAATCCCAGGCAGGCGAACGTTGGACGATGGAACGCGCTTCCGACACGGCTTCATCGAGCAACTGCACCTGTGTCGGCGGGCGTTTGGGGCGTGTCGGTGTGGTTGCCGATACACTTGGCTTCCATTTGGCATCCCCTTGTGGGACCTGACCCAGCTTTTTTTGTAATGACTTCAACGAACCGCCACTGGCGCCACAGCGCAGACACTTCCAGTATCCGCTCTGCAGATTGACACCGAAGTTGGGTTGCCCGCCTGTTCCCTCCCGACTCGCGTCGTTATGGAAGGGACACCAGAAGATGGCCCAATTGCGATGATCCTCCACTCGAACCGCCGTTCCCAAAATTTCTTCGGCGGCGGACAGGATGTTTTCCATGTGCTTTTCTGCGACCTCCTTTACGTCTGGTTATCTGCCGATACAGTGTGCGATGGCAGCCATGAGGACCGTGAGCCAGTGATGAGGCTGGCCCCGCAGGAAAACGCTGCGGGATCTGCGACTGGCGGCGATGGCGACCAGGATGAGAAGCATTGCGAAGGTTCTCATGATCTATCTCCTTGTTTGAATGGATTAAATAGTCCCAGGGAGAAGGCATGATCACGCATCCGCGCAGTCCAGTGTGTCGGCTCATTCCACCTCCACGCTCGCCCAACTGGGCGCGGTGGTATACACGGCTGCATCTTCGTGCAGCAGTGTAATATCGGCGGTATACAGGTAGTCCCCTTGCTGTCGTCCGGCGGAGGCGGCGACATTGATCGCCTTGCCGTTTACGATCACCATACGTTCATTGGCTGGGAGCGGAAAAGGCGCGTAAATCTTGACGGTTTTTACGGTTGTGATATGATCAGGCTTGTACATTTTTGTATACCGAAACCGTCCAGCCACTAACTGGGCGGTTTCACTTTTTATCTGCCGGGCCTCTCACCCCGGCGAGTCCTCGCTGTCTTGTGCCGCATGCTTGTGCGGTAAGAAACGAAAACGGGCGTTGGCATGGGAAGTCCATGCACAACGCCCGTTTGTGTTGAGGGGAGTATTCAGTATTGGTTTTGGTTCGATCAGCCTCCTATGAGGGTCTCCAGGGAATATTTTTCACCGACACACCCATGAAAATCATGCAGTGTGTCGGTATTGACGTAGGGCTTGTTGGGGAAGGTTGAACCTGTTCCGATGGGTTCCCATTTTCCAAACATTCGAGATTTCCTTCGGTGGGTTCATGCGAATTTCCAAACAAGCCTGTTTCGTATATGGGAAAGTGGATGATACGGATGAATTGATTTGGGGATGGTGAACTTGGACTCCTTTCGTTGAATGGATGGTGGGGATTGGATACAACAGCAGAAGCCCGGCGGTTTGCCAGGCTTCTTGAAGAGAGGGATGGATTGTGGAAAATAGGAACAATGCGGATTATATGGAGTTTGAGAAAACTGTCAAAGTACGTAGGCGGCAGATATTCCTCTTGCATATCATTATGCGACCTGTAAAAACGCCCCTATTCCCTACGGGTGAACTTGTGTGTGGGACCCGGGAAATGCAACCATAGGATGCCATTGGACACATCAATAATCCCCATTCCGGGAATTAATCAGAGGCGACACGTTCCTCATACCCCCTGGCAGCCTTTCGTATCATCGCGCAAAAAACGAAAAAGGATACGAAATGGACACCAAACAAGAATGGAAAAAACGCTTTACATGGATTGCGCTTCTGGTTTTGACGCCGGCAGTTTTATTCGCTGGACTTAACTTTCAGCAGTTGGTTTCCGCCTGGACGGTTTCGAATGAGACCCGGCAACTGGAACGACGAGCCGCCTTTGCGCCGGAGGGTCTGCAAAATCCTGCGTCGCTGACAGATGATTTCGAAGCTGGACTTTCCACGGCATTTTGGGAATTCACGATCATCAACGGCGCCGGACAGGCATCAAACGAAACCGCCTGGCACGCGGCGGAATTGGAGATCGATCATCAACTCACCCTCCGACATGTCCAGGACCCGGAGTTCGAGATGGAAAGCGCGGACTGGCACGAACCCTCCAGCGAGCAATACAACAACGTCACGTTGATCGGCGGCAGTGGCTTCCAGCCCACATCATCGAGCGACGTGATCGTGGAATTCAAAAGCCGGGTGGATGAGAATTTTTATGGAACGGCGGGAGTTGTCCTTCAGCCGCAAGGGACCCTTCAGGCAGACGGTCTCTTTGCCAAGCCATTCGATATGTTCGGATTTTCAGTGATCGGTAATGAGTCCTCCTTCAATGGCGCCAATGGTTCGGTTTGTTATCTGGCGCTCAATTGGGCGCCTGTTCAGGTCAAAGCCATGAATGTGGACCCGGAAGTGTGGCACACTTATCAAATCCGTCTGCATCAAGTCAGCAGGATCAAATGGATGGGAACCGTGTCGGTGGATGGGTCGGAACTGTGTCGGATGACGATGCCGGCATTTGGACCGCTGGAGATCCAGGTCTGGAGCGACAATTACCTGGTAAGCACCCAGCCGCAGCGATGGTGGCAGATCGCATCAGTTCTGGAGTTGGGTTTTCAGGATGGCGGGAACAAGGAGTTTCATCTGGATGACATTCGGATCTTTGAGGAGGTTCAGGAATAAACAGGCAATGATCAATACGCCCGGTCGTGAACCGGGCGTATTTTTGTGGGGATGGTAAGCGACACATTCAACCCACCTTGTCCTCCTGAACAGTATAGTCACGCCCATGAGTGAGTCGTACCAGTCCAAACAGGAACGCCGGCAACGGTTGTTGGAGTCAATGCCCGAGGGACTTCGTCCGCACGTCTCCGTACGCAACATCGAAGCCGTGGCAGCGCTTTCCCCACAGGCACAGACTCGTTTGCTGGAAGCCGTTCAAGCCGGGCTCAAGCGATTGCCGCGTGCCATTGAACAATTACGCGCCGACCCGCAGACTTCTGTTGCAGAACTGCTCGACCCTCCTGCACAACCTGAAACGGAACTGCCTGCACAGACCCACTCTGCATCCATTGGACAGGATGTAGCGGATTTGATCCAAGAGTGCTTTCCGGATATGCCGCGTGTGTCGGCGGAGGCGCTCGCAGATGCGGACGTGATGCAGGTCGTGCGCACCGTAGCAGAGACCCATCAGCAGGTCTTCAAGTCCAATCACATCAAGACGGATTTCATCATGCTGACCCTGCATGGACTGATGTGCAAAACACTTGAACAACTCGAAGAGATCATCGAAGAAACGCCTGCCCTGCGGCAGGCATTTGAAAAAACCAACGAATGGAGAAAAGAAGAAACATGTTGAAACGTATTGCTTCGACCGGTGTGAACCTGGTGGTACTGGGCGTGTCGGTTGGAATCTTTCTGGTGGCGTTCATCGCTTTGAACGCTCTGGGTGCGGCACAGAAGCCGCCCACCATTTCTGTGTTGTCCGCCACACGTGACTTAAACATCGGCGATGTCATTATGGCAAATGACCTGGCGGTCAAGACGGTCTTTCAGGATGACAATGCCAGTATGTATATCCCCGGTGAGGAAGTGACCGGGGTGGTCGGCGGAGTGGTCGCGCAACCCATCTTCAATGGGCAGCCCATCTTTCGATCCGCGATCCTGGCGCAGGCAGCCGAAGGCACAAGACTATCTGCTGTGCTGGCACAATTTCCCGGGCATAGTTTATTTCCCCTGCCATTGGATGCGATGAACCTAGTATCGCCGGATGCGGAAGCCTTTCTGCCCGGAGACCTGATCGGTGTGACAGTCGTGATCAGCACTCGACCGCAACAGATGAGCACACCGACACCGATGCCAGAACTCATCATCAATCCGGGGTATGTGGAACCAACCGCCCAGCCCTCCCCGCTTGAATTGGAACAGGCGGATTCCATCAACCGTTCCTTCCCGCCGCTTGCCAAGGACTTGTTCCCGATGGGAGTGCGCGTGATCGCAGTGCAAGGGTTGCCGCAACAAACAGAATCATCCGAAGACAGTGGCTCCTTCAATCTGGACACCCAGCCGAAGATGTTGATCCTGCTCGTGCCGAATGAAAGCCGCGAAGTGTTATCGCTTGCCCTGCAACAGGGAGATCGTTTGGTGGTGTCGCTGATGGCGCGCGGTGATGAAGCGCCCTCCGCCGGCTTTACCTATTGGGACTTCGAAGACTTGTTCAAACAGGATCGCGAAGAAGTCCTGGGAGGAGGACAGTAATGCAAGTATTGTTACTCGGTGCAGGGACAGTCACCTCGCGTTTGAACATGCAGCTCGCAGAACAAGGTCATTCTGTTATCGCTCAGATCGCAGCCTTTACCCCGCAGCATATTGATCTGTTCGATTTCCGTGCCCTGGTGGTGGTCTCGCCTGAGTCTTCGGTCTCGCCGGAGAGTCTGGTCAAGGCTGCTGAACGTGGCAAACTGATCTTCGTGGTCGCTGGGGTCGGCGATGGCATGGCGTCTTGGGCGAATGGTGTGGGCGTGCCTTCGATTGCCTATCCACCCTCGGATGTGGATATCAATAAGTTGTATGAAGAGATGCGTAGGGCAGATGCCGGCAATCTCGCGGCGGACGATCAGTATCGCAGAGCGGTGCTTGGCAGTGATATGTCAGCTCGCATTCAATCCGGGATGGCGGTGAGAAAGATTGCCATTACTTCACCAAAAGGTGGCACGGGTAAGACCACTGTGGCAGTCAATCTTGCGGTTGCATTAGCCCTCAGCGGAATTACGACTTATCTTGTGGATGCCGATGGCAACGCCGGTGCGCTCCAATATCACATGCGCATGGAGCGGGTCAATACCACCATGATTGGCTTGTTACGGCGTGAGATCGCCAAAGCCAGTAAAGGAGTCATGAGTGATGTGGCATCCGGTGCGGCGTATCTGAATGCATTTACACCGTTGGAAAATCTGCCGACCCTGCGAGTCCTGCCCGGACTGATCACCGATGACCTGGGTGATGAAGTCCTGCAACAGGAGGCGAAAGTTGCCGAGGTCATTCAAGGCTTGTATGAAGCCGGCGTTGCTGCGGGTGGTGTGGTCATCATGGACGTAGGTATCAACCCAGCGCATGTCGTGCATCGTGCCGCCTTGAAAGCCGCCGAAGGCATTGCGATTGTGATTAAGCCGGAAATTCCCGATCTTGCAGAAACGCGCCGCTGGATCGCAAGGATGATCAACTCACTGGCAAGTGTGGTCGGCAAGGGCAGCGCGCATGAATTCGTCGGCAGCCGCGTCAAGCTATGCTACAACCAGGTGGTTGGCGATGGCTTCAAGGCGGCGCATAAGATGTTGCAACAAGCGCTAAGTGAAGACAAGATCGAACTGGCATTAATCCCCAATGGCATCATTCCGATTGTCGATCCACGCCTCGCTGCCCAAGCTGTGAACTCGGATCGGCGTGAGGATGTTTTGATCTGGCGGTACAAGAAAGAGAAGTTGGAGGAGCTCGGACCGTTCGCTGATTCATTACTTGGCTTTGCCTCCCATTTTGTACCAGCGGTGCGTGAAGGCGCATCCCGGATTGGGTTATTGCCGAACGCTCCCAAAAAGCGCGGCTGGTTCGGGAAGGGATAGCCATGTTCGATATTGCTGGAAAAACAATGAAGCCCGTCTCGGAGGTACGATCCTCGGATGAGATGGAGCGCTGGTGGAATGTTCTTGCTGAGGAAGGACGTGCAAAGAAGGCAATTGAGTCGTTGCAGAAGAGTCTGACCTCCACAGAGATCGAAGTGCTGGCTCGTCAGGTCTTCGAGGAAGTGAGTCTTCGTGCCGTCGATGCGGGCGTCTCTTTACCCAAGGAATACATCCTGCGGCTGATCGGGGAACTATCCGGCATGGGTCCTTTGCTGGAACTGATCGCCCGTTCTGATATTGAAGACATCGCCATCAACCTGGGACATATCTATGTGTACACGACATCAAATGGTTGGGAACATGCGGGTCCTGCACCGGATGGGATCGGCGACGCATTGCGCGTCATGATCGACCGCGCCGGACAACGCGCACCAACTCCCGATTACCCGATTGCGGATGCCATGTTGCAGGTCATGGTTCCGCTGGTGGATGGAACAGTGCGGAGAAAAGGTGTGCGTATCAACTATGTTATGCCACCCGCTTCGCCTTATGGCGATACGATCACCTTGCGTGTCTCCAATTACCGCACCGCCTCCGATCTGACCCAGGGCAGTCTGGCGTTGCTGTGTCAGAACCGACTCCCGCCGGTGCCGCGCCCCAAATTCGATCCAAAGGATTTCCCGCGTGGGAATGGCATCCTCACTCCCGAAGCTGCCAATTACTTGTTGAGCGTGATGGTGCATGGCGGGACATTGGTCATCGCCGGCACAACGGGTTCGGGCAAGACCTTTGTGGGGCAGCGCATCTTGCAGGAGATGCTGGACTATTATCCGCGAGGTGCGATCCGTTTGTTTATTGTGGAAGATAGTAATGAGATTATCTTGAACGGCTGGAACGGTGATGGCAAAACGGATACCGGCAATATCATCTATACCGTGACACGTCCGGAGATCCGGGGCGGTCCACCGCCCGTCACCATGTACGACCTGATCCGTTCTGCTTTACGTTCGCGTCCGCATGGCGTCGTGATCGGTGAAGCGCGTGGCGCGGAAGCATGGGAACTCATTCGTGCGGCAGCCACAGGTCATGGACATAGTGCCTTCACGATCCATGCCACCAGCGCCGAGCATGTCTGGCCGCGCTTTTTGCAGGTGGTACAGGCGCATCCTGATGCGGCACGCATGTCCGAGATCCAGATCGCGCAGTCCTTTGCGGAAGCGGTGACAGCGGCAGTCTATATCGAGCGCAATCCGCAACATGGACAGATTGTGCGTGAGATCGTGGAGGTATCCACCATCGTGGAACGCTCGGCTGCGCGCCCTTCGTTTTCCCCGTTGTTCAAGTATGAAGCCGGCAAGGGGTTGATGCCAACAGGCAACCGTCCCATGCGACCGGGCTTTCGTGCCAATGACTTGAACATCCCTGAGTCCATTTTCAAGGCAGGGTTGTAATGGCGGAGCAGACCATTGGTTCGACGAGAACCTTTGTATTGGCAAAGGGCTTTATACAGGTCGGCAATCACTCGGCTTTGATGGGTGAAGATGATACCAAGCGCTTATTTGCGGAAGTGTATGCCGACCCGGATCGCCCCGATGTGCGAACGCAGGAGGCATACAAGGCGATCCTGTCTTCCATGCAGCCAGGCTGGACACTGCGCGTTTTGCAATTGTTCTGGCCTGATCCCGAACCGAGGTTGGAGTTCCAGAAACAGGCAGGCCAATGGAAGCGACCTGAGATGGAAGGCTTGGATATCCTGTATCAGGGACTGACCTTGGCAGTGCAGGAGTATCCACTCCCTTTTGTACGTCGCACTGTATTCGAATTTGTATTACCAGGCGATGAAGGCATCGCCTGGTGGGAAGGACTCGTGGGATTATGTGCCGGCTTTGGGTTGCGGATTCGGTATCTGGATCAAAATGCAATTGAAGGCTTGACCCGCTGGGTGCTCAATCCAAATTTGGAATATCAACCTTGATGACACTCTTTTGCTAATGCATATTAAGAGATTAATAAATTGTCTTTATCTTAATAATTTATTCAGCTAACCAATCTATGATTGTTAGGTCACCTGAAATATTAAGATCGAAAACTTGCAAATCCTCAACATTTACAAGCAGAATAGTATTTATTGCAGTTTCAGGTTTAAAAGCATTTATAGCAAGCCAATTACTATTCGGGCTCCACGCAAGATTCTGCCCTCCAATATCCCACTCTGCTATCTTTTCACCATTCCGATTAAAGATAAAAGTTCTAAGTTGCGGTGTTAAATCTTCGTCTGAACTTTCAATTGTTGTAAATGCTAACCATTTACTGTCCGGACTCCAAGTCATAAAAAATCAGGCCATCTGTCCCATGCCGGAAGTGCCCCCATATACGCTCCCGGGCTATAAACATAGAAAATTTTTGATGAGTTCATTTCAAGGTCAAAGACAATTACACCTATGTCACCAGCCTTTCCTATATGACTTATCCAAGCAATTTGTTTCCCATCTGGAGACCATCTGGGATTTATCAACTCTGGACCATCTTCATGTACAGGTATCTCAGTCAATAACGGCGAGTCACTGTTATTGACTGGGAAAAGAGTAATATTTGTTTTTGTTTTTATGTCATAGATATGCCCCCCATCATAAGCAATAAGTTGCTTATCAGGAGAAATTGCGGGTGGCGTCAGAACACCACTTACCTGATCTATAAAATCTTGCTTTTGGTTATTAATAAATAATATTGTTGGAAAAAGTGAACAATTTCCATTTTCCGTATGGCATTGTGCTTGAAGGGACGCGTTTTGATGTACTTCATTCCTTCTGGAGCCAATAATCATAAAGTTTGGCATTTGCCAATTTGAAATGCACTTCCCAGGGTAAATATCAATGCATGTTTCGTGAATATCAAGAGTTTTCGAAAGGTTGGTTAGCTCCTCCTTTTCAATATCAAATACAAACACATCATCTAATTGGTCATTTCCACAACCAAAAAAGGATAGTAACTTGTCATCTGGCGACCAAAAAGGATCCCGTTCCCAACATTTTTCTGTACTGGTTACAGGTTTCTGATCGCCGCTTTGCAAATCTAACAGCCAAATATCAAGTTCTTTTTCATAGGCAACAAAACGATTATTATTTGAAATAGATAGGTTGTCGCCATTGATTGGAATTTGAATTGATTTACCCTGAGCGGCTGTAATCCATAGATTTTTTCCACAATCGCTCTTGCAGTTTTGAACAAAGACTAAACCGGGTTGAGGTGCCATTTCGGGAAATACAAATTCAGTATCTGTTGGGTCGCTTGTAACCTGGATTACTTGCGGCGATACGCCAGTAATTGCGGGGACAGGTGTAGAATATTGAACAGATTGAGTACATGAAACAATCACTAGAGTCGCAATCAGGTAGATATAAATTTTGGAAACCATGAATTTTGCACCTCGTTATTGGGTGGGACAACTTAGCATGTTTGTATCATTTACAGTCTGGTATGGATAATTGTTCACAACATTTTTTGAAAATTCGACAAGCGCATGATGTTGATTTTTGTAAAAAAAGTATATTCCTATCCAGTAACATTCATTTTCAAAATATGCAGATTGTTCATATAATACTTTGCCATCGTTTGGTCCATCGTGTGGGTTGTTTGGATCATCGTATGCTGGGTAGGTAGTGATATCGAAGGCATCTAATGCGCCTAACTCAATAAATCGTTCTTCGGTGAGACTGGTAATGGCGGAATTCTATGTGAGTTTCAGGAGCCTGCTCCTGTCTCTAAAATTTCATCCCCCCCTTGGAGGTAACGCAATGCGTAAGATCTCGAGGTTCGTTTTACAAGTTACTCTGCTCGGATTTGAAATGTTGTTGCTTTTCGTTTTGCGAGATCGTGCATCTGTCACTAAACACGAACGTCGTTGTCCGCACGGGACTGTACGACTCGCGCACCGGGGCAGGTCAGCATACCTAAAACCTGAGGGCACATGGACATGCCGCCTGTTTCAATATCGATGAATCCGTTAGCCTCGAACCTGGCTGACGTTGCCCAAGGTTTGCTCAACTTAAGATTGGAAATCGGAGGGAATGGTTACACCTCACATCCCATTTTTACAGCTCGCTTGCCGCTTGAGATGACCTTCACGGTCAATTTTAAATATGCAGTGTCTATGCACGGTCACTTTGCGTCGCCCGATATGAAAGGCATCGTTGTGGCAAGCAAAACCGTCGCTTCGATCAATAGAGGCGTAAGAGCTAGATAGACTCTTTCCTACATTATTTGCGAGAGAAGCTGATTTGCTTCTCTCGCAAAATCAACCTTGGATTTCAGCACTCGACGTTGAGCACTCTAGCAATGCCCAATTTTTCGAAATAAGTTCTCCATTTTTGCCGATATAGAATTTTCTTTCGTCGGTGTCATGGTCAAGTCAGGAATTGGCGTAACGGAAAGTAAATCAATAATGACTTGTGCTTACATAATTGAGTCATCCTCAGCGGCTTCCGTGATTTTCTTGTCGTGTTGAGCAGACACCTCGTTTGTGAACGCACCCAACTGGTTGATGGTGGAATTGATCCTTCCATCTGCCAGTCCCTGAATGGCGGCATCCACTTTGGCATAGGTTATTTATTGGTTACACTCCACAAGGTAATTATTGCTTGGTCATTCATTGAAATTCTATCCATTTCAGTTAACAGAAAATTGCCGTTTGGGCTAAAAGCCAATATTTTCACGGCATTTGGCAGTTTTTCAGATTCAAACATAAGCTTTCTGCTTACAACATCCCATATCTGAAATGCGTCACTGCCACCAATTGCAAGTAATTTACCATCAGGGCTTATATCAGCACTATAGACCTTGGTTATTATTTTGGAATGTATAGTGACAATAAAGTTACAGGATTCAGAATCCCACAAATCAATGTCTTTTTGATTGTTCAAGTTTTTGGCAGCAATTATATTTCCCCTGGACGAGAAAGATACAGGTTCTCCCCCTGGGAAACTACAAATAATTTTTTTCTTTCCTATATCCCATACATGTACTTGTTGTTCAGCATCTTTTCCTATTTTACTCAACCCTAAAACTAAAAACTCTCCGTCTTGGCTTAATTCAAAATTAAAAGCAGTTCCTTTTTCCTGAATTAGGGAGCCTTGGCACTGCTCTCCTTCCGAATCCCACACAAATATCTCAGAATATTCATTGCCAATTCCTGCAACTGTATTAAGTGAGAAAATTTTCTTTCCGTCTGAACTATATTTGATTTGCTCAATTCCAAAACATGGCTGCAGTTTGTAATCCCCCACTTCCTTGATAAGTTCTCCTGTATTTTGGTCGAGAAGAATAAGTAACGGGAAAGTAGGAATTGCGATAACTTGATTGTCGGGGCTGAAAGCTAATCCAAAAGAAATATCTACTTTATGGAACCAATCCTTTCCAGGATCACTTGCCCTATACATGTAAACACCAAAGACATTGTCATCTTTTTCGTTGCCAAGGACTGCAAAACTTAAACTATCCATCGACCAAGTGATATTCTCAACATCGTATAACTTCCACTCACCGATAGGAGTTACCAGCAGTACTTGTGGCTGTTTCCCAAGAAAAGTATTACAACTTGAAGTCAATAAAATCGCCACAATCAAAAGAGTGCTGGTTTTTATTATTATCCTTGATATCTTATCTACGATTGGTGTAAAGAACTTTAAGTTGATCATTTTATTTACCATAGAATATTATTTGTATACCTTAACTGGCACTGGAAAGGCGCTTATAACGTTCTCATATATCCTGTATGCATTTGTCCCTTCACCAACGAACAGGTCTAAAGTTTGATGTGACCTTCTGCTGACTTCAGGACATAGTTTTTCTCCCACATCTCTTACTGTAAAAATTGTATCTTTGCTATAGCTCTGCATAAAATCTGCCATGTCTGGGATACTAATCTCTGTGCCAAAGGTTAGAGAACCGCCTTCATCCGCTAAAGAGGGGCATACCGCTACTGTTTCGAGTTCCAAGACAGAATTTTCCAATCTGTTTACTTTTTCATCAAGTTGCCAAGAAAATTCTTTAGGACTTCCTGGAGGAGTGGTGCAACTAATATACCAGCCATTCTCAAGCTTTCCACTACCTTGTAGGCACACACCATCATCGTCATTGAGGAATCTCCAATTAGCAAGCTGCCAATTGCCTTGATCATTATAATAGTGAGGACCTTTTGATGACAAATATACATTCATCTGATCAGGAGAGTATCCAGAATTTATTTTGCTTTCTCTATTGGCTGGTATTTCTACATTAATAACATCATCAGCATATTCTCTTTCCAAAGGAATGTAATAGGCTGATATGAAAAACTCATCAACCAATGTGCAGTAGATACAGGTCGGAGTTGATGTCGGTACTTCCGTGGTTGACCCCGGGTTAGCAATGGCATTGCCATTGTCGTTTCCACCCTCTGCAGTTGGCGTTCCTGTAGGCGGTGTTTCTGTGTTTTGGGCTGGCGACGAACTTGTACAAGCAGTAAGTAATAACCCACCAATTACAAATACCCATGCACACGAAAGCAGAGTTAAAAGCTAATATAGATACAAAACTTAACTTTATAAGGTGCTTTTTCGTTTTTCTTCTTACATAATTTCCAGAAATTAAACCTAAAGGTCCAATAATCATCCCAATCGGATTCCACGGCACATATGGGTTGGGACTGTTGGGATTCACACCTCTGGTTAAGAAGCGTCCCGTTTCGGGGTCGTAATATTGTCCATTGCCAACATAAATCAAGCCAGTTGTGGCATCAATCAAAGTGCCAATGAAACTGGCGTCGAAGTTGCCTGTACCACTGGTCTCAATGGGTTTGCCCCACGGATTGTATCGTATCGCCAAGGTAGTCAGTCCACTATTATCCGTCAACTGGCGCGGAACATTCACGCCATCACTCAGGACGTAATTCCATTCATCGGTTTTCTCTGCAACAGGTCCCAAACCATATAGCACTTCTGTGGTCTTGCCACCGGAATAAATTGTCAGAGGCATTTGTCCATCGGAGGCATATTCGGTCGTTACTCCCAAGGCGCTGGAAGTCATGCGGACGCCAAACCCGTTGTAAGTCATTTCGGCTTGGACGTACCAACCACTCTGATTGTGCGTTTCTACCTTCACGAGGTAGCCTGCTGTATTGTAGGTGTAGCGTTTCGCACCATTGGTTTCATTACCGTTGGGCAGTGTCTTGATTAAACTGCCGTTACCATCATATTCATACTGCCAGACCGTACCATCCATTTCTGCGGTCAGAAGCTGGTTGGCGACATCATAGGTGTAGTTCGTGGATGTCGTCTCATCGCTTGCCTGCAAGGTATTGCCAGCGCCATCGTAAACATACGAGAAACTCCTGCCATTGCTATATACAGCGCTCTTCAACCTGTGCAACGCATCGTAAGTGTAGGAAATAGTCAACGGTCCAGCAGGTGGGATTTCGGTCGCGGTCGGAAGCGGAGTAAACGTCTCTGTAGGAATCAGCGTTTCCGTTGGCGTCAACGATGGAGTAAAGGGTATTGTTGGAGACGGAATCTCGGTCATCGTCTCCGTGGGGAAAAGAGTAGGCGTGAGGGTCGGAAGTTCCGTGGGGGTATCCGTTGGAAGCGGGGTTTCCGTATTTGCAAATGTAGGCGTTTCCTCCACTGGGGTCATGGTCAATTCAGGAGTGGGGGTCGCAGAAAGCAATGCAATAATGGTTTGCGCCTGCGCGATCAGGTCATCTGACGCGGCTTCTGCGATCTTTTTCCCGCGCTGGGCGGAGACTTCATTCGTGAAAGCGCCCAACTGGTTGATGGTGGAATTGATCCTTCCATCTGCTAAACCTTGGATTGCAGCATCCACTTTGGCTAACAAACTCTTCTCAGATTTTTTATCTACGCTGCCGCTTTCAGCGTAACTCACCACACTGGCTCGCAATGCTTCCAACAGATCGGCTGGGGTTGCTTCCGGAGTGGGGGTGAACTCGGGAGTCGAAGTCGCCGTGGCGGTTTCTGTCGCTGTCGGTTCGGAAGTTTCGGTTGCAGTAGAAGTTTCCGTGGGTGTGGACGTCATCGTCGCCGTGCTGGTGGCAGTTTCTGTCGGAGTCTCTGTGGGTGTGGAGGTGTTTGTGGGTGTGGTAGTGGGAGGAATTGGTTTCCCAACATTCTCCCTTGCCTCGATCAAATTCCCGGACGGGTCATAAATGTATTGGTAGTCTGCCAATGATCCCTGCGGAGCGGTATGCGTCAACTGGATCAAACGCCCGGCAATATCGTAGGTGTAATTGGAGGTCACACCATTGACACGCGATACCACACTCAAACGATTCGCATCATCATACTGATAACTGATCACTGTTGACTGTTCATTGACAACATTCGCCAACTGATCTCCAGAGGTGTATGCATAGCTCACTATATGCCCGTCAGGATAGGTCAGTGACGTGCGATTACCATTGGCATCATAGCCATATTTCACCACGTTGCCAAAGATATCACGGGTCTCCACCAAACGGTTGAGGTCATCGTAGATCCAACTCGTCGAGCCGAGCGCATCCTGCATGGACTCGCGCTGCCCCGTCTGGGTGTAGGCGAACTGCACGACCTCATCTGGGCGTTCGATCTTCACCAACTGGCGCGCATCATCGTAGGTGTAATTCGTCGTCTGCTGGTTTCCATCCGTCATGGAAATCTGGTTGCCAGCAGCATCGTAGTCGTACTGCCAGATGTTCCCAAGCGGGTCCTGTTTACTCATTACCCGGTTTAACTCATCGTACGTGAAGCGGGTGATGTTCCCGTTCGGGTCTTTTACCGTCTCACGGTTGCCCACAGAGTTATAACCGTACTCATAACGGACGTTCGTTTCCGCATCCGCCGCGACCGTGGGTTTGAAGTTCAAGACGACGGCAACCTGCCTGCCGAGCGCGTCATATTCAAAATGAGTCACCACACCATTGGCATCCGATATACCGGAGACCTGTCCTAATGAGTTGTAATAGGTTCGGGTGGTATTTCCCAAAGGGTCTATCACTGCGATACGTCGGTTCAACGGGTCATACTCATAGCGGGTCTTTTCGCCGAGCGCGTTTTCGGTAGCGATCAGGTTGCCTGCCGCATCGTAGGTGTTGGTCGTGCTGCTGCCGTCAGCATTCGTTACCGTGTGGACCCGGTTGAGTTCATCGTATCCATACTGGGTGTCATTGCCATTCGCATCTGTGCGGATCAGCGCATTCCCAAGAGCATCGTATGTGGTGTGGGTTTCGCCGCCCATTGGGTCTCGAACTGTGATGACACGATCCAGCAGATCATAGATGTAGGTGGTGCGATTCCCTGCCGCATCCACGCTGGCGATGCGCCGTCCGTACTGGTCATATTCTGTTCGGGTGATCCTGCCCAGCGGGTCTTTGGTCTCGATCAACCTGCCGTATTCATCGTAGGTGAATTCCGTCCGCTTTCCAAGCGAATCAATGCTGGCGATCCGCTGTCCTTTGTCGTTGTAAACGGTCTCAGTTACACCGCCTTTGGGGTCAATGGTGCGAATGAGGCGATTCAGTTCATCATATTCATAATGTGTCTCACGTCCCAAGGCGTCCTTACGTATTTCTACATTCCCATTGAGGTCGTATGTGGTGTAGGTGGAATTGTCCAACGCATCCCTGGTCTGAATGACGCGTCCCAATTCGTCGTAGTAGAAGGTGGTGGCTGCCCCCGCAATATTGGTTACGATGGAGGTATTGGTGGGGATATCAAACGTGGTGGTACCGGAAGAGATACCCAACGCATTGGTGGTGCTGAGCAATCTGCCTGTCTCATCGTAGGTGTACTTGGTTTCGTTGCCGAGGGCATCCTTGGTCGAGATCAAGCGCCCCAAAGCATCGTACGTGTTGGTGGTAAAGTTCCCTGCGGCATTAATGGTTTTGATCAGCCGTCCTGCGTTGTCGTACATATATTCGGTGACATGACCATAGGTATCGGTCACTTTCCATTGTTTTCCGCGCGCAGTGTATTCATACTGTGTGACAATGTTGTACAGATTCTGGTCGTTCTGCGAGCGGGAAGGCGCATAATTCTGAACGGAGCGGATGATCTGTCCTGCTGCATTGTATTCGGTATGGGAAACCCGTCCGCGCGGGTCGGTGGTATCCGTCAAGCGTCCCAGGGCATCATACGTGTAATGCCAGGTATTACCGCTCGGGTCAGTCATGCTCTCGCGCTGTCCGAAGGTGGTGTATGTATAGCGGGTAACTCGCCCGCTCGAGTCGGTCACAGACTCCAAATACCCTTCCGGGGTGTAGGTGTATCTTGTCTCGCCGCCCAGGGCATCGATGGAACTCAGCAGAAGTTTGCCGTCATACGTATATCGGGTGGTATTACCCGCTGGATCTGTCGTGGACGTCAAATTATGTAATGCATCATAGGTATTATGGGTGGTGTTGCCTGCTGCGTCGGTCTTGGTCAACAGATCCACTCCATCGGCGCTCCAGGTCATGAACAAGGTGTGCCCGGCGGCGTTGGTTACCTTGGTGGGTTGGAAGTTCATCCCATATTCGGTGTTCATATCGGCGCCCACAGCGTTGGTCTCCACAACCAGTGTGCCGCGCGCGTCATATTTATGAGTTTGTTCGTTTCCCATCCCGTCTTTGACGGTGGTCGTGCCATCCGTGTTATAGATCAGTTCAACGACTAGATTATTTTCCCCGTCATACTGTCTTACTGCCCGCCCCTGCGCATCGTATTCGGTGTGCTCGACGATGCTTTGATCTGGCGCGGTCACCTGCGTGATGCGATGGGTGTTGTCATAAGTGTAGGTCCAGGTTTGTCCCAACACATCAATGAAGGTCGTCAGGTCACCGGCAGAGTCATACCCGAAGGAAACTTCCCGCGATATATGGTCGGAGACAGACACAATCCGCCCTTGGAGATCGTAACCAAATTGAAGATATGATGTTCCGTTGTTAGCGGTGACGCGATCTAAGTGTCCGTCGCTGTTGTAGCTGTAAATCCAGGAACGCCCCTGTGAAATGGCAAATGAGATGATCCGTCCGTTCTCATCGAAAAGATACACGTTTTGGTTGGTATCCGTCACGGTATAGCGGGTTGACGAGGTCCGAACCAGCGTTGCGCGGATTCCAGGCGCAGCCTCATACGTGCCATCCGCCTTTTCGTAGAAGGAATATTGGTTGGCGGAACGTGACTTGAGCAGGACAACGCCTGCTTCTCCACCTGGATCGTCCTCGAAGATCAGGCGCATATCCTGGTTGTGGGTCCAACCCGGCGAGAGGTTCGTTTGCAGGTCGAGTGTTAGTGAAGAATACGTGCGTACGAAGCCTAATTCACCAGCAGTCGTGATAAAGGACAGGTCGGTCTCGGTGTAATCATATCCACCAGTGCGGGTATTGATTGGACCTCCAACACTGCCTTGCGTATTGTTAACCGAACAACCAATACAATCGGTGCATTCCTCCCCAGCGGAGGCGGAAGATGCCACAGACTTGTCTTCGATCACAGGTCCGCTCACGGGTTGCGTAAATTCCACGGAGGCTGTGTTTAGCAACGTTTCCTGGTTGCCGCGCACCTGGAAGACTCTTGTCCCGGTTTGTTTCGTGGTCAGCGAAGCGGTTGCCACGCCGTTTTCGTTCGTGTTTCCGATGGAGAAGAATTGATTGGGGGCGACGGATTGCCCATTGATCTTTATGCCAAACCCCTGGATCACGGCGACCGACACAGGTTTATTTGCCATCGGATAACCGTCTGCATTGATCAGGGTCACGGTGATGGTTGCAGCTGTGCTCCCATCGGCAGCGACTTGGGTGGGCGAAATCTCCACCGTGGAATTTGTCAGATCCAACACGTCCCGGAAGATTGTGCCCTTGCCCGCTGTTTCATAGTTTGGAGCACCGTTCGCTGTAAAGGTCAAGGTATGGTTGGAGGTGGTGGCATAGATGGCGATTCTTCCACCGCCGCCATTTCCACCACCGTTTTGCGGTCCACCATTGGCATGGACCGAACCGTTCCCAGTCAAGGTCCCGGCTTCGATGATGATGCTACCACCCGATCCGCCGCCAGAACGTCCCGCTCCGATTGCGCCGTCTGCAGATACAGTTCCATTGATCGTGGCAGTATCACTGACTACCAATCGGATCGCACCGCCTCCCGCCCCTCCAGGCAATGTACTGTGATAAATATCCTGACCTGCGCCACCCGAACTTCCAAGCAAAATCGGATAGCTTACCGAATCATACGTGACGCCTCCAGCTCCCGCCGATGCCTGTCCGGGTCCACCATGTCCACCACCGCCGCCGGTTGCCCAGGCGCTTCCCCCCGCTCCTGGTCCGCTTCCTGATTCGTGTTTTCCGGGATAGCCCGTTCCATCGGCAGTGAGGACGCCGCCAGTTTCCACAGTTAAGTTGGTGAGGTTTAGTTGCAGATAAGGGTCGTTTGTGTAATTTGTATCACCATTCCCGCTCGTAACAGCTTTGAATGTGCCGCCATTTTCTATGGTGAGGTTTGTAAAGGTATAGATTCCGGAATGAAGAGGGGATGTGGCATAAAGAGAAAGAACTGCCGGGGATTGGATGGTCACGTTCTCCGCCCCCTGGATATTTCCTAATACTATGAGAGATACACTCGATAAAGTCAGGTCTGGTGAAGTAGTGATCGTGCCTTCGATCTCCAATTGCCCTGTGCCATCTCCCACCAATACATCGTTGCCTGTCAGGTTGAATTGTGAAGACGACCCGATCAGGCGTAATTTTGCCTTACCCCGGACTTCGATTTGATCGTAACTATAGCCGCCTGCCGGATGAACGGCATAAGTTGTAACGCTGTTGCCGTTGTTATCTACGACCAGTTTATTTTGTTGGCTGCCTGTATCTTTGAGATATACCGTTCCGGGTCCACCGCCATTGCCATTGAGATACATACCACGGGCTTGAAGGTGTTGAGGATCAAGGGAGAAGGTACTGGTTCCGTAGTAGATGGCAATGCGACCACCTGCTCCATCGCCACCACCATCCGAACCGGCTCCACCGATAGAGCGGATCGTACCGGAACCGGAAAGGGTTCCGGCTTCCACCATAATGCTTCCACCGGATCCGCCGCCTGCACGTCCACCGCCTGTCAAGCCGTTGGCAGAAATATCCCCATCCAACAAAAGGGTTCCACTGATTTGAAGCTGATAGCGCCGCCACCCGCTCCGCCAGGACATATGGAGATCAGCCCGCATCGACCAACCCCGCCCGCACTGCCAAGCATGACCGGCGTTGTCACGGAACCATAACCAATGCCACCTGCCCCGTCACCATTCTCGCCTACCCCGCCATGTCCGGCGCCTCCACCCGTCCAGGTCGGATTGGGTCCATACCCACCGCCGGGTCCGCCGCTGGTATATCCTTTCCCATCTGCGTTGATCTTTCCACCCGTCTCCACGGTCATGGAGTTGGCAATGATGGTCACGCCTTTGTTCTGAGTTGTATTGCCAAGGAGGATCAAGGTTCCCCCGGATTGAATGGTTACAGTGTTATATGTATAAGTGCCGGTAGATAAACTGCACGTCTCTCCTGTGGCAATGACCAGGTCGCCGCTGGTTGCGCAGCTTGTGGTCTGGTAGATGTTTTCATGCGACGATCCTGCGTATGCAGGTGTGGGATTAAATGCATTCAGCATCACGATCGCAATAGACAGGATGCGCGTGAACATGCCAAAATAACGTTTGGTGGCCATAAATGGGTTCCCTCCAACTTCAACGAAATATTGAATTTGTATTTGAATGGCAGGTGATTCTTTTTAACTCCCGCCTACGTTGTTGTCATCTTAGTGGCACTTCATAGAATCGTCAATAAAACAAGATTCCAGTTGTGAAAGGTTTAAAATTTAATAAAAATATCTTAAGAATTACTTCTCGAACAATCAACCATTTTTTTCTGAAAAAATATTTGCGTTTTTTACCAATGACCACAGACCACCCAGTGGGCGTTTTTGTATCATACGCCAATGCTGGACCTCAAGAACGATTCGTCACCTCCATCGCGCCCGAAACTGTGGAAGTACTGGAAGGTCATCTTCTCTTTCCGGGCGGTTACTTCCTGCAGTTTTGTGTCGCTGTCTACTAATCCATCCCTTTCCACGTTGTTCAAATATGGACCTGGAAAGGGTATCCTTCCAACCGGTAATCGCCCATGCGACACGGGTTTCGCGCCAATGACTTGAACATCCCCGAAGCGATATTCAAGGGAGGGTTGTAATGGCAGGGCAAACCATTGGCTCTACAAGAATCTTCGTTTTGACAAAGGGATTTGTATGGGTCAGCAATCACTCAGCGTTGATCGGAGAGTATGATATCAGGCGTCTATATGCCGAAGCCTACTCCGACCCAGCTCGTCCCAATGTGCGGCAGCGCGAGGCGTATCAGGTAATGCTGTCTTCTATCTAGCTAGGCTGGATGCTACGGCTCCTGCAATTTTCTAGCCCGATCCGGATCCAAGGTTGGAGTTCCAGTGACAGGTAACTCAATAGAAGCGGCCCGATACAGAAGCATTGAATATTCTTCCCCAAGGTTTGTCCCTTGCGGTGCAGGAATTCCCACTGCCTTTTGTGCTGTAAACTGTCTTGAAGTGGTGGGAAGGGCTAAGTGGATTGTGTGCCGGTTTTGGGTTCTGGATATGGTATTTGGATCAGAATGCAATTGAAGGATTAACCCACTGGGTTCTCAATCTCGAATTGGAATATCGCTCTTGGCTCAATTACCTAAATTTTTCTCGGCGTCGTGCGAAAGATTGAGCAATCTTCATAAAATTTACATCATTTGGTGTCAGAGTGATTTTGCTGAAAATTTTCTTCAGATATCAAAGCTGCAAGGTTATTCCTAATTTGAAGAATTACATCCTCTTTTGGTATTCCCCATATTGGCACTAAAGTATTCACTATGTCAATTGCTTCCCAAGGCATAAGAGGAGCCGAGCGATTCGTAGTGAATGGTCCGTCTGTCTCCGGCAAAATTTTATTAATAGGTAATGATGCAACTATAGAACGTCCGTTTGCACCACGTAGCATTGCAGGTCCAACACTAAACCAACACCCAAGATCTTGAGCCCGCTGTGCTTCGGTTAGGCTTCCTGAGAACCAGTGTAAAACTACAGTGCTTTTTCGGCAATTCTTTTCAACTAAATCAAGAACGCGGCTTGATGCATTTCTTGAATGAATACTGAGTATTTTACCGCCTGCCCGCTCACATTCTGTAAGTGTATCGTTCAAAATTGATTCTTGCAAAGATATAGTTTCTTTATATTTAGGTGAGCCATCAATCCCAATCTCGCCTATGTATTTTGCTTTCGGGATACAAGATAACAAAAGCAATCTCTCTCCTGCCTTTTGTTCCGCAATTTCCGGGTGTAACCCAAGAGCGACTTTTATGTTTTCATAACCTGCAAACACGTTGGATGTAGCCAGCCACGCTTTAGGGCTGGTAGTAACTACTAGTGTAAAAAGATTCCGCGCCGAAACTATTGGAAGAAGCTTAAGTGCATCAGGATAAAGATCTAAATGACAATGGAAATCGATCATAAAACGCCATGTTTCTTAAGCAATTGCCCCAATTCATCCATACCACGGGCAACAACTCTTTCATACAATACGCGCTCTTGATTAGATGCAAACGCTAAAGCCCCGCCTATGAAATAAGGCAATCCTTTTCGTTTATATCGTAGAAATGCACTCGCAACAGCAAGGAGATCCCGAGACGTTGAATCCCTAAGTTTTTTGCTAAGATAGCCTTTCTTTGTTCTATCTGGAATACCAGCTGCAAGAAATGCAGCCCGCCGCACAAGACATGGAAAGCATTCCCCACAATGAGTCAAGTTGTGTCGCTGAATTTTTCCACAACTCTTTGATTCATTGACCAGTGCCTTGAGAATTGCCTGATCTGAACATTCTGCAAATAATTCTCCTTTAGTTTTATAACGATATGGAAACAAGAGTTGAGCATTAATGCCGCAGGCATTCCAAAGTGATTGAATTCCATCCATGTAAAGAGGATGTGTAGTTTTTGTACTCAAACTTCCAGAACGACCGGGCGTAAGAGAGATATTAAGGCTTACGAACCCATTTTCAGGAACAATAATTTCTACACGTTGGTTTTCCTCTGGTTGAATGGCAGAAGCCGCCAGAGCTGCGAAGGCAAAGAAAATTATGGATCGACCCCTTGTTGATGGCTCTGATTCCCCAGCATGATTCACGGTAAAGCTCCATTGGTAATGCCGATCCTGGGCTCCTAATTCTCGCACATACCTTCGTTGTGTCTCTGCATCTCCCCTAACAATTCGAGAGACAAAAAGCGGCTTTCTGCCTGCTGCTATGAGGTCAATGCCTCCAACCAAACTATCGGCTCCCCCTGAAAGAAGGCAAACACAATCTGCATCATTTAGACGCCCCTGCTTCGCCCTTGGTGGTTCAAGCCCTCCATCTATAAATCGCAGTGTCCAAAAATCGCCTGTAAGGTGTTGAAGGCATGACTCTAATAGTTCGCGCTGGGCTTCCCACACAGCTGGTTCATTGAGACAAATACTCAGCTCAATCATTCGTGTCCACCCATCGGGACTATCTTTTCTCAGAACAACTTGATCAGCCGCAGCAACAGAAAGAGCGATTGTAGTGAAGTCCCAAGTTTGTACTGGGGGCATTAGCCCTGCTCTTTGGACAAGAGATGGTAAAGTAGGCGCAATAGAACCCACCAATGGACGGCCGGCGGGAGCATGCGAATAGAGGCTCAAATACTCTACTTGCCGGTCTAGTCGAGTTGGCAAGAGAGAAGTTGGATAACACATTACCTTTTTCATAGGGAATCCTCGTAGACTTGAAAAGTATTCTCCACCGCCTTTTGCAAGATTTCTTGAAGTTGTTTCCGAGTTGCATTTGGCGTTTTTTGTCGTAACTTTCCAATTTGCGCACTCAAGTCGGCTCTCAAATAGTCATACATTTCATTCATTCGAAGAACCGTCTGGACACTAAATTCTTTATTCTCAAAATACGCGCCGTTGTCAAAATATATGCGACTGGAAGCTTCATATCCAAGAAAGGATTCAATCAACGTCCAAATGCTTTCATCACCCAATTGTAGTAGGTCTACATTCGGATCATTTGCTAATAAATCTTGTAATGCAAAAGCCATAGAATCTCTACAGGAGTTTTCTTCAACACTCCCACCATTTGGGGCGACATAGCGAATTATTTCGTTGACAATATCCTGCGCGCTCGTGCTTCGAGCTAATAATGTTCTAACCCACTCACTGATATTTGGATCACTATTATCGCGGGTAGATTGCAAAACATGAAATAAGTTGGCAGCGGATCTGGTTGAGACGCGCATACGATTGGCAACCCTGCGTGCTCCACCCATTCCCGATCGTGAATAATGGCCAATCGCACTACGAAACGCTTCTCTATCACCAGTACGTATAAATTCTCCGAGATTTCGACGAGCATTACTGAAACGTGCTCGTGGGGCTACCGCTGGAGAACGGTTGGGTTGTTCGTTTGGTTGTGGCTTATCCTCTCCATCATTATTTGGTTTCTCGGGAAGTGGAGGCTTGCCATCGCCCGGAATATCTGGCAATACATCATCCAACCAAGGAGGGTCAAATGGAACCCCCGAACCTGCACCGGAACTAGCTGCCGAAGTTCCCATTTGCTTATGCTCCCCCTTTTAGACTACCAATCGCTTTCTTCACTTGCTGAGAAGATCGTTGATCGGCGCTCCATTGTTGCAACATTTCTTGTGCCCAAGCTTCATCCTTAATTAACGGGATGAGAGGAACTGGTCGATGGTCTGTGGGTATCTCGTTAAGGAAATTGACAAAAGTAGATCCAAGACTAGGAAATGCTTTTGGAACGTGCAAGGCTTGGATGAGTCGTGTCCTATCCCATTGATCAGATCGAGCTTGGCGAAGTATACGAGTAAGTATGCGTTCGGCATCCATTTCATCAAGCGACTTTATTTGATCGACAAGAGGCTGCATGAAATTCTTCGCCTCCAATATTGCTTCAAGCAGCGCTTTTCCTTCCGGCGAGATTTCATCGAAACGAGCAAGAGACAAGGATCGATCTCGACTTAAGTAAAGTAATGGACGAAGATCAACCTCTCCCAGTTTCGGATTTAATTTGAGCCACTCAAAAATAAACGAGGAATCCCAGCTTTTATCCGGTGCTTGGTAGACTTCATCTTTTGTTAAAGTCTCCTCTATCTTTGCAATGAATGCAGCTTTACCGTCTTCACTAGCAGCAAGTTGCTTAATCAGATAATCGAAAGCAGCCGATGATGCGTTTCGTTCAAAGAGCTGTAATTTGACAAGTTGATCAAACGAAATTGCCATTCCCTGGGCTTTTGCTACTGCATCCCTAATCAAAAGGTTATTAAGAAATCTCTTGATCAGGCGTGGATTTCCTGCTATGCGTTCGGCAGACACCATAATGCCGGCAAGCTGGTCAGCAAGATCAATTTCCTTGCTTAGTTTTGCAGCCTTGGCTCCGAAAGCTTCCTGCATCTTTTTTCGCGTAAGACCACCTGCCCAAGGCTGGCGGGCAGCCAACAAAACGACTTTCTCTGCCTCAGCCAGTTCCTCAGCTGTGATTTCTCCACGTTGCTTTGCTAAATCTGAAAACAGAAGTATTAGAAATGCTTTGACCTCAATGACGCCCAAGCGAGGCACCTGCAATGGAACTTGGATGAGTTTGTCAAAATAGCTGGTTACAAGATCATCTGTCAAATCTATATCATTGAAATGAGCACGAACAGCCCCCCGAATCATTTCTTCGTCAGCAGCAATTATGAATGCGGTCCGCTTAAGGAAGAGAAGCAAACGCATTGCTTCCAAGGTGGAAATGGCAGTAGAAGGCAGGCATCGATCCAGATCATCTACCAAGACAACTAATGTTATATCCATTGTCTTAAGTAAATCCTCAAATGTATTTCGCAATGCAGAAATCTCTTCAGGGAGCGAGATCTGTTCTTTATCCTTAAGAATGCCGACCAACTCTGGTTGCACAGATTCGTATGCCACCCTTAGTTTTTCGATATCCTCTGCTGATGGTTGTCCTGTTCCTTTAATTAATCCACTCGCTGCTCCAAGCAAAGCTCCAAGAGGGCCGGCAAGAGTGCCACCAACCACTGCACCGTAAGTTGTAGGCAATATCAACTTTCCAAGCCGCAACCAATTTATTCGTTTTGCAAAATCAATCGCTTTGTCCACGGCTTTTTGCCGGTTTTTTGATTCCGCAATCAGCTTGTCTGCAACGCTTTGGAGTAACGCCATCCTTGCATCGTCATATCCTTGATATAACCACGCATTAAATTCAAGGAAGATATATTTTTTATGTTCATCTGCGTTTTTTAGTGAGTTACCTATCATCTTTACTAATGATGATTTCCCAGTCCCCCATTTTCCAGAGATGCCAATAGATATAGGCTCTCCACTCGATTCTCTTATAAGTTGAGCCGCAGTTTCAGCGACAACAGAAAAATTAAGAAGATCTTTTGTCGTTTCAATATCATGCCACATCGCAATTCCCTACTTTCTATGTTTAAATAACATGGCTGTTCGAAGATTCTACCTTAGTCTTGTTATTTATACACTGCTGGATTTTCTATTTTTTCAAATAGATACATTAGCCCGGTACTACAAAATACAATACGTTGATTATAAGAAATATTTAGCAAACACTCCATTAATATGCCGCTATCCAAAAAATAATATGTCTGTTGGTAGCGACACGGACGGACCACCCGTCCGTGTTTTTTTATATCATTCCGCGCATGTCATCCGATCACCCCATCCAAATTCCCTTCATCCTGCGCGGTCAAGTAGTCACTGCAAAGGATCTGTTGTATCAAAGCCGGGACGGAAAGAATCAGTTTCATTTTCCTGACCCGCGTCCCTTGCTGGACCGGATCGTACTCTCCGATCCCGTTCAACTCCAGCGCGACTTTGCCTCTGTGCGTGTCAGCGAGATCATCGACTTTCTTGCCGAAGCAGGCAAAGCCATGACCCTTAATCATGCCCGCATGGAACAGGCTTGTCGTTTCAGCATGCCGTTCAGCGCCCTGCCGGAGTCCATCGTGCGCGGCAGTTATGACCTGATCCCGGTGGTGTTCTCGAAACTGGCGTTGCGCACAATGGTCGAGAATGAGATCGGCTCAAAGTATTTGGACGGCTGGGTCGAGATGCCGTATGCGGACAAGATCGCCAGACGACGAGCCTATGGCGCACGCACCCTGCATTTCATCTCCGGCAATGTTCCGGTGGTGGCTGCCCTGAGCATCGCCCGCGCCGCGCTGATCAAATCGGACAATATCATCAAGGTCACGCCCAACGATCCGCTCACCGCCGCTGCCATCGTCGGCGCGATGATGGATGTCGATCCGAACCATCCGGTCACCAAACATTTCTCGGTCGTGTATTGGTCAAAGGAATTGCAGGACTTCGAGCACGAGCTGATCCAGCCGCGCTATTTGGAGAAGATCATCTCCTGGGGCGGCGCGCTGGGCGGGATCAACTCGACCCTCAATCACGGAAACCTGCAAGCCTCCGGCATCGATGTGATCGCCCTCGGTCCGAAGTTCAGCATTTCCATTTTAGGACGTGAAGCCTTCCAATCCAGTGCAGAGATCGAAAAGGTCGCCAAGCTTACCGCCAAAGATGCAGGTTCCTTCAACATGGAGTCCTGCGGTTCATCGCGCTTCCATTTTGTGCAGGCGTCTCCGGATCAGGCGATGGAATATGCCCGGCGCTTGTACGATCACATGCAGCACCAGGACCCATCCTTGAGTGCCATGCCGAAGAATTTCCCAGCTGACCTGCGCGATGAGATCAACGCTACCCGCGCCCAGGACGATTTCTATTATGTGGTCGGCGGGGATAGGAACGAAGGCGCTGTAGTGGTAAGTCTGACCGGCAACCTGCCCGACTTCTTCCCAATGCACAAGGTTGTGGTGGTCATCCCCTATGAAAATCCGCTGCAACTCGTGGATCGCATCCATCCTTCCACACAGACGGTTGGCATCTACCCCGAAACTCTCAAGAAGCCCTTACGCGACCTCCTGGTGGCGCGCGGCGTGTGCCGCTTCATTTCCATCGGACATACTGTGGAGTATTCCATCGGCGGTCCCTTCAATTCAACCGAGATCATGCGGCGCGCCTGCCGCTGGATCCTGGATGAACGTTTTCCATCCAAATGGGAACTGCCCGGTTTCTATCTACGCAAAGCCTGGCAGATCTTCAAACATCATATTTTTTAGGAGATTCATTTCATGACCAACTCTATTCTTTCGGGCACGCCCGAATCCTGGACCCGCCTGCCGGTCCAGACCTTGTTCTCGCTTTCCAAACCGGAATTGGATGATTTGCAATTGCATTGGGCGCAAACCCGCTTTCAACAATTGCAGGAGCGCATTCCCGCTTTGGATGCTTTGGCGGAAAAGCAGGGTGTGAAGATCATCGCCGACTTCGAGACTCTTGCAACCATCCTCTTCACACACCAGGTCTACAAGAACTATCCCTTTGCGTTCATCGAACGCAAGCTATTCACCGAGTTGACGCGCTGGTTGAACAAACTGACTGCGCATGATCTTTCCACGCTCGATATGCGCGGCGTGAACACCATCGATGAATGGCTCACGCGTCTGGATGAAGCTGGCATGTTCGTCTTTCATTCCACCGGCACGAGCGGCAAGTTAAGTTTCTTCCCGCGCAGCCAGACCGAGAAGGAAGCCTGGGTCGAAGGCACCTACACCTTCCTGGAAGCCTTCATGCCGGGCATTCGCGATCTTCATCTGCCGGTCTTCTGGCCCGCGTATCGCAGCGGACGGCAGGCTTCCATGCGCCTGATCACACATTTCGGTCCGGCGCTCGCGGGTAGTGAGGCGGAATATCACAGCCTGTTCAACGCACCCATGTCGGCGGATTTCATGTCGCTGGCCATGCGTATGAAACATGCCCAGGAACACGGCGACCTGACGGCGATGGATACGATCAAAGCCATCTTCAAAACGAAGGGCGAGATCGTCACGCTGAAAGCACGCAGAGCAGGTCTCACCAAAGCCTTCTTCGACAAGATGGTGCGCGAGTATCGCGGTCGGCGGGTCTTCCTGATGGCTTCCGCCACGGATCTCCTGGATGTGGCAGTCGAGGGCTTGGCAGCCGGACAGGAGAGAGTCTTTGCGTCCGACTCGGTTCTTTTGACCGGCGGTGGTTTCAAAGGACGCAAGACAATAGCCGATTGGAAGGACATCCTGAAGAAATTCTACGGCGTGGATCAGGTCTTCATGTCCTATGGAATGACCGAACTCAACACCTATAACATCGCCTGTTCCAAGGGCGTATATCATGTCTTCCCCTGGAACATCCCAATGGTATTAGACCCGGACGGCACACCTTTACCGCGCACCGGGGTGCAGACCGGACGTGCTGGCTATTTCGATCTGCTCGCTCAAACCTATTGGGGCGGCATCCTGACCGGTGACCGCATCACGGTTCACTACGATGAGGAATGTGGTTGCGGTTGGAAGGGTCCGTGGATCGAAGACAACGTGCAGCGCTTCAGCGAACTGATGGGCGGCGAAGACATCATCTCCTGCGCCGGGGTGCAGTCGGCATACAGTGACTTCATGGAATACATCGCCGCTGATGTACCGGAGGGAGCGTAGGTAGTATGGACCTTGCCGCATTGACCATGCTGGTTTTCGGCATGGTGATCGTGGGATCGGGGCTGACCGGACTCCTCGCACCACAGCTCCTTCTGAATGTGTTGGGCATATCGGACAGCGGTTCTGCCAATCAACTATTTCTGATGGCGACTTCCCAGGCATCGCTGGCGATGGGACTGTATTACATTCTGGCTTCCGTCAACGAAACACGCATCTTTTTTCAATGGAGCGTGCCCTTGCGGATCATCAACTTCCTGGTGTTTGCCGTCATGATCCCACTAGGCATTGCACCAACCCAATGGCTGCTGGTGGCAGGGCTCGAACTGGCAGGCGCATTGGCAACAGCGATTGCATTGGCTTCCAAAAGCGACTTCACATACAACCCGTTCCATGTAGTACGGATTGCCAGCCTGACTCTGGCTTTGATTGGAGGCATCCTCGCGTTCAAGCCATTTGGCATCTATGGCAGCGCCTCCGCCTTCCTGCTGATCTCCAGCGCTGGCATGATGTATGCCTATCGCCGTTTCGCGCCTGCGATCCCGGATCAAGCCCGATAAAACGATCCTGCCTCCCCTTAGCGACACGGACGGAACACCCGTCCGTGTCTTTTTGTATCATGCCGTCCATGTCTGAACCTCAAGACCAATTCGTTACCTCCATTGCTTCGGAAGCTGTGGAAGTGCTGGAAGATCAGCTGCTCTTTCCGGGCGGCTATCTATTACCGCTCTCCGCGCGTGGCACAGGTGTACCGGGAATGACAGATCGCCCCTGGTCGCGTCTTTCTGCCGATGTCTTTTATCCCAACCTGCCGGTGATGTATTCCTTATCCATGCGTCGTGAACCGCCGGATGTGCTACGCGGATCCTTGCGTGCGCGTCGCACCTTGTTCTGAAGGTTTCATGATGGCGCTGGCAGAGAAGACCGGTCGCCGACCTTCAATGGCAGAACGTTCCGCCGATCACGCGATGGATGCTGCTGAGTCGGAACTGACCTTCGGCAAGCCGGCCTTCAAGATCGCCCTGATGTCAGCACTCTTTGTAGAGCGCAATCGTTTCGAAGAAGCGGAAGCCGCACGACGAGTCATTGAGTCCAATCTTCGCGCGCGTGGGCTCACAGCCCAAAGACTCTTCTATATTGCCGAACGTGCCCTGCATCACTTCCAACCCGGAGGAAAGTTATTTCCCGGATTGGATGAGCCGACGCTGTTCCTGGAAGAAACACTTCTATTATTGCCTGCACCATCTAGACAGGTCATGCCGGTCGAGGATTCCGTCTGGATCGGCACGCATGCCAGGGATGGACGGGACATCCACTTCTCGTTCACCAAGGGGCTTGATCCGGCAGTTCCGCCTCCACCCCATGCAACAACTCTTATTCTTGGAGAACCAGGTGCTGGTAAGACCAGCCTGTTGCGCTGGATCATGTTGCAACGTTTATTACAAGGCAGGACGGTCATCTCCATCGATCCCGAAGGCGAGAACAACAAACTCTGTGAAGCTGTCGGCGGAAAGGTTGTACCTGCTGGCATTCCCGAAGACACAGAAACCTGCCTCATTCATCCCCTGCAAGGCGAAAACCCGGCAGAGTTGTTGCTGGCTGTCCGTTTCCTAATCGCCTCCCTCGCCGGTGAGTCGGGTCCTATCGCCAGCTGTGCAAGCTTCGCCCTGCATGAAGCGGTAAAGCGTCGTTGGGATCGCAGACCCGGCGCGATGTCGATTGCGGAATTCGTGGAGACTTTGGGGACGATCAATGTTCCTGAAGCCGCCATGCCATTGGCACTACTTAGACCCTTTATGCGCGGCGGACTCTTCGAAGGTTTCTTTGATAGACCCAAAGCCCTGCTTTCCCCCCACTTCCCCTCCGGTCAGTGGTGGAATTTCGATCTTTCTTCATTGCGTGAAGAAAACCGTGCCATCGTGCATTCGGTGCTGGCTTGGTTTTTGTATCATGCCGTCACGGTCGGCAAACAACCGATGGACATCTTCATCGACGAAGGTTGGCGCTTGTTGCGCAGTGGACCCCTTCACAGATCTGCTGGATGAACTGGGCAGACGCGCCCGCAAACGTGGGGTCGGCGTGACGCTCATCACCCATCTGCCGGCCGGCCTGATGAAGAACCCCACTTCATTGAGTCTGGCATCCACCGCCTTCATCGGTCGGCTCGGACCGGATGAGGCTTTCGCCTTTTATCGCTCACTGGGCGTGCCTGAAAGCGAAGCCAGGAAGAATGCTGAGACCACCTCACGTTTACCGCCGCGAGTCTTTCTAGCAGCTCCTTCTGCGGGACGTGGTGCTTTGTTCCCTGTCCTTGTCTCCATTCCACCGACATGGATCCAGTTCTGGAAACAGCTTGGGGCATTGGGAGTTCAGCGATGATCTGTATCAATTGCGGTTATGAACACGCCACCGCTCCAGATCACTGTCCCTTGTGCAAAGGGAAGTGGCAGGGATGGGAGCTACTCTTTGCGCCGCACGCCTTGGAGGATCTGCGTGCGCAGGTCATGGGTTGGATCGCGCAGTTGCCGTTCCCTTCGATCATGGAATGGATCGCATCACCAAAAGGATTGCGCGTGCGGCTGTATCTGCCTCCCCATGTGGCAGATGGAGTCGTCCAGTCATGGTCTGCCATGACCGGACAGCATTCCAGATGGTGCAGTTTGGGAGTGGCAAAGATTCAATTCGATGGATATGCCCTACACACATCGAACCGTTTGCCGTCGTTGATCGCCTCCGCGAAAGACAGCGATCCCCTGCTTGCCATCGGCAGCCGGTTGATCAGTGCCGCCCGTGACGGGAAAGATGCGAGTCTTCGTTTATGGTTGCTTGGGAATGAAGACCAACTGCAGGAGAAGTTGCGCAGCCTGTCCTCCTATTCGTATGGCACCGAAGGCGGCGTCGGCAATGACACACCCAACTCCTGGGGCTTGCAATTGGATTTCCTGCGGGCAGGACTGTTCTTCGGGATGATCATGGCAGGCATCAGCAGTGGAATTTTGTTCGCAGGTTGGTTCAATCCCTTTGGGGTATCCATGTTCGTGATTGCTGGCATTACGATCTGTGTTGCCTCTGCATTGGGCATTCGGGACTGGCTTGCCTGGAGATCAATCCCTAAGGAAGTTGTAGAGAGACGGATACAGGAGCCGTTGTTGAAGGTTGCCTTTTCCATCGCTGAACCGATCCAACTTCCGTTATTGGCTGGAGAACAGACTTGGCAACCCATTGAATCAGTCTGGCCTGCAATCCAGAAACACACATTCCCCTTGCCAGCCGGTGAACTTGCAGGTCTCATCGCTCCCCTACAATTAGGTGAAGGATCGGGCTTGTTGGATCGTGCCGTTTGGCAGGAAGTGCCAGCACCGCCGCCATCTCAACCCTTGCTCGAAGCGGGCTTCAAGATCGGACAGAGTGTCGCCACTGGCGAAAAGGTGGGCGTCGATCCGGATGGACATGGTCTTGCAACAGGCGGTAGCCGTTCGGGTAAATCTTCATTTGTGTATTCGATGTTGGAACAGTTGATCGCCCGTGGCGATGATGCGCCAGGCATATTTCTCGTTGACCCGCACGTCTCCTCGGCAGATGCCTTCCCGGATGCGATTGCTCAATTGCCGGAGGAACAAAAGCAAAAAGCAATCAAGAGATTACGGGTAATCACTCCGGATCAGCCACAGGTCATTCCCCTGAATCTTCTTGCTGTCCCCGACTTCACCTGGGCCGGCAACGCCATCGTACAAGTCGGGCGACGCATCTGGGATGACTACTGGGGTCCGCGTATGCAAGCAGCGTTGCTTGGACTGTTTCGTCTGGCTCATGTCTGGAACCAGCATCATCCGGAAGCGGGACTGGGACTCTTGCATATCGTTTTCATGGCCTTCAATAAGAGATGGCGGCACACGGCAATGGCGTTGCTGCCGCCCGGCGAACGCATGGGCGCCCTGGCGCTGGATGCCTTATTGGGTCAAATCGGGGAGGAGGATAAAAAGAGTCAGAGTTGGATCACGGAGGTGATCAGCCCGGTGCTCTCGAAGGTCATGGCTTTGGAACTCTCGCCGTGGCTGTTCTCCGCCATGCACCAGGAAAGTTTCGTGGACCTCAATCAATGGATCGACGAACGCGCCTGGATCGTATTACGTCTGCCTTCCGGTGAAATGGGACGTGAAGGGGCAAGGTTGACCGCCTCCGTTCTCTACAACGTCTTCGAGGCTGCTTATCGCAAAGCGACCTTGGAGAAACCTGTACCCTTTTATTTCATCGTCGATGAAGCGCAGGAGATCGGTTCGGGCATGCGACTGGAGTCAATGCTGGCGGAAGGCGCCAAGTTCGGCGCACGCATGTTCGTGCTGGCGCAGTCCTTATCCATGATGCGCAAGGTGGAAGGCATGGAGCCGGTCGTACAGGCAATGCTTGCCAATACCTCCACGCAGATGTTCTTTTCCCCCGACCCGGAGGATGCCGACCTGATCCGCGCCACCTTGAGTTCCACGGTGCGTTACGGGAACATGACCCTTGACCTGCCTTCGTTGCAGTGCTGGCTGCGGGCGCGTATTGGTGGGCGCTGGCAACCCGCCGACCCTGACACAGATCAAACCTCTGCCGCGTGCGGATACCGCAAGAGTCCGGGCATTGATCGAGGAAGTGATCGCTGTCCATCCCCGTGATTATCTGCCAGCGAACGGCTGGCAGGAGCAGGCATCACGTGCGCTGAAGGACATGCTCCCCAAGGCTCTGGCGCCCCTCCTGGGTGAATTTTTAGCGGCGTGGATCGAGGAGCAAAACAATACCCAAATACAGCAGCCAGCGCCACAGGAAGATGAAAGGCGGTTGGGTTTCTGATGACAGCGATGATGTTGCGTTTTCTATTGGTGGTGTGTGGCGGTTCGCTTGCCTGCGTATTGACGTGTATTGGCGTTATTTATTCCGCCTGGAGAATGTCCCGGCGAGACAACCCCCATTCTGGGGGCATTGGATGGGATCGATGAGCGAGATAAATGTATTGATCGACCAAATGGTTTTGGATATCGGGACGCATGTCTTTCAGCTCGATGATCCACGTTTGCGAATGTTCCTGAATTGGCTGGCGGCTCATAGTGGCAGCATGAAGGTCCTCACAGGCAATGTCCTTGATATGGACATCGCCGTTCTTCGCGGGTCAGACATGCAGGAAGGATTCAAGTCGGCTCTGAAGACCTGGCTGGAATCCCTGCCGGCGCAGGGCATGCTTTGGGAATACCGCACCATTTCCTTTGAAATTGCCTGGTGGCGCAACCTGGACCCTGTACGGTTGAAGATGATCGTGGAATCGGAAACTGGGCAGTGAGATGATGCGCTTCCTTGCCGGCCTGGGTGTCGGCATCTTTAGTGGCTATCTGCTGGGACTCGTGATTTCGATCCAGGTGTTCATGATCGCCTGTCTTGTGCTTCTGGCGTTGGTGATTTTGTTGTTCTTCCTCTTCCATCTCGGCATCCGGGATTTCCAGGAATATTAGGAGTTAGTTATGAAGCGTTTTCAATGGATTGGGATAATCCTATTCCTTCCCATTCTCTTTTTGTGGACATCCGCGTCCACCCATGCAGCGCCTCTGGCGGCGTATTCATTGCCGGAGGGACGCACTTATGACCAGGCTCACAATACTGGCTACATCGACTGGAGTGGTTCTGCCCAGTATGTGTACATCACCCATCGCGATGGATCCTCGCTTCCACCCGAGGAAGGTGGTACGTTTTGTGGTTCCAATTGTTCCGAGTGGGTTACACGGCTGGGCAATGGTGGGGTTGCCAGCGGTTCCTTTGACCGCGATGTTTCATACTTCGAGATCATGGTCGGCTTCACGCCTGACTCAAGTGTGGGCAATGCCGTGTTGCGGGCATGTTCCTCTGTGGATACATGGTACTTGCAAACAGGCTCTGGACTCCCAGGGTTTGTGAGTATGGCGATTGCTGTTCCAGCTGGCTGTCGTTCCTGGTCCCTGACCGCATCAGGTGGATATGTGGATTTTCGTTCCATTGACGTGGAATACATCGGTCCACCGTCCACTGCCACACCCACCCCGTCGCGGACACCCACGTTCACACCGACCATAACTCGCACGCCGACAGCAACCTTTACACCCAGTCTGACGCCGACGTTGACCTTCACGCCGACCATGACGTATACGCCCACGGCGACCTTCACCAATACGCCGTCGCCCACACCCACTCCGTTGCCGCCTCAAATTACAGGCGTGGTAGTTTGTGATCTATGGGGCGATGCTGGTTGGTGCAGGGGGGATGAAACATTGGAACTCACCGCCAGTGATCCACAGGGATTAGATGTGACGATCACTGGTGATTTGAACGGTCAACCGTTTACCTGTGGCGCTTCCTGTGACTTGCCTTTGCCAGAAGGAACTGGTACAGCCAACTACACTGTGACATCCACCAGTGGGCGAGCTGCGAGTGGTTCGTCCACCTGGCAGCGGGATTGGACGCCACCTGATCTTGAAGTCAACCTACCGCCTGTGGATGGCAGAAATGGATGGTATGTCTCGGAGGTGGATCTGTCTGCAACGGCAACAGATGTGATCTCTGGACTTTCATCCCTGCTGGCAAGCGCTGATGGTGGAGCAAGTTGGATCACTCCACCGATGCACTTCACAGATGGGTCACATGCTGTCCTGATATATGCCAGGGATGTGGCTGGAAATGAGGTGACGGTATCCAAGGTAATCCGCATAGACACGGTTCCTCCGGTCGCTCAAATCACATCCCATTCCAATGGAGAGGTTGTGCAGGGTGATGTACGCTTCGCTGGAAGTTTGGTGGATGGCATGTCCGGTCCGGATGGAGGTGAAGTCTCGGTTGACGGAGGAAATACCTGGCAGGCAGTCTCGATGAGCGCAGGAGATGGCTGGTCTTATATCTGGCATTCCGGTGAAGTGCCCAATGGCGAGTACACCATCCAGATGCGTGGCAGGGATCGCGCCGGCAATGTTGGCGATTTGGTTTCGATTGCGTTGACTGTGGACAATGCCCCGCCCGCCGTGTCCATCACAGAACGGTGGTGGATTTGGGAAAACGGAACTCTGAAGGTTTCCCCAATCACTTTCCGATTGCCAGCATCCAGGTGACCATCCGTGATCCGCGAAAGCGTTGGAAGGAGTTGGTGTTGGACTTTGATCCCGGCAGGAATTCCTATGTCGTGAAATGGGATCGGCGCTTTGGGGATGGAACGTTGGCGCCAGTTGGGGAATACCCAGTTCTGGCAGAAGCTGTGATGTGAATGGATTATGTGGACAGGATACGGGTAGGATCGTGATCCCCGAGGTGGCAACATTGACTGCCACTCTGACTCCAT